>NZ_CP189849.1:1395013-2790027 GCF_050271985.1 Janibacter zhaoxuefangae | reverse complement strand
GTCGGGATCCGCCACAGCCGCACCTCAATCCGAACCGTCATCGGCCCGGGGTTCCCCTGACCTGCGCTTTTCCGAGTGCCCACAGACTTGTCCACATGCTGTGGGCAGTCCTCGTGTGGGGGTCGGAGGTGTGACGCTAACAACCTCCATCGCATCGCGGCAAGTGGAAGCCGACGAGTTCCCACGACGAACCGTGCGACCACCGGCGTGTCGGCTCTCGTCGAGCCGTCGGGCGTGGGAGTCTGCGGGGTTCGGGTCAGCCCGGTGGGCGGGGCTGCGCGTTTTGACTCACCTCGCGCGACTGCCGTACCGTTGACCCCGGCCTGTCGGCCGCTTTCGCATGCCCGTGACCCGCCCTCGTGGCGACGACGCGGGTTTCCGATGGCGACCGAAGCCGCGGACCCCCTTCGGGAGCATCCGGACTCAGCGTGACAGCGATGGTCCGACGACACCACGTCGACGGACCGAGACCAACGGAGAACGATCGTGAGCAAGCGTACTTTCCAGCCGAACAACCGTCGCCGGGCCAAGACCCACGGCTTCCGCCTGCGCATGCGCACCCGCGCCGGCCGCGCCATCCTGGCCGCGCGCCGCGGCAAGGGCCGCACCAAGCTCTCCGCCTGAGACCGCGCCCGCCGTGTTGTCGGCAGCGCACCGCCTTCGGGGCAGTGGCGACTTCACGGCGACGGTTCGGGCTCACCAGGGAGCGCGGAAGGGGTCACGACTCATCGTGGTCCACGCCAACCAGACCGACGAGCGAGCGGGTCACCCGCCGCGAGTCGGTTTTGTTGTGTCCAAGGCCGTGGGGAACGCCGTCGTGCGCAACCGCACGAAGCGTCGCCTCCGTGAGCAAATGAGGCCCCTCCTCGCGTCGGTCCCGAACGGCACCGACCTCGTCGTCCGCGCGAATCCCGCTGCGGCACAAGCGAATTCGATCGAGTTGGGCCGTGACCTCGAGCGCCTTGTCAACGAGCTCGTGCGCCGACTCGGCCAGCGGTCGGGACGTGACTCATGAGCCCGACCCGGATCCTCGCACAGCCGCTCATCTGGCTGGTCCGCGGCTACCAACTCCTCATCTCACCGCTGCTGCCGCCCACGTGCCGGTACTACCCGTCGTGTTCGGCGTACGCCGTCACGGCGCTCGAGCGCTTCGGACCCATCAAGGGAACCTGGCTCGCCGTCCGACGTCTGCTCAGGTGTCATCCCTGGGCGCCGGGCGGCGTCGACCACGTCCCGATGGCATCGTGACCACCAACCAGGCGCGCGACCTTCGCGCCCACCCGCGGCGGACCTCGTCCACCGCTCTATGAGAAGGACAGCATGGGAGACTTCTTCAGCAGCCTGATCTACCCGTTCGAGTTGATCGTCGCGTGGATCATGTACGGCTTCCACTCGGCGCTCACGGCGATCGGCCTGCCCGCGGCGAATGGTTGGACGTGGACCCTGTCCATCGTCGGCCTCGTGCTCGTCATGCGCGCCGCCCTCATCCCGCTCTTCGTCAAGCAGATCCACGCCTCGCGCAAGATGCAGCTCGTGCAGCCCGAGATCCAGAAGATCCAGGCCAAGTACAAGGGCAAGAGCGACCCGGAGTCCCGTCAGAAGATGACGGAGGAGACGATGGCGCTCTACAAGGAGACGGGGACCAACCCCTTCGCCTCGTGCCTGCCGATCCTCGTGCAGTCCCCCTTCTTCTTCGGCCTCTTCCGCGTCCTCAACGGCCTCGAGGGCATCGCGAGCGGCGACCGCGACCCGATCGGACCGATCAGCCGGACACTCGCCGCCCAGGCGGAGAGCTCGACGATCTTCGGCGCGCAGCTGTCCGAGAAGTTCATCGGTGCCGACAGCGTCCAGGTGCAGCTCGTCACGGTCGTCCTCATCATCCTGATGTCGGTCACGACCTTCACGACGCAGTACCAGCTGATGCGCAAGAACATGCCGGCCAGCGCGCTGGACAACCCGTTCGCGCAGCAGCAGAAGATCCTGCTCTACCTCTTCCCGATCATCTTCGCCGTGTCCGGCGTGAACTTCCCGATCGGTGTCCTCATCTACTGGTTCGTCACGAACCTCTGGTCGATGCTCCAGCAGTTCTACGTCATCCGTCGCATGCCGGCCCCCGGCTCCAAGGCCGAGGCGGCCATGCATGAGCGTCGCGCCCGCAAGGGCCTCGTTCCGGACACCCCGGAGCAGCGCCACGAGCTCGAGCACGACAAGGAGATGGCCGAGGAGCTGCACGAGAAGGTGTCCGGCCAGCGCCAGCAGCCCAAGGGCAAGAAGCGCAACAAGAAGAAGTAGCCCGTGGCCGGCGCGAGCCGGCCCTCAGTCCTCGCGACGACCCGGCCACCGTGCCGGGTCGCTCGCCCCGGAGCCGTGAGCTCCACAGCCACAGGAGAAGCAACATGAGCGAAGAGAACACCGACCTCGTCGTCGATGCTGTCGACGGGACGGACGCGGCGGCCGATGCCGCCACCGACGCGGCGTCCACCGACGCCGTGGAGAGCGACGCCACTGAGACCCCGGCGCCGCCGACTCCGGGCAAGCGCCGCGCGCTGCTCGACCGTGAGGGCGAGGTGGCGGCCGACTTCCTCGAGACGCTGCTCGACATCGCCGACCTCGATGGCGACATCGACCTCGATGTCGACGGCGACCGCGCGGCCGTGTCCATCGTGGACTCCGAGGAAGGTCGCGTCCCGCGCCGCCTCGTCGGCGACGACGGCAAGGTGCTCGACGCCCTGCAGGAGCTCACCCGCCTCGCCGTCCAGGCGGCCACCGGTGAGCGCAGCCGCCTGATGCTGGACGTCGCTGGCCACCGCGCCGCGCGGCGAGCCGCTCTCGTCGAGATTGCCCGCGCCGCCATCACCGAGGTGAAGGACAGTGGCGAGCAGAAGTCGCTCGAGCCGATGTCCGCCTTCGAGCGGAAGGTCGTGCACGACGAGGTCCTCGCGGCCGGGCTCGGATCCGAGTCGAACGGTGTCGAGCCGCGCCGCTACGTCGTCATCCTCCCGGCATGACGTTTCACGTGAAACGTGGATTTCGACGTGCCTGACGTCCCCGACGCACCGCAGGGCGCTCACCAGTTCTTTGGTGAGCGCCTTGCGCGTGCCGAGCAGTTTGTCGCCGTGCTCGCCGACACCGGCGTGACGCACGGACTCATCGGCCCGCGGGAGGTGCCGCGCCTGTGGGAGCGTCACGTCCTCAACTGCGCGGTCATCGAGGACTCCTTCACCGAGGGCGCTCGGGTCATCGACGTCGGGTCCGGTGCTGGTCTGCCGGGCATCGCCCTGGCCATCGCCCGCCCCGACCTCGACCTGCATCTCGTGGAGCCGATGCTCCGGCGGACGACGTGGCTCGGCGAGACGGTCACGCTGCTCGCGTTGGACAACGTCACCGTTCACCGCGGCCGGGCCGAGGAGTTCGCGGGCTCACTGAGTGCCCCCTTCACCACGGCCCGCGCCGTGGCGCGGATCGACAAGTTGGCGCGCTGGTGCCTGCCCCTCACCGAGCCGGGCGGCCGGCTCGTGGCGATGAAGGGGCGCAGTGCCCAGGAGGAGCTCGACGAGGAGCGTGCCTCCCTCGCCAAGCTCGGTGTGGTCGACAGCAGCGTCCGTTCCCACGGGAGCACCGTGCTCGAGGAGCCCACGCTGACGGTGGAGCTCGTGGCCGGAGCCATACCGTCCAAGGGACGTTCGGGACGCTCCACGACGCGCTGACCCGCGCGACCCAGGCGCACGAAGGGGCTCGTTTCACGTGAAACGGGCCCCTTCGCGTGTCGATGCGCGACGGCGGAGTCATCGCTTTGGCGAGTCGTGGTCCGAGGGTGTTGGATGGAGGCACCCCCCGCTCCCCACCATGAGGTACACGTGTGACTGCCGCGGAATCCCGCCTGACCGTCGAAACCGGTATGGGATGGCCTGCACGGAAGGGTGACACGGCCACGTCCGTGGGCTGGCTCGGGACCGGCCGGATCGAGCCGGGAGGCGCCCTTGGTGCCGCATGGCCCGACGGCCGCCCCGTTTCACGTGAAACGGCACCCGTTGCCGAGGCGAACGAGGACGCGAACCGAGTGGAGCCACCCATGATCGACGACACCCCCATCCTCGCCGCCGTGGCGGATGTGACGCGCAAGCGCCAGGCGCTCGCCGGGCGCGTCCACCCCAAGCCCGCCCGCACGCGCGTGATGACGGTGGCGAACCAGAAGGGTGGCGTCGGCAAGACGACGACGGCCGTCAACATCGCGGCCGCGCTGGCCGATGCCGGCCTCACCGTCCTCGTCATCGACACCGACCCGCAGGGCAACGCCAGCACGGCCCTCGGGATCGACCACCACGCCGAGGTGCCGAGCATCTACGACGTCCTCGTCGAGGGCACGCCCATCGCGGATGTCGTCCAGGAGTGCCCGGACATCCCCGGCCTGTGGTGCGTGCCCGCCACGATCGACCTCGCGGGCGCCGAGATTGAACTCGTCTCCCTCGTGGCCCGTGAGACCCGCCTCCGTAAGGCGATCGACGGGTACCTCGCGGATCGGAAGGCGGTCGGTGCCCCGGTCCCCGACTATGTCCTCATCGACTGCCCGCCGAGTCTGGGACTCCTCACGGTCAACGCGTTCGTCGCGGCCGAGGAGGTCTTCATCCCGATCCAGTGCGAGTACTACGCCCTCGAGGGCCTCAGCCAGCTCCTCAAGAACATCGAGATGATCAAGGCGCACCTCAACCAGCACCTGCACGTCTCCACGATCCTGTTGACGATGTACGACGCCCGCACCCGGCTGTCGGCCCAGGTCGCCGAGGAAGTGCGGACCCACTTCCCCGACCAGGTGCTCAAGGTGACCGTGCCCCGCTCCGTGCGCATTTCGGAGGCTCCGAGCCACGGTCAGACGGTCATCACGTATGACCCGCAGAGCACCGGTGCGCTGAGCTACCGCGAGGCCGCAGGCGAGATCGCCGATCGTGGTGCGCAGCTCCCCGCGGACCGGGCGCAGTAGCCGTGTCCGCCACGACCTCCCCGACCCCCGTTCCACGTGAAACACCGACAAAGGATGTCCGCATGAGTGAGAAGCGACGTGCCCTCGGCCGAGGCCTCGGGGCGCTGATCCCCAACCAGACGACTCCGGGCGCCAGCCGCCCGGCGGACATCTTCTTCCGTGACAGCCCGACGGCGGGGGTCGCTCTGGCGACCGACGAGAGCGCTGCCCGGGCGACGTCTCCCCTCGGTGTGCCCCAGGGTGAGGGCGTGGCCGATGCCGTCACCGCCGAGGGTCCCTTGAGCGCCGACAGGTCTCTGACCAGCAACGACACCCCTTCGGCGTCGTCCGCCGGCGATGTCGAGACGTCCTCGACCGAGGCCTCCGGCGCCCTCGCTCCGGTGCCGGGAGCGACCTTCGCCGACCTGCCCCTGACGAGCATCCGGCCGAACCCGAAGCAGCCCCGCTCCGTGTTCGACGAGGACGACATGGCCGAGTTGGTGCACAGCATCACCGAGATCGGCGTCCTCCAGCCCGTCGTGGTCCGCACGATCCCCGGCGGGCCGGTCGACGGCGCCACCTACGAGCTCATCATGGGTGAACGGCGCTGGCGAGCCAGCGGTGAGGCCGGCAAGGAGACCGTCCCGGCCATCATCAAGGACACCGAGGACGACGACCTCCTGCGCGACGCCCTCCTGGAGAACCTCCACCGGAGCCAGCTCAACGCGCTCGAGGAGGCTGCCGCCTACCAGCAACTGCTGGACGACTTCTCCTGCACTCAGGAGGAGCTGGCGCGCCGGATCGGCCGCTCGCGCCCCCAGATCTCCAACACGCTCCGCCTCCTGCGCCTGCCCCCGCTCGTCGCTCGCCGCGTCGCGGCCGGTGTGTTGTCGGCCGGACACGCCCGGGCCCTGCTCTCCCTCGAGGACGGCGCCGCCCAGGAGCGACTCGCTCAACGCATCGTCGCCGAGGGACTCTCCGTGCGCTCGGTCGAGGAGATCGTCGCCATGGGCGTCGCTCCGGAGAAGGCCCGCCGGGCAGCTCCTCGCCCCGGTGGGCGTCACCCGCAGCTCGACGACGTGGCCATGCGGATCTCCGACCACCTCGAGACTCGCGCCAAGATCTCCCTGGGCCAACGCAAGGGCAAGATGACGATCGAGTTCGCCTCCGTCGAGGACCTGCACCGCATCCTCGGGGCGATGGGCGTCAGCGTGGCCGAGGACGAACTGGCACCGTCCGAGGACTGACCTGTCGGGGCGAAAAGCGTTGCCCCACAACGGAATTCGACACACGACGAAGCCCCGGCCCCTCCGTGAAGGAGGGTCGGGGCTTCGTCGTGCCGGAGAGGCTCAGCCGATGAAGTCGGCGAGCTCGCGCAGGAGCTTCGGCTTGGGCATGGCGCCGATGATCTGCTTGACGACCTCACCGTTCTGGTAGACGTACATCGCGGGGATGCTCGTGATGCCGTACTGCATCGTCGTCGTGGGGTTCTCGTCCGTGTTGAGCTTGACGACGTCCAGCTTGTCGCCGTGCTCGTTGGAGATCTCCTCGATGACCGGGCCCACGGCGCGGCACGGGCCACACCACTCGGCCCAGAAGTCGACGAGGACGGGCTTGTCGTTCTTGAGGACGTCAGCCTCGAAGGTGGCGTCGGTGGTGGCCTTGGTAGCCATGCTTCCTCCTGTGTTGGGGTGCTGTGGTGGTCTGTGGGTGGCCGAATGAGGCCAGATCAGTGGCCGGCGAGGAACCGCTCGGCGTCCAGGGCCGCGGAGCAGCCGGAGCCGGCTGCGGTGATGGCCTGGCGGTAGGTGTGGTCGACGAGGTCGCCGCAGGCGAAGACGCCCTCGACGTTGGTCCGGGTGGAGCGGCCGTCGACGAGGACGTAACCCTCGTCGTCGAGGTCGACGACCCCCTTCACGAGCTCGTTGCGGGGGTCGTGGCCGATGGCGACGAAGAGTCCGGTCGCTGCCAGCTCGCGCGTCTCGCCGGTGACGGTGTCGGTGAGGGTCACGCCGGTGACCTTGTCCTCGCCGTGGATGGCGGTGACGGCGCTGTTCCACGCGACGGTGATCTTGTCGTTGGCCAGGGCACGCTCGGCCATGATCTTGCTGGCGCGGAACTCGTCGCGGCGGTGGACGATCGTCACGCTCTTGCCGAACTTCGTGAGGAAGGTGGCCTCCTCGAGCGCGGAGTCGCCGCCGCCGACCACGATGATGTCCTGATCGCGGAAGAAGAAGCCGTCGCAGGTGGCGCACCACGACACCCCGTGACCGGAGAGCCGCTTCTCGTCGGGCAGGCCGAGCTCGCGGTAGGCCGAGCCCATGGCGAGGATGACGGCGCGGGCGGAGTGCGTCACGCCCTCCCCGTCGGTGACGGTCTTGATCTCGCCGTCGAGGGAGACGGCGGTGACGTCGTCGGTGACGACCTCCGCGCCGAAGCGGACGGCCTGCTCACGCATGTTCATCATGAGGTCCGGCCCCATGATCCCCTTCGTGAAACCGGGGAAGTTCTCGACCTCGGTCGTGTTCATCAGCGCGCCGCCGGCGGTGACGGCACCCTCGAAGAGGAGGGGCTGGAGGTTGGCGCGGGCGGCGTAGACCGCGGCGGTGTAGCCGGCGGGGCCGGAGCCGATGATGATGACGTTGCGGACGTCAGAGCTCACGGAGCAGTCCTCGTGGTCGAGAAGGAGATGGCACACCACATGATGTGGTGCACCGGTGACAACCCATCGTAGGGGCCAGATGTTCCCTCACGGGGACGGGTCCGCGGCGTGTGTTCAGGACCCCTCGGCGACGTCGCTGAGGGCCGTGCAGTCCCGCGTCACGAGGACACCGATCGACCTCACCGGAGCGTCGCCGCGGGTGACGATCAGCGCGGCCGGAGTCCCGTCCACGGTGCCGAGATCGACCCACTGGCCCCCCAGCGGGTCGATCCCCAGGCGCTCGAGGCAGTCGCTCGCGCCCAGGGGAGTGCCGATGGGGCCGATGCCGGGTGCCTCGGTGGCCGAGCTGGTCAGTTCGCTCAGGTCGTCGGACCCCGCGGCCACGTAGGAGGCGACCCGGCCGGGGTCGAAGGTGCGCTCGGACATGGTGAGGACGAAGGCGGCGCGCGCGGTGTCCGGAGTGGCGTTGCCGGAGGTGGCACCATCCGACGTGCCGGAGCCGGCGTCCGTGCCGGCATCGTCAGCGGCGGCACCCGACTCGGGGACCGCCCGGCTGACCGCCGCGGAGTCGGCGCCACCGCTCGGCCCCTGCAGGTTGAGCAGCGCGGTCCCGCCGAGGGCGATCAACGCGGCGGCGGCCGCAGCGGGGAGGACCCAGCGGCGTCGGGAGCGTTCGGCCAGGAGATCGACGACGCCCGGCGCGGTGACGGGGCGCGAGGCCTCCTCGGCGAGGCTGGCACGGATCCGAGCGACGAGGTCATCGGGCATCGGGCCGGGGTCCGGAAGGTGGCGCAGCAGGTCGCGCATGCCCGTGGGGTCGTCGTCGGGGGAGGAGGGGCCGACGCGGAAGGGGGTGTTCACCGGTGCCTCCTCAGTGGGTTGGTCGGTGCGGTCTCATGGAGGCTTGAGTCGCCGAATGCCGGGTCGTTGAACGCTGACACGGTGCGTGCCGGGATGAGCACACCTACGTCTGACGTGCGGGAGGGCGCCACGGTTCCCGTGCGGCACGCGATCGGGGGCGCGATGGGGTGCGAACGGGTCATGGCGAGGGCTCCCGGGTGAGGATGGCGGCGAGTGCGGACCGCCCCCGGGCGCAGCGCGACTTGACGGTGCCCTCGGCGACCTCGAGCACCGCGGCCGTCTCCGCCACGCTCAGTCCGTGCATGTCCACGAGGACGAGCGCCATCCGCTGCGCTTCAGGCAACTGGGCGAGGGCCCGGCGGACATCGATCCGGACCTCGGCATCGGCGTGCCGATCGTGGCGATCGGCGAGATCGACCTCGGGAAGGGGGCCGGCCGGCTTCCGCCGCCGCAGCCGGTCGAGGGTGGCGTTGACGACGATGCGGTGCAGCCACGTCGTCACGAGCGCGTCCCCGCGGTACGACGAGGCCCGGCGATAGGCCAGCAGGAAGCCCTCCTGGACGGCGTCGGCGGCCAGTTCGGGGTCACCGCTCGTGCGCAGGGCGACGGCCCACATCCGGTCCCGGTGGCGCCGGAAGATCTCTCCGAAGGCGTCCGGGTCCCCCGCGCAGTGCCGGGCCATCAGGTCGCGGTCATCCGCCTCGGACAACGGGACGATGTCGTCGGCGGCCACGGTCGCTCCGTCAGCGGACGGAGATCTCCGCCAACTGGGCCCGGTAGTACCCGTCCGAAACCTGCGGCGCGTCGGTGAACCACACGATGATGTGGCTGGCCTTGGTCCCCTCGGGCGCCGTGACGGTGACCGTCCCGCTCTCACCCTGCGAGGACCCGATCAGCACGGCGCCGTCCTTGCTGGGCCCCTGCGCCGCGTAGATCTCGACGCTGCCGGGCGTGGGCAGCTCGAGGGTGATCTCGTGGATGGTCTGCGGGACCTGGTCGAGGAGGACCGTCACGCCGACGCCGGGCTTGAGGTTGCCGAGCTTCGGGCCTTCGTACCCCTCGGAGCTCCAGTACGTCTCGGGGTCGCCGTCGTAGACGCGGGGCGCCTCGCCGTTGTTCTCGACGCCGTCACCGTTGGGGTCGTAGCCGTTGGCGCCACCGATGGGCAGGTCCTCGCCAGCCGGGTCCTCGGCCGCGGGGTCCTCGGTCGTCTTGTCGGAGGACGACTGCGCCGTGGGGGCCGCGACGGTGTCCGGGTTGAGGATGTGGTCGAGGTTGGTGCGCGAGCCGATCTTGGACACGCCCCACATGCCGAGCAGCAGTGCCAGCACGGTGAACCCGGCCATGACGGCGAGGACGAAGGAGGCCTGGCTGCTCGACGGCGGTTCGCCCGCGGCCGCGGGCAGCAGCGGTGCGGGGGCCTCGAGGTCCTCGTCCATGCTGGCCTGGTCGAGGGAGACCCGGCTCTGCTCCTCGCTGCGGCGCACGGCGTTGCGGTAGGCACGCCGCTCGTCCGCGCGGTCCTGGGCGCGCTCGCCGGCCGTCTTCGCCAGCTGTCCGGCGCCGCGTCCGAGGACGGAGGCGGCGTGACCGGCGGCAGCGCCACCCTGGGCCAGCTTGTGGCCGACGGTGCCGGCCGCTCCGGCCGCGACGCTCGCCGCTGCGGCCGCGGCAGCGGCTGCTGCGGCGGCCGCACGGGCCCGACGGTCCTCCTCGGCGCGCTCCTCGCGCTCGGCGCGGGCGGCGGGGGACTCCTCGTTGTCGGTGACACCGTTGTCGGTGACACCGTTGTCGGTGACACCGTCGTCGGTGACACCGGTGCCGATGGAGGTGCCGTCGACGGAGGGCTCGGTGACCGGAGTGAGTGCCTGGGTGTCGTGCGCGGACTCCGCGGCAACCGTCGCGGCGGGCGCCACGGTGTGGGTGGCCTCGGTGGTCGAGGCGAGGGGCGCGGTCACGGGCGGCGGATCGGCGGGCGTGATCTGGGCGTCCAGCTCGGCCTCGGTGGGTCCGGCGGGGACGTCGGGCTCGGCAACGCGCATGCGAGCGCCTGCGCGAGGCGACGGAGCCTCCACGCCGGGGCCCGTGGCTCCGGCAGCGCTGCGCGCGGCGGCCCCGGTGGCACCGGCCAGACCCGCGGCCGCGGCAGCAGCGGCAGCCGCGGACGTGCCGACCTTCGCCGCCGTCGAGGACGCAGCCGGACCAGCAGAGGACGCAGTCCGGCTCGGCGGACCGATCCGGTCGGCCCCCTTCGCGCCGGCGGCAGAGACCCCCGGAGGCGGCGTCGTGGTCGTGGTGCTCGTCGTGCTCGTGGGGAAGAGGGCCGAACCGGCCATCGACTCGCCCAGGCCGGCGACGGCCGTGGCGGACCAGGGGGCGACCTGGGCGGCGTAGTCACCGGGGGAGATCGGGCCCTGGTCGTCGTTGAGCGTCAGGCGGCAGATGGCGTCGAGGTCACCCGGGACGCCCGCGGCGATCTCGGACGGTGCGGCGACGCCGCCGACCATGCGCGGGGCCTCCTCGAGCTCGCCGCCGCCGCGGATCAGCGGCCAGCGACCGGTGAGCCCGGCATAGACGAGGGCGACGATGGAGACGGCGTCCCGGCGCGAGGCGTCGGCGTCGGACTCGTCGTCGTCATCGCCGGCGAGGGCTGAGTCCGTGGCCACGCCGAGCACCTTCACGGAGCCGTCGGGCAGGCAGTAGACGGCGTCGGGGCCGAGGTGGAGGTGGTGCAGGCCGCGCTGGCGGGCCGCCTCGAGTCCGGTGGCCGCCTCGCCGGTGACCCGGCGGACCTCCTCGGAGGGCAGGCCGCCGCCGATGATGCGCGAGGTCAGGGTGCGGGCCCCGACGAGACCCTCCTCCACGACGAAGGCCACGCCGTTGCTCGTGCCCACGTCGAGCACGCGCACGAGGCGACGGTTGTCGACACCGGCGGCGCGGCGCGCGGCGTCGAGCACCGCATCGGCCGCGGCGTCGTCCCAGGGGAGGACGAGCAGGGTCACCTCACGCCCCAGCGTGGTGTCGCTGGCGCTCCAGCGCTCGGCGCCCGACGTGGCGGTGCCGAACCGCTCTCGTGCGGTGTATCGCCCACCGAGGACGGTTCCCGGGCCAACCCCGTGCACGCGTGCTCCCTTGGTCGAGTTCATGGATGGTGCCGGTTCATCGTAGGCGGTGACGTCGCGTCAGCCACGCAGGCGGAGCCGCCGTAGCACCGGGTCGGCCATCTCGGCGACCTCGCGCACGTGCAGCAGCGCCGCGATGCCGAGCGCCAGCCCGACGACGAGCGGACCGATGGTCGCGACGGTGACGGTGGCGCCGAGGAGGCCCTCGCCGACGATCCGGTTCATCCCCTGGAGGGCGACCCAGCCGACGAGGGTGGCGAGGGCCGTGGCGAGCAGGAGGCGCACGTGCTGGCGAGCCACACCCGGGACCCCGAGCGGGCCGACCTTCCGCCGCAGGAGCCAGAAGCCGAGCAGCGCGGCGGCGAGGTTGCTCACGGTCTGACCGATGCCGACCCACATGGCGGAGTCGACCGCCGCCCGAGTGCCGCCGTAGAGCGTGAAGGCGACGGCGAGGGTCGTCGCGACGATCTGGAGGAGGAAGGGGGTGCGCCCGTCCTCGTAGGCGTAGTAGACGCGCTGGACGAGGTAGTACCAGCCGAAGGGGAGGAGCCCGACGAACATCGCGATGAGCACCGGCACCAGCGTGTCGGTCTGTTCCCGCGCGTTGCCGAAGAGGATCACCTGGGTCACGAGGGGCGCGAGCAGGATGATCGCGGCCGAGCCGGGGATGAGGACGACGGCGGGCAGCCGCAGACCGCGGCGCAGGTCGGACGTGACGAGCTCGGTGTCCCGGGCGCCTGCGGCGTGCGAGAGGCGGGTGAAGAGGGCCGTCACGAGCGAGACCGTGATGAGCGAGTGCGGAAGCATGAAGATGAGGAAGGCGTTGCTGTAGGCCGTCAGGCCGGCGCCGTCGACCCCGGCGGCCGTGGCCCGGTGGGTGGCACCCGTGAGCACGCGGGAGGTGACGATGTAGCCCGCCTGGGAGAGGCAGACGGCCGCGAAGGCCCACATCGCCATGCGCGAGGCGGCCCCCAGTCCGGAGCCGCGCAGACCCCACACGGGGCGGTAGCGGAAGCCGATCCGGCGCAGCGGCGGGATGAGGACGAGTGCCTGCAGGACGATCGAGAGCGTCGTCGACCCCGCGAGGACGGCGATCATCTGCGGGGTCCAGTCCTCGACCGCGGCCTCGAGCGGCTGATCGGTGAGGAGGAACCAGAGCAGGCCGGCGATGGCGACGACGTTCGCGAGGGCGGGCGCCCACATGTAGGCACCGAATCGGCCCCGGGCGTTGAGCACCTGCCCGAGGAGCGTGTAGAGCCCGTAGAAGAACATCTGCGGAAGGCAGAGGAAGGCGAAGGTGGTCGCGAGCCCGCGGTCCCGGGCCGACCAGCCGGCGTCCGTGACGATCGCGACGAGCAAGGGCGCGGCCGCGGTGAGGACGATCGTCGCGACCGCCATGAGAGCCATCGCGACCGTGAGCAGCCGGTTGACGAACTCCTGACCGCCGTCGTCGTGCTTCATGGCCTTGATGATCTGGGGGACGATGACGGCGTTGAGGACGCCGCCGGCGAGGAGCAGGTGGAAGAGGTTCGGCAACGTGTTGGCGGCGTTCCACGCGTCGGCGGCGATGATCGTGACCCCGACGACGGCCGCCGTGAGCGAGTTGCGGAGCAGCCCGAGGACGCGGGACACGAGCGTGCCGGCCGCCATGACGGCGCTCGAGCGCGCGAGGGTGTCGGAGCTCATGCGGTGGGTTCTCCGTCGTTCGGGGCCGGGGTCGAGTTGCGCCGCCGAACGCTACGCCACACGCCGCCGATGAGGAGGGCGGCGGCGATGGCGCCGATGCCCCAGTAGATCCAGTCACCCGTCGGCGAGACCCGCACGTCGAGGACGGCGGTGTCCGTGAGGGGGACGCCGTCGGGGTCGGTGGCGGTGATCCGCACGGGGACCTGACCCGCGGCGAGGGCCACCGCGTCGACGGACACGGTGTGGCGCGAGTGCGCGGCGATGGTGATCGGTGCGGGCTGGCTCTCGATCCGCAGCCGCAGGTTGGTGGCGTCCGGCTCGACGCGGATCCGCAGGTCCTTCAGGCCCACGTCGAGGTCGTTGGCGACGGTGATCTGCAGCCGACCGGCGTCCGCGAAGAAGTTGACGTCACCGGAGGACACGCGCAACCCCCGGCGCGGGCTCGCGGCGACCTCACGAAGGTCGCCCGCCTGGCCGGCCCACCGCTTGGGGGCACCGCGCCAGCCGACGGACGTCAGCTGACGCGCCGACTCGTTGATCCGCGTCGCGAAGGCTCGTTCGTCCTCCCGGACCTGGGCGTAGGCGCGTGCCGCCCGCACGGACCGACCCAGGCTCGCGGCCTTCGCCGACGTCAGGGCGGGGGAGGTGACGTGGCCGCCGTTCTCCTCGAGCTGCGCGACGGCGTCCGCGGTGGACTCGGGCACGTCGAGGTGCCCCGCCGCCACCTCGTCCTCGGGGACGGTGGCCAGCAGGTCGTCGACGCTCCCGCGCTCCAGCCAGGGGATGCGGTCGGCGGCGTCGACGAGGTCACCCCACGCCTGGGTCGTCGGCGCGAAGGAGCGGGCCGTGGTGATGAGCAGGTGCCGCTGCGTGCCGGGCAGCTCGCCGAGCATGACGGCCGTCTCGGCGAGGAACGTCTGGGTCTCGGCGACGGCGTCGGCCGCCCCCGCCAGCGAGCCGGCGCTCTCGCTGAGGGCGGTGTCGACGACGAGGATCCGCGACCCGTCCTCGGTGTGCTGGCGCGCATCGTGGCTCGCGGCCGACTGGGCCAGCGCGGCCGTCGGCACCATCATCGCCGGAGCCGTGTCGGTGCCGTAGAGCGTGCGCAGCGCGTTGATCCGATCCGCGGAGAGGACACCGTCGGCGGGCCAGGCGACGTCGGACCGGGCGCCGACCTCCATCGCGACGCGTTGTCCCGCAGCGACCTGGGGGCGGACGAGGGCCGAAGCCGACTCCGAGAGGGTGCCGGCGGCGACGTCGGCGTCGGCAGCGGGCAGCACGGCGGCGTCCCCGTCGGCGATGAGCTCCCGCAGGTCAGCCACCAGTTCGTTGCGCAGCCGTCGCTCGTCCCGGGCGCTCCTGCCCGAGTTCGTCGCGAGCGGCTTGCGCAGGAGGGTGGCGTCGACGAGCCAGAGGACGTCGCGGTCGCGGCCGAGCTCCATGGTCCTGCGCAGGGCGCTGTCCGGGCCGATCGCGTCCTCCCAGGCGGCGAGCCGCTCTTCGCCGTACTCACCCCAGAGCGCGGGCCGGATCGGCAACGTCAACGGCATCGCCCAGGACACCTCGAGCGGGACGAACTCCTTGGCCCGCTCGATGCCGATGAAGGTGTGCACCGCCGAGCCCATCGATTCGACGCTGACGGGGAGGGCGGCGAAGGCGGCCGCGGTCGCCTTCGTGGGGTCCTTGACGACGACGCGGAAGGTCGCCCGCTCACCGGGCTGCACGGTCCCCTTCACGCGGGTGCGGGCGAGGGTCTGGCCGTCGGCGAGGTCCGTGCCGGCCGACCACTCGCGCACCGACTCACGCCCGGACGAGGCCGGACCGGTGACGACCGTGACGACGGGGTTGCGGACGGCGCTCTCGCCGTCGTTGCGCACGCTGCCGGCGATCGTGGTGTCCTGACCGGGCCGCGCGACGGTGGGGCCGACGCTGGTGAGGGTGACGGCGAGATCGGCCGGTGCGGCTGCCGTCGCCGAGGTCGTCCGGGAACGCTGTGGGGACGGGGCGCCGTCGGCGGCAGGCGGGAGGACGAGGGAGACCACGAGTGCGACGACGGCGGCGAGCGCCGCCGCGCTCAGGCGCTCCCCGCGAGCCGGAGCCACGCCTCCCTCGCGATGCGACGTTCATTGGGGAAGGTGAGGTGCCGGTGGGCCTCGCGCAGATCGAGCCAGGCGACGTCCACGGCCTCGTGGTCCGGGTCGTTCTCGATCGTCAGGAAGCCGCCGATGGCCTCGAGCAGGTAGTGATGCACGAACTTGTGGATCCGGCGGTCGGAGGTCGCGAACCAGTAGTCGATGGTCCCGAGCTCGACGAGGACCCGCGCCTCGATGCCGGTCTCCTCGGCGACCTCACGCGCGGCGGTCTCGCGCAATGTCTCCTCGCCCTCGATGTGCCCCTTCGGCAGGCACCACTCGAGCCGACCGGCCCGGTTGCGACGCGCGATGACGGCGATCCGGGCCTGTCCGTCCTGCACGTCGACGACGACGCCGCCGGCAGATCGCTCCTCGACCGCGGGCAGGCGCCGCGCGGGTCGGGGGGCAGGGACGGCGTTGCTCACGGGAGCCACTCTAAGCGCACGCGTCACGACCGGTCAGGGACGATCGACCGGACACGGACAGGACCGCCGACGCACCACCGACCGACCAGCGAGCCCGGCCAGCGGGACGACGCACCGTGTCACTCCCATAGGGTGCGGACGTGAACGAAGCGCAGGTCAGTCTGGTCGCCGGGCTCCTCGGCGCACTCGTGGCGGGCCTCGGCACGTGGCGTGCCGGGCGCTGGCTCGGGCGTCAGGGACACCGCTACGCGGACGAGCGGGACCTGCCGGTTCGCGCCCTGCGCTGGCTCGTGCCGGTCGCGGTGGTGACCGGTTTCCTGATCGGCCGGTCGTGGGCGCACCGGCCGGCGCTCGCGGCGACCTTCGTCGTGGCCGTCGTCGTGTTGCTCGTCCTGACGGCCATCGACCTCGACGTCCACCGACTGCCGGACAGCATCACCAAGCCGAGCGTCGTCCTCTTCGCGCTCCTGCTCGGGGTGGTCGCGCTCATCGAGGGCGATCTCGGTGCGTGGCTGCGGGCGCTGGCGGCCGGGCTGGCCCTCTTCCTCGTCTACACCCTGCTCGTCCTCGTCGGGCCCTCGGGAGGCATGGGTTTCGGGGACGCGAAGCTCGCGCCGACCCTCGGGCTGCTGCTGGGCTACCTCAGTTGGTCCCACGTGCTGCTCGCGACTCTGGCCGCCTTCCTGACGGCGGGGCTGGCCGCCGTCTTCGTCGTCCTCTTCAAGGGAGGTGGGCGCCAGACGGCCATCGCCTTCGGGCCGCACATGGTGATCGGGGCGCTGCTCCTGCTCGTCCTGCCCGCGCTCCTCTCGCCGTAGGCTGTACGCCACCATGACCAACCCCCCGTCCGGCATCCCCTCCGCCCTGCCCGAAGACGTCGCGCCGGAGATCCTGGCCCGGGCGCTCGCCCACCTCGACCCGGCACGCCCGCTGCTGACCAGCCTCGGCGAGCGCTTCGCCGCGCGGGGTCACGAACTCGCCCTCGTCGGCGGCCCCGTCCGGGACGCCTTCCTCGAGCGCACGAGCGGCGACCTCGACTTCACGACGAGCGCGCCGCCCGAGGTGAGCGAGCAGATCCTCGCCGACTGGGGCGACGCGCACTGGGACATGGGCCGGGAGTTCGGCACGATCGGTGCCGCGAAGGGCGGGGTGACGGTCGAGGTCACGACCTACCGGGCCGACGCCTACGACGGCGTGACCCGCAAGCCGGTGGTCGCCTTCGGCGACTCGCTCGAAGGAGACCTCGTCCGGCGCGACTTCACCGTCAACGCCATGGCCCTGCGCCTGCCCGACCTCGCCTTCGTCGACCCGCACGGCGGGCTGCTCGACCTTGCGGCCGGTCGGCTGCGCACCCCCGGGCCGCCGGAGGTGTCCTTCGGCGACGACCCGCTGCGGATGATGCGCGCGGCCCGCTTCGCCGCGCAGCTGGGTTTGACCCCGTCGCCGGACGTCACGGCGGCGATGACGGCCGCGGCCGGGACCCTGTCCATCGTGTCCGCGGAGCGGATCCGGGACGAGCTGACGAAGCTGCTGCTGTCCGCCGACCCCGTCACCGGGCTGCGCGTCCTCGTCGACACCGGCCTCGCCGACGAGATGCTCCCCGAGCTGCCCGCGCTGCGCCTCGAGATCGACGAACACCACCGCCACAAGGACGTCTACGAGCACAGCCTCATCGTGCTCCAGCAGGCCATCGACCTCGAGGGCGAGCCCGGTGGTGACCCCGAGACGGTCCCCGGCCCCGACCTCGTGTTGCGCCTCGCCGCGCTGCTGCACGACATCGGCAAGCCGCCGACCCGCCGCTTCGAGTCCGGTGGCGGGGTCTCCTTCCACCACCACGACGTCGTCGGCGCCAAGCTCGCCGCCAAGCGGCTGCGCGCGCTGCGCTACGACAAGGAGACGGTGAAGGCGGTCGCCCGCCTCGTCGAGTTGCACCTGCGCTTCCACGGCTACCGCGACGGGGCGTGGACCGACTCTGCCGTGCGCCGCTATGTCACCGACGCGGGGCCGCTGCTCCAGCGTCTGCACCGGCTGACCCGGGCGGACAGCACCACCCGCAACCAGCGCAAGGCCGACCGACTGCGCCGCGCGTACGACGACCTCGAGGTCCGCATCGACGAGGTGCTGGCGGCCGAGGAACTGGGCAAGGTGCGCCCGGATCTGGACGGCAACGAGATCGGCGCCGTGCTCGGCATCCCCCCGGGGCCGCTGCTCGGTCGGGCCTACGCCCATTTGCTCGAGGTGCGCCTCGACGAGGGCCCCCTGGACAAGGAGACGGCGGCGGACCGCCTTCGCGCGTGGTGGGTGCAGCAGCCCGAGTCGACCGCCTGATCCTGGAAACAGATCTGGCCCCGGGTTCGGAAGGACGTCTGTCAGAAGGGTCGGGCCTGTCAGAAGTGGCCGACGTAGACGTGCTTGAGGCCCTCGCCGCTGCAGGTCACGTCGGCCGGGGGCTGCAGGCCCCTGAGCGTGCCGACGGGGTAGAGGGTGGTCTCACCCAGGATGGCGGTCTCGTCGTCCTCGGGGGCGACCACCTCGGGGGCGCCCGCGCCGGAGACCCGGCACAGCGTCGGGGCGGGCTTTCCGCCGGGACGGGGGTCGCTGGCGCCGGTGCCTGACACCCAGACGGTGGGGTCACCGGGCGACTCGAGCACGTGGACGGGGTGTCCGGCCATGCCGTCGGCCAGCAGGATGGGCTCCTCGCCGGACTGCTGCCGGTTGAGCAGGGACAGGGCGACGAGCAGGACCAGGATCATGCCGCCGGCGGCGAGCGCCAGCTTGAAAGGGGTCGAACTCATCGTGGTGGTCGCGGGCATGGTCATCCCTCCGGATCGGTGTCGCGTCGACCGTAGTGGCCGCGCCGCCGGCTCGCGAATCGGCGAAGGGGGGCCGGGGGCCCGGGAGATTTGGGCCCCCATTGGGTCGTGGGGCCCTGCCCCCTGATGTCCGACTTCTGCTCGAATGTGCCGGAGTCAGCGGGCCAGTCGTGCCCGGACAACGACATGGGGGAGAGCCAGTGAGGGATCGCAGGAGGGCGGCGGCCCGCCGGGGCGATGCGGGCGCCGCCTCACTCGAGAGCGTGGGGCTGGTGCTCATCGCGGCATTCCTCGTGGGTGCCCTCGTGCTCGCCCTCACCCAGGCGACCCCGCTCGCGCCGAAGGTGCGCGACGCCGTCTGCCTGATCGTCACCTTCGGGCAGGGGAACTGCGACTCGGCCGGCGACACCGGCGCCCAGCCCAAGCCCGAGCCGACCACGCCCTGCACGACGACGAGCAACACGACGACCAGCAAGACGAAGGCGGCCATCCTCTTCGTCACCCTCGAGAACGGCCGCAAGGTGCAGGTGGAGGCCCTCAGCGACGGGAGCTACCGCGTCACGGCCTCGGAGGGCGAAGGGGTCGGCGCCGAGGTGGGCGTCGGCGGCGGAATCAAGCTCACCGTCAACGACAACTCCTATGGCGGCTCGGCGTCGGCGAACGCCGGGGTGGGCCTGAGGATCGACGACGGCGAGGTGTGGAACGTCAAGGATGCCGGCGAGCTCAAGTCGCTCCTGTCCGGCTTGGCGGGCGATCAGGTCAAGGACGGCCTCGTCGGTGGCAGCGGACCCGTGCGGTGGGTCACCGACAAGGTCGACAGCGCACTCGGGATCACGACGCCCGTGCCGGAGGCGGACGAGAACTTCACCCAGGGGGGCTTCTCGGTCAACGCCTCCGCCGAGGCGACGGGTGTGGAGGACGCGGCCTCGGCCGGCGGGACGGCCAGCGAGGCGCTGGGTGTGCGCACCGGTGCGGACGGCAGCAAGACCTATTACGTGCAGACCACGGTCGAGGGCGAGGCCGGGCTGCGCAAGCTCAACATCGACCCGGCCGGGATCCGCAACGAGGGCGGCAAGGTCGAGGGGAAGATGTCGGTCATCACGGCCGTCACCTATGACTCCGAGGGCAACATGACCCAGGTCGAGACGACGACGAGCGGGGCCGGGTCGTCGGCGGGGTACGCCAACGCCGCCTTCGGGGGCGACGTCGACGCGGACCTCGCCAACGGTCAGGGCAGCGCCTTCGTCTATCGCTCCACGTTGCCGACCGACACGGACGCCAACCGCGATGTCGCCAACGCCTACCTGTTGTCCGTCGGTGTCCAACACGTCGGCACGTGGACGAACCCGGCCATCTCGGCCGCGGCGTCGGTGGCGACCTACCAGCCGACGATGAACTTCTTCGCCGCCGCCCGTGACCGGGGGACGATGACGCAGCAGACCTACGACTTCAACGCCAACACCCCCTTCGCCCTCGACGCCGCCGGCAAGGTGGTCATCGAGGTGGGCGTGTCCGGCGAGGTCAAGACCGAGTCGATGGACATCACGTCGGCGACCTACTGGGACGGGACGCGGATGGCGCCGTGGACCGGTTGCACGGGAAGTGGCACCTCATGAACGGGCCGATGACGAGACCACTCATGCGGCGCTGGGCGGCGGCCGCCCTGGCCGTGACCCTGGGAGCGACGATGACGGCCTGTGGCTCGGACAACCCGGACGAGGCCCTCCCGCCGGCCCAGCAGCGCGCGCTCCCTACCGGGACCCCCAGCCCGACCCTCGCCCCGTCCGACGTCTCGAGCCAGTGGCGGACGGTCAAGGGCGAGCGCTTCACGATCGGCGTGCCGGCGACCTTCCGCGAGCGGGTGGCGAAGACCTCGAAGGGCACGGACATGTGGCTCTTCGACGCGCCCCGCAGCGCCAAGGGCGACGGGCTCGTGCGCGTGGCCGTCGTGCCCGACAAGGACCCGAAAGCCTCCGCCATCGAACAGTCCTACGTGCTCGAGCAGACCCAGTCCATCGGGGAGAACAAGGTCGTCAGGTCAGCCGTGGACTGGCCCACGGGTCAGCGGGCCATCCTCGTCCAGTGGAGCAACCCGCCGTCCGGTGACCAGGGCACCGGCACCGAGACGTGGCAGCTCTTCGTCCAGGTGGACGCGAAGCTCATCCTCAACGTCGTCGCCGTGGCCCCCGAGGGCCAACTGACGGCCAACAAGCTCGATCAGATCATCTCGACCTTCAGGACGGTGTGACCGCATGACCCAATCCCTCGACCATCTGGCGGGGACGCAGCGCGAGGCCCCACGGAAGCACTGGTTCCTCGCCGGACTGGCCGCCGTCTCCCTGCCGTTCGCCGCCGCGCTCTTCGGGCTCATCGGCACCTTCATCGGCTTGGCAGGCGGATCCGTCGAGGTGGGCGCCGTCGCGCGCACGATCCTGCAGATCGCGGTCCTCGCCGTCGTCCTGGGCGGAGTCCGGCGGTGGGCCGATCACGAGGGGCCGACGTGGCTGTGGCTCGGCGTCGGACTCATCGGCTACCTGGCCAACCCGCTGTCGTGGCAGGGCCACGCCCTCGCCGCCGGAGGCTTCGGCCTGACCGGGGTGACGGCCTGGGCCGTCGACCTCGCGACCTGGATGATCGCCACCGTCGTCGTGTGCCGTGTCTCAGCGGAGGCGCCCGAGCGTGGTCCCGCGGTCCCCGGACTGCGCTGAGCGGATGCGCGTGGACTCAGGAGCCGAAACGCGCCACTCCCCGGCTCCTGGGGTGGGTGAGGGCGGCGGCTCCGGCGGCGGCGATACCTCCCACGATGAGCGACAGGGGGATCAGGGGCACGCCGGCGTTGGTCGGCAGGGCCCAGATCTCGCTGTCCACGGGGGCTCGAGGGCAACTCACGCGATCTCCGGTGGCGGACTCACCCACGTTCAGGGCCGGCAGCAGCGCCCGTCCGGCGTGCACGCGCGAGCCGGTGACCTCGATGTCGGCCACACTCGTCAGGGGGGTCTCTCGGCCGTTGCGGACCAGGACGCACCCCCAGGTGCGGGCGCCGGAGGCACGTGGCTCCTCGGCGGCACCAGAGGCGTCGGCGTCGGCCATCGAGGCCTCGTCGGCAAAGAGGGTGTAGCCCTGATCGAACCACGGTGTCGACGCCAGGCTCGCCCCGGCTGTGCGCTGCACCTGCGTGGCCGCTGGTCGCTCGAGAGTCCAGGACCAGGCCCCCACGATGACACCGAGCAGGCCCGCCAGTCCGAGGATCGCGCTGATCACGACACCCACCCGATGGGTCCGGTCGAGGCTCGTCCGTCGGCGGGTGGCCGGCCTCCGCGTGCTGGCCATGCGGCTCCTCGGTTCGTGTCTACGGGGCGTACCGCATTATCGCGGAACGGCCACCAAGTACGGTTTGCGGCTTTGGTCCATTATGGTGGGCTCGCGACGTCAACGGACCGTGGGGAAAGTCAGGGCGCCCCCCACGCCGATCGAACGTGAACGAGGGGAACGCATGTCCATCGGGGTGGTGATCATCGACCCGACCGCGATGTCAGGTGGGGTTCGAGCGTGGATGGGTGGCGAGGCCGCCCCCGTCGGACTCGCACCCGCGGCCGATCCGACGGCCGTGGCAGCCTGGGTGGCCGCTCGTGACCTGTCGCACGTCGTCCTTCTCTGCCGTCCGGCCGATCACCGGGCAGCCCGCCTGACCGCCACCGTCACCAGCGGCGCCAACCCCCGCGTCGCCGTCGCGACCCTCGCCGTTCCGCACAGCACAGTCGCCCTGGCCGGTGCGGCCATGTCGGTGCTCGAGGCTGGCCTCGCCCCGGGCGAGGCCGTCGCCCAACTGCAGCAGATCCTGTCCGACACGATCTCCGGGGCGTGGCTGCCGAGGGTGACGAAGCTGCGTGCTCCGTCGCCCTCCTTCGGGCAGCACGTGCGCTCGATGCTCCCCGGCGGTCGCGGTCATCTGGCCCTGCTCGGGGCCAAGCCCGTCGTCGTGCGCGCCGACAGCGGCGCGACGATCATCGGCACCGAGGGCACGGTGTTGGTCGGTGCCGACGCCGCCTCGCCCGCCTTCGCGGGACTGACCCGAGCGCTGGATCGGCACGAGGCCCATGCCCTTCCGCCGGTGGCCGATCCCCAGCGGCTCTACGGCGCGGACGGTGCCGAGTTCGCCATCCTCGGCGCTCCCCGGCGTCTCACGCCGCGTCCCTGCCCCGTCTGCGGCGAGGCCGTCGCGGGACCCGCCTGCGCCTTCTGTCGGGCACTCCTGACCGAGAAGCCCTCCGACTCCCGCGGCTCCCACACCCGCGTCGACGGGTCGCCCACCCCTGATCACCTCACCCAGAAGGACATGGTTTCGTGAATCCCAGACAGCGGCGCGGCCTGCTGATGATCCTCGTCTCGCTGGTCGTGGCGGCGGCGACCTTCTTCGTCGTCACCGGCTACGTCTCGTCGGTGAACAGTCAGGTCGGTTCCCGCGTCACGGTCTACCGGGCGACGAAGCCGATCGAGCCCTACACGGCGCTCTCGCCCTCCAACCTCGAGCCCGTCGAGGTGCCCCAGCGGTGGGCCTCCAAGTCGACCGTCCTCAAGATGAGCGATCTCCAGGGCCGCCGGATCGGGTTCCGGGTCAACGCCGGCTCGACGATCAGCTCCGACATGCTCGTCCCCAGCTCGAGCCTCGACCGCACCGAGCGTGAGGTCGCCATCAACGTCAACGCGGTGACCGGTGTCGCCGGCCGCGTGCGCCCCGGGGACCGTGTCGACATCTACGCGGTCTTCGCCGACGTGCCCGGGCTGCCGAAGTCCGTGCGCGTCCTCACCCGTGACATCCGGGTCGTCTCCATCGCCGGACGACAGACCGTGACGGAGCAGAGCGAGGCCGGCACGCAGGAGTCCGAGGTCATCCCCGTGACCCTGGCGCTGAACTCGAAGGACTCCAAAGCGGTGACCTACGCGGCCGCCTTCGCCCAGGAGGTCCGGCTCGTCGCCCTACCGACGGACGTCGGTGTCGAGCGCGGCAAGGAAGTGGACACCTACGACGCCGACGACCTCGGCGGCCAGGCCGTGAAGGAGGGTCTCCAGTGACCCGGGTACTGATCGGCGCCGCTGATCCCAACCTCGTTGCCGACCTCACCGGCATCCTCCAGGAGCTCGGCGACTTCGACGTCCGGCCCGCGGTGGAGACGACGGACGAGGTCGCCGACCTCGTCGGCCGCCTCCGGCCCGAGCTCGTCTTCGTCCACGAGGACCTCGGCCCGCAGCCGGCGAGCCAGCTCGTCCGGGACCTCACGGGGCGCCACCCCGGGTCGTCGGTGCTCGTGCTCAGCGAGACCCGCACCCAGGGCAAGCTGATCAAGGCCCTCTCCGCCGGCGCTCGCGGAGTCCTCGGCTACCCCTTCGCCTACGAGGACGTGGGCGAGCACGTCGACGTCGCGCTCGACTGGTCGCGCTCGATGCGCTCGGTCCTCGACGGCGCCGTCGTGACGACGGGACGCCGCGGCAGGGTCGCGACCGTGGTCGGGGCCAAGGGCGGCGTGGGGACGACGACGCTCGCCACGCACCTCGCCCTCAACTACCTCGCCGAGCACCCCGGCCGCCGGGTCTGCCTGATCGACGCCGACGTCGAGAAGGGGGACGTCAGCGCGATCCTCGAGGTCCGCCAGTCCGTGTCCATCGCCAACGTGGCGAAGGTCGTCGACGACATGACCACCCAGACGGTCGACGACGCGCTCATCCACCACGAGACGGGCATCCACCTGTTGCTCGCCCCGGTCGACGTGCGCGAGGCGGAGTCCGTGACCCCGCAGGCCCTGCGGTCGATCGTCGACGTCCTTCGGCGCGAGTTCGACGCCGTCATCATCGACGCCGGCGGACATGTCTCGCCCACGCAGGCGGCCGCAGTCGAGGTCGCGGACCAGGCCGTGCTCGTCACCACGGCGGACGTGCTCGCCGTGCGGGCCATGCGCAAGCGCATCCAATCCTGGGAGGCCCTCGGGGTCGTCGAGGAGGCCGAGCTGCGGATCCTCGTCAACAAGGTCGACAAGTCGAGTCTCTTCCCCGCCTCGGCAGTGGAACGGCTGACGACGGCCACGGTCCTGAAGACGACCATCCCGCTCTCGCCGCGCGTGCTCGAGGAAGCCATGAACGACCGCGACCCGCGATCAGTCTCCGAGGCCGGTTGGTGGCGCCTCATCCACGACGCCCGCCGCGAGATCGGGCTCGGCCATGACCCCGCCGAGCAGGTGGAGGCTCCCCAGCGCCGTCGTCGCGGTCGCCGCGGCGCGGCGGCGAACGAGTCCGGTGCCATCGCGCTCGAGAACGCGGCCATCATTCCGCTGGCCATGCTGCTGGCCGTCCTCTGCTTCCAGCTGGCCGTCATCGGCCTCACCTTCGTCTATGCCGGCCACGCCGGCGCGGAGGCCGCGCGCGAGTACGGCATCAGCGGGGACGCCTCCTCGGCTGCCGCCGTGGCCCGCGACGTGGTCCCCGGTCCCTTCGCCAAGGGCTTGTCCGTCACCGGCGGCGGAGACTCCATCAAGGTCACCCTCCAGGTCCCCATGGGCTTCGGCTCCGCCGTTGGCCTGCCGCAGACCCTGTCCGCGACCCGCGGCGTGGTGGGGGAGCCGTGATCGAGCCTCGCGCCAGGGAACGCGGCGCCGCCGCCATCGAGATGGCCAGCCTCATCCCGATCCTCATCCTCGCCGGGCTCGTCGCCCTGCAGGTGGGCATCGCCGGCTGGGCGATGGTGGCCACCGGGCAGGCCGCCCGCGATGGCGCCCGCGCCCAGAGCCTGGGCGATGACCCGGCTGCAGCGGTCGAAGCCGCACTGCCCGGCGCCCTCGTTCCCCAGCCGGGGACCGGAGGCTCCCACACCGCGAAGGGATATCGCCAGACCGTCGTCGTCAAGGTGCCCAGCCTGCTTCCCTTCGAGGTGGGCTCGGTCACCCGCACGGCCGAGATGCCGGACCTGCCATGAGCCGCACCTATGACTCCTTCTCCGGAGCCGTCGCCCAGGGCGCCCAGCCCGAGGACGACTCCCAGATCGCCCTCTTCCGCCGACTCCTCCTCGAGGAGGTCGACCTCCACGAGCTGAGCAAGCTCGACACCAACCAGCGCCGCGCGCGACTCGAGCGGGTCATCGCGCACCTCGTCTCCCGCGAGGGCGTCATCGTCTCGGCGAGCGAGCGCAACCAGCTCATCCGCCGTGTCGTCGACGAGGCCGTCGGTCTCGGTGTGCTCGAGCCGATCCTTGCCGACCCGTCGGTCAGTGAGGTCATGATCAACGGGCACGACACGATCTACGTCGAGCGAGCCGGTCACCTCGAACGGTGGCCGGCCCCCTTCAGCAGCGAGGAGCAACTGCTCCAGACGATCGACCGCATCGTCTCGACGGTCAACCGACGGGTCGACGAGTCGAGCCCCATGGCCGACGCCCGCCTGCCCGCGGACAGCCGCATGCCGCGAGGCGCGCGTGTCAACGTCGTCCTGCCGCCGCTGGCCCTCAACGGGCCGACCGTCACCATCCGACTCTTCCCGCAGGCGCTGTCCCTGCAGACCCTGATCCGTGACCACCGCAGTCTCGACCAGCGCTCGGCGCAACTGCTCCAGGCGTGCGTGGAGGCCCGGCTCAACATCGTCGTGTCGGGCGGCACGGGATCGGGCAAGACCACCCTGCTCAATGCGCTGTCCTCCTTCATCCCACGGGAGGAGCGCATCGTCACCATCGAGGACGCGGCCGAGTTGAGCCTCGACCAGCCGCACACGATCCGCCTCGAGACCCGCCCCCCGAACGTCGAGGGTCGCGGTCAGGTCTCCATCCGCGACCTCGTCCGCAACTCCCTCCGCATGCGTCCGGACCGCATCATCGTCGGAGAGTGCCGCGGTGGCGAGGCCCTCGACATGCTCCAGGCCATGAACACCGGCCACGACGGCTCACTCACGACCGTCCACGCCAACTCCCCGGACGACGCCCTGTCGCGGTTGGAGACGCTGGCCTCGATGAGTGACGTGGAGGTCCCCTTCCACGCGTTGCGCGACCAGGTGAACTCCGCGGTGGATGTCATCGTCCAGTTGAGTCGTCAGCGGGACCGGAGCCGCAAGGTCACGGACATCTCCTTCGTCGCCAGCCGCCGCCAGGAGCAGTTCCACCTCGTGCCCCTGATGACCTTCGAGGCTCGGGCCACGGGCGACGACGGTCAGCCCGGTCGCTTCGTCGAGCACCCGCTGCCGGATGCCTTCCTCGAGCGGCTGCACAACGGCCACGTCGACACCGCCGCCTTCGACAGCCGGGGGACCGCCACCGGTGCCGGGACGGCCGGGAGCATCTGATGTACCTGCTGATCCTGCTCGGGGCCCTGCTGTTCGTGGCGCTGCTGCTCCTCGGTGTCCGCGAGCTCGTGGCCGCGGACGCGGAGCGCCGCCGCGCGGTGAGCCGCGCCGAGCACGCCCGGATCCGCACGGACGAGGCGAATCTGCTCGAGATCGCCGATGCCCGATTCCGCACGACCCGCCTCGGCCGCGCGCTCGAGCACCAGTTGGATCTCGCCGGCGTCAACCGTCCGCCGCTCCACCTCTTCCTCGGCGGAGTGGTCGTCACGCTCGTCGCGACCGTCGTGCTGTGGCGCTTCTTCGCCCCGATCCTGGCGC
Source organism: Janibacter zhaoxuefangae (assembly GCF_050271985.1). Taxonomy (GTDB): domain Bacteria; phylum Actinomycetota; class Actinomycetes; order Actinomycetales; family Dermatophilaceae. The sequence goes on along the minus strand of NZ_CP189849.1, from coordinate 2,762,735 downwards.
TCGCCGGCGTCGTCGTCGGCGTCCTCGTCGTGCGGTGGTTCCTCGACCGCGAGCAGACCCGGCGCCGCGAGGCCTTCGTCGGGCAACTGCCCGAGCTCGCCCGCGTGCTGGCGAACGCGAGCTACGCCGGTCTGTCCCTGCCGACGGCCATCGGGATCGCGGGGGAGGAGCTGGCCGAACCCGCCCGCACGGAGTTGCGCCGCGTCTCGACGCAGCTCAAGTTCGGCGCACCCCTGGCCACCGCCCTGGGCAGTCTGCGTGAGCGCGTCGGGTCGCGGGAGACGAACGTCCTCATGTCGACCCTCATCGTGGCCGCCCGCAGCGGTGGCTCCCTCGTCACCGCCCTGCGTGACATCGCCGAGACGCTCGACCAGCGCAAGGAGACCCGCCGGGAGGTCCAATCGATCCTTGCCCAGGCGGTCGCCACCTCCTACATGGTCATCCTCCTCGGCGGCGTCATGCTGCTGTCGCTCAACGTCCTCAAACCCGGGACGGTGGAGAAGATGACGACGAACATCGTCGGCCAGGTGTGTCTGTCGATCGCGGTGCTGCTCTTCGGAGGCGGCTTCCTCGCCATCCGTCGGATGACGAGGGTCGAGCCGTGAGCCTCCTCTTCGTCACCGTCCCCGGTCTCGTCCTCGCCCTGGCCGCCCTCACCGCGCTCCGGGGCTATCACCTCATGCGCTCGGACCCGTCCGAGCACCTCATGGTCGAGGACATCGCCCTGCTCAAGCAGGCCGAGCGCGATCGCACGTCCGGCCAGAGCCCGCTGGAGCGGCTGGCGTGGCGGCTGGCGGCGCGCGTCAAGGGGCTGCTGCCGACGAAGGGGATCCGCGCACTGCAACGCCAGATCGACCTCGCCGGTCGCCCCGACGGCGTCACCGTCGACAGCCTTCTCTCCGGCGGCATGCGTTGGCTCGTCCTGCTCAGCCCGGGGCTGCTGCTCTTCGCCATGCAGGGCAAGATCCTCTTCGTCCTCCTCGGCCTGGCCATCGTCGTCGTCCTCCCCCTGGCCCGACTGTCGGGGATGGCGCGCAAGCGCCGCGAACAGATCGACCGGGACCTGCCGGACTTCCTCGACGTCCTGGCCGTGACGGTGAGCGCGGGCATCGGATTCCGGTCGGCGCTGGCGACCGTGGCCGACCGCTTCGGCGGGCCGCTGTCCGAGGAGATCCAGACCTGCCTGCACCAGATGGCCAACGGCGCCTCGCTGAGATCCGCCTTCCTCAGCCTTCGGGCCAGGACCGACTCGGACGCCATGAACGAGTTCGTCACGGCCTATCTCCAGTCGGAGGAGCTCGGCGCGCCGCTCGTCGACACCCTCAACCAGATCGCCACGGAGATGCGCCGGGCCACGGCCCAGCGCATGCGGCAGCACGCGGCGAAGGTCGAGCCCCGCGTGACGCTCGTGGTCACCACGGTCATGGTGCCGGGATCGATCGTCCTCCTGGCGGGTGGGATGTTCCTCGCCTTCGGCGGCGACGAGTTGGGCAAGGTCTTCGGTGGTTGACGAGCGATCGGCGCAGCGACTGCTCGTGCAGGTCACCCAGTCGGCGCTCCTCGTCCGCCTCGCGGCCCTGCTCGCGACGCTCGTGGCGACGCTCGGGCAACCGATGACGCTGACCACCCTCGTGGGCATCGTCGCGGCCGGCCTGACGTCCTACGTCGGCCTGAGCCGGCCGGAGCTGCTGCGGATGATCACTCGGCACCCCAGCCTCGCGCTGGGCGACCTCGTGATCATCGGGGCGGCCATGGCCCTGGCCGGGCCGGACAGCCCCTTCGCGCTCGTGCTGTTGTCGACGGCGCTGCTCCTGGGCCTCTGGGTGCAGCTCCTGCCGGGGATCATCGTCATCGTCCCCCTGCTGGCCCTGTACGTCTTCAGCCTCACCAAGGGTGAGGTCCCCCAAGCCGGCAACTTCATCACCGTCGGCCTCGTCCCCTTCGTCTACGTGACGCTCTGGTACCTGGGGCTGACGGTCCGCTCGGTGGTCGAGGCCGAGGCGCAGGCACGGAAGGTCGTCCTCGACGCCATCGCCAGCAATGCCGCGCTCGGCGAGCGCACGGCGGTGGCGCGGGAGCTGCACGACTCGGTCGCCAAGACCGTCCAGGGCATCGCCCTCACGGCGGCCTCACTGCCCGCCCAGCTCAAGCGCGACCCCGAGGCGGGGGCAGCCCGGGTGCGGGACGTCCAGGGCATGGCCACCCAGGCCGTCCACGAGTTGCGCACGGTCATGGGGTCCCTGCGGGAGCGCTCCTCCGACGAGGACCTGTCCGTCGCGCTGACCCAACTCGTCCTCGCCTGGGGAGAGACGGCGAGCCAGCACCTCAGCGCCGACATCGCCCCGGGCGTCGACACCCACGACGAGGCCGTGCGTTACGAGCTCCTCACGTGCACGCGCGAGGCACTGGACAACGTCCGACGCCACGCGGGCCCGTGCGAGGTCGAGGTGTCCCTGAGCGTGGAGACCGACCGGGAGGTCGTCGTCGTGATCCGCGACACGGGGAAGGGGTTCGCCCACGGATCCCTCGAGGCCGCGGAGGGCGCTGGCCATTACGGCATCAGCGGTCTGCGCGAACGAATGGCCCGGATCGGTGGCGTCGCCGACGTCACCTCCGAGGTCGGCAACGGCACGACGGTCACCCTGCGGGTGCACCCGGAAGGACTGGTGGAGCGATGAGCACGCCCTCGACACCGCTGAGAGTGCTGTTGGTGGACGACAGTCCGATCGTACGGACGGGGCTGCGCTCGCTGCTCGAGGCCGAACCCGACATCGAGGTCGTCGGGGAGGCCGGCGACGGGGACGAAGGCCTGGCCCATTGCGCCGCGCTGGCGCCCGACGTCGTCCTGCTCGACGTGCGGATGCCGCGTCGGGACGGAGTGTCCGTGGTCGAGGAGATGAGCGGCCTCGCGACGGTGGTCATGATGACCTTCACCGACGAGGCCAGTGTCATCCAGACGGCGCTGCGGCGGGGTGCCTCGGGATATCTCGTGCACGGCACCTTCGACGCGGACTCTCTCGCGGCGATGGTCCGCCAGTGTGCTGCCGGCAGCGGGGCCTTCAGTGGACCCGCCCTCGCCGCCCTGCGAGGGGTGGGGGAAGCATCGACCGTGCAAGCGGCGGCCGTCGTCCAGGCGTCAGGGTCGAGGCTCCTGGAGACCTTCGGGCTCAGTCCCCGGCAGGTGGAGGTCATGGACCTCATCGCGCACGGTCGGACCAACGGACAGATCGCCAAGGAGCTCTTCCTCGCGGAGAAGACGGTCAAGAACCACATCAACGCGATCCTCCCGGCACTCGGCGTCACCACCCGGGCCGAAGCGATCGTGCGCTGGCTCGGCCGCTCGTGACCCGACCTTGGGCCCCCGGGCCCAACCCGCACGTGGGTCCGAAGTTGGGTCTTGAGGCCCTCGGACCAACCGCTTCCGCTCCATAACGTTGTCCCTGTCAGCACGTCCGGCTCCGAGGGAGCCGCCCACCACGTCCCAAGGGGAGAATCATGACCACGAAGATGGCCGCCACGTTCCAGACCACCGCCTTCACGCTGCGCGAGCGCCTTGCCAACAACGAGCGCGGCGCGTCCGCCCTCGAGTACGTCGGCATGGTCCTCGTGGCCGCCTTCATCGTCGGCGCGATCTACACGGCCTTCTCCGGCGCCGACCTGGCCGGCAAGGTCAAGACCGCCATCACCGACATCCTCAAGGGCCCGAGCGCCTGACCCGAGGGTCGCAAGAAGCACGGGGTGCAGGGCCGATCGGCCCTGCACCCCCTTGCGCGTAGTGAGGATCGACCATGCCGAAAGGGGCGAGTCGCATGAGGAACCGAATGAGGGGTGAGCGTGGGCAAGCGCCCACGGCGATCATCCTCGTCGTGGCGATGGGGCTGCTCGCCTTCGCCTTCAGCTACGTCGGGCGGCTGAGCCAGGCCTCGGACGAGGCCGGGCAGATCCAGATCGCCGCGGATGCCGCGGCGCTGGCCGGCGCGCAGTCGATCATCAAGGACGCCCCCGGCCAGATCGTTTCGGCGATCATGGCCGGCAAACAGCTCCCGTGTGGGCTGGGGCAGGGGGAGGCCAGCTCCTTCGCCAACCGGAACGACGCCGACCTCGTGTCGTACTGCTACTACCCGATCGACGACCGGATCAAGGTGACGGTCCGGAGCCAGTTCACGGCGCAGAGCGGCAAGCGTGAGGAGCGGACCGCCGAGGCCAAGCTCGGCAAGCGCCTGGGGCCGTGCACCGTGCCGCCGTCGCCGAGCCCGACGACCACGACGACTCCGCCGCCGAGCCCGTCTCCCTCGGGTTCCTCCACCACGTCGCCGACGACCCCCCCGCCGCCCCCACCGGACACCGAGGCCACGGTCACCTGCGGCGACCTCGACATCCCGATCACCTTCCCGGGCGACGGCGGACCGATCAAGATCCACCTCGACGCGAGCGACCTCAAGGATCTCTTCGATCCCGCCCTGGCGGACTGAACCGACGACGAAGGGGGCCGTGGGAATCAGCCGATTCCCACGGCCCCCTTCGTCGTGATGGGGTGTGTGCTGCGGTCAGCGCGTGACGGGCACCGTCACCGGCTTGAGGCCCGGGAGGGAGACGGCGACGGAGTCGACGCCGTCCGGCAGGGCCGGATAGTAGGCGTATTGGGGCGTCGACACCGGCCCGGCGCCGAGGGTGCCGCTACAGACGCAGAGCTCGGCCTCGGTCCCGTCCTTGCGGGGAGCCGTGACCGTCGACGGGTTCCAGTAGGCATTGGACGCCTTGACCGTCAGCCGCGGCTGCAGGGCCCACTCCGCCCGCCCGATCCCGGGGAGGCTGCTCGCCTTCGTGCTGACGGCGTAGGACAACACCGTGCCGGTCGGCCCCGTGCGGAGACCGGTGATGTCGAGCGTGAGTTCCTGACCCCCCAGCGGGGTCTTGGCCTTCCCGGAGATGCTGCCGAGGACCGTGGGCTCCTTGAAGGCGGCCACGACCTCGGCGCTGCGGTCCTGACCGCCAGCCGTCTCGGAGCCGTCGGCGGAGGAACTCGTGCTCGTCTGGTCGCCCGAGGTGGGGTCGGCCGGCGTCTCGTCCCCGGAGCACGCGCTCAGCGTGACGGCGGCGGCGACGGCGACCACGGCGGTCGCGGACCGGAGTGTGGATCGGTTGGTCACTTGGTGCCTCCCGTGAGGGTGACGCGTCGGTTGAGGGCCTTGCCGCTCGTCGTCTCGTTGCTCGCGATGGGGTCGGTCTCGCCCTTGCCCGCCGTGGTGATGCGCGTGCCCTTGGGCAGCAGCGGGCGGATGGCCTTCGCCACCGCCTCGGCTCGGCGCTCCGACAGGTCCTGGTTGTGCGCGTCCGCGCCATCGGCGTCGGTGTGGCCGGTGATCGTCAGGGCGGACCCACCGCCGCTGCGGGTGTACTCCGTGGCCGCCGCGGCGATCTCCTTCTTGGCCTTCGCCGTCAGCGTGGCCTGGTCGACGTCGAAGAGGACGTCGGCGGCGATGTCGATCGAGGACTTCGTGCCCTGCTTGCGGGTGCTCACGGCGGCCTTGAGCAGCGTCCGGTGCTCGGTCAGCGGCAGCACGGACTTCTCGACATCCGTGGCGGAGGCGATGGTGGCCGGGTCGACCTTGGGCCACCCGGTTCCGACGACGACGGGGGGAGCGTCGTCGGCGCTGGTGTCGACCTCGGGCGTGAGGGCGCCGTCCTCGATCGGGACGTCGGTGAAGATGCGCCCTCCGACAAGAACGCTGGCCTCGGTGAGGCTCTCCGGCAGAGGCGGAAGGACGGCGTGGAGGACGTACATCGTGCCCACCTTGGGTGCGGTGGTGAGCGCCTGGATGAAGTCGCTGCAGAGACACTCCGTGTCCTTGACCAGCGGCACGTAGGCCTTGGCGCCCGCCTGGTCGATGACGGCGACGTCGTCCGTCTCCCCGGTGCGCGCCCCGCGACCGAGGTTGAGACCGCCGGCGTTGAGGGTGTGCGTGAGGTCGGCGGCGTCGCCCGCCCGGGAGCCGGGCAGCCACCCGAGCGAGTAGTACACGACCGTGCCACCCTCGACGCGACGCACGCCGTGCAGGGTCAGGAGGGACTTCTGGTCGGCCTTGTCGGTGGCGCGGTCGGAGATGCCGGGTGCCTGCCCGAGGATGGGGACCTCGTCCTCGGCCTGGGCCGGTGCGGCGCCGAGCCCCAGGGCGCCGGCGAGCGCGACGGCCCCCAGTGCTCCCAGGGCGGATCGTCGGTGGCGTCGAGTCACAGGTGCCCCCTGCTGGTTCTCGTTCGTCATGCCGAACAGCCTATGTCAGTACATTTCAGACACCAATCGGAACGACCCGCGGAGGCTGCCTCTCCCGCCCGCCCCGCCGAGAGTCGGCCATCCGGCGCCTCCCGGGCCGGTGGGCCGGGGACGGGAGCGGCCGATGACGGGGGAAGGGGGCCAGGGAGAGAGTGGGGGTGGTGCCGGGTCGCGGAACGGTGGGAGGATGCGGCGCATCATGACCAACACCTCCGCCCGGCCGCGCGCCCTCGACGTGGGTGTCGCCACGGACGTCGGTCGGGTCCGTGACCACAACGAGGACGCCTGGCTCGCCGACGGCACGGTCCACGTCGTCGCCGATGGGATGGGCGGGCACGCCGCCGGCGAGGTGGCGAGCGCCACGGCCATCGCGACCTTCCGCGCCCTCGTCGGGCGCACCGACCTCACGGTCGAGGACATCGATCGTGCCGTCGACGACGCCAACGACGCCATTCTCGAGGCGGCCAGGTCCCAGCCGGGTCGGCGCGGGATGGGCACGACGGCCACCGGCCTCGTGCAGCTGGGGAGCGGCGACTGGGCGATCGTGAACATCGGGGACTCGCGGGTCTACCGCTGGGCCGACGACGTGCTGGCGCAGGTGACGATCGATCACTCCGAGGTCCAGGAACTCGTCGAGGAGGGCCTGCTGACCCGCGAGCAGGCCCGGGTCCACCCCTTGCGCAACATCATCACGCGCTCTCTCGGACTCGACCCCGCGGCGGCGCCGGACGTCCTCGTGCTCCCGCCCGTCCCGGGCGAGCGCTTCGTCCTGTGCTCCGACGGACTCAACGACGAACTCGACGACGCGGCCATCGCCACCGTGCTCCGGGAGAACCCGCGCTCGCAACCCGCGGCTGGGGCCCTGGTGGCCGCAGCAGTCGCGGCGGGGGGCCACGACAACGTGACCGTCATCGTCGTCGGCGTGCCCGGGGCCGACTGAGCCCCGAGCCGTCACCCGTGGTCTGATGGCCGGGTGACTCCCGCGACCCGCCTCTTCTTCACCGTCTCCGGCGCGATCGTGGCAGCGGGCGGTGTTCTCCTGCTCCTGGTGGCCATGTTCCTGCCCGCCCGGGACACGGCCTCGGCCATGGCCGTCGACGGCACGTCCTTCGCACTGCCCGACCCCGGTCTGCTCGGCGGGTCGGTGACCGTCTACGGCAGCCAGGCCGTGGAGGACCACCACGTGCTCGGCTGCCGACTGCTCTCGAGCAGTGGAAGTGAGCAGAGCCGAGCCCGAATGTCGGCGCTCGGCGCCCTGAGCGAGGAACCGGTCGTGCTCGACGGGGTGCGTCTCGTGCCGATCTTCACCGTCAGCCAGGTCTCGACCGGTGAGCGCCTCGAGTGCGCCCAGCCGGAGGCCGCCGGTGAGATGGCCGTCGGTGCGGCTTCGACCTTCGGCGGCCTCACCGACGGCGTGCGCCTGCTGGCGCTGACCCTCGGAGTCCTGGCACTGGGCCTGGGACTCGCCTCGATCATCGCCGCGCGGCTGCTGGGCCGACCGCGGTCCGGGGTCACCAGCCTGCGGTGATCCTCGGGCTGAGCTGACTCAGTCGGTGACGATGGCCAGGATGTCGCCCTCCTGGACGACGTCGCCGAGCTCCACCTTCACGTCGGTGACGATGCCGGCGATCTCGGTCAGGACCGGGATCTCCATCTTCATCGATTCCAGGAGGGCGATCTCGTCGCCCACCTCGACCGAATCCCCGACGTGGACATGGATACCGATGACATTGGCGACGAGATCGGAGACGACGTGGTGAGCCATGAGCGTCACCCTAGGGACTACCGGCCGGTAAGCCCTCAGCGGCCGCGGGAACCCGCGTGCGAACTCGTCGAGAAGGCGACGGCGCTGCCCGAGGACGAGCCGCCGCGCTGACCGCCGGAGCGACCTCCGCGACCGCCGGCCTGGCCGCCGCGCGTGCTGCCGGCCTGACCGCCGCGGCTCTCACCGCTGCGACCTTCGCCGCTGCGACCCTGACCGCCACGACCTTCGCCGCTGCGACCCTGACCGCTGCGACCCTGACCGCCACGGGCGCCGCCGCCCTGACCGCCACGGCCAGCACCGCCGCGACCCTGACCGCCGCGCGCGCCGCCACCCTGACGGGCGGGACGCTGCTGCTCCGGTGCGGCGACCGGCTGGGCGCCACCCTCGATGAAGACGCGCTCGCCGGGCGCCAGCTCACTGAGCAGCGCGTGGCGAGGGTCGACCCTCGTCGTGGTGGGCCGGATGCCGGCCGCCTTCGTCAGGGCGCGGACATCGCGCACCTGGTCGTCGGTCATCATCGTCACGACGGTGCCCTCGGCACCGGCGCGAGCCGTGCGGCCCGAGCGGTGCAGGTAGGCCTTGTGCTCGACCGGCGGGTCGGCGTGCACGACGAGGGCCACGTCGTCGACATGGATGCCGCGCGCGGCGATGTCGGTCGCCACGAGGGTCGTCGCGGCACCGGAGTGGAAGGCGTCCATGTTGCGCGTGCGCGCGCCCTGGCTGAGGTTGCCGTGCAGCTCGACCGACGAGACACCGGCGGCGTTGAGCTGCTTCGCGAGCTTCTTCGCGCCGTGCTTGGTCCGGGTGAAGACGACCGTCCGGCCGGGGGCGGCCGCGAGGTCGGTGATGACCGGGAGGCGGTCGCCCGGCGCGACGTGCAGCACGTGGTGGCTCATGGCGCTGACCGGCGACTGCGCCGAGTCGGCGTGGTGGGTCACCGGGTTGCTGAGGTAGCGCTTGGCGATGACGTCGACACCGGCGTCGAGGGTCGCGGAGAAGAGGAGGCGCTGGCCGTCACGCGGCGTCTGGTCGAGCAGGCGCCGCACCACGGGGAGGAAGCCGAGGTCGGCCATGTGGTCGGCCTCGTCGAGGATCGTGATCTCGACGGCGCCGAGGTCGACGTGCTTCTGATTGATGAGGTCCTGGAGGCGGCCGGGGCACGCCACGAGGACGTCGACGCCGGGACGCATGCCGCGGACCTGCGGGTTCTGACCGACGCCACCGAAGATCGTCTGCGTCGTCAGGCCGCTGGCCTGCGCGAGCGGCGCGAGGCTGGCCTCGATCTGGCCGGCGAGCTCGCGGGTCGGCGCGAGGATGAGCGAGCGGGCGCCGGTCGGGCGGCGCTTGCGGCCGGAGGCCACGAGGCGGGCGACGAGGGGCAGGAGGAAGGCGTACGTCTTGCCAGAGCCGGTGCGGCCGCGGCCGAGGACGTCGCGTCCGGCCAGCGAGTCGGGCAGCGTGGCGGCCTGGATCGGGGTGGGGGTGGTGATGCCCTGCTTGGCGAGGATGTCGCAGAGGTTCGCGGGCACGCCGAGGGCAGCAAAAGTGTCAATGGACAAGAAAAGAGCTCCGTAGAGAGAGGTGAAGTGTCTCGCCCGGCCCGCTCACACGCCCGATCATCGTTGTCCGGGGGAGCGGGGCTCGCGGAATCGCGTCCACATCACCGAGCAGCCCGAGGCAAGACGGAGCGGGCTGCCACGACCCATCCTAGAGCACTGTGGCGGATGTCCCGACCACGCAGGCGTCCGCGGGGATGTCGGTGCAGCTCGCAGGTCAGCGCAGGGCCGCCAACACGATGCCGAAGGTCGCCCCGACCGCGCCGGCCCCGCCCGCCACCGTGGCGATCGTGGTCATCAGCCCGTAGGGGGAGTGATGGGTGTCGTCGTCGAGCAGTTCGGCGAAGCGGAATCGCACGCCCCCGACGGCGAACGCCGCCGCGATGGTGACGACGGCGAGCCCGGCCACGGCGGTCCACCTCTCGTGGTGGAGGGCGATGGCCAGCAGGGGCAGCGGGAGGACGAGGGTGGAGACCCCCGTGCGTTGCCAGGCCAGCGCGGTGCGTTCGGGCTGGAGATTGTCGCGGGCGGGCAGCGGGACGGTCCGCGGCACCCCGACCGCTCGCCGACGTCGGCGCGGGAACACGTCAGCCCAGGATCTCGACGAGCGCGAGGGCCAGGGTGGCGGCGGCGAAGAGGCTCACGCCGATCGCCAGGAACGGCAACGAGCGGGGTGACGGGAGCGGCTCGCGCAGTCGCAGGGCGCGTTCGGCCCGTGCCCAGCCGCGCACCGCACGCACGGCGAGCGCGGCCCCGCCCAGGCAGGAGCCAGCCCCAATGAGCGGGGCCCACTCGGGCACCTCGGCGAAGCCGGCGAGCGAGATGATCGCCACCCCGCCACCGACGAGGGCCAGGGCGGAACGCATCCACGCCAGGGCGGTGCGCTCGTTCGCGAGGCTGAAGCGCGGGTCCGGCTCGGTGCCGACGCCGTAGACGCTGGTCGGCTTGCGGGTCTCGGTCACGCCTCGAGCGTAGCGAGGCTCAGATCGCCGAGCGGAGCGAGACTCAGATGCTGCAGCCGTCCCCGTCACAGCTCGCGTTGCTCGCACCGGCCGGGGTGACCATCGTCAGCGGGTGGGCCTCGGTCCAGGCCTGGTCGAGCGCCTGCTCGAAGACCTCGGTCGGCTGGGCGCCGGAGATGCCGTACTTCTCGTCGATGACGAAGAACGGGACCCCACTGATGCCGTAGGCACGCGCCTGGGCCTCGTCGCGGCGGACGTCCTCGGCGTGGGCGCCGGAGACGAGCGCTTCGCGCGCGACCGCCTCGTCGATGCCGATCTCGGTGGCGAGACGCACGAGGGTGTCGGTGTCGCCGACGGGCTCACCCTCGGAGAAGTACGCGCGCAGGAGCCGCTCCTTCATCGCGTCCTGCCGGCCGAGGGACTTGGCCAGGTGGATGAGGCGGTGCGCGTCGAAGGTGTTCGACAGCTTGGCCTGCCGCCACTGGAAGTCGAGGCCGACGGCCTCGGCGCGCGCGGCGAGCTGCTCCTGGCTGGCCGTGGCCTGCTCGGTGCTCATCCCGTACTTCGCCGCAAGCGCGTCGACGAGCGACCCCTCGGGCTTGTTCTCGGCGTTGGGGTCGAGCTCGAAGGAGTGCCACTCGATCTCGACGTCGTCGGCGTGCGGGAACTGTTCGAGCGCCTGCTCGAGGTGGCGCTTGCCGACGTAGCAGAACGGGCACACGACGTCGGACCAGATGTCGATCTTCATGGCGTCGACAACCCCACGACGTCGTTGAACATTCCACCGAGTTGCTGAATCGACGTGCCGCGGAGTGGCTGACGGGACGACGAAGGCGACCCCGGACGGATCGTCCGGGGTCGCCTTCGTGCTGACGTCGGTCAGGTCAGCGCTGCTCGGTGCCCTCGATGAAGGCCTCGAGACGCGCGCGACCGATGTCGTCGGGACGCTGCTCCGGCGGGGACTTCATGAGGTAGGAGCTCGCGGAGAGCAGGGCGCCGCCGATGCCGCGGTCCTTGGCGATCTTCGCCGCGCGGATGGCGTCGATGATGATGCCGGCCGAGTTGGGCGAGTCCCAGACCTCGAGCTTGTACTCGAGGTTGAGCGGGACGTCACCGAAGGCGCGACCCTCGAGGCGGACGTAGGCCCACTTGCGGTCGTCGAGCCACGCGACGTAGTCGGACGGGCCGATGTGGACGTTGCGGGAGTCCTTGAGGCCGGCGAGGGAGCCGGTCAGGTTGGACGTGACGGCCTGGGTCTTGGAGACCTTCTTGGACTCGAGGCGCTCGCGCTCGAGCATGTTCTTGAAGTCCATGTTGCCGCCGACGTTGAGCTGGTACGTGCGGTCCAGCGTGACGCCGCGGTCCTCGAAGAGCTTGGCCATGACGCGGTGCGTGATCGTCGCGCCGACCTGGGACTTGATGTCGTCACCGATGATCGGGACGCCAGCGGCCTCGAACTTGGCGGCCCACTCCGGGTCGGAGGCGATGAAGACGGGCAGGGCGTTGACGAAGGCGACGCCCGCGTCGATGGCGCACTGCGCGTAGAACTTGTCGGCCTGCTCGGAGCCCACGGGGAGGTAGGAGACGAGGACGTCGGCCTGGGTCTCCTTGAGGACGGAGACGATGTCGACGGGCTCGGCAGCGGACTCCTCGATGGTCTGGCGGTAGTACTTGCCCAGGCCGTCGAGGGTGTGGCCACGCTGGACCGTGACGCCCGTGGTGGGGACGTCGGAGATCTTGATGGTGTTGTTCTCCGAGGAGTTGATGGCCTCGGCGAGGTCCTTGCCGACCTTCTTGTCGTCCACGTCGAAGGCGGCGACGAACTCGACGTCCTTCACGTGATACGGACCGAACTGGACGTGCATGAGGCCCGGCACGTTGCCAGCCGGGTCTGCGTCCTTGTAGTACTCGACACCCTGCACGAGCGAGCTCGCGCAGTTGCCGACGCCGACGATGGCGACGCGGATGGAACCCATGGAACTACTCCTTGCTTTCTGACGGACCGTGGTCTGACGGATCAGTCGGGGGATGCGCACCGTCCGGGGAACCGGCTCGGGCGGCGTGGGCCGTGGGCCCGGGTGCGTTGCGTTCGGCGTCGATCAGCTCGTTGAGCCATCGGACCTCCCGCTCGGTCGACTCCTCGCCGTGCCGCTGAAGGGCGGCCGTCCAGGAGTCGAGGCGCTCGCGATGCTTCGCCGACGTCTGTCGGGCGGTGTCGAGCCGTTCCTCGAGGCGGGAGCGCCGACCCTCGAGGATGCGGAGCCGGACCTCGGTCTCGGTCCGCGCGAAGAAGGCCAGGCGCACGTCGAATCCGTCGTCCTCCCAGGAGCCGGGGTCGACTCGGGAGATGACGGTCTGGAAGCGTTCCTGGCCGCGGGGGGTGAGGCCGTAGACGATGCGCTGGCGCTTGCCGGTGCCGGTGCCCGTCTCCTCTTCCTCGGTGATCAAGCCCTGCTCGAGGAGGGACCGCAGGCAGGGATACAGCGTGCCGAACGACAGCGCCCGGAAGGCGCCGAGGGCGGCGTTGAGCCGGCGACGCAGCTCGTAGCCGTGCATGGGCGACTCGTGCAGGAGGCCGAGGACGGCGAACTCCAGCAACTGACGACGACGCACGGCACCTCCCACGACACGACCTTCGCCGGCATCTGACGACGAGCTGTCGACGGCCCGAAAGGATGCCGCCGTGTCACAAAAGTAACACGGATATATCGATCCGATACATCGGGACGATGTCTCGCGTTCATCGTCCCGACACCTGCACAAGAGGTCGCGCCAATGGCACCATGAGTCGGACCACGGAGGGGTGGATGATGGGTCGACCCGGAGCCCAGCGCCATCCCGTCGCGGATACGCGCAACGGATGGGTGATCCGGGAGCGTCAGGAGAGGCGAGGGCACCATGACGGACGAGCGGCTGAGCGCCACCTCGTCGCTGCCGCAGTGGTCCCTCGACGCCGGCCTGAGGGAGCAGCCGGCGAGGCTGTCGATCGAGGAGTTCATCGCGGAGAGGGGGGAGTCGTTGATGCGTCTGGCGTACCTGATCGCGGGGTCGAAGCACGACGCCGAGGATCTCTTCCAGGAGACCTTCGCCGACGTCCACCGGAAGTGGGCCCGCGTGGCCGCCTCGGACAGCCCCTACGCGTATGTCCGGACGATGATGGCCAACCGGTACACCTCGAGCCGGCGGCGCAAGTGGCACGGGGAGCGCCCCAGTGACCCGCACGCCGGGGTGATGGACACGGTCGTCGCTCCCGACGGCACGGGCCGGATCGACAGTGACGACGCGCTCTGGCGTCTGCTCGCCACCCTCCCCCCGCGGATGCGGGCCGTCCTCGTCCTCCGCTACGTCGAGGATCTCGACGACCAGACCATCGCCGAGACGCTGGGCGTCGCCGTCGGCACCGTCCGGGCGGCCGCGAGCCGCGGCCTGGCCCAACTCCGTGAGCGGGGTGACCTGACGTGAGCACGCTCGACGAGGTCGATCCCCTGGAGGAGCGCCTCCGGGAGGTCCTGCGCGCGAAGGCGGACAGCGTCACCTTCGACGCCGCGACCATGACGATGTCGGTCGGCGCGGTGGCCGCGGCTGCCCCGTCGGCAACCGCGCAAACGACCAGCCCGATGACACCGGCCGGTGGGTCGGTGGGGGCGCACGCAGCCGGCGGCCCCGTCGTCGGCCGGCTCGCCGCGCTCACCACCGCCGGATTCGCCCTCGCGGCCTCCGCCATTGCGGCCGTCGTGCTCCTCACGGGCCCCGACGACCCGCCGCCGGTCGCCCAACCCCACCCGAGCACGTCGGCGACCGGCCTCCAGCCGCCGGCGGCCGGGGGCGCGACGGGTCGCTCGACGTCCTCCTCGACGGAGACGTCGGGGCCCGCGGTCCCGCTCGCGCCGACCACGCCTGGGACGACGTCCGTGTGGCAGACCCTCGCGGGCGTGGGCACGGCCGCGCCCGCGGACCTCGGTGTCGGTGACGGCGTGCCCGACCTTCGCGCCGACGGGACGCACGACGTCCCGACGGACTCGCCCGAGGTCCCCGCTCCGACGACCACGGCGGGTTCGACGGGAGGCGTTGAGACGCCGTCGTCGTCACCGACGTCCACGGCGACGAGCACGACGTCCGTGTCGCCTCCGGCCACCATGACGGCGACCGACAACACGACGACGTCGTCGTCCAGCAGCACCTCGACCAGCAGCCCTTCCACCAGCACGAAGTCGGACGGCCCCAACCCCAACCCCTTCCTGGCCGGGGTCGACGTCGGTCGACTCCATGCCGGTCGACAGGTCGACGGGTCCGCGAGCACGACGTGCCTCGCCGTGGGGACGCCGTGCCGTGAGGTGCTCGCGGAGGTGCGTGGGCTGTCGTCCACGACGGGGCTGATCGCCCGCTGCGTCGTGGTCGGCCGCGAGGGCGAGGCCCAGACCTCCGCCGCGGTGTCCGCCGCGCGCGGCACGCTTCGCACCGGTTGCCACCTGCCCGCCCTGCCGGAGGGCTCGTGGGTGGCCGTCACCCTCGTGCGTGACGGCGGCGTCCTCGCCACCTCGGGCCCACAGGCCTGGTGGACCTCCCGCAACTGACATTTCGGCGGGCTGACAGGTGCCTTCGGCATACTGTCGACGGGAGTCCGCCCACCCCCTTCGTCTGAGAGAGCACATGTCGAGCACACCCACCCGAGCCGCACGCGGTGCCCGCCGATCCCGTCGGCCCCGCCGCCCCTGGCTCCGGCGCGCGTTCATCGCCGTCCTCCTCCTGGGGATCCTCGGGGTCGGTGCCCTCGTCACCGCCTACGCCATGACGGACACCCCGGAGCCGAACGACGCCGCCGTCGCGCAGGCGTCCGTCCTGTACTACTCGGACGGCAAGACGGAGATGGACCGGATCGCGAAGGTGAACCGCGAGTCCGTCGACATCACGCAGATCCCGGATCACGTGCAGAAGGCCTTCCTCGCCGCCGAGGACCGCAACTTCTACCGCAATCAGGGGATCTCGCCGTCGGGCATCGCCCGCGCCGTCTGGGTGGGACTGCGCGGTGGCGCCACCCAGGGCGGCTCGACGATCACCCAGCAGTACGTCAAGAACTACTTCCTCTCGCAGGACCAGACCATCACCCGCAAGGCGCGCGAGATCCTCATCTCGCTCAAGATCGACGGTGAGCTCTCGAAGGACCAGATCCTCGAGGACTACCTCAACACCATCTACTTCGGCCGCGGCGCCGACGGCATCCAGACCGCCTCGCAGGCCTACTTCAACAAGGACGTCGAGGACCTCACCGTCAGCGAGGGGGCACTGCTCGCCTCCGTCATCCGAGGCCCGTCGCTGTATGACCCGAGCATCGGCGCGGAGCAGAAGAAGCTCGCGCAGGACCGCGTGCAGTACGTCCTCGACGGGATGGAGTCGGAGGGGTGGATCAGCCCGGGCGAGCGCGCCAAGGCGACGTTCCCCAAGGTGCGGAAGCCGGACACCTCGCGCGGCAAGTCCAACCACATCGGCTTCATCACGGAGATGGTCCGCGAGGAGATGCGATCGCGGCTCAAGTTGACCGACGCCGAGCTCGATCGGGGCGGCTACCGGATCGTCACGACGATCGACAAGAAGGCCGAGGACGCCGCGGTGGCAGCCGTCAAGGCGCACATGCCGACCGGGGAGGGCACGTCCGACCTGCATGTCGGCCTGGCCTCCATCCAGCCCGGCGACGGCGCCATCCGTGCGCTCTACGGCGGCGCCCGCTACGGCGGGGAGACCGGCAGCTACTTCAACACCGCCACGGACGCCTCGATGCAGGCCGGGTCGACCTTCAAGGTCTTCACCCTCCTCGCCGCCCTCGACTCGGGCATCCCGCTGTCGACGCAGTTCCCCGGCTACAGCCCGCAGTACATCGAGGAGTTCAAGAGCGACCGCCCCGATGCGACCGAGGACGAGCGGGCCGGCAAGGTGGTCAACTTCAACGACCACCAGTACGGGACCCTCGACCTGCGGCAGGCCACGGCGCTCTCCGCGAACACGGCCTACGCGCGCCTGAACGTCGCGGCCACCCCGAAGAAGACCAAGGAGATGGCGGACGCTGCGGGTGTCACCACCGACCTCGGCGCCAACTACTCGAACGTCTTCGGCACCGACAACGTCCGAGTCCTCGACATGGCCAACGCCTACGCGACGATCTCGGCCGAAGGCATGCGCGCCCGGCCCTACGTCATCGCGAAGGTGACCGGCACGGGCAACGTCGAGCTCGACTACAAGGCGAAGCCCTCGGTCAAGCGCACCATCAAGGGTGACGTGGCCCGCGACGCCATCCAGGCCATGAGCCAGGTCATCTCCTCGGGCGGCACGGGTGCGTACGCCACCCAGTTGGGCCGGCCCGCGGCCGGCAAGACGGGCACGACGAGCGACAACTACGCGGCCTGGTTCGACGGGTTCACCCCGGGTCAGCTCTCGACGGCCGTCGGCATCTACAAGGGCGACGGCAGCCTCAAGGCCAAGAACCAGATGCACAACGTCCCCGGCGTGGGTGAGCTCACCGGTGGGACAGTGCCCGTGCAGATCTGGACGCAGTTCATGATGGCGGCGCTCGAGGGCGTCGACATCAAGCCGCTGCCGGCCCCCGGCAACGTCCAGCCGCGTCAGCAGGACATCCCGTCCACGACGACGACCCAGGCCCCTCTCCCGCCGTCGACGACCGTGGCGCCACAGCCCACGACCACGCAACCGACGACCACGTCGTCGTCCTCCACCACGACGTCGAGCACGACGACGACGACGACACCGTCGTCCACCACGACGTCGAGCACGACGACGACGACCGCGCCGCCCTCGACGACGAGCACACCACCGCCGTCCGAGCCCAGCACGACGACGCCGGGGACAGGCAAGCCCACGACGAGCGAGCCGACGCTGCCCCTTCCGTCGGGGGGCGCGTCGTAGTCGTGTCCCGCCCAGATCTGCTCCCGCCCCGGGAGTCCGCTTTCCTGGGCGGCCCCGTCGGCCGCTACGCGGCGTCGGCGACCTTCGCCCGGCTCGTCCCGCTCATCGTCGCGATGACCGCGGTGCCGGTCATCGCGGCCGTGCTCCGTCAGGGGCACTGCCTGGCGAAGGGGTGGAACGGCGACGAGCAGTTCTGGCGGGGATGCTTCTCCGACCTACCGGCTCAGTACCAGCTCGGGGGTCTGTCGGGTGGCGTCGGGGCGCTCCTGTCCGGCGACGCCCATCTCGATCAGCCGCCGCTGTCCGCCTTGGTCATGGCGGCCCTCGGGGGTCTCGTCCCGGACGGGACGGTCCTGGACCAGACCCGCTGGTACCTCCTCTTCTGGGCGGTCCTCGCCACGATCCTGCTCATGGTCACGACGTGGTGCACCGCGGCGCTGCGGCCGCGTCGACTGGATCTCGCCACGCAACTGGCCCTGAGCCCGATCATCTTCGGTGTCGCGCTGCTCTCGCCGGACGTGGTCGCCGTGGCCGCGGTCGCGTTGGCCATGTGGGCGTGGAGTCGGGACCACTGGCTCCTGGCGGGGCTCCTGCTCGGAGCGGGCGTCCTCTCGCGCACCTACGTCATCGCCGTCGTCGTCGCCCTGCTGCTCTGGGCGGTGCGAGCGGGCCGCCTCCGGGATGCACTTGCCTCGTTCGGGGTCGCGGTCATCACCGCATCCACGACGACCTTGGCGCTCCTGCTCGTCAACCGGGACCTCGTGACGGCCGCGTGGGCGGCGTGGCGCGACAGCGCGCCCGGTTACGGCTCGCCGTGGATGGTCCCGCAGTTGCTCGAGCAGCCGCTGCCCGGGCCGATCGTCACCCTGCTGCCGCTCGTGGGTTGGGTCGTGGCAGTCCTGCTCGGTGCTGCCTTCGTCCGCCTCTCGCCCTGGCAGCCGACGTGGGCGCAGGTGGCCGTCGTCGTGGCCGGCGTCGTCATCGTCACCGGCAAGGCCGTGCCGGTCCAGGCGGCGCTGTGGCTGTTGCCGCTCGTCATCGTGTCGGGTCTGGCCTGGCGGGAGCACCTGGCCTGGGCCGTCGTCGAGCTGCTCCACCTCGGCGCCGTCTGGCTCTACATCGGGGCACAGACCGTGCCTGACCGTGGCCTGCCCGCCGGGTGGTACGGCACGGCCCTGCTGGCCCGGCTGGCCATGGTGTGGTTCGTCATCTGGCGCGCCGCGAGCACGCCTGGCCCCGAGGCGCGTCCGGCGCCGCCCGCGCCGCCCGTGGAGGACACCGACGATTACCGCGCCGTGGTGGCCGCCGGGTAGTATCGACCCGTCCCCTTCGCCATGCCGGTTCCCCGTCATGCCCGCGTGGGGGCACATGCAAACCCTCCTGTCACGGAAAGACCGTGACCGCACAGACCAAAGGAGGCGGGTTAACAGCATGCGTCAGTACGAACTCATGGTCATCTTCGACCCCGAGCTCGACGAGCGGACGGTCGCACCGACCCTCGACAAGTTCCTCACCGTCATCACCAAGGACGGGGGCACCATCGACAACGTCGACCACTGGGGCCGTCGTCGTCTCGCCTACGAGATCAAGAAGAAGCCCGAGGGCATCTACGCCGTCGCGAACTTCACTTCCGAGCCGGCCACGGCCAAGGAGCTCGACCGTCAGCTGAACCTCAACGAGTCCGTCCTGCGGACCAAGGTCCTGCGCGCGAACGTCTGATCTTCCGACCGGGCACCTGTCGGACCCTTGTGGTTCGCTGGAGCTCAAGCCTGACATCAGCATCAGCTGACACCGACCGACTCAAAGGGGATCGCCATGGCTGGGGACACCGTCATCACCATCATCGGCAACATCACCGGGGACCCGGAGCTGCGCTTCACCCCGTCCGGTGCTGCCGTCGCCAACTTCACCGTCGCTTCGACGCCGCGGCAGTTCGACCGCAACTCGAACGAGTGGAAGGACGGCGAGACGCTGTTCATGCGCTGCTCCGTGTGGCGTGACGCGGCGGAGAACGTCGCCGAGTCGCTGCAGCGTGGCACCCGGGTCATCGTCTCCGGTCGCCTGGTCTCCCGTTCCTGGGAGGACAAGGAGTCCGGCCAGAAGCGCTCCGTCATGGAGATGCAGGTCGACGAGGTCGGTCCCTCCCTGCGTTACGCCACCGCGAAGGTCAACAAGACCCAGCGTTCCGGCGGACAGGGCGGCGGCGGCTTCGGCGGCGGCGGCCAGCAGGGCGGCGACCCGTGGGCGACCGGCGGCAGCGCCGGTGGCCAGGGTGGCGGCCAGGGTGGCGGCGGATGGGGCGGCAGCGCCCCGGCCGCTCCGGCACCCGGTGCTCCGGCCGGCGGTCAGCCTGCCGGTGGCGGGTGGGGCGGCAGTGCGCCGTCCTACGACGAGCCCCCCTTCTGATCCCGGATCGTCAGGCACTCGGATTCTCCGGGGCGCGGCTCGCGCCGTGACCCCACACCACCAGCTCCACCCCATCCCGAGCACAGCGCTCGGGCTCTCATGACAAGAAGGAGAGCACCACGATGGCCAAGCCCGTTGTGCGCAAGCCCAAGAAGAAGGCCAACCCGCTGAAGGCGGCGAAGGTCGAGAACATCGACTACAAGGACACTGCGCTCCTGCGCAAGTTCATCTCCGACCGCGGCAAGATCCGCGCGCGTCGGGTGACCGGTGTGTCCGTCCAGGAGCAGCGGCTCATCGCCACGGCCGTGAAGAACGCCCGTGAGATGGCCCTCCTGCCCTACTCGAGCAGCGCTCGCTGATCTCGGGTCGAAGGAGATAACACGATGAAGGTCATTCTCACGCACGAGGTCTCGAACCTCGGTACCGCCGGCGACGTCGTTGACGTCAAGGCCGGTTACGCCCGCAACTTCCTCTTCCCGCGCGGTCTCGCGACGGCGTGGACGAAGGGCGGTCAGAAGCAGGTCGACTCGATCTCGAAGGCGCGCGAGACGCGTTCCGTCAAGACGCTCGAGGAGGCCCAGTCGATCAAGGGCAACCTGGAGTCCAAGTCGGTCCGCGTTGCGGCCCACGCCGGTGAGTCCGGTCGCCTCTTCGGCGCCGTGTCCACCGCGGACATCGCCGAGGCCGTCAAGGTCGCCGGCGGTCCGGAGCTCGACCGTCGCAAGATCGAGGTTCCGACGCCGATCAAGGCCACGGGCACCCACCAGGCGCTCGTTCGCCTGCACCCGGACGTCCAGGCGACGCTGACCCTCGAGGTCGTCGCCGGCTGACGCCAGCACCACATCACGAAGGAGGCCGGTCCGCTCGCGCGGGCCAGCCTCCTTCGTGCGTGTCCGGTGCGTGGCCGTTTGCCCGATGGGCCGGGAGCGGGGCTCTTCCTAGGCTGGCGGGCGACGCCGCGACGTCCCGTCGACCGAAAGTCCGCGCCATGCCACCGCCGAACGAGCCCTACGAGCCCCGCCCCCTGTGGGGAGAGGCGGACGAGCGGCCGCGACGAGAGATGGACGGGTGGCGCCAGCATCCGGTCCCGGACCCGCCTGCGCTGACGCCCCACGGCGCCCAGCCCCAGATCCCGCAGCCCCAGATCCCGCAGCTCCAGGCCCCGCAGACCCAGTCCCCGCGGCCGGAGGCATCGTGGCGGGAGCTGACGCCGCACCCGCTGCCGGGCAGCGGGGTAGCCCCGCGCCACCCCGTGCGGAACGGCGTCGCGGTCGCGGCGGCCGTGGTCGGGGTGCTCGCCCTCGCGGCGGGCACCGTCGGGGTTCGGGCCCTCGGCGGGGGAGGCCCGCAGCCGGAGTCCGTGCTGCCCGCCGACACCCTCGGCTTCGTCCGGATCGACCTCGATCCGTCCGCGAGCCAGAAGGTCGCGATGCTGCGGTTCGCGCGCAACCTGCCCGAGGGCACCGACGTGCCCGACGACGAGGGAGACGTGCGGCGGAGCTTCTTCGACGGCGTCAAGGACCTGGCCGGTCTGGGCGCCGCCGACTACGCCCAGGACATCGAGCCGTGGCTCGGGACGCGTTTCGCCGTGGCGCTGGCGCCCGGAGCCAAGGGTGCCGAACCCGTGCCCCTCGTCGTCCTCGGCGTGACCGACGCCGACCAGGCCGCGACCGGGATCGCGCTGTCGACGTCGAAGGGGGGTGGCTGCGAGGTGGGCACCGACTTCGCGGTGTGCTCGAGCGACGCGAGGGTGGCCCGGCGGATGGCGACCCGGGCCGCGCAGGCGCCGCTCGCGGAGGCGGCCACCTATGTGGGGGATCTGGCCCGGATCGGCGACCCCGGGGTCGCCTCGGTCTGGCTCGATGGCGCCCGGATCAACGCCGCGCTGGCCGCGGCCGGGCCGGGGCGCGAAGGGGCACCGCGCGCCCTGGAGTCGGGCCGACTCGTCGCCGGCGTGCGATTCACCCCCGACAGCCTCGAGCTGGCCGGACGGTTCGTCTCGGGTGCGACGGCGCCCGCGAACGCGGAGGCCGGGCCCCGGGCGGGGACGGGCATCGATGACCTGCCCGCCGACACCGTGGCGGCCCTGAGCGTCAACGGCCTCGGCGCGGCCCTCTCGGACTGGTGGTCCGAGTTCGAGGACGGCATCGAGGGCCAGCCCCAGGTGGCGAACACCCTGACCCGGTTCGAGGAGGAGTACGGACTGGATCCGTCCCGGGACCTCGGGGCTCTCCTCGGCGAGCAGACGACGCTGGCCTACGGCGGGGTGCCCACAGCGGGCGCGACACCCCGGATCGCCCTCGTCACCGACGGGGAGGCGGACGTGGCGCGCCGGGTCGCGGCCGCCTTCGCGGGGTCGGGGACGACGGGGGTGCGCGTCCACGCCGCGGGCGACCGGACGGTCCTCGCCCTCTCGCAGGGCTACGCCCGTGACGTCGCGGCCGGCTCGGGCCTGACCACCAACCCCGCCTTCGCCGAGGCGGTGCCGGGAGCCGACGCCGCGCAGTTCGCGGGCTTCGTCGACCTGCAGGCGCTGGCCGAGAGGTCGCCGGACCTCGACGCGGGGGACCGGGCCGACCTCGAGGCGTTCTCGGCACTGGGGATCACCGGCACGGCGGACGGCGCGGACAGCAGCTGGCAGGTGCGGCTGACCCTGCGCTGAGGTGTCCTCGGTCGCGGGCCACCGCAGATCAGTCCGACGTCGGGGCGAGGTCGCAGGAGGGCTTGTGGCCCACCGTGCGCCCGCCCATCTGCCACGTGTCCAGCAGGCTGTCGCGCTCAAAACGGATGAGGTCGACCAACTCGGTGCCGTCCTTGACGTCCCGGCCCTGGTGATCCGACCGGATGTCCGTCCCGGCCTTGACGGTCCCACCACCGGCGCTCTGGTAGGCCTTCGTGACGATGTACTTCTTGTGCACCCGGTAGCAGACCTCGACGTCGGCCCGTGTGCTCGAGGCCACCGTCACGTCGCTGGCGACGATCTCGTCCCGACCCTCGACCCTGACCTGCGGGAACGTCTTCCTGAATTCCGCGCCTTCGGCGAGGACGTCGTCGGTCAGAAGGTCCGCGAACTGGGCCGTCGGGGGCTTGGACGGGTTGTCGAGGTTGTACAGCTCCCAGTAGCGGTGGAGGACCTCGTCCACGGCCGCCTCGTCAGTGCCGGCGGTCTCGGTGTCGGCATCATCGGCGCCGGTCTCCTCGGCGCCGGTCTTCTGGGACGACTCTGCGGATGACGTCGGGGCCGTGGGCTCGTCCTGTCCGCAGGCACTCAGGGCCAGAGCGAGCGTGGCCGCGAGGCCGGCGGTGGCAAGGGTTCGACGGGGGTGCACGGAGGGGCCTTCCTGATGGGTCGGTGACGGACGAGGCGGTGCGGGTCGGCGCCTCCACTCCATCACAGTCGCGAGCGGGCGTCGTTGTGGCGCGTGCCGCGCGGGGGTCGCGCCGGACACCGAGACGGACGAGAGGGTTGGCCGCCGAGACGGCCGAGAGGCACGGACGACCCGTGCGGCAGACTCCTGCCATGACTTCCCGCGTCGCCGTGGCGGCACCCAACCGGCTGGCCGCGGACGCCGGTCTCGCCGCCGCGCGCGCGGGTGGCGGCGCGGTCGACGTCGCCATCGCCGCGATGACGACGGCCATGTCCAGCGAGCCCGGCATCGTCAGCCCGATGGCGGGCGGCTTCATCACCATCTGGCCGCCCGACGGCCCCCCGGAGGTCATCGACGGCAACATCGTCATGCCCGGACGCGATCGCCCGGCCGAGGCCTTCGGCGGCGGACTGCGCGAGGTGACCACGACCTACGGCGGCGGCCTCACCCTCCTCGCGGGGCACGGCTCGGTCGGTGTCCCGGGTATCTGGGCCGCCCTCGGCCGGGCGCACGAGCGTCACGGTGCGGCGCCGTGGGCGGATCTCCTCGCGCCGGCGACGGCGGTCGCCCGCGACGGCTACCCCGTGGGCGCCGCGGCGGCCAGCTATCTCGCCCTCGTCGGCGACTCGATCTACGGCTGGGATCCCGGCACCCACGCGCTGCTGCACCACGCCGACGGCCGGGTCGTGACGACGGGCGACATCGTCGTCCAACCCGACCTCGCGGCGACCTTCGACACCATCGCCCGCGAGGGCTGGCAGTCGGTCCACACCGGGTCGATCGCTCGGGCGATCGTGGCCGACATGGACGCACGCGGCGGGCTCGTCTCCGCCGCCGACCTCGCCGACTACGAGGCGGTCGTGCGGCAGCCGCTGCTCGTCGACGTGGGCCAGTGGCAGGTCGCCACCAACCCGCCGCCCGCGATCGGCGGCCCGATGCTCTCGCTCATGCTCGGGGCTCTCGTCGAGCGCGGCGGCGAGCGGGCCACCTGGGCGGACGTCATCGAGATCCAGCGGCGGGTGCTCTCCTTCCGTGCGGATCGCATCGATCGGTCGCGTGACCTCGAGGCCGACGGCTGGGCGGCGCTCGCGGCGGCGCAGCGTTATGGCCTCGACGGGTTGCCCACCTCGCCGAACACCGTCCATGTCTCCGTCGTCGACGGCGCCGGGATGGCCTGCTCCATCACCGCGTCGGCGGGCTACGGCTCGGGCGCGATGGTCCCGGGGACGGGCCTGCTGCTCAACAACTGCCTCGGCGAGCTCGAGCTCAACCAGCTCGGTGTGCACGCGCTCGCGCCGGGGACGCGGCTGGCCTCCAACATGGCCCCGACCGTCGCCGCGGCCGCGGACGGTCGGCGGTTGGCCATCGGCAGCCCCGGGGCCGACCGGATCACGACCGCGCTCATGCAGGTCCTCGGCGCCGCCTTCCTGGACGACGAGCACCTCCAGGACGCCATCGACCGACCGCGCGTGCACGTCCGCATCGACGGCGGAGGCGTTGTCGACGACGGTGTGCTCGTCGAGCACGAGAGCGACCCGGCCATCGCCCGGGCAGTGGCAGATGGTGGGTGGCACGGGCGGGAGCACGAGGGCATCTCGATGTACTTCGGCGGAGTCGGGGCCGCGCTGCGGCACGCGGACGGGACCCTGCTGGCGGCGGCCGATCCGCGACGCGTGGCCGCCACGGCGCTCGGCTGACCCGATTCCCGGTCGGGCCGGGCTACCGTCGTGCGAAGGCCGTGGACGTCGCAACCCGATGCCCGTGTGGGACGTCTGTACGACGAGGGCAGACGGCCCGTCACCAGGGGGTGTGAACCAGATGCGTGCAGACCGCGGGGGTCCACGAGTGTTGATCTTGAGCAGGGCGGGGCGCGACACCGTGCCGGCCGACCACCGGCGGCGGCTGGAGGAGCGTGGTGCCTCGGTCCACTACGAGACCCGGACGCAGGCGCCGGACCTCGAGGAGGCCGCGCGCCTCCTCGAGGACGTCGAGGTGCTCGGCACCACCAACGTCACCCTGCCGCACCTGGGGCCGGCGTTGCTGGCTCGGTGCCCGCGGCTGCGCTCGCTCGTGCTCTACGCCACCGGCCTCGACCATCTCGACCACGAAGCCCTGCGCGCTCACGGCGTCACCGTCAGCAGCCTCCCTGCCTATGCCACCCGGGCCGTCGCCGAGCACGCCCTCGCCATGACGCTGTCCATGGGCGCCAGGGTGCATCTCGCCCACGACCGCTCCCGGGGCCTCGCGGCTCCGGACACGTCGCTGCGCGGGATCGAGCTCGGCGGACGGACCATGGGGATCATCGGCATGGGTCGGATCGGCACGGCGCTCGCGGGCCTCGCCACCGGGATCGGCATGCGCGTCGTCGGCACGGACATCGACCCGCGCGCCGTGGCCGCGGCCACCCGGGCGGGCCATGCGATGGTCCCGCCCGAGGACCTCCACGCCGCCAGCGACATCGTCGCGGTGTGCGCCTCGACGACGGCGGGTGCACCGCCGGTGATCGACGCCGCGGCGCTCGCGGCCCTGCGCCCCCAGGCACTCCTGGTCAACGTCGGCCGCCCCGTCCTTGTGGACACGGCGGCCGTCACCGGGGCGATCCGCACCGGGCACCTTCGCGGCTACGCCGTCGACGACGTCGTCCTCGACCCGGCGCTCGACGGCGACCTCCTCAGCGAGGGCCGCGTGCTCCAGACCGGCCACAGTGCCTGGTGGCGCGACGAGGTGCTCGCCCGGGGCGCCGACATGTTTGGTGAGGCACTCGTCGAGGCCGTCGAGCGCGCGTCCGCCGTCGCCGGAGTGGAGCGGGTCGCATGACCCGCGCGAAGGGGGTCGTCCTGCTGGCGTTCGCCGCCATGGCCGTCCTCGCGCCGTTGGCCCTGGCCGTGGCCCGGTGGCCGCAGTGGTGGGCGTGGATCGCCTCGGAGCAGACACCGATGACTTGGCTGCAGTCGGTCGTGCTCGTGCTGGCGGCCATGGGCTCGCTGCTCGTGGGGTACCTCACCGGCCGTCTGGGCGGCGGCCGGCGGGAGACACTGCCGTGGCTGGTGCTGGCCGCGGGCTTCGGGTCGCTGGCGCTCGACGAACGGTTCGCGGTCCACGAGCGGCTGCGGGACGGGATCCTCGCGCCACGCGGGATCAGCGTCCCCTTCCTGCCGTGGGTGGCACCGGGGGACTTCCTGATGATGGGCGTCGGCCTTGTGGGTCTGGCGCTGCTGCCGATGGTGTGGCGGGCGATCCGGGTCGACGCCCTGGCCCGCACCGCCCTGATCGTCGGGGTGGTGCTGTCGATCATCGCCCTGGGGATGGACTCCATCGACCCGAGCACGATGTCGATCGCGACGGAGCGGCTCGAGCAGACCCTCGAGGAGTGCGTCGAGCTCGCGGCCGGGTTGTCCTACCTCGCGGCCGTGGCCATGCGGTTGCTCGGTGTCATCGACGTGGCGATCGACGAGGCTGTGGGCCGGCGAACGCCTGCCGAGCCGGCCGCCGAGTCGACCACCGGATCAACCACCGAATCGACCTCCGAATCGACCTCGATGGTGACGTCGGCGACGGCTGACTCGGCCCCCTTCGACCACAGCCGCGTCAGCGGCGCGCGCCGGTGACCATCCAGGCGTCCCCGCGGATGCGCCACCAGAAGACGACGGCCCGCAGGGCCATGAAGGCGGTGAAGGCGAGCCAGAGCCAACGCACGCTCACCGCCGCGGCGTCGGCCGGATCGAGACCCTCGAGCAGTGTCGGTGCGGCGGCGCGCAGCGCCAGGGCGATCGGGACGTAGGCGGCGAGGAGCCCAACCATCGACCACGCGAGCCAGCGCCCGTCGCCGGCACCCATGAGGACGCCGTCGACGACGAAGGCGATCCCCGAGATCGGTTGGCCCAGCGCGATGATCACGAGCCCGGCGCCGATGGCGGCACGCACGGCCGGGTCGGGGGTGAAGAGGGCCGGCAGCCACGGGTGGACGGCGAGGACGAGGGCGCCGAGGACGATGCCGGACCCGATGCCCCAGCGGAGCATGACGTCCGTGGCCTCCCGTGCGGCGCGCTTGTCCCCGGCGCCGAGTGCCTTGCCGGTGAGGGCCTGGGCGGCGATGGCGATGGCGTCGAGGGCGAAGACGAGGAAGGACCAGATCGTCGAGCTGACCTGGTAGGCGGCGAGCGGGACGTCGCCGAGGCCAGCCGCGACCCATACCGTCAGCAGCAGCACGGCGCGCAGGGCGAGGGTGCGCACGAGCAGCGGGAAGCCGCCCAGTGCCGCGGCGAGGACCCGGCCCGGGTGCGGGTGGAGGCTGGCGCCGGTCGCCGCGGCCGTGCGGAGCAGGACGGCGAGCAGCCCGACCGCCATGCCCCACTGGGCGATGATCGTGCCGATCGCGGACCCGGCGATGCCGAGGTGCAGCCCGTGCACGAGGGCGAGGTTGAGGACGATGTTGGCGCCGAAGCCCAGGCTGGCCGCGACGAGCGGGGTCCGCGTGTCCTGCAGGCCGCGCAGGACTCCCGTGGCGGCGAGCACGACGAGCATGGCGGGCAGGCCGGCCGCCGAGATCCGCAGGTAGGTGACGGCCTGCTCGTGGACCGCCCCCGTGGCGCCGAGCCACGCGCACAACGGGCCAGCCGCAGCCGCGGTGATCAGACCGACAGCGGCGCCGAGGCCGATGGCGAGCCAGGTGCCGTCGACGCCGGCCTCGACGGCCCCCTTCGCGGAACCGGCCCCCACCTGTCGGGAGACGACGGCCGTCGTGCCGTAGGCGAGGAAGACGAAGATGCCGGCGGCGGTGAGCAGGACCGCACTCGCGACGCCGAGGCCGGCGAGTGAGGTCGTGCCGAGGTGGCCGATGATCGCCGAGTCGGCGAGGAGGAAGAGCGGCTCGGCGATGAGGGTGAGGAAGGCGGGGACGGCCAGCCGCAGGATCTCGCGACGCTGGCTCACGAGCGCGAAGGTCGCTCGTCGGCGAGGGTCGTGAGGATGCGGCGGAGCGTGGCCCGGTCACGGTCCGAGAGGGCCGAGAAGTGGTCCGCGGCGGCGGTCCGGCGGTGCTCGAGCATCTCGGTGTCGAGGCGCTGGCCGGCCGGAGTGAGTTCGACGATCACGGCGCGGCGGTCGGCGGGGTCGGGGATGCGCCGGACGAGGCCGCGCCGCTCGAGCGAGTCGACGACGTCGGTGGCCGAGCGCGGGGCGATGTGCAGGTGCTGGGCGATCGTGCCGAGGCGGGCCGGGGCGTGCCGGGCGGCGACGCGCAGGGCCCGGGCCTGGTGGGGCGCGAGGTCCCACGGCTCGAGCAGCGCCATGGAGCGTCGGCGCAGGGCGCGCGCGGTCTCCTGGATGAGGTCGCCGAGGTCGCCGGCGGCATCGCGATCGGGGGTGGGCATGGAGGGAATGCTATCGCCATCCGTCGCGTTAGACTCACTGTGTGGTTACCTCACTAAGAGGTGAGCACCCGACAACGTTTCCCGTGAAACCACGGATTGCCTCTCATCCCCCTCAGCAGAACAGGAGTGGTGCTCATGATGGAGTCCACCCACATGTCCCGTCCCGACGGCGGCCGCGGCGAAGGTCGCGGCGGCGGCGGCGCCCAGCGCGTCGACCCGCGTGACCGAGCCCAGCTCGAGGACTCGCCCGTCCCCTTCGGCCGCGTCGCGGCCCTCTTCCGTCCCTACCGCGGCCAGGTCGCCGTCGTCATGGCGCTCATCGTCGCGACGTCGCTCGTCTCTCTGGCCCAACCCTTCCTCGTGCGGGGCGTCATCGACGACGCCATCCCCCGTCAGGACGTCCCGCTCCTGCTGACGCTCGTCGGCGCCATGCTCGGCGTCACGATCGTCAGCCAGCTCATCGGCGTCTACCAGACGTGGCTCTCGACCTCCGTCGGCCAGGCCGTCATGCACGACCTGCGCGC
This sequence comes from Janibacter zhaoxuefangae, assembly GCF_050271985.1. GTDB lineage: Bacteria > Actinomycetota > Actinomycetes > Actinomycetales > Dermatophilaceae. The sequence goes on along the minus strand of NZ_CP189849.1, from coordinate 2,733,593 downwards.
CGGGGTCTTCACCCACCTGCAGCGGCAGTCGCTCGGCTTCTTCACCCGCACCCGCGGCGGTGAGGTCCAGTCCCGCCTGACGCACGACGTCGCCGGCATGCAGTCGGTCGTCACGACGACCGCGACCTCCATCGCCTCGAACGTCACGACCGCCGTCGCCACCGCGGTGGCCATGGTCGCCCTCAGCTGGCGACTGTCCCTGCTCTCCCTCCTCGTGATCCCGCCGGCCGTGTGGCTGACGCGGAAGGTCGCCCTGCTCCGCCGCGAGATCACCGCCCAGCGCCAGCGCGCGCTCGCCGATCTGCACACCCAGGTCGAGGAGGGGCTGTCGGTCAGCGGCGTCCGCCTCGCGAAGACCCTTGGCACCGCGCCGGCAGCGGCGGAGAAGTTCACCGCCACCTCGCACGACCTCGTCGGCCTCGAGCTGCGCTCGCAGCTGGCCGGCCGCTGGCGGATGGCGACGATGTCGATCGTCTTCGCCGCCATCCCGGCGCTGATCTACCTCGCCGCCGGGTTGCCCGCGACGTCGGGCGGCATGACGATCGGCACGCTGATCGCCTTCACGACGCTCCAGGCGGGCATCTTCCGCCCCCTCATGGGTCTGCTCAACGTCGGCGCGCAGTGGATCAGCTCGATGGCCCTCTTCAGCCGGATCTTCGCCTATCTCGACCTCGTCCCCGAGGTCCCCGCACCGACGTCGCCGGTCGACCTCGATCCGGACCTCGTCGTCGGCGAGGTGCGCTTCGAGGGCGTGGACTTCCGATACGCGGACGGCGCCGCCCCCGCGCTGGCCGGCATCGACGTGACCATCCCGGCCGGGACGACCCTCGCCGTCGTCGGCGAGACCGGCTCCGGCAAGTCGACGCTCGCGTCCCTCCTGGCGCGGCTGCACGACCCGAGCGCCGGGCGGGTCACCATCGACGGCATCGACGTGCGCGACATCGACCCGCAGGTGCTCGCGTCCCTCGTCGGCGTCGTCTCCCAGGAGACCTACCTCGTGCACGACACGATCCGGGCCAACCTCCTGCTCGCCCGGCCGGAGGCGACCGAGGCCCAGCTGTGGGCTGCGCTCGCCACGGCTCAGGCCGCGGATCTCGTGGCCGGGCTCCCGCAGGGGCTCGACACGGTCGTCGGCGCCCGCGGACACCGGTTCTCCGGTGGTGAGCAGCAGCGGCTCGCGGTCGCACGCACGCTGCTGCGCGACCCGCGGATCCTTGTCCTCGACGAGGCCACGAGCGCGCTCGACAACGACACGGAGCGCGAACTCCAGCGGGCGCTCGACCGGCTCGCCGTCGGCCGGACGACGCTGACGATCGCCCACCGGCTCCCCACGGTGCGGCATGCCGACCGGATCGTCGTCCTCGACGGTGGTCGCGTGGTCGAGGGTGGCACGCACGACGACCTCGTCGCCGCCGGTGGGCGCTACGCCGCGCTGGCGAGCGACGACGCGGCCGGTGCCCCCGCGGGCACGCTGGCCGCGACCCTCGCCGCCTGAGATCAGGCGCCGGCGGGTCCACCGGCGCCGAGGAGCTCCTCGAGGCGTTCGTAGCCCTGCGCCATCCCGCCTTCCATGCCGCTGCCGACGGCGCCGTCGCGGGCCTCGACGGACGGGAACACGCTGTGTCCCTCGAGCCGCGTGCGCCCGTCGCCGAGGTCGACCAGGCGGAGCGTGTCGAGCGAGACGTGGTCGGGCATGCCCTCGAACTCGAAGGTCTGGATGAGCAGGTCCTCGCGGATCGTGTGGAAGCAGCCGCGGAAGCCATAGCTGCCCTCGGCGTCATGGTGGGTGTAGCGGTAGCTGCCGCCGTCGCGGGCGTCGTACTCCTCGACCGTCATGGTGAGGCGTCGCGGTCCGAGCCACCGCGAGATCAGGTCGGGGTCGGTGTGGGCGCGGAAGACGGCCTCGCGGGGGGCGTCGACGACGCGGGTGAACTCGAGGAAGGGGGTGCCCTCCGGGGCGGTGATCTCCAGGGCGTTGCTCATGACGGTGACTCCTTGGGTCGGTCCCCGGGCGGGGACGGCTGGGCGAGGACGGCGTCGAGCGCGCGGTACTGCCGCTCGCGCACGAGCCGGTACTGGTCGATCCACGCGGTCAGTGCCTCGAGGCGCGCGGCATCGAGGTGGACCGGCCGACGCTGGGCGTCGCGGCTGCGGGTGACGAGGCCGGCACGCTCGAGGACCTTGATGTGCTTCGAGATGGCCTGCGTCGAGATCGCGAAGGGGGCCGCCAGGTCGTTGACGGTGGCGGGGCCGCGGCTGAGGCGGGCGATGATCGCGCGGCGGACCGGGTCGGCCAGGGCCATGAAGGCTCGGTCAAGGAGGTCGTCGTCGGGATCGGTGGGCACGGGTGCTGCCTTCGGTGAACGTAGTCAACCAAATGGTTGATTACATGACGGTAGGCCGACCGTCCAGGGACGTCAACCCCCTTCGTGCGGCGTAGCGTGATGGCCATGTGCAGGAACATCAGGCAGCTCCACAACTTCGAGCCCCCCGCGACGACCGACGAGGTGCGCGCCGCGGCTCTCCAGTACGTGCGGAAGCTGAGCGGCTCGACCAAGCCGTCGCAGGCCAATCAGGCGGCCTTCGACGAGGCCGTCGAGGAGATCGCGGCCGCCACCCAACACCTGCTGCAGCACCTCACGACGAGCGCTCCGCCGAAGGATCGCGAAGTCGAGGCGGAGAAGGCGCGCGCTCGTGCGCGGGAGCGTTACGGCGTGGCCCGCCCTGCGTGAACAACAGGTGCTTGTACCACCCGGTAGGTCGTGATCACCACCTGTGACAGCCGCTGTCCGAATGCCGACCCCTGTGGACGGGATTCCCCCGAAGGAACTTTTCGTCCACACGGGGTGGATGACGTATCCGCAGGTCAGAGGCGTGACTCGAACCACATTGCTGGTGGATCCACAGAGTTGTCCACCGAGTGTGCACAAGTCTCCCCGGCGTGGCCCACAGGTTGTCCACACGTTGTCCACACGGCCTGTTTGGTCGGCCCGGAAGGTGGCTCTACGGTGACGTGATCCCACCTTCAGACCGGCTGCGCCGGCACTGACGAAGGGGGTGATCCTTCTGATCCGGACCCTTGCCAGGCCCCCTTCGCGCCCGTCGTCGGAGCGTTGTCGGTGGCGGGTGATCCACTGGTCTCAGATGCAGCCGTTACCGGAGTCGAAGTGGGGAGGCACGCGTTGTCCGTCGATGAGTTGACCTCGATGTACTCCTCGTCGAACGACGGCGGCGCCCCCGGTGGTGGCGGCGGCCACGATCGGCTCCCGCCCCAGGACGTGGGCGCCGAGCAGTCGGTCCTCGGCGGCATGCTCCTGTCGAAGGACGCCATCGCGGACGTCGCGGAGGAGGTGCGCGGGCACGACTTCTACCGCCCGGCGCACGAGCTCATCTACGACGCCATCGTCGACCTCTACTCCCGCGGCGAGCCGGCCGACGCGATCACCGTCGCCGACGAGTTGGGCAAGCGGGGCGACCTGCAGCGCGCCGGCGGACAGGCCTACCTGCACGACCTCATCCAGTCGGTGCCGACGGCGGCCAACGCGGGCTACTACGCCCAGATCGTCGCCGAGCGGGCCGTGCTGCGGCGGCTCGTCGACGCGGGCACGCGCATCGTCCAGCTCGGCTACGCCCAGGGCGGCGGCGACGTCGAGGACATCGTCAACCAGGCCCAGGCCGAGGTGTACCAGGTCGCCGACAAGCGCGGCGGCGAGGACTATGTCGCGCTCGGGGAGACCCTCGAGGAGACCCTCAACGAGATCGAGGTCGCCGCCGGACGCGGCGGCGAGATGATCGGCGTCCCCACCGGCTTCACCGATCTCGACGAACTCACGCACGGCCTGCACCCCGGCCAGATGATCGTCATCGCCGCCAGGCCGGCTGTCGGCAAGGCGCTCGCTCTCGACACGCCCCTGCCCACCCCCGAGGGCTGGACGACCATGGGCGACGTCGCCGTGGGGGACGCGTTGCTGGGTGCCGATGGGCGGCCCACCCGCGTCGTCGCCGTCACGGACGTCATGCACGACCGGCCGTGCTTCGAGGTGGAGTTCTCGGACGGGTCCGTCATCGTCGCTGACGCGGAGCACCAGTGGCTCACCCACACGCGTGCCTCGCGGCGAGCCCGAGCCGCCGCCGGAGCTGTCGGGGCGCCGTCACCGGACGCGAAGGGTGCACCCGCGGTGCGCACCACTGCGGACATCGCGGCGACCCTGCGCACCGCGACGGGGGACCGCCGGCTCAACCACTCGGTGGCCCTGGCGGCACCTCTGGACCTGCCGGACGCGCCATTGGATCTCCCGCCCTACGTCGTCGGGGCGTGGCTCGGCGACGGCACGTCCGCCTGCGCCGCCATCACGACCGCCGACGACGACATGGTCATGCTCCTCGAGGGGCAGGGGCTGGTGGTGACTCCGCTGGCGGCGCAGATGCGGTACTCGCTGCGCCTCCCGGAGGAAGCGGTCGAAACGCGCCAATGCCAGGAGTGCCACAACGATCACGGGACGGTCCACGGGCTGCTTCGGAAGATCGGCGTGCTGGGCGACAAGCACATCCCCGCGGCCTACCAGCGGGCCAGTGAGCGCCAACGCAGAGAACTGCTGGCCGGCCTCCTGGACACCGACGGGACCGTGACGCACGCGGGCTCCCCCCAGTTCACGACGACGAGCGAGCGTCTCTATCGCGACGTCCACGAGCTCATCGTCGGCCTGGGCTATCGGTGCGGCGTGAGCCGCAAGACGGTGCGCGGCCGGACCGAGCAGTCCTCCACGGCGTACACCCTGACGTTCACGAGCGATGAGGACGTCTTCTGGCTCGAACGCAAGCGCCTGCTGCACAAGGAACGTCGGCCGCGGACGTTCCAGCGTCGCGACTCGCGCTTCATCACGGCGGTCCGCCCGATCGCGTCCGTGCCCGTGCGGTGCCTGCAGGTCGACAACGGGGACCACTTGTTCCTCGCCGGTCCGTCCATGATCCCGACCCACAACTCGACGATGGGCATCGACATCGCCCGGTCTGCCGCGATCAAGCACGGCATGGCGACCGCCGTCTTCTCCCTCGAAATGAGCCGCTCCGAGATCACGATGCGCGTGCTCTCGGCCGAGGCGCAGATCCAGTTGCAGGACCTGCGCAAGGGGACGCTCGGCGACCCCGGTTGGCAGAAGCTCGCCCGGATCATGGGCAAGATCAGCGAGTCGCCGCTCTTCATCGACGACTCGCCGAACATGTCGCTCATGGAGATCCGCGCGAAGGCGCGGCGCCTCAAGCAGCAGCACAACCTCAAGCTCATCGTCCTCGACTACCTCCAGCTGATGAGCTCGGGCAAGAAGGTCGAGTCACGCCAGCAGGAGGTCGCGGAGTTCTCCCGAGCCCTCAAGTTGCTGGCGAAGGAGCTCGAGGTGCCGGTGATCGCCATCAGTCAGCTGAACCGTGGCTCCGAGCAGCGCACGGACAAGCGGCCGCAGATGAGCGACCTTCGCGAGTCGGGCTCGATCGAGCAGGACGCGGACATGGTGATCCTCCTGCACCGCGACCGCACCGACCCCGAGCGCGAGGGGGAGGCCGACGTCATCGTCGCCAAGCACCGCAACGGCCCCACCGCCGACATCGTCCTGGCTTGGCAGGGTCACTACTCCCGCTTCGCGAACATGGCCAAGGACAACGGCTTCTGATCCCGGTGGGCCCGTCGGTGGGCCCGGGCTGGGCCTTCGGGCCCTGAGCGCACGGCCACGGCCGTGGTTACGGTCGAGGCATGGCTGCTGTCATCGAAGACGTCCGGTCGCTGATCGATTCGTTCGAAGGGGAGGGTTCTCCGTCGCAGGTGCACGACCTCCTGCTGCGCGTCGAGGGCATCGTGGGGGTCAGGCCGCTGTACGTGACCGGTCCCGGACCGAGCTTCGTCTGGCGGCTGGGGGATCGAGGCATGCGGGTATACCTGTGGGGCTCCGGATCGGTCGGCGTCGAGGACTTCGACTGGGCCGAGCGTGACGCCGAGGAGTACCAGGCATTCACGTGGGAGGAGTCGAACGAGTACCTGCCCTACCTGTGGCGCCTGCCCATCGAGGGGGCTGTCGAGTGGGCTCCGGGGTCGCGCATCGTCGCGACCTGGGCCGACTTCTTCCGGTGCTACGACGCCTGCATGAACCGCATGCCCGCTGAATTGGCGGTCGTCCCCCCGGCGTGGCTCGGGCGGCAACCCGCCGTCACGACCCTGTGGAACCTCACCTCGGACCGGTTCGTCACGGCGGCCGTGGGGGTGTCCGCCGATGGGATCGTCCTCGATCTCACGCGATCAGACTCGTCGGAGGCTCGGATCGTCGTCCCCGCGGACCAGTTGGGTACGGACGCGGTGAACCTTCCCGCCGTGATGGCGGGGCTGACGGCGAGCGGCGACCTGAGGGAGTTGGAGTTCTTCGACCTCGACATCGACCCCGAGGGCTGCTATCCCATCGGGATCAAGGAGGGCGACCCCGACGACCTGATCCCCGAGGGCGCGACCCCCGGTGGGCCCCCTCCGGCGATGCAGACCGTCGACGAGGTCGCCGCGATCCTTGCCGCTGGTGGCAGGCCGACGCACGACGCGCCCGCACCCAACTCGCCAGCGCCCGACACGCAGGCGCCGCCGACCACGGCACCCGCCTCCACGGACCAGCAGGCGAGCGCGCCGCGCAAGAAGAAGTGGTTCTGGCAGCGCTGAGGCACGGCAACCGACACGGGTAGGGGATGGGGGAAGGCAGGATCGACCCGTGGACGCATCCTTTGTTCAACCCGGTCAAGCTGCCGGTCGACGGCATTCGCTGGGGCTTCGTGACGACGGAAGTGTGACGCACGCGGGCTGTCCCAGTTCACGACGACGAGCAAGCGTCTCTCCCGCGACGGTCCACGAGCTCATCGTCGGCCTGGGCTATCGGTGCGGCGTGAGGCGCAAGACGGTGCGCGGCCTGTGCAGACTCGACGCTCGGATGATGTCCAAGACAACACGCTGCAGTTGAAGGAGGGCGACCGTCGGGCTCGCGGCGCAACTAGGCGAGCGGAGGGTCGTCGACGAATCAGGAGTTGAACCCCCCCGCGCCCTGATTGTTCAGGGCGTGCGCCTTGTGCCATCAGCCGGTCAAGTCGCCGCGGCCTGATCATGTGCGACGTGCGGCTACGGGGTCCTCCAGATCTTGCACAATCCTGCCGGAAGTGGCCGACCTACCCAAGACGCCCCGCACGAGCTTGTGCAATCTTCGCTGCACCTCGACATCCGATCCCGGGAGGCGAAAGCCTGCTACTGGGCGACGGCTGTCGATAGTGTCGCTGTACAGAGACAGTTCAAGGGAGCCCCGTTGGCCAGGGATGCCCTCGTGAACATCGGGACTGTCCCGGGTCAGGTTGACACCTGACCTGTGAGGTTCTGCTCGCTGGAAGGATGCCGCTCGTGAATCTGACCGGATCGCGCTTCCACGAAAGCTGCCAGAATGCTCATGCCACCCGACGATTTCGACGTTGACTTCGACTTTGCAGCCGAGACCCCCGCCGGCAAGGACCCCGACAGCCACAGCCCCACGCTGCGTACGTACCACCAGTTGCTGTGGTCCAAATCCACCGGAACGGGCCATGCAATTGCGCTCGAAGTTCCATCGAACCGCAGCCAGGTGTACCTCCTTCACGTCGGCGCCGAACGGATGGTCTTCGGCAGCGACACCATCACGAACTCATACGGGCGCTGGCTGCGGCCCAAGGCGCTCGTCGCATCGATTACGGCGCTGAGCGAGGAGCAACGGGTGCGCTACCTCAATCGGCCGTACACGATTGCCAGTTCCATGGTCTGGCCGGTCAGGTCGAATCATCGCCCCACCATCAACCAGGCCCGTGGCACGCGATCAGTCATTGCCGACCGAATGGACCTCACCCTTGAATGCATCCGCCGCCACTTTGGAGGCGAGGATGACCACCCACTGGCGAACGTTCTTCAGTCGTACGACGACTTCTTCGCCTTCTTCAATGGGTTCGCTGACTTCGTCGGCTTCTTCCACCTCCAGGATCTGGTGACGCCCGACCGCGAGCAGGTGAAATTCTGGCTGCCGCACGACGATTTCCGTCGCACGGGGACGCCTGTGAGCGTCGACGAGTACGTCAGCTACCGCGAAGGGACACTCGAGTTCATCGAACGTCGCCGGGCCCGCATAAGGGAGTGGATTGGCGCACAACGCGACGTTTGAGGTTGCTGCCGGCGCTGATGACTCGGGCACGGCAACCGACACGGGTAGGGGATGGGGGAAGGCAGGATCGACCCGTGGACGCATCCTCTGTTCAACCCGGCCTCGCTGCCGGTCGACGGCACTCGCTGGGGCTTCGTGCCGACGGAAGAGTGCTGGCCGTGGGCAACGGTGCTGCGGGTGAACTCGCCACACGTGACTGGGTGGACGTCGTTGGCCTGGCCGCCGGCAACGTGCACACATTCAGGAACACCGGCCGAGCGCACACGGTCGGGCTCCTTGCCGACGGCACCGTTCGAGCCACCGGTTGGAACAGCCATGGACAGTGCAACGTGAGTGCCTGGTCGGGCGTCACCGGGGTCGCAGCCGGATGGCGGCGCACCCTGGCGATCCTGAACGACGGGACCGTCGTCGCGGCCGGTCGCCACGACGAAGGTGCCTGCGACGTCTCGGAGTGGACCGACATCGTTGCCGTGTCCGCTGGTGACTGGCACTCGGTCGGGCTGCGCGCCGATGGCACAGCCGTGGCTGCGGGCGCCAACAGGCATGGGCAAGGCGAGCTCAGCGCGTGGCACGATCTCGTGGGCATCGCGGCCGGCTACCTGCACACGGTCGGAGTGTCGGCGAGTGGACGGGTCCTCACCGCCGGTGATGCGCCCGGTGCCCTCGAGGTCGGTCGGTGGCGGGATGTCATCGCTGTCGCTGCAGGCAGCCATCACACGGTCGCCTTGACCTCGAGCGGGCACGTTCTGGCCGCAGGCGACAACCAATCCGGCCAATGCGACGTGGCCGTCTGGGAGGGCATCGTCGCCATCGCCGCAGGATCACGACACACCCTGGGCATCCGAAGCGACGGGACGGCGATGGCCGCTGGGTGCAACGACGACGGCCAGTGCGAGGTGTCTGGCTGGTCAGACCTGCGCGTCGGCAACCACTGAGCACGGTGCCTCGGCCTGGCGGGCTGGCCACCTTTGTCGACTGAACGCCGACATCCCGGACGGCGAAGGGGAGTTCACGTCCCGTTCGGGCTCCTTTCGCGTCCGACGGGGCCATGGTGGAGGCATGACCGCCATCAGCATCAGGGGACTCGTCAAGGAATACGGCACCATGCGAGCCGTCGATGGTCTCGACCTCGACATCAACGAGGGTGAAGTCTTCGCCCTCCTCGGTCCCAACGGCGCCGGCAAGACCACGGCGGTCGAGATCCTCGAGGGGTTCCGCACCCGGGACGCCGGCGAGGTGAGCGTCCTCGGTCACGATCCTGCGAACGCGGACCGCCAGTGGCGCAACCGAATCGGCATCGTCCTTCAAGCCTCGGCGGGTCTTGACCTCCTCACTCCCCGCGAAATCCTGGCGTCAACCGGCCGCGCCTACGCCAACGCCCGTGACGTCGACGACGTCATCGCCTCGGTCGGGCTCGGGGAGAAGGCCGACGTGCGCATCGCCGGCCTGTCCGGCGGCCAGCGCCGACGCCTCGACGTCGCTCTGGGCATCATCGGTCGACCAGAATTGCTCTTCCTCGATGAACCGACCACTGGCTTCGACCCGAAGGCGCGCCGCGATTTCTGGGAGCTCATCCGGGCCTTCGCCGCCGAAGGCACGACGGTCCTCCTGACGACGCACTACCTCGACGAGGCCGAGCACCTCGCCGACCGTGTCGGGATCATCGCGGCTGGCAAGCTCCTCGCCCTCGACACTCCGGCGAACCTCGGCGGGCGAGCCTCGGAGGAGGCCACGGTGACGTGGAGGGAAGGCGGCCGCCGCCGCTCCCTTCGCACCGCCACCCCGACCCTCGAGGTCACCCGCCTCGCCCAACGGCTGGGGGGCGAGATCCCCGAGCTCGTGATCAGCCGCCCCTCGCTCGAGGACACCTACTTGTCCCTCATCGCCCCGCACACCGGCGACCGGGAACCCGACGACGACGTCGCGGTCGCCGGCAGATCGACCGGCACGGCGGAGGCCACGGCATGAACGCCATCGCGCTGGGACTCGACCGCACCGTCCTCGAGCTCAAGATGTACGCCCGGGAGAAGGAGTCCGTCTTCTTCTCGTTCCTCTTCCCGGTCCTCATGCTCGCGCTCTTCTCGGTGATCTTCACCGACACCATGACGGCGGGCGGCTCGCCGTTGAGCGCGGCCGAGTACTTCCTCCCCGGCATGGTCTCGGCCGGCATCCTGCTCACGTCGTTCCAGACGATGGCGATGTCGGTGACGGCCGAACGTGACGACGGCACCCTCAAGCGGCTGCGTAGCACCCCGATGCCGCCGGTGTCCTACTTCCTCGGCAAGGTCGGGCTCGTCGTGGTCACCGCCCTGGCCCAGCAGGTGCTGCTGCTCGCCGTCGCGCGGTTCGCCTTTGGGGTAGACCTGCCCGACACTGCGGCTGGCTGGTTCACCTTCATCTGGGTCTTCGTGCTCGGCGCCTTCGCCGGCACCGTCCTCGGCATCGCCTACAGCTCTCTTGCCTCGGCTCGGTCGGTGAGCGCCGTCGTCATCGGGCCGATGCTCCTGCTGCAGTTCATCTCGGGCGTCTACTTCGCCTTCACCGACATCCCGTCCTGGCTGCAGCAGGTCGCTTCGGTCTTCCCGCTCAAGTGGATCGCCCAGGGCATGCGGTCGGTCTTCTACCCCGACGTCATGGCCTCGCTGGAGATGGCCGGAGCCTGGGAGCACGGTCGCACGGCGCTCGTCCTCGCCGCGTGGGCCATCGGTGGCCTGGTCCTGTGCGTCCTGACCTTCCGCTGGGTCAAGCGCGGCACGACATGATGGAACCGCGACCCCGTCACCGAGCAGGAGAGCGCCATGCAGAAACAGTCACTCACCGCGCTGGTCCGCCAGCACGTGGAGATCGCCAGGACCGCATCGACCGGGCGAAGTGCCCACACGGTCTACGGCGGGCACGAACACGTGCTGCGTCAGACCTTGATCGCCCTGCGAGCCGGCAGCAGCCTCGCGGAGCACGGGAGTCCGGGCGAGGCCACGCTCCACGTGTTGCACGGCCGGGTCACCCTCATCGCCGGTGACAACCGCTGGGACGGCAGCCCGGGAGACCACATCGCCATCCCGGACTCACGCCACTCGCTCGAGGCCCTGGAGGACTCGGCCGTCCTGCTGACGGTCGCCAAGGCGCTCGCCTGAGAGGGGGCGAGACGCCCCCTCGCACGCCTCCGACATCGGCATCGCTCCGCCGTGGGGCACACTCCAACCGTGAACCGTGAGCAGATGCCCGCCATGATGCGCGCCGTCGTCGTCGAGGCGCCGGGGACCCGCGACGTGCTGCAGGTGCGCGAGGTACCACGCCCCCGAGCCGCCGCGGGCCAGGTGCTCATCGAGGTCCGGGCCTTCGGCCTCAACCGTTCGGAGCTGCACTTCCGCTCCGGTGTCGCCCACTCCGGCTCCTTCCCCCGCATCCCGGGCCTCGAGGCGGTCGGGGTCGTGGCGGAGGCGCCCGGGGGAGAGTTCGAGCCCGGCACAAAGGTCGCCACGCTCATGGGCGGCATGGGCCGAGAGTTCGATGGGGGCTACGCCGAATACACGCTCGTGCCCGCGGGACAGGTCATCCCCTTCGTGAGTGACCTGCCGTGGGAGGTGCTCGGCGCCGTGCCCGAGATGCTCCAGACGGCCGCCGGATCCCTCGACGTCGGTCTGGAGGCGCGATCCGGCGAGAGCCTCCTCATCCGTGGCGGCACCTCGTCGGTGGGGCTGACGTTGGCGACACTGGGACGGATGCGCGGCATGACGGTCATCGCCACCACGCGCAACCCGGACCGAGCCGAGCTTCTGACGGCGGCTGGCGCCGATCATGTCGTGATCGACGACGGTGAGGTGGCGGCGCGCGTTCGTGCGCTGGTCCCCGGCGGAGTCGACGGCGCCGTCGAACTGGTCGGAGTGAACGTCATGCGCGACACCCTGCGCGCCGTCCGGACGGGAGGGACCGTCTGTTTCACCGGGATGCTGTCGGACCAGTGGACGATCTCGGACTTCTATCCGATGGACTGGCTGCCCAACGGCGTCCGGCTCACCGCCTACTCGGGTGGGGCCAATGACTTGTCGGCCGAGACGCTCCAGGATTTCCTCGATGCCGTGGGAGCCGGACGCGCCCGCGTGCCGCTGGGCCGCACCTATCGGATGGATGACATCGCTGCCGCACATCGGGACATGGAGGCCAACGCCGTCGGCGGCAAGGGCGTCGCCCTCCCCTGACCGCGCTGACCGCGCAGGGGAGCACCGCGAGCATCGCCCGGACGCCCGAGTCGCCGTCCGAGGCTTCATCGTCACCTCGCTGCGCGACCCCTGCCCGCGAAGGGGATCGGTGGCTACGCTGAGGCCGTGACCACCTTCGTCCTCACTGTCATCGGCGACGACCGCGCCGGCCTCGTCAAGGCGCTCGCGGACGTCATCGCCGCCAACGGCGGCAACTGGGAGCGCAGCCGCCTCAGCGAGCTCGCCGGCAAGTTCGCCGGCATCGTCGAGGTGAGTGTGCCGCCCGAGCGCGAAGGGGATCTGCGCGCGGCTCTCGAACCGCTCGAGGGTCTGCTCGAGGTGTCCGTCCGCCCGGGTGCCGAGGCGGCGGCCGAGCCCACCCACCAGGTGCAGCTCCACCTCGTCGGCAATGACGCACCCGGCATCGTCCAGGCCGTCTCGGGCGTCTTCGCCGCCCGCGGCCTGAGCGTTGCCGACCTCGTGACCGAGCTGCGGGACGCCCCGATGGCCGGGGGTCGACTGTTCGAGGCGGACGCTCTCGTCAGCGTCCCGACGGGCGCCGACCTGGACGCCGTGCGCGCCGACCTCGAGCGGCTCGCCACCGAGATCATGGTGGACGTCGACGTCGTGGACGCCGCCCGTGACTGACGTGACGAGTCAGCCCCGCCCGGCCACCGGCCTGCGGGTGGCCCTCTTCGCGACCTGCTTCAACGACACGATGTGGCCAGAGGCGCCGAAGGCCACCGTGCGGCTCCTCGAGCGCCTCGGCTGCCGCGTCGAGTTCCCGGTGGAGCAGACCTGCTGCGGCCAGATGCTCACCAACACGGGGTACGCCGACCAGGCCGCCCCGCTCGTGCGGCGCTTCGCGGACGTCTTCGAGGGCTACGACGCGATCGTGGCGCCATCCGGCTCCTGCGTCGGCTCGGTCCGCGAGCAGCACCCCATGGTCGCGAGGAAGGCGGGCGACGACGCCCTCGCCGCCCGCGCCGAGAACCTTGCCCCCCGCGTGTATGAGCTGTCCGAGTTCCTCGTCGATGTCCTCGGCGTCACCGATGTCGGGGCGACCTTCCCGCACCGCGTGACCTATCACCCGACGTGCCACTCCCTCCGCATGCTGCGCGTGGGTGACCGCCCCCTTCAGCTCCTGCGCGAAGTCCGCGGCATCGACCTCGTGGAGCTGCCCGGGGCGGACGAATGCTGCGGGTTCGGTGGCACCTTCGCCATGAAGAACGCCGACGTCTCCGTCGCCATGGGGACGGACAAGGCTGCGCACGTCGTCGAGACCGGAGCCGAGGTCCTCGTGGCCGGCGACAATTCCTGCCTCGCCCACATCGGCGGGATCCTCGGGCGGCGGCGCACGGGCGTTCGCACGATGCACCTGGCAGAGATCCTCGCGTCGACCGAGGGGGACCGGGCATGACCATGGGACCCGTCCAGGCGACGTCGCCGACCTTCGTCGGGATGCCGGCCTTCCCGGAGGCCGCGCACGATGCCCTCGGCAACGAGCAGCAGCGCCGCAACCTCCGGCACGCCACCCACACGATCAGGGCCAAGCGCGCCGGGGTCGTCGGCGAGGTCGACGACTGGGAGGCCCTGCGCGTGGCGGGCGCCGACGTCAAGGACGAGGCCCTGACCCACCTCGCGGACTACCTCGAGCAACTCGAGGCGAGCCTCACCGCCCGCGGCGCCGTCGTCCACTGGGCCCGCGACGCCGCCGAGGCCAACGCGATCGTCCTCGACATCGCGCGCGCCAAGGAGGCCGACGAGGTCGTCAAGGTCAAGTCGATGACGACGCAGGAGATCGAGCTCAACGAGGCGCTCGAGGCAGCCGGCATCCACTCGTGGGAGACCGACCTCGCCGAGCTCATCGTCCAGCTCGGCCACGACCGCCCGAGCCACATCCTGGTGCCGGCGATCCACCGCAACCGCACCGAGATCCGCGACATCTTCCTCGCCGAGATGGCGAAGGTCGGCCGGCCCGCGCCCCCCGACCTCACCGACGACCCGGCGCGCCTGGCCGAGGCCGCCCGCCTGCACCTGCGAGAGAAGTTCCTGCGCGCGAAGGTCGGGGTGTCGGGGGCCAACTTCGCCGTCGCCGACACGGGCACGCTCGTCGTCGTCGAGTCCGAGGGCAACGGTCGGATGTGCCTGACGCTGCCGGAGACGCTCGTCTCGATCGTCGGCATCGAGAAGGTCCTGCCGACGTGGGACGACCTCGCCCCGATGCTGCAGCTCCTGCCGCGCTCGAGCACGGGGGAGCGGATGAACCCCTACACGACCATGTGGTCCGGGGTGCACGACGGCGACGGTCCGCAGGAGGTGCACGTCATCCTCCTCGACAACGGGCGCAGCCACGTGCTTGCCGACCGCGTCGGCCGCCAGGCGCTCCGCTGCATCCGCTGCTCGGCCTGCCTCAACGTCTGCCCCGTGTACGAGCGCACCGGTGGCCACGCCTACGGCTCCGTCTATCCCGGGCCGATCGGCGCCGTCCTCAACCCGCAGTTGCGCGGGACGAGCAGCGACATCGACGCCTCCCTGCCCTACGCATCGAGCCTGTGCGGCGCGTGTTTCGACGCCTGCCCGGTGCGCATCAACATCCCGGAGCTGCTCGTCGAGTTGCGCGGCACCGTCGCGCGGCAGGGCGGGCACCGCGCCGAGTCGGCCGCGATGCGCGCCGCGGCCTGGGTACTGTCCGACCCCAAGAGGCTCGCCGGGGCACAGCGGGCCGCGACGACCGCCGGCCGGGTGATCGGCAAGCGAACGATCCGCTCCGTCCCCGGGCTGGGCGCCTGGACGGACGCCCGCGACGTCCCGACGCCTCCGACGGAGACCTTCCGGCAGTGGTGGGCGCGGGAGCGCGGCGCGTCCGGCACGGCAGACACGGAAGGGGATCGGTCATGACCGCCCGCGACGAGATCCTCGCGCGGGTGCGCGCCGCCGTCACCGACGTGACGTCCGCGCCGGCCTGGCGCGTTCCGATCGAGGCGGACCCGTCCGGTCCGGCGGCCGCACCGGACGAGGCGACCGTGGCCCTCTTCGCCGAGGTCGTCGCGGACTATCGCGCCACCGTCGTCCGGGCCCGCGCCGACGAGGTCGGGACGGTTGTGGCTGCCGCCCTCCGCGAGGCCGGTTGTCGGTCCGTCGTCGTGCCGGCGGGGCTGGAGCCGGTCTGGCGCAACGCGATCGGGGAGGTTGCCGAGGTGCACGCCGAGGCCGACATCACCGCGGACCGTGACCTCGACGCCATCGACGGCGTCGTGACCGGGGCGGCCGTGGGCATCGCGGTGACGGGCACCATCGTCCTCGACCATGCCGCCGATCAGGGGCGGCGAGCGCTCACCCTCGTGCCGGACACCCACGTCTGCGTCGTCCGCGAGGACCAGATCGTGCACGACGTGCCCGAGGCCGTCTTCCGGTTGCGCCCGGCCGACGACGGGGCCCGCCCCCTGACGTGGATCAGCGGACCGAGCGCCACGAGCGACATCGAGCTGGAACGCGTGGAGGGCGTGCACGGTCCCCGGACCCTGATCGTCGTCATCGTCGGCTCCTGACCGCCGTGCACAAACCGGCTCGCGAGCCGGTTTGTGCTTCGCGAGCCGGTTCAAACAGGCTCACGAGCGCAACAACGGTTCGCGAGCCGTTTCGGGTGTCGGCGACATCTGAGCGCAGCCCCGTCACGGCGATAGTCTCCGCGGGTCGCCACCCGTCCCCGGAGCCCCAGGAGCAGTCATGACCGGACCCCTCGAGGGCCTGACCGCCGTCTCGATCGCCATCAACCTGCCCGGTCCCGCCGCGATGGCCCGACTCGTCGGCTGGGGCGCCCGCGGCATCACCGTCCTGCCGCCGACGGGTGACCCGATGCAGCACTTCAGCCCGGACTACTTCGACGAACTGCACGTCGGCCAGGAGCTCGTCACGGCCGACCTCAAGACCCCGGAGGGCCAGGCCCGGCTGCACGAGCTCCTCGACGAGGCCGACCTGCTGGTCACGTCGTCGCGCCCGTCGGCCCTCGCCCGCCTCGGTCTCGACGAGGAGTCCCTGGCCACACGCCACCCCCGCCTGTCGCGGGTGGCGATCATCGGCCACGCCGGCGACGAGGCCGACGTCCCCGGGCACGACCTGACCTACCAGGCGAGCGCAGGCCTGCTGCCCGACACGGGGCTGCCGCGCACCCTCGTCGCCGACCTCGCCGGTGCCGAGCGAGCGGCGGCCGCGGGGTTGGCGGCCGTGATCGGCGCCGCACGCGACGGCCGGGGCCATTACGTCGAGGTGGCGCTCGCCGATGCGGCGTACTCCGTCGCCCGTCCGCTGCACCACGGGCTCACCGCCCCGGGCTCGCTCCTCGGCGGCGGCCTGCCCGGCTACGGCGTGTACGCGACCGCTGACGGCCGGATCGCCCTCGGCGCACTCGAGCCGCACCTGCTCGCGGCGACCACGAGCGCCCTCGGGGTCGAGGCGAGCGAAGCGGCCTTCGAGGCCACCTTCGCGTCGCAGCCGACCTCGCACTGGCTCGAGCTCGGGGCGCAGCACGGTCTGCCGATCGCGGCAGGCTGACCGGGTGGTCGGCCGCCGCCGCGGCGGCGGATAGGTTGGGTGGATGATCCACGGACCCGCGACCTTCGTCTCGCTCGAGGGTGCCGTGGCCTATCTCGAGGAGGACCTGCGCGCCGCCCACGGTGGGGCGCTCACGGTCCTGAGCCGCGGGGCCGACCGCATCACCGTCGACCTCGCCATCGATGAGGCGACGCTCGCGGCCAACCCCTACTTCGGCAGCGTCGAGCTCCCGCTCGGTGCCCCGAGCGACCGGGACCGCTGGATGGACCTCATCCGCGCGGCGCTCGACGGCGGCATCCTCGCCGGGCTCGTGGGCGAGGAGCCGGTCCGCTTCCGGGTCGGCGAGATCGGTCCGCAGCGCTGGGACGTGCGCGACCAGCTCGAGCGCGACCTCGGCTGGGTCAACGCCCCCGGCGACTGGCACGTCAATCTGCAGCAGGGCCCGGACGGCGTCGGCCTCCAGGTGGGGTCGCTGCACACGTCGGCCCGCTTCGGGCCCCTCGTCCGGCTCCCCGCCTCGACCACGCCGGTCCTGTCGGCCGTGCTGTGCCGGCTGGCGAAGGTGGAGGACGGCTGCGTCGTGCTCGACCCCTTCTGCGGCGCGGGCACCAACCTCGTCCAGGCGCCCGTCGGGCACGGCGACCGACGACCGACCGGGGTGCGGGTCATCGGCACCGACGTCTCGGGCCGGGCGGTCGCGGCCAGCGCGGCCAACCTCGCGACGCGCGGTGTCGACGGGCACGTGCTGCGGGCCGACGCCGCGCGGCTCCCACTGGCCGACGGCTCGGTCGACCGCGTCGTCTCCAACATCCCCTTCGGCAAGCGGATCGGCTCGCACGCCGACAACCAGACGCTCTATCCCGCCTTCCTGCGGGAGCTCGCCCGGGTGCTCGCACCCAAGGGGCGCATCGTGCTGCTCACCGAGGACAAGCGCCTGCTCAAGGAGAGCATCCAGCGGACGAAGGGGCTGCGCCAGGTGAAGGAGGTCGGCTTCGCCACCGGCGGCGCCCACCCCAGCGCCTACGTCCTGACGCCGGGTCGGTCCGGTCGCTCGCGCTGACCGAACCCTCAGCGAGCGTCGTGCGTGACGCGACCCTCGACGAGGGTCGTCGCCACCGCCAGGTCGCGCAGGTGCGCAGCGAGTGCGCGCGCGTCCTCCTGCGGCGCAAGCGGATCCGCGTCGAGCAGGATGAGGTCCGCCCGCGAGCCCACCCCGAGCGTCCCGGCTCCGTCGGTGCTCGCGGCGAGGGCCTGGGCGGCCGTCAGCGCCTCGGCTGGGTTCCACGGGTCACGCTCGTCACCGGAGCGGTGGACCGCGGCAGCGAGCGCCCGCCACGGGTCGAGGGGGGCCACGGGCGCGTCGGACCCGAGCGTCAGCGCGACGCCCGCGCGGTGCAGTGAGGCGAAGGGGAAGCACCGGGCCAGATGGTCGGGCCAGCACTGCTCGGTGACGTCCCGGTCGTCGATGAGGTGCCACGGCTGGACGCTGGCCCGGATGCCCAGCCGCGCCATGCGGGGGATCTGCGCGAGGTCGACGAGCTGGGCGTGCTCGATGGAGCCGCGGGCGCCGGTCGCCTCGAAGGCGTCGAGGGCGGCCGTCAGCGCGGCGTCCCCGATGGCGTGCAGTGCGACCTCGAGCCCGGCGGCCGTCCCCTCCGACAGCAGTCGACGGAGCTCTTCGGGCGACTGGTTCATCCGCCCCCGCGGCAGGTCGAGGTGGCTCGCGTCGGCGTAGGGATGGGTGCAGCAGGCCGTGCGGGTGTTGAGGGAGCCGTCCCCGATGATCTTCAGCGGACCCATCGTGATGAGGCCGGCCCCGCCCGGGATCGGGTCCCCGGTGCGCCAGCCGCTCGCGATGACGTCCTCGAGCGTGGCGGCGTAGGTCGCGGTGCGCACCCGCAGTTGGGTGATCCCCGCAGCGACCCGATCGGGCCAGTCCGTGTGCGCCGTCCCGAACTCCATGTCGACCATCCCGACGACCCCGCGGGCGGCGGCCGCACGCACGGCGGACTCGACGCCGGCATGGCCGCGCCCGGACGCCCCGGCGAGTTGCTCGAGCCGGGGGAGGGCGTCGAACCACTCGTTCTCCTGCAGGGTCCCCGTCCGACCGCCGACCCCGTCGACGCCGCCGAGACCGAGCAGTTCGAGGGCGCGCGTGTTCAGCCACCCGTTGTGGACGTCGCCGGAGATCATCACCACGGGCCGGTCGGGGCTGGCGGCGTCGAGTTCCGCCACGGTGGGCTGCCGGTCCCACACCGCGCTGCGGTAGCCCCAGCCGAAGACGAACCCGTCACCGGCCTCGTCCGATGCCAGGTGGTCGGTGAGGATCCGGACGACGTCCTCGGGGCGCTGACTCGCGCTCACGTCGAGGCGTCCGGCCGTCTTCACCCACTGGACCATGTGGACGTGGGCGTCCCACAGGCCGGGGGCGGCCCAGCGACCTTCGCCGTCCAGGACCTCCTCGTCGACCTCGGCGCGCAGCCCGGGACCGACCTCGGTGACGACGCCGCCACGCAGGCGGAGGTCGACGGGGTGATCGGGCACCGGCTGTGGCGCACCGGCGCCCGCGGCCGCGACGGGCACGAGCCGGACCCCGCGCACGAGGCGTGGAGGGTCGGCGGGAGCGCTGGCGGCGCCGCCCCGGCCGGGACGCTCGGGGTGTGCCGTCACGGGTCCTCCGTCTGTCGCTCGCGGGTGGGGTCGGGTGAGGTTATCCCGTCGCGGAACCAATCCGGCAGGGGCAGACGCGTCGATGCGTGAGCATCCCCCGGCGGGGTCCGGCGTGCCAAGATGGACCGCTTGATCAAGGTTTCAATTCACTCCGAACCATTCGACCACCAGTGAGGGCGTCCATGCCTGACAACGAACTCGACCTCAACGGCACGTGGGAGCTGGACCCGGGGCACACCCGCCTCGGCTTCTCCGCGCGGCACGCGATGATCACGTCGGTCCGCGGCTCCTTCAACGACGTGCACGGCGAGTTCTTCGTCGACGTCGAGGACCTGTCCCGGTCGCACGCCTCCATCGTCATCAAGGCCGCGAGCGTCGACACGCGCAACCAGCAGCGCGACGACCACCTGCGCAGCCCGGACTTCTTCGACGTGGAGCGCTTCCCGGCGATCACCTTCCAGAGCACCTCCATCGAGGAGATTCACGAGGGCGCCTACATCGTCACGGGTGACCTGACGATCCGCGACATCACCAAGCAGATCACCGTGCCGCTCGAGCTCGCGGGCGTCCAGGTCGACGCCTTCGGTGTGACCCGCGCCGGTTTCGAGGGGTCCCGTAGGGTCAACCGTCGCGACTACGGCCTCGAGTGGAACATGCCCCTCGACAAGGGTGGCGTGCTCGTCTCGGAGAAGATCGACCTCGAGTTCGAGATCTCGGCGACGAAGAAGGCCGACGGCTCCGGCGACCAGCAGGGCTGATCCCTTTCCGCCGTCGGTGGCGGGCCATAGCCTTGGTGGGCTGGGACCCCCACCACGACGAAGGAGCACGACATGGGATCGATCCTCAACCCCTACATCCAGTTCGACGGCGAAGCCCGTGCGGCGCTCGAGTTCTACCAGTCGGTCTTCGGCGGCACGCTCAACCTGAACACCTTCGGGGAGTCCGGCATGCCCGACAGCCCGGACGCCGACAAGCTGATGCATGGCCAACTGACCACGGACAAGGGCTTCACGGTGATGGCGGCCGACACCCCCATGGGCATGGACAAGCCCGCGCCGAGCAGCAACATCACGATCAGCCTCTCCGGCGACGACACGGACGAGCTCCGCGGCTACTGGGACAAGCTGTCCGACGGCGGCCAGGTGGCCGTCCCGCTGGAGCAGCAGATGTGGGGCGACACGTTTGGGATGCTCGTCGACCGCTTCGGCACGGCATGGATGGTCAACATCGCGGGAGCGGGGCAGGGCGCTGACGTCGACGCCTGAGTCGCCCGCGGCACCCGCCCACCGGATCGGCGTGGGGCTGCCGGCCGACGATGACAAACCCACCGGGCTGGCCGTCCTTGATGAGGACGGCCGGCTCATCCACGTCTCGTCGCAGCCCACCTTCGACGACGTGCTCGCGACGCTCGCGCCGTGGACGAGCGGCCCGTGCGTCGTCGCGGTGGACGCTCCGCTCCAGTCGGGCGAAGGGGGCCCCGCCTGGCCCGAGGCCGTGCGCCTCGTCAAGCGCCTCGGCCTCGACTCCAACCCGGCGTCGGGGCGCCCGCGCCGGGCGATCGACCTCAGCGTCCGTCCCGAGGTGGTCGACCCCTTCCGCATCGATCCCACGCTGACGCCCAAGCAGCGCTCGCGGATCTCGGGGGAGCGGTTGCGCGGGGAGCTCGAGCGCGTCGTCGGCGTCGTCGAGGCCCATGCCTCCGCCGTCCCGCCGCTGCACGTCGTCGGCACGCCCGAGTGGGAGTCGCTGCGGGACGACCTCGCCCGTGCGACCCGCAAGCGCGACCTGCGCGACATCGAGGACCGTCTCGACGCGATCATCTCCGCCTACACCGCGCACGTCGATGCCCAGCCTCGGCCGACCCGCGGCCGGTCGGCGGGAGTGGCCGCCGCGGGCGCGGCGGCAGCGGAGGCCGAGGAGTCCTCCGAGACCTCCGAGTCGTCGGGGGCCACCGAGACGTCCGACGCCCAGGCCGCCCCGCGCGACGGAGCGGTCGTCCACTCCGCCGTCCAGGCCTACGCGGCCCGGCAGCCGGAGTTGGCCGCCGTGACGGCGGAGTACACGGCTCTCGTGACGACCCTGCTCGACGACGCCGGCATCAACTACCTGACGGTGACGGGGCGGACCAAGAGCGTGGCCTCCTTCGCCGGCAAGGCCAACCGGGTCGTCGACGGGCGTCCGCTCTACGCCGACCCGCTCACGGAGATCACCGACCAGATCGGCGTGCGCGTCGTGACCTACGTCCACAGCGACGTCGCGGCGGTGGCCGACCTGCTCGCCGACCAGCTCAGTGTCCTCAATGACCGCGACATGGGCGTCGAGACGGCGAAGGAGGGCCGCTTCGGCTACTCCAGTCGGCACGTCCTCGTCGCCCTCGACCCGGGCCGCGGACCCGCTCCGGAACACCCGGGTCTCCTCGAGCACCGTGCCTCCGTCCAGATCCGCACCGTGCTCCAGCACGCGTGGGCCGAGTTCGAGCACGACATCCGTTACAAGGGGACGATCCCCGAGGAGCACGTCCCCGACCTCGATCGCCGCTTCACGCTGGCCGCCGGGTTGCTCGAGCTCGCCGACAAGGAGTTCTCGACGATCCGCGACCGCCTCCAGGCGACGATGACGGACCAACGCCCCGAGTCCGACCTCGCCGACCCGCGGATCAGCTCGCAGGACCTCGCGACCTTCCTCGCGGGCCAGTACGCCGACGCCGGGTGGTCGCGCACCGACCACTACGCTTGGATCTCCGGGCTCCTGCTCGAGCTGGGGGTCGACTCGCTCGACGAGCTCGGGGCGCTGCTCGCGTCCGTCGACAGCGCGGCCATCAGCGCGCGCCTCGACTACCGCTACCCGCCGGGAGCCGTGCGCCGCCTCGACGATGCCCTGCTGGCCGTCTTCGGGGAGCAGTACGTGGGCCTGCACGGCAACGCTCACCGGGTCGACGCGCTACGCGCCCGCCTGGAGCGCATGAGTCACGCCTGAGCCCGGCCCGACAGGGCGGGCGACTCAGCCGGGCGACTCCTCCAGCTCCACCAGGTCCTCGAGCAGATCGAGGACGCTGCGGCACCACCGGATCGACGACTCCTCCTGGGCGATGCCGCCCAGGAGGATGGCGTGCCGCAGCCGACCGGCCCGGTCCTCGGCGGCGATGCTGGCGAAGTCGCGCTCCTCGATCGCGCGATAGCCCGCCAGCGTGGCCTCGTGCGTGGCGATCCGATCGGTGAAGTGGGCGCGCATGGTCGCGGCCGTCGTCCCGCCCCCGAGCACGGCGTCGGCGCGCAGCCGGACGGCCAGCGCGTCCCGGGTGTCGGGGCGCGGCGCCGGCTCGGCCGTCCACCGCTCGAGTTCCGCCCGCCCGGCCGGCAGCACGCGGTGCACCTTGCGCCCGCCCCGCTCGCCGGTCTCGTCGGCGGTGACCCAGCCGGACGCCTCCATCCGACCGAGCTCGCGGTAGATCTGCTGGTGGGAGGCGTGCCAGAAGTAGGCGATGGAGGAGTCGAACCGCCGCGCGAGGTCCAGGCCCGAGGACGGTCGCTCGAGCAGCGAGGTGAGCAGGGCGTGCGGCAGGGACATGAGGCCATGGTGACGTCCGGCACCGTGTTGTGCAACTGGTTGCACAAAGATCCAGCCAGGCCTACCGTGGAGCCATGACGACGCCGCAGCGCCCCAGCCAGGACACCCCGACGGGCTCCTACCCCCACGTCCTCGAGCCCCTCGACCTCGGTTTCACGACCCTGCGCAACCGGATCATCATGGGCTCGATGCACACCGGCCTCGAGGACAAGGCCAAGGACTTCGACCGTCTCGCGGCCTACTTCGCCGAGCGGGCCCGCGGGGGCGTCGCCCTCATGGTCACCGGCGGCTTCTCGCCCAACCTCGTCGGCAGCCTGTACCCCGGCGCCTCGAAGCTGACGTCATCGCGCGAGGCCGCACGCCACCGCCAGGTCACCGACGCGGTCCACCGCGAGGGCGGCAAGATCGCGCTCCAGATCCTGCACGCCGGGCGCTACTCGTTCCACCCCTTCGCCGTCTCCGCGTCGGCCATCAAGTCGCCCATCTCGAAGTTCAAGCCCCGCGCGCTCAGCGAGCGCGGCGTCCGCCGGCAGATCCGCGCCTACGCGCGCTGCGGCGAACTCGCCCGCGAGGCCGGCTACGACGGCGTCGAGATCATGGGTTCCGAGGGCTACTTCCTCAACCAGTTCCTCGCCCCGCGCACCAACAAGCGCGAGGACGGCTGGGGCGGCACGCCCGCCAACCGGCGCCGACTGCCCGTCGAGGTCGTGCGGGCCGTGCGCGCCGCGACCGGCCCGGACTTCATCATCATCTACCGCCTGTCGGTGGCCGACCTCGTCGAGGACGGTCAGACGTGGGAGGAGATCGTCGCGCTGGCGCATGAGATCGAGGCCGCCGGCGCGACCATCATCAACTGCGGCGTCGGCTGGCACGAGGCGCGGGTCCCGACCATCGTCACCTCCGTCCCGCGCGGCGCCTTCACCGATCTCGCCGCCGCCCTGCGCCCCGAGGTCTCCATCCCGGTCGTCACGTCCAACCGGATCAACATGCCGGAGCTGGCCGAGCAGGTGCTCGCCGAGGGCAAGGCCGACCTCGTGTCCATGGCCCGCCCCCTGCTGGCCGACCCGGACTGGGTGGCGAAGGCGGCCGAGGGCCGCGCCGACGAGATCAACACGTGCATCGCCTGCAACCAGGCCTGCCTCGACCACACCTTCCAGAACAAGACGGCCAGCTGCCTCGTCAATCCGCGGGCGGTCCACGAGACCACGCTCGTCCTCGGTCCGACGGTGACCCGCCGCCGCGTCGCCGTCGTCGGCGCCGGACCGGCCGGCCTGTCGGCCGCCGTGACGGCCGCCCAGCGCGGGCACGAGGTCGAGCTCTTCGAGGCGTCCGACGACCTCGGCGGTCAGTTCGGCATCGCCATGCGGATCCCCGGCAAGGAGGAGTTCGCAGAGACGATCCGCTACTACCGCCGCCAGCTCGACCTGCACGACGTCAAGGTGCGCCTCGGGCACCGCGCCGAGCCGCAGGAGTTGGCCGACTTCGACGACGTCATCGTCGCCACCGGCGTCGAGCCGCGGATCCCGGACATCGAGGGCGTGGACCACCCCAGCGTCCTCACCTACGCCGAGGTCGTGCGCGAGGGTCGCCCCGTCGGTCAGCGCGTGGCGATCATCGGCGCCGGCGGGATCGGCGTCGACGTGGCGGAGTTCCTCACGACGGTGGAGTCGCCCGCGCTGCACCTCGACGAGTGGCGTCGCGAGTGGGGCGTGGGTGACCCCGAGGGCACCCGCGGCGGCATCGTCGCCCCCGCGCCCGAGCCGTCCCCGCGCACGGTGCACCTCCTGCAGCGCAAGGACTCCAAGATCGGCAAGGGCCTGGGCAAGACCACCGGTTGGGTGCACCGCGCCGCACTCCAGGCGAAGGGGGTCGAGCAGCTGACCGGGGTCAACTACGAGCGGATCGACGACGAGGGGCTGCACATCACCTTCGGCGAGGAGCGCACCGGCGCCCGCGTGCTCGCGGTCGACACCGTCGTGCTGTGCACCGGTCAGGAGTCCGTCAACGGACTCGCCACGGCGCTCGCCGGCACGGGCCCGCAGGTCCACGTCATCGGCGGAGCCGACGTCGCCGCGGAGCTCGACGCCAAGCGGGCCATCAAGCAGGGCACGGAGCTCGCCGCGCGCCTCTGACGCGCTGCTGTCGCCGGGTGGGTGCTGGTCACCGGTCCGGTGACCAGCAGATCACCAGGGGCTGGGCTCGTAGTCCTTCACGAAGCAGCCGTGCAGGTCCTCGCCGGCCTCGCCGCGCACGATCGGGTCATAGACCCGGGCCGCGCCGTCGACGAGGTCGAGCGGGGCGTGCCAGCCCTCGGCGGCGATCCGCAGCTTCTCGTCGT
Organism: Janibacter zhaoxuefangae; assembly: GCF_050271985.1. GTDB lineage: Bacteria > Actinomycetota > Actinomycetes > Actinomycetales > Dermatophilaceae. The sequence continues at coordinate 2,708,067 of NZ_CP189849.1, read as the reverse complement.
GGGGTCGCTCGTCGGTGATCCACCCCGTGTCGACGGCCGTCATGAGAATGCCGTCCGTCTCGAGCATCTCCTTCGAGCTCGTGCGGGTCAGCATGTTGAGGGCCGCCTTCGCCATGTTGGTGTGCGGGTGTCCCGCGCCCTTGTAGCGGCGCGAGAACTGGCCCTCCATGGCCGAGACGTTGACGACGTACTTGCGGCGCGCGGTCGAGGCGCGCATCGCCGGCCGCAACTTCGAGATGAGGATGAAGGGGGCCGTCGCGTTGCAGAACTGGACCTCGAGGAGTTCGAGGGGGTCGACCTCGTCGACCTTCTGCGTCCACGAGTTCACCGCCTGCAGGTCGGGCAGCAGCCCGCCCGCGTCGACGGCGGTCCCGGCCACGTGGGCCTCGAGGCTGGCCTGACCGGCAGTCAGGGAGAGCGCGGTGAGCGACGCGGCGGTCTGGGCCGCGAGTGCGTGCTCGGGCGACTCCCCTTCGTGGTGGGCGACGGCGTGCTGCCGGAAGGTGCCGAGCAGCGCCGCGGGGTGGGCCTCGCTGACCCGGTCGAAGGTCACCATCTCCGGGAGCGGCACGCCGTGGGGGAGCGGCGCGTTCTCCTGCTCGACGAGTTGCGAGTAGGCGCCGGGGGAGCGGCGGACGGTCTGGGCGGCGTTGTTGATGAGGATGTCGAGCGGGCCGTCGGCCGCCACCTCCTCGGCCAGGGCCACGACCTGGTTGGGGTCGCGCAGGTCGATGCCGACGATCTTCAGTCGGTGCAGCCAGTCGGCGCTGTCCTCCTGAGCGGAGAAGCGCCGGACCGCGTCCTTGGGGAAGCGGGTCGTGATCGTCAGGGCGGCGCCGTCGCGCAGGAGCATGAGGGCGATGTACATGCCGATCTTGGCGCGGCCACCGGTGAGCAGCGCGCGGCGTCCCGTGAGGTCGGTGCGCTGGTGCCGCTTGGCGTGGCTCTTGGCCGCGCAGTCGGGGCACAGCCAGTGATAGAACGCGTCGACGAGCGTGTAGGCGTTCTTGCAGATGTAGCAGCCGCGTGGCTTCAGGAGTTCGCCGGCGTGCGCGCCGACGGTCGAGGAGACGAGGGGGATCCCCTTCGTCTCGTCGTCGATGCGCATGGGTGAGCCCGTGGCGGTGCGCTCGAGGATCGCGTTGTCATGGTCGATCTGCGGCTGCTTGGCCTCGCGGCGACGGGCCTTGCGGATCTGCTTGTACATCCGGCCGGTGGCGCGCTTGACCGTCTGGATGTCGGGGTGGTCGGCGTCCAGGTCGGGCAGGTCCGCCAGGACCTTGAGGGCGATGGCCAGCTCGGCGGGGTCGATGCCGTCAGGGGAACTCACCCGCCGAGTTTACGGCGCGGTCGCGAGGCCCCCGGACACGTCGGGCGCCCGGCGACCTCAGGCGCTGACGATCTCGACGGTCGGCTCGAGCACGCTCTCGCTCGTGAGGGAGTTGGCGATGTAGCACTCGCCGTGCGCCTCGTGCAGGAGCTGCAGGAGGTCGTCGGCCGTGGTGGGCGCGGCGGCGATCACGTGCGGCCGCAGCGTGATCCGGGTGAGTCGCTGGGGGCGGGCATCTGCGGGCATGAGGCCGTGGGCCTCGTCGGTGTAGCCGCGCACGTCGACGCCGGCCCGGGCCGCGACGGCGAGGAAGGAGAGCAGCAGGCAGCTGCTCGCGGCCATGACGAGCAACTGCTCCGGGTTCGTGCGGGCGGCCTCGCCGCGGAAGGCGGGGTCGGCACTGAGCGCGATCTCCTGGGTCGCCGGCGGGGCGAGGGCTACGTGGTCGCGCGAGTAGGCGCGGTAGCCCTGCGCCGTGGTTCCGTCCCAGACGACGTGCGTCTCGTACTCGTGGTCGTGCGCCATGGCGTCAGCGTGGCACGTCGACACGTGTCCGTGGTGGTCACTTCTCGACCTCCGAGGGTGTGGTCCGGGTCGACGCGTGACGACGCCGGACACGTTGCCGCCCGAGGGGGCCATGGACGGTGACCGAAAGCGGGAGGACGATGGGGCCGGGAGGCGCCATGTCCGACGAGTTCGATGCCTACATCGCCCGGGTCCGAGCACACCGGGCCGAGTTGCGTGACTCCGTCGCGGCCGTCGACGACGCGCTCAGCAACCCGATAGCCCGTGGGGGTGCTTGGCGTGAGCGGGTCCGGGCCGCGCTGGCCGAGCTGGCGCACGACTTCGAGGACCACATCGACCTCACGGAGCGTCCCGGCGGCATCTACGACGGTGTGCGGGAGGGTCATCCGCGGCTGGAGGCCGCCGTCACCCGGCTGACGGGCGAGCACGTCACGCTGCGGGACGACCTCGCCGGCTACCTGACGATCCTCGAGCACGGCGGCACCCTCGCGGACCTGCCCGCCTTCCGCGAGGAACTGACCTCCCTGCTCGGGCGCCTCGTCCGGCACCGGCAGAAGGGCGGCGACCTCGTGTACGAGGCGTACGAGGTCGACATCGGCGGCTCGGGCTGACGACGACCCGCGAGGACCCGGACCGAGCTCTGCGTGGGAGGACCGGAGCGGGGAGGAGTCGGCCCCATGGGTCGCGGGCTGACGACGACCCGCGAGGACCCGGACCGAGCTCTGCGTGGGAGGACCGGAGCGGGGAGGAGTCGGCCCCATGGGTCGCGGGCTGACGACGACCCGCGAGGCCCCCTTCGCCCGAGTTTTGGACATCAGGTGTCCCAAATCAGGGGCTGGGGGCCCCCTTCCGCCGAGTTTTGGACATCAGGTGTCCATTCCTCGGGGAAGGGGAGCGACGGTCAGGACGTGGTGCCGCCCGTGCCCGCCCCACTGCCCGTGCCCGTCCCACCGCCCGTGCGCGTGCCCGGCAGCAGGTCCACGGCGAGGGCGGCGCCGAGGTCGCCCGCGGCGGAGAAGAGGTGACGCACGTCGACCGCCGTGTGGCGCTCGGCGACCGTGGGCTCCTCCGCGCTGAGCACCTGCCGACGTTCGACCGCCGCGACGGCCACGGCGAGGTCCTTGCGCAGGTCGGCGCTGAGGAGGCCGCCGGGCATCATCGCGCGATCGGCGACGGCCCCGGCGAACCGCTCGGCGTCGGCCACCTGCGCGAGATCGTCGTTGGCGAGCATGTCGGCGGTCCGCAGCAGCAGCTGACGGCCCCGTTCGAGGTCGCCGTCGCCGAGTTCGACGACCGCCCGGGTCAGGTGGGTCCGATCGGCCCGCCCGGCCTGGGTGGCGAAGGCGGAGAGCTGCACCCCGAGGATGCGCTCGCGGGTGCGCGCGCCGGTCTCGCCGGCGTGCAGGCCCGGGACGAGCTCGTCGGTCGCGGGGGCCGATTGGCCGAGGCTGTCGAGCATCTCGCGGCCGGCCTCCTCGCTCCCGTGCACGGTGTCGCGCAGCGGCATGACGCGGATGAAGAGCGTCACGATGAGGGCCGCGGCGAGGATCGGGAAGCCGAGGAGGAAGACCTCGTGGAGCTGCTCGGCGAGACCCTGACGCACCGCGACGGCGACGGCGGGCGGCAGCTTTTCGAGCGCGGCCGGGTCGAGCACGGAGCCGGCGTCGATCCCGCCTTCGGGCATGTGGGCCGCGGCGTCGGCCGGCAGGTGCGCGGCGATGGCCGAACCGAGGCCGCTCGTCATGATCGTCCCGAAGAGGGCGATGCCGACGGTGGAGCCGACATTGCGGAAGAACTGCGTGGACGCCGTGGCGACGCCGAGGTCCCGGCGGGTGGCCGCGTTCTGCACGACGAGCGTGTAGAGCTGCATGGCTAGGCCGAGCCCGACGCCGAAGACGAGCATGGCCAGCGTGAGCTCGGTCTGCGTCGTCTCGTAGGTCATCCGGGAGAGCAGCCAGACACCCACGAGCATGATGAGCACGCCGGAGATCATGAGCTCCTTGTAGCGGCCCGTCCGGGTGGTGATGAGGCCCGCGACGATGCCCATCGTGATGAGCCCGAGCATGAGCGGCATGAGGATGAGGCCGGAGTTCGTCGCGTCGACGCCGATGACGCCCTGGGCGAAGACGGGGATGTAGATGATCGCGCCGAACATCATCATGGCGATGGCGAAGGCGGCGATGTTGGAGAAGGTGAAGACGCTGTTGCGGAAGAGGCGCAGCGGCAGGATCGGCTCCTCGGCGCGCAGCTCGACCCAGCAGAAGAGGGCCAGCAGGGCGAAGCCGCCGACGTACAGACCGATGATGGTCGCGGAGCCCCACGGGTAGGTCGTTCCGCCCCACGACGTCGCGAGCAGGGTGGCGACGAGGGCCGGGGTGAGGGTCAGGATGCCGGCGATGTCCACCTTCGCATCGCGGCGCTCGTGCTCGAGGTGGAGGAAGCGGGAGACGGCGACGAGGGCGAGCAGGCCGACGGGGATGGTGACGAAGAAGAGCCAGCGCCAGCCCCAGCGGTCGGTGACGAAACCACCGGCGAGCGGGCCCGCGACGGACGTGACGCCGAAGACGGCTCCCATGAGGCCCTGGTACTTCCCGCGCTGCCGCGGCGGGATGATGTCGCCGATGATCGTCTGGGACAACGGCATGATCGTGCCCATGCCGAGGCCCTGGACGGCGCGCCCGAAGACGAGCATCCAGAAGCCCTGCGAGAACCCGCAGATGAGCGACCCGACCATGAAGACGACGAGGCCGGCGAGGTAGAAGCCGCGGCGCCCGTAGAGGTCCGAGAGCTTGCCGACGATGGGGACGATGATCGCCGAGACGAGCATGGCGGCCGTGGCGACCCAGCTGTAGTGCTCCATGCCGCCCAGCTCGGCGACGATCCGCGGCATGGCGGGGCCGACGATGGTCTGGCTGACCGAGGCGACGAACATGCCGAGCATGAGGCCGATGAAGACGCGCCGGGCCTGCGGGCTCAGGGCGTAGGCGGCGGGCGGGCCGGCGACGGGGGTGGGTGCGGTGGTCAAGCGGGGTCCTTCCACGGTGGTTGCAAGATGCAAGGATAATCCGCAACATGCAGTTGGTGCAATATTGCATGACGTGCACCTCTACGATGGAGTCATGGACACCGCGATCGAGGCCCCCGAGCCGGAGGACGCCGCCCCCGGGCTGCGCGAGCGCCAGAAGGATCAGCGCCGCCGCGCCCTGCACCTCGCCGCGCTCGAGCTCGCCCTGTCCGAGGGCCTCGGGAGCGTCACGGTCGACGCCATCGCCGCCCGCGCCGGAGTCTCGACGCGGACGTTCTTCAACTACTACGCGACCAAGGAGTCCGCCCTGATGGGGTGGGACGCCGACGCGGTCGAACGGGTCGGCGCCGCGGTGCAGGCTCGGCCCGCCGAGGAGTCGGTGACCGAGACGCTGCGCGCGGTGCTCACCGGCTACATCACCGACCTCGCCGCCGACGACGAGCGGTGGCGCCTGCGGGTGGCACTGGCCGCGCAGTCGCCGGAGCTCGCCGCGAAGATGGTCGGCGTCGGTGCGCAGATCGAGCGCGCCTGCGTCACCGCCGCCATCGCGCGGGCCCACCCTGACCTCGAGACGGCGGACACGACCACGGTGGTCGAGGCGCACGTCGCCGTGGCCGCCTTCCGCGCGGCGCTGTGGCAGCACCGGGTCGCCGGCTTCACCGGCGACCTCCGGGCGCGACTCGACGCCGCCTTCGACCTCGTCGGCGCCGTGAGCGACGCCCGCGCCTGAGCCTGGCCCGCTCCGCGCTCCCGCGTGTCACCGGTATGGCCCAAGATGGTCCCCGGACACCCGCGACGAGGAGAGGACGACCGTGACCGGCAACGAGGCACAAGCAGCGGCACGTGAGGTCGGCGACCACCCCGTCGTCGAGAAGGGTGCCCGACTCGGCTTCGCCGTCAGCGGAGTGATGCACCTCGTCATCGCCCTCCTGGCGCTCCAGGTCGCCTGGGGCGGCGGGGGCGCGAGCGCCGACCAGTCCGGCGCCCTGGGGACCTTGTCGCAGAACCCCGTCGGCCTCCTGGTGCTCTGGGTCATGGTCGTCGGCTTCCTCGCTCTGGGCCTGTGGCAGGTGACCGAGGTCGTCCGAGATCGCTCCGACGACGGCGCCGTCACGGACCGCGCGAAGGCGGCCGGCAAGGCCGTCCTCTACCTCGCGCTGGCCTGGTCCTCCTTCAGGTTTGCCAGCGGCGGCGGCTCCTCGAGCAAGGACCAGACGCAGGACATCACCGCAACGCTGATGGGGGCCCCCTTCGGTCGCGTCCTCGTCGGGCTGGTCGGCCTCGGGGTCATCGCCGTCGGTCTTTACCACGTATACAAGGGCTGGACCGAGGGCTTCCTCGACGACCTCGAGCGCAACCCCGGCCCGTGGGCCACGCGGGCCGGTCGCGTCGGTTACATCGCGAAGGGGGTCGCCCTCACCGTCGTCGGTGGCCTCTTCGGGGTGGCGGCCCTGCAGAAGCAGTCCTCGGAGGCGAGCGGTCTCGACGGTGCGCTCCGGACCCTGCGCGAGCAGCCGTTCGGCCCCTACCTGCTGTCGGCGGTCGCCCTCGGTCTGGCGGCCTACGGGCTCTATTCGTTTGCCAGGGCTCGGCACGCCGATCTCTGACCCCGCCGGTCCTACGATGAGCCGGATCGCCTGAGGAGAGGACTCGCCGTGCCCCGTGACCGAGCCGCCCTCACCGGTGCCGCGTTGCTGTCCGGGGGCCTGGTCGTGACCGCGCTCGCGGCCCTGCCGGAGGCCGCCGCCGCGGCGATCGTCCTCACCGTGGGGGGCGTCGCGCTCACGGTCGCCGGCGTGATCGTCCGCGGACGCGCGCGGCCGGCGGCCGACACCGGCGAACCCCCGGACGGCGCACGCCCCGGTCTGCGTCAGGCCCTCGTCACGGCTCTCGTCGCCGGTGTCGTCGTGCTCCTCTGCCTGGGGCCAGTCCACGTCGCGGCTCGCATGGCGGCACCGCTCGGGATCGCGGCGGCGCTCACCGCGTGGGCGCTCGAGGCGGCCGTCCTCGAGACGTCCCTGCGTCGACCGGGACCACAGCGGCCGGCCCGGGGCGCGTACGCCGCGACGCGACTGATCACGGCTGCCGCCTGGCTCGTGAGCGGCGCCGGGCTCCTCATCGTCGCGACGCACCCCCGGCCGGCGGGCGCCACGATTGATCCCGTCCATGGTCCTGGGTGGGGCGTCGCGCTCCTCGGGCACGTCGCGGTCGTGCTCATCGGCACCCTTGCTGCGCGGCGACTGCTCGCCATGCCCGTGGTCGCCGAGGAGCCCCTGACGGACGCCGTGCTCATCGGCACCTGACCGACCGCGATCCCGCGCGGGCTAGCGTGGCGGCATGGCATCGACGATCCCGACCTACCAGCTCAACGACGACACGACGCTGCCCGCGATCGGCTTCGGCACCTACCCGCTCAAGGGTGACGACGGGGTGGCGGCCGTCGTCTCCGCGATCGAGGCCGGCTACCGGCTGCTCGACACCGCGGTCAACTACGAGAACGAGGAGGCCGTCGGCGAGGCGATCCGCCGCTCCGGCATCCCGCGTGACGAGATCCAGGTCGCGAGCAAGATCCCCGGCCGCCACCACGGCCACGCCGAGGCGAAGCAGTCGGTCCGTGACTCCCTGGACCGGCTGGGCCTCGACCACATCGACCTGCACCTCATCCACTGGCCCAACCCGAGCGTCGGGCGCTACCAGGAGGCATGGCGGGCGCTCGTCGAGCTGCGCGAGGAAGGCCTCGTGCGCTCCATCGGCGTCTCGAACTTCACGGCCGAGCACCTCGCGCGAATCATCGACGACACCGGCGTGACTCCCGCGGTCAACCAGATCGAACTGCACCCCTACTTCCCGCAGGTGGAGATGCGCGCGGTCCACGAGGAGCTGGGGATCCGGACCGAGGCGTGGAGCCCGATGGGGAAGCGCCAGGCCCCCTTCGCCGAGCCGGTCGTCGCCGAGGCGGCCCGTGCCCACGGGGTCACCCCCGGTCAGGTCATCCTGCGCTGGCACCACCAGCTCGGGACCCTGCCGATCCCGAAGTCGGCGACGCCGGAGCGTCAGCGCGACAACCTCGACGTCTTCGGGTTCGAGCTGACCGAGGACGAGGTCGCGGCCATCACGGCGTTGGGTCGCCCGGACGGGCGACTCTTCGGCGGCGACCCGGACACGCACGAGGAGATGTGAGCGAGGGGGGGGGTGCTTGCGGGCACCCCCCTCCCGCTCCGGTCAGGGGACGAGCGGCGCCCTGAGGAAGCGGCTCGCGGACTCGGTGTCCCCGCCGAGCTCGAGGCCGGCGCGGTCGGCGCGACCCCACAGGGCGAGGTAGAGCCGGGGCGCCGGCGCCGTGATCGACGCGACGACGTCGGGCTCCTCGTCGCCCAGGCGTCGCGTGATGACGCGACCGCCGTCGACGTGGACCGTCCAGCTGGCCGTCCCGTTGTCGCCGCCGTCCTCGTCGGGCAGGTCGGTGGCGATGAGAACGAGGGGCTCGGGCGCGGGGACGGCGTCGAGCGGGTCACCTGCGCGCTGCCGGTCGATGCTGCGCTGCAGGAAGGTCGTGAGGACCTCGTCAATGCCGTCGACGGCGAGGGTCGGGTCGATGACCTCCTCGATCTCGTCGTCGGCGTCATCACCGGCCAGGAGGATGTCGACGCCGTGGATCGTCGCTTCGTGCAACTGGCGACGGCGCCAGAAGGCGGCCGTGTCGTGGGCGCGGCTGAAGGTCCAGGCGGGGGCGTCGGGATCGGTGGCGCCGAGCGTGGCGAGGAGTTCCCCGGCACCCGCGACGTACCAGTCGATGAGGGGGATCGATCGGTCCCACTCCGGAGGTCGGCCGGGGCTGCTCGTCCCCCGGGCGGCGGCGGCGGCCCAACGGTGCGTGGCCCCCGCGTGGGCGACCACCTGCTCGACGGTCCAGCCGGGGCACGTCGGGACGGGCGCGTGCGCGGCCTCGTCCCCGAAGGACGCCGCGGCGGCGCTGAGGAGGGCGGTCGCGCCCACGAGTTCGACGAGGTGGTCTGCGGGGCTGAGCGGCTCGGTCACGCACCCATTGTGGGCCACGTCGGCCGTGAGGGGCCGATCGGGGATGATGGTCGGACCCCGCCAGCGAAGGAGATCGTCATGAGCGAGCCCACCGGTGCCCTGAGCCCCGAGGACAGCGCCCGCGTCGCCGTGCTCGCGGCCGACCTCGCCCGGGAGGGTCGCACGGCCGAGCTCCTCGAGTTCCTGGAACACGGCGTCCCGGTGGACCTCGCCGATGGGGACGGCAACACCCTGCTGATGCTCGCGAGCTATCACGGGCACGCCGCGACCGTGGCGGCCCTGATCGGTCGGGGCGCAGACGTCGACGCCCGCAACGGGAGGGATCAGTCTCCCGTCGCGGGCGCCTTGTTCAAGGGCGAGAAGGCGGTCGTGCAGGCCCTCGTCGCGGCCGGGGCCGACCTTGATGCCGGGACCCCGAGCGCGCGTCAGGCGGCGGAGATGTTCGGCACGCAGGCGCTGCTGGGAGTCGAGACCGACGGGGAGCGTTGACAGGCGCCGACAAGCGCCGCGTCGCGCACCTTTATCGGGTCACCCGATAAAGGTGCGCTTCACCCGACTTCGCATGTCGGGTAACGCGGCGAATATCGGGTGACCCGATACTCGTGTGACGGATCCCCCCCCGATGGCGGCGTGCCAGAAGGGCCGCCGGGCGGGTCAGTCCTCCCAGTCGGTCGGCGCGAGGCCGTCGGGGCTCGTGTTGCGTACGTGCGCGACGGTGCCGGCGAAGAGGCGCTGCGACTCCTCGTGCGTGAGGGTCACGTCCGTCGCGGCCCAGTTCTCGCGGCGACGCTCCGGGCTCGTCGAGCGCGGCAGGACGGTGACCTTCTCCTGCTGGCCGAGCCAGGCCAGCGCGACCTGCGCGGGCGTGACGCCCTTGGCCTGCGCGATCTCGACGACGGTCGGGTCGGTCAGGACCTGCCCGCCCGAGGACAGCGGCGAGTAGGCCGTCACCATGAGGTCGTGCTCCGCGGCCACCTCGAGCAGCGCCGTCTGCGCGAGCAGCGGGTGGTACTCGACCTGGTCGGCGAAGATCTCCGGGAAGTGGACGAGGAGGCGCCGCAGCATCCCGGCCGGAACGTTGGACACGCCGAACTCGCGGATGAGGCCGTCCGCCTTCGCCTGGCGCAGCTCCTCGAGGGCCCCGGGCAGCAGGCTGCCGTCGCCGGCGGGCCAGTGCGTGAGGACCAGGTCGAGGTGGTCGGTGCCGAGGTCGCGCAGCGAGCGCTCGACGGAGGCGCGGGTCGCGCCAGCGGCGTAGTCGTCGGGCCACACCTTCGTCGTGAGCCAGTAGTCGCCGCGGTCGACGCCGGACTCGGCCATGCCGCGCCCGACCTGCTCCTCGTTGCCATAGATGAAGGCGGTGTCGACGTGGCGGTACCCGATCTCGAGGGCGTCGCGGACGGCGTCCGTCGCGTCCTGACCCTCGACCTGCCACGTGCCGATCCCGAAGGTCGGGACGTCGACACCCTTGAACTGCTTGCTGAAGGAAGTGCTCATGGTCAGGTGCAGCGTCGGCGGGGGGTGAGGACATTCCCCACCCCCCGCCGACGGGTCGCTCAGGTCCCTCAGATGAGGTCGGAGAAGTCGTCCTCGGTGATGCCGGCACCGGCGCGGGCGTCGCCGTCGACCGGGGCGTTGGCGTTGCCGGCGCCCTTCGACACGTCCTCGGCGTCACCGTGCGCGGCGTTGAGCGCCTCGATGGCCTTGCGGACACCCTCGCCGTAGGCCGGGTCGGCCTTCGTGCAGTTGGCGATGTGGCGCTCGATCGTCTCGCGGGAGGCGCCGGTGATCGCCCGGGCCGTGTTCTCGAAGAGGACCTGCTGCTGCTCCGGCGTCATCTTCTCGCGGAAGAGGATGCCCGGCTGCGTGAAGTAGTCCTCGTCATCGGCGCGGTGGTCGAAGCGGTCCGCCCACGGGGCGATGGCCAGCTGCGGCTCGCGGAACTGCGGCTGGCTCGCGAAACGACCGTAGGAGTTCGGCGTGATCGCCGGGGTCGAGCCCGCCGCGATCCGGCCGGCACCGTCCAGGTGCGGGTCGTTCGGGTGCGCGACGCCCTTCGGGCTGTTGACCGGGATCTGGTGGTGGTTGACGCCGAGGCGGTAGCGCGCCGCGTCACCGTAGGAGAAGAGGCGACCCTGGAGCATCCGGTCGGGCGAGAAGCCGATGCCGGGCACGACGTTCGCGGGCGTGAAGGCGACCTGCTCGACGTCGAGGAAGTAGTTCTCCGGGTTGCGGTTCAGCTCCCACTCGCCGACCTCGATGAGCGGGTAGTCGGCCTTCGGCCACACCTTGGTCAGGTCGAAGGGGTGGTAGGGCACCTTCTCCGCGTCGGCCTCGGGCATGATCTGGACGAAGAGCTTCCACTTCGGGAAGTTCCCCTCCTCGATGGCCTCGAAGAGGTCGCGCTGGTGGGACTCGCGGTCCTCTCCGATGAGCTTGCCGGCCTCCTCGTCCGTGAGGTTCTTGATGCCCTGCTGGGTGCGGTGGTGGAACTTCACCCAGTAGCGCTCGCCCGCTTCGTTGTAGAACGAGAAGGTGTGCGAGCCGAAGCCGTGCATGTGCCGGTAGGACGCGGGGATGCCGCGGTCCGACATGACGATCGTGACCTGGTGCAGCGCCTCGGGCAGGTTGGTCCAGAAGTCCCAGTTGTTCTCGGCGTTGCGCAGGTTGGTGCGCGGGTCGCGCTTGACGGCGCGGTTGAGGTCGGGGAACTGGAGCGGGTCGCGGAAGAAGAAGACCGGCGTGTTGTTGCCGACGAGGTCCCAGTTGCCCTCTTCGGTGTAGAAGCGCAGCGCGAAGCCGCGGATGTCGCGCTCGGCGTCGGCCGCGCCGCGCTCGCCGGCGACGGTCGAGAAGCGGGCGAACATCTCCGTCTTCTTGCCGATCTCACTGAAGATCTTGGCGCTCGTGTACTTCGTGATGTCGCCGGTCACCGTGAAGGTGCCGTGCGCGCCCGAGCCCTTGGCGTGCATGCGCCGCTCGGGGATGACCTCACGGTCGAAGTGTGCGAGCTTCTCGAGGAACCAGACGTCCTGGAGCAGCATGGGGCCACGGGGGCCGGCGGTGACGCTGTTCTCGCCGTCGACGACGGGGGCGCCGGCGACGGTGGTGAGGGGCTGGGTGTTGCCCGGGTCTTGGCGGGGGCCTTCGACGCTCATCAGATTCTCTCCCTGGTGCTGAGTGGTGACTGGTTGGTGAGGTGGATCGGGGTGGTGGTCGCGCAGTCGGGGCAGCGGCCCCAGTAGGTCACCTCGGCCTCGTCGATGACGAAGCCGCGGGCGTCGCTCGCGGTGAGACACGGGGCCTCGCCGAGGGCGCAGTCCACGTCGGCGATGTCGCCGCACTCGCGGCAGACGACGTGGTGGTGGTTGTCCGCGACGCGGGCCTCAAAGCGCGCCGGCGAGCCGGCGGGCTCGATCCGGCGGATCAGCCGGGCGGCGGTGAGGGCGGCCAGGACGTCGTAGACGGCCTGCGTCGAGACGGTGCCGAGGGCCTGCCGCGCGGTGCGCGCGATGGTGTCGGCGTCCGCGTGCGGGTGGGCGTGGACCGCCTCGAGCACGGCCATCCGGGGCCGGGTCACGCGCAGGTCGGCGGAGCGCAACAGCGCGGCCGGCTCCAGTGCGGTGGACATGTCTCAAGGCAACCACCATTACTGGAACCAGTCAAGAAAACCTCACCTCAACTGAGGATGAATCCGGAGAGCGGGCTGTCGGGCGGGACGAGCTGCGCCGTCGGCGGTGCCGCGTCCATCCGCGCGAGCAGGCCGGGGAGGTCTGCGGCGGAGCCGAGTTCGATGCCGACGAGGGCCGGACCCGTCTCGCGGTTGTTGCGCTTGACGTACTCGAAGAGCGCGATGTCGTCGTCCGGGCCGAGGACCTCGTCGAGGAACCGGCGCAGCGCACCCGGCTCCTGGGGGAAGTCGACGAGGAAGTAGTGCTTGCGACCTTCGTGCACCAGGGCGCGCTCGACGATGTCGGCGTAGCGGCTGACGTCGTTGTTCCCGCCGCTCAGGACGGCGACGACGAGGGCGCCGGCCGGCAGGTCGAGCTGCTGCAGGGCGGCGGACGCGAGGGCGCCGGCGGGCTCGGCGATGATCCCCTCGACCTGATAGAGCGCGAGCATCTCGACGCAGATCGCCCCCTCGGGCACCGTCACGAGCTCGACCTGGCCCTCGGCGACGCCGCGCGCGACGATCGGGTGGGTCCACTGCCCGACCCGGCGCACCGAGGCGCCATCGACGAAGGGGTCCAGCTCGGGGAGGTCCACCGGGCCACCGGCCGCGACGGCGGCCGCCATGCTCGCCGCGCCCGCCGGCTCGGCCAGGACGATCCGGGTCTCCGGGTGGCGCTCGCGCAGCCACGCGATGGTGCCGGCGGCCAGGCCGCCGCCACCGACGGGGACGACGACGACGTCGGGCGCGCTGTCGAGGTCGGACTCGAGGTCGGCGACCACCTCGGCGACGACCGTGCCCTGACCGGCGATGGTGCGCGGGTCGTCGAAGGCGGCCACGGGGGTCGCGCCCGTGTCGTGGGCGAAGGCGGCCGAGGCCGCGGCCGCCTCGTCGTACGTGTCGCCCGTGATGACGATGTCGACGCTGTCCCCGCCCAGCGTCGCCACCCGGTCGCGCTTCTGGCGCGGCGTCGTGCCCGGCAGGTGGATCCGCGCGTCGACCCCGAGCGTGCGGCAGGCGTGGGCGACGCCCTGGGCGTGGTTGCCGGCGCTGGCGCAGGTGACGCCACAGGCGCGCTCGGCCTCGGTCAGTTGAGCGATGAGGTTGACCGCGCCGCGCACCTTGTAGGACCGGACCTGCTGGAGGTCCTCGCGCTTGAGCAGGACGCGGGCGCCGGTGACCTCCGAGAGACGCGCGCTCGGGGTCAGCGGCGTGCGCTCGACGAGGTCGCCGAGCCGGAGCGCGGCGGCCTCGACGTCCGCGGCGGTGACGCTGTCCGCGTCGGGGGTGCCTTGCTGGGTCATGTCGTCATTGTGGCGGCTCGCGCCCGCGCGACCTTCGCCCGACCGCATGCTGTCCGGCGTGGTGGTGGGTTGGTCCCGCGTCATCGTGTCCGTGGGTCGCACGGGTGGCAGGTCTGAGAAGGTAGACGGGTGAGTCATCTCCCGCCGGACCATCCCCTCGACCTGCCCGACGGCTGGAGCGTGCGCAGCCCGGGAGCCGACGACGTGGCGCGCCTGCTCGAGATCGTGCGCGCCGACGATGAGCTCGGCAAGGGGTACACGACCTCGGACCCGGAGTCCATCGAACGCGACGCCATCGGCATCGCCTCATGGACCCGCCGGCACGCCCTCGTCGTCGACCCGCAGGGCGTCGTCCAGGGGTGGAGCACCGTGCACGACCGCGCCGCCGGCCGCACGCGGGTCCTCGTCACCCTCGCGCATGACCTGCCCGAGGCCGACGCCCTGGCGGCGTCGCTCTACGCGTGGGGCGAGTCGTTCGCGCGCCAGGTCGGCGCGACTCGCGGACTCGGCACGACCCGACTCGACGCCGATGCCTACGCCGGCGACGACCGCCAGCGGGGGTGGCTCGAGGCCGCCGGCTACGACCACACCCGCACGTGGCTGCACATGTCCCGGCCCGTCGCCCCGGACGAGGCCACGTCCCTGCCCGGCCCGCGCGCCGGCGTGACCGTGCGCCGCGTCGCCAAGCACGACAACGGCCTGCCGGTCGCCGGCGACATCCAGACGGTGCACCAGGTCCTCGAGGAGAGCTTCGAGGACCACTTCAACTCCTATCGCGAGTCCTTCCCGGAGTTCATCGCCCGCCTGCGCGAGGACACCGGCCACCGATGGGACCACTGGTGGATCGCGACGATCGAGGTCGACGGCGTGACCGTGCCCGCCGGCGCCGTCGTCTCGACCGTGCTCGGGCCCGACCGCGAGGGCCAGGAGGGCAGCTACATCGACTACATCGGCGTGCACCGTCGCGCGCGCGGCATGGGCGTCGCCAAGGCTCTGCTCCACACGGTGATCCGCGACGCGGCGGAGCGCGGCCGCAACCGGGTCGGTCTCGAGGTCGACGCTGACTCCCCGACGGGCGCCGATGGCCTCTACGAGTCGATGGGGTGGGTCACGACCTACCGCACCGAGTCGTGGCACCGCGACCTCGACCTTGCCGGGAGCCACGGCACCCGCGGACCGGGCGAGGCGGCCGACGTGCCGGCCGTCGTTCCGCTGGTCGCCGACCACCACACTGCTGACAACGGCAGTGCCGACCAGTCACCAGCAGGAGGCGCCCCCGATGAGCCCGTCAACTGACCCCGAGGTCCTGCTCCCGCGCGAGGTCCCGCTCGGCGGACCGCGGGCGATGCTCGTGCGCCGCACCCTTCCGCACCGCGACCGGGTCCTTATCGGTGCGTGGTGCTTCGTCGACCACTACGGCCCCGACGACGTGTCGGCCACGGGCGGCATGGATGTCGCGCCGCACCCGCACACGGGACTGCAGACCGTCACGTGGCTCTTCGAGGGGGAGGTCGAGCACCGCGACGCCCAGGGCGTGCACGCCCTCGTCCGGTCGCGCGAGCTCAACCTCATGCGGGCCGGGCACGGCACGAGCCATTCGGAGGTGTCCACCCCGGACACGACGATCCTGCACGGAGCCCAGCTGTGGCTCGTCTCGCCGGAGGCCACGCGCGACATGGCCCGCGACTTCGAGCACCACGTGCCGGAGGTGACCCCGCTCGACGGGGGCGAGGCTGCGGTCTTCATCGGCACGCTCGCCAGCGTGACGTCGCCGGTGCAGGTCGACACCCCGCTCGTCGGGGCGGAGGTCATCGTCGAGGCCGGTGCGTCCGTGACGCTCGCGCTCGACGCGACCTTCGAGCACGGGGTCCTCGTCGACCGCGGTCCGGTGACGGTGGACGCCGGCCGCAGTGCGCCCGTGGCCGCCGAGTCGGGCTCGCTCGTGTACCTCGAGCCGGGTCGGACGGAGCTGACGCTCGCGGCGGGGCCGGACGAGGCCGGGCGGGTCCTGCTCATCGGCGGCGAACCCTTCGACGAGGAGATCGTCATGTGGTGGAACTTCATCGGCCGCACCCACGACGAGATCGAGGAGTTCCGGGCGGAATGGGAGGCCGGCGCCGAGCGCTTCGGTCGCGTCGACGGCTACGAGGGCACGCCGCAGCGGCTGCCCGCCCCCGCGCTGCCGCACGTGCGGCTCAAGCCGCGCGGCCGCCTTCGCCGCCCCTGACGGCTCCCGAGTTTGGGACATCAGCGGTCCCCAACCAGGGATGAAGGCGATGTCCGTGTCAGGTGCGGGCGGGGACGAAGTCCATCTCCGTCGTGACGTCACCACGCAGCATCGTGGCTCGGTCCAGGGCGTAGGTCGGGCGCAACGACCACGGGTCGCGCGTGCCCTGCTTGGGGAACATCCCGTCGGCGCGCTCGACGTAGCCCGACGAGAGGTCCAACAGGGGACGCTCCTCCAGCCCGGTCGGGGTCCGCGGCCGGGCGACGGCGAGGCCGTGCTCGCGCATGTGGTCGAGCAGACGCAGCACGTAGCGGGTCGCGAGGTCGGAGCGCAGCGTCCACGAGGCGTTGATGTAGCCGATGCAGATGGCCGCGTTCGGGATCCCGGACAGCAGCGTCCCGCGATACACGAAGCGGTCCTCGATCCGGGCGGGCTCGCCGTCGAGCGTGATCGCGACACCGCCGCCGGCCAGCATCCGCAGCCCCGTGGCGGTCACGATGAGGTCGGCCTCGAGCACGCGCCCCGACGTCAGCCTGATCCCCTCGGGCACGAACCGATCGATCGTGTCCGTGACGACCGACGCGGTCCCGGCGCGCATGGCGCGGAAGAGATCGGCGTTCGGGACGACGCACAACCGCTGGTCCCACACGTTGTAGCGCGGCGTGAAGTGCTCGCGCAGGGCGGCCTCGTCACCGTGCAGCGCACGCCGCAGGCCATGCCGGAGGTAGGCCGCTGCCGCCCGGGGTGAGCGCCGGCTGAGCTGGTAGAAGCCGGTGTTGAGCGCGAGCGAGACCTGGCGGTTGAGGGCATGGGCGGCCCGCTTCGGGAGGACCCGCGAGATCCCCGGCGCGAGCCCGCCCTCCGACATGATCGTCATCCAGGTGGGAGAGCGCTGGAGCATCGTGACGTGCGTCGCCGTCTGGGCCATCGCGGGCACGAGGGTCACGGCCGTCGCGCCGGAGCCGATGACGACGACGCGCTTCCCGGCGTGGTCGATGTCGTCCGTCCAGAACTGCGGGTGCACGACCTCGCCGGCGAAGTCCTCCTGGCCCGGCCACGTCGGGGTGTGCGGTCGCTCGTAGTCGTAGTACCCCGCACAGAGGTAGAGGAAGGAGGTGCTCAGGCGTTCCTCCCCCTTCGGCGTCCGCAGCGTCAGCGTCCAGCGCGCGTCGGCCTCGGACCAGTCGGCCGCGACGACGGTCGTGGAGAACCGCACCTTGTCCACGACGCCGTAGGCGGCGGCCGTGTCGTGCAGGTACTCGCGGATCGCCTCGCCGGACGCGATCGCCTCGGGTCGCTGCCACGGCCGGAAGGGGTATCCGAGGGTGTACATGTCGGAGTCCGAGCGGACGCCCGGATAGCGGAAGAGGTCCCACGTGCCACCCATGGCCTCGCGGCGCTCGAGGATGACGTAGGGCGTGCCGGGACGGTCCTGCTCCAGTCGGCACGCGGCACCGATGCCGGAGAGGCCGGCGCCCACGACGACGACGTCATGATGCTCCATGCCGTCATCCCACCACAGCCCGCGCCGGACGGTGGCTGGTCGGCGTTTGCACGAAGCGCGACGGGGGCGGGAGGATGAGCCCATGAGCACCTCGCACGACACCCACGAACTGGGTCACGGGCACTCCGTCGCCCTCTGGACCGCCGTCGGCATCCTCATGGTCGGCTTCGCCGTGATGTCCTGGAGCGCCGTCGTCCTGAGCTGGCCCCTCTTCATCGCCGGCTGGGTCATTGTGCTGATCGGCGTGATCGCCGGCTACGTGCTCAACCTCATGGGCTTCGGCAGCACGACGATTCGCCACGGCGAGAGCACCGACGTCCTCCAGGACGCGCCCGATTCCGATCGACCGGTCGCCGGCATCAACTGACGCCACCCCCGGCGGCCGACTCCATCAGGCCGTCCGCTGCTCCCCGCTCGTCGAGGGCGTCGAGCCACCGTGTGAGTTCGCGCGCGGTCCACGCCGGGTCCTCCATCATCGGCACGTGACCCAGGCCGTCGGCGATCCGCAACTCCCACGCCGGGTTGAGCCGCGCGGCCTCCTTCGCCTGCCCGACGTGCACGAGCCGGTCATCCGTGCCGTGGATGAGCAACGTCGGCGTCGTCACGCGCCGGATGGCCCGCCGATAGCGATCCAGCCGGGCCATGACGAGGAGCAGGGACTTCGTCGCCTCGAGCACGGACTGGTCCGCCTCGTCCGCGAAGGCGGCCCGCTCCGTCGCGAGCGCCACGTGCGCGGCGTAGAGCTCGGGTGACATCCGGGTCCGGTCGCTCATGACGATGTTGAGTTGCCGCTTGACCATCAGCTCGATGTCCCGGCCGCGACCCGAGGCGAGGATCCGACGACCCAGCGGTGTGATGCCGCAGGCCGCGAAGAAGGCCAGCACCGGTGTCTCCGGTCGCCCGCCGAGGGAGAGCGGGAGCGCCGGGTCGATGAGGGCGGCGGCACGCACCGTCTCGGGCGCCTGGGTCAGCTGCATGAGCGTGATCAGGCCACCCATCGAGTTGCCGACGACCACCGCGGGCTCGCCCGCGACCTCACGCAGGAAGCCGTCGAGCACGCGACGGTTGCGGTGCACATCGGCGCTCCGACCGTGCGCGCGGGTCCGGCCGTGGCCGATGAGGTCCAGAGCGAGGACCCGGCCGCGACTCGTCAGCAGTGGGGCGAGGTCGTCCCAGTTGAGGTGGTTGCCGGAGAGTCCGTGCACGAGCACGATCGGCGGCCCGGTGGGGTTGCCGCCGTGATCGACGAAGTGGATCGGGCCGCCCTCGAGGTCGACCCACCGGGAGGTGCCAGTGGAGGTCATGCGGGTAGTCTCGCCCAGATGAGGAAGCCGTGCTGAAGCGCCGCCGCCGCGACCAGTCCGCACCCACCACCGTCAGTGCAGCGGCGCAGGCCCTCATCCGGGACAACGCACCGACCCCCTTCCCGCGCAGGCGCTTTCGCGGCGTCGTCCGCCGCAGCCGAGCGCAGGCGTTGATCGACCGGGCGCCGAGGATCGCTGCCCTGACCGAGGCGTTGACGCGCGACGTGACCACCGAGCGCGTCGCCGGTCTCGAGGTCGTGTCGATCCTGCCGCGGTCCGCGCCCGAGCATCTGCGCACCGTGGCGGACGCCGTCGACGCGGACCACGTCGTCTACCTCCACGGCGGCGCCTACGTCGTCGGCGTGGCGCATGACGCCCTGTCGATGTCGCTCGCCGACGCGACGGGATTGCCGGTCCGATCGATCGCCTACCCGCTCGCCCCGGAGACGCCCCACCCCGGCCCGGTCGAGGCGACGCTCGTGACCTACCGCGCGCTCCTCGAGTGCCACGGCGGCCGGGTCGTTCTGGCCGGGATCTCTGCCGGTGGGGGCCTCGCCCTCGCCCTCCTCCAACGGCTCCGGCAGGAGGGATCGCCGCTCCCGGCCGCCCTCGTCCTGCTGACGCCGTGGGTGGACCTGACCCCCAGCGGTGACAGCGACGAGGGCAACGAGGGGCGTGACCCGTCGTTGCAGTGGCGCCGCTCGTGCGACCGGGCCGCGCGGGCCTACGCCGCTGGGGCCCCCTTCGCCGATCCGCTGCTCTCGCCGGTGCACGGCGACTACGGGCCGGACGTGCCGCCGACCCTGATCACGACGGGGACGCGCGACCTCTACCTGTCCGGCTGCGTGCGGCTCTACTGGCGACTGCGGGAGGCCGGGGCGCCGGTCGACCTGCGCGTCTGGGAGGGCATGTGGCACGCCTTCTACGGTGAGGCGATCCCTGAGGCGCGGCACGCGCACGCGGAGATCGCCGCGTGGGTGCACGACCGCCTGGCCTGATGCGGTCAGGCCAGGCGGCGGGCCCTGCGGTCCGTCAGCTGGCGGGCACGTTCTCGTCGAGCTCGGCGAGCCAGCGGGCCGACCCGACGTCCGACGGCATGCGCCAGTCGCCGCGCGGTGACAGCGACCCCCCGGACAGCACCTTCGGGCCGTTGGGCAGCGCCGACCGCTTGAACTGATTGGCGAAGTAGCGCTTGATGAAGACCTCGAGCCAGTGGCGGATCGTCGGCAGGTCGTAGGCCACGCGCTCGTCCTCGGGGTAGCCGGGGGGCCACTCGCCGACGCTCGCGTCCGACCAGGCGTGCATGGCGAGGAAGGCGATCTTGCTGGGCCGGTCGCCGCGACGCAGGACGTGGAAGAGGGTGAAGTCCTGGAGCGGGTAGGGACCGACGGACGCCTCGGTCGACTGGATCGGCTCGCCCTCCTTCGTCGGGACGAGCTCGGGGCTGATCTCCTGATCGAGGATCTCGGTCAGTGTCTCGTTGACGGACCCGTCGAACTGGCCGCTGCTGACGACCCAGCGGATGAGGTGCTGCATGAGCGTCTTGGGCACCCCGGTGTTGACCGCGTAGTGACTCATCTGGTCGCCGACGCCATAGGTGCACCAGCCGAGCGCGAGCTCGGAGAGATCCCCGGTGCCGAGGACGATGCCGCCGCGCTGGTTGGCGGCGCGGAAGAGGTAGTCGGTGCGCAGGCCGGCCTGGACGTTTTCGAAGGTGACGTCGTAGACCTCCTCCCCGCGGCCGAAGGGGTGCCCGAGGTCCGTGAGCATCTGGGTGGCCGCCGGGCGGATGTCGAGGGTCTCGAAGGTGATCCCGAGCGACTCCATGAGGTGCACGGCGTTGCTCTTGGTGCCGTCGCTCGTCGCGAAGCCGGGCATGGTGAAGCCGATGATGTCGGTGCGGGGGCGACCGAGCCGGTCCATCGCCTTTGCCGCGACGATGAGCGCGTGGGTCGAGTCGAGCCCGCCGCTGACGCCGATGACGATCTTGGGTTGGCCGATGGCGCGCAGCCGCTGCTCGAGCCCGGAGACCTGGATGTTGTAAGCCTCGTAGCAGTCCTGGGCGAGGCGGGCCTCGTCGTCGGGCACGAAGGGGAAGCGGTCGAGCCGGCGCATGAGCCCGAGGTCACCGGTCGGGGGTTCGAGGTCGAGGTGGACCTCGCGGTAGGGCGCCGCGTCGGTGCCGATGCCCAGCGCCACCCCGTTGTCGTCGAAGGTGCCCTGGCGCACTCGCTCCTGCCGCAGCCGGTCGATGTCGATGTCCACGAGGGTCTCGCGCGGGCCGGACGGGAAGCGCTCGGACTCGCCGAGGAGGTCGCCACCCTCGTAGACCATCGTCTGGCCGTCCCACGACAGGTCGGTGCTGGACTCCCCTTCGCTCGCGGCGGCGTAGAGGTACGCGGCGTTGCAGCGCATCGAGGCCGAGCGGGCAAGCAGGTGCCGGTCGTCGGCGCGCGCGACGGTGATGGGGGAGGCGGAGAGGTTGAGCAGGACGGTGGCTCCCGCGAGCGCGGCCTCGTGGCTGGGCGGGATCGGGACCCACATGTCCTCGCAGACCTCGGCGTGGACGACGAGCCCCGGGACGTCGTCGACGTGCACGAGGATGTCGGTGCCGAAGGGGACCCCGTCGAGGAGCTCCGCCGCGTCGCCCATGGCGAAGGTCGGCCGGAACCACTCGTCGACGATGCCGGCGCCGGAGGCGAAGTGCCGCTTCTCGTAGAACTCGCGGTAGTTGGGCAGGTAGGACTTGGGGGCGATGCCGACGATCTCGCCGCCGTGGATGAGGACGGCGCAGTTGTAGAGCCGGTTCCGGTGGCGAAGGGGGGCGCCGACGGCGACGAGCGGCAGCAGGTCCGCGGTCTGCTCGGCGAGGTGGACCAGGGCCGACTCGGCGTCGCGCAGCAGCACGTCCTGCAGGAGAAGGTCGTCGATGGCGTAGCCGGTCAGGCTGAGCTCGGGGAAGAGCGCGATGGCCGCGCCCTGCTCGCCGACGTGGCGCACCCGGTCGAGGATCGCCTCGGCGTTGGCGAAGGGGTCCGCCATCGTCACCGGAAGGGTGCACGCAGCGACCCGGGCGAAGCCGTGCCGGTAGAGGTTGCGGAAGTCGCGGGGGTCGCTGGCCGTCATGGGGCGACCCTATCCAGCCCCGGGCCGCACGATGCGACCCCCAGTGCGCCTCAGCGGGTGCCAATCCCGTCTCTTCCTCACCGCCAGTATCGGGTCACCCGATATTCGCAGCCGTACCCGACTTCGCATGTCGGGTGAAGCGCACCTTTGTCGGGTGAAGCACCCGGCTCACGGCCGCCGCCCCGAGTAATGGACACCTGATGTCCCAAACTCGACCGAAGGGGGGCCCGCCGCCGGTCCGGGTCTACGGTGAGGCCCATGCAGGCCGACGACCGGAAGACCAAGCCCACCGACGCGTCCACCGACGAGGTCCTGGCCGCGGTGACCAGCGAGCGGCGCCGCGCCGACGCCGAGAGCGTGCTGGCGCTCATGAGTCGGGTCACGGGCGTCGAGCCGGTGGTCTGGGGGTCGATGATCGGGTTCGGCACCCGGCCGTACACGACCGCCGACGGCCGGGAGCGCGAGTGGTTCCGCATCGGCCTCGCCCCGCGCAAGGCCGCGCTCACGCTCTATGGCCTGACCGCCTACGGCTCCAATGCCGACCTGCTCGACCGTCTCGGGACGCACACGACGGGCAAGGGCTGCCTCTATGTCAAGCGGTTGTCCGACGTCGACGAAGGGGTGCTGACGGAGTTGGTCGAGCGGGCCTGGTCCGGCGCTTAGCCCTCAGCGGGTGCCGACCTCGTCCGTGAGCACGACGGCCCGGCCGGCCTCCAGCCGCGCGACCGGGACGCGGAAGGGGGAGCAGCTGACGTAGTCGAGTCCGGCGGCGTTGAAGAAGTGGATCGACTCGGGGTCGCCACCGTGCTCGCCGCAGACGCCGGCCTTGAGCCCGGGCTTGGTGGAGCGGCCCTTCTCGATGCCGATCTTCACGAGTTCGCCGACGCCCAGGGCGTCGAGGGTCTCGAAGGGGGAGATCGTCAGGACGCCGTTCTCGAGGTACTTCGGGAAGAACGCCGTCTCCACGTCGTCGCGGGAGAAGCCCCACGTCGTCTGGGTCAGGTCGTTGGTGCCGAAGGAGAAGAAGTCGGCCGTCTGGGCGATGCGGTTGGCCGTCAGGGCCGCACGCGGCAGCTCGATCATGCAGCCGATCGGGATGTCGAGCGACTGGCCGGTGGCCTCGGCCACCTCCGCGAGGATCTCCTCCGCCTGGCGACGGACGATGACGAGCTCACGGTTGGACCCGATGAGCGGGACCATGATCTCGGGACGCGGGTCCTTGCCCTCGGCGCGCAGGCGGACGACGGCCTCGGCGATGGCGCGGATCTGCAGGGCGAAGAGCCCGGGGATCTTCAGGCCGAGCCGCACGCCGCGCAGGCCGAGCATCGGGTTGGACTCGTGCGTGGCTCGCACGGCCTCGAGCAGCGCCCGGTTGCGCTCGACCTCCTCGCCGGTCTCGCCGCGCTCGTCGGCGAGGGCGACGGCCACGGAGAGGTCGGTGAGGTCGGGCAGGAACTCGTGCAGCGGCGGGTCGATGAGCCGGATCGTCGTCGGCAGGCCGTCCATCGCGGTGAGCAGGTCGATGAAGTCGCCGATCTGCTCCGGGAGCAGCTCGGCCAGGGCCGCGTCGCGCTCGGTGTCGTCCTTCGCGAGGACGACGCGCTCGATCTGGGTGCGGCGCTCGCCGAGGAACTGGTGCTCGGTGCGGCACAGGCCGATGCCCTCCGCGCCCCGGTCGCGGGCGCGCTGCGCGTCCTCGCCGGTGTCGGCGTTGGCGCGCACCCGCAGGCGGCGGACCTCGTCGGCGTGGGTGAGAAGGCGGTGCACGGCCTCGACGAGCTCGCGGGTCTCCTCGTCGTCGAGGTGGGCGACGGCGGCCTCGACGCCCTCGGAGATGTAGGTCATCACGGGGGAGTCGACGACGCTGACGTCGCCGAGGAAGACCTCACCCGTCTTGCCGTCGATGGCGATGGTGTCGCCCTCGTGGATGACGTGCTCACCCACGCGGATCTCCTTCGCGGCGACGTCCACGACGAGGTCCTCGGCGCCGACGACGGCGCACTTGCCCATGCCGCGGGCGACGACGGCCGCGTGCGAGGTCTTGCCGCCGCGGGCCGTGAGGACACCGGCGGCGGCGATCATGCCGGGCAGGTCCTCGGGGGAGGTCTCCCGGCGCACGAGGATGACGGGCAGGCCCGACTCCTGGCGCGCGACGGCGCTCGCGTTGTCGAAGGCGACGCCACCGACGGCGGCGCCGGGCGAGGCGCCCATGCCGGTGGCGATGTGGATGCGCTCGGCGTCCTTGTCGAACTGCGGGAAGAGGAGCTGGCCGAGCTGCTCGCCGGTGACGCGCTCGAGCGCCTCGTTCATGGTGATGAGCTGTTCGTCGACGAGCTGGGTCGCGATGCGGAAGGCGGCCCCGGCCGTGCGCTTGCCCACGCGGGTCTGCAGCATCCACAGGGTGCCGCGCTCGATGGTGAACTCGATGTCGCACAGGTCGCGGTAGTGCGTCTCGAGGCGACGCATCGCGGTGCGCAGCTCCTTGTAGGCCGCGGGGTCGCGCTCCTGCAGGTCCGTCAGCGCGAGCGTGTTGCGGATGCCGGCGACGACGTCCTCACCCTGGGCGTTGGGGAGGTAGTCGCCGTAGACGCCGGAGTGACCGGAGGAGGGGTCGCGCGTGAAGCAGACACCGGTGCCGGACGTCTCGCCGAGGTTGCCGAAGACCATGGCCTGGACGTTGACGGCGGTGCCGAGGTCGTCGGCGATGCGCTCGCG
The DNA here is from genome assembly GCF_050271985.1 of Janibacter zhaoxuefangae. Lineage (GTDB taxonomy): Bacteria > Actinomycetota > Actinomycetes > Actinomycetales > Dermatophilaceae. The sequence continues at coordinate 2,683,299 of NZ_CP189849.1, read as the reverse complement.
GCGACGGTAGAGGCGGGCGCGCTCGGTGTTCCAGCTGCGGAAGACGGCCTCGATGGCCATGTCCACCTGGCGCCGGGGCGTCTGCGGGAAGGGGGAGCCGGTCTCGCGCTCGACGACCTGCTTGAAGTCGGCGACGACCTGCTTGAGGTGGTCGGCGGAGAGCTCGACGTCCGCCGTCACCCCGGCCGCCACCTTGTGCGCTTCGAGGATGTCGGAGAAGTGCTCGGAGTCGATGTCCAGGACTGTCTTGCCGAACATCTGGATGAGACGCCGGTAGGAGTCCCACGCGAAGCGCTCGTCCCCGGCGAAGGCGGCCAGCGAGTGCACGGTGTCGTCGTTGAGCCCGACGTTGAGGACCGTCTCCATCATCCCCGGCATGGAGAACTTGGCGCCGGACCGGACGGACAGCAGCAGCGGCTCCTCGGAGTCGCCGAGGGTGCGGCCGATGAGGTCCTCGACGTCACGCAGGCGCTGGGTCACCTCGACACGCACCTCGGGCGGCACCTTCCCGACGGTCAGGTAGGCGCGGCAGGCCTCGGTCGTGATGGTGAAGCCGGGCGGCACGGGCAGGCCGAGCTTGACCATCTCCGCCAGGTTCGCCCCCTTCCCACCGAGTAGGTCCTTCTGATCGCGATCTCCGTCGCTGAACATGTGGACGTACTGAGTCATGGCGGACCTGCCTCCTGGCGCCGGGGGTGTGGTCCAGCCATCGTGGCATCCCGCAGGGCTGCGAGATGCCACTCCGACCGGCACGGAGGGGGTGCCGCGGCGGAACGCTTGAATTCCCGGCGGGTGACCGATCGGTAGTGTGATCGACTCCACGGGAGCGGGGCGCTCAGTCCCCGGAGGTGAGGCTCCGCTGCTCGCGGCGACGCAGCCAGAGCGAGAGCGCGAGGATGAGGGCGCCGCCGATCGAGAGGCCGACACCGACCCAGATCGGGGCGATCCAGCCATGGCCCTGGGCGATGACGACGCCGCCGAGCCACGCGCCCAGGGCGTTGGCGATGTTGAGCGACGCGTGGTTGCTCGCGGCGCCGAGCCCGCGGGCCTCGCCGGCGACGATCATCAGCCGCACCTGGAGGGCCACGACGAGCCAGGACACGGTGAGGGCGATGGCAAAGATCGTCAGGGCCGCGGGGATCGGGCTGTGCGCGGTGACGGTGAGGACGGCCAGCAACGCGCCGGTGCCGAGGAGGCTGATGACGAGGGTCTTGATCAGCGACCACTCCAGGAGCCGCCCGCTCATGACCGTCCCGATGACCGCGCCGACGCCGTAGACGAGCAGGAAGAGGGGGACCGCGCTCTCGCCGACGCCGGTGACGTTCCGCAGCAGCGGCGCGATGTAGGAGTACATGGCGAACATGCCGCCGAAGCCGACGGCGCCGACGAGCAGCGTCAGCCAGACCTGCACGTTGTGGAAGGCGCGCAGCTCGCGCATGACCGTGGCCTCGAGGTCGCCGCGGGTCCGCGGGACGGACGCGAAGACGAGGGCCGCGGTGACGACGCCGATGACGGCGACGATGGCGAAGGTCGTCCGCCAACCGAGGTTCTGTCCGAGCCAGGTCGCGGCGGGGACGCCGACGACGTTGGCGAACGGGATGCCGAGCATGACGCGACTGACGGCGCGACCGCCCTGCCCGCGACGCACCATGTCGACGGCGACGAGCGAGGCGATGCCGAAGAAGGCGCCGTGCGGCAGCCCGGTGAGCAGACGGGCGACGATGAGGCCGCCATAGGTGGAGGTGAGCGCGGTCGCCGCGTTGCCGAGCGCGAAGAGGGCCATCAGGGTCACGAGCAGCCCGCGGCGGGGGAGTCGGGCGCCGAAGGCGGCGATGAGGGGGGCGCCGATGACGACGCCGATGGCGTAGGCGGAGATCGCGTGCCCTGCCTCCGGGATGGTGACCTGCACGCCGTCGGCGATCTCCGGGAGCAGCCCCATCGTGACGAACTCGGTGGTGCCGATGGCGAAGCCACCGAGGATGAGGGCGAAGGTCGCGAACGCCGCGTGGTCGGCCGGCGCGGCGGGGGCGTCGGGGTCGAGCGTTCGGGCGGTCGTGGGGGCGTCGGTCGTCAAGGTGGCCTCTCGGGCTCGGGGAGGGGCGCGCGTGCGCGCGCGGGGACCACTGGCGACGACGGCAGCTCCCCGGCTCAACACCGGCGGGACGGCCCGCATTCCCGCCGGGCCGGAGCGGCGCCGCATCTTGCATTGAGAGGCCCGCGTCTGTCACTCTGGAGGCACGGCACTACAGATGTAGAAGACCGACCGTGGGACGACTCGACGCGACGATGCTCGGAGACGTCGCTCGACACACACGCTCGACATGCAAGGGGAACGTCCATGGCCATCGCCCTCTACCGCCTCGGCAGGTGGTGCGCGCGGCACGCCGCCGCGACCATCGTCGCGTGGGTCGTCGTGCTGCTCGCGCTCGGAGGAGCCGCGCTCGGCTTCGGCTCGAAACTGACGAGCGTCATCACCATCCCCGGCAGTGACTTCGTCGCGGTGGCCGATCGGCTCAAGTCCGAGATCCCCGAGGCGGCCGGCGGCATGGGCACGGTCGTCCTGCACACGGAGGACGGCAAGCCCTTCACCGCGGCGCAGCAGAAGGAGATCAAGGCCGTCTTCGGCGAGTGGACCGACCTCGACGTCGTGACCGCCGTCCAGGACCCCTTCGTCAACCAGGCCACCATCGACGACGGAAACCAGCAGCTCGTCGACGCGAAGAAGCAGATTGACGACGGGCAGCGCCAGATCGACGCGGGCTGGGAGAAGGTGCACGACGGTGAGGACCAACTCGAGGAGGGTCGTGGCTGGATCTTCCTGCTGCGCGACGACTACCCCGACGACCCGGGCCTGGCCCGAGTGCGCGTCCTCGTCGCCGAGGGTCGCGCCAAGCTCAACCAGGCGAAGTGGGACCTGCACGCGGCCGAGAAGAAGCTGGCCGCCGGTCAGGCCCGGTACGACGAGGGTGTCGCCCTGTCCGACATGGTCAACGGGCAGCGGTTCGTGTCGAAGGACGGTGCCTGGGCGCTCGCCCAGGTCCAGTTCACCGAGGACACCAACTCCATCGCCCCCGAGGTCCGCGCCCAGGTGCCCGAGCTCGGCGAGCGACTGGCCGACGCCGGCGTCGTGGCCGACTACAGCGTCGAGATCACCCAGGAGAACTCGCTCATCGGCATGGGTGAGGTGATCGGTCTCGCCTTCGCCGCCCTCGTGCTCGTCATCGTGCTGGGGTCGCTCATCGCGGCCGGCCTGCCGATCCTCGTCGCGCTCCTCGGCGTCGGGACCGGCCTCGCCGCCGCGATGGCGGCGACCTTCGCCTTCGAGATGAACTCGATGACCCCCGCCCTGGCCCTCATGCTCGGCCTCGCCGTGGGCATCGACTACGCCCTCTTCATCGTCAACCGGCACCGCACCCAGCTGCTCGCAGGCATGGAGCTCCACCAGTCCATCGGTCGCGCCGTCGGTACGGCGGGCAACGCCGTCATCGTCGCCGGGGCGACGGTCATCATCGCGCTCGGGGCCCTGTCCCTCACGGGCATCCCGATCCTGGGCCAGATGGGCTTCGTGGCGGCCGGGACGGTGGCCATGACCGTCGCCGTGGCCATCACCATGGTCCCGGCCGTGCTGCGCCTGATGGGTTCGCGCGTCGTCAGTCGTCGTGGCTGGCGCCGGGTCGGCGTCACCGACCCGCGGGCCCATGTCACGCAGGAGTCGAACGTCGGCAGCATCGTCGACGTCGACGGGGACGAGGCCCACGAGAGCAGCGACCACGGCGCCTGGGTCACCGCGGTGACCCGTCACCCGTGGGCCGCGGTCCTCGGGGTGCTGGCCATCGTGGCCGTCACGGCCATCCCGGCCGCCTCCCTGCGCCTCGGCCTGCCCGACGGTTCGGCCCAGGAGGTCGACTCGACGGCGTATGCCGCCTACCAGCAGACGGCCGAGCACTTCGGCGCCGGGAGCAACGGCCCGATCGTGCTCGTGGCGTCCTTCGACGAGCCGCTCGGCCGGAGTGCCGTCACCCACCAGCAGGCCCTCATCGGCACCCGCCTGACCCACGTCAACGGCGTCGAGCACGTCATCCCCTTCGGCGTCAGCAAGGACCGCGACACGCTTGCCTTCCAGGTCCTCCCCGCGACCGGGCCGGCGGAGCAGGCGACCTCGGACACGGTCGTCCACGTGCGCGGCAACCTGAACGCGATCGCCGAGGCCTCCGGGGCCTCCGAGGTCGGGCTGACGGGGATGACGGTCGCCAACCTCGAGATCTCCCAGCGGCTCGCCGACGCCCTGCCGATCTACCTCGCGGTGGTCATCGGGCTCTCGCTGCTGCTCCTCGTGGCGGTCTTCCAGTCCGTCATCGTGCCGCTCCTGGCGACGGCCGGCTTCCTGCTCTCCGTCGCGGCGAGCTTCGGCGCCGCCGTGGCCGTCTACCAGTGGGGCTGGCTCGGCTCACTGCTCGACGTGCACGACCCGGGGCCGATCCTGCCCTTCATGCCGATCATCCTCATCGGGGTGCTCTTCGGTCTGGCGATGGACTACCAGATGTTCCTCGTGTCGGGCATGCGTGAGGCCCACGCCCACGGGTCCCCGGCCCGACTCGCCGTCCGCCAGGGCTTCAGACACGGCGCCCGTGTCGTCACCGCCGCGGCCATCATCATGATCAGCGTCTTCGGCGGGTTCGTCTTCGCCCACATGACGATGATCCGGCCGATCGGCTTCGGCCTCGCGGTGGGCGTGCTCGTGGACGCCTTCCTCGTCCGGATGACGCTCACCCCGGCCGTCATGCACATGCTCGGGGAGCGGGCGTGGTGGATGCCTGCGTGGCTCAAGCGCGTCATGCCCGACCTCGACGTGGAGGGCACGCGCCTGTCGGCCCTTCTCGAGGGCGACGAGCCGGCCACGGAGGACCCGTCGGTCGTGACCACCGACGACGCCCGGGAGCACGAACCCGCCCGGGCGTGAGCCCCGGCCCCGTCAGTCCTGCGGCGGGGTCTGTGTCACTTCACTGATCTGTGTCACTTCACTGATCTGTGTCACTTCACTGATCCGTGTCCCTTCAACTGCCCTGGCCGTCCCCAACCCCTGCCGCCTCCGTGATGAGGGGCTGCTGGGGGTCGCCGAGGTCCGGCGTGGCGTCGCTGTCGGGCGGCTCGGCGATGACGGTCACGGGGTGGTCGCCGTGCAGCACGGCGAAGGGGCGCCCCTTCGTCAGGTCGTGCTGGAGTCGCGCGTCGGCACGCTCCCACATCCGCCCGAGTCGCTCGTCGTGGTCGTCGCGGTAGTGCTGGCGCCCGCCCGGCAGCACCGTCATCTCGCCCATGTAAATGCCCTTGGGCGTGTCATAGAGGTCGACCCGGATCATCGGGGTGGGCACGGCCACGGATAGTCGCTCGGCGATCTCGACGAAGGCGGGGAGGTTCGCGGGCGCCGTGAGGTCGGGGTTGAGCGTGCGCCCCTCGGTGATGTCGCCGAGGTCCCTGCCGTCGCGGTCGAGATACTGCCAGTGGGCCGTGCGGAGGTTGGCGTGCTCCGACATCTGTCGGAGCAGGACGTGCCCGACCTCGCCATAGAAGGCATAGAGCTTGATGTCCATCGGGAGAGCGCCGGGGTGGCCCGCCTCCTCGAGGACCTCCTCCGCGAAGTACGGCGCCTGGATCCGACGAGTCGCCTCTCGACCCTTGAGCGCCCGGGTGAGGTCCGGGGGCGTGCGCAGTCCGGCCTTGCCGATGACCTCGAAGCCGCCCGGGATGCGCTGCAGCGGGTAGACGCCCTGGCTGCTGAAGCCCTTGACCGACTTGAGGACGAAACGGTCCGGGAGGGCATCCCAGTCGATGTCCTCGAGCCGGGCCCAGACGCCGTGGATCTCGGGGACGGCGACCCCGTGGCTCTGCGCGAACTGATACGCCTTGAGCATGTGCATGAAGGCGCGGCGGGGTGCGTCGGCGAGGGTCGGGTCGGCCAGGAGGGCGGCCCGATCGAGGCTGAAGGTGCGTCGGTCGGCGTGCAGGTGCGCCCCGAAGGAGGCCCGTCGTCGACCGGTGGCCACCCCCTCGGCGACGGCCGCGGCCTCGTCCCGCTGCCGGGGGACCTCCCGCAGCTGCGCCTTGAGGGTCCGGTTGTCGGCCTCGAGGGCGCTCAGTCGCGCTCGGAGCGCGTCGCGCTCGTCACGCAGCTCGGCGATGCGGGCATCGCGCCAGGCCAGGGGTGGCAGTCGCCGGGCCGCGTCACGCGCACGGGCGCGCAGCGGAGCACCACCGCGCCCCGGATCCGTCGTCGTCGCGTCCCGATCCGTCTCGGAATTGGACGTCGAAATCTGCCCCATGATCTCCCCTTGCCTCCTACCGACGAGCATCGGCAGTGCGACCACCGTAACCGCGGCGGGCGGCGATCGGGGTCGTGCGCCGGAGCGAGCGATTGCGACTCGTCGCGTTTGTCGGGAATGGCGCTTTCAACCGAGGGAAGGGGGGATCGGCTCGGCCTCGCCGACACCGGCGTTGAGGAGGGCCCGGTGCAGGGCGGGGGCCAGCGAGGCGACGTAGCTCGCGGTCAGGTGGGTGCCCTGGCGATAGACGAGGGTCCCGCCGACGGCGGCGGGACACCGCGGCGTCGGGCAGATCCACTCGTTGACGGTGACGAAGGCGGCCCGGGCGAGGTCGTCCGCCGCGGACCGGAGGATGCGGGTGCCCCGGCCGTCGTTGCGCGGATAGGTGCAGACGCTCCAGTCGTCGGGATGGTCCCGCACGCAGCCCAGGACCAATCCCACCCCGGCCTCCGTGGGGGTGGGCACCTGGCCCGCGTCGGGTGCCGGGTTGTCGGCGAGGAGGACGATCGTGGCGCCCGCGTCCTCGAGGGCGGAGAGATTCCGCGCCAGGCTGGCGGCGAGGCGATCGCTGGGGCGGTCGCCGAGGGACGTGATGACGAGGTCCGGACGGTTCGCCTTCGTCAGCAGGTGCGTGCGAAGGGCCTTGTTGTAGCGGACGCACTCGGCGTACTGGCCGACGTTGGTGAAGCCACAGGCGGACTTCGTCAGGACGCGCAGGCGCCAGCCCTCGGTCCGTCCGATGACGTCCAGGGCCGGGAGCCACTGGAGCATCTTGGAGTCCCCGACGATGGCGACCTCCGTCGCGCCGTCGACGTCGCCGAAGGTGCACCGCTCACCCGTGGGTACCGCCACGACGTCGGGTGCCACCTGGCAGTCGCGGCCGTAGGCGGGGCCGCGATCCCCGGGCGCGTGCTCCGGATCCGGGACGAGGGGCCCCGTCGTCGTCACGGCGGCCGCGGGGTCGGGGCGCAGTTGCCACGCCCGCGCCGCCGGGTCACGCACGAGGGCGAGGGCCCCCCTCGCGGTCTCGGTGCTCGGGGTCTTGGTCGCCGAGGTCGCCGAGGTCGCCGGTGGCGCCTTCGTGGTCTCGTCACCCGGCGAGCGGAGCGCCACGGCGGCGAGGATCGTGGCCGCGACGAGCGCGACGACGACCAGGACGGCAGCGAGGACGCGCCCCGCACGCCCTCGGGGGAGGTGTCCGACGATCCTGCTCATGTCAGCGCGAGACCCGTCGGCGAACCGGTGTCGATGCGTGCCACGACGTCCCCGAGGCGCGCGCCGGCCGGTGCGTCGTCGCCGAGGCGCCAGCGCAGGGCCGCGACGCCGTCGCTGCGCTCGTTGGCGACCCAGAGCAGGTCGCCGTCGACGAGGGCGTCGCGCGGCCACGTGCCGGCGGCGGGCAGGTCACCCGTGCAGTGGACCGTCCCCGACGCGCGATCGAGGGTGAAGACGGCCACCGTGTCGGCGCCGCGATTCGTGACGAGCACGGTGGCGTCGGGCGTGGTGCCCGGCCCCGTTTCGACGAGGCAGATCGCGGCGGGCAGGTTGCCGACCCCGGCATCCGAGGTCCATCCCGGCTCGAGGGGCTTCGCAAGCGTCGAGCGGTGGTCCGTCTCGTGCCACGACCCGTCCTCGCGCCGGGCGACCCACAGGCTGCTCGTCAGCTCACAGACGACGACCACGAGGTCGCCCGTGCGCACGAGATGGCGCGGCCCGGAGCCGGCGGGCAGGACGATCGGGTCGTCCAGGTCGGTGAGGGATCCGTCTGCGGCGAGCCGCACCCGGTGGATCCGGTCGGTGCCGAGGTCGGCGACGAGCAGATCGTGCCCGTCGGTGTGCTCGCCGCTGTCGGTGCCCTCGCCGCCGCCGAGGTCGACGACGACCTGGTGCGGGTGCGCGCTCCGCTGCCGGTCCGGGTGCGGTCCGCTCCCCGCGAAGGTGACCGACCCCGTGACCTCCCCGAGGCGGCCGTCGGCCGACAACTCGACGGCGCTGACGCTGCCCCCGGCGTAGTGGGCGAGGACGGCATGGCCTCCGGCCACGGCGACGTGGGCGGGGCCCTCGCCGCCGGCGTCGACGGTGACGCTGAGCGGCTCCTTCGAGCCCGGACGCGTCGCCGACACGCGGCCGGGCGTGGTCTCGTGCGCCGCGACGACGAGCCCCTCCGCCGCGACGACGTAACTCGGGGAATCACCGGGGACCACGGCGACCCGACGGGGCGGCCGGGAGGGTCCGACGTCGCTCGGGACGACCCATGCGGTCAGGCCGGGCGCGGTCCCACCCATCTCCGGGGTGTAGCCGCCGACCCACAGCAGGCGCTCGGCCCGCGGATCGACGTCGGGCACCGGCGGCGTGGGAGAGGTCACCCGACCAGCGTGGCATGGAGAGGCCCGTACGGGGGTCCCGGAGCGCGTGCGACTGTCAGACTGGACTCATGACGAGCAACATCTCGACCACGGTGGACGCGGGTGTCGCTCACGTCCGCCTCGACCGACCCGACAAGCTCAATGCGCTGACGCTGCCGATGCTCCGCGACCTCGCCGACACAGGGCGGCGCTTGAGCGCCGACCGGTCGCTGCGGGCCGTGATCCTCTCGGGGGAGGGTGACTCCTTCTGTGCCGGGCTCGACTTCGCGACCGTCCTCAAGCGCCCTTCGTCGCTCGTCCTCGGGTTCGTCCCCGACCCGCGGCGCGGGACCAACGTCTTCCAGGAGTCGTGCTGGGTCTGGCGCCGCATGCCCGTCCCCGTCGTCGCCGCCGTCACCGGCAACTGCCTCGGCGGCGGACTGCAGATCGCCATGGGTGCCGACTTCCGCTACACGACGCCGGACGCCCGCTGGTCGGTGCTCGAGGCGAAGTGGGGGCTCATCCCCGACATGAGCGGCATCCGGTCACTCACCGAGCAGGTCGGGCTCGACCTGGCCAAGCGGCTGACGATGACCGGCGAGATCTTCGACGGGAGGGCCGCGTACGACTACGGCCTGGCGTCGGGGGTCGCCGACGACCCGCATGCCGCCGCAGCCGAACTCGTCGACACCCTCCTGACCCGGTCGCCCGACGCGCTCGCGGCGTCGAAGCGCCTCTTCCTCGCGGCACCGGGGGCCTCGGCCCGCCGAGTCTTCGCCCGGGAGCGGATCGAGCAGCTGCGCCTCCTCTTCGGCCGCAACGCGAAGGTCGCCCGCGCGGCGGCCCTGACGAAGGGGGCCGCGGAACCGGCCTACCACGAGCGGGCGGGAGTGATCCCCCGATGACGACGCCGGCACGAGTCCTCATCACGGGTGCGGCGTCGGGCTTCGGCCAGGCGCTCGCGCAGGAATACCTCGCGGCCGGGTCACGGGTCCTGGGCGCCGACCTCGCGGCGGAGCGGCCGGCCGGCGTTCCGGCCGGGGCCGACTACCTGCAGCTCGACGTCCGGGACGACGCGCACTGGGAGCGGGCACGCGAGTGGCTCCTGGCGCAGTGGGGCGGCCTCGACCTCCTCGTCAACAACGCGGGGATCATCGTCGGTGGCGCCATCGAGAGCACCTCCATGGAGGACTGGGAGCGGATCACCGACGTCAACCTGCTGGGCGTCGCCCGCGGCTGTCACGCCTTCGCGCCGATGTTCATCGCGCAGGGCTCCGGACACATCGCCAACGTGGCCTCGCTCGCGGGGCTCGTCCACGCCCCACGGATGTCCGCCTACAACACGGTCAAGGCCGGCGTCGTCGCGCTGTCCGACAGCCTGTCGCACGAGCTCGCGCCGCGAGGCGTCATCGTCTCGGCGATCTGCCCCAGCTTCTTCCGGACGTCGCTCGCGGATTCGCTGGACAACGACGACGAGGAGTTGGAGTCGATGGCTCGCCACCTCATCGACGGCGCCCCGCGCAGCGCGCAGACCGTCGCCCGCCGGACGGTGAAGGGGATCGCGCGCCACCGTCGGATCATCCTCACCGACGTCGACGGGCAGGTGGCCTGGCGCATTCGCCGCTTCGCGCTCCCCGTCTACAACCTGGCCCTCGACGTGGCGGCGCGGCGGCTGACGAGTCGCGGGTTCGCCGGCCTGCGGCGCTGACGACGTGACCGTCATCCACCTCGTCCGCCACGGGCAGGCGTCCTGGGGGAAGCGCGAGTACGACAACCTCTCGCCGCTCGGGATGCGTCAGGGTGCGGTCCTCGGCGAGGCCCTGGCCGCGCGCGGCGTCCGCCCGGATCTGCTCGTGACCGGCTCGATGCGCCGCCACGAGCAGACGGCCCAGGCCGCGGCGGCGGCGGCCGGGTGGACGGGGGAGGCGACCCCGGATCCCGGGTTCGCCGAGTTCGATCACATGGGGGTCATCGCGGCACACAAGCCCGCCTATCGGTCGATGGTCCTCATGAAGGCCGACCTGGCGCGCACCTTCCACCCGCGGGTCGCCTTCCACGACATGTTCCTGACGGCCATGGATCGGTGGACCCGCGGGGAGCATCCCGGCGACTACGTGGAGTCGTTCGAGGCGTTCTGCGCCCGGGTCGACGACGCGCTCGAACGGCTGACCGGGGCGGTGCCCGACGGTGGCACGGCGGTCGTCGTCACGTCGGCCGGCGTCATCTCGCGGATCTGCGCCCGCCTGCTCAGCGGCCCCACGGAGACGTGGATCGCCGTGAACAAGGTGCTCGTCAACACGGGCGTGACGACCCTCGAACTTGCCGATCACGGGCTCGGCGACGGCCGCGGCCTGCGCCTCGTGACGCTCAACGACCACGCCCACCTCACCGAGGGGAACCCCGAACTCGTCACCCGCCGCTGACGCGGTGGCGTGCGGCCGTCAGGCTCAGATGGGGAGGCCGTCGGTCAGGCCGGGCTCCCGGCCGGGTTCGGCGTAGAACTCCCACCCGAAGCCCTCACGGAAGAAGTCGATCGGGATCTGGAGCATGCCGGCGGCGTCGCTCTGGCTGGCGTGGGCGGCCAGAGCCGCTCGCTTGACCTCGATGAGCTCGCGGACGTCGACGCGGTGGTGCAACTCGGTCTCGGGCTGACCGAGCGGGTTGCCGTCGTCCATCGGGCGGTCGGGGTCGAAGTCGTTCATCGCGTCCGGGTCCATCCCCATCTCGGCGGCCTGGGCGCGCGAGGCCTCCCATCCGCGACGGACGTGGTCGCGGTTCATGCTCGACTCGAGGACGCGCGGCCGGCGGGCGGCGAGGTCCGCGGCCCGGTGGACGACGTGGTGGACCTTGATGTGGTCGGGGTGGCCATAGCCGCCGTGCCAGTCGTAGCCGATCAACACGTCCGCGTCCTCGTCGTCGAGCACGGCGCGGAGGCGGTGGGCGGCCTCGTCGAGGTCCGCGCCCATGAAGGCGCCCGGGTGGTGGTTCTGCTCCCAGCCGGTCATGCCCGAGTCCGCGTAGCCGAGCCAGGCCACACGGTGGATCCCGATGACCTCGGCGCTCGCGATGGCCTCGCGCCGCCGCACGTCGGCGACGGTCTCGCCGTCGGCCAGGCCCGCCAGGGCGGCGCCGTGGTCGCCGTTGGTGGCGATGACGTTGACGACGCGGTGGCCCTGACGCGCCAGGAGCGCCATGGTGCCGGCGGTCTGGCTCGCCTCGTCATCGGGATGGGCGTGGACGAAGACGACGGTGGGCATGCGGACATTCTCCTGCAGGGAGGGGGCACTCGGCGGAGGCCCGGCGATTCGTAGGGGCGGCAGCGGAAGGGGACTGGTCCCGTCGGGTCAGTCCCCGGCGCCGCGGAGCAGCTCGGTGAAGTCGACGACCGCGAACTCGTCCGGCACGACGACGTCGCCGCGGGCGTGGACCTCGGCCGCGAACTCGGCGCCCGCCCTGATCGCCCGTGCGCGCAGGCTGCCGTGGGCGGCCTGCGTCGCCGTGTCGCGGGCACTGTCGTCGATGGCGCCGTCGGTGCCCTCGGACGCGGCAGGGCTCTGACCCGCCCCGGCGGTCGCGCCCCAGTCCTCGCTGGCGGCGAAGACGGACGTGCTGACCGTGTCCGCCTTCAGGTAGGCCATGAGCGGACGGACGGCGAACTCGAGGGCGAGGCTGTGCCGTGCGGTCCCGGCCGTCGCGCCGAGGAGCACGGGCTTGTCGTGCAGGCCGCCCTCGGGGAGGACATCGAAGAACGACTTGAAGAGTCCGTTGTAGCTCGCGCTGAAGATTGGGGTGACGGCGATGAGGCCATCGGCGTGCGCGACCCGGTCGAGCACGCCCTGGAGCTCCTCGGAGGCGAAGCCGGACAGGAGGGCGTTGGTCAGGTCGTGGGCGTGGTCGCGCAGCTCGACGACCTCCACCTCGACCTCTTCGCCGAGGTCTCGCAGGGCACGTGCGGAGGCGTCCCCCAGCAGGTCCGCGAGCAAGCGGGTCGAGCTCGGCTTGCGCAGCCCGGCGGAGATGACGACGACACGGCGCATCAGGCCCCCGCTCCCGCCGGGCTCGCGCCGGTGACGTCGTCGGCGAGCCCGGCGACGCCGTGCCCGTAGGTCTCGTGGGCGTAGGTTTCGTGCTCGGACCGCGCACCCGCACCGGTGTCGGCCGTGGCGGCTGCGAGCAGCGACGCGTGGGTGGGCGGGTCGCTCGGCACGTGCGCGGGACGCCGGGCCTCGAGCTCCTTGCGGAGCACGGGGACGACCTCGCCACCGAGGAACTCGAGCTGCTCGAAGACGGTGGTCACGGGCAGGCCGGCGTGGTCCAGGAGGAAGAGCTGGCGCTGGTAGTCACCGACCTCGTCGGCCATCGTCAGGTAGCGCTCGATGACCTGCTGCGGCGAGCCGACGGTGAGCGGTGTCTGACGGGTGAACTCCTCCAGCGACGGCCCGTGCCCGTAGACCGGCGCGTTGTCGAAGTAGGGCCGGAACTGCCGGACGGCGTCCTGGCTGTTGCGGGCCATGAAGGCCTGCCCGCCGAGGCCGACGATCGCCGTGTCCGCCGGGCCGTGGCCGTGGTGCTCGAAGCGGCGCCGGTAGAGCTCGACCATCTGGCGCGTGTGCTGGATCGGCCAGAAGATGTTGTTGTGGAAGAAGCCGTCGCCATAGTAGGCGGCCTGCTCGGCGACCTCGGGGGAGCGGATGGAGCCGTGCCAGACGAAGGGCGGGATGCCGTCGAGCGGTCGCGGCGTCGAGGTGAAGGCCTCGAGGGGGGTGCGGAACCGGCCCGACCAGCTGACGTCCTGCTCGCGCCACAGCTTGTGCAGCAGCGCGTAGTTCTCGACGGCGAGGGCGATGCCCTGCCGGATGTCCTTGCCGAACCACGGGTAGACGGGGCCGGTGTTGCCGCGGCCCATCATGAGGTCGACGCGTCCCCCGGCGAGGTGCTGGACATAGGCGTAGTCCTCGGCGAGGCGGACCGGGTCGTTCGTCGTGATGAGGGTCGTCGCCGTCGAGAGGATGATCCGCTCGGTCTGGGCGGCGAGGTGCGCCATGAGGACGGTGGGGTTCGCGGGGGCGGCGAAGGGCGGGTTGTGGTGCTCACCCGTGGCGACGACGTCGAGCCCGACCTCCTCGGCCTTCTTCGCGATGGCGACGGTCGCCCGGATGCGCTCGTGCTCGGTCGGGGTCCGCCCGGTGGTGGGGTCGGTCGTGACGTCTCCGACCGTGAAGATGCCGAACTGCATGCTGCGCTCCTTGGGTGACCGTTGAATGTTCAACTATATATGCCAACGACGCGACCGCTCGTCGCATTCCGCTGGTCCCGCCGTCAACGCTCAGTCGCGGGTCGACTCCAGCGTGAACCCCTGCGCACGAAGGCGGTCCGCGAGCGGCGCCGCCATGGCCGTCGCCGGCGTGAGCACCCCGCCACGGTCGGTGAGTCGGTCCCGGTCGAGTGCGAGGCACAGCGCGGCCTCGCCGAACATGACGGCCGTCCCCTCGTAACCGGGGTCGAGTCGGGCACCGAAGGTCGTGCGGTGGGTCGCCCCCGACGTGGTCTCGGCGAGGACCTCCATGGTGAAGCGCCCGCGCCGCCGCTCCTCGGCGCTCGGGCCCTGGCCCGGCTTCGGGAGCCGGTCGTCGAGCAGGCGACGGGTCGGCGCGAAGGAGAGTCCGCCGAGGACCCCGGCGAGCGCCGCGGAGGTACCGAGCGCCTTGGCGGGCGCCGACCGCGAGGTCCCGAAGTCCTGCACCTCGCGGTAGTGGAAGTGGCGGCCGTAGGCCCAGCCGAGCAGGGCGTTGGACCGGCGCACGATGCGGGTGTTGAAGGCGGCCATGACGAAGGGGCCCGTCCAGTGTCCATCGCTCCCGCGCGTGACCGGCAGGCGTCGCGACACCGCGGCCAGACGGCCGGGGATGCCTGCTGGCGCGCTCGACTCGCCGGCCGCCGGGCGCCGGCGAGGCTCGGCCTGACGATCGGGGCTCAGCGCGTAGGGGTCGGTCACGATGCGCTTGGCCTCGCCGTCGGTGCCCATGTCGATGGCCTGCTGGCGGGCCGAGTCGATGGTGCCCCCGGACAGACCGCCGCGCAGGCGCCGGACGAAGAGGGTCGTCTCGGTCAGCTCGCCGTCACCGGCCGCCTTCGCCGCCGCGGCCGTGGCCCAGACGGACAGATCCGAGGGGATGGAGTCGAAGCCGCAGGCCGTGACGATCAGGGCGCCGGTGCGCTCCGCGACGTCGTGGCAGGAGTCGATGACCCGACGGACGAAGAGGACCTCACCGGTGAGGTCGCAGTAGTGCGTGCCCGCGTTGGCGCAGGCCATGACGAGGGGGACGCCATAGCGCTGGTAGGGCCCGACGGTCGTCGCGACCACGCGCGTGCGGGCGGCCAGCTCGCCGACGGCGGCCTCGTCGAGGGTGTCGATGACGAGGAGTGGCCAGGTCGCTGCCTCGCCGGACAGGCCCTCCCGGAGCGACTCGAGGCGCTCGCTCGATCGCCCGGCGAGGGCGATCTTCGTGCCCGGCGGGGTGGACCGAGCAAGGTGATCGGTGATCAGCCGCCCGACGAAGCCGGTCGCGCCGACGAGGACGAGGTCGAACTCACGGGTGTCCATGCCTCCACCCTAGGTCGCTCCGGCTCGCGGATTCGGGCGTGGGGGCGACGGTTCAGGCACCGGGCGTCGGCATCACTCGGCGGGCTCGCGCGCGGGCACGTCGGTCGTCGTCACCTCGACAGCCGGGGCGCCCGCCGTCGGGCCACAGGTGCGGGCGCTGGCGTCCTCGCCGTCGGTGGGCAGCGGCTCGGTGACGCGGGCGCCGTTGACGAGTTGCACGCTGTCGTAGGCCGGGCGCCCCTCGGTCAGGTTGCGGAACTGGTAGCGCGACAGCGAGGCGAGGTCGCAGCTCGCGTCGAAGGACAGGATGTCGAAGGCGGCCGGCTGACCCACGAGCTCGGACCCGTCCTCGGTCTGGCGCGCGACGTAGTGGGACAGGGTCCCGCCGCCGGTGAAGGTGCCGACCTGGATCCGGTTGCCCTCCAGCGCCGCCGCGTGGAAGTGGCCGTTGACCCGGATCCTCCCGGCGATACCGTCCACGGCCGCCGGCTCGTGGGAGACCGCGACATCCGGCGCGGTCCGTCCCTCGAAGGCGCGCTGCCACGCCTCGCGCGCCGGCACCTGCTTGGCCGCGTTGTCCCGGTCGTCGTCGCCGAACCAGCGCGGGTCGTTGAAGCCGGCGATGGTGACGCCGCCGACGGAGACCTCGCGATAGGTCTCCGCATCGGGCTGCAGGAGAACGACATTCGGCACCTCGGCGAGCCGGTCCCGCAGCTCGGTGGACCCCGGAGCGTTGGCGTCGTGGTTGCCCGAGACGAAGAGGTAGGGCACGTCGAGCGAGGCGATGCCGGAGTAGAGCCGGGACAGGACGGCCTCCTGCGGGACCCCGAGGTTGATCAGGTCGCCCGTGTCGATGACGGCATCGATGCCCTGCTCGCGCACGATCGTCCGCATCAGCGCGTACTGGTTCGCGGCGTGGATGTCGGAGACGAGCAGGATCCGGACGGCCCCGCCCGCGTCGACCTCCGCGGGCGCGTACTGCTGCTTGAGGGCATCGGAGAGGGCGAGCAGGTTCTTCAGGTACGGGGTGGCCTGATTGGCCCGGGTCTCGACGTCCTCGAGGAGGGAGCGGTTCTCGGTGGCGAGCCCGATGAGGCCGGTGGCGTCGAAGGCGGTCAGCCGCTCGGCCCGGTAGGTGCTCTGGACCGCGAGGGCGCCGCCACCGACGACGGCGACCCACCCTGCCGTGGCGGCCGCGAGGAGGCGGGCGGCCCCCTTCGCGCGCGGGGTGGCCGGTGACGTGGGCCGCCGCCGGGCGAGGGCGAGGACGGCGCCGACCCCGACGACCGCGCCGACCGCGAACCGCAGCCCCACGCCCAGAGCGGCCTGACGGACGGCGGCGGACACCTGGGCCGAGGTCGGCTGCAGTCCCCGGATGGTGATCGGGCCGTCGAGCACCTGGGTGATCGACGGCTTGATCCGCGGCTCCACGCGGATGCCGGGGGCCAGCCCGGCGAAGGCGGCCCCGACCGAGCCGACCGTCGTCTGCGCGTCGATCCGCGAATGGATCCGGGGATCGGCCGTCAGCGTGACGTCCGCGCGGTAGTAGGGCGTCTCGATCGACGTGGGTGCGAGCACGGTCGCCGCGACGCCGGCGAGGTATCCGCCGAGGAGCACCGTGAGGGCAAGGGCGACCCGGGAGAGGATCCGTGCCAGGTGGTGCCGCATCAGTCCATCGTAGGAGCGGCTCGCCGAGTACGTTGAGGGCCATGGACGCAGATGTCATCGTCGTCGGCCACGGCCTCGCGGGCCTGGTCGCCACCGCCGAGTTGACCGACGCGGGTCGCCGCGTGCTCCTGGTGGACCAGGAGTCCGAGGCCAACCTGGGCGGGCAGGCCCACTGGTCCTTCGGGGGCCTCTTCTTCGTCGACAGCCCCGAGCAGCGGCGCATGGGCATCAAGGACTCCGTCGAGCTGGCGTGGCAGGACTGGGAGGGATCCGCCGGCTTCGACCGCCCCGAGGACCACTGGCCGCGACAGTGGGCCCGGGCCTACGTCGACTTCGCGGCGGGGGAGAAGCGCTCGTGGCTGCATCAGCAGGGGATGCGCTGGTTCCCACTCGTGGGGTGGGCCGAGCGCGGCGGCCTCGACGCCAGCGGCCACGGCAACTCGGTGCCGCGCTTCCACATCACCTGGGGGACCGGGCCCGGGGTGCTGGCCCCCTTCGTCCGTCGGGTGGCGGAGGCGAAGGAGCGTGGCCTGGTGACCTACGCGCACCGCGTGCGGGTCGACGAGCTCGTCGTCAGCGACGCCGCCGTGACCGGCGTGCGCGGCGTCCGGTTGGCGCCCGACGCGAGTGAGCGCGGGGCCGCAAGCAATCGCGACGTCCTCGAGGACGTCGAGTTCGGTGCGCAGGCCGTCATCGTCACGAGCGGCGGCATCGGCGGCAACCACGACCTCGTTCGCGCGAACTGGCCCGAGCGGCTCGGCGCCCCGCCCGAGCACCTGCTCACGGGCGTCCCCGCGCACGTCGACGGCCGGATGATCGGCATCGCCACGCAGGCCGGCGCCAACCTCATCAACCGGGACCGGATGTGGCACTACGTCGAGGGTGTGCGCAACTGGGACCCGATCTGGCCCGGCCACGCCATCCGCATCCTGCCCGGTCCGTCGTCGATGTGGTTCGACGCGAACGGCGACCGGCTGCCCGCCCCGAACTTCCCCGGTTACGACACCCTCGGCACGCTCGAGCACCTCCGGCGCACCGGGCACGACCACTCGTGGTTCATCCTCAACACGTCGATCGCCGGGAAGGAGTTCGCGCTGTCGGGATCGGAGCAGAACCTCGACCTCACCGACAAGAGCGTCAAGGACGTCCTCAAGCGCCCGGTGATCTCGGCGCCCCCGGCCGTCCAGGCCTTCCTCGACCACGGCGCCGACTTCGTCACGGCCGACACCCTGCCCGAGCTCGTCGCCCGGATGAACGCCCTCGGCTCCGGCCCGGAGCTGGACGCGGAGCACCTCGAACGGCAGATCGTGGCCCGGGACCGGCAGGTCGACAACCCCTACACGAAGGACGCCCAGGTCGCCGCCATCCATGTGGCCCGGCAGTACCGCGGCGACCGGCTCAGCAAGCGCGCCTTCCCCCTGCACCGGATCCTCGACCCGAAGCACGGGCCGCTCGTCGCGGTGCGGCTCGGCATCCTCACGCGCAAGACGCTCGGCGGGCTCGAGACGGACCTGTCGGGACGGGCGCTCGCGGCGGGCGGCGAGCCCGTGCCCGGCCTCTACGCCGCCGGTGAGGTCGCCGGTTTCGGCGGCGGTGGCCTGCACGGTTACCGCGCGCTCGAGGGGTCCTTCCTCGGCGGGTGCGTCTTCTCCGGGCGGGCCGCGGGCCGTGCCGCGGCCGCCGCCGTCGGCTGAGTCAGAGGTACTGGCCGGTGCCCTCGTGCGCCGGGGGGAAGCCGGGCTGACCGGGCTGGCCCCCTTCGCTCGCCGGTGTCGGATCCGTCGCCGGACCCGCGCTCGGGTGCGGCAGCGGCCCCGACGGTAGGGCCCGCATCTGCTGCAGCTGCATCTTCGTGGCCACCTGCTGGGCGACGAGGGCGGCCTGGATCCCGTGGAAGAGTCCCTCGAGCCAGCCCACCAACTGCGCCTGCGCGATGCGCAGTTCGGCGTCGGAGGGGTGGGCGTCGGTGAAGGGGAGCGCGAGCCGGTCCAGCTCCTCGACGAGCTCGTCCGCGAGGCCGTCCTTGAGCTCGGCGATGGAACGGGAGTGGATCTCCGCCAGGCGGGCGCGGCCGGCCTCGTCGAGCGGCGCGCTCCGGACCTCCTCGAGCAACTGCTTGATCATCGACCCGATCCGCATGACCTTCGCCGGGTGCTCGATCAGGTCGGCGGCGTCCCCGCCCGAGGCCACGCCCATCCCCTCGGGGGTCACGACGACGACGCGGCTGACCTCGCCGTCGTCGTGGCCCGCCGTCGGGGCGGTGGACTCGGCGGTCGGCTGCTCCTGCGTGGGCTGCTGCTCCTGCTCGTCGCTCATGCCGACCATCTTGCCCCGTGTGCCCTCAGGTGGTCAGAGCCGGCGGCACTGGTCTTCCTTGTTGCCGTGGACGACGTTGCTCCAGCCGGTGGGGGCCGGGGAGTTGCTCTTGCACTGGAGGTTGCCCTCGACGGTGTTGCGGTAGATCGTCTTCGAGCCCGAGCGGTTGCTGAAGAACTGGATGTCCCCGTCGACCCTGTTGTAGCCGACGCTCTGCGTGGCGCGGTTGTACTCGGACTGGATGTTGCCGTCGATCCGGTTGCTCTTGAGCGTGGCGTAGGCGCCGTACGACAGCTGCACGTCACCCTTGATGGTGGAGTTGGCAGCCGACACCTTCTGGTGCTTGTAGGTCTGGATGTTGCCGTCGACGCTGGACCGCGACAGGAGCAGGGTGCCGAGCGAGTGGACCTTGATGTTGCCCTTGATGGTCGAGTCGACGATCCGGCAGGTCTTGCCCGAGGGCACGCGGACGTCGTCGTCGATGGTCTTGCCGACGAGGTAACCGGTGCAGGAGCGGGTGTCGGCGGAGGCCGGCCCGGCTGCGGCGATCGAGCCGCCGACGACGAGCGCGGCGGCGAATCCGGCGGAGGTGATGGTGCGGAGCGACATGGGCTTCCCCTCTGTAGGTGGCCGGTCCTCCCGGCCAGTGGTCCCACCGTGGCCGCCCGTCGTGAGGTGTCGATGAAGCCCGGATGAGGCATCCCTCATCCGGGCTTCAGCTCGACTCAGCGGGGCCACCTGGCCCCATCACGACACCGGCTCAGACCTCGATGCCCATCCGCGCGCGGAGGGTGTCTCGCTTGTCCTCGAAGCGGCTGGCCTGCTTCTCCAGTCCGTCGATGAAGGCGGAGAGCTCGAGGCGGGCCTGCTCGGCCTCGGCGCCGAGGCCTTCGATGTCCCAGAACTTCCAGTAGCGCAGCACGGGCGCGACGACGTCGTCCTTGTGCTGACGCAGGTCGTAGATGCCCGCGGCGGCCATCTCGACGGCCTTGCGCTGGAAGCCGGGGATGTCCGTACCGGGCATGGCGAAGTTCTTGACGACGTCACGGACCGCCATGACCGTCTGGTCGGGCGCGATCTCCATCGCCGCCTTGAGCAGGTTGCGGTAGAAGATCATGTGCAGGTTCTCGTCCGCGGCGATGCGCGTCAGGAGCTGCTCGGCCATCGGGTCCTGCGTGAAGTTGCCGGTGTTGCGGTGGCTGATCCGGGTCGCCAGCTCCTGGAACGACACGTAGGCCAGGGAGTGGATGAGCTCGCCGCTGTGGGCGGAGACGTAGCCGGTGGACATGTGGGTCATCCGGAAGCGCTCGAGCTCGACCGGGTCGACGAGGCGCTTGACGAGCATGTAGTCGCGCATGGCGATCCCGTGCCGGCCCTCTTCGGCCGTCCAACGGTGCACCCACGTCCCCCACGCGTCGTCGCGACCGAAGATCTGCGCGATCTCGTGGTGGTAACTCGGGAGGTTGTCCTCGGTGAGGAGGTTGACGATGAGCGCGGAGCGAGCCACGTCGGAGACGTCGGAGTCCTCCGGCCGCCACGGCTCGCCGCCCATGAGCCCGTCGAAGTTGCGCCCCTCGGACCACGGGATGAAGTCGTGCGGGAACCACTCCTTGGCGATCGCCATGTGGCGGTTGAGCTCGCCCTCGACGACCTGGTTCAGCTCTTGCAGGAGGTGGGTCTGGCTCCACGTGGTGGCGGTCATGGCTGCTCCTCGATCGAAAACCTACGTTTCCGTAGGTTAGGCGTGCTGGAGCGCCCCGTGCCAGTTACTGCCCGGTCGTGAGCAGGATCTTGCCGATGTGGCCGCTGGCCTCCATCTCGCGGTGCGCCTGCGCGGCGTCGGCGAGCGGGTGGCGCGACTGGATGACCGCGCGGACGGTCCCGTCCTCGATCAGCGGCCAGACGTGTTCGCGGACGGCGGCCACGATGACCGCCTTCTCCTCGAGCGGTCGGGCGCGCAGGGTCGTGGCGATGACGGCGGCCCGCTTGCGCAGCAGCGTGCCGAGGTCGAGCTCCGCCTTCGTGCCGCCGAGCAGGCCGATGACGACGAGGCGACCGGCGACGGCGACGGCGTCGACGTTGCGGGCGAGGTACTTGGCCCCGACGACGTCGAGGATGACGTCGGCGCCGCGGCCGTCGGTCTCCTCCTTGATCCGCTCGACGAAGTCCTCGTCGCGGTAGTTGATGAGCACCTGGGCGCCGAGCTCGCGGCAGGCCTCGAGCTTGTCGGCCGATCCGGCCGTCACCGCGACCTTCGCCCCGATCGCCGTGGCGAGCTGGATCGCCATGGTGCCGATGCCGGACGAGCCGCCGTGGACGAGCAGGGTCTCGCCGGGCTGGAGGTTGGCGGTGAGGAAGACGTTGGACCACACCGTCGCGACGACCTCGGGCAGCGCCGCCGCGTCGGCGAGGTCGACCCCGGCGGGGACGGGCAGGACCTGCTCGCTGGGCACCACGACCTGCTCGGCATAGCCGCCGCCGTCGAGCAGGGCGCAGACCTCGTCGCCGAC
The DNA here is from genome assembly GCF_050271985.1 of Janibacter zhaoxuefangae. Lineage (GTDB taxonomy): Bacteria > Actinomycetota > Actinomycetes > Actinomycetales > Dermatophilaceae. Next base: position 2,661,536 of record NZ_CP189849.1, on the reverse strand, counting down.
CTTCCACGCCTCGACGCCCTCGCCGAGCGCGTCGATCGTGCCGCTCACCTCGAGGCCGGGCAGGGGAGAGGCGCCCTTGGGCGGCGGGTAGACGCCCTTGCGCTGCTGGACGTCGGCGCGGTTGACGCCCGCGGCGACCACGCTGATCCGGACCTGGCCGGGGCCGGGCTCCGGCGCGTCGGTGTCGATTTGGGTCAGGACGTCGGCGTCCCCGGGCTCGCTGATGCTGATCGCCTTCATGGGGCCAGCGTAGGTGGCGCGGCCGGGGAAGCGGGCAGTGGTGCGCGCCGTCCGAGGCGTGACTCGAGCGCTGCGGCGGTGCGTCGGACGGCGACGACGAGGGCGGCCCGCTCGGCGTCGTCGACCTCGGCCGTCGGGTAGGTGATCGCGATGCCGGCGATCGGGTGTCCCGTGTGGTCGAGGACCGGCACGGCGACCGAGGACAGTCCGGCGCTGACCGATCCCTCCTCGAGGGCGTGACCACGAGCCCGCACGTCGACGAGTCGGCGCCGCAGCTCGGTCACCGACGAGGGCCCGCGCTCGTCCATCAACGCGAGGAGGTCGCGCCGCGGATACAGCGCGCTGATCTGCGCCGTCGTCAGCGCGGACAGCATGGCCAGGCCCGAGGCCGTGTCGATGGCCGGCAGCCGTATGCCGACGTCGGTGACGAGCAGGGGTCGGCCCGCCGCACGCTCCTCGATGACGTAGAGCACGTCGCGGCCATGGAGCACCGCCAGATGGGCGTTGTGCGTCGTCGCGTCGACGAGGCGGGCCATGAGCGGACGCGCCGCCCGCTGGAGCGGCTCCTGCCGTTGATAGGCCGAGCCCAACTCGTGCGCGGCGATGCCGAGGCCGTAGCGGCGCTCCTCGGCGAGATGGGTGACGTAGCCGTGATCGACGAGGATCCGCAGCAGGTGGTATGTGCTGCTGCGCGGCAGGCCGACGTCCCGAGCGATCTGCGCGGCGGGCAGGGGCGAGCTGTGTCGGGACAGCAGGGTCAGCACGGCGAGGGCGGCGCCGGCGGCGGGAGCGTTGGCCACCCGCGCACCCTCCCACGGCCACGGGGTGCTTGTCTCGCATCCGAGACGGAAGCACGGCTGGACGACTGTCCCGGGCCCCGCCCCGGCGCTCCAATGGAGACATGCCCGCAACGACTCCCGCGCCGATCACGCTCGGCACCGGCCCCCTGTCCATCGCCGACGTCGTCGCCGTCGCCCGGCACGATGCCCGCGTCGTCCTCAGTGACGAGGCGCGCGCCGAGGTGGCCCGCGCCCGCGGCGTCGTCGAGGCCCTCGCCGACGACACCGTCGCCCACTACGGCGTGTCCACCGGCTTCGGTGCCCTCGCCACCCGCCACATCCCGACCGACCTTCGCGCGCAACTGCAGCGCTCCCTCGTCCGGTCGCACGCGGCGGGCTCCGGTCCCGAGGTGGAGCGCGAGGTCGTTCGCGCCCTCATGCTGCTGCGCATCTCGACGCTCGCGACGGGCCACACCGGCATCCGCCCCGAGACCCTCGACACCTACCTCGCCCTGCTCAACGCCGGCATCACGCCGGTCGTGCACGAGTACGGCTCGCTCGGCTGCTCCGGCGACCTCGCACCGCTGGCCCACTGCGCCCTCGCCCTCATGGGGGAGGGGATCGTGCGCGACGCGTCCGGCACCCGCATGCCGACCGCGCAGGCCCTCGAGGCCGCCGGGATCACCCCGGTGGAGCTCCGCGAAAAGGAGGGCCTGGCCCTCATCAACGGCACCGACGGCATGCTCGGCATGCTCTGCCTGGCCATCACCGACCTCACCGCCCTGCTGAAGGTCGCTGACGTCACCGCCGCGATGAGCGTCGAGGGACTGCTCGGGACGGACGACGTCTTTGCAGCCGACCTCCACGCGATCCGCCCCCACCCCGGTCAGGCCGACTCGGCCGCGAACCTGCGGGCCGTGTTGCGGGACAGCCCGATCCGCGAGAGCCACCGCGACCCGGAGGCCTGCACGCGCGTGCAGGACGCCTACTCCCTGCGCTGCTCGCCGCAGGTGGCCGGTGGCGTGCGCGACACCGTGGCGCACGCCCGCACCGTCGCCGAGCGCGAGCTCGCCTCGGCCATCGACAACCCCGTCGTCACCCGCGACGGCCGCGTCGAGTCCAACGGCAACTTCCATGGCGCGCCCGTCGCCTACGTCCTCGACTTCCTGGCCATCGTCGCCGCGGACCTCGCCTCGATCAGCGAGCGGCGCACCGACCGTTTCCTCGACGTCGCCCGCAACCACGGCCTCAACGCCCTCCTCGCCGACGACCCCGGCGTCGACTCGGGCCACATGATCGCCCAGTACACCCAGGCGGCGATCGTCTCCGAGCTCAAGCGCCTGGCCGCACCCGCCTCGGTCGACTCGATCCCGAGCAGCGCCATGCAGGAGGACCACGTGTCCATGGGCTGGTCCGCGGCCCGGAAGCTGCGCCGCTCCGTCGACGGGCTCGCCCGCGTCCTCGCCGTCGAGCTGCTCACGGCCGCCCGCGGCATCGACCTGCGCGCCCCGCTCCAGCCCTCTCGCGATGAAGCGCTGGAGGCCGCCGCTGCGGCGGAGCAGGACATGGCGGCATCGGTCTCCAAGCTCAAGGACACCTTGGGTGTGCGTCTCGACGAGATCGCCGAACTGTGCGAGATCACCCAGGCCGAGGCTCGTGCGCTGAGCAAGCGGGGCCAGCAGAGCGCGCCGAGCACCGAGGACACGGAGCCCACGGAGCCCGTCAGCGAGGCTCCCGCCGAGAGCAACGTGGCATGACCGCCGCGGAGCAGCCCGACGGGCGAGAGGACCTCGTGCAGGGAGCCCGCCACGCACAGACCGTGCGCCGCGAAGGGGAGGCGGCTCTCTCGGAGGTCGACGCAGCGATCGCCACGTTGCGCAAACGCGTCGAGGAGGACCGCGATGGCGACTGAAGACCTGGAGCGCGATCTCGTCTCGGCGCTGACCGCGCTGGAGGACAGTCGCGAGCAGCTGCTGCGCACCTTCGACGGACTGGAGCGGCTTGAGGGCCAGCTGTACCGGGCTGGTGTCGACGTCGAGCATGTCGCGGCGATGACGCAGCGCGGGGAGTGGGCCGACGATGCCGACTTTGCCGAGTTGGTGACTGCTCAGGCCAGCAGCGACAGCCGTGAGGTTGCGGTGGCGCTAGCCGACTCGGGGATCACCCGAGAGGAAGTAGCCCAGCATCTCGACGCTGCCAGCGAGCACTTGGTCACTGCACGGGAGCATCTCGCGGCTGCGGATGCCCGCGCCACGCTCTCCGAGGATCGAGCGGTGATCGCTTCGGTGCGGCGCAATGTCGCCGAGGGACACCACCGTGTGAGCACTGCGCGTAACGCTCTGCGCCACGTCGATGTCTCGGTCGCTGCTGGCCAGGCGTATCTCTCGATGCCGGCATCCACGCCGCAGGTCGCCCGTGCGATGGCCACCGGCGCCGAGCTGCACGTCGGTGAGGCGCGATCCAGCACCACACGCGCCGTCGATGCCGTCGATGACGTCCGAGACCGGACCACCGGCTCGGCGCGATCGCTAGCCGCCCTGGAGGAGGAGATCAGCCGACTCAGCACAGAGCGACCAACCCGGCCGTCCATGACGGGACCGACGGAGTCTCGACCCAGCGCCAGCGACCGAGACGACCCGCGACCCGCGACCCGATCCACCCTCGACCCCAGGGAGACGGCTATGAGCGTGCACCAGAGTCAGGCCTGGTCGGACGAGCCCCGCCGTCGCGACCGGAGGCAGGAGAAGCGCCAGGCAGAGGAGCAGCCCCCACCCCGACCGGACACCGACCCCTCACTCGCGGCGGTGGACCTCGTTGAGCTCGACGCCGCGTACAAGCGAGCGGCCGCAGCCGGTCGCGATGACACTGCGGCCCGGGACCGGGCTGTGGCTGCGGCGATGGCCTCGACCGCTCAGCGTCGCAAGGCGGGGCCTCCTGGCGCCCCCACGCCACGTCAGCGAGCGGTGGCGGCTCAGCGGTGGGAGCAGAACCGCGAGTACGTCGAGTCTCGACGCCAAGACGCACCGCGGCGGGACTAATGGACCCGGCGCGGCTTCGCTTCCTCGAGGACGCCCTCGAGGACAGTGACGTGCGCGATCGCTACCACGCGAAGGTGGCCGTCACCGAGACGCACTGGTGGTTCACCGGGGCCATCATGCGCTCTGGTCACGGCCGGTTCTGGGTCGGCACGGACTCGAACGGCCGTGACGTCGTCGTCCTGGCTCACCGTTTCGGGTACGCCCTGGAGCACGGGGCCGCAGCGCTGCGTGCCGCGCCCGTCCTGCGCCACAGCTGCGACGAGGCACTTTGCCAGCGACCGACCCACCTGGAGCCCGCCACCGACAACCACGAGAACCACCTTGAGTGGCTCCTGCGACGGCACCGCATCAACTCGCCCCTGCGCGACGTCCGCGGTCGCGCCGGGCGGGCTCGAGCCATCCGGGCAGCAGTCCTCGCCGAGAGCGACGTCACCGCCGCGATACGTCTCGGGATGTCCGAGCTCGACCGCCAACAACCTCGCCTGTTCTGACCGAGAGGGACGAATCCGTGATCTGCAAGCCCTGCCAAGAACCGCACGCACCCGAGGACTGCATCGACGAGATCGCGTCGCCGCCCAGGCAAGGAATTCAGCGGTGGTGCTACTGCCAGCACGCACCGCGCCGCACCGACCTCGATGCCGATCAGAGCGGCGTTAGGTCGTTCCCTGCAGGGGCCGAAGAGCGCGTGATTCGTGACGAATCACGACCGACTTCCACGTGAAGTACGCATCGGGTCTAGGCGGCCGCCTCCCCGCTTGGCACCGTGACCCCGACGTGTGGCTCGCGCAGGTTCTCGTGGCGATGGACGAGCATCCGCTGGGCAACTCCGCGCCGTGCCAGAACCCTGAGTGTGGGGGTCCTGTCGACCGCCTGCCGAACACGCGCGGTCCGGTCGGTCTTTACTGCTCGTCTTGGAGCGCAGGTGCGTAACGAGCTGCGCGAACGCCGAGCCATGTTGCGCTGGTGGTTGACGCGTCTTCCTTCGCCGACCGGCCGCGAACGATAGTCGGGCCGGGGATCTAGTGATCGAGGCCGTAGAGGCGACGTGCTCGACGGAGCATCTCGTCCTCGTCGAGTTCCCCGCGCTCGTAAGCGGCGACGTCGGCCTGAGCAGCGTCGGGGACACGGCCACCCTCCATCTCCGTGCTGTGTCGGAACTGGCGAGCCTCCTCCCGCCGACGAGCATGCTCCTCTGGACTGATGCCGCTCACCTCGCTCACCGAGTGCCCACGAAGAGCAGAAGAAGGCCGATGGCTCCGAGACCGGTCATCGTCTCCAGTGCCCGCTTAGCACTTCCGTAGGAGATCCGGTCGCGGCCACCGACTGGATCGTCCCGAACGAACATCCACACACCAATTGCCAGTGCCGCGGCGATGGTCAGCAGGCCCAGCGCAGTCACGACGTCACCTCTGCGGTCATTGCAGACCCTCCTCCTGCGCCTTGGCGCGCTTGATCGTGCGGTACACGGTGGTCACTGAGACACCTTCCCGGGGTGCAGGCCCTGGGCCTTACCCCCGGGGGTAAGGCCCGAAGGCGCCCGGAGCAGAACGAGCGAGTGCACACACCGACACCCAGAAGCAGGCTCAGGACCGCGCGAGGCAGATTGGGGGCCTGACCCCGCCATTGCCGCTCTCAGGGCAGTTTCGATCCTCGCTACTGTGGCTGGGCTTATTGTGCTGGGTGCGCCGCTACTGCTAATGATCTCCGTGGAGTCGACCGGGGGGTAGACGGGTCAAGGCGGGAACTGGCGCTGTAGCGCGGTCTGCAAGAGCACGTTAAGGGGCATCATGGCTAGGGCGTGTTGCTCAGTTGGCCACTCTCTGCCACCGCGACGTGCGCTCGGTGACAGATCAGTGCTGGCTTCCGTGGGCCTGCGCATCAGTGGCCAACTGGCCAAACACGAGAGAGTCCTGTCGCTCTCCGCGAATCAGGACCGCGCCACGAAGATGCCCCTCACGTTGAAACCCGACCTTCTCCAGCACCCGGATGGAGGCGATGTTCTCTGGCCGGCAGGTAGCAGCTACCCGCTCGAGGCCCAGGTCTTGGAACGCCAGCCGCACCAGTTCTGCGGCTATGAGCGTGGCGTAACCGCGGCCCCAGTATTCGGGATGGAGCAGGTACCCGATCTCACCGACTCGATCTCTGGTGCTGGTCGTCCAGATCGCGGCGGTGCCGATCACTCTCTCTTCCGAGAGGACGGCCAGCTGGCGCTGCTCATCGTCTGCCGAGAGGACATGGTCGAGAAAGGTGTCGGTGTCTTCGGGTGTGTTTGGCCCCCACGGCTGGTGGCGGCAGACCTTGGGATCCGACGCGAAGGCGTGGATGTCGTCGAAATCGGCGCGCCGGAAGGGTCCTAGCGCCACCGGGCCCAGTTCGCTGAGAATCTGTCGCACCCGGGTCACTGTGGCACAGGACCGTGGCGGCGCCAGTTTCTGAAGGAGGCTGACGGACCCAAGTGGCTCGTGGGGATGCCGGAAGGCTCGACGATCCCCGTCGTGGTGTACCACCGTTGGGTTGATACAGCGTTCGTCAACGACAGCACGTGGGGTCGGGCGTGTCGCGAGTACGACGTGGCTGAGACGATCGTTTCGCGTGATGTCTCGTGCCCCAGAGATTCTCCGAGTGAACCGCCTGTAAGTCTTCGTCTCGGCTGGCCTGGGGCTGGCTGGCAGGGTTGGCGTCGGTCACCCGGTGCGCGTTGTGACTCCTGAATCGCCTGACCCCCCTTGGGGGTGTCATGCCTGGGATCTGTCCAGCGTGCGCTGGGTGCCGGCGCCGACCCTGGCCCACAACGATGGCTTGATCAGAAGCATGTCCACCAACGGGATTGCCGTCCCGGTGGTGTGACTCATTACAGGCCCGCCTCGTCGTGACTTCTCACCCGGGCTGACGCCGGCAACGACGTCCAACCCGAACAAGTGAGGAGAACATCGCATGCCCAGTCTGCCGGTCACGGTGGCTGAGACCTACCGCTACGTCGTAGGGGTCGACACCCACGCCGCAACCCACAGCTACGCCGTCGTCGATGACCGCGGGGCACTGCTCGACCAAGCCACCTTCCCGACCTCCCCGGCCGGGCTGCGTCGCGCGAGGGACTGGATCGGTCGCCGCACCCAAGGTGATCTCGACTCGGTGCTGATCGCCGCCGAAGGAACTGGCTCCTACGGGGCTGTTCTCAGCGACGTCCTGTCTGATGCGGGCTACCGCGTGGTCGAAGCACCAACCCCTCGGCGCGAACGTGGCCGCGGGAAGACCGACGCTCTTGACGCTGTCCTCGCTGCCCGTGCCAGCTTGGTCATGCCGCTGGCCTCGCTACTACGTGATCGCGCGCGCCGGCGCGCACACCGCGCTGCGGGTCCTCACCGTCGCCCGTGAGCACCTCAACGTCGAGCGGACCAGGTGCATCAACGCACTGACCTCGATGCTGCGCAGTCACGACCTCGGCGTCGATGCCCGAAAGTCTCTGACTTCCCAGCAGGTCACCACCATCGCTGGATGGCGACGTCGCGAGGAAGGGATCGGGACGGCGACCGCCCGCGCTGAGGCAGTCCGACTGGCCAAGCGCGTGCTCGTGCTCGATGAGGAGCTGTTCGAGAACCGTCAGCGACTGACCGAGATCGTCACCGCCGAGGCGCCCGAGCTCCTCGAATTGCGCGGCGTAGGCGCCGTCACCGCAGCCATCATCCTGACCGTCTGGTCCCACCCTGGACGCATCCGTAGCGAAGCGGCCTTCGCCGCGATCGCCGGCACTGCACCAATCCCCGCCTCGTCCGGCAACACCGTGCGTCACCGCCTCAACCGCGGCGGCGACCGCCGGCTCAACCGGGCACTGAACACCATCGTGCTGACCCGCATGCGAACTGACCCAGACACCCGGGCCTACGTCCAACGGCGCCTGGCCGAGGGCAAGACCAGCAAGGAAATCCGACGCTGCCTCAAGCGCTACGTCGGACGGCAGATCTTCCGCACCCTCGCCGCGACCCACCCAGGACCAGAAGTGCTCGCGCCAGCTGCTTGACACGACATAGAAGCATCCCCCACAAGGTCCAGCCATACTGGCCGACGATCCCCTGGAGTCGTGCCCGCGCGATCTTCGACCGGCGGTGGCGCCCGTAGTAGGCCGTCACCAGTGCGTCGAGCTGGTCGAGGTCAAGATGACACTCCCCCCAGATGTTGCCAAGCTCGAACGCGGCGTCGTTGTTGCCCGAATACTCGTAGTCGATGAGCCAAACCTTCTCGCCATCGTCGACGAAGTTCTCCGCGAGCAGATCGTTGTTGCAAGGAACTGTCCCGACGTCGCGCACCGCGAGGGCCTTCTGGATGCGGCCAAGGGCTTCGGCGTGGTCGAGATACCCCGGAGGGAGTCGGAACCCGTTTCTCTGGACTGTTCGAAGGTAGCCTTGCCGACGCTCGAACATGTTGAAGGTCCCTTGGAATGCCGGGCCCGCATGCAGTTGGCGACACGAGAGCGCTATCCGCTCGATGACGCCCTGGTCTCTAATGGTCTCCCGACTGAGAGTTCTGCCGTCGAGGAACTCGATGACCAACACGCCGAGGTCGGGGCGGTATGCGACGACTGGAGCCCCAACACCCGCCTTCTCGGCAGCACAAGAGTTGTGGTATTCCACATCACGGTCGATATCGAGAGCGTCCCCGCCCAGACCCGAGCAGCGCGCGACGAAGCGCCCATCGGGCGTAGTCACTTTCAAGTTGCGGTTCGTGAGTCCACCTGAGAGTTCGGTGATGAAGCGCGGGCGGCCAGCAAGCGCCGGGATCTGGTCAAACAACGATTCGAGCTGGTCGTCCTGAAGAAAGGCGGCCGACATCGGACTCCTCGATTGCTAAGCAGATCAGCGAATGGTCAGAAGGGCTCAGTATCTGACGCGCACGACACTACGGGCCGCTAGGTCGAAAGGTCTAGACCCATTGTTCGCCAGGACGCGCCTCGCCCGGCACGCCGGTGAAGCAACTTGCGGTCGGATGCAGACCCAGACCGCTGGTCAGCGCCGCGCCGAGGCCGGACGTACCGAGGTCAATGCCACGGAGTAGATCGTGCCCAACGTATGCCCGGAACGTTTCCTACGGTGCTCCTCGAGGTGGTGCTGGGCGCAACCTCTCCACCCCCGCGGCGCTGACCACAGCAACGTCAGCGCTGACGCGACAGCATCCTCTGGGTCGGTCCACACCTACCTGTGCCGCGCAGCACTCGTCCACGGGTAGCGCCACCTGCGGAGCGGCAATGGTTGACATGCTCGCAAAAGACTAGACTATTGACTGAACGGCGCATCGACTTCGATGCCTCTCGACGACATGAACATCTTCATCGCAAACGAGGAGCAGCCACCATGATCACCCGACTGCAGGATCGCGTCGCCCTTGAGGCCGGCCCCGCCATCGGCCCGGGACTCGCCAGCGGCGGCCCCATAGCCAAGAGAAGAGCTGCGGTCATTAGTGGCGATCTAGCCCCTGCGGCTCGCAAGGCGGCTGCTGCCGATGAAGTACGGAAGTGGTTCGCGCCCTCGAACGGCACGAAGAAGGACAAGGTAGACAACCTTTCCCAGACAGCACCTCGCCACGGCGGCAGCGTCGGTATCGCTTTCGGCACCGCCCGCTGCGTCCCGCTCGAGGACGTCTCGACTCTCGACCTCGGCCCCTACGCACTCTTGGCCAACGACGGCCCATCCTTCATGCCGACCGGGAGCTTCCTCATCGACGGCGACATCTCGGTGCCCTACGTAAGGCCGGTGCTGTGATGCCAACTACCGACCCCAGCCACCCATCGGTGGAAAAACTAATCAACGACTGGAGCAGACGAACAAACCGTGCTGTCATCTTCGACTTCAACGGCACCCTTTCTGACGACGAGTCCATACTGCTGAACAGCTTCACCGATCTCTTCCACAAGTACCTCGGGTGGCAAATGACTCCGGAGGAATACACCGAGCGGCTACTCGGACACAGCGACCGAGAAATCGTTGAAATCGCGGTTCGCACGCATGGCGGCGGCGACTCGGTCCTGGTTGACGAGCTGCTGGCTAGGCACGGAGACCGCTACAAGCAGCTGGTAGCAGAACGTTCTCCGATCACTGATTCGGCTGCGGAACTGGTGGCACACCTGGCGCGCCTTGAGGTTCCTATGGCGATCGTGACAGGCGCGCAACGTGACGACGTCCTTGCGGTCTTGAACAACTGTTCGACCGGCGAGCACATCGACTTATTCGTCACGGTCGAAGACGTCGAGCACGGCAAACCTGACCCCGAGGGGTTTCTTAAGGGTGCGGCGCTGCTGGGTGTCGAACCCCAAGACGTTCTTGTTTTCGAGGACTCCGTCCCGGGTATCCAAGGCGCGCTTGCCGCCGGAATGCGGTGCGTTGCCGTCACCGGAGACAACCCTCGTCCTCATGTGCTTGCTCAAGGCGTCGCGACCACCCATCGCCTGAGCGCCGACCTGCTCGATGTGTGAGCGGACGAAGAAGAAGCGACTCGTTTGAGCTGCTACTAGAGTGGTCGGCCAGCTGCAACGGGCACGTGCGTTCAGAGCCTGTCTATCGTCTCGTAGGTGGATAACCCTCCGTCTGCTCGCGGCCGCAGGTTGATCGCCTCCGCCTCGATTGTTGTCGACGCCCGTTGTTATCTACTCGGGGAAGCTCAACACACAGGCAGAACTGATGCCGCCCGGGGGCGCTGTCAGCACAGCGACTGAGGGGACGCTGCTTCGGATCTAACGACGGCGCCGAGACGGGTATTGATCTGCTTCCAGTCGACACGTTGCGGCAAAAACTCGGTGCTCAGTTCCGGAGTCGGCGATCTCGTCCTTCATACGCCGATGCGAACTACCTCTCGAGCACCGTTTGGTGGGCGTTGACTTCTTTTCATCCCGACGCTTCGTCGAGGACCGCTGCGGCGTCGCACCTTCGCAGATTGTTCACGCTCGCTCGTCAAGAAACGCCCGTTGGAGGGCATCGGCTGCTTGCCCTAGCGCAGTCCTCGCTTTCTCGAAAGCGCCTGGGAACTGAGCGAACCCGTGAGTGCTGCCGCGGTGCAGGTGCACGGTCACTGGCACGTCCGCTACACGAAGTGCCTCGGCGTAGCGCAGACCCTGCGGCGCAATTGGGTCGCATTCGGCAACGACGACGACAGCTTCCGGGAGTCCTCGCAGGTCGGCGCAGTCAAGGGGTGAGCTTTCCGCGCTGTGTCGGTCGGTGGCGTTCGGCAGGTAGTGGTCCTGATGCGACACCAACTCATCACGGGACAAGACGAGGCCCTCGTACTGCGGGTCGATGCCGACGCCGAGGTCGGTGGTTGTGACGGGATAGAACAGCAGTTGCAGACGGAGCGGTACGCCCATCATGCGTGCCCGGATGGTCAACGCAGCGGCGACGTTCCCGCCGGCGCTGTCGCCCGCCACAGCCAGGCGGTCGACGTCAAGGTCATGTTCCGCGCCATGCCCTCGGACCCATGACAGCGCTGCCTCGGCGTCGTCGACGGCTGCTGGGAAGGGCTGCTCGGGTGCGAGCCGGTAGCCGACGTTGAGCACGGCGCATCCGCTTCTTTGAGCCAACTCACGACACATGTGGTCGTGGGTGTTGATGCTGCCGACCACCCAACCTCCCCCGTGAAAGAACAACACGACGGGCAGGGTGCCCTCCGTCGGTCGGTAGAGCCGCGCTTGCACGCGCGAATTGACCGCCATGTCCCGAACCACAGACACCGGTAGCGGTGCTCCGCCGGTTCGCAAGCTTTCTCGCTCATAGCAATCGCGGGCCCGCGCCGGCGACATCAGATGCAGGCTCGGCCGGGCGCGGTTGGCTGCCTCATCAAGAGCCGCAGCGGCTTCACGGCCGGGTATTGTCGGCACTACAGCGCCTCGAGGTAGCGGGCCACTTCCCAGTCGGTGACAGCGATTGACTGGGCCTTCAGTTCCGCACGCTTCATGGCGAGGAAGTGATCAACAAATTCCTCGCCCAGCCACTCGCGAGCGACGGCGCTCGCCTCCAGAAGGTCCAGGGCTTCCGCCAAGCTGGTGGGCAGCAACGGCACCTGCTCGGCTGGCAGCGCGTAGATGTCCATGCTGGTCAGTCCTGGTGGCTCCAGCTTGTTGTGCACCCCATGGAGCCCGCCGGCCAGAAGGGCAGCCGTGGCGATGTAGGGGTTGGCGTCAGCTCCCGGCTGACGGTGCTCAAGCCGGGTGCCGTTCTCGCCTTCGCAGATCGCCCGCAAGCCAGCGGAGCGATTATCGATGCCCCACGTGGCGGTAGTACCCGCCCAGGAATAGGGGACATAGCGGCGGTACGAGTTCGGCGTGGGCGCCATCAATGCCGTGAACTCCGCCATCGTGCTGAGGACACCCCCAGCGAAGTGCCGCATAGTCTCAGAGATCTGGTGGGTCTGACCCGGGGCAAAGAAGGCCCCGGCGTCTTCCTTGTCTCGCAGGCTGACGTGGATATGACAGCTGTTGCCCGCCCAGGCGCCGTTGGGCTTTGCCATAAAGGTGGCTAGGAGCTCGTGCCGGGCAGCGACCTCTTTGACTGCGGACTTAAAGAGAAAGGCATCGTCGGCGGACTTCAGGCTCTTGTCGTACTGCAGGGTGATTTCGAACTGTCCCGGACCCGTCTCGGGGTTGCACGCCTCGATCGGCAGCCCGTACTCGAGCATGCGATCGCGGATGATGGCGCCGATCGTCTCCTGGTGAGATCCCAGGACGACGCCGTAGGTGCTGGGCGCCTCCTGCAAAGGAACTAGTTCGTCAGCACGTTTGAGATGTTTAGTGCCAACTTTCTCCTTGAGCAGGTAGAACTCCAGCTCCAACGCGCTCATTGGCTCAAATCCCATCGAGCGAGTGCGTTCGACGACACGCTGTAACACGCTCCGGGGCGAGATCGGGACGTGCCCACCATCGTGGGGCAGATGCCAGTCAGCGAGGAGCAGTGCCGTGTCCTCGTGCCAGGGAACTAGGCGCAAGGTCGCCGGATCGATCTTGGCGAAGATGTCGGGGTAGCCAAGCCGCTCAGTCGGGAAGTACCCGTTGATTCCCTCTGGCTTGGCGACAAGGCCGGACTCGTCGACGTGCATCACCCAAAAAACATCACAGAGCGGCATACCGTGCTCAAGCATGCGGGACAATTGACCGGTCGGCATTCGCTTGCCGCGCATTACGCCATGGGTGTCGCATCCGCCCACGATGACGGTGCGGACTCCGTGCCGCTCGAGGCAGGCGATCAGGTCGGGGTCCTTCTGCAACTCTTCTTGGAGGTTGATCACGCGTCGACTTCCTTCTTGGCAGCACTGGAGGCGCCTAACATGAAGCCGGCGTAGCCGCGGGCAGCGACGTCCTCGGCCTCGCGCCGGTACCGGCCGCAGCCGGCAACGTACGGCATGAATGTGCGTGGCTTGCCGGGGATGTTCGCTCCGACGTACCACGAGTTGGCTTCGGGGTAGAGGGTGTCGGCCGCGAGTTCGGCGACGTGCTGCACCCATTGGTCCTCAGCGTCCACCGACGCTTCGATGCGGTTGATGCCGTTCTGGCTCAAGTGGTTTAGGCAGTCCGTGATCCAGTCCACGTGCTGCTCGATGGACACCACCATGTTGCTCAGGACTGAGGGGCTGCCCGGGCCAGTGATCATGAACAAGTTGGGGAATCCGGCGGTCTGGATGCCGAGGTAGGTGCGCGGCCCGTGGGCCCACTTGTCTGTGAGGAGGTGGCCCCCGACGCCGCGAATCTCGATTTCCGTCAGCGCGCCGGTGATGGCGTCGAAGCCGATCGCGAAGATGATGGTGTCGACGTCGATCTGTCGGTCACGAAGCTGGATGCCCGACGTGGTGATCTTGACCAACGGGTTGGAGCGGATGTCCACAAGTTCGACATTGTCGCGGTTGTAGGCCTCGAAGTATCCGATGTCGGTACAGGTGCGCTTCGTGCCGATGTGGTGGCTGGGACACAGGAGTGTCGCCACGTCCTGATTGCGGACTACTGAGCGGATCTTCGCCCGAGCGAAGTCCTGCGCGACTTTGTTCGCCTCCTCACTGGTGAAGAAGTCAGTGAAACCCGAGGACAGTGCGCTGATACCTCCCCGCTGCCAGCCCTCCTCAAACCGCTGCCGGCGCTCCTCGGGGGTGGCCTGCGCCGTGGACCTGTCTGGCGAGTCCACCGGCACGCCGCTCTCGGAGAGTTCGCAAACGGTGCGCCGTTCACGCCAGTCCGCAGTCAGTTCACGCCACTCATCGTCTCGCAGTGAACGGTTGTGCGCCGGCATGCTGTAATTCGGTGTCCGTTGGAGAACGTACAACTGGTCGGCGTCCTTGGCGACCTGGGGGATGGTCTGGATCCCCGACGAACCCGTTCCTACGACGGCGACCCGCTTTCCGGTCAAGTCCACCGGCCGGTGCGGCCAGCGGCCGGTGTGGAACCACTCCCCCGCGAACTCTTCGAGCCCCAGAACCTGTGGCTGCTTGACGGACGACAGGTTGCCGGTCGCCATGACGACGTAGGTCGCTACCAGTGTCTCGGCGTTGTCGCAGGTGACGAGCCACGCACGTTGCGCCTCATCCCATGTAGTCGACACGACACTGGTGTTGAAAGAGATCGGGACTGCTGCACGAACGGGTGACAGGTTGGGTCACGCAGCCTGAGTGGCGGGCGTGGTCATGATGGCTTCGTATTCAACAGGGGTCAATCGTCCGAGGCCGGCCTGGCGTCGGCGTCGGTGGTAGGTCCTCTCGATCCAGGTCACGATCGCGATCCGGAGCTCCTCGCGGGTGGCCCAGGCGCGGCGGTCGAGGACGTTCTTTTGGAGCAGTGAGAAGAAGCTCTCCATGGCCGCGTTGTCCCCGGCCGCACCGACGCGGCCCATGGATCCGACCATGCCGTGCCGGTTGAGTGCGTGGACGAATTTCCTGCTTCGAAATTGCGATCCTCTGTCCGTGTGAACCACCACACAGCCGGCCACGTCGCCGCGCCTGGCGACCGCGTTGTTCAGCGCCGCGACCGCCAGTCGCGACTTCATCCTCGAGTCGATCGAGTAGCCCACGATCCGGTTGGAGTAGACGTCCTTCATCGCGCAGACGTAGAGCTTGCCTTCCGCGGTCCAATGCTCCGTGATGTCCGACAGCCACAACTCGTTCGCGGCATCAGCCTTGAACTCGTGCCGGACGACGCCGTGCTTGTCGACCACGGCGCACAGGTCGTCGTGGACCGGTGGACCGGGCTTCTTCGCCTTGCCGTGCTTGGGCTTGCCGAACACCGACCACCACCCCAGCTGGGAACAGATCCGCCACGCTGTCCGCTCCGCCATCGCCTCACTGCTGCGATGCGATAGCGGCCTCGTCGACCAGGAACCGATACCCGAACTCCGGGTCGTCCTTGTGGGCGTCGAACAGCGCGTTGGCGCGGTAGGCCTCGACCAGTTCTGCGTCGGTGACCGGCGCCTGGAGCCAGCGGTAGTAGGGCTGGCGAGCGATCTTGAGTACCCGGCACGTCACCGTGACGGGGATCCCGTCGACGGCCAGCTCGCGGACGAGCGGGTACATCATTTTCCCGGCAGATTGGCCTGCGACAAGTAGGCAGCCGCCCGGCGCAGCACCTCGACTTCTTGCTCGAGGAGCCGGTTGCGCCGCTTCAACTCGCGTAGCTGGGCGTTCTGGTCCTCGGTCATCCCGGGCTTGGTGCCGTCTTCGACGTCGGCGGCGCGCATCCAGGAGTTCAACGTGGTCTGGTGGATCCCGAAGTCCTTCGCGATCTGCTCCAGCGGGGTCTTCGGATCCCGGCTCCTGGCGACACGAACAACGTCGTCACGGAACTCGCGGGGGTAGGGCTTGGGCACAGCGACATCCTCTCAAGCCTGCCCGTCGGGCAAGCCAGTTCAGTTGTCACCTATTCGTGCAGCAGTCCCATGGTCGATCCCTGCAAGACGTCCCTTGACATCAGACGAAGCGTCTGCGCTACTTATGCCACCCGTTGTACAACAGGCGCAACATCAGCGAACGGTAGGTGACACACTCGTGACTTCGCACAGCAGGGGCGCTGGCGGATCGGCCGAGGGAGTGGAGCGCTCGGAGGCGTTCTCATGGCCAACCAGCGTGACTGGCAACGCCTGGAGCGTGATGCCAGCCGCACCCATCGTGGAGACGCTGGTTCCGGTGCTGCTAGAGAAACCACACGCCGTGGTGATTCAGTTCGAGGACGGAGCCTCGCTAACAGCGGAGGCCCTGCTCGCGCGCGCGGAGCAGTTCGCCGCCTACGTGTCCAAGCGTGTTCCTCGCGGAACTCCTATCGCTGTGGCCATGGGTAACCGTGCCGAATTCTTTATCATATGGCTCGCATTGCTTGGTACCGGCCATCCGATGGTGAACATGAATCCTGCGCTCACCCAAACGGAGGCGGAACACATGCTACGGGACTCTAGAAGTGCGTGGGTTTTAGCCGAGCAGCAAACGTCTCAACTCTTCCGCTCCGCCCAGACCAAGTGTCCCGATCTATCGGAAGTGCTAATCCTCGGCGAACAGGAACCTGACGGATTGCTTGCCTTTTGCGACGAAGACGATTCGTTTGATCTACTTTCCGCGCCTCCCTCAATTCATGACACGACCTTCATCACTTATACGTCGGGCACCACTGGGATGCCTAAGGGTTGCGCCCACCTGCAAGGCGAAACTTGCAGATACGTTGACGTGGTTGGGCGACTCTACGACCTGCGGTCAACAGACAGCTTCCTCAACCCTCTCCAATTCTTCTACGGGGACTCGATCTGGCTGTTCGCCCTTTCGTTGAAACTTGGTGCGCCATTCGTCTCAATGCGGAAGTTCAGCGTCAATCGATTTTGGTCCGTAGTTCAGCAGTTTGAAACTACCGTGCTGCTGGGTATTGGAGCCATCCCGAATCTTTTGCTGAAACGCGAGCCCACCACCGACGAACAGAATCACACGATGCGAATGGCGCTGCAAATCGGAGTTCCACCGCGACACCACCGGGAACTGGTCGAGAGATTCGGATTACCTTGAACCTCATCGCTGGCTTCAATACGCCGGACGAAGGCAGTATCCACGTCAATGGTCGCGATGTTGGGCACCTCCCACCTCATAAGCGAAATTTGGGGGTGGTCTTCCAGAACTACGCTTTATTTCCCCACTTGAGCGTTAGCGATAATGTGGCGTTCCCGCTAAAGCAGCGTCGGGTTAGCTCATCAGAGCGGAAAAAGCAGGTTGCGCAGGCGTTGGAAACGGTGCACTTGCATGGAATGGCTGACCGGCGACCAAGTCAGCTTTCAGGTGGGCAACAGCAGCGTGTAGCCCTGGCACGGTCTATCGTTTTCAAACCCTCCGTGCTACTGATGGACGAACCATTGGGCGCGCTGGATCGCAAACTTCGAGACAGCATGCAATTAGAGGTGCGCCGGATCCATCGTGAGGTTGGAAGCACTGTTATCTTCGTGACCCACGATCAGGAAGAGGCACTGGCTCTTTCCGATCGCATTGCGGTTTTTCGTGACGGCAGAATCGAACAGATCGGCACCGGTAGGGAGTTGTATGAATCTCCGGCTTCCATCTTTATCGCAACGTTCCTCGGGGAGTCCACGTTGATTGCGGGGAAGGTAAGAAGCGATGGTCGGGGTTCTTTCGTCGAAGGTGCGGCGAAGGTCCGCGTGAACGGCTCTTTGCCTGATGGGTCAGCAGGTGTCGTTATGGTGCGGCCGGAGCGGCTCCGACTGGAAGCTGCGGGAGCGGTCTCGGCCACCGCGGAGCAAAACGCAGTCGAGGTTACGGTACTGAACGAGATGTACTTGGGTTCCTCGCGCAGGCTTGGCGTCCGATTGCCTGACGGGACCACTGGCCTGGTCAGGGAGCCAGCTAGTACGGCCTCTGCAGTTCGCGCCGGAGACCGTGCCGTTCTTCGATGGCCTGTGAATGACGGCGTCCTCCTAGTTGCAGACCCTGCGGCGGAAGCGGTCAGCGCATCGCCCGCCTTCCAGGAAGGGCACGTGGCCCCGGGACGGTCGGCCGGTTAGTGCCAACCGGGGCCACGGCCTTCCGGTGGCCCGGGGTCTGCCTTGGGGTGCCGTGACAGCCTGGGAGGTCAAGACCCTGCCCCCGCCGAGCGGTTGGGCTAGAACGATGCGTCACAAGGGGATACGAAGTGCCGTCACTGCAGGATGTCTGGAACGTCACTCGTCTGAGGTTGCTTGTAGAGCTGGAGAAGTGCAGCAGCTTGTCGCAGGCGGCCGAGGCGGTTGGTGTCAGCCAACCTAGCGCCAGCGAGCATATTCGCTTGTTGAACGCTGCCGCGGGAGAACCGATTGTTGAGCGCTACGGACGGTCGCTACGGCTCACCCACGCGGGTCGCGTGTTAGCCGTCTACGCCTCCCAAGCACTCTCGAACCTCACTGCCGGCGAGTCCGCCCTTGCCGCCCGCGCGGGACTGCGCACCGGCACGCTCGAGCTCGGCGCGTCTTCGGTGCCTGGAACTTATTTGGTTCCAGACATCATCGAGCAGTTCCAGCAGGAATGTCCCGATGTCAACGTGCACGTGTCGGTGGGATCGACCGCAGAAGTTCGTCAATGGCTAAGTTCGGGTCGAGTCACGTGCGCTGTCACGTGTGGTGATATGCGCGACGAGCGCCTGACAGTGACCGCCCTTGGCCCTGATGAGATCGTCGGTGTAGCCAGACCCCGCTTCCTTGACCTGTCCTCGGACGGCTATGTGGACGCCGCCGCCCTCGATGATTTCACGCTTCTGGTTCAAGAAACGGGCTCAAGCACCCGCGAGTACGCCTTGGGACTTTTGTCCGGCACTGACTACTCGTTCCGCAACGTATGGGAACTGGGTTCGGTGGACGCGGTCAAGCGGGCGGCGCGTCGAGGCCGTGGAGTCGGCTTCCTGTCCACTCACACCATTGCGGACGAGCAACGGCGGGGGGAGGTCGTCGCTTTCCGGGTGACGGATTTGCCTTCGCCAGCGCGGCGAGTGTGTTGGGTCCGGCTGACGCGGGCGTCTGTCAGTCCCGCCGAAACGTACTTCGAGTCGATGCTGCGGTCGCACCTCTCCCGCGCGGGTGGGGTGTAGTCGTTAACCGGACGTATCGGGTAATCCGATACATAGCCGGCTGGAACTCCCATCTGCCGATGTGGCAGGCGCGAGTGCCGAGGATTCATTGACTCGACTTATAGTCCGCTCCTATCGTTCAACGATCGTTAGTTGATCCCAGACGACTTTAGGAGCGGCGGATGCAATCAAGCGGCCTCCCACTTGTGGAGACTCCAGATGTCCTGATCGTGGGGGCGGGTGTCATTGGTACGTCGATTGCTATGGCCCTCTCCCATCTTGACGTGGACGTTGCGGTCGTTGAGCGGCGACACGACGTCGGCGAGGAGACGTCCCGCGCCAACAGCGGTATCGCTAATTGCGGCTGGTCTCTTGCGCCGGGCAGCCTTGAGGCGCAGTTGGTTTGTGCCTCGAGTCCGCGGTGGGAGGACATTGCCTCGAGGCTAGGTGTCACGTTTCGCCGGGTGGGCCTGACCCTTTTGGCCTTCTCGGAGGAGGAGGCATCCGGGATCTCGGCGTTGTGCGAACGAGCCACGGAGAACGGCGTCACAGTCCGAGAGGTGCGCGGTGATGAACTCGCTGAAGTTGCTCCGCACGCCTCTGGTCGGGCGGTAGCCGGCATCTATGTCCCCGATGAGGGGGTCGTCGACTCAGTGCGGTTGCCAGTCGCATTCGCCGAGCTCGCCTCCGTTAACGGGGTGCGCTTCTATCTGGGGGAGTCGGTGGTCTCAGCCTCTTTAGGCAATGGACAGGTCGAAGAGGTGCTGACGACAAAACGTCGCTTCCGGCCGCGGTTTGTCGTGAACGCCGCTGGCCTGGGGGCGGACTTCGTTTCGAAGTCTCTAGGCGGCGACGAATTCTCCATCACTCCGCGCCGAGGGCAGTGGGTTCTGCTCGATAGGGAGTTCGGGAAACGAGTTCCGTCGATCCTCACCGGAATGCCGGGGAAGCTCGGTCACGGTCCGATGGTTATCCCGACCGCCCACGGGTCGGTGCTCATCGGTCCGGACGCAGAGGACCTCGAAGACAAGACAGATAAGTCTACGACCGGAGCAGGTCTTGACGACGTGGTGGATCGGTGTCGTGTCTTGATGCCGGACATTGACACGAAGTTCGCTATCAAGACCTTCGCGGGTCTGCGACCCCACAGCGACAAGACGTACCGCGTCGGCTGGTCTGAGACTGCAGGGAACCTCCTCCAAGCCGCGGGCATTCGCTCGACAGGGGTCTCCTCATCGCTGGCGATGGGAGACCACATCCGTGATTTGCTCGTCGGAGCGGGGCTCAGCGATCGGCTGGACGCGGGAGCTCGTAACGACCTCGAGTACACGCCGCCGCTATGGGCGGACGGCGACTACGCGCGGGTTGCTAAGGACCCGTTGGGCCGCACGGTGGTGTGTGCCTGCGAGAAGGTCACCGCTGCCGACATCCATCAAGCCCTGCGGGAGCCGTTGCCGGCGACATCCATCGGGGGAGTGGCCAGACGGACCCATGCGACGTGGGGGCGTTGCCAAGGTTCGGCGTGCCTGTCCGGAGTCTCGTTCATCACCTCGCTCTATACCCCAGGAGAGGCGTGGGAAACGCCGATGCATGAGCCGGGATCAACGCTTGGCGCGGGGGTGACGACCGGTGAGTGACGTGGTCGTTGCGGGTGCTGGACGTACCGGCATCTTGGTGTCGCGGATGCTCGCGGAGCGTGGAATCGGTGTAACGCTCGTCGAGCGATTGCCGGCTCCGGGGGGCCAGGAGCCGGAGACCGATGCCGCTCAGCTTGCTCGGGCCGCGTCGCGCGCCGGCGTGCGGATGATGCTTGGCACTCTCGCGGCCGAGTTCCGCCAGGGTCAGGTCCATACCCTGGGGGTAGAGGGTGCAGTCACGCTGTCGGCCGATGCACTCGTCGTGGCTACGGGATCTCGGCCGCAAACGCGTGCCGAGCTTGGCATCGCAGGGGAGCGCGGTGCCGGGGTCATGCCCGGGTCCGCGACCCGGCACCTCCTGGACTCGGGTGTGCTTTTGGGCCGTCACCCGCTGGTGATCGGAGACGGTCATTTGGCTGAGGAGCTCTGCTCGGCCTTAGGCTCTGCCGGCGCCATCACGGTGACGTCGGTTCGAGCCGGGTCGGACGGGGTTGATCCATGGCCTGGCACGAACACCTTCACCGATGCCCGGGTTCTGAGCGTGCACGGTTTTCCCCGGGTGAACCGGGCAGTGGTGTCCCAGGGCGATCGCCTGACCCATGTGCACGCGGACGCGGTGATCTTGGCTGCCAGTCGGGTTGCGATGCGCAACATCGAGGGGGCTGTCTTCGGAGGACCCCACGTCGTCGAATGCTTCAGCCTCGCCGAACCCAAGACGTTCGACAACGCCGAAGCAGCGGCGATGCAAGCCTGCGAACAAACCATGCTCACGTTGCGCTGACCGTCAAAAACGCCTGATCAGGAGACCCCAATGCAAGTGCTTTCACCAGTTGGAGAGTTCAAAGTCGCCGTCGACGGCGTACGTATCCGTGACGGCCGGCTGGTTGTTCACATGTCCATGGGCGCCTGGCGCTCCGAGGCCACGCTCGAGCGTGGTGACCTGCCCTACGTTGGTGTCGCCGCGAGCTTGCTCTTCGGCACGTTCTATATGGGTCGTCAGTCAGTAAAAATCGCCCTCAAGGCCCGAGAGTTGGGCTCACGATGACTGTGGCTAAGTTGGTGCCCGTCCTTGAGGCCGCCACGGCGGGCGGCTATGGCGTCCTGGCGGTCAACATCGTGAACGGGCTGACGCTCAGGGCGGTGGTTGATGCGGCCGAAGAACTACGCGCACCGGTGATAGTTCAGACGTCCGTCAAGACGGTCCTGTCGCAAGGTATTCCCGAGACCATGTCCATGTATCGCCACGCCGCCGAGCGCGCGACCGTGCCGGTGGTGCTCCATCTAGACCACTGCACCGATCGAAATGTGCTCCTCGACTGCCTGAAGGCTGGCTGGGGTTCTGTGCTTTTCGACTGTTCGGGTCGCACGCTCGAGGAGGCGACCGAGCAAACCAAGCAGGTAGTGAGGGAGGCTCGGAGCTTTGGGGCGGACGTCGAGGGTGAGATCGAGGGGATAACGGGTGTCGAGGACGGGGTCGGCAGCGACGACAAATCGGAGCTTTACCCCCTGGATGACGCAGTGCGCTTCATACGCGAGACAGGGATCGACTGCTTCGCGCCAGCCATTGGCAACGCACACGGTGACTACCCCCAGCTTCCCAACCTTGACGTCGACCGGGTGGACTCGCTGGTGGACGCGACCGGGCTCCCTATGGCGTTGCATGGCGGGAGCGGGCTGAGCGACGACCAGTTTCGGGACCTGATTTCCCGTGGCTGCGCCAAGGTGAACATCTCCACCGCACTCAAGCAGGCATACATCGACGCGCACCGGGATTTCCTGGCGGAGAACCCGGACTGCCATGAACCCTTGACGTTGATGGCGTTTGTGTCGAGCCGCGTGAGCATGGTCGCGCAGGGGCTCATCAAGGTATTCGGCAGCGAAGGGCGTGTCGCATGAGGGCGCTCATCTTCGATTGCGACGGCGTACTCGCAGAAACTGAGCGCGACGGACACCGGGCGGCCTTCAACCGGATGTTCGCCGCGGAGGGTCTCGACTTCGAGTGGACTGAAGACGACTACGCCTCGGTGCTGAGCGTCGCAGGCGGCAAGGAGCGACTGCGCCGGTTATGCACCGACGCGTTCGTGGAGCGACACGGGCTACCGACCGAGCAGGCAGCACTTGATGAGCTCGTGGCGTTGTGGCATCGACGCAAGACGCAGATTTTCTTGGACCTCGTCGCCGAGGGGCGGATGCCATCTCGCGCCGGCGTCCGACGCCTCGCTTCTGAGGCGCGCGCCGCTGGGTGGCGTTTAGCCGTGGCGTCCACGTCCGCTGTCGTGTCGGTGGAGGCAATCGCTGAACAGGTGCTGGGCCGAGAGTTGCTGGGTGAGTGCGTGATCGCTGCTGGTGACATGGTGGAGAACAAGAAACCCGCGCCGGACATCTACCTCCATGCGGCACGTCTGCTGGGGATCGACGCATACGACGCCGTGGCCGTGGAGGACTCGCATGTCGGGGTGTCGGCCGCCGTGGCCGCCGGCATGCGCGTAGTAGCAACAGTCAGTCATTACACGGCAGATGAGGACTTGACTGCAGCCGACATCGTTGTCGACGGCCTCGGGGAGCCCGACGGTGCTGCAATCGCGGTGTACAAGAACGACACAAAAACAGAGATCAAAACTCATGTCGCTTTGGAGCACGTCGCCTCGTTGTTGGGTCAATCAGGGGCTATGCGTGGAGCGGCCCTGCCGAAGGTGGACTCATGGAAATAATTAGCGACACGGTCATCTACATTATGATGGCGTTCGTCCTGATCGGCGCGGTGGCGGCTATCAGAGACGATCAGGGGGGCATTGGCAAAGAGTTCATGCAAGGCCTGCACTCGATCGGCTATCTGTTCATCCCCGTCGCCGGAGTGATGGCTTCGCTTCCATACCTGAGCATCTTCGTCGAGAAGGTCCTAGGGCCAATTTGGTCGGCTCTAGGAGCCGATCCGGCCATAGCCGCCACGACGTTCATTGCGTCCGATATGGGTGGCTATCAGCTGGCAGAGGCAACGGCCCAAAGTGACGGCGCATGGATCACCGCCATGGTCACCGGCTACATGGCCGGAGCGACAATTGTGTTCACGATTCCGGTGGGCTTGGCGATGTTGCAGAAGGCAGACCACAAGTATATGGCACTTGGCATCATGTCCGGGATTCTTACGATCCCGATTGGTGTCGCGGTGACTATGCTTATCGTCTTGGCGACCGGGGCCGATATCCGGTCCGAATCAAGCACCACCGGGCCAGCGGACACGCCGATCTCCGGGCTTGATGTGGGCGCCCTCGTCGGCAATCTGGTGCCCCTTGTGATCGTCGTGCTTTTGATCGCCGCCGGTCTTAAATTCTTGCCCGACCTGATGATCAAACTTTTCATGGTCTTCGGCCGATTCATTGACGCGGCGGTCAAAATCATTCTGGCCCTGTCAATCGTCGAGTACTTCACCGGGGTCTTTTCGCGTGTTTTTGG
Organism: Janibacter zhaoxuefangae; assembly: GCF_050271985.1. GTDB lineage: Bacteria > Actinomycetota > Actinomycetes > Actinomycetales > Dermatophilaceae. Next base: position 2,637,355 of record NZ_CP189849.1, on the reverse strand, counting down.
TTCCTGGGGCTTCGACGCCATCATTGCCACTGAGGATAATACGTTCCGAGCGCTGGAAGTCGCTGGATACGTTGGAATTATGCTTGCCGGGGCGTTCCCGATGGTTTACGCAATTCAGAAGTACATGTCGCGTCCGCTGAACGCAGTGGGTTCAAAGTTCGGCATCAGCCAGCCAGGTATGGCTGGAATTCTAGGTGGATCGGCCAACGTGCTGGCTTTGTTCCACCTGATCAAGGAGATGCCCCCGAAGGACAAGGTGCTGGCCGTAGCCTTCGCCACGACGGGGGGATTCCTGCTCGGCGACCACCTGTCGTTCACAGCGAACTTTCAACCGAATCTGATTGTCCCCGTCCTGATCGGCAAGTTGACGGCTGCCCTTCTCGCCATGGCGCTGGCCTACAAAATCGCTGTGCCAACCGCCCGCCGGCTGGAGGCAGCCGACCTCGAGCCTGGCCTCGCCTCAAGCCCCCCAGTTGCGGGGCTTGGCGCGACCGGGACAGAGACGCGGGGGTCTGACGAATGACCCAATCCCTGAACAACGTCGCGGCTTGTGACCCGCCGTGCGTCCGACAGGCGGTAGCCCGGCTGTGGCCAGGAGCCACCTGGTCCGCGGAGCCGCTTGACGGCGGCATGACGAATCGAAACTTCAAGGTCGAGGTACAGATAACCGACCGAGAGCAACGTACGGTGGTCGTTCAGGAGCAACTGCCTGACGCGCTCGCAGCACGGGTCGGTATTCATCGTGAGAACCAAGTTCGCGCCATGGCCATGGTGCTGGACTTGGGTTTGGCACCCGAAGTGCTCGGACAGTGGACAGAACCCCGGGTTCTAGTCTCCGAGTTCGTAGAAGGCGCGTTGCTGTCCGCGGTCCCGGATCGGGTTCATGCGACCGCGCTGGTGGGTCAAGCCCTGGCGAAGCTGCACAAGCACACGCAGGGCGTGGTAATGACGGGTCCTATTTCCGACCCATACAGCGGCACCGCGTGGATCCTGAATCAGGTCAAGAGCGAGGCCCCGGCCACGGCGGAGACGTTCGCGTGGACGATGGACATTCTCGCCCGCATTCAGGCTGCGTGCGGGCCGTACACGCCCAGTCTGCTCCACTCGGATGTCTCCGAGGGCAACGTGATCATCCTTCCCGACCGGGCGGTGCTCATCGATTGGGAGTACGTCGGAGCGGGCGACCCCTACTACGACGTAGGGGACTTCGCTGAGAAAGTGAAGCTCTCCAGCTCGGAGGAGGAGGCACTTCTGTGCGCCTACGACGGCGTCCTAGTGCCCACTTCGTTGGCTATGGCGCGCTTGTACCGGTTTGTCAGCATGCTGCGCGAGGCATTGTGGTCCGTCCGAGCAGGTACGACGGGCTTCACAGAGTTCGACTACGCCAATTACGCCCGTGCATGCCTAGCAAGGATGAGAGAAATTTCGCAGTCCTCGGAATTCGCTGACAGCTTGCACCTACTCGAGAACACCAATCAAGGAGAAATGAATGACTTACGCCAACGGCACAGCTGACCCCGTAGGCCTGGATGCGACACGGTTCGAAACCAGAATCGGACACGAGGGCTACGTCCGGCGGCTCCCGGAGCGAGTCACCCGCACCATCACCGCCAGCAAATTGGAGGTCACCGACCGGTTCCGGGAGGTAGTAGACCTGTTCGGCGAGGACCACCAGGAGACCCCCGCAGGGTTCCGCATCGAGATGGCTACCCACGGTTCGGTCACCAGCGTCGACCTCGTCCGAGACATCGGATACGAACGGGGCGGCACGCCCCGGCCAACGCCGCTGCTGTTCTCGGCCGACTCCGCCAACCCCTACGAGGTCTCGGACTGCGCGCCCCTGATCGCCAACGTCACCTGCAACCCTGGGATCGTCTACGACCTCTTCATCAATAACCCGGACGCAAACATCGGTGGACACTTCACGACCCTCGACGAAGTCCTTGTGGAGTTGAGCAAGGCGGCCGGACCAGGATGCGATGTCTCAGTCGAGATCGCGAACCCTTATGGCGACATCAACGAGATCCTGGAGGAGGTAGCGCGCTACGAGGAGATCCTGACCCGGCACCGGCTGGTGGTGAAGGTTCCACATACCGGCCCGCTCTCCGCAGACACGGCTGGCGACCTTCTCAAGGGCAACGGATTGCTTCGCAAACGCTACAACTCTGGTGCCCCGCGCGACATGCTGCGGGGCCACGCGCTCGCTCGGCAACTGCACGACCTTGGGCACCGGGTGAACTTCACTTTGATGTTCGAGCCGCACCAAACGCCGTTGGCGCTGCAGGCACGCCCCTACTTCATCAACGCCTTTGTGCGGCACCGAGCTGACGCCACGAGGCGGATGCGTGGATTCGTCGCTGCCTACGACGCGACTTCAGACGAGCAGTTCGTCGCGGACCTCAGGGACTACCTCGTTCGCATGGACTACCTCGGTACCGACGACAAGGCCTTGGACCTCCTGACGGTCCTGCGGTTGACTCGCACACTTCTGCGTCAGCGAGACGATGGCCCCGACGACGGTATGGACAGTGTCCGCAGGTCGCTGCGCTGGCTATCCACCACACACCTGCCGGAGACCCGTCTGATCGTCTGTTCGATGGACGGCGAGCAGATGTTTCCGGATCTCATGACCATGCTCAGTGAACCCGAGTTCTTACCACTACACCGGCGGGTGCTCGTTACGGCCGATCCGGCCTACCTGGCTCGGTGGACTACCAGCCCACACGTAGTGACCTACCAGCGTCGATTCCTGTCCGCCGTCCGTTCGGCACCGGACGCACTCAGCGCCGGCACATCGTCATCCAGGTCCTGATCGTCCACCAATCGTGTTAGCACCACACAAGGCCATCCACCCCTCGGCCGTCTCCTGGCCCTATGCCCCGTGGTGCGGGCTATGGGTCCCGGAGTGGCAGAACGCCGGGCATCACCGCGGACGGCAGCTCGGGTCCCCGTGGCGGGGTCCGCGATGGGCGGCCCCCGCCAACCGGGCGACGGCACCATTCCGAGCCGCCACGAGGGACCCGAGCGTGGCTACCGGTCCCTTCGGGAAACCGGGCCAGATACGCGTGATCGGGCCAGCCCCAAGACGTCCGCCTCACCGTTCGGTGCCGCCATTTGCCCGTGGTATTGAGTTCACCCAGTTCCGTCCCTGACACGAGCTTTGCAGCATCTCCCAATGAGACTAGCCGACCGTTGAGACGGCTCAGGACAACTCGGACTCAGCCTGCTGAATGGCCGCGAACTCCTCCTCGGGGGCGCTTGCGACGAGGCGGTGTCGGCTGTAGAACCAGAAGTAGGCCAGCGCAACAACGAAGATGAGCGCCGTGATTCCAGCCGCCTTCTCATCCACGAAGAACGTCGCAATCACTGCCGTCAGCGCGAGGGTTAGCGCAACGGCGGTCGTGACCACTCCGCCGGGAGTGCGGTAGGGCCGCTCGAGCTCGGGCTCACGGATCCTGAGCACGATATGCGAGACCATCATGAGCACGTACGACACGGTCGCACCGAACACAGCGATGTTGATCAACAAGGCGCCGCGAACACGATCGAGAAAAAGCTGGCGACTAGGCCCGCTAAGCCCACGTAGTTGACGAAGTCGGCTACCCAGGTGTCCCCGCCAAAGGCGGATCGGATGGCCTCCGGAAGAGGGTTGTCCGAGTCCGCAATCGCCGAGGACCCGGCACCGCCGGGCGCAATGAACAGCATCAGTGCAGCCGGTCACGAGCAGAATCGTCATCGCAGTGATGATCCCGCGTGGCATGTCCCGCTCCGGGTCGTTAGCCTCTTCTGCTGCCAACGGGACTCCCTCGACCGCAAAGGAAGAACCAAATTCCGTACACCAGTTCGCCTAGAACGCCGGCATACCCGAACGGAATGAAACTGTTCGCGCCGGCCGCGCCTGTCGGCTCGATGTCAAACAGGTTAGCGAACTCAAACTTCGGAGCCATTGCGATCACAAAGACCACCAGCGCAACGAGGGCCACGGCCTCGACGGCTACGGCTCTCTGGTCCGCGGCCCTCCCGCCGTAGGGCCCGACAACCCCGAGCGTCGCCACGGTGATGGCAAACATCAACCGCATTGCCTCACCCACGCCGTACAGATGGATCCCAACGAACACGGCATAGCACGCCAGGTAGATCGGCCACCCACTTGTCAGGCCGAACAAGCCAAGAGCCTCAATGTAGCCGCCGATGAACACCGAGATGGCCGCTGGAGCTATGGCGTACTCGATCAGGATGGCCATTCCCGTTGCGAAGCCTCCAAGTGGCCCCAACGCCCGGCGCGCGAAACCATAGCCAGCGCCCGCCACCGGCAGAGCGGACGCAAGCTCGGCCAGACCGAAGACCATGCACGTGTACATGGTCGCCATTAGGACCGTCGCAATGAATAGACCACCCCACCCGCCCTCTGCCAGCCCAAAGTTCCATCCGGCGAAGTCCCCCGAGATCACGTACGCGACCCCGAGCCCCGCGAGCAGGACCCAACCCGCAGCGCCCCGGCGCAACTGGCGATGCTCCAAGTAGTCAGAACTGACCTGCTCGTAGTCGACTCCACGCGCTCGGCGTCGTGCAGTGCTCATGCGGCTCCCTGTCCTCATCGGTACGGCACCTCGCGCCACGCGCGCAAAGGGGCGATGAGGGTGACGCGCGCCACACGCACGTGTCAACCCCCAGGAGGCTTGCGGCCGAGGGCCCCTGCACTTGGGCCTAAAGGATTGTCACCAAACCATTGACATGGCGAGGACCGCACTGCTTCCATGGTCGCAATGGACCGCAGTCAGGCCAAGCCGGCCGCGAGCGGTCCTTGGGACCTCCTCGACTGCAACACGGCGAGGCGGGCACGTCAGCGCAGGCGAAGCCCGGGATGGCGGGGTAGTTCGGGCATCTTGCGAGGGCTGGCACAGCTCGTGTCCTGAGACTAAATCTGGAGCTGAACTCGGTTTGCTAGGACTCACCATTGGCGCGCTTACCGACCATTAGTCGTTGACGCTCGTTCTTGTACCTGAAACACTGTTGGATCGAACACGATGGGAACGCGCCGCGTTCGGACCCCTCAATGGTGTGTTACACGGCCATTGCTTGGGACAAGCGACGCAGGCCTGCTTACGAAAGGGATGGCTTAGTGACACGGCGAAACGCGCGGCTCTTAAGCGCAGACGAACTCGTAGCCCGTATTGAGGCGGACCTGATCGACACGGTGATCGTGGCGTTCACGGACATGCAGGGACGGCTCCTGGGCAAACGCTTCCACGGTCGGTACTTCGTGGATGTGGTTGCAAAGCATGGCACCGAGGGGTGTAACTACCTACTCAGTGTAGACGTTGATATGAACACGGTTGAGGGATACGCCATGAGCTCGTGGGAAAAGGGCTACGGAGACATGGAGTTCGCCCTCGACTTCGACACAATCCGCGTTCTTAAGCATCTGCCAAAGACCGCGATCATCCAGTGCGACCTAACGTGGCTCGACGAGAGTCCCGTGATCCAGTCGCCACGCACGATCCTCAAAGCGCAGGTTGAGAAGGCAACGCAAGCCGGCTACGTCGCCAAAGCGGGTACCGAGCTGGAGTTCATCGTCTTCGATACAACCTACGAAGAGGCCTGGTCGTCGAACTACCGGGATCTGACACCTTCTAACCAGTACAACGTGGACTATTCGATCCTCGGCACTTCTCGCGTCGAGCCACTCCTACGCGACATCCGTAACACGATGTACGCGGCGGGCATGGATGTTGAATGCGCGAAGGGGGAATGCAACTTCGGTCAACATGAGATCGGCTTCTTGTACGACGATGTCGTTGCTACCGCCGACAACCACTCGGTATACAAGACCGCCGCCAAGGAGATCGCCGCGCAGCACGGCCAAGCGCTGACGTTTATGGCTAAGTATAACGAGCGTGAAGGCAACTCCTGCCACATCCACCTGTCGCTGCGTGGCTTGGAGGACGAGATCGTGTTCTGGCGCGACGGCGCCCGCACACCGCTCTACGACCAATTCATCGCGGGGGTCCTAACGATGATGCGAGACTTTACGTTGCTGTACGCGCCGAACGTCAATTCATACAAACGTTTCGCCGACGGTTCTTTCGCCCCGACCACCGTTGCGTGGGGACTCGACAACCGCTCCTGCGCGATCCGGTTGGTGGGGAAGGGAGCGGGGGCGCGGATGGAGAACCGCGTGCCTGGCGGTGACGCGAACCCATACCTAGCTCTCGCGGCGATGCTGGGCGCTGGCCTCTACGGCATCGAGCACAAGTTGGAACTCGAGCCGGAGTTGACCGGAAACGCGTACACCTCCGACAAGCCAAAGGTCCCGAACACCCTGCGTGAAGCGCGCGACGCCTTCACCACGTCGGCGGCCGCCAGGCAGATTCTCGGCGACGAAGTTGTCGATCACTACACCACCATGGCCGACGTCGAACTCAAGGCCTTTGAAGCGTCCGTCACCGACTGGGAGCTGCGTCGCAGCTTCGAACGCATGTAAGGGAGCCCCCGTGAGCGACACATATACCGTGGTGAACCCTGCGACTGAACAGGCCGTCGCAGATGTGCAAATGGCCGACCTCGCGGCCGTTGATGCCGCAATAGACCGAGCGGCCGCAGCCCTGCCAGCCTGGCGGGCCATCACGCCTGGGGAGCGCGCCACTCTGCTGCGTCGATTTGCTTCGGTTGTCGATGCGCACGTGGAGGAACTTGCCGAACTCGAAGTACGCAATTCCGGCCACACGTGGGGCAACGCGGTGTGGGAAGCGGGCAACGTCCGCGACGTGCTCAACTACTACTCGGCGAGTCCAGAACGTCTGACTGGACACCAGATTCCCGTGGGTGGTGGTGTCGACATAACTTTCCACGAGCCGCTTGGTGTCGTCGGCATCATCGTGCCGTGGAATTTCCCGATGCCTATCGCGGCCTGGGGTTTCGGTCCTGCGCTGGCGGCCGGCAACACCGTCGTCCTTAAACCGGCCGAGCTGACTCCGCTGACCGCCATCCGTCTGGGTGAGTTGGCGCTGATGGCCGGCCTGCCTGAGGGCGTTCTTACGATCGTGCCCGGACGAGGATCGATTGTGGGTGAGCGGTTCGTGACCCACCCGACCGTTCGGAAGGTATGCTTCACCGGCTCGACGGGGGTCGGTAAACGCATCATGGCTGGCTGCGCCGACCAAGTGAAGCGCGTGACGCTCGAGCTTGGCGGTAAGAGCGCCAACATCGTGTTTGCGGACGCCGACCTAGCTAAGGCCGCGGCAGCTGCGCCGTCCGCAGTGTTCGACAATGCTGGGCAGGATTGCTGCGCCCGCTCTCGCATCCTTGTGGAGCGCTCCGCCTACGACGAGTTCGTATCGCTGCTCGAACCGGCCGTGCAGGGCGTCAAGGTACTCGACCCCTCTGATCGCTCCAGCGAAATGGGCCCCCTCATTTCGGCGGCACAGAAGGCCACCGTGCAGGGCTACGTCGACGACGTTGAGGTAGCTTTTTCCGGCTCGCGCCCCGACGGCCCCGGGTTTTGGTTCGCACCGACGGTCGTCTTGACGGACGATCCAAGCGAGCGCATCTGGCGCGATGAGGTGTTCGGTCCGGTCGTGGCGGTGATGCCCTTTGACGACGAGGCGCAGGCAGTTCAACTCGCCAACGACACCGAGTTTGGTTTGTCCGGGTCGATTTTCACGCGGGACGTCGGTCGGGCGCTGCGAGTATCGCGCGCCGTCGAGGCCGGAAACCTGAGCATCAACTCTCATTCGGCCGTGCGCTACTGGACACCGTTCGGCGGGTTCAAGCAATCCGGTCTGGGCCGCGAGCTCGGTCCCGACGCGCCCCACTCGTTCACTGAGGTCAAGAACGTCTTCATCAGTAACGAGTAGTTGGACCCCACCGGCGAGCGGAAGTTGGCGTTCGCCCCTCACGCAACCGTCTCCCCATTATTGGATGATCATCGAAAAGGAAGTGGAAGTCATGGCAGGACGCATCGAAGGCAAGGTCGCCGTCGTTACCGGGGGTTGCTCCGGCATCGGCCTTGCGGTCGTGCAGAGGTTCGCTGCAGAGGGCGCGAAGGTGGTCATCGGCGACGTCGACGACGTAAAGGGGCCCACGATCGCTGAGCAGGTCGGCGGCACCTACGTGCACGTGGACGTTACAGACAAGCGGCAAGTCGACGCACTGTTCAAGACGGCGTTCACCACCTACGGATCGGTGGACATCGCGTTTAACAACGCCGGGATCTCGCCGCCGGAGGACGCCTCGATCCTCGACACCGAACTGGAGGCGTGGAAGCGGGTCCAGGAGGTCAATCTGACCAGCGTTTACCTGTGCTGCAAGGCCGCGCTGCCCTACATGCTCGAGCAGAAAAGCGGCTCCATCATCAACACCGCCTCGTTCGTCGCCGTGATGGGTGCGGCTACGTCGCAGATCTCGTACTCGGCGTCGAAGGGCGGTGTGCTGTCGATGTCGCGCGAATTGGGTGTGCAATTCGCTCGCGAGGGCGTGAGAGTTAACGCGCTGTGTCCAGGACCGGTCAACACGCCCTTGCTGCAGGAACTGTTCGCAACGGACCCGGAGCGTGCCCAGCGCCGACTGGTACACGTTCCGCTCGGCCGGTTTGCTGAGCCCGCGGAGATGGCCAATGCTGTTTTGTTCTTGGCCTCCGACGAGTCAAGCTTTATCACCGCCTCTACCTTCTTGGTGGACGGCGGCATTTCAGGCGCCTACGTTACCCCTGTGTGATGCACCCGGTCATCGGCATATCTGCCGCTCGTGAAACCTCGCAATGGGGGGTGTGGGACGAAGTAGCGGACGTTCTGCCCGCAAGCTATTCGCAGTCTGTGGAACGGGCTGGCGGGGCGCCAGTGCTGCTCCCGCCGAGCGTCCCGCGGGTAGCCGCATCGGTGGTACGTCGGCTGGACGGGCTCGTGATCGCCGGGGGCCCCGACGTGCAGCCGATGAGGTACGGGGAACGGCCGCACGAGCGGACTATGGGCTGGCGCGAGGACCGTGACGCGTGGGAGCTCGCCCTCCTCGACGAAGCCGCCAGGATCAACCTGCCCGTGCTAGGCATCTGCCGAGGCATGCAACTCATGGCGGTGCACGCTGGGGGAGTGCTTGAACAGCATGTGCCTGACCGCGTCGGCTCACAGCAGCACTCGCCGGGTGGGAACTCGTACGGCGACATCGCGGTTGACATCGTTGTCGCCAGCCGACTGGCTCGAGCTATAGGGGCGCGGGGCGCCGTGAGGTGTCACCACCATCAAGCGGTCAGCGCCCATCCGGGCTTCGAACCAGTCGCCTGGGCCGCCGACGGAACCCTGGAGGCGATGGAGGACCCGCAACACCCGTTCCGGCTTGCAGTGCAATGGCACCCGGAGACCCAGGAGGACGCGGGCTTGTTCAGGGCATTGGTCGCAGCCGCGGCGGCGGCTCCTTGATCGGCGTCCTGGTCGCGGTGCGTTCACTCGTCCAGCGAACCAGCTTGACGGGCCCCACGCGCCCTCCTCGCTCCACGGCTCGGCTGGTAGACGTTCGGTGTGCGGCTCAGACGATGGACGATGCTGCGGGAGCGCCGCCCTGCCACGTGAGACCTGCGTTAAGTATTTCCGGGAGCATTAGCGAGCGATGGCACCAAGGTCGCGACTATGGTGACCGAAATGAATGACGAGTCCGCCAACGAGGCCCTGCTCCGACCGGTGCGGTCGGGCAATGTCTTTGAAGAGACCGTCAACCGGCTATTGCAGCTGGTGTGGCTTGGCGTGTACGAGCCCGGTGACGCCCTGCCGCCCGAGCGGGAACTCGCAAGTAAACTGGGAGTGGGCAGGGACACCGTCCGGCAGGCGATCAAGTCACTATCGGACGCGGAATACTTCACCACCAAGCGCGGACGGTACGGAGGGACGTTTTTCGCAGACACGGTGCCGAGGCGCCACTCGACGGTGTCGAGACGTGTGTGGACGCCAGCGGACATTGCTGACCTGCTCGGCATGCGTGAAGTCCACGAGGTTGGGGCCATCCGGTTGGCTTCGAGGCGAACCCTGACGGCTGTGGAGCGCGACGTGCTGTGGATGCGTCTCAGTGAGGTTGAGCAGGCCGGACCGGACGATTATCGAAGGCTGGACTCTCGCCTGCACCTGACTTTTGCAGAACTGGCAGGGGTACGAACGTTGACCCCACTGTTAGCCGACAACCGTATGGCGCTCAACGAACTGCTCGATCAGATACCGCTGCTCGGCCCCAACATTGCGCACTCCAACCACCAGCACCGTGCCGCCGCGATGGCCGTGCTGACAGGCGACGAGTCAGGCGCAGCCGGAGCAATGCAAGAACACCTGTCGGGGACGGCGGCCCTTCTCCATGGGTTCCTGGACGGGGCGCCGACGCGCCAGGGCAACGAGGATCGCGACGCGACCGATCTTGTTGAGACCGGTCCCCATGGGCCGCCCGGGCTCCCCTCCTAACGCACCCTGTCGACGTGTCCTTACAGCTTGACCCACCAGGGTCGCGATACTTTCGCTGAGCTCCATCCCGTGGTCCGTTGACATCACTCGGTGCCACGACTACGTTCTAGACTTAGATAACTGAAGACTATTCGCCGCTTGAACCACAGCGGGAGAGTCCTTCCTCTACTCGAGGGGGGCGCCGAAGGAGCAACTCTCCCCGAGAATCTCTCAGGCCCCGTTACCGCTGTCGTGAGGCGAACTCTGGAAAGTCAGGACTAGTGTCCTGCACCCACGGTGCAAGTTGCCCACTCGGCAGCGAAGCTCTCAGGTTTTCCGATGACAGAGCGGGGAGGCCACCCACCAGGTGTCGCATTCGCGGCCCTAGGACCAGGAGCCTCTGCTATGACATCGTTGAGTGCAGACGACTACGACCGCGGTTTTGTTGGTCGTCACATCGGTATTGACGCCGAAAGTCGCGCCAAAATGCTCGCCGAGATCGGTTTTCCGGATCTGGACAGCTTGATCGACACGGCTGTCCCTGGGAAGATCCGCACCACCAGCGGTCTTCGTCTGCCGGAACCGGCCACGGAGGCCGAAGCGGCCGGAGAACTGGCGACCCTTGCGGGAAGCAATGTCGTTTCGGTGCCAATGATCGGTCTCGGCTATTACCCATCGCTTACCCCAGCGGTGATCCGGCGCAACGTGCTTGAGGATCCGGCCTGGTACACGGCCTACACCCCTTACCAACCCGAAGTCAGCCAAGGCCGACTTGAGGCGCTGCTGAACTTCCAGACGATGGTCGGCGATCTGACGGGTCTGCCCATGTCCAATGCCTCCCTTTTGGACGAGTCCACTGCAGTGGCGGAGGCCGTTATGGTCATGCGCCGCGGATCGACGTCAAAGTCCAGCAAGGTGCTGGTCGACACGGACACGTTGCCGCAAACCCTCGACATTCTTCGGACACGCGCCACGGCAGTTGGAGTGGAGGTCGTCGAAGTCGACGTTACCCAGCCGCTGCCGAAGGATGACTTCTTCGGCCTAGTTGTCTCCTACCCCGGCGCCTCCGGAGCGGTCCGTGACCACCGGCACCTCGTGCGCAGCGCGCAGGACCGCGGCGCCCTAGTCACCATCGCCGCCGACCTTCTGGCCCTGACCATGTTTCTCTCGCCGGGAGAGTGCGGCGCCGATATTGCGGTCGGATCAACCCAGCGCTTCGGGGTGCCGTTGTTCTACGGTGGCCCTCACGCCGGTTACATCGCGGTGCGTGACGGGCTGCAACGTCACCTTCCCGGACGATTGGTAGGTGTCTCTCGGGACAGCGACGGGAAGCCCGCGTACCGCCTGTCGCTGCAAACGCGAGAGCAGCACATCCGTCGCGACAAGGCGACCTCCAACATCTGCACCGCCCAAGTGCTGCTGGCCGTCGTAGCTTCCATGTACGCGGTCTACCACGGCCCTGTCGGGCTGAGACGAATCGCGGAACGGGTCCACGCCCATGCCAACGCCATCGAAAGCGGGCTCCGAGAAGTTGGTATACCGGTCGTACATGGCGCTTACTTCGATACCTTGCTGGTGCGCGTCCCGGGCCATGCCGACGAGGTGCTCGCGGCCGCGGCCGCTAAGGGCCTGCGGCTGCGGGGGGTGGATTCCGACCACGTCGGAGTCAGTTGCTCCGAGATCACCACCAGCTCACACGTGGACCTGGTACTTGAGGCGTTCAGCACCCTTGAGCAGGTCGACGTGATGGATCAGCGGAAACCCGATGCCATGCCCTCGACGCTGCGGCGCGAGAGTCCGTTCCTCACGCATCAGGTTTTCCACAGCTATCGTTCAGAGACCGAGATGCTGCGGTACCTACGTCGCCTTTCGGCTCGCGACTTTGCGCTGGACCGAGGCATGATTCCGCTGGGTTCATGCACTATGAAACTGAATGCGACGACCGAGATGGAGCCGATAAGCTTGCCCGGCTTCGCGAACTTGCATCCGTTCGCCCCCGCCGAGGACGCCTCCGGATACACCGAGCTTGTGCGCCAATTGGAGGGGTGGTTGGCCGAAATTACCGGTTATGCCGCGGTGTCAATTCAGCCCAACGCCGGCTCGCAGGGGGAGTTAGCGGGACTTTTGGCCATTAGGGGTTGGCACCGGGATCGCGGAGACGAGCAGCGAGATGTCTGCTTGATCCCTTCTAGCGCGCACGGGACGAATGCTGCGTCCGCGGTCTTGGCGGGGATGCGAGTCGTTGTTGTGGGTTCTCACGACGATGGCACGATCGACTTGGGGGAGCTGGAAAAAAAGTGTATTGAGCACACTGACAACCTGGCCGCCATCATGGTGACCTACCCGTCGACGCATGGTGTCTACGAGGACAGCATCACCCAGCTCTGCGACGTCGTGCACGCGCATGGGGGACAGGTGTACGTGGATGGGGCAAATCTCAACGCCCTACTTGGTATCGCCAAGCCCGGCGAGTTCGGAGGCGACGTCTCCCACCTGAACCTGCATAAGACTTTTTGCATCCCCCATGGTGGAGGTGGACCCGGGGTCGGGCCGGTCGCGGTAGCGGAACACCTAGTTCCGTATATGCCGACCCACCCCTTACATCCAGACGCCGATCGTCGCGGGAACCACGGAAGCATCAGCGCTGCTCCCTACGGGTCAGCCGGGATCCTTCCCATCCCGTGGGCGTACATCCGGATGATGGGTGGCTCCGGCTTAACCGAGTGCAGTCACGTTGCCGTGCTGAACGCGAACTATGTCGCCCATCGACTGGCGTCACACTTCCCAATTCTGTTCACCGGCGAAGATGGGTTGGTCGCACACGAGTGCATCGTCGACATCCGACCAGCCACTGCGAAGACCGGGGTCACCGTCGAGGATGTCGCCAAACGGCTGATCGACTACGGCTTCCACGCCCCCACGATGTCTTTCCCGGTCGCGGGCACGCTGATGATCGAGCCGACCGAGTCTGAGAGCCTCGCGGAGATCGACCGGTTCTGTGATGCGATGATCGCAATTGCAGCCGAGATAAAGCAGGTAGCCGCGGGCACTTGGTCGGTGGAGGAGAGTCCGCTGCGCCACGCGCCCCACACCTTGGCGGATCTCGTGGGTCAATGGGGGCGCTCGTACCCGAGAACAGTCGGCGCGTTCCCGGCCGGTGTGGATCCCGACAAGTACTGGCCTCCCGTGGGGCGCATCGAGAACGCGCATGGTGACAGGAACCTCGTCTGCTCTTGCCCGCCCCCTGAAGCGTTTGCCGCTGTGGGACCACAGGGAGCTTCGGCATGACGTCGCCTCTAGCGGCAAGGACCACACCGCTGCATGACATTCATCGGCAACTCGGCGCGACGCTTACAGACTTCGCCGGCTGGTCTATGCCGCTGAAGTACACGTCTGAAGTCGCAGAACACCACGCGGTCAGACGCGCGGCGGGGATGTTCGATCTGTCCCACATGGGTGAACTCGAGTTGAGTGGCCCCGAGGCCGGAGCCGCCCTCGACTACGCCTTGGTCAGTATGCCGTCACGGATGCAGGTTGGTCAGGCCCGCTACTCCATGCTGGTTTCCGCCAACGGCGGCATCCTCGACGACCTCATCGTGTACCGACTCACTCAAGAGAAGTTCATGGTTGTGGCCAATGCCGCCAATGTGCGAAGGGTGTACGAGGAACTGGTGGCACGGGCAAGCGGTTACACGAGCGAGGTTCGCGACGCCTCCGCGGAGTGGGGCCTGATCGCGGTCCAGGGGCCCTCGTCGGCGCTGATTGTCGCCGAGGCGACCGGGGATGACGTGTCGGGTCTCACCTATTACTCGGTCGCTGGAGCCAGGGTGGGCAAGCATGATGTGCTGCTGGCCCGTACCGGGTATACCGGCGAGGACGGCTTCGAGGTGTACTGCGCGGCGGACGCCGCCGTTGAGGTCTGGTCGGAGTTCGCCGTTCTGGGCAGCCCGCATGGGCTGGTCCCCGCTGGACTTGCCTGCCGTGACTCCCTTCGGCTCGAGGCGGGTATGCCACTTTATGGTCAGGAGCTGACCTCTCAATTAACTCCGTTTGACGTCGGTCTCGGCAAGGTGGTCGTGCACGACAAGCCCGCCGGCAGTGTCGGTGCTGCGGCGCTCTTAGAAGCCCGTGACGTCGACCGCGCTCGCCGTCTGATCGGTCTGGCTAGTGTCGGGAGGCGCGCACCGCGAACCGGACATGCCGTGCTCCGGCCCGGCACCGGTGAGCGAATTGGGACCGTTACCAGCGGTGTCCCGTCCCCGACCCTCGGGCATGCGGTCGCCATGGCAATCGTCGACGCAGACGACGTAGAACCAGGCACCAAACTTGAAATCGACGTCCGCGGGCGGACCGAGCAGGTCGAAGTAGTCAAGCTTCCGTTCTACCGACGCCACCGCTGATGCGCGGGTCGTGGCACGAACCCACCCGGGCAGACAACTACTAGCTTGCAGGAGATTCCTATGACCATCCCAACTGACCTCAGCTACACCGACCAGCACGAGTGGCTCAAGGTCGACGGCGACAACGCGCGCGTCGGAGTGACCGCTTACGCATCCGAAGCCCTCGGCGACGTCGTGTTCATCGAGCTCCCGGCCATCGGCAGCAAACTTTCTGCTGGCGAGCCCTGCGGCGAGCTTGAATCCACAAAGTCCGTCAGCGATCTCTTTTCTCCTGCTAACGGAGAAGTTGTCGAGATCAACCAGGCGGTCGTGGACAACCCGCAACTGCTCAACGACGACCCGTTTGGTACCGGATGGCTTTTCGTCATGCGCTTAGAGGGCGAAGCCCCGCTGCTGGATGCTACGGCCTACGCCAAACTTACGACCGAGGGCTGAGATGACCATGCTTAACGAGTCTTTGGCGTCCTACGACCCGGAAGTTCACGCCGCGATCCGAGCGGAACTAGACCGTCAGCAGTCCACCCTGGAACTCATCGCAAGCGAGAATTTCGCACCCGTTGCGGTGATGGAGGCTCAGGGGTCGGTCCTGACGAACAAGTACGCGGAAGGCTACCCCGGACGGCGTTACTACGGGGGATGCGAGCACGTCGACACCATCGAGCAGCTCGCCATCTCGAGAGTAAAGGAGCTGTTCGGCGCGGAGCACGCCAACGTTCAGCCCCATTCTGGCGCCCAGGCTAACGCCGCCACCATGGCCGCCCTGCTCCAGCCGGGTGACACCATCCTCGGTCTGGACCTGGCACATGGCGGACACCTCACTCACGGCATGCGCCTCAACTTCTCAGGCAAGCTGTACAACGTCGCGGCCTATCACGTCGACGACACCACCTACCGCGTGGACATGGAGGAAGTACAGCGATTGGCGGTCGAACATCGGCCGAAACTGATCGTAGCCGGTTGGTCGGCCTACCCGCGCCACCTGGACTTCGCCCATTTCCGCAAGATCGCCGATGAGGTGGACGCGTACCTCATGGTCGACATGGCCCACTTCGCCGGCCTCGTCGCGGCTGGCCAGCATCCCAACCCCACGCCTTTTGCTGATGTCGTGACCACCACCACCCACAAGACGCTCGGCGGGCCCCGCGGTGGTGTCATTCTCACGAATCGTGCGGATCTGGCAAAGAAACTCAACAGCGCCGTATTCCCCGGCCAACAAGGTGGGCCTCTTGAGCACGTGATCGCGGCGAAGGCCGTGGGTTTCAGAATGGCCGCGTCGCCAGAGTTCCGCGACCGACAGATCCGCACCCTGCTGGGGGCAAGCATCATTGCCGATCGGCTGGCTGCTCCAGGCATGGCAGAGGCCGGGGTATCGGTGCTCACAGGAGGCACCGAGGTCCACCTGGTGCTGGTAGACCTTCGTGAGTCGGAGCTCAACGGTCAGGAGGCCGAGAACCGGCTCCATTCAATTGGACTCACTGTGAACCGGAACGCCGTGCCATTCGATCCCCGCCCGCCGATGGTCACCTCGGGGTTGCGTATCGGCACCCCGGCGCTCGCTACGCGGGGGTTCACGGAGCAGGACTTCGCGGAGGTCGGTGACATCATCGCCGAGTCGCTGGTGCCAGCGTTCGACGACAAGGTGGCGAACCGGTTACGTGACCGCGTAATCAACCTAGCGGCCGCTCGACCGCTGTACCCGGAGCTCTAGGATGACTAGCGCAACTATGAACCTCCCGCCGGAGGGGCGTAAGTTGCTGCGGCTCGAGGTACGCAACTCCGAGACCCCGATCGAGCGCAAGCCGGAGTGGATCAAGACCCGGGCGAAGATGGGACCGGAATACACCGCGCTGCAGAGCCTGGTGAAGTCCGAGGGCCTGCACACGGTGTGCCAGTCCGCGGGCTGTCCCAACATCTTCGAGTGCTGGGAGGACAAGGAAGCCACCTTCCTCATCGGTGGCGACCAGTGCACCCGCCGCTGCGACTTCTGCCAGATCGACACCGGCAAGCCGCAGCCCCTCGACCGTGACGAGCCCCGCCGCGTCGCCGAGTCGGTGCAGAAGATGGAGCTGAAGTACGCCACCATCACCGGGGTCGCGCGCGACGATCTGCCCGACGGTGGCGCCTGGCTCTACGCCGAGACGGTCCGCGCGATCCACGAGCTCAACCCTGGCACCGGCGTGGAGAACCTCATCCCCGACTTCAACGGTGAGCCGCACCTCCTGCGCGAGGTCTTCGAGTCCCGTCCCGAGGTGCTCGCGCACAACGTCGAGACCGTCCCCCGCATCTTCAAGCGCATCCGTCCGGCGTTCCGCTACGAGCGCTCCCTCGACGTCATCACCCAGGCACGCGACTTCGGACTGGTGACCAAGTCCAACCTCATCCTCGGCATGGGCGAGACCCGCGAGGAGGTCAGCCAGGCGTTGCGCGACCTCCACGAGGCGGGGTGCGAGCTGATCACCATCACCCAGTACCTCCGCCCCTCGCTGCGCCACCACCCCGTCGAGCGGTGGGTCAAGCCCCAGGAGTTCGTGGAGCTCAAGGACGAGGCCGACCAGATCGGGTTCTCCGGCGCCCTGTCCGGTCCGCTGGTCCGCTCGTCCTACCGTGCGGGTCGCCTGTACAACTTGGCCATGAACCGGAGGAACCATCGATGACACTCAGTGCGTTCGACCTCTTCTCCATCGGAATCGGACCTTCGTCCTCACACACGGTCGGCCCTATGCGCGCCGCCAAACGTTTCGTCGATGATCTTGTGGCCACGGGGACGTTGGGTGACGTCAGGCGAGTACGGGCCCAGTTGTTTGGTTCTCTCGGGGCCACTGGTCGCGGCCACGGCTCGCCTAAGGCCGTCATCCTGGGTTTGGAGGGTGAAGACCCGGCCGAGGTGGACACAGATACCGTTGATGCCCGAGTCGCCCGCAACAACGCCGACGGGGTGATCACGCTTGCCGGCACGCACAAGGTCGGGTTCAATTCCAAGACAGATTTGGTGCTGCACCGACGCAAGTCACTGCCTGCGCATCCCAACGGAATGACCTTCGAGGCCTACGACGCTGGCGGGTTCATCGTGGCCGAACGCTCGTACTACTCCGTGGGCGGCGGCTTCGTCGTCGACGAAAGCGCAACAGGCGCCGACCGCCTGGTGCCAGATTCGACCCCTGTCCGCTTTCCCTTCACCACCGGCCGGGAGCTCCTGTCCATCTGCGCCCGTGAGGGTCTGAGCATCAGCGACGTGATGCTGGCCAACGAGCTGGCGTGGCGCACCGAGGCGCAGATCCGACAGGGTCTACTTCATTTGTGGTCGGTAATGGCGGCTTGTGTGGAGACAGGGTGCCGCCGAGAGGGCGTCCTCCCCGGCGGGCTCAACGTGCCCCGGAGAGCACCAGAACTATACCGCGACCTCACGAGCGGGCGGGGATCCGATGACCCCTTGAGGGTCATGGATTGGGTGAACTTATTCGCGTTGGCCGTGAACGAAGAAAACGCATCCGGCGGACGCATTGTCACCGCACCGACTAACGGCGCGGCGGGGATTGTCCCGGCTGTGCTGCACTATTACGTGCGGTTCGTGCCCGGCGCGGACGACGATGGGATCGTGCGTTTCCTGCTCACAGCTGCGGCCGTCGGCATCCTTTTCAAAGAGAATGCGTCTATATCAGGGGCCGAGGTCGGCTGCCAGGGCGAGGTCGGATCGGCCTGCTCCATGGCTGCTGGGGCCCTGTGTGAAGCGCTGGGCGGAACTCCTGAACAAGTAGAAAATGCCGCCGAAATCGGCATCGAGCACAATCTAGGACTGACTTGTGACCCCATCGGCGGCCTGGTGCAGATCCCGTGCATTGAGCGCAATGCGATCGCCTCGGTCAAGGCCATCAACGCGGCACGGCTAGCTTTGGGCGGAGACGGTTCGCACAAGGTGAGCCTCGACAAGGCAATCCGGACGATGCGCGACACCGGCCGCGACATGCTCTCTAAGTACAAGGAGACCTCGCGTGGCGGCCTCGCCGTCAACCTGATCGAATGCTAACAAGCCTCAGTGAACACCGACGGCGCTTGAGGCCACCAACGGTTGCGTCGACCTGCCTGCGGAATCGGAACTAGGGGGTGCGCTCTCCCCTGCGATGCAGAGCACGTTCCTGCTCAGTGTGGCTCAGGATCGATTCCACCTCAGCACGAGCCCGCACGATATGAAGCATCATCGCGTCAGCTGCAGCTGGTGGTTCGCGTCGCTCGATAGCCTGCAGTACGGCGGCGTGGTCATGGATGGACGATCGCTGCAGCGGTGTAAATGAGCGCCGATCAAGCGTGGAGAAGGCTACCGCTCGGGCGTCTTCGATGGCTTGTCGGAGGAGGTGATTGCCGCTCATTCGCGCGACGGTCAGGTGAAATTTCGAGTCTGCCCGGCGGAAACTGTGTACGTCAGTGCTTCTGGCCATAGCAGCCTGACAAGCGGTCAGCTCGTCGAGGTCCACTTCAAGGTGTCGTTCGGCGGCTAGTCGTGCGGCCGTGGACTCCAGCGCCAATCGCAACTCGAAGACCTCACGGACCCTTTCTTCATGTCCGGAATCTGCGCCTCGCAGACCGTCGATGTTGGGTGCCACGGTTGTCCCGCCGCTGCCACGTCTAGTCACCAACAAGCCCTCGCCCTGCAGGACTCGCAGCGCTTCTCGGACTGTCACCCGGGACACGCCCATACCCTGAGAAAGAGCTCGTTCGGCTGGAAGCCGATCTCCTGGAACAAGCAGCCCCAGGGTCAAGGCGCGCTGGATCCGCTCCACGACGGCCGCGTATGCGGGCGGCGTGTGAAGCGGGGCCACGAGGAAATCGTCATGTGACATCGCTTGCACCATACTCGTCCGACCCCTAAGGTCCCTTGGTATGCAAACCGCACCAAGGAAGCCGGGCTGATCCCGCTGACACGTTGGCGTCGAGTCCGGGGCCATTCCTCGAGCGGCGCCGCTTAGGACCTGTGGCACGTACCGCCACTATTTGCTCGTTGGCTATCCGTTATAGGGACTCGACGAAGTGCAGTCGCCTTCCAGGCCGCGTCGGGATCTGAATAGCCTGTAAGTCTTCGTCTCGGCTGGCCTGGGGCTGGCTGGCAGGGTTGGCGTCGGTCACCCGGTGCGCGTTGTGACTCCTGAATCGCCTGACCCCCCTTGGGGGTGTCATGCCTGGGATCTGTCCAGCGTGCGCTGGGTGCCGGCGCCGACCCTGGCCCACAACGATGGCTTGATCAGAAGCATGTCCACCAACGGGATTGCCGTCCCGGTGGTGTGACTCATTACAGGCCCGCCTCGTCGTGACTTCTCACCCGGGCTGACGCCGGCAACGACGTCCAACCCGAACAAGTGAGGAGAACATCGCATGCCCAGTCTGCCGGTCACGGTGGCTGAGACCTACCGCTACGTCGTAGGGGTCGACACCCACGCCGCAACCCACAGCTACGCCGTCGTCGATGACCGCGGGGCACTGCTCGACCAAGCCACCTTCCCGACCTCGGGACTGCTGCACGAACGGGTGACAGGTTGGGTCACGCAGCCTGAGTGGCGGGCGTGGTCATGATGGCTTCGTATTCAACAGGGGTCAATCGTCCGAGGCCGGCCTGGCGTCGGCGTCGGTGGTAGGTCCTCTCGATCCAGGTCACGATCGCGATCCGGAGCTCCTCGCGGGTGGCCCAGGCGCGGCGGTCGAGGACGTTCTTTTGGAGCAGTGAGAAGAAGCTCTCCATGGCCGCGTTGTCCCCGGCCGCACCGACGCGGCCCATGGATCCGACCATGCCGTGCCGGTTGAGTGCGTGGACGAATTTCCTGCTTCGAAATTGCGATCCTCTGTCCGTGTGAACCACACAGCCGGCCACGTCGCCGCGCCTGGCGACCGCGTTGTTCAGCGCCGCGACCGCCAGTCGCGACTTCATCCTCGAGTCGATCGAGTAGCCCACGATCCGGTTGGAGTAGACGTCCTTCATCGCGCAGACGTAGAGCTTGCCTTCCGCGGTCCAATGCTCCGTGATGTCCGACAGCCACAACTCGTTCGCGGCATCAGCCTTGAACTCGTGCCGGACGACGCCGTGCTTGTCGACCACGGCGCACAGGTCGTCGTGGACCGGTGGACCGGGCTTCTTCGCCTTGCCGTGCTTGGGCTTGCCGAACACCGACCACCACCCCAGCTGGGAACAGATCCGCCACGCTGTCCGCTCCGCCATCGCCTCACCTGCGATAGCGGCCTCGTCGACCAGGAACCGATACCCGAACTCCGGGTCGTCCTTGTGGGCGTCGAACAGCGCGTTGGCGCGGTAGGCCTCGACCAGTTCTGCGTCGGTGACCGGCGCCTGGAGCCAGCGGTAGTAGGGCTGGCGAGCGATCTTGAGTACCCGGCACGTCACCGTGACGGGGATCCCGTCGACGGCCAGCTCGCGGACGAGCGGGTACATCATTTTCCCGGCAGATTGGCCTGCGACAAGTAGGCAGCCGCCCGGCGCAGCACCTCGACTTCTTGCTCGAGGAGCCGGTTGCGCCGCTTCAACTCGCGTAGCTGGGCGTTCTGGTCCTCGGTCATCCCGGGCTTGGTGCCGTCTTCGACGTCGGCGGCGCGCATCCAGGAGTTCAACGTGGTCTGGTGGATCCCGAAGTCCTTCGCGATCTGCTCCAGCGGGGTCTTCGGATCCCGGCTCCTGGCGACACGAACAACGTCGTCACGGAACTCGCGGGGGTAGGGCTTGGGCACAGCGACATCCTCTCAAGCCTGCCCGTCGGGCAAGCCAGTTCAGTTGTCACCTATTCGTGCAGCAGTCCCCTCCCCGGCCGGGCTGCGTCGCGCGAGGGACTGGATCGGTCGCCGCACCCAAGGTGATCTCGACTCGGTGCTGATCGCCGCCGAAGGAACTGGCTCCTACGGGGCTGTTCTCAGCGACGTCCTGTCTGATGCGGGCTACCGCGTGGTCGAAGCACCAACCCCTCGGCGCGAACGTGGCCGCGGGAAGACCGACGCTCTTGACGCTGTCCTCGCTGCCCGTGCCAGCTTGGTCATGCCGCTGGCCTCGCTACGTGATCGCCGCGCCGGTCAAGCGCACACCGCGCTGCGGGTCCTCACCGTCGCCCGTGAGCACCTCAACGTCGAGCGGACCAGGTGCATCAACGCACTGACCTCGATGCTGCGCAGTCACGACCTCGGCGTCGATGCCCGAAAGTCTCTGACTTCCCAGCAGGTCACCACCATCGCTGGATGGCGACGTCGCGAGGAAGGGATCGGGACGGCGACCGCCCGCGCTGAGGCAGTCCGACTGGCCAAGCGCGTGCTCGTGCTCGATGAGGAGCTGTTCGAGAACCGTCAGCGACTGACCGAGATCGTCACCGCCGAGGCGCCCGAGCTCCTCGAATTGCGCGGCGTAGGCGCCGTCACCGCAGCCATCATCCTGACCGTCTGGTCCCACCCTGGACGCATCCGTAGCGAAGCGGCCTTCGCCGCGATCGCCGGCACTGCACCAATCCCCGCCTCGTCCGGCAACACCGTGCGTCACCGCCTCAACCGCGGCGGCGACCGCCGGCTCAACCGGGCACTGAACACCATCGTGCTGACCCGCATGCGAACTGACCCAGACACCCGGGCCTACGTCCAACGGCGCCTGGCCGAGGGCAAGACCAGCAAGGAAATCCGACGCTGCCTCAAGCGCTACGTCGGACGGCAGATCTTCCGCACCCTCGCCGCGACCCACCCAGGACCAGAAGTGCTCGCGCCAGCTGCTTGACACGACATAGAAGCATCCCTCGGAGGCCGTCGGCGGTCTACCCCAATGAGGCTAGACCGCGTAGCCGTGGACTTCTCAGGCCGGGCGTGAGTCAGTGATTCAACCGGTTCCAGCAGCCCAGAGCAGGGACCTTCGTGGGGTCGTACTCGACGACCGTGTTGGGCGGCGCGTCGGAGAAGGAGCGCGCACCTCCGTCGATCGCGTACACCGGACCATCGAAGGTTCCACTCGTCGGGTCCTTCGTGGTTGCCCAGGACCCCAGGGCTGCCTCGCCCTCACCCGCTGGTCCATCGAACGCGCCGACGATCCACCATGCGTCGGCGTTCGGGTCCGCCCACACGACAGCAGAGGTCACGGAGCTCCCGCCGCCCTTGGCCTGGACCCTCTCGTTGATGGCCTTGATCGCCGCAGAAGACGCGCCAGCACACTGTGGCCCGCGTGAAGACGACGAAGCGCTCAGAGTCGAGGTCGTGGACGGGGCTGCCGGCGATGTGTCAGCAACTGGTCCAGCCTCAGCCGTCCCACACCCGGCGAGGATCAACGCCAGTCCAGCGAGCAGCGACGGTCGGTTCAAGCGCATGCCGTGACGTTAGCGGTGGTCACTGAGACGGACTGATCCATAGCTGAGGGGGCCAGCCGGGGATCGGCACAGCCTCGTAGCCGAGGTTCATCACCTGCCACTCGTCGCCAACCAGCTGCATGAGGAGTGGCAGCACCTCAGCTTCGGCACCGTCCTCCCACACCCCGCTCGGGGGCACTTGAGCATGCACGTACAGCAGTTCGAGATCGACTCCCATGGGTCTGGCCGCTGCGCCAATGCCCGCGACCTCGACGTCGATTGGGAATGCTGTAGCGAGATCGCGCGTCAGGACTCGCTGGAAGTGTGTCCACAGCCAATGTTCGGGCTCGCGCTCGGTCAGCGCGTGTGCAACCTCCTCGACATCGAGTCCCTGGTCCTCAATCGCTGCACGGTTCGCGCTGAGCCACCATTGAACCCAGCAGAGACGCAACGTCGGATGTACAAGCGGCCACGCTCCGCGAAGGTCACGCCTGCCGTACAGCGGCCGAAGGAATCTCCACGCGGCCTCGACGATGGGCATTTGAGCAGCCGCAGAAGCCCGGTCCAAAGTCACCTCGCCTCCTCGTGGTGCCTTAGCGTGGTCACTGCGACAAATCCTCATCCGGGGCAGCCTCGTCAGGGTCGGTCGCACGGACGAACTGCTCCCCGTCCTTGCTGCGGTGAGCAGGCGGTGCGTGTCGCAGGTTCGGCTCGACCTCGCGCGCCAACCGGAGCAGCTCCTTGGCGATCCCCTGGCCGTGCCATTTCTCATCGACCCTGATGTCCTGGATCGTTCTCCGATTCCAGGTCAGCCGACCGATGCGGTGACGCGCCCCCGGGGGATGCTCGATGTCTTCGAGAGCCACCTCGATGTCGTAGGCATCGAGAGTTCCACCCTCATAGCGTTCGCCGTGGGCCCCCAAGGCGTAGAACGGGTAGACCCACGTGGCCCTGTCCTTAGTTCGGAAGGCAGGTCGCGCCTCCCAGTTCTGCCAGGAGCTAGTGGGCGTGGTCACTGAGACACCTCCATGTCTCCCTGGGGCTCGGCCCTGGATTCCTCGAGCACCAAAGTCATGAACACACTGTTCGGATCGTCCTCGTACGTCCCGAACGGTTCGCAATCAGTGAAGCCAGCTTTGCGATAGAAGACGCGGGCTGGAGCGAAGAAGGCCATACTCCCAGTCTCCAGCGACACCCTCTTCACACCCCGCAATCGCGCATCGTGAAGTGCGTGGCCAAGCAACCGGGACGCGACGCCTGCTCCGCGCCGAGCCGGCGCAGTCCTCATGCTCTTCAGTTCCTCGTGACCCTCGGCCATCGCCGCCAGGGCGACAGTTCCGATGACATCTTCATCTTCAACTGCAACCCACATTTGAACGCTGGGGTCGCGCAGGGCGTCTACATCCAACGCGTGCTGGCTTTCATCGGGCGCTGTCGGAGCGATGTCGTCCAGGTGCTCCCGCAGGAAAGCCACCAACGCATGATCCTCGAAGTCAGCCTCAACGACTTCAAACGTCGGCGTGGTCACTGAGACTCCTTCGATATCGGGCTCGTCGGCGTGAACGGGTGTCGCCAAGTCGCCCTTTCAACGCCGGGCGCCGCCGACCATGAGACAACCAGCTCTCGAGGGCCAAGGCCCCAGGCCGTGACGGTCGAAACGATCCGGCCGCTGCGGCCTCCGATGTCGCCGGGCTCGAAGTAGACCTTCACGGCGTTCACGCAGTCCACTTCCACCTCGTGGGCTGTGTTCGTGCCGAGGTTCGTCAACAAGAGGCGATCCCGATCGTCCCCTGCGGGGCTGAGGCTCCAGCGCACCTCCGCTGCCGCATCCCTGAGACCCCTGATCTCGCGGCGATTCAACCAGAAGCCGACCGCAGAGCCGGCCAGGGCGAGCAAGGCAATGAAGTTGGCCCACCCTTCGGCACTCATTGAGAATCCTCTCCCATCACCCTGGCGCGGTTGATCGCTCTGTAGATCGGGGTCACTGAGCCCCCTCCCGCTTGCTCCGCTCGTTCGCGACGTCGACGAGGCGAGAGACCCAGCGGTTCAGCTCCGCATCACGCAGCTCGGCATCCGTCCGCGGGCGCCACTGTCGACCCGCCGGCTTCTGCCCCTCGTACTTCACGAGGAGGTTGCCGATGTGGCTCCTCAGGCCGCTCTCGTGGCTCTCCAGCGCGGCCGTCGAGGCCCCTGCCAGGTCACCGGACCACGCGGGCGCGCCGGGGTGCCGGCCTTCGGCATCTCGCTCGTTGTCGTCGGTCATTGGGACCCCTCCTCCTGCGCCTTGGCGCGCTTGATCGTGCGGTACACGGTTGCCCGAGAGACGTTGTAGTCCTCGGCGAGTTGGCCCACGGTCGCGGTGCCGGCCTCGTAGTCCTGGAGCAGCTTCTTCGTGCGGCGCTCGTTGAGCTTCGGCGGCTTCCCGTTGAGCCGGCCCTGCTCGCGCGCGATCGCCAGACCTTCCAGCGTGCGCTGCCGGTTCAAGTCGGCCTCGAACTCGGCGACCATCGCCAGCGCGTTGAACAGGAACTTCCCGACCGGGTCCTCCGGGTCGTGCAGCGACGGGCCCAACTGGAGCGCCGCGCCCTTCTCGTAGACCTGACCGACGAGGTCGCGTGCGTCAGGCACCGACCGCGCTAGGCGGTCAAGCTTGGTCACCACGAGCACGTCTCCCGGACGAAGGGCGGCGATCGCCTGAGTGAGCCCCGGCCGGTTCTTCATCGACCTGCCGGTGCGCTTGTCGGTGTAGATCCGATCGGCGTCGACGCCCAGATCGGCCAGACCCTTCAACTGGGCAGCAAGGTCCTGCCGCTCAGTTGAGACGCGTGCGTAGCCGATGAGCATCGACCCCTCCTCTTGTCGCGTTTAATGCGCGTTACTGCGAGACTAACGCGGGCGGGTCAAATGCGACGTCTTCGCGTTGGGCCGTGCGACGAACTGTCAGTTTCCGAAGTCGACTGCACGAGTGTCCGCAGTCCTCTGCACAGGGCTTTCGGCCTGCGTCACCGGAAGCGGATCGGCAACTGGGACCGTCCGACTCTGTCGCTGTCGCTGTCGCTGACCTGGGACCTCGGGCGTGCAAGTTACTCGGTCCGGATGTGGCCGGGGTCGAGGGGTGCGCCGGGGCCGATCACAGTGATGGTGGCGAGAACGGCGGAGAGTACGACGGCCAGGGTCCAGGCAACGGTCTGCATGCCTTGGACGAAGTCGTGGTTCTCGAGGCCAATCATCGTCGACGACTGCAGGCACGATGTGCTGCCTGAGCAACGTTGCTTCGGCGCGGTGGCAGGATGCGGTGGTGTGGCCCCTGGTACTCACTTGTTGACTGTCGTCGACCTCGCCGACAGCATCATCGTCCCTCCCGAGGTCCGCGATGCCCCGGTCATAGACGGTCCTCCTCCGGAAGGCTTCGAACCGGTGGCGATGGACATCACCTACGGCGAACCCGATTTCGATCCCAGCGAGATGTCGTTCTCGGCGTTGCACCTGGCCGTCCTTGAAGACGGTCGCCGGCTGACCTTGCTCGATGACCGCGGCTGGGGCGTGTCCGGAACTCCCGATCTCTGGCAGACGACGACCGTCGAAGAGATCGCGGCAGACGCTCGGGTAGTGGTCGGGCCAGACGAGGTCCATGGCAATCACACTCGTACCGACATGGCGGCAGAGCACTGGTCCGAGCTGGCCGACACCCTCCGACACCATGGCGTGCTCATTGATCCCAAGGAACTGAGCCGCCTCCCGCACGATGTCGAGATCACCGAGCGAGTGCGAGACCGCCTCACCGGTAGCTGATACTGCCTCACGCCCCCGGCGGTTGGCATCGAACCGCCGCCCGAGGACTGCCGAACGGCCATTCCGCTGGGAGGATCGGCCACCGGAAAGCGTTCCCCGTACGGGGATGGCGCGACCGGCCCGGGCGCAGGTCTATGGATGTCTGGGCGGGAGCATCTCGGCGTGACTGCTTCTCTGCGGCGGTGCGGTGTTCAGATCGGCCACGTCTCCTGCCGGAACGCCGACTCCCAGAACATCCACTCGTACTGCGAGGCGCGATGGAACGCCCGCCGCATCCGCTCGAGCGTGACCGGGTCGGCCTGCGCGGCCAGACCGTCCGCGATGGAGCGCGCCGTCGCGGTGGCCTCCGCGAACGTCGGGTCGCCGTAGGTGCTGATCCAGTCGCCGTACGGGTGAGCCGACAGGTCGTCGGCGCGGTCCTTGAGGCGGGTGCCTACGTCCTCGTAGATCCAGAAGCACGGCAGGGCCCCGGCGGCCAGCTCCGGGTAGCAACCGTTGGCGACCAGGGCCAGTAGGTAGGAGGTGTAGGCGGTGCTGGTGGGTGACTTCTCCGCGGCGGTGAAGTCGTCGACGTGCGCCGCGTGAAGCTCGCGCTCGACACGCACGGTCGTGTTCGCGCTGCTCGACCAGAAGAGCAGCTCGTCAGGGTCGGTGGCCTGCGCGGCGCAGGCGGCCAGCACCCGGCCGTAATCGGCGAGGTAGAGCGCGTCCTGGGCCAGGTAGTGGGCGAACGTCTCTTGGGGCAGGGTTCCGTCCTCCAGCTTGGTCAAGAACGGCAGCCGGTCGATTGCCTCCCGGATCGGCGCGATCGCCCCCCACGCAGCGTCGGTGAACGTCTCCGCGGAGGTGGACGTCCCTACATCGTCGGGGTCGGGCGTGTCCCGCCGGGCGGGGGTGGTGGTCGTAGTGTCCTGGTAGGTCATCAGTCGCTCCAGATCTGGTGGAAGTGGTGGACGGGTCCGGGTCCGTGGCCGATCTCGAGACCTTCACCGTGGACCAGGGCGGCGGTCAGCCACGTCTTCGCCTCGGTCGCGGTCTCCAGCCAGGTGTCGCACCGAAATGCCAGGGCGGCCATGGCTGAGGACAGCGTGCAGCCGGTGCCGTGGGTGTGGCGGGTGGGCACCCGTGGCTGACGCAGCAGTTGCTCCCCGTGCTGGTCGAGCCATAGGTCGGTGGCGTCTTCACCGGTCAGGTGACCGCCCTTGAGCAGCACGCGAGCCGCCCCCAGCTCCTCGCGCAGGGCCCGGGCCTGGGCCCGCATGGTGTCAAGGTCACCGGCCTCGTCCTGGTTGAGCAGCATCGCGGCCTCGGGCAGGTTTGGGGTGATGACCGACGCCTGCGGCAGCAGCTCACGCATCAAGGCCACTGCGTCCTCGTCCAGCAACCGGTCCCCGCTGGTGGAGACCATCACTGGGTCGAGCACGACGACCTGCTCGGCGCGGATCGCGGCCTGCTGGTGCAGGAACACCCCTACGGTCTCGACGATGGGGGCACTGGCCAGCATGCCGATCTTGACGGCGTCGACGTCCACGTCCACGACGAGGGTCTGCAGCTGCTCGGCGATGAAAGACGGCGGGACGGTGTGGACCCCGGTGACACCCTGGGTGCTCTGGGCGGTCAGCGCCGTGATCACGGCCGTGCCGTAGGTGCCCAGGGCCGAGAACGTCTTCAGGTCCGCCTGGATGCCGGCGCCACCAGATGGGTCACTACCGGCGATGGTCAGTGTGACCGTCGGTCTGCTCATGAGCGCTTCCCCGGCGGCGCTGGGCATGGGACGGCCGACTCACGAGGTGCGGGGACAGACATCTGCGGACGTTCCCTTCGCTAGTGCGAACTAGATCAGGTTCAACGGGTGTGCTCTCAGCCGTGCATCGCACGGCACCCCGGGTCGCCATCCAGCGTACGCGAGCCCGGCGGGGCGGTCCATCACCAAGCGGTGCGCGGACGTGGTTACGATGGTCCGGTAGAAGATGCGACAGGGGAGCGCCGCCGCAGCCAGCGGCGGGCGCTGAGAGTGCGGACCACCGCAGACCCTCGAACCTGATCCGGTTAGGACCGGCGAAGGGAGTCGAGTTCTCAGAGCGTGCGGCGCCGCGCCGCAGCTCTCCCCTCCTGAGAATGTCGAGCCACAGGAGGAACCACCATGAGCAGCACCCCCCCGCCCAATCCGTCCCGTGTCCCGACCACCGGCACGGCTAAGACCGCCCCCACTTGGCGGGTCGTGGACATCGTCGTGGCGTCCGTCGTCGCCGTCGCGGTCGGCGTCGTCTTCTGGGGCTGGTCGGCAGGCTATGCCGGCATCGCCGCCATCACGGTGGCCTTCCCCCCGCTGGCCGGCCTCTACGGGGGCGGGTGGCTCATCGCCGGCGTCATCGGGGGGCTGATCATCCGCAAACCGGGAGCGGCCCTGTACTGCGAGCTGTTGGCCGCCGTGGTGGAGGCGCTGCTGGGCACCCACTTCGGCTGGACCGTCATCATCTCCGGGCTGGTCCAAGGCTTCGCGGCGGAGCTGGTCTTCGCGGCCTTCCGATACCGCCGCTGGACCCTGCCGGTGGCGCTGCTCGCCGGCGCCATCGCCGGCGTCTCCATGGGGGTCAGCGAGAACATCATGTACAACGTCGAGTGGGCCTCGCAGTGGAAGATCGTCTACGTCGTCTTCACGGCTGTCTCCGGGACGATCATCGCCGGTCTGTTGTCGTGGCTGGCCGTGCGTGCCCTCGGCAGGACCGGGGTGCTGTCGGGTCTGGCCTCCCGCAGAGCCGCCTCCGAGCCGTCTCTGTGAGAGCGCCGACTGCCGTGGCAACGTCGAGTTCCCCCGGGGTCCGCCCGGCCGCCATCACGGCGGCCGGGTGGGGTTGGCAGCACGCCGGCCGTCCGCGTCCTGCCATCCGCGACCTCGACCTGGCGATCGAGCCCGGGCAGCACGTCCTGCTCCTGGGGCCTTCCGGTGCCGGCAAGTCGACGCTGCTGCATGGTATGGCCGGCCTGCTGGGCGATCCCGACCACGACGAGGAGCAGACCGAGTCGGGGCGGCTGCTCGTCGACGGTGCGGCGGCAGCAGCGCAACGTGGACGCGTCGGCTTGGTGCAGCAGGATCCCGAGACCCAGGTGGTGCTCTCCAGGGTCGGTGACGACGTCGCCTTCGGCGCGGAGAACCTCGCGGTCCCGCGGGATGAGATCTGGCCCCGGGTCACCGAGAGCCTCGCGGCAGTTGGGTTGAACCTGCCCCTGGATCACCCCACGTCCGCGCTGTCCGGCGGGCAGAAGCAGCGTCTCGCGCTGGCCGGGATCTTGGCGATGCGCCCCGGCGCCCTACTGCTCGATGAGCCCACCGCGAACCTCGACCCGGCAGGCGTCCTGGAGGTGCGCGATGCCGTGGTGCGGACGTTGGAGGCCACCGGCGCCACGCTGGTGGTGGTGGAGCACCGGGTCGCCGTGTGGGCCGACGTCATCGACCGTGTCGTCGTGCTCGATGCTGGTGGTGGCGTGGTGCGGGACGGCCCGCCACAGGAGGTGCTGACTCACGAGCGCCATGCCCTGGTGGCGGCCGGGGTGTGGGTCCCCGGGCACGTGCCGCAGGTCGGTGCGCGTCGGGCCACCCCGGACCCGGCGCTGCTGCTGTCCGCGCAGCGGCTGGGTGTCTCCCGGGAACCCTCGAGTCGTCGGCGTCCGGCACGACCGGCGGCCACGGACATCGAGGTCGAGGTGAAGCGAGGGACGGCCCTGAGCGTGACCGGGCCCAACGGCGCGGGCAAGTCGGCTCTCGCCCTCACCCTGGCCGGGCTGCTGCCCGCCCACAGCGGCTCGGTCGTGGCCCAGGAGCGGCTTCGCTCCCACGGCACCGCACCCGGAGGGCATGTCGGTCCCGACCCCCGTCGTTGGGAGCCGGACGAGCTCATCACGCGCATCGGCACCGTCTTCCAAGAACCGGAGCACCAGTTCCTCACCACCACGGTGCAGGAGGAGATGAACTTCGGACCGCGGCAGTTAAGCCGGGCCCGGCGCCCTGGGCGGTGGAGTGCGTGGCGCGGCCGGCCAGCGCCGGAGCCGGCCGGCAGACCGGGGCGGGTCACCGAGCTCCTGGAACGCCTGCGGCTGGATCATCTCGTCGAGGCCAATCCGTTCACGCTCTCCGGCGGGGAGAAACGCCGCCTGTCCGTGGCCACCGCCCTTGCGACCGACCCGGCCGTGCTGGTGCTGGACGAACCCACGTTCGGACAGGACGCCACCACATGGGCCGAGCTCGCGACCGTGCTGAGGGAGCTGCTGGATGCCGGCACCGCCGTTGTCTCGGTCACCCACGACGCCGAGTTCGTCGCGGCCCTGGGTGGCGACCGTCTGGACCTGCCGGCGCCGGAGTCACCACTGTCCGCGCAGCCGGTGCCCACGAGCGGTCGAGGTCCGTTGCCGCGCTCACACGTCGAGGGACCGTGAAGGGGCTCGGATGAGTATCGGGCCGCCGACATCTGCAGCGCCACGGACGGGGACGCGGGCAGGGACGCCGCGAGGAGTGCCAGAGTCCGACGCGGGCCGTGGGGATACGGCGCTGCTGGGCCGAGCAAACCCGGTCGTGAAGCTCGGCGCCGCGTTGGCGCTGACTGCAGCCACGCTCGTGACGGTGGACTGGGTCTCGGCCACCGTGGTCCTGCTCTTCGAGCTGGCTGTGCTGCCGCTAACCGGGCTCGGGTACCGCCGTCTGGTCCGCCGGGGGTGGCCCATCGCTGCCGCCGCCCTGATGGCCGGGTACAGCACAGCGTTGCTGGCCGAGGACCGTGGACGCACCCTCGTCGACCTGGGCATCGTCACCTTCAGCGAGGGGTCGCTGGCCACCGGCGGAGCGATCATGCTGCGGAGCCTGGCAATCGCGCTGCCAGGCATCCTGGTGCTGACGTGCACCGACCCGACCGACCTGGCCGATGCCCTGGCACAAAAGCTCCAGTTGCCACACCGGTTCGTCCTGGGTGCGCTGGCGGCCATGCGATTGGTGGGCCTGCTGACGAAGGAGTGGCGCATCTTGGCCATGGCCCGACGAGCCCGGGGAGCGGGCGCCCACGGGGGCTGGTGGGGTCGGGTCCGCGGTCAGTTGGCGCAGGGTCTGGCCCTGATGGTCCAGGCCATCCGCCGCGCCACCCGACTGGCCGTGACGATGGAGGCCCGTGGCTTCGGCGGCGGTGAACGCACATGGGCGCGGGCCAGCACCTATTCAGGCCTCGACGTCTGGGTCGCGACGATCAGTGTCCTGGTGGCCGGGGCAGCCGTGAGCGCCTCCTTGGCAGCCGGCACGTGGAACCCCATCTGGATCTGACCCGTCTCCGCGAGGAGTGTGGGGTTGCCCGGTGGGTCGTGTCATGTCGTTTGCGGCAAACTGAGTACGCGGTGGGGCCGTGATCATCTACCCGCCAGCCCCTCGCACCTGCTGGCGCCAGCGCGCCAACCCGCTCACACTCCGTCGATGACCGCTCGGCGCAGCGCGGCAGCTGCGGCCTGCGGGGCCGCGGTCTCAGTGACCGCGCGAACCACCACAATGCGTTTCGCGCCACTGGTCAGCACCTCGGCGACGCGCTTGGAGTCGATGCCCCCGATTGCGAAGAAGGGCTTCGGGTCGGCCCCGGCGGCGACATATGCTGCTGCGGCCCGCGGTAGCTCCAAGCCGACGGCCGCGCGCCCGGGCTTCGTGGGCGTCTCCCACACGGGCCCCGTGCAGAAGTAGTCCACGTCCACATCGTCGGCCGCCTGTCGCATCTGCTCCTCGGAACGCGTCGAGCGTCCGATCAGCAGGTTCGGTCCCACCAGGGCACGGGCGTCTTCGGTGGTCAGATCGCCCTGGCCCAGGTGCAGCACGTCCACGCCCGCGAGCACGGCGACATCGGCCCGGTCGTTGGCGGCCAGCAGAGCGCCATGCGCATCGGCGATCGGACGCAGAGCACGCAGCGCCTCGACCTCCGCACGCGCCTCGGCGCCCTTGTCGCGCACCTGCAGGATGTCCACACCGCCGACGAATGCTGCCTCGGCAAACGTGAGCAGCCAGTCGAGCCCGCGCGAGAGATCCGCGCACACGTACAACCGCGCGTCGCGCAGACGCTCGCGCCGTGCCTGCGCCATGGCTTCGACATGCCCACCGTGGATGTGCTGTTTTTGCCGAGCGGTGACTGTGCGGCCGGTCGTCGACGATGCGTTCATCCTTCCAGCCTCCCATGCGGGTAGGCTGGTCTCGTTCCGTGGGAGCCCGGTCGCCGGGCTGAGAGGGCATCGCGCCGACCACCAACACTGGATGCGGATCATGCCGCCGTCAGGAGGACTCATCGTGCAGCACGTCGCCGTCGTCGGCGCCGGGATCATCGGACTGCTCACCGCCTTGGAGTTACGACGCCGCGGTCATCGAGTCGAGGTCCGTTCCACCGGGACGGCTGAGCAGGCCACCCACGCCGCGGCCGGGATGCTCGCCCCCACCAGCGAGGTCCAGTTCGGTCAGCACGCGCTGTGGCCATTGATGATGAGCGCCGCGAGCCACCATCGCTCGCTGGCTGCCGAGCTCGCCCTGCGCACCGGGAAGCCGCTGGGCTATCGCGACAACCCGACCCTCGTCGTTGGCCGCGACCGGTCCGATCTCGAGGCCTTGCGTGATCTCGCCCATGTCCAGCGCGCGGTTGGTTTGGAGGTCGAGGAGCTCCCGGCCGCGCAACTGCGCCGCCGCGCCCCGACGCTGGCCCGGCACGTTGCCGGCGCGATGCTCATCGCTCGCGACCACCAAGTAGACCCCCGCACGCTGGTCGCCGCCGTGCTGGATGCCCTGGCCGGCCCGGGACGCCCCGGCGACGGGCCACCCGTCTGCCTCACGGCCGGCAGCATCTCGTCCACCGATGAGCTCGACGCCGACTGGATTGTTCTAGCCGCCGGCCTCGGCACCACCGAGATTGACGGACCCCACCGGGTGCTCAACCTGTCACTGCGCCCGGTCCATGGCGATATCCTGCGCCTACACGTCCCCGCGACAGCCCTACTTCCCGGTGAGGACAACCTGCTCGACCACACGGTCCGTGCCCTGGTCCGCGGTCGTGCCGTCTATCTGGTGCCGCGCGACGGTGGCGGCCTCGTGCTCGGGGCCACCAGCCGCGAGGATGACATGACCGGCGTGTCGACCGGCGGTGTGCTGACCTTGTTGCAGGATGCGGCCGAGATCCTTCCCGCCGTGCGTGACACCGAACTGAGCGAGGTGATCGCTCGCGCCCGCCCCGGCACCCCGGATGACCTCCCACTCTTGGGACCGGTGCCGGGTGACCCGCGAGTGATCGTCTCGACCGGCTATCACCGTCACGGCATCCTGCTTTCGGCCTGGGCCGCGGCTCGAACCGCCGATCTCATCGACGCCGGCCCCGGGGCACCGCTGCTCGAGGACATGGCCGGTGAACTCGTCACCGTCGATCCGGCCCGTTTCACCACCACGCACCAACACCAGGAGGTTTCATGAGCATCGTTATCCACGTCAACGGCGAGGACCTTGACCTTCCCGACGCCGTCACGGTCCGCGACTTGGTGGCCGAGCGCCTCGGTCGCGATGTCGGCGACGACGGGCGAGCGCGTGATGGCACTCCTCTCGGCGTGGCCGTCGCAATCGACGATGCCGTCCTTCCGCGCAGCCTCTGGGCACGCACCCCCTTGGCCACCGGCACCCGCTACGAGTTCGTCACCGCCGTCCAAGGAGGCTGAACCATGACCGACACATTCGATGCAGGGTTCGTCATCGCCGGAGAAACCCTCACCTCACGGCTGATCATGGGCACCGGTGGCACCACCGACCTCGCAGCCTTGGAACGCGCACTCCTCGCATCCGGCACCGCCATGACCACTGTTGCCCTGCGCCGCTTCTCGCCGACCACGCGGGACTCCGTCTTCACGATGATCCGGCGACTGGGGATCCGTGCCCTACCCAACACCGCCGGCTGCTTCAGCGCCCGCGACGCCGTGCTGACGGCCGAGCTCGGCCGTCAGGCCCTCGAGACCGACTGGGTGAAGCTCGAGGTCATCGCCGACGAGGACACCCTCCTGCCCGATGCCGTCGAACTCCTCGAGGCCACCGTCATGCTGGTCGAGCGTGGATTCACCGTGCTGCCGTACACCTCCGACGACCCCGTCCTGGCCAAGCGGCTCGAGGACGCCGGCGCCGCCGCGGTGATGCCGCTCGGAGCCCCGATCGGCACCGGGCTCGGGGTGCTGAACCCGCACAACATCGAACTGATCGTTTCCCGCGCCTCGGTCCCGGTGGTGCTCGACGCCGGGATCGGAACAGCGTCCGACGCGACGCTCGCGATGGAGCTCGGCTGTGATGCGCTGCTTGCAGCAAGCGCCATCACGCGAGCGCGCGACCCGGAGGCGATGGCCAGGGCGATGGCTCACGCGGTCGAGGCCGGCCGACTCGCGGCGGGCGCCGGGCGAATCCCGCGCCGGTCCCTGGCGCTCGCCTCGTCGAGTCACGAGGGACGCATTGTGACCGAACGACCGCGGGGCGACTTCTCGTGACCCCGGCCGACCCGACTCCCGGGGCGCTGCCGCCCCTGGTGTCACCGGGCCCCGAGCTCACCCCGAAGCAGACTGAGCGCTATCGGCGGCAGATCACGCTGCCGCAGATCGGCACAGTCGGACAGCGTCGGCTGCGAGCGGCATCGGTCCTGGTGATCGGCGCGGGAGGGTTGGGTACGCCGGCCCTGCAGTACCTCGCCGGCGCCGGCATCGGCACCCTCGGGGTCGTTGATGACGACGTCGTCGACGCCTCCAACCTGCATCGACAGGTCATCCACGCAACGAGGGGCATCGGCTCGCCGAAGACGGACTCAGCGGCCGCTGCCATCCGCGCCCTGAATCCCGAGGTCTGCGTTCGCACCCATGCCGAGAGGCTCACCCCCGAGTCGGTCACCGGCATCGTCGGAGACTACGACGTGGTGCTGGACGGCAGTGACAATTTCGCCACCCGCTATGCCGTCGCCGACGCCAGCGAGGTCACCGGGGTGCCGGTTGTGTGGGCCGCGGTGCTGCGCGGCCAAGGGCAGGTCAGCGTGTTCTGGCCAGGGCGCGGCGCGCACTACCGCGACGTGTTCCCGGAGCCCCCGGCACCGGGCCAGGTGCCCTCCTGCGCGGAAGGGGGAGTGCTCGGCACGCTTCCGGGCCTGCTCGGCATGATCATGGGTGCGCAGGTGATCCAGTTGGTCACCGGCACCGGCGAGCCGCTGGTCGGGAGACTGTTGCTCTGGGACGAGGCCACCAGTACCTCTCGGCAGCTTTGTCTCATACCCGACCCGGACCGCCCGAGGGCCACGCGCGTCGACGTGCCGGTCGCCGCCGATCCGTCGCGTAGCCATGGGGCGCCCAATGCGAGCGAGACCCTCAACGCGGCTGCACTGCGGTCACTTCTCGCGACAGGTGCCGACGTCACCGTGATCGATGTCCGTGAGGATTGGGAGCATGCTGCCGGGGCGGTCCACGGCGCGATTCACCTGCCGCTGCGGCACATCCTCGAACGCGGCGAGAGCGCCCTTCCCGCCGGTCGCGGCGGGGGGGAGGTCGTGCTGTACTGCCAGGGCGGTGCCCGCTCCGCCACCGCCCTGGAACGTCTGCGACCCGCATGGTCGGGCCATGAGGGTCAACTGCGACACCTCGACGGCGGCTACGAAGCCTGGAGAGCGCCGACGAAGCACACCTAACACCGACCACCCTGCTGGACGTCCCGTATGGGGATCCCTATCCGGTCTCCATAGCACGTACAGTGGCATCACCTGATGTTCCTGCCCGTGCCTGGAGGTGGCCATGCGAACGACTCTCGCCTTGGACAACGAGCTCGTCAAGGAGGCCCAGCGCCTGACCGGGACGACTGAGAAGACCGCTCTGGTTCGTCAGGCTCTCCAGGCCCTGATTGAGCGGGAGAGCGCTCGACGGCTCGCGCAACTCGCGGGTAGTGAGCCCGACGCGAAACCGGTCCCGCGACGGCAGTCAACTCCCGCGTGATCATCGTTGACACGTCGATCTGGATCGACCATCTCCGCAGCGGCGTTGCGCAGCTCGTCACCCTCCTCCAGGACGGCAAAGTACTGGGCCACCCGTGGGTGACGGGGGAACTTGCCTTGGGCAACCTCGCAGGCCGCAACGAGGTCCTGGGACTGCTCCACAACCTTCCGCAAGCCACGGTTGCCACAGACGTCGAGGTGATGACTCTCATCGGTCACCATCGGCTATTTGGCCTCGGCATCGGATACGTCGACGCGCACCTGCTGGCCTCGACCAAGCTGTCAGCTGGTGCCCAGTTGTGGACGCGTGACAAACGACTCCGTGCAACAGCCGTGCGGCTCGAACTCAACCATCGCGGCTCTCCGGATGCCTGACCATGCCCGTGCCCCATATGGCGAACGGGGACCGGTAACGGTGCACATCAGCGGCGGTCTCGCGCGCCGCCACTTGTCGGCGTCCCGGTTGACCCGTCCGGAGCGTTCACCGGGACCGGGCCGACATGCGGCACAACCCAGTTGGCTCGTTCTACTGTCGGCCGAGCACCTTCTTGCCGTCGTCTCGGAGCTCGCCGGCGGGTGAGACGTGCCGGTAGAGAGTCTGCCGAGTGACGCCGAGTTCTCTGCACAGGGCGCCGACGTTGGTGTCGGGTTGCCCCATGGACGCGGCGGCCAGACGGACCTTGGCGGGCGTCATCTTGAACGGGCGCCCGCCCGTGCGTCCCCGCGCCCGGGCGGAGGTCAACCCGGCGACGGTGCGTTCGGAGATTAGCGCCCGCTCGTACTCCGACAGGGCGGCGAAGATCCCGAACACCAGCTTGCCCGCGGCCGTGGTGGTATCGATCGCCGCGCCCTGGCCAGTCAGCACCTGCAACCCGACGCCCCGGGCGGTGAGGTCATCGACGATGGTGACCAGGTGGCGCAGGTTGCGCCCGAGGCGGTCCAGTTTCCACACCACCAGCGTGTCCCCCTCGCGTAGCCCCTTCAGACAGGCCGCCAACTGGGGCCGGTCATCCTTCGCGCCGGAGGCGTGGTCTTCATACACCCGCTCGAGGTCGACGCCGGCCGTGGTCATGGCGTCGAGCTGGAGGTCGGTGGTTTGCGACCCGTCGGCCTTCGAGACCCGCACGTACCCCACCAGCATCCCGACCCCGCTTCCATCACATATACGACTGATTACGTGACACCGATATCCCCGTCTGCTCGCCCGGGCGCACGTGTCACTTAATCCGTCACCCAGTCTAAGTCACGCGAAGGATCCGCGGGAGCCAATATGGGACAGTCGACATTGGGTTGAGCTGAGTCTCGCGCGCACCTCCCCTCGGAAGGCGTCAGTGGGAGGTTGTCGTGGGGGATGCCGAGGGCAATCAGGTCAGCGCGGGCCCGCACGAAGGCGGCCTCGCTATCGGTCCAGGCGGTGAGGACGGTCAGGAGCTTCCGGGCGGCTGCCGGATCGTCGCGGGCGAGGGCGATCGCCTCGTGCAGCGCATCCTTGGCCTTCTGCCAGTGGTCATCCGGTCCGGGGGCCGCTCGTGTGTCGGCGGGAACAGACGGTTCGGGGGTCAGGAGCGGAGCGAGGGTGCCGTGTGCGGCGATCTCGCCGGTTTCGATCAGGTGCATGGCGGTGGCTGCGGCCTTGAGGAACTTCTCCTGGTGCGGCCAGGCCAGGTCTTCGTAGGGCCGCCAGGCACCGACGATCCCCGCGCGGACGGGGTGGCCGCTCGAGTGCCAGATGTGTTCGAGGGTGCGCCGGGAGTGGGCATCCAGCTTCGAGACGGGGATGGACAGCTCGTCGATAAGCGTGCGCAGCAGCCGGAACCAGACGCCGCCATGCCCTGCGCGGCGAGGCAGGGTGACGGCGCCGGTGGAGAGGCCCTGGTGGGTACGCACGTCCATGGCGCGGACGGCCGCTGAGGCGGGCGTTGTGTGGGTGTTCGCCTCTTCCCACCCGAGGAAAGTACCGGCGGCGCCGAGGGTCGGCGCCAGGTGGCAGCCGTGGTCGGGGCAGCTGAGCGTCAGCGGGAGCTGCGAGGCGAGAGTGAAGAACGGCGCGGTCGCCACACACAGCGGGCAGGCTCGGCGCATCGGACCTGCTGTGGGTAGCCAGGCCCGCCAGCCGGGCACTGGCCGTCGGTCTCGTAGTCCGGTCGCCCACAGCAGCGAGTCCTGATGGACGTAGGTCTCGAACCCCACCCCGGGCTCCGGCTCCGGGCCGAGGGTGTCCAGCAGCCAGGGCACCTGCCCGGCGATCGTCATCCGGCGGATGTCGCCGAGCGGGACACCGGCGCGCTCGGCCAAGCCCAGCAGCACGGCGGCTGGCGGGTCCAGGTCCACAGCAGCGCGGGTCAGGCTGGTCGTGTCGGTGCCGGGTGGGGCCACGTCATGGCGGAGTAGCTCTTCGACCGTCATGCCGTATGGCTTGGCCAGCCGAGTCACCCAGGAGGAGAGGGCCTCTCCCTCGTGTGGTGGCGGGTGCAGCGGCCAGCGGCGCGTCATGTGAGTTCGCGCTCGAACGTCCGGCGTCGTTCGGTGGGACCGACGTAGGGCGCGATGCGCAGGGTGCGCTGGTTGATCGCCTCCTCGCCGGACTCGATGGCGGCCACCGCGGCGTCGGTGAGCAAGTGGGTGAGTTCGCCGATGGTGCCCTCGCTGCGGGTGAGCAGGTAGCGGGCCATGTCCTCGGTCGCGATCGGTGAGGGCCGGTGCAGCGGGAAGGACGCGGCGAAGCTGGCCAGCAACGAGCAGGCCTCCTCGCCCGCCTCCCAGCGGGGCAGGGTGAGGGGTTCGAAGCGGTTCTCCAGCTGGTCATCAGAGCGGATCGCCAGGTAGGCCTCCTGGGTGCCGGCCCCGACCAGCGGGATGCGCAGCTCGTTGCCCAGGAAGCGCAGTAGGTTGAGGAACTCCCGCCGGGTGTGCGCCTGTCCGGCCAGGACGTTGTGCAGCTCGTCGATGACTAGGACCCGCACCCCGACCGCCCGCAGGAGGCCCAAGGCGGCTTGTTCCATTTCGGCCACCCGTTGCCGGGGGCGTAGCGGTGCACCGAGGGCAGCCAGCAGGGCAACGTAGAACCGGCTGACCGAGGGTTCGGTGGGCATCTGCACAGCCAGCACCGGCACCTGCTCGCGCTCGGGGTGGGACGTGGGCGGGTGAAGGCGGCGGAATTTCTCGATGATCATCGACTTGCCGTTGTTCGTCGGGCCGATCAGCAACAGGTTCGGCATCCGCTGCTTGCCCGGCCAGCCGTAGAGGGTCTCCAGCCGCTCCAGCGTCTCCGTGGCGCGGGAGTAGCCGATCCACCGGTCGGCGCGCACGTGCCGCACACGCTCCTGGGCTGGTAGGCGCGCGATCGACCGTGCGCTGGTGTGTAGATGCTCCAGTCCGTCGTCTCCGCCGGGCCAGGCCTGGGCTTGGCTCACCATTGCTCGATCACCTCGAACGGCGCCGCAAAGACCCTGGGGGAAGCACTGCCCGGCTCCAGCGCGGTGGCCGGGAGATCCTCGGGCGGGACTGGCGCAGCAGGCGCGGCCCGTGAGCGCGTCGCGGCACCCGCCTTGTCGCGGCGTTCGTCGTCGCGGCGGGCCTTGCGCGTGCTCGACCGCGCGGTGACGGCGATAGCGCGCATCTGCTCGACCATCCGAAACAGCGCCTGCTCGTCGACCTGCGCCCGGCCCTCGCGGCGGAGTCGCTCGAGTGCAGCGCGGTGCTCCCACACGCTCATCGCCGGACGCGACAGCGTCCGGTAGGGCACCGACAGATAGGTCTCGCCCTCAGGATCAAGGACCCAGATACGGCTGATGTCGCGAGGGTCGCGGCGAATCACGAACCGGTCCAGCCGGTCGCGGCGGGCGATCCACGGCTTGAGCACGTCGCTGAAGTAGTGCACGTGGTCGAGGACGAACCCGGTGCGCGTCAACCTCCTACGAAACACAGGCAGGAAGTCGACCAGGAACGCGCTCTCGTTGGCCACCGTCACCGCGGGCGTCTCGGCAGTGCCGGCCACCCAGCGGGCCTGTGGAGTCTGCCCCGTCGTGCCATGCACTCGCCCGTGATAGCTCGCCACCACCAGCGCCAGCCACTTCTCCAGCTCCGCGACCGTCAGGGCGGCCTTGGCGTCGGAGTCGTAGCTGCCGCGCTGGGCCGGGTTGGAGAATGTCGTGCCGGGCAGCTCGTGGACCATCTCCATCAGCGTGCCGATGACCCGCTCGATGACCCCGCCATAGTGCGGGCGCCCCACTGGCCGGTAGTCCAGCGTGATCCCGTGCTCCTGGCAGCCCCGACGCAGAGCCTCGCTCTTGAACTCCGCGGCGTTGTCCAGAAACAGCTCGCCCGGCTTGCCGGCCATCGGCCAGTCCACCTCGATCCCCAGCCGCTCGACCCAGGCCCGCTTGTCGGTGACCATGTGCGCCAGGCACAGCCCAACCGACAGCGCCGAGGGTGCCTCCAGCGTGACCACCAAGCCCACGATGGACCGAGAGAAGACGTCGATCGCGACCGTCACGTACGGCCGCCCGATCGGCAGGCGGTGCCGCTCGTCGACCACGATGAGGTCCACCACGGTGTGATCGATCTGGATCTGCTCCAGCACGCGGGTGACGGGCGGCGCCCGTCCACCGGCCGACTCCAGCGCCCGGGCCGCGTCTGCTCCCTCGCGCGCCTTCATTGCGGCGACCGGATCCAGGGCGGCGATGCGGCGCACGATCACCCCACGCGACGGTGCGGGCAGTCCCCGCGTACGGCAGACCCGGATGACCTCTCGGTGGATCGCGGTGACCTTCTTCCGCTGCCGGGTCAGGTAGTGCTTGCGCAGCACCTCCCGGATGACCACCTCGACCGCGCTCGGCAATCGCTGCCCTCCCCTCCCGCCGCTGGAACGACCCGGGAGCAGGTCCGAGACCACGCCCTGCCCCTGACGCCACCGACGCAGCAGGACATACACCTGCCGCCGCGAGATACCCAGCCGCTCGGCCGCCACCTCTGCGGCGACCGCTCCGCCGACCGTCGCTAACGGGCCGATCACCTCGGCTCGGCGAACCGCCAGCGCCCACACCTCGTCAGAGTCGGTCAGCAGACCGCGCTCGGCAACCCTGCCCTCATCGACTGCATCGTCGTGCACAGGACTATGGAACCACCGCGCACCGCTCGTGCACAGGGGTACGGACACGCCGCAAGCTCATACCCGCGTGCACACAGTCTCGAAACGCAGGTCACCGGTGCAGTCGACTTCGGACAATGACACGAACGGTCGAGGCGTCTGTCGAGAAGCGCTCTAAATTGGAGCAACGCGATTTCTATCTAAGATACGAAGATTCTGGATGGGTGCACTCCGCCAATGGGGCCGCGCGGCACGATGGCGCGCCCCGCCAAGGTGAACGGGACCACTGGCCGTCAAAGGCCGATGGCTCGTCGATTTTCAGTTCTGGCGGCTGCCTCGCCGGGCACCTGACGCGGTCAGAGGTCTTGGGCCTGGACGGTGGCGTTGTGGCGGTAGAACGTGGCGCGGGACCACCCCACGAGACGGGCGGCATCGGTCGCGGTGCGTCCTTTGGCGCGGGCGTCGTTGACGATCGCGAGCTTCTCAGCGATCACCGTTGGCTCCACGCGGGGTCTCCCGAATTGAGTGCCGGAGGCTTTGGCTGCGGCGATGCCGGCATTGACCCGTTCTGTGATCAACTCTCGTTCGTATTCAGCCAGAGTGGCGAGCATGTTCAGCATCAGCCGTCCACTGGTCGTGGCTGGGTCGATGCCGTCTTGGATGGAGCGGATGCCGATGCCGGACTCGCGCAGCAGGGTCACCGTGTTCAGCACGTCGATCAGTGAGCGTCCCAGCCGGTCCACTCGCCAGACCACCACCGTGTCTCCAGCGGTGGCGTACTCCAACAGTCGCCGCATCCCTGGCCGTTGCGCTGCGTTCTTGCTGCCCGAGGTGACATCTGAGAACACGTCCCGGGGCTCGACCCCGGCCGTGGCCAGCGCGTCCAACTGCAACTGCGCGTCCTGACTGGCTGTGCTGATTCTCGTGTACCCCAGAAGTCTCACTCACCCATACTGCCTCAGAAACTCCTACAAGAACGTCGCCTGAGACGTTTCTCGTCGAGACACTTTTCCGAGACGCTCCTGCAGCCGCAGAACCGCGAGAGCTCGATCCCCGCCAGCGACGTCAGGTCGTGTCTCATCAACCTGTAGGTTTTTAAGGCACATTCACGGCGCCAGGCGGGCCGCCGCGGGAGCCCTCGTCCACCCCGCTGGGGCCGCGGGTGTCAGGCGCAGCATGACGTCGGCATCTGGTTTCGGAAGAGGCCGGCCACGATGCGCAGGCTTTCGCTCATGGTCAGGTACGGCGCCCAGGTGTCGGCCAGATCGTCGACGGTCATGCCGCTTTTGATGGCGTAGGTGGCCGCCAGCATGATCTCCCCGGCCCCGTCCGCCAGAGCGTGCACGCCCAGAACCTTGCCGCTCACGGCGTCGGCGACGAGCTTCACCGCCCCGCGGGTGTCGTGCTGGACGAGCGCCCGGGGGACATCGGACAGGTCCAGGACGCGGCAGTCGCACGCGTGCCCTCGGGTGAGGGCCTCGTCCTCGGTCAACCCCGCCGAGGCCAGCTGGGGCCGGGTGAACACGACCGCAGGAAAGCCGGCGTAGTCGACCCGAGCTGCCGGCGGGTACCTGTCCTCGGTCAGGGCGTTGAGCGCGGCGGCCCG
The DNA here is from genome assembly GCF_050271985.1 of Janibacter zhaoxuefangae. GTDB lineage: Bacteria > Actinomycetota > Actinomycetes > Actinomycetales > Dermatophilaceae. The sequence continues at coordinate 2,593,755 of NZ_CP189849.1, read as the reverse complement.
ACCGCCGGCGGCGGCGGCGTAGACGTACTGGGGAGCCCCCGAGACGTCACCGGCGGCCCAGACGCGCGGGTTGGAGGTGCGCTGGGTCTGGTCGACCACGACGAAGCCGCGCTCGTCCACGTCCACACCGGCAGCGGCCAGGTTCAGGCCGTCGGTGCGGGGCAGGCGTCCGGTGGCCACCAGGACCTGCGCGCCGCGCACCTGTTCGCCCGAGTCCGTGGTCACCACCACCTCTCCTGCGGGGCCTGGTTCGCGGGCCACAGTGGTCGCGCGCTCTTCGACCACGGTGATGCCGTCGTCGGTGAAGACTTCCCGAAGTCTCTGGGCCAGCTCCGGCTCGGCGTGCGGCGCCAGACGCCCGACCACAGAGACCCGGGTGCCGAGGTGAGCGAACAGCTGGGCCTGCTCCATCCCGACGTACCCGCCACCGATAACGACCAGGGACTCAGGCAGCTCGGTCAGCTGCATCGCGGTGGTGGACGTCAGCCGGTCCACAGAGTCGAGACCGACCACCTCCGGGATGGCGGGGGTGGCACCGGTGGCGACCAGATAGGCCCGGGCCCGCAGCGCCTGGCCGTCGACGGCCAGGGTGTCCCCGTCCAGGAAGCTGGCCTGGCCTGGGCGGACCTGGAAGCCGTAGGCAGCGGCCACATCGGCGTACTTCGCATCACGCAGGCGCTCGATGAGTGCGTCCTTCTGGGCCACCAGATCGCCGAGGTTCACCGGTGCGGCTGACGTTGGGGCACCTTTGAAGGGATTGGTGAGCGCGGCGTGCCGGGCCCCGGCGGCCGCCAGGAGCGTCTTGGACGGCACGCAGCCGATGTTCACGCACGTCCCGCCCAGAACACCGCGCTCAACCAGCACGACGCTCTTACCGGCCTGGCTGGCCGCGATGGCGGCGGACATCGCCGCGCCTCCTGAGCCGATCACGGCCAGATCGACGTCGTAGTCCACACCCATTTGCCCACCTTCCTTCGCGTGACCCCTCTTCAGCGTCCATAGTGGACGTTCCAGCGCAGGGGAAGGTCAAGGCGAACATGGACGAGAGCCGAGAAAGGGGCCACTGTGCGCATCGGTGAGTTGGCCGTGGCCAGCGGCACCACAACCAAGACGCTGCGCTTCTACGAAGAAGCCGGCCTACTACCTGCGCCTGAGCGCACCGCCAACGGATACCGCGACTACACCCCTGCGGCCCTGGCGCGCCTGGACTTCGTTCGCCGCGGCCGCACCGCTGGGCTCACCCTGGCCCAGATTCGCGAGATCCTCGACATCCGCGACGCCGGAGTCGCACCCTGCCAGCACGTGCACGCCCTGCTCGAAGCCCACCTGGGCGACCTGGACCGCCAAATCGCCGACCTGCAAGCACTGCGACACACCGTCGCGCACCTTCACCACAGTGCCACCACCAGCGACCCCACCAAATGCGACACCACGACCGTCTGCCGCTATCTGTGACCAGACCGGTGCTCGCGTGTATCGCCATGAGCAGATGCCGCCACAGAGCGTCGACAGAACCCCGCCATATAACGGCGAAAGCCACATCGAATCGGTGAGCGGTCGCACTGGGCGTGGTGTCGCGGTTGACGATCGTCACCGCATACCGTCGAGCGAGGGTGATGGATCTGAACCCTCGGACCAGGTTTCCCCGCCAACGGACTTGACCACTCGCCGCAAGAGGCCGCTCCGAAGGCGTGTGAGGGAATACTTTGAGACTTCCATGGAACCAGCGGCGCGTCCCAGCGTCATATGGGCATGAAGTTGCAGAACCGCGAGGGCCTGGCGGAGATTCACGCTGCCTTCTACCCCCGCCTGGTGGGTGAGCTGACCGTGGTGGCCGGTTCGCGCGCTTCGGCTGAGGACTGCGCCAACGAGGCGTTCACCCGGCTCGTCCTGCACTGGAACAAGGTGTCGAAGTACGAAAGCCCCATCGCCTGGTTACGCACCGTCGGGTATCGGCTCGCGGTCGACGAGCAGCGACGATCACGCCGCCAACTGGCCGCGCCAGATCACGAACCTCCCCCTAGGCCAGCCAGCGACCACCCGTACCAGCACGAGATCTGGCAAGCGATCCGCGACCTGCCCGCCAGCCAGCGTGAGGTCGTGGTCAGACGCGCCGTCCACGACCTCACAGACGCCGAGATCGCTGAAGAGCTCGCCGTGCCCATCGGAACTGTCAAGTCGCGCCTGTCCAGGGCGCGCACCACCCTTCGCGATCGTCTAGGAGAATCGTCATGAGTAGCCCCGATCTCGATGCCGTCCGCACCCTCATCGATGACGAAGCCGACCGCGCACGTCAGGACGTGCCACCGCTGGACTCGTTCATCGAGGCCGCCAGCAGCCGCCAACGGCGGCGCCGCCACACGGCGCTGGGCGCGGTCTTGGGAGCAGCTGTCGTCGCTGGTGGGGTGGTCCTGACCGTCCGTGGAGGCGATCAGCCCGCGGTCATCGACGTTGCCTCAAGCTCGTCGTCGCCCTTCCAGTCCCCCGACGCCGGTCTTCCCGCGAATCCCCGCCCCGACCAGGTCGCAGACCGGCTGGCCGAGATCCTCGACGCCCAGGGCCGCAACGGTGGCGCGACGTGGATCTCAGAGGAGAAGACGCTCAACATCTACGTCTCCGGTCCCGCGGACGGCAAGGATGCTGCCGTTAAGAAGACCCAGGCCGTGGGTGATGAGCTGACCAGCGCCGCCGACTTCACCGTCGCAGTGCACGCCGGGGGTCTCCGGTCGGAGGTGCAGCTCGTCTCGACGATGGATGCCGTGTCCGGAACGGTGAAGGTCCGCTCCCAAGTCATCAACTACAAGACAGGGAAGGTCGCGGTCGACGTGACCAGCCAGACCGCCGCCGAGATCGTCGAGAAGAAGTTCGGCGACGCCGTCGAGGTTCAGGTCAAGCCCCCCTACACCCAGGCAGAGCTCGACGCGATGTTCCAGAGCGAGCTGGACAAGAAAGGCACCCCAAGCACAACTTCGAGTAGAGGTCTCCGGACCCCGCGATAGGGGGCCCAGCGCGCATCCGCTCGGCCCCCTATCGCATCTGCCTGCGTCAGGACGTGGCTGGATAGCCCCCGAGCTCGTTGGCTATCGTTGCAGCCCGGGAAAACCTGGCATAGGCGCCTGCGGGTCGGCAGGAGTGCACCCCGAGGGCGACGTAGTCTCCGCTCTCAGGGGAGGCTGCATTCGGCTGGGCCACCGTTGCGCCCGAGTCGCCGCCCACTGTCCCGCTGATGTTGGTAGTAGTCAACGGCACATTGTTGCAGGTGCGATCGAAAACCGTACGGACTTCGCCGGTGTGGACGCCACTGTTGGCTCCCGAGACGAGCACGGGCTGGCCCACGGTCATTGAGTCGTCCCACGCAGTAATCGTGCGGCTCTCGCTGCCGTACCGACCGCCGATCCAGAACTGGTTGCGGACGGAGTAACCGTTCGGGGGATCAGTCAGTGCGCCATCAACGTTCGAGTTGAACAACCAATTCGTGCCAGCCTGAGTGGCGATGCCGTACCTCGGCGATGCGTACCGGTAATAAGCGTTGCCGGTCGCGAAACAGTGCCCTGCGCTTGCGAGGCGCACCTGCCCAGCAAGGATCCACTTCAGCCCCGTGGTGCAGGTTGCAGTGTCTCCGGCTGCAGCCCCCTGAGTACAGTCCCCAGAGTTCGAAGAACACATTGCCGTGCCTCCGCTCCACCCATTGCTCGGCGAGTCGCTTCGGCGATTCTCGACCTGGAACATCTCGTCGAGCTCTGCCTGGGTGTAGGAGGGCTTGACCTGAACCTCGACGGCGTCGCCGAACTTCTTCTCGACGATCTCGGCGGCGGTCTGGCTGGTCACGTCGACCGCGACCTTCCCTGTCTTGTAGTTGATGACTTGGGAGCGGACCTTCACCGTTCCGGTTGTGTCGTAGCTCTTGGTGTCGGACACGGCATCCATCGTCGAGACGAGCTGCACCTCCGACCGGAGACCCCCAGCGTGGATCTGCACCTTCACGTTTGACCCGCGGATCACATCGGCGACAAGAGTCTTGACCTTATCGATCGCGGCGTCCTTGCCAACTGTGGGCCCGGAGACGTAGATGTTGAGAGTTTCCTCCTCCGATACCCAGGTGGCACCGCCATCGCGGCCGAGGGTCTCAAGGGTTCCCTTGAGCTTCTCGGCGACCTGGTCAGGACGAGCAGCTCCCCACCTGAACGCGATGGCTTCTTCATAACGGTCGATCTCCTCGACTGTCAGGGGGCGCGTCGAGTGGGTAATCTCGCGGGCGAGGTCCATCGTCATCGGTGGCGGCGGGTCGGTGTCGACAGCGGTGGCGGCGCTACCAACGGCAAGGGTGGCGAAGGCGGCGAAGGTGATTCCTGTCAGCCTCAGGCGCCTCTGCGGTTTCATTCTCATCTCCCCTGAAATGCACCGCGCCAATCGCGGTAGATCAGCCGCATCCTAGGGTTCCTAAACATAGATGGGAAGGGTAAATCATTGAGAGCAAATGCGCGACGAGCCCGCCGCGTATCCGCCACGTCGACGCGGGCTACGAGATCGCCGAGCGCACCGCCGCCGAGCAGGGCGTCCGGATCCCCATGCGCGAGGGCTGAGCCCGGCGCCCCCGTCGGGGCCGCGCCCCGGTCGGGGCCGAGCGACGAGTCAGGCGCGCAGGCGATAACCCATGCCGCGCACGGTCTCGATCCGCTCGGCCCCGATCTTGCGTCGCAGGGTCCGGATGAAGACGTCGACGACGTTGGACGTCGGGTCGAAGTCCATCCCCCACACGTGACCGAGGAGCTGCTCGCGGCTGAGCACCTGGTCGGTGTGCTGCATGAAGGTCTCGAGCAGCGAGAACTCGCGGGCGGTGAGGTCGGCCTCGAGCCCGTCCCCGTCGGTGACGCGGCGCGAGCGGAGGTCGAGGACGAGGTCGCCCGCGCGCAGCGTCACGGGATCGCCGCCCTCGGCCGTGGCGCCGTCCCGCAGCCGCAGCCGGACGCGCGCGAGCAGTTCGGCGAACTGGAAGGGCTTGGTCATGTAGTCGTTGGCGCCGCCTTCGAGCCCGTGCACCGTGTCGTCGGTGCCGCCGCGCGCGGTGAGGATGATGACGGGCACGGTCGACCCGTGCGCGCGCAGCCGCTCGAGCACCTCGAAGCCGTCGCGGTGGGGGAGACCGAGGTCGAGGATGACGAGGTCGAAGGCGTCCGTCTGGGCGAGCAGCAGCGCCGTGTGCCCGTCGTCCGCGATGGTCGTCTGGTAGCCGGCGGCACGCAGCCCCTTCTCGATGAAGGAGGCGATCCGCGCCTCGTCCTCGGCGATGAGGATGGTGCTCACGGCGTCTCCTTCCAGGTCCCGATCGGGATCGGGCGGGTGTCGTCGGGGTCAGGGGTGGTCCGGGTGCCGTCGGCGTGCTCGTCGAAGGGGGTGCTGTGCACGAGGCCGTCGGCGGGCACCGTCAGGGTGAAGGTCGCCCCCTCACCGGGGATGCTGTCGACGCCGACCCAGCCGCGGTGACCCTCGGCGATGGCGGCGACGATCGGCAGGCCGAGGCCGGCGCCGGCGCGGGCGCCGCGCTGACCCCGCGAGGACGAGCCGTGGGCGAAGCGCTCGAAGATCGTCTCGGTCTCGCCGGGGAGGATGCCCGGCCCGGTGTCCGTGACGCTGAACTGCGCGACGGGCCGGCCACCGACCTCGGTGAAGCGGCTCGCCAGCGTGATGGTGTCGCCGTCGTCGGTGTGCTGCACCGCGTTCTGCGCGAGTTGGAGCACGGCCTGCGTGACGCGCTGCGGGTCGAGGGCGCACGTCCCGTCGGCGACGTGCCCGAGCATCCAGTGCCGGTCGCCGAGCGCCTGCACCTTGGCGTCGAGGTCGAGGGTCAGCTCGGCGAGGTCGACGCCCGGCTGCGGTTGGACGAAGTCGGGGCGGTCGGCCCGCGCGAGGGAGAGCAGGTCGGAGACGATCCTGCTCATCCGGTCGAGTTCCTGGGTCACGAGGGCGAGCGTGGCGGCGCGCTCCTGCGGATCCTCGCTGATCAGCTCGAGGTGTCCGCGGATGATCGTGATCGGGGTGCGCAGCTCGTGCCCGGCGTCGTCAACGAACCGCTGCTCGCCGGCGAAGGCGTCCTCGAGGCGGTCGAGGAGCCCGTTGAAGGTGGTTGCCAGCTCGGCGATGTCGTCGCGTCCCTCGACGGGCAGGCGTTGGGTCAGATCGCGCTCGGTGATGGCCGCGGCCGCGCGACGCATGTCGTGCAGCGGGCGCAGGATCTGTCGTGCCACGAGCCAGCTGATCGCGGCCGACAGGAGGAGCGAGCCGAGGGCGATCCACGCGATGAGCTGCGTCGTGCGCGCCACCGCGGCGTTCGGCTCGGCCATGAAGATGCCGACCGCGAGCGAGCCGCCCGCGTCGCCGTTCGAGTCGACCGCGACGCGGCCCCAGCGCAGGTCACCGACGGGCGTCTGCGCGACCCCGGACGTGCCGGACATGATCGCGCGGCCCACCCGACGGTCGCTGAGCACCTCATAGTCGTTCAGGGCGCCGGGCATGGCCCCCTTCACCGAGAGGGTCTCGCCGTCGGCGAGCCGACCGACGATGATCTCGCCCGCGTCGGGGCGCTGTCGGCGAAGGTAGACCTCGAAGATCCGTTCCGTCGAGGTGAAGGGTTTCGCCGTGTCGGGGTCGACGCCCTCGCGGGCGAACTGCCGGAACTCCTCGATCTCCTGGGTGACTGCGTCGTTCGCCTGCGCCGCGGCGTCGGCACGCAGGACCCGGTTCGTGAGCAGGACGACGGCGAGCAGGCCGATGAAGACGGTCAGCACCATCCACGCGACGATCCGGGTGCGCGCCGTGAGGGTCGACCCCGCGCCGTGCGGCTTCTCGTCGGCCAGCGTCGGGGCGTCCGCCGACGCGGCGCGGCGGCTCGCGGCGTCAGGTCGCATCAGTCGTCGTCACCGTCGCTGTCGTCCGAGTCGTCACTGTCATCGGCGTCGCTGTCATCGGCGTCGTCGTCCCAGTCGTCGTCGTCGCTCGAGTGGGTGACGCTCGGGGTCACCTCACGCACGGTGTTCGTCGCCGATCCGCCCTTCGGTTCGTCGGCGCCCTTGTCATCACTGGCGCCCTTGTCGTCGGAGCCCTTGCCATCACTGGCGCCCTTGTCGTCCGAGCCCGTGTCGTCGTCCGACGTCCTGGAGGTGCTCGAGGACGACGGACGCGTCCCGGTCGTGCTCGCGGGACTGGTCGGGCTCACGGACACGGACACGGCGTCCTGCGGGTTCGACCCCACGGCGGGCGCACCGTTCTCGTCGGCCACGGCGATCCACGCACCGAGGGCGAGCAGCGGCATGAGGGCCAGGGCCACGAGGGCGGTCAGGAGGTTCCGGGGCTTCGTCATGCCATCCACCATCGCCCCCGCTGCTGAGGCGGCCATGAAGCCCGGATGAGGTCCCCTTCATCTTGGCGCCCGGACCGTCCGCCCGCTGCGTCTCGGATCTGAGACACCGGATGCCGCGCTGGGGGTCCGCCCGGGCCGGGCACAGGGTTGGATGGGGCCATGGTGGCGTTGCGATCAGACGGAGTCGGCGATGTCGGCGACCTGTGCCGAGAAGGCGCGGATCACGTCGTCCCCGGCGACCGTCAGCGCGACGCCATGGGCCCCGCCGCCGATCGAGATCGTCCGACCGGCCACGGCCGTGTCGGCGATGACGGTCAGGTTCCCCTTCGCACCGAAGGGGGTGATCGTGCCCCGCTCGTAGCCCGTCACCTCGAAGGCCGTCTCCGCGTCGGGCATGGACAGCCGGTTCGTCCCGAGCAGGGCCCGCAACTTCGGCCAGCTGAACCTGCGGTCACCCGGGACGAGGACGAGCAGATGGTCGTCCTCGCCGCGCCGGACGACGAGCGTCTTGATGATGTCGCCGGGGCGCACCCCGCGCGCGGCCGCCGCCTCCTCGAGGCTGCCGACGCGCCCGTGCCGGGTCACCGTCACGTCGATCCCCGCGGCCCGCGCCGCCGCCACCGCCCGCTCTTCGCTCATGACCTCAGCGTAGGAGCACCCGCAACCGCAGCACCCATCCCGTGGGAGGACCACGCATGAGCACCCCCTTCGTCTGGACCGGCCGACACGACGGCGACGGCCCGGAGCACCGCCGTTTCCACGACTGCGTCGTCAGCGATTCGACGCTCCCGGTCGATGCCGTCCTCGTCGGCTTCGCCAGCGACGAAGGGGTGGCCCGCAACAAGGGTCGCGTCGGCGCCGTGGACGGTCCGGTCGCGCTCCGCTCCGCGCTGGCCTCGCTCGCCGTCCACACCGACGTCGTCGTCCTCGATGCTGGGGACGTCACCGTCGACGGGGGCGATCTCGAGGACGGGCAGCGCCGGCTCGGGGAGGCCGTCGCCGCCGGCCGCGGGGAGAGCGACGGAGCGCTGCGCGACGACGCGCCGCTCACGGTCGTCCTCGGCGGCGGGCACGAGAGCGCGTGGGGCAGCTATCGCGGTCTGGGACAGCGGCCGCGGCTCGGCATCCTCAACCTCGACGCCCACTTCGACCTGCGCGACGAGGAGCGTCCGACGTCGGGCACCCCCTTCCTCCAGATCGCCCGGGACCGGCAGGCCCACGGCCTGGACCTCCACTACGCCGTCCTCGGCGTCGGCGTCGCGAGCAACACGACGGCCCTCTTCGACCGCGCGGGCGAGCTCGGGGTGCCGTACCTGCTCGACGACGACTGCCAGGAGCCGAGCGAGCCGCTCGCCTTCGTCCGGCGCTTCCTCGAGGGTGTCGACGAGGTGCACCTGTCCATCGACCTCGACGTCCTGCCCGCTCCGGTCGCGCCGGGAGTGAGCGCTCCGGCCGCCTTGGGCGTGCCGACCTTCGTCATCCAGGCGGTGTGCGACGCGGTCGCCGACAGTGGCCGCCTCATCCACGTCGACGTCACCGAACTCAATCCCACGCACGACATCGACGGGCGCACCGCGAAGGTCGCCGCTCGCCTCATCGAGCGCCTCATCACGCGCACGCGTGCGGCCCGGAGCGTGTCGTGACGTCCCGGCGCTCGACCCTCATCACGGGCGTCGGCGAGCTGCTGACCTGCGACGACACGCACGAGGGCGGCGCCCTGGCCCCGCTGTCGGACGCCGCCGTCGTCGTGGAGGACGGTGTGATCGCGTGGGTCGGCCCGCGGGCCGACGCCCCCACGACGACCGACGCGAAGGTCGACCTCGACGGTCGCGCGCTCGTGCCCGGCTTCGTCGACAGCCACGCCCACCTCGTCTTCGCCGGCGACCGGGCCGCGGAGTTCGCGGCGCGGATGGCGGGGGAGTCCTACGACGGGGGCGGCATCGGCGTGACCGTCGCCGCCACGCGCGGGGCGAGCGACGACGATCTGCGCACCCTGCTCGCCACCCGGGTGGCCGAGATGCGCGCCCAGGGCACGACCACCGTCGAGATCAAGAGCGGCTACGGCCTGACCGTCGCCGACGAGGCCCGGGCCCTGCGGCTCGCGCGCGAGGTCACCCCGGAGACCACCTATCTCGGGGCGCACGTCGTCCCCGCCGAGTACCGCGACGACCGGGCGGGCTACGTCGCCCTCGTCACCGGCGAGATGCTCACGGCCTGCGCTCCGCACGCGCGCTGGAGCGACGTCTTCTGCGAGCCGGCCTCACCGCACGCCTTCACCGAGGACGAGTCCCGCGAGGTGCTCCGTGCGGGCATCGCCGCCGGCCTGCTCCCGCGCGTGCACGGCAACCAGCTCGGCGCGGGGCCGGGAGTGCGTCTGGCCGTCGAGGTCGGCGCCGCGAGCGTCGACCACTGCACGTTCCTCGGCGCCGACGACGTGGCGGCGCTCGCGGGCAGCGACACCGTGGCGACCCTGCTGCCCGGCGTGGAGTTCTCGACGCGCTCGCCCTATCCGGAAGCCGGCGCCCTGCTCGACGCCGGAGTGTCGATCGCCCTGGCCACCGACTGCAACCCGGGCACGTGCTACTCGAGCTCGATCCCCTTCGTCATCGCGCTGGCCGTGCGCGAGATGGGGCTGACGCCGGCGCAGGCCGTGTATGCGGCGACGGCCGGCGGTGCGAAGGCGTTGCGGCGCAACGACATCGGCCGCATCGCCATCGGCGTGCGTGCGGACCTCACCGTCCTCGACGCGCCCTCGCACCAGCACCTGGCCTATCGGCCGGGGGTGCCGATCGCGCGGGCGCTGGACCTGAGCTGACGCCACAGCCGCCGGTCGGCGGACGGGTCAGAGTGGCGGCGTCAGAGCGGGCGACGGCCAGCGATGTCGCGGTCCGCGAACTCCTTGGGCAGATGTCCGGCGGAGTGGCGGTAGTAGTTGGCCGCCTTGCGCGTCATGAGCGTGCGCGCGACCGCCGCGGCCGTGCCGGTCAGCGCCACGAGCACGAGGGACTCACCGAGCGGGGTGTCCGGGTTGCGGGGGTCGATGTCCATGCTGCGGCCGCTCTTGCGGTACGCCGCCTCGACAGCCTTGTTCGCGACGATGCCGGCGACGACGGCGCCGCCGACGCCGATGATCTTCCACACGAAGTTGCCCATGGCGGCAACCCTGCCACACCCCCGTCCGCCGGGGACATGCACTACCGTGGGGCGGGTACGACAGGGGAGCGCCACGGCGCTGAGAGTGCGGTCCGCCGCAGACCCTCGAACCTGCTCCGGTTAGCACCGGCGAAGGGAGTCGGGAGATCTCAGGGACCCGTCCGTGCGCGACACGACCCGTGCCGCGAATGGACGGTGCCCCTCCCCGAGGCATCCATCGGATCCCACGGGAGAAAACACATCATGAGCACCACCGAACAGAGCACCATCGCCGTGGCGGCACCCCGCCCCGGCACCCTCCGCGCGAGCGGCCGTCTCACGGCCTGGCGCACGGTCGACCTGCTGACCGTCACCTTCCTCGGCGCCGCCTTCGGCATCGCCTACTGGGCGTGGGGGCTGCTCTACGTCGCCCCCTCCGAGGCCCTGACCGCGATCTTCCCGCCGCTGGCGGCGATCGTGGCCGCGCCGTGGTTCGTCGCCGGCGTCGTCGGCGGCCTCGTCGTCCGCCGACCGGGAGCGGCGTTCCTCTGCGAGGTCGTCGCGGCCCTCGTCTCGATGATCCCCGGCACGAAGTGGGGCTTCAGCACCCTGCTGGCCGGCATCTTCCAGGGGATCGGCGCGGAACTCGCCTTCCTCCTGCTCGGCTATGGCGCCTTCGGTCTCGGCGCGGCGATCCTCGCGGGCGCCCTGTCGGCCCCGATCGAGGCCATCTACGAGTGGTTCACCTACTGGGCCGACTGGACGATGGGCTGGAAGGTCGCCTACCTCGCCATCCTCACCGTCGCCGGCGGCATCATCGCCGGTGGTCTCGGGTGGGTGGTGACGAAGGCGCTCGCCGCCGCCGGCGCACTCGGCGCCTTCCCCGCCGGGCAGGAAGTCCGGGAGAAGTCCGCTGTCTGACACCCGACTGGGCGTGGCTCCACACCCGGCCGAGGCGGGCGACCGCCCCGGCCGGGTGGAGCTGTCGGGTCTGACGTGGCGTCCGCACGGACGCCGCGACCCCGTCCTGCGCGACATCGACCTCGCCATCCCGCCGGGGCAGCGAGTGCTCCTCGTCGGGCCGAGCGGTTCCGGCAAGTCCACACTCCTGCGGGCCATCGCCGGACTGCTCGAGACGGCCGACTCCGGCGAGCTCACCGGCACCGCGCTCATCGACGGCGTCGCGCCGGGGGAGCGGGCCGGCAGCGTCGGGCTCGTCCTCCAGGAGCCCGGTGCCGGCGTCGTCGCCGCGACGGTCGGGCGGGACGTCGCCTTCGGGCCGGAGAACATCGGCCTGCCCCGCGAGGAGATGCCCGCGCGCGTGGCGGGGGCCCTGTCCGCGGTGGAGCTGACCATGCCGCAGGACACCCCGACCCACGCCCTCTCGGGTGGGGAGACGCAGCGACTCGCGCTCGCCGGTGCTCTCGCGCTGAGCCCCGCCGTGCTCCTGCTCGACGAACCCACCGCGATGCTCGACCCCGACAACGCCGCCGCCGTGCGCGCCGTCGTCGACGAGGTGAGCGGCGCCCGCGACCTGACGACCGTCGTCGTCGAGCACGTGCTCGGGCCGTGGGTCCCCTTCGCCGATCGCCTCCTCGTCCTGTCCGCCGCGGGGAGCATCGTCGCGGACGGTGACCCCCAGGGCGTCCTCGCCGAGCATGGACCGGCGCTCGCCGCCGCCGGGATCTGGGTGCCCGGGGTGCCGTCGCCGACGCCGATGGCGCTGCCCGACGGGCTCTTCCCGACGCTGGTTGCGGGCAGGGCTCCCATCGACAGCACGCCGCTGACGATTCGGCGCCGCGTGCGCACCGTCCGCGGCGAGGTCCGGGAGCACGTCGCTGCCCGAACCCCGGCGCTGGCCCTCCCGGCCGGCACGGTGCACGCCCTCGTCGGGCCGAGCGGCGCCGGCAAGTCGAGCGCGCTGTTGGCGCACGCCGGCCTGCTCGAGGACGCACTCGGGGCCGACGAGCGGGTCACGGTGACCGACCTCGACGGTCGCGCCGTCGACCTGCCCACCGAGGGACCGCACCCGCTCGGCGTGGCCTGGGTGCCGCAGTGGTCGAGCTCGACGATCGTCGCGCGGACCGTCATCGACGAGTGCCTGACCACGTCACGCGCCGCCGGCGTGCCCGACGCCGTGGCGCGCCCGCGGGCGGAGGCTCTGCTCGAGGCCGTCGGCCTGACCCGGTTGGCGGGCAGCGAACCGCGGCACCTCTCCGGCGGCGAACAGCGGCGCCTCGCCCTCGTGGCCGCCGTCGTGCACCACCCGAGGCTGCTCCTCCTCGACGAACCCACCGTCGGCCAGGACCGACTGACGTGGGCGGCGGTCGTCGGCATCGTCGACGCGCTGACCGCGTCGGGCACGGCCGTCGAGGCGGCCACTCATGACGCCACCTTCATCGCTCGGGCCGACGGGGTCACCCGCCTCGTGCCACCGCCGCGCAAGCCCGAGGCCACCGCGCCGCGCCTGCCGCTCGCCGCACGGTGCGGCCCGCTCGCGCTGCTTGCGGCGAGCGCGCTGGCCATCCCCGCCGGTGTCGCGGCTGGCACGATCGCGCGCAGCGTCCTCGTCCTCGGCCTCGTCGCCGCCCTGGCCGTGCTCGCGCTGTGGGCGCCGCGCCGCGGCTCCGCGCCCGGGGCGCCCGCGCCGAGCGGGCGGTTCCGAGGCTTCGCGCTGCGACTCGTCCCCGGCCTCATCGGGGCACTCTCGGTGGGCTGGTCCTCGTGGCTGCTCGGCGGGCGGGACGTCGTCGTGGCCGTCGAGGCCTTCCTGCGCGTGCTCATCATCGTGGCGCCCTCGGCCCTGCTGATCCCCTTCGTCGATCCCGACGAGCTGGGCGATCACGCCGGGCAGCGGCTGCATCTGCCGGCCCGCCCCGTTGTGGCGACCTCCGCTGCGCTGCAACGGATCACGACCTTCGGGGAGATCTGGGCGGAGATCTCGCGGGCCCGCCGCGTGCGCGGACTGAGCGGCGGCCGTGGGCCGCGGGCCCTGCTGCGGACGACGGGGGCGATCACCGTCGGCATGCTCATCCGCTCGCTGCACGCGGCGGCCGCCCTCGCCGTCGCCATGGATGCCCGCGGCTTCGCGACGGCGCAGCGGCGGACCTGGGCGGGCACCGCGCCGTGGCGTCGCGCCGACTCGATCCTCGTCGGGCTCGCGCTGCTCGTCGTCGCTGTCGCGGTGCTCGCGCCCCGCTGACCACCCAACGCGCCGAGACTCGTCACTGCCTCTCGGCGAGCATCTCCTGCATCGTGACGATCTCGGCCGTCTGCGAGGCGACGATGGAGCGGGCGAGGTCGTCGACGGCCGGGTCGTCGGATCCGGCCACGGCCGCCTTCGCCATCGGGGCCCCGGCCTCGTGGTGCGGGATCATCAACTCGAGGAAGTGCACGTCGGCGGCCTTCCCGGTCAGGGTCTGCAGCCGCTTCAGCTCGGCGTTGCTCGCCATCCCCGGCATCCGGCCGTCGGCCTGCAGGCCCTCCGAGGAGCCGTGGTCGTGACCCGCGCGGGCCATCCACGCCATCCGGGGCTCGTCCCCCGTGGCGTCGAGACCCCACTGCCGCAGCCAGCCCATCATCTGCCCGGATTGGTGCGCCTGCGTCGTCGCGATGTCGTAGGCGAGCTGGCGGATGTCCGGATCGGTGGTCTTGGCGTGGATGATCATCGCCATCTGGACGGCCTGGTCGTGGTGGGTCGTCATGTCACGCGCGAAGCCGGCCTCGACGCTCGTCGACGACGGGGAGGAGCCGGCGTGCCCGATGGCCCAGCCTCCGGCGCCGGCCGTCGCGACGGCCAGCGCCGCGGCGGCGAGCAACCCGGCGGAGACCCGGCGGACCGGGCCGGCCGGGCCCCCTTCGTCGGTCGAAGGCATGGGCGCCTCGTCGACGTAGCCGTCCTCGTGAGGCTCCGATGCGTGCGTCAGTCCGTCGTCGCGCACGGGATCACTTCACGAGGTCGTCGGTGCCGTCCGTGCCGCCGGTGCAGGCCGCACCCGGCTCGGGGACCTGCGGGCTCTGGCGGTACTCCTTGACGAAGGCGCCGAGGCGGTTGTCGTCGGCACCGGTGAGCTCGAGCTGCTTGCCCCAGCCGGAGACGAAGACCGTGTCGATGCCCTGGTAGGGGGAGAGGATCGCGTAGGTGTCCGGGGTCTCGTCCTCGAGCTTCTTGACGTCCGCCTCGGGGAGGTCCTCGGGGTAGGTGATCCACACCGCGCCGTGCTCGAGGGAGTGCACCGCGTTCTCGCTGGGCACGGGGGAGTCGTAGATGCCGCAGTTGAGCCACGCGGGGTTGTGCTCGCCCCCGACCGGCGGGTTCTCCTTGTACTTCACAGCCTCGGACGTGTGCTGCGAACCGGTGTAGTCGTAGCTCTTGACCGCCGACAGGTCGGGCTTGTTCATCTGCTCGCGGATGATGACGAAGGCGACCACGCCGAGGATGAGGGCGATGACCAGGCCGCCCGCGCCATAGGACGCGAGCCTGCGCTTGCGTTCGGCGGCCTGCTGCTCACGCTTGAGTTGAGCGAGGCGGGCGGATCGCTCGTCGCGCGCGCCTCGGGTCGAGGTCTTCTTTGCCATGGGTCGTCGTCCTCCGGGGCGGGTGTCGACCGCATACGCGAGGCGCCTGCGGTCGTGTGTCGGGCCAGCCCGAAGCCTACTTGGGGTGGCTGGGAGCCAGCCGAATCGACCCCGGGTTTGGGACATCAGGTGTCCATTACTGGGCGGGAGGGGGGCCGCGTCCCCGGGTTTGGGACATCAGGTGTCCATTACTGGGCGGGAGGGGGGCCGCGTCCCCGGGTTTGGGACATCAGGTGTCCATTACTGGGCGGGAGGGGGGCCGCGTCCCCGGGTTTGGGACATCAGGTGTCCATTACTGGGCGGGAAGGGGGCCGCGTCCCCGGGTTTGGGACATCAGGTGTCCATTACTGGGCGGGAAGGGGGCCGCGCCCCCGGGTTTGGGACATCAGGTGTCCATAACTGGGCGGGAAGGGGGCCGGGTCCCCGGGTTTGGGACATCAGGTGTCCATAACTGGGCCGAGGGAGGACCTTGACCAAGTCCTGAAATACGACATACCCGACGTTGACGACGGCGCGCCTAGCGTGGAGTCATCGACCACGACCTGAGGGGATCAGACATGTCATCCGTGTCCACGACGCGCCGCCTGCGCCTCGCGAGCACCGCCGTCGCGGCAGCGCTGAGCGCGGTCACGCTCGCCGGTGCGGCGAGCGGCACCCCGGCCGCCGGCGGCGCGCACGCCGACCCCGCCCCGCGTGGTCGACAGGTCGGCATCACCGCACCCGGCGACGCCCACCTCGGCTGGTCGCACCGGGTCGAGCGCGGCGCGACCACGACCGCCACGGCGGGGGCCCTCGCCGAGACGGTGCCGGCGGGCGTGAAGGGGATCGACGTCTCCAAGTGGCAGGGCAACGTCGACTGGGCCGAGCAGTGGGGTCTGGGCAAGCGTTTCGCCTACGTCAAGGCCACCGAGGGCACGACCTACGTCAACCCCTACTTCGCGCAGCAGTACAACGGCTCCTACAACGTCGGGATGATCCGCGGCGCCTACCACTTCGCGCTGCCGAACCGATCGAGTGGTGCCGCCCAGGCCGACCATCTCATCGCCAACGGCGGCGGCTGGAGCGCCGACGGGCGCACCCTGCCCGCCGTCCTCGACGTCGAGTACAACCCGTACTCCGGCACCTCCTGCTACGGCCTGTCCAAGCCGAGCATGGTCACCTGGATCAACTCCTTCCTCAACCGCTACAAGGAGCGCACCGGCCGAGACGCCGTCATCTACACGACGGCGAACTGGTGGAACACGTGCACCCACAGTTCGACCCGCTTCGCCGCGACCAACCCCCTGTGGGTGGCCCGCTACAGCTCGACCGTCGGCACGCTCCCCGCGGGCTGGGCGTACTACACGTTCTGGCAGTACTCGGACTCACCCATCGACCAGGACACCTTCAACGGGTCGTCCTCGCGGCTGACGGCGATCGCCCTCGGCTGACCCCCCAGACCCCCGACCGGCCCACCCTTGATCTCCCAGCCGGTCGGGTCCGGCCCCGCGGTTCCACCCCGATTTCCCGGGAACCGCGGGGCCACTCAGGTCCCCGCGATCACCTTCTGACCGCCGCCGTAGCATCGCCGTGTGCGCACGTTCCAGACCCTGCCTCTCGCCAACGGCGGCCACTCCGCCCTGCGTGGAGTGGAGGGTGGCGGACAGGACGACCCGGTCGTCGTGCTCCTGCCGGCCATGGGCATCCCGGCGGGCTACTACGGCCCCTTCCTCACGGCGCTCGCTGAGCACGGCGTTGCGGCGGTCACCGCCGACTTCCCCGGCCAGGGGGAGAGCCGGCCGCTCGCGGGCCGCGCGGTCGACTACGGCTACG
This sequence comes from Janibacter zhaoxuefangae, assembly GCF_050271985.1. Classification (GTDB taxonomy): domain Bacteria; phylum Actinomycetota; class Actinomycetes; order Actinomycetales; family Dermatophilaceae. The sequence goes on along the minus strand of NZ_CP189849.1, from coordinate 2,576,876 downwards.
GCCACCTCGCGCGCGAGTTCGTGCCGCAGATGCTGGAGGCCGTCGGGGAGAACTTCCCCGGGCGTCCGATCGTCCTGGCCGGGCACAGCCTCGGAGGCCACGTCGCCCTCGCGCACCTCGCCCTCGAGTCCGTGGCGGACGTGCGCGGTCTCGTCATCATCGGCTCGGGCGCGCCCTACTGGCGCAGTTACGCGCGTCCGCTGCGGATCCTCGCGCAGACCCAGGCGATCGCCCTCGTGGCGCGGGTGCGCGGCCACTGGCCCGGTCACCGACTCGGCTTCGGCGGGCGCCAACCGCGGGCGCTGATGCTCGAGTGGGCCGCCTTCGCGCGGACCGGGCACCTCGTGCCCCGCGGGACGAAGGCGGCCATGACCGCCGGTCTGGCCGCCCTTCGTCTGCCCGTGCTGATCGTGGACCTCGACAACGACCACCTGGCGCCGCCGCGGGCCGTCGACGCCCTCATCGGGATGATCCCCGGCGCGAGCGTCGAGCGGTGGACCGCCCTGCGCGTGCCGGGATCGACCGCGCGGCCGATGGACCACTACACGTGGGCGCGCGACCCCGAGGGCGTCGCCGATCGCGTCGCGGACTGGGTGCGGGCCAGGGCCTGACCCGGCTCAGGCGTCGGGCGCGAGCCGCTGGAAGAGTTCGACGTCCTGCCAGCGGCCGGCGATCCGGAGGTATTCCGGCGCCAGTCCGTAGCGCACGAAGCCGTTGCGCTCGAGGACCCGCCGCGACGTGCCGTTGGCCAGCAGGGTCTCCGCCTGGATCCGGTGCAGCCCCAAGGGACCGAAGGCGATCGCCGCGACCTCCTCGACGGCGGCCGTCGCCAGGCCACGTCGCGTGTGTGAGGCGCTCACCCAGTAGCCGAGCGCGGCGGACTGGAAGGCGCCCCGCACGATGCCGTTGAGGTTGAGCCGGCCGACCAGGTCGCCGTTCTCGTCGGTGATGGCGAAGGCGGCCATCCGGCCAGCCTCGACCTCGCTGAGGACGGTGCGTACCTCGTCACGCTGGAAGTCCTCCTCGAACCACGAGTCCTCTCGCAGCGGCTCCCACGGCGCGAGGTGCTCGCGGTTGGCGACGAGTTGGGCCGTCAGTGCGGGCACGTCGTCGAGGGTCAGTGGTCTCAGTGCGGGCACGTGGTCGAGTCTACGGACGCGACGGTGCGGCGCCCCGGTGGCGGACGCCATCTGGTCTCGCCCACGGCAGGCGCCGTCGCCCCGTATCGTCGGAGGATGGAGCCCGTGACCCGCGCCGTCGCCGCCGCCAGGCTTGGCCTCGGCACCGCCCTGAGGGACCGCGTCTCGGGGGAGTCGGCCTCCCAGCGCGCCGCCGAGATCTGGGGCGCCGACGGCGAGCGCTGGTTTACGTCCGACGACGTCATCTGGCAGGTCCACGGCGATGCGGCGATGTTCATCGGCGGGATCCGGGCCTTGTTGCTGCAGTCCCTCCACCCGCTGGCGATGGCCGGCGTCGCGGGCCACTCCGGCTACAAGTCGGACCCGTGGGGGCGGCTCGAGCGGACGAGCCACTTCATCGCCATGACGACCATGGGTCCGATCGGCGCGGCCGAGGCGACCATCGAGAAGGTGCGCGCCATCCACCGTCGCGTGCGCGGCCGGGCGCCCGACGGTCGCCCCTATCGCGCCGATGACCCTGACCTCCTGCGTTGGGTGCACGTCGCCGAGGCCCACAGCTTCGTCACGACCTATCAGGCGTTCGGGCCGCGACGCCTCACCGACGCCGAGCTGGACATCTACTGCGACCAGGCCGCGCACGCGGGGGAGCTGCTCGGCGCCACCGAGGTGCCGCACACGTGGGGTGAGCTGGTCGAGACGCTCGACGGCTATCGCCCCGTGCTCATGGCCACCCCGGCAGCGAAGGAGGCCGCCCGGTTCGTCCTCCTCGAGCCGCCATTGCCGCTGTCGCAGCGGCCGGGTTACGCCCTGCTCGCTGCCGGCGCCGTGGCGACCTTGCCGGTGTGGGCTCGGGAGATGCTCGACCTGCCCCGATTCCCGGGATTCGACGGTCTGATCGGCCGCCCGCTGGGACGGTTCGGCACCAGCGTGTCGCGGTGGGCCATCACTGCGCCCGAGCTCGCCGAGACCCGTCAGGTGCGACCGTCGGTCGCGCAGTGAGCGCGCCCCGCCACACCCTGGTCATCGTCAATCCTGCGGCCCGCAACGGCACGACGGAGGCAATGATCCCGGGGGTCACCGACATCCTGAGATCCCATGGCTGGACCGTGGACGTCGTCGTCACCCGCTCCGCCGAGCACGCCGTGGAGCTCGCGGCGGCGGCGGACGCGGAGCGAGACCTGCTGGTCGCCCTCGGCGGCGACGGTCTCGTGGCTCGGGTCGCCGAAGGGGCCTTGCGCTCGGGCGCCGTCGTCGCGCCCCTGCCGGCCGGTCGCGGGTGCGACTTCGTCCGCGCGCTGGGGGCGCCACGGGACGTCAGCGCCGCGGCGGCGGGCCTGCGACTGGCCACCGAGCGCCGCGTCGATGTCGGGATGTCGGGGGAGACCCCCTTCCTCGGTGTCGCCACCGTCGGCTACGACTCGCGCGCGAACGACCACGCCAACGCGGCGCCCGGCTGGGTCCCGGCCGCTCTCGTCTATGCCTACGGCGGTGTCCGGGCCCTCTTCGAGACCCGGTCGACGTCGATCACGATGACGACCGACGGGGTGGAACGCACCTTCGTCGGGTGGAGCGTGGCCATCGGCAACTCGGGTCGCTACGGCGCGGGGATGAAGGTAAACCCCGATGCCCGGCTCGACGACGGCGCGCTCGACGTCACGACCGTCGAGGGCCTGCCGCGCTGGAAGTACCCGATGCTGCTGCCGCGCTACTTCAAGGGCACGCACATCGACGGCGTCGACATCCGCGCCGACCGGGGCCGCGAGATCGAGGTCTCGGCGCCCGCCGGTTACCGCGTGTACGCCGACGGCGACATCGTCGGTCAGACGCCGATGCGCTTCACCGTGGTGCCACAAGCGCTGCGGATCCTCGCCGCGCGCGCCTGACGCTGCACAGGGAGGTTCGCGAACCGGTTCGGAACAACCAGCCCACCCCATGAGTTGAGTCGTACATACTCAAGTTTTGCGATCGAGATTTGCGCAATGTGCAGCGGCGATCTAACTTGAGTCTCAGCAACTCAACCCTGGGCTCCGGCCCGATCAGCAAAACGAAGGAGCGCCTCATGGCACGTGCAGTCGGAATCGACCTCGGCACCACGAACTCGGCCGTCGCCGTCCTCGAAGGTGGCGAGCCCACGATCATCGCGAACGCCGAGGGCGGTCGCACCACTCCCTCCGTCGTCGCCTTCTCCAAGGGCGGCGAGGTCCTCGTCGGTGAGGTCGCCAAGCGTCAGGCCGTCACCAACGCCGACCGCACCCTCCGCTCCGTCAAGCGCCACATCGGCACGGACTGGAAGTCCGAGGACATCGACGGCAAGCAGTACACGGCGCAGGAGATCAGCGCCCGCACCCTCCAGAAGCTCAAGCGCGACGCCGAGGCCTACCTCGGTGAGGAGGTCACCGACGCGGTGATCACCGTCCCCGCCTACTTCGACGACCACGAGCGTCAGGCGACGAAGGAGGCCGGCGAGATCGCGGGCCTCAACGTCCTGCGCATCGTCAACGAGCCCACCGCCGCCGCGCTGGCCTACGGCCTCGACAAGGGCAAGGAGGACGAGCTCATCCTCGTCTTCGACCTCGGTGGTGGCACCTTCGACGTGTCCCTCCTCGAGGTCGGCAAGGACCCGGAGGACGGCTTCTCCACCATCCAGGTCCGCGCCACCTCCGGTGACAACCAGCTCGGTGGTGACGACTGGGACGAGCGCATCGTCAAGCACCTGCTCACCACGGTGAAGAACTCCTCCGGCGTCGACCTGTCCAAGGACAAGATCGCCATGCAGCGTCTGCGTGACGCCGCGGAGCAGGCCAAGAAGGAGCTCTCCTCCGCGACGAACACCAACATCTCGATGCAGTACCTCTCGATGTCCGAGAACGGCCCCATCCACCTCGACGAGTCGCTCTCCCGGGCGCAGTTCGAGCAGATGACCAAGGACCTGCTCGACCGCACGAAGGCCCCCTTCCAGAACGTCATCAAGGACGCCGGCATCTCGCTGTCCGAGATCGACCACGTCGTCCTCGTCGGCGGCTCGACCCGCATGCCTGCGGTCAGCGAGCTCGTCAAGGAGATGACCGGCGGCAAGGAGCCCAACAAGGGCGTCAACCCCGACGAGGTCGTCGCCCTCGGCGCCAGCCTCCAGGCCGGTGTCCTCAAGGGTGAGCGCAAGGACGTCCTGCTCATCGACGTCACGCCGCTCTCGCTCGGCATCGAGACCAAGGGTGGGCTCTTCACCAAGCTCATCGAGCGCAACACGGCCATCCCGACGAAGCGCTCCGAGGTCTTCTCCACCGCTGAGGACAACCAGCCGTCCGTGCTCATCCAGGTCTTCCAGGGCGAGCGTGAGATCGCGCAGCAGAACAAGCCGCTCGGCACCTTCGAGCTGTCCGGCATCGCCCCGGCCCCCCGCGGCGTGCCGCAGGTCGAGGTCACCTTCGACATCGACGCCAACGGCATCGTCCACGTCACCGCGAAGGACCGTGGCACCGGCAAGGAGCAGAAGATCACCATCTCCGGCGGCTCCGCGCTGTCGAAGGAGGAGATCGAGCGCATGGTCAAGGAGGCCGAGGCGCACGCCGACGAGGACAAGAAGCGTCGTGAGGAGACCGAGGCCCGCAACACCGCGGAGAACCTCGTCTACTCGACGGAGAAGTTCCTCGGCGACAACGGCGACAAGCTCGCCGACGACCAGCGCAAGCCGGTCGACGACGCGCTCGCGGACCTCAAGGAGGCCCTCAAGCCCGAGTCCGGCGTCTCCGCGGAGGACCTGAGCAAGAAGGTCGACACCCTCAACGAGGAGTCCCAGAAGATGGGCGCCGCGATGTACGCCGCGGCGGCCGAGCAGGGCGAGTCCGGGGACGTCCCCGGCGGCGAGGCCGGCGACGAGTCGCAGGGCACGACGCCGAACGATGACAGCGACGTCGTGGACGCCGAGGTCGTCGAGGACGACGAGACGCAGGCCCCCAAGTGACGGCATCCCCCCAGGACGGTGCCACGGACGACGTGACCGGGGCATCCGCCCCGGAGACCGTCGACCAGTCCGCCACCGAGGCGGGCGACGAGACGGCCGGCGTGACGGAGGGGGCGGGCTCCGAGCAGGAGTCCGCCGCCCCCGGCGCGCAGGCGCAGGCGGAGGCCCACCCCGACACTGCGCTCGCGGCCGAGCGCCTCGCCGACCTGCAGCGGCTCCAGGCGGAGTACGTCAACTACAAGCGCCGGGTCGACCGTGACCGGGCGGGCGTGCAGGAGCGGGCCGTCACCGACGTCCTCGAGACGCTCCTGCCGGTCCTCGACGAGATCCAGCTCGCTCGCGAGCACGGGGACCTCACCGAGGGGCCGATGGTCGCCATCGCCGACAAGCTCGAGCAGACGCTCGGCAAGTTCGGTCTCGAGCGTTTCGGCGCCGTCGGCGAGGCCTTCGACCCGATGCGTCACGAGGCCCTCATGCACGCCGCATGGGACGCCGACAACCCCGACCTGCCCAAGGACGCCGACGCCACGACCGTCGTCACCCTGCTGCAGCCGGGCTACCAGGCGGGCGATCGGGTCCTGCGACCCGCTCGCGTCGCCGTCGCCGACCCGAACTGACGCGTGCCACTGGTGCCCACCCCCTCACGGGGGTGGGTGCCGGTGCCTCACGTCGGACCCGGTCCGTACGAGAATCCGACACACCTCACCCCTGGACGAGAGGAGGAGCCCGATGGCCAGTCAGGACTGGTTCGAGAAGGACTTCTACGCGATCCTCGGTGTCCCCCAGGACGCCGACGCCGCGACCATCAAGAAGACCTACCGCAAGCTCGCGCGCTCCCTGCACCCGGACCAGAACGCCGACGACCCCACCGCCGAGACGCGTTTCAAGGAGGTCGGTGAGGCCTACGCGGTGCTCTCCGACCCCGAGCAGCGCAAGGAGTACGACGCCGTGCGCCAGATGGCCCGCGGCGGCGCCCGCTTCACCGCCGGCGGCCCCGGCGGCGGGACGGGTGGCTTCGAGGACGTCTTCTCCACCATGTTCAACCAGGGCGGCGGCGGCAGCCGCATGCGCTACTCCACGGGCGGCGGCGGCTTCGGCGGCGGCGGCGAGCCCGACCTCGAGGACATCCTCAGTGGGATGTTCGGCGGGGGCGGGGCCGGTGGCCCCGCGGGCTTCCGCGCGCCGCGCGGCCCGCAGAAGGGACGCGACGTCCAGGCCCGCACCCAACTGTCCTTCCGCGACGCCGTCGAGGGCTCGACCGTCACGCTGAACTCGCCCGATCGTGGCCGGATCACCGCCAAGATCCCGGCCGGGGTCAAGGACGGGCAGAAGATCCGCCTTCGCGGCAAGGGCGCCAAGGGCGACCCCGGCGCCGGCGACGGCGACCTCATCCTCACGGTGGCCGTCGCGGCCCATCCCCTCTTCGGCCGGGAGGGCGACAACCTGACACTCGACCTGCCGGTCACCTTCGCCGAGGCCGCGCTGGGCGCGACCGTCACGGTCCCGACGCTCGGCGGTGACTCCGTGCGCGTGAAGGTCGCCCCGGGCACCCCGACGGGTCGGGTCCTGCGCCTCAAGGGGCGCGGGGTCAAGAGCGCGAAGGGGGCCGGTGACCTCCTCGCGAAGGTCGTCGTCACCGTGCCCTCCGAGCTCACCGACGACGAACGCGCCGCCGTGGAGGTCCTCGCCGCGGGTGACGCTTCCCGCGACCCGCGGGCCGATCTCGTGGCCCGCGCGGCGCTGTGAGGGTGAGCGGCGATGGCACGGAACCGGATCAGCGGCTTCACCCCTGAGGACGACACACCCGTCTTCGTCATCTCCGTCGCGGCGGAGCTCGCGGGCATGCACGCCCAGACCCTGCGGCAGTACGACCGCCTCGGGATCGTCACGCCCTCACGCACGCGCGGCGGCGGACGGCGGTACTCGGGCGCGGACGTCGCCCTGCTGCGCGAGGTGCAGCGACTCTCCCAGGAGGAGGGGATCAGCCTCGCTGGCATCCAGCGGATCCTCGAGCTGGAGAACCAGGTGCACGCCCTGCGCGAGCGCGTCACGGAGCTCGCCGAGGAGGCCGACGCGCTACGGGCCGAGCTGGGTCGCGGTGCACGGTTCTTCGCCGTCGGGCCCAGTGGCGATGTCGTGGCCCTGCGGCACGGGCAGCGTCCGCGCGGGTCGCGGGTGAGCCGCTCGCAGGCCGTGGTCCTGTGGGAGCCGCTCGGCTAGGCCGACTGTTGGGCGGCGAGCGCGCGCTCCTTGGCCACGCGCTTCATGCCGCGGGCCGGTCGGAAGGGCTCGGGCCACTTGGGGCCGACCCGGTCGCCGTCATAGACGCCACGCAACCGTCGCGCCACGAGCGGCAGGACCTCCCCGCGCACGAACTTGGCTTCGTCCTCGATGGCTCGTCGTAGCCCGCGCGGCGCCCACGGGTCGAGCTCGGTGATCTTCAGGGTGTGCGGGATCCCGAGTTCCTGGAGGACGAAGGCGGCCATCCGCTTGTGCCCCTGACGGGACATGTGGATCCGATCGCGCGCCCACAGCCGTGGGTCCTCGTACTCCCGCATGAGCGTGTGGTCGAGGAGGGTGGCGCCGTGGGCCGCGGCGATGTCCCGTACGGCGTCGTTGAAGGCGAGGACGCGCCGGCGCAGCGGCTCGAGCAGCCACGTCGTGCGGGTGTCGAAGGCGGTGAAGGCGAGGACCTCCGCACCGCTCGCGGTGAGCCGGGTCAGGGCCGCCTCGTAACGGTCCATGAGGCCGCCGAGGTCGGTGCGCAGCGACAGGAGGTCGTTGCCGCCCGCGTAGAAGGAGATGTGGGTCGGGGCCATGGCCAGGGCCGGCTGGATCTGCTCCTCGACGATCTGGTCGAGGAACTTGCTGCGGCGATCGCGAGGTTGGCGTACTCCCAGGACTCGTCCGCCCGCCCCATCTGGCGCGCCATGCGGTCGGCCCAGCCGCGGAATCCGTTGGGGTAGTAGGCGTTGGGATCGCCGATGCCCTCGGTGAAGGAGTCCCCGATCGCCACGAACCGCCCCGCACCACTCACCGGCTCATGACAACCCGCCCGGGGGCGGGGTGCAAGGGGCGTCGCCGGGTCGTCGCCGAGTGTTCGCCGCGTCGTCATGTCCGGGCGGGCCGCCACGGGTCGCCCCCTACCGTGGGGGCATGACGAAGAACGCGCCCGCCCGGTACGACCAGACCAGTGCCCCCTTCCTCCGCGTCCTCGACGCGGTGCCCGCCGACGCCTGGGACCGGCCCTCGCCGTGCACCGACTGGACTGCGGCGCAGGTGGTCTTCCACGTCATCGAGACCCAGCGGGACTTCCTCATCCGTCGCGGCTACGACCTGCCGATCGAGGCGCCGAAGACCGGCAGCGTGGCCAACGACTGGCGTACGCACGCCCAGTCCGTGTCGTATCTCCTGCTCGAGCCGCGGGTCGAGGAGGAGTACGACGGGTACTTCGGCCGCACGACCGTTGCGGCCACCATGGCCGACTTCCACGGGTTCGACATGGTGGTGCACCGGTGGGACGTCGCCCGTGCCGCCGGCCTCGACACGACCTTCACCGAAGGTGAGCTCGACCTGCTCGAGGCGAGCATCGCGACCTTCGGCGATGGCCTGCACGCGCCCGGGGTGTGCGGGCCGCCCGTGCCCGTGGCCGCGGATGCCAGCCGCCAGGACCGGATCCTCGGCGCGCTCGGTCGCGACCCCCGATGGTCGCCCCCGACCTCCTGACCATCCCGCCCCTTCGCCGGACCGGACCCGGCGCGTCGTTGGTCGCCTCCGTCCGCAGGCCTGTGCCACGATCGACCCGTGAGCGAGCACCTGTTGGTCTTTCCCGATCGTGACGTGGCCGAGGAGGTCGCCGAGGAGTTGCGTGACGAGGGGTTCACCCAGGTGCGTGTCCTGCGTGAGGCCCTCGCCGGCGAGGACGACTCCGAGGACCACGAGTGGGCCGTCTACGTCCGCGAGGACAACGTCGCCGACGAGACGGGCCCGGTCGAGTCCGGTCTGCGCGACCGATTCGAGGCGCTCGTGGAGGAGCACGACGGTTGGTACGACCCGGAGCCCGGCCCGCGCGACTGAAGGCCGATAGCGTGTCGGGATGACCGACCCGCACCCCGCAATTGATCCGGCCGACACCCGTCACATCGTCGTCATGGGCGTGTCGTCGAGCGGCAAGTCGACGGTGGCCGAGGCGATCGCCGAGCGGACGACGCTCGAGTACGCCGACGCCGACGACTTCCACCCGCAGAGCAACATCGACAAGTTGAGCAACGGGGTCCAGCTGACCGACGCGGACCGTGCGCCGTGGCTGCGAGCCCTGGCGCAGTTCATCGACGACAAGCACGACGCCGGCGTCTCGACCGTCATCGCCTGCTCCGCGCTCAAGCGCAGCTACCGCGACACCCTGCGCTCGGGTGTCCCGGAGGCCTTCGAGGACCCCGCGGCGGGTCGCCTCGAGCGCGAACGCGGTGTCGAGATCGTCCACCTCGACGGGCCGATCGAGGTCGTGCGCGCCCGGATGGACCAGCGCCAGGGGCACTTCATGGCCAAGGACCTGCTCCAGTCGCAGTACGACGAACTCGAGCCCCTCGGCCCGGACGAGCCGGGCATCGTCATCGACCTGACCCAGGAGGCCGACGCCATGGCGGACGAGGCCGTCGACCGCCTGGACCTGCCCCGGGTGAGCGGCTCCCCTTCGGAGCGCTGATGCCCGCCCGCGACCACCTTCGCCGCGGGCCGTGACCGACTCGTCGCGGCGTGGCACCATCATCCCAGCGCGTCGCACTCGCGGGGCCGAGAGAGACCAGGTGGCATGGGCACGCACGACGACACGCACCACGGACGTCACGTCGCGGCCGAGGTCACGAAGCAGTTCCTCACCCGCACGACGGCGAGCACGGTCATCCCCGGTCTCGGCCTCATCCCCACCCGTCGTCGGGCCGGCCTGCTGCTGACCGGCGCCGCCGTGCTGGGTGGCCTGTCCGTCCTCGCCTACGCGCTCAGCCAGGGCGCCATGTCGTCCGCCCTCGCCCTCGGTCTCAGCCCGCGACGCCTCTTCGCGCTCCTCGTCGCCATCGTCGTCGGGGCGGCCGCGTGGATCGTCGGCATCGCGCTCACCGCTCGCGACAACCTGCCGGACGAAGGTCGCGTCACGGAGCGTCGTCGCTGGTGGCTCAAGGGGTTCGCGGTGTTGGCCGCCCTGGCCGTCGCGATCCCGGCCACCCAGGCCTTCCGTTACGCGACGATCCAGCGGTCCGTCCTCGACACGGTCTTCGACGCGGCCCGGCCCGAGGGGGCGACCGCCCCGAAGGCGGGCGACGACCCGTGGGCCGGTGTCGACCAGGTCAACGTGCTGCTCATCGGCTCGGACGCCGGCGCCGACCGGGTCGGCGTGCGTCCCGACTCGATGATGGTCGCCAGCGTCGATCCGGCCGCGGGCGACACCGTGCTCTTCGGCATCCCGCGCAACCTCGAGATGGTGCCCATTCCGGAGTCCAATCCCCTCCACGCGCTGTGGCCGGACGGCTACAACTGCGGCGACCAGTGCCTCATCAACGGCGTGTGGACGCTCGCGACGGACCACCCCGACCTCTTCCCGGGTGACGCCAATCCGGGTCTGACGACGACCCGCGACGTCGTCGGCGCGGTGCTGGGGCTGGACCTCGACTACACCGTCGTCATCGACCTCAAGGGCTTCACGGCGCTCGTCGACGCGATGGGTGGTGTCGACATCAACGTCACGGAACGGGTCTGCATCGGGTGCCACACCGAGGGTGGTGTCGTCGTCGGGACCACCGGCTACATCGAGCCAGGCTTCCAGCACCTCGATGGCTATCACGCGCTCTGGTATGCGCGCTCGCGTGCCGAGTCGACCGACGGGGACTTCAGCCGGATGCGCCGCCAGCGATGCGTCATCGGCGCCCTGCTCAACCAGGTCGACCCGATCCAGATGCTGCGTCGCTATCCGGCGTTGGCGAGCGTGCTCAAGGACAGCGTCAGCATCGACATCCCGCGCGACGACCTCCAGGCGTGGGCCGACCTGACCGAGCGCGTACAGGGCGGGACGATCCGCTCGCTGCCGCTGACGAACAAGGTCATCGACGTGGGCAACCCCGACTACGACGCGATCCACGTCCTCGTCCAGGACGCCATCGCACCGCAACCGGCGAGTTCGTCGTCCTCCTCGACCACGCCGTCGAGCACGACGACGAGCCCGACGAGTCCATCGACGACGACGTCCCCCGCGCCGTCGGAGAGCCCCACCACGCAGGAGGGCCTCGAGGACCTCGCCGCGACCTGCTGAGCGGCGGCCTGGTCGGTAGCCCGATCGGCGACCTGCTGGGCGAGCATCGCAGAAGTTGAGCGGAATACACTCAACTCTTTCGAGGTTGGCATGAGGGAGTCAGTCACCCACTGCCACCAGGAGAGTCCATGGAGCTCAAGCCGACGACGAAGGTCGCCGAGGCCATCGCCCTCGCCCAGCGGTCCGCGCAGACCGAGGGGCACGCCGAGATCACCCCCGCGCACCTCGTGAGCACCCTGCTGCAGATCGACACGCCCCAGGCCGACGCCCTGCTGCAGGCCGCCGGCACCGGCGCCGCCCACGTCCTCGCCGTCGCCGACAAGGCCGTCGCGGCCCTGCCGCGCACGAGCGGGTCGACCCAGCCGCCCACCTTCGGGCGTGACGCCCTGGCCGTGCTGCAGCAGGCCGACACCCTCATGAAGGCCAAGGGCGACACCTTCCTCGCCTTCGACGTCCTCCTGCTCGCCCTCGCCGAGCGGGGCCACCTCGCCGCCGTCGAGCAGCGCGGGGCGCGCGACCTCGAGGCCAAGCTCGACGAGCTGCGGGCCGGCCGCAAGGTCACCTCCGAGACGCCCGCCGAGGGCGGGGAGGCGCTCGAGCAGTACGGCACCGACCTCACCCAGGCCGCCCGCGACGGCAAGCTCGACCCGGTCATCGGCCGGGACGGCGAGATCCGTCGCGTCATCCAGGTGCTCTCGCGCCGCACGAAGAACAACCCCGTCCTCATCGGCGAGCCCGGCGTCGGCAAGACGGCCGTCGTCGAGGGCCTCGCGCAGCGCATCGTCGACGGCGACGTGCCCGAGTCCCTGCGCGACAAGCGCCTCATCAGCCTCGACCTCGGCGCCATGGTCGCCGGCGCGAAGTACCGCGGCGAGTTCGAGGAGCGCCTCAAGGCCGTCCTCGAGGAGATCCGCGCGAGCAACGGTCAGGTCGTCACCTTCATCGACGAGTTGCACACCGTCGTCGGCGCCGGCGCCACCGGGGAGGGCGCCATGGACGCGGGCAACATGCTCAAGCCGCTCCTGGCCCGCGGCGAGCTCCGCCTCGTCGGCGCGACGACGCTCGACGAGTACCGCCAGCACATCGAGAAGGACGCCGCCCTCGAGCGCCGCTTCCAGCAGGTCCTCGTCGGCGAGCCGAGCGTCGAGGACAGCATCGCCATCCTCCGCGGGCTCAAGGAGCGCTACGAGGCCCACCACAAGGTCGCCATCGAGGACAGCGCCCTCGTCGCGGCCGCGACGCTCTCGGACCGCTACATCCCCGGGCGCCGACTGCCGGACAAGGCGATCGACCTCGTCGACGAGGCGGCCTCCCGCCTGCGCATGGAGATCGACTCGAGCCCCGTCGAGATCGACGAGCTCCGCCGCGCCGTCGACCGCCTCCGGATGGAGGAGCTGCACCTGACGAAGGAGTCCGACGACGCCTCGCGGGAGCGCCTCGAGCGGCTGCGTGCCGACCTCGCGGAAAAGAGCGAAGAGCTCGCCGGCCTGACCGCCCGCTGGGAGAGCGAGAAGGCGGGCCTCAACCAGGTCGGTGACCTCAAGGCTCGCCTCGATGACCTGCGCACCCAGGCGGACCGCCTTCAGCGCGAAGGGGACTACGAGGGGGCCTCGCGGCTGCTCTACGGCGAGATCCCGGAGTTGCAGCGCGAGGTCGACGCGGCCGAGGCGGCCGAGCGCGCCGGCGGCGTCGAGGACCCGATGGTCAAGGAACGGGTCGGGGCGGACGACATCGCCGAGGTCATCGCGGCCTGGACGGGCATCCCCGCGGGGCGCCTGCTGCAGGGCGAGACGGAGAAGCTCCTGTCGATGGAGTCGATCCTCGGCTCCCGGCTCATCGGTCAGAGCGCGGCCGTGCGCGCGGTGTCGGACGCCGTGCGGCGCAGCCGGGCCGGCATCGCCGACCCCGACCGGCCGACCGGGTCGTTCCTCTTCCTCGGTCCGACCGGCGTCGGCAAGACGGAGCTGGCGAAGTCGCTCGCCGACTTCCTCTTCGACGACGAGCGGGCCATGGTCCGGATCGACATGTCGGAGTACTCCGAGCGGCACGCCGTCGCGCGCCTCATCGGGGCGCCTCCCGGCTACGTCGGTCACGAGGAAGGGGGCCAGCTCACCGAGGCGGTGCGCCGGCGTCCGTACTCGGTCGTCCTGCTCGACGAGGTCGAGAAGGCCCACCCGGAGACCTTCGACATCCTCCTGCAGGTGCTCGACGACGGGCGCCTGACGGACGGTCAGGGACGGACGGTCGACTTCCGCAACGTCATTCTCGTGATGACCTCCAACCTCGGCAGCCAGTACCTCATCGACCCGAGCCTCGAGCCGGACGCGAAGCGTGACGCCGTCATGGCGACGGTGCGCCAGTCGTTCAAGCCGGAATTCCTCAACCGCCTCGACGAGGTCGTCATCTTCGACCCACTCTCGACCGAGGAGCTCGCCTCCATCGTCGACCTCCAGGTCCGGGCGCTGTCGACCCGACTGGCGGGCCGGCGGATCACCCTGGAGGTCACCCCGGCCGCGAAGGAATGGCTGGCCCTCACCGGCTTCGATCCGGCGTACGGCGCCCGCCCGCTGCGGCGCCTCGTGCAGAAGGAGATCGGCGACCGCCTGGCCACCGCGCTGCTGTCGGGCGCGGTGCGCGACGGCCAGACCGTCACGGTGGATCGTGACCCCGAGGCGGACACGCTCACGCTGTCCTGACCCGCCTGCACGACACGGGAAGTGCCCGGCCGCCACCTCGGCGACCGGGCACTCCTCATGCCCGGGTCAGTGCTTCAGCTGCTGCGCCCGCTCGAGGAGCACGGGGTTCTTGTCGAGCGCGGCGTTCCACGCGGGCTTGCCGTTCTTCGCGACGCGGGTCACGGCGGGGTCGTTCGCGCCGAGCCCGGCCCACTCGAGGACGAGTTCGGTCGCCTTCGTCCGCTCGGCCTCGGGCAGCTGGGCGATGTTGCTGCCGTGGTTGCCGCCCGCGACGTAGTAGCGGTGGCAGTCGCGGGCCGCGCCCTGCGGGCCGCAGTCGAAGTCCTCGGCGCTCCACGGGTCGTTGGCGCCGTAGACGTAGAGCATCCGCTCGGACTCCTTGCGGACCCACTTGTCGACGTCGGGCATGGCCGCGCGGTCGAAGGTGCTCGGCTTGACCGCGTCCGGGACGAAGGTCATCGCGACGTCGGCGCCGGGGTACGTCAGCAGGTCGCCGATCCGGTTCTCGTATGGCTCGGGCGAGCCGAGCTGGTAGGCCGCCTGGAAGTAGTAGGGCGTGTAGTAACCGGTGCTCTGGTCCGCGTAGACGGTCAGCGGCGAGACCTGCTCGAACCATCCGTAGACGGTCTCGTTGCTCGCCGTCCGCGGGTCGGGCAGCGTCGCGCAGTCGGACTGCTTCGAGTACTGCCAGAAGGCGAAGTAGGCGTCGACGACGCCGGACTCGACCGCCTTCTCGAGGTCGCCGACGATGTCGTAGGTGTAGCCGTTGGCCGCCGAGTCGGCGGCCGCGCGGTCGAGGAACCACTGCCGGTCGGCGCCGAGGGCGCGGCGCTGGAGGCCGGTGAGCGTGTCGCGGCAGGCCTGGTCGTCGCCGACCTCGTCGAGGAAGGCGTTGTAGACGTCCTGGTGGTCGCGCACGTCGTTCGGGGCGACGTAGGGGATCGAGCCGCTGACGTCGTCGGGGTAGAAGCGGCGGTGGTAGGTCGCGGTCATCCCACCCTTGGAGCCGCCGGTCGTCAGCCAGTTCTGGTCGTAGAGGCCCTTGAAGGTCTCGATGATCTCGTGCTGGTCGGTGGCCGCCTGCCAGATCGTCAGCTGCTCCTCCCAGTCGGGCTGCGCCGGGCGGGAGGGGTCGAAGAACCGGTACTCCATGCTCAACTGGTTGCCGTCGACGATGCGGGTGGGCTCGCTGCGATTGGGGTTCTGCGAGACGTAGTAGCCGCCGGTGTACATCACCATCGGCCGGCTGACGTCCTTGTGCAGCAGGGTCAGTCGCTGCGTGAAGGTGCCCTTGGACGGATCGCGGTGATCGACGTCCTGCGTGTAGTCGATCGTGAAGAAGCGGTAGCCCGTCGGCGCGGTCTTCTCCGTCGCGGAGACGCGGGGGAGGGCGTTGAGCCGGTCGAGGATGTCGGCCTGCGTGGCCGACGCCACCGAGGGGGTCTGCACCGCCGGCGCGGCCGGGGCGGCCTGAGTCGTCGGGGCGGCCGGGGCGGCCTGAGTCGTCGGGGCGGCCGGGGCGGCCGACGCGGTGGTGACGGCCAGGGGGGCGCCGAGGGTGAGCGCCAGGGCGGTGACGCCGAGGGTGCGGCGGGTGCGGATCATCGTTGAACCTCCGAAGGTGGGTGGGTTGCCTCGCCACCGTAGGACCGAAATGCCCGAAATGCGCGCGGAGGGACGCGCGGATCTCCTCGCGGGCGATCCGGCCGACGCCGAGCCGTGACCGGCTCGCGCCGGGGCGCGAGCGGGGCGCGAGCGACCTTCGCCCTAGGGTTGGGGCATGCGACGACGCACCACCCTCCGGCTCGTGACCCTGGTCCTGCCCGCAGCTCTCCTGGCCGCCGGCTGCAGCGGCGGCGACGACCCGGCCGCGGACCCGGCGGTGGCGACCCCCGCGCAGGCCTTCGCCGACGCGAAGGCGGCCTTCGACGAGGCGGGAGCCGTCACCATCGACCTGACCTCCACCGGGCTGCCGAAGGGGCAGGACGGCGTGAGCTCGGCGCAGGGGACGGGACTCATCGACCCGACGACGCCGAAGTTCAAGGGCAGGATCACCGCGGTCCTCGACGGGACCCCCGGGGCCGTCGACCTCATCACCATCGGCGACGACGCCTGGATGACGTTCTTCACCGAGGACTACAACCCCGTCGACCTCGCGACGCTCGGCGCGCCCAACCCCTCGACGCTCTTCAGCCCGAAGGACGGTCTCTCCTCGCTGCTGCCGGCGACGACCGAGGCGAAGGCGGGCGAGCAGAAGCGCGTCGGCCGGCAGGTGCTGCGCACGTACACCGGGGTCGTGCCCGCCGAGCGGATCCAGCGGTTGCTGTCCGTCGGTGACGACGCAACCTCCTTCGACGTCACCTATGCCATCGACGAGGAGAGCGGACAGCTCGTCGAGGCCGTGATGTCGGGCGAGTTCTTCGCCGGCGACCAGGGCACCTACACCGTCGTCTTCAGCGACTACGGCAAGAGCATTGCGATCGCCCGCCCCTGAGGCGTCGGCCGCCGGCAACCCCCGGGTCCTGCTCGCCGTCGCCTCCGCCGCCGTCGCGCTCGCCGCGGCCGACACGTACGTCGTCGTCCTCGCGCTGACGGACATGATGGCCGGGGTCGGCATCGGCATCGACGCCCTGCAACGAGCGACCCCGATCATCTCGGGGTTCCTGCTCGGTTACATCGCGGTCCTGCCCCTCATCGGCCGCCTCGCGGACCTCGTGCCGCGCGGGAGGATCCTGCTTGCCTGCCTGCTCGTCTTCATCGTCGGTTCGGGTATCACGGCGCTGGCGACGGACCTCGGCGTCCTCGTCGGCGGCCGCGTCATCCAGGGCATCGGCGGTGGTGGACTCGTGCCGGCCACCCTCGCCCTCGTCGCCGACCTCTGGCCTCGGGAGCGACGCGGCACCCCGCTCGGCATGGTCGGCGCCGTCCAGGAGCTCGGCTCGGTCCTCGGCCCCCTGCTCGGCGCCGCCATCCTCGCGGTCTCGTCGTGGCGGGCGATCTTCGTGGCCAACGTCGTCCTCGGTCTTCTCCTCGCCGGCGCGCTCGTCATCCTCGGACGACGACGGGGAAGGGGGCCTGCCGGCCGCCCCGGGCCCGTGCGACCCGCGGCCCGCACGGCGCTCGCCTCGGGACTGGCCCTGGCCGGTCTGGGTCTCGGCTGGCTGGCGCTGGCGGCCCCGGCCGCCCTTGCGTCGGACGTGACCCTCGGGCTCCCCTTCGTGCCGTTCGGTGAGGCGTCCTCACGGGCGCTGACCCCGATCGGGCTGGCCGCCGCCCTGTCCCTCGTGGCGGCGGCGGCCCTGACGGCGCCGGCGTGGGTGCCGGTGCTCCGCCGAGCCGACGTGCCGGGGGCACTGCTGCTCGGGGGCGTGCTCAGTTGTGTCGTGTTGACGTTTGCCGCCTCGGACCCGGAGCGGGAGGTCGTCGGCCCGTTGGGGTTCACCCTGCTGCCGGTCGGTGTGGCCCTGGCGCTGCTCTACGTCTGGCGGCACCGGACCGCCGCCGAACCGCTCGTGCCGCGCGGGACGGTCCGCGGCCGGACGGGGTGGAGCCTCGTCGTCAGCCTCCTCGTGGGCGTGGCGCTCGTGGCCGTCATCGTCGACGTCCCCCTGATGGCGCGCCTGACGCTGACGGAGTCGCAGGTGGAGGCGGCTCTCGTCCTGCTGAAGTTCCTCATCGCCGTGCCGGTCGGTGCCTTCCTCGGCGGG
This sequence comes from Janibacter zhaoxuefangae, assembly GCF_050271985.1. Classification (GTDB taxonomy): domain Bacteria; phylum Actinomycetota; class Actinomycetes; order Actinomycetales; family Dermatophilaceae. Next base: position 2,559,072 of record NZ_CP189849.1, on the reverse strand, counting down.
TGGGCATTGCGCCTCGCGGGGGACGGCCTCGTGGCCGGGATCGGACTGTGCCTGACCACCGTCGGGCTGCTCGTCATGGCCCAGTGGGAGCGGGGGTCGCTCGCGACGATCACGTCCGCCGTCGTCCTGGCGGTCGTCGGCCTCGGGGTCGGGCTCGCCCTCGCGCCCGTCAACGCCGCCGCCCTGGCCGACGCGCCCGCGGACGCTCACGGCACCGCGAGTGCCCTCGTCGTCGTCTCCCGGATGATCGGGATGGTTGTCGGGCTCGCCCTGCTCACCGCGATCGGCCTGCACTCCTATTACGGGGCCGTGGCGGAACTCCCCGACCAGACGGACGGCCAGGCGTTGCTCGGGGCGGCGCTCGTCCAGGTGCGGACCGTCTTCGTCGGGGCAGCCACCGCCGCCGCGCTCGGTGCGCTGGCCTCCTTCATGGGGCTGGGTCTTCGTCGTGGACGCTGACGGTGCCCCCGGCACCGTCAGACGTGATCTGACACCCACGCGTAGACGGCCGCTCCGGCGATCAGCGCGATGACGCTGCTCACCAGCAGTCGAGAAAAACGCGGCTTTCCCTAGCCCAACAGGCGCCCCAAGGACGCCGCGACGGCGTCCGTCTCCTCGTACGTGAGCATGTGGCCGCGCCCCTCGAATTCGGTCAGGCGTGAGCCGGGGATCGCGTCAGCGATCTCCTTCGCCCAGCGGCGCGGTGTGAGGATGTCGCGGGTGCCGACGAGGACCTCGGTGGGCACCTGCCCGAGCACGGCGAGGGATTCCCGCTCGTCATGAGCATCGAGGGCGGCGAAGAAGCGGCCCGTCGTCCGGGCAGGGGTGCGGTTCATGATGCGGGTCGCGGCGCGCACGCCCCCCTTGTCGGCCCCGGGACCGAAGATCGTGCGGGCGAAGACGGCCGCCGGCACGGGCGGCGGGCGCAGGCGGCCCGGGACGGCGGCCAGTGTCCCCATGAGGAGGGACTGGCCCGGCACGCTCAGGTGGCCGCGGACGATGGCCGCCGTGGAGACGAGGCCGACGCCGCGGACCTGGTCGGCGACCCGGTCGGGGTGGAGCCCCGCGAAGGCCATGATCGTCATGCCACCCATCGAGTGCCCGCCGAGGACGACGGGGCCGCGACCGACGGTGCGGTCAAGGACCGCAGCCAGCACGTGGCCGAGATCGCGGATCGTGGGGCGCGGGGCGCCGAGGGTCGAGCGGCCGTGTCCCGGCTGGTCGTAGGCGACGACCCGCACGTCGTGTGCCTCCTGGAGGCGCTCGATGACGGGCAGCCAACTGCCGTGCGAGAGCGTCCACCCGTGCGCCAGCACGAGGGTCGGTGCGTCGCGGTCTCCGCTGCGCGAGGGGAACTCGCGCGCGTGGACCATGGCCCCGTCGGGGGCGAGGACGGTGACGGAGGAGGCCAGGTCCCGGGTGCGGTTCATGCCGTCACCTCCACGACGACCGGTGCGTGGTCGCTCGCGCCGGTCCCCTTCCGCTCCTCGCGGTCGATGGCCGCGCCGGCGACGCGCTCGGCGAGGCTCGGCGAGCCGAGGACGAAGTCGATGCGCATGCCCTGTCGCTTGGGGAACCGAAGACGCTGGTAATCCCAGTAGGTGTAGACCCCCGGACCCGGGGTGTGCGGCCGCACGACGTCGACGAAGCCGGCATCGAGGAAGGCCTGGAAGGCGGCCCGCTCGGCCGGGGAGACGTGCGTGCGCCCCTCGAAGTAGGCCATGTCCCACACGTCGTCGTCCTGCGGGGCGATGTTCCAGTCCCCGCACAGGGCGACGGGGGTGCCGTCGGCCGCCCACTCGGTCGCGTGACGCCGCAGGACCTCCAGCCAGGACAACTTGTAGGGCAGGTGGGGGTCCTCGAGGGTGCGGCCGTTGGGGACGTAGAGCGACCAGACGCGCACGCCGCCGCAGGTCGCGCCCAGGGCTCGGGCCTCGGCGACCGCCGGCTCGCCCCACTGCGGCGCGTCGGGGAAACCCACCTGGACGTCGTCGAGCCCGACCCGGGAGAGGATGGCGACACCGTTCCACTGGTTGAGGCCGTGGTGGGCGACCTCGTAGCCGAGGTCCCGGAACCGGTCGAAGGGGAAGGTGGCGTCCTTCGACTTCGTCTCCTGCATCGCCAGGACGTCGACCTCGTTGCGCTGCAGCCACGCCTCGACGCGGTCGACACGGGAGCGGATGGAGTTGACGTTCCAGGTTGCGAGGCGCACGGCCACACCTTAGGGGCCCCCGCGGGGACGGCGTCCTAGGGTGTGGCCATGACGACAGCCCTCATCACCGGCGCGACGGCCGGCATCGGCCGCGAGTTCGCGGACCAGCTCGCCGCGGCGGGCCACGACCTCGTCCTCGTCGCCCGGGACACCGCGCGCCTTGAGTTGGTCCGCTCCGAGATCGAGGACGAGCACGAGGTCGACGTCGAGGTGCTCACGGCCGACCTGTCCGACCGAGCCCAGCTCCAACGGGTGGCGGACCGCCTCGCCGACGACGCCCGACCGGTCGACATCCTCGTCAACAACGCCGGCTACGGCCTGCGGAAGTCGTTCCTGCAGAACGAGATCGCCGTCGAGGAGCAGCTCTTCGACGTCCTCTGCCGGGCCGTCCTCGTCCTCAGCCACGCCGCGGGGCGGGCGATGAAGGGGCGTGGCACCGGCTCGATCATCAACGTCTCGTCCGTGGCCGGCTTCCTGGCGGCGGGCACCTACTCGGCCGAGAAATCCTTCGTCACGGTCTTCTCCGAGGGCCTCGCCAGCGAGCTCGAGCCGCACGGCGTGCAGGTCACGGCGCTCTGCCCCGGCTTCACCCGCACCGAGTTCCACGAGCGGGCCAGCCTGCGGATGACGCTGCCGAACTTCGCCTGGCTGGACAAGCGAGACCTCGTCGCCACCTGCCTCAAGGACGTCGCCGCCGGCCGCACCGTGTCGGTCCCGGGCCTGCAGTACAAGGCCGCCGCCACGGCACTGCGCCTCCTGCCCCGCGGCGTCGTCCGCAAGGGTGGGCTCGTGCAGAAGAAGAAGCGCCGCGGCTGACGGCATCGCGCCCGGCTAGGCTGACGGCCGTGACTGACACCACCGCCGACCGCGCTCGCCTGCTCGAGATCATCAAGGACAAGGCCATCGTCCACGGCCGCGTCACACTCTCCTCGGGCAAGGAGGCCGACTACTACGTCGACCTGCGCCGGATCACGCTCGACGGTGAGGCGTCCCCGCTCGTGGGCCGCGTCATGCTCGACCTCGTCGCCGACCTCGACTTCGACGCCGTTGGCGGGCTGACGCTCGGCGCCGACCCGGTCGCGACGTCCATGCTCCACGCGAGCGCCGCCGCCGGCCGCCGCCTGGACGCCTTCGTCGTCCGGAAGTCGGGCAAGGCCCACGGCCTCCAGCAGCGCATCGAGGGGCCGGCCATCGCCGGTCGGCGCGTGCTCATCGTCGAGGACACCTCGACGACGGGCGCCTCCCCCCTCGAGGCCGCCAATGCCGCGACGGAGGCCGGTGCGGAGGTGGTCGGGATCGCCACGATCGCCGACCGCGCCACCGGCGCGGGGGAGAAGTTCGCCGAGGCAGGCCTCGACTACCGCTTCGTCTTCGGGCTCGCCGAGCTCGGCCTCGCCTAGGCTCGTCAGCGTCACGGATCGCAACACCGACATCAACCCACGGGGGTCCACACCATGCTCATCGCACTGATCGTCATCGGCGTCATCCTGTTGTTGTTCGTCCTCTGGGCGATCACGACCTACAACGGGCTCATCAAGCTGCGCAACCTCGTCCAGGAGGCCTGGCGCCAGATCGACGTCGAGCTCACGCGTCGTCACGACCTCATCGGCAACCTCGTCGAGACGGTCAAGGGCTACGCGACCCACGAGCGCGGCACGCTCGAGGAGGTCATCCGTGCTCGCGGTGCGGCCATGGCGCCCGGCCAGACCCCCGGTCAGCAGGCACAGTCCGAGGGCATGCTCTCCCAGGCGCTCGGTCGCCTGCTCGCGGTCGCCGAGGCCTACCCCGACCTCAAGGCCAACCAGAACTTCATGGCCCTGCAGCAGGAGCTGACCTCCACCGAGGACCGCATCGCCAGCGCCCGCCGCTACTACAACGCGAACGTCCGCGAGCTCAACACGAAGGTCGAGACGGTCCCGAGCAACATCGTCGCCGGCATCGCCAACATCGAGCGCGCCGAGTACTTCGAGGCCGAGGGTGAGCAGCGTGACCCGGTGAAGGTTGACTTCGGCACCGGCTCGGGCGCGGCCCCTTCGGCGCCGCAGTCGGCCCCGGCCGCTCCGGCTCAGCCGGCGCCGCAGGGTGTGGAGCCGCCGCAGGGCGTGCAGCCGACCCAGCCCCTTCCGCCGACCGTCACGGGTGAGGCTCCGGGCGCGCCCGGAGCCCCGCAGGGGACCCCGCCCCAGGCATGATCCGCACGCAAGACCCGCGGTGACGACGGGCTCCACCTTCGGGTGGGGCCCGTCGTTGGCAAGGCTGCCGAGGGTCAGGGGCGGGATTCGCTCACCGTCGGTCGAGCCGCGCGTCGGGGTCGCCCTCGGCGCCGCGCCGGAGGCGTCGCCGGACGAGCATGACGATCCAGCCGACGAGGGCCAGCAGCAGGAGCAGCAGCACGATCTTGCTGATCGGATCGACGTAGCCCTGCACCGCCTCCCAGTTGTCCCCGAGGGCGTAGCCGGCCGTCACGAGTGCCGTGTTCCAGATGAGACTGCCGACCGTGGTCAGCAGCACGAAGGTGCTCACGCGCATCCGGTCGACGCCCGCCGGGATGGAGATGAGGCTGCGGACGCCCGGGATGAGGCGACCGATGAAGACGGCCTTGCCGCCGTGTCGGGTGAACCAGGCGTCCGCCTTGTCGACGTCGGCGACGTCGACGAGCGGCATCGCACGGGCGACGGCGCGCAACCGGTCCATGCCGACGAGCGCGCCGAACCCGTAGAGCAGGAGTGCGCCGGTCACGGAGCCGAGCGTGGCCCACAGGACCGCCTCGACGAGGGTGTAGCGGCCCTGCCCGGCGGTGAAGCCGGCGAGCGGCAGGACGACCTCGCTGGGGATCGGCGGGAAGACGTTCTCGAGGAAGATCGCCAGCGCGATGCCGGGGCCGCCGATGGCGTCCATGATCTCGAGGATCCAGTCGACGATGCCTTGCATGGGTTCCTCTCGGGCGGGACGCGATCGAGAGCAAGGGTAGGGGTCACGCCTGAGTGTGGTGGGATCGGCACGTGAACGAGGACGAAGGGGCGCAGCCCGTCGGCGTCGGCCCGTGGCCCGGCGAGTGGCCGGTCGGGGAGCACTGGGACCCGGAGCTGCTGCGGGACGGCGACCGCCGCAACGTCGAGGACCGGTTCCGTTACTGGCGGCTCGAGGCCGTCGTCGCCGAGCTCGACCGCACCCGGCACGACGTCCACGTCGCGGTCGAGAACTGGGAGCACGACTTCAACATCGGCTCGGTCATTCGCACGGCGAACGCGTTGGGAGCCAAGGCCTTCCACGTCGTCGGCCGCCGCCGATGGAACCGGCGCGGCGCGATGGTGACCGACCGCTACCAGCACGAGCACCACCACGCCAGCGTGAGCGACCTTCGGGCTTGGGCCGCCACGGCGGGCCCGGACGGCGGGCCGATCCCCCTCATCGGCATCGACAACGTCCCTGGATCGATCGCACTCGAGACCTACGACCTGCCGCGCGAGTGCGTCCTCGTCTTCGGCCAGGAGGGCCCGGGGTTGACCGCGGCGATGCGGGAGGCGTGCGAGCCGATCCTGCACATCACGCAGTTCGGGTCGACGCGGTCGATGAATGCCGGCGCGGCGGCCGCGATCGCCATGCACGCGTGGGTCAGGCGACACACCTTCGGGCAGCACGTGTCCTGACGGCGGACATGAGCAAGGACCCCGTCCCGCAAGCGCGGGGACGGGGTCCTTCTCGGTGGTCGTGCGGCAGATCAGTCCGCGAGGACGGCCTGACGCTCGGGGAGCAGCTCGGCCTCCATGCGGTCGAACTCGGCGTCGATCTGCGGGTCGACGACCGGCTTGGCCAGCGAGACGCCGATGGCGACGAAGAGGCAGACGAGGAAGCCGGGGACGATCTCGTACATGTTGCTCGAGAGCGACTCGACGTTGCCCCAGATGAAGACCGTCACGGCTCCGGCGATCATGCCCGCGATGGCGCCGGGCGCGGTGAGCTTGCGCCAGTAGAGCGACAGCAGAACGATCGGGCCGAAGGCGGCACCGAAGCCGGCCCACGCGAAGGCCACGAGCTCGAGGATGGCCGAGTTGGGGTCGAGGGCCAGGATCAGGCCGACGATCGCAACGACGAGCACGGCGCCACGGCCGAGCTGGAGCAGCACGTTCTGCGACGCCTTGCGGCCGGTGAGGTTGACGAGGTCCTCGACGAGGGCGCTCGAGCAGACGATGAGCTGGCTCGACATCGTCGACATGATCGCGGCGAGGACGGCCGCGAGGACGAAGCCGGCGACGAGCGGGTGGAAGAGGATCTGGCTCAGCAGGAGGAAGACCGTCTCCGGGTCCTCGATGGCCTTCTCCGGGGTGCCGGCGAAGTAGTAGATGCCGATGAGGGCGGTCGAGATGGCGCCGAGGGCGGTGGCGATCATCCACGACGTGCTCACGCGGCGGCCGACCTTCGCCTCCTGCGGCGTGCGCAGGGCCATGAAGCGGACGATGATGTGCGGCTGGCCGAAGTAGCCCAGACCCCACGCGGACGTCGAGATGATGGCCAGGAGCCACGGGCCGAAGCCGTCGCCGACACCGGCGAAGAGGTTGAAGGCGTCGGGGTTGACGGCCTTCGCGCCGCTGGCGATCTCGCTCAGGGAGTCGAACTTGAGGAGGGCGACGATCGGCACCGCGAGGAGCGCGGCGAACATGAGCAGGCCCTGGGCGACGTCGGTGAGCGTCGCGCCGAGGAAGCCGCCGAAGAGCGTGTAGAGCAACGTGATGGCGGCGACGACGAGCATGCCGGTGAGGTACTCCCAGCCGAAGGAGCTCTCGAAGAACTTGCCGGCGGCGACCATGCCCGAGGACACGTAGAACGTGAAGAACACGAGGATGACGACGGCGGCGACGATGCGCAGCACGTGCGAGTTGTCGCGCAGACGGCGCTCGAAGAAGCTCGGGATGGTGATCGAGTCACCGGCGATCTCGGTGTAGGCGCGCAGACGCGGCGCGACGAAGTACCAGTTGAGCCAGGCTCCGATGGTCAGGCCGATCGCGATCCACGCCTCGATGAGGCCGGACGCGTAGATCGCACCGGGCAGACCCATCAGGAGCCAGCCCGACATGTCGGCGGCGTTCGCGGAGAGCGCGGCGACGGCGGGGTGCAGGCCGCGCTCGGCGAGCATGTAGCCGTCGATGCTCTTGGTCTGTGTGTAGGCGTAGTAGCCGATGCCCAGCATGAGGGCGAAGTACACCGCCACAGCAATCAGCTGGTAGGTCTGGTCCGACATGGGTCTCCTTGTGTCCGGCCCGGGACTCAGATACCCCCGGAGCGGGCGGAGCCTAACAGCGGCTGTGGTCTACCACACAGTCACGAAGGTCGCCCGGCGTGGCTCCGTCCAAATGCTCGGGTCGCCTGCAGGTCGGCGGTGTCCCGTGGAAGACTCGTCGCACGACCCGCGCAGGCCCCTCGAAGGAGAGTTCCCATGCCCATCGCCACCCCCGAGGTGTACGCAGACATGCTCGACCGCGCGAAGGAGGGGAACTTCGCCTACCCGGCCATCAACGTGACCTCGTCGCAGACGCTCCACGCGGCCATCCGCGGCTTCGCCGAGGCCGGCTCCGACGGCATCGTCCAGGTCTCGACCGGCGGCGCCGAGTACCTGTCCGGATCGACGATCAAGGACATGGTCACGGGCTCGCTCGCCTTCGCCGCCTACGCCGAGGTGATCGCCGCGAAGTACGACGTCAACATCGCCCTGCACACCGACCACTGCCCGAAGGACAAGCTGGACGCGTTCGTCCGCCCGCTGCTCGCCGCGTCGGCCGAGCGCGTGAAGAACGGCGGCCTGCCGTACTTCCAGTCCCACATGTGGGACGGCTCCGCCGTGCCGCTGGAGGAGAACCTCGAGATCGCCGAGGAGCTCCTGGCCCAGGCGAAGGCCGCGAACGTCATCCTCGAGATCGAGGTCGGTGTCGTGGGTGGCGAGGAGGACGGTGTCGACAACGAGATCAACGACCAGCTGTACACGACGCCCGAGGACGCCATCGCCACGATCAAGGCGCTCGGCGCCGGCGAGAAGGGCCGCTACCTGACCGCCCTGACCTTCGGCAACGTCCACGGTGTCTACAAGCCGGGCAACGTCAAGCTCCGTCCCGAGATCCTGCAGGCCGCGCAGGCCGCCGCCGCGCAGGAGCTCGGCCTCGGCGCCGACGCGCGCCCCTTCGACCTCGTCTTCCACGGCGGCTCCGGCTCGACCGCGGAGGAGATCGCCGCGGCTGTCGACTTCGGCGTCGTGAAGATGAACGTCGACACGGACACGCAGTACGCGTTCACCCGTCCGGTCGCTGCCTACATGCTCAAGAACTACGACGGCGTGCTCAAGATCGACGGCGAGGTCGGCAACAAGAAGCAGTACGACCCCCGCGCCTGGGGCAAGGAGGCGGAGGCCGGGATGGCCGCCCGCGTCGTCGAGGCCTGCGAGAACCTGCGCTCCGCCGGCACGAAGGCCTGAGCGTGGCGGACAACCTGCTGGGCATCCCCGAGACCCGGCTGCCGGAGGACCCGGCGGCGCGCCAGCTCGACCAGGGCGTCGCAGCTCAGGACGTCGCGGCGCGGTATCCCACGTCGGCGCTGGCCTGGGCCGTGCTGTCGGAGGACGCCCTCGAGGACGGGTTGACGATCGAGGCGTACGCCTTCGCTCGCACCGGGTACCACCGCTCGCTCGACGCCCTGCGGAAGTCGGGCTGGCGCGGCCAGGGCCCGGTGCCGTGGTCGCACGAGCCCAACCGTGGCTTCCTGCGGGCGCTCGCGGCACTGACGAAGGCGGCCGCCGCCATCGGCGAGACCGACGAGGTGCAGCGGTGCTCCCACTTCCTCAACGACTCGTCCCCGGAGGCGGGCGAGGCGCTGGGCGTCGCCCGGGCGTGAGTCGCCCGACCGGCCACCGGGTCGGACAGTAACGGTGCGGGGACCGAGCTGCTGCTCGGTCCCCGCACCGTTGCCCCCTGGCGCCGCGGTTGCGAGCGGCGCTGGCCGGCGCGCCCTGTCCCCTGACCGGTTGCGCCAACCCGGACATCCTGCCTCAGGCGACACGCACAGTTCGGCACCATCATGCCGATGGCACTAACCTGCCACCATGGCGAATGACTTCCCCGAACTCGCGGCGGACCGCCTCGCTGGCGACCGCAGCGAGAGCGCGGCCGCCTTCGAGCCGGTGGAGGAGGCGCTGTCCCGGTTGGAAGCGTTCCATGAACGCGATCTGGGCGTCATCGAGCAGCGCCGCGCCAACCTCGCCGAGGTCGGTGACTGGATGCTGCGCCTGCGGGCCGCGTTGCAGGACGCCCCCGACGCGCCCATGGCCGGTCACGTCACGGTCATCCCCGAGGCGCTGACGGCCTCCCTCATTGAGCGGCTCGTCGATCGCTCGGGCATCGTCCGCACCTCCATCGTCAGTGTCGACGAAGGTGTGGGCCTCGACGAGGCGACCGTGCGCGCCGCGCGGGCGCGGCTCGCGCGAGGGCTCGTCCAGCGGGGGTTGTACCGCCACACCCTGCCCGAGACCGAGACCGGTCGGCTCTACATGGGTGCCTGGGCGGCGGCGGGGGAGTCGCAGCGGGTCACCCGGGCCGACCTGACGGACTTCGCCGTCTTCGGCACCGAGGCCGTCGTGACGGTCAGCGAGTGGGGCAGCGCCGAACCGCCGTACGTCCTCATCCGTCACCCCCTGGCGGTCCGCGCCTTCGCGGAACTCTTCGACGTCGCCTGGTCCTCGGCCGTGCCACCGATCGACATGGACGACCAGGACGACCGCCTCATCGCCCTCCTCGGGCTGGGCGTCAAGGACGAGGCGATCGCCCGCCAACTTGGCCTCGGTCTGCGCACCGTCCGGCGCCGCGTGGCTCAGCTGATGGACGCCCGCGGGGTGCACACCCGCTTCCAACTCGGCGTGGCCCTGGAACGCGAGGGCCTCGTCCCGACGGCTTCCGCCCGCGGCGGGCGCGGGGGAGCCGCGGCACCCCGGTAGGCTGGGCGGACGTTCGAGAAGGTCCCGCGGGATGCTCACGGGGCCTTCGCCATGCCGAGGACAGGAGGCCCGCCATGCCGGCGATCGTGCTGGTCGGAGCCCAGTGGGGCGACGAGGGCAAGGGCAAGGCGACGGACCTGATGGGGTCCGACGTCGACTACGTCGTGAAGTTCAACGGTGGCAACAACGCCGGGCACACCATCGTCATCGACGGTGAGAAGTACGCCCTGCACCTGCTGCCCTCCGGGATCCTCACGCCGGGGTGCACCCCCGTCATCGGCAACGGTGTCGTCGTCGACCTCGAGGTGCTCTTCCGCGAACTCGACGACCTCAATGCCCGCGGCGTGGACACCTCGCGGCTCGTCGTCAGCGCCAACGCGCACGTGATCGCGCCGTACAACACGACCCTCGACAAGGTCACGGAGCGCTTCCTCGGCGCCCGCAAGATCGGGACGACCGGCCGCGGCATCGGCCCGACCTACGCCGACAAGATGAACCGCACGGGGATCCGCATCCAGGACCTCTTCGACGAGGGCATCCTGCGGCAGAAGGTCGAGGCCGCGCTCGCCTTCAAGAACCAGGTTCTCGCGAAGATCTACAACCGGCGCGCCATCGAGGTCGACGAGGTCGTCACCGAGCTGCTCTCCTACGTGGAGCGGCTCCGGCCGATGGTGGCCGACACGACCCTCGTCCTTGAGCAGGCCCTCGACGCGGGCAAGAACGTGCTGCTGGAGGCCGGGCAGGCCACGCTCCTCGACGTCGACCACGGCACCTACCCCTTCGTCACCTCGTCGTCCGCGACGGCCGGCGGCGCGTGCACCGGCTCGGGCATCCCGCCGACTCGCGTCACCCGGGTCATCGCGATCCTCAAGGCGTACTCGACCCGTGTTGGCGAGGGGCCCTTCCCGACCGAGCTCTTCGACGACAGCGGGGAGTTCCTGCGCAAGACCGGAGCCGAATACGGCACCACCACCGGGCGCCCGCGGCGCTGCGGGTGGGTCGACACCGTCGTTGGTCGCTACGCGAACCGGATCAACGGCGTCACCGACTTCGTCGTCACCAAGCTCGACGTGCTCACGGGTCTGGACACGGTCCCGATCTGCGTGGCCTATGACGTCGACGGGGTCCGCCACGACGAGATGCCGGTGTCGCAGAGCGACTTCCACCACGCGAAGCCGATCTACGAAGAGATGCCCGGGTGGTGGGAGGACATCTCCCAGTGCCGCACCTTCGAGGACCTGCCGGAGAACGCGCAGGCCTACGTGCTGCGGCTCGAGGAGCTCATCGGCGCCCGGATCTCCGCGATCGGGGTCGGCCCCGGTCGCGAGGCCATCATCGAGCGGTTCCCGCTGCTCGACGCCTGAGCGTCGTCACCGCTCAGGCCGGCCGCAGGACCGTCATCCGGTGAGCGGCGCGCGTCAGCGCGACATAGAGGACGCGCACCCCACCGGGTGACTCCTCGATGATCGCGTCGGGGTCGACGACGAGCGAGGCGTCCCACTCCAGCCCCTTCGTCGACATCGGATCGATGAGGCTCACCCGATCGTCCATGCCGTCGATGCCCGCGAGCGCGGCCGCGTGCCGCTCGGGGACGATGACCGCGACCGAGCCGTCGACCTCGTCGAGCAGTTCCGCCACGGCGGACTCGGCCGCAGACCGGAGGTCTCCGTCGACGATGAGGTCCTGCGGGGTCACGCCGGTCTCGCGGACGGCCTGCGGGATGTCGGCGTCCGGGACGAGCGGCAGGATGACGTCACGCGCGTAGTCGAAGATCTCGCGGGCGTTGCGGTAGTTCGTGTCCATGTGGAAGGAGCGTCGCTCCTGTCGGCCGTAGGCCTCCTCGCGGGCGCGGCGGGCCTCGTCCGCGTCGCCCCACGAGGCCTGGGCCGCGTCACCGACGACGGTCCAGGAGGCACGGCGACCGCGACGCGCGATCATCCGCCACTGCATGGGGGAGAGGTCCTGCGCCTCGTCGACGAGCACGTGTGCGTACTCCTCGGGGCGTCCGATCCGCCCGCGCAGCATCCGGTCGAGGGCTTGCGTGGGGGTGACCTCGGAGCGGGGCTCCACCGGCGCGCGGTAGCCCGCGGCCCGCAGCTCGTCGTCGCCGTCCAGCTCCTCGATCTCGTAGAAGCCGCGCTCCTCGTCCTCGGGCTCCTCGGTCGTCCCGAGACGTCCCGACAGGTCGTCCAGCAGGGCCACGTCGGCCACGCTCCACGTCCCGGCCTCGAGGGCGTCACGCATCGACGTGGCGAGCGCCGCCGACTCGTCGGCGGACAGGACGCCGGAGCCGACGCGACGGGCGAGGTCGGTGTCGGCGAGCCACAGCAGGACCTGGCGGGGGTCGAGTTGCGGCCACCACGCCTCCATGAAGTCGTCGACGGCGAGCGACTCGTCGACGTGCTCGAGGAAGTCGGACTTCTCCCCGTCCCGGTGCTGGGCCCAGGCCGCGTCCGCGAGCATGTTGCGGGCCGCCTTCGCCCCCTGGTTGCGGTGGGTGCCGGACAGCACGCTGCGTCGAATCGAGGCCAGCCGCGCCTCGTCGATGCGGATGGCGGTGCCGGCAACGAAGGCGCGGAACTCGGTGGGGGCCTCCGGGACGGCCTCGACGGCCAGGCGCTCGAGGACGCGCTGCATCCGCAGCGACCCCTTGATCGCGGCCACCTCGGGCTGATCCAGGCGGGAGGTCGTGACCGAGTCGACGACGTCACCGAGGGAGCGCAGCGTCACCGACTCCTCGCCCAGGGACGGCAGGACGCGCTCGATGTACGCGGTGTAGGCCGACGACGGGCCGATGACGAGGATGCCTCCGGACTCGTAGCGGCGCCGGTTGGAGTAGAGGAGGTAGGCGGCGCGGTGCAGCGCGACGACCGTCTTCCCCGTGCCGGGGCCACCGGTGATCTCGGTGACGCCGAGGTGGTCGGCGCGGATCGCCTCGTCCTGGTGCTGCTGGATCGTCGCGACGATGTCGCGCATCTGGGTGCCGCGGCTGCGGGTCAGCGCCGCGAGCAGGGCGCCGTCCCCGACGACGACGATGTCGTCCGGCGCCTCGGGGACCATGAGGTCGTCCTCGACACCGACGACGGTCGTGGCCCGGCAGCGCAGGACCCGGCGCCGGATGACGCCCAGGTTCTCGACGGGCGTCGCACGGTAGAAGGGGCTCGCAGCCGGCGCGCGCCAGTCGATGACGAGCGGCTCGTACTCGTCGTCGCGCACGCCGAGTCGGCCGATGTAGCGGGCCTCCCGGTCCTCGGGGGCCATCTCGCTGCCATGGTCGATGTCGAGCCGTCCGAACACGAGGCCCTCGTACTGCGAGTCGAGGGTGGCGAGGCGACGGGCCGCGTTGAAGACGAGGGCGTCACGCTCGAAGAGGCCCGACATCTCCTCGTCGCGCACGTCGCCGGTGCGGTCGGTCCGGCCGCGGGACATGCCGTCGATGGCGACGAGGCCGGCCCGGTCGCTGGCCTTGAGGAGTTCGGCGTGCACGCGGTCCAGATGCGCCTGCTCGACCGCGATCTCGGCGGCAATGGATGCGGGGACGTCTTCGGTGGTGGTTCGAGCGGTCACGGGCTCTCTCACTCGTCGGATCAGCGCGAAGGCACGATTCTAGCGACGGGTTCAGACGAGACCGCGACGGGCGGCCTCGACCCCCGTCTGGAAGCGGGACTGGCACCCCAGTGTCGTCATGATGTGCTGGATCCGCCGCTCCACGGTCCGCTGGCTGACGTCGAGTTGGCGGGTGATCGTCGTGTCCGAGGCGCCGCGCGCGAGCAGCGAGAGGATCAGCTGATCGCGGGTCCCGAACTCGCCGCGGGCCGTGGTGTCACGGGCCGACGGGAGGACGGCGGACTCGTTGAAGCGCCGCTCGAGGAAGCGCGCCAGCGCGCGCACGATGAGGGGGGACCGCACGAGCAGCGCACCCTCCCCCTCGCCGGAGGTGCTGATGAACTCGATGACGGCGGCGGTCTCGTCCGCGACGACCATGGTGAAGGGGATCCCCGCGGCCAACCGCACCTGTTCGCCCGATGCGGCCCGGGTACGCAACGCGTTGAGGGCGCCGGCGGCGTCGAGCACCTCGGCGTCGTAGACGGCGCGGTGGGTCACCCGGCGTCCGTCGGGGCCGTGCAGCGCGGCCGGGTGTGCGTCGGGGTGGGCGAGGAGATCCTCGGTGCGCGGGGAGAGCGCGCGGAAGGCGTGGACGGTCTCGGTGGCTTCGGCGGCGACGGCGGCGAGGGTCACCGTCACCTCGCTGCGCGACTCGAGCACGCGGATCTGGGAGGGCGCCTCGGGGTCGGTCGCCCCGGCGAGGCCCGTGCGTGCCCGGCGGAAGAGCTCGGTCAGCGGGCGGGCGTTGAGGCGAGCGCGCTGCGCGTTGCGCTCGATCTCGGCGGCGAAGGCGGTCAGCGCGATGTCGGGGGAGTGGACCTCGATCACCCCCTCGGCGTCGAGGGCGATGAGACCGCGCCCGACGAGGACCGCCAGGGCCGCGGGCAGGTGCTCGGCGTCGAAGCCGCCGCTGCGGGTGAGGGACTCGATCGTCGAGCCCGGCGCGTTGATCGTCGCGAGGTAGACGCTCGAGATGTAGCCCTCGGAGAGATCCTCGGTCACGGTCGTGAAATGTGCGGGACTGTCCACGGTGACAGGCTCTCATGGCGACGGGTTTCCGACAATGACGGAGACCTGACAGGCGTGGGCTTGCAATGCTCTCGGGGATTGGTGAAACTTTCACTCGGTTGCTGAGGCGACCACTCACGCAGAGCGCCGGTACCCCCCCACTGTGCGCCGCGTGAGGAGGGCGCAGTGTTCCCGGCGGATGCCCCCCCTGCCTGCCGGGAGCGCTGCGCCCCCACCTTTTTCCGGCCCCGTAGGCTGTCCGGCGTGAAGGTCCTCGTCATCGGTACCGGTGCCCGTGAGCACGCCCTCGTCCGCGGCCTCGCCGCCGACCCCTCCGTGGAAGCCGTCGTCGCGGCACCCGGCAACCCCGGGATGGATGCCGTGGCGCTGTGTGTGCCACTGGCCGACCCCACCGATGGGGCCGCGGTGGCCGACCTCGCGACCTCCCTCCACGTCGACCTCGTCGTCGTCGGTCCCGAGGCGCCCCTCGTGGCGGGGGTCGCGGACGCCGTCCGCGACGCGGGGATCGCGTGCTTCGGGCCGTCCCGCGAGGCCGCCCGCCTCGAGGGCAGCAAGGCCTTCGCGAAGGAGGTCATGGCCGCCGCCGACGTCCCGACCGGCCTCGCCCACGTGTGCACGACCCTCGATCAGGTCGAGGATGCGATGGACGGGCTCGGGGCCCCCTTCGTCATCAAGGACGACGGCCTCGCCGCCGGCAAGGGCGTGGTCGTCACGGACGACGCCGAGGCGGCCCTGGCCCATGCCAGGGAGTGCCTGGCGAAGGAGGACGGCCGGGTCGTCGTCGAGGAGTACCTCGACGGTCCCGAGGTCTCGCTCTTCTGCATCTGCGACGGGCGCACGGTCGTTCCGCTCGCGCCGGCCCAGGACTTCAAGCGCGTCTTCGACGGTGACGAGGGTCCGAACACCGGCGGCATGGGCGCGTACTCGCCGCTGGACTGGGCTCCCGAGGACCTCACCGAGGTCGTCGTCGGGCGGATCGCGCAGCCGGTCGTCGACGAGATGGCGGCGCGGGGGACCCCCTTCGTCGGGGTGCTCTACGTCGGGCTCGCCCTGACCTCGCGCGGACCGCGCGTCATCGAGTTCAACGCGCGCTTCGGCGACCCGGAGACCCAGGTCGTGCTCGCCCGCCTCGAGTCCCCGTTGGCCGGACTGCTGCACGCGGCCGCCACGGGCACGCTCGCCGACGTGGCCGATCTGCGCTGGAGCCGCGACCACGCGCTGACGGTCGTCGTCGCCGCGGAGGGCTACCCCGCGAACCCGCGCAAGGGCGACCCGATCGTCGGCGCGGACACGATCGAGCCCGACTCGGGGGCGTGGGTCCTGCACGCGGGCACGGCCCTCGACGACGACGGCCTGCTCGTCTCCGCCGGCGGGCGCGTCCTGTCCGTCGTCGCGCGAGGGTCCTCGCTCAAGGAGGCCCGGCAGCGGGCCTACGCCGCGGTCGACGCGATCGAGCTCGAGGGCTCGCACCACCGCACCGACATTGCCCTCGCGGCACAGCGGGGCGAAGTACACCTCCGCTGAGGGACTGAACCTTCCGGCGCCCCCACCGCGTCTCCACCCCCGAAGGGGAGGTGAACCGTGGACCATGACCACGAAGAGACGTTCCGTGCGTTTGCGGAGATGGCCCTGCCGCGCCTGCGGCGAACGGCCATCGCGCAGGTGCGTGACGGCCACCGGGCCGACGATCTGGTGCAGGCGACGCTCGAGAAGATGTATGTCGCGTGGCCCCGGATCAACCGGGACGCCGAGGACCCGCACGCCTATGCGCGCCGCGTCCTCGTCAACACGCTGATCTCGGAGCAGCGCCGCCACTGGTGGCGCCGCGAGATCGCCACCGAGGACGTGGCTCGCACGGAGCCCGTCCCGGATCGGACGGCCCAGGTCGATCTCCGCAGGGATCTCGACGACGCACTGGCCCAACTGGCCCCGAGGCAGCGCATGACCGTGATCCTGCGCTTCGTCGAGGACCTCTCCGTCGCGGACACCGCGGCCCTCATGCAGTGCAGCGAGGGCACGGTCAAGAGCGCGACCAACACGGCAATGACGATCTTGCGCGAGGTGCTCTCCGAGCCCGTCGCGAACGGACAGTGAGGTGGGGACGATGACTCAGGACACGATCTACAAGGCCGCGGCGGATGCCCGCGTGCAGGAGGCCGGACCCGTGGGGTTCAGCATCGACGACGTCGTGAAGGGCGGTCGGGCACGGGTGCGTCGGCGCCGGGCCGGTGTGGTCGGCGCGGCCGGAGCCGTGGCCGCGCTGGCCGTGGCCGCCGTCAGCGCGGGCGGATTCGGCACGGCCGGCGCGCCGGCCGGCGAGACCGACGCCGCCGGACAGGGCGCCGGAGCCACGACGGCGACCTTCGCCGGCTGCACCCTCGAGCCGAGCACGTGCGACGGATCGCTCGTCACGACCTGGATGGAGCAGTACCTGGGGACGGGCGACCCGAGTGATGCCTTCGTCGAGGCCGACAGCGGGCTGGAGTACGTCGTGCCGGACGGGGCGTGGGCCTTCGAGTCGCACCCCGCGGATGCCGGCAGTGTCGACGTCCTCGTGGCGCCCGCGCTCGGTGCGAGCAACGCCTTCGACCCCGTGGCCGCGGAGCCGGACTGGGACTGGCAGACCCGCGCCGTCGAGATCCTGCCCGGGGTCAGCGCCACCGTGGACTCCGCCTCGACGGAGGACGGCTCCCGGTACGAGATGTGGAGCGTGCGCGAAGGGGAGGGTCACGGCGCCCTCGCCGTCGCCTACGAGGGACCCGTCGTCGACGGGTGGTCGGCCGCGAGCGTCACCCAGCTCCTGCGTGACCTGCTCCAGAAAGCCCCGGAGGACGGCAGCACGACGGCCGCGGACTGACGGCACACCGTCAGCGGCACACCTCGTGGCCAGTGGCACACCGTCAACGGTGTGCCACTGGCCACGGCGCGTTCCACTGGGCGAAGGGGGTAGCCGTGCGGCATCCGCGACGGCGGCTGGGAGGATGGGCGCCATGACGGAGACCACCTCGCCGGCCGCCCCCGAGCTGCCCGGATTCGTGCACCTGTACTCGGGCAAGGTCCGCGACCTCTACGCCCCGCTCGCCGACGACGGCACCCAGCGCGAGGACGAGCTGCTGCTCGTCGCCTCCGACCGGATCTCCGCCTTCGACCACGTCCTCGAGCCCCCCATCCGGGACAAGGGCGCGATCCTCACCCAGCTGTCGCTGTGGTGGTTCGCCCAGCTCGAGGACCTCCTGCCCAACCACGTCGTCTCGACGGACGTGCCGGAGGCCGTCGCGGGCCGGGCCGTGCTCGTCCGGCGCCTCGAGATGCTCCCCGTCGAGTGCGTGGCCCGCGCGTACCTCACCGGTGGCGGGCTCAAGGAGTACGAGGCCGACGGCACCGTCAGCGGGGTGATCCTGCCCGACGGCCTCGTCGACGGGTCGCGACTGCCCGAGCCGGTCTTCACGCCGTCGACGAAGGCGCCCGCGGGCGAGCACGACCAGCCCATGCCCTATGCCGACGTCGAGGCCGCGATCGGCGCTGACCTGGCCGCTCGGGTGCGCGACCTGACCGTCGCGATCCTCGCCCGCGGCAACGAGATCGCCCAGCAGCGCGGGATCCTCCTGGCCGACACGAAGGTCGAGTTCGGCCTCACCCCGACGGGCGAACTTGTGCTCGCCGACGAGGTCCTCACCCCCGACTCCTCGCGCTTCTGGCCGGCGGACCGGTGGGAGCCGGGGCACAGCCAGCCGAGCTTCGACAAGCAGTTCGTGCGCGACTGGCTCTCGAGCGGCGAGTCCGGGTGGGACCCGCGCTCGGACGCCCCGCCGCCCGCCCTGCCGCCGCACGTCGTCGAGCAGACCCGCGCCACCTACGTCGAGG
The DNA here is from genome assembly GCF_050271985.1 of Janibacter zhaoxuefangae. GTDB lineage: Bacteria > Actinomycetota > Actinomycetes > Actinomycetales > Dermatophilaceae. Next base: position 2,540,386 of record NZ_CP189849.1, on the reverse strand, counting down.
CCTACGAACGACTGACGGGCCACGCCTTCCGGGGGTGAGTCCGGAGGCGCGGCCCGTCAGCGGCGGGTTGGTCAGCGCACGGTGGGGCGGGGGAAGCGTTGCCGCGGGTCGCTCATCGTGGGCAGTTCCACCGAGCGGGCGATGTCCGGGACCGACGTCGGCGTCGCGGACCGGGCCGCGCTGGCGCCATTCCGCATCTGCTCCGCGGTGGGGAACATCGGCCGCTCGGCCGGGCACTGGACGTCGCTGGTCGGCACCCGTCCCGTGAGCAGGGCGGAGTCGACCCGCTTCGTCACGCACGCCGAGACGCCATAGGCGGTGTGGCCCCACGAGTCGCTCGACACGAGGCGCGAGCGGCCGAGGACGTGGTGCGCCTGCACGGCTCCGCCGTAGGCCGTGGCCGGGTCCCAGTAGTTGCCGACGACGAGGACGTGCTTGGTCGTCGACGTGCCCCACGGCCCGTGCCACGCGTCCTCGTCCTCGCCCGTGAAGGAGTCGCCGGCGCACCCGGCGCTGCTCCACAGCCAGGCGCGCCCGAAGTGCGGCGCGACGGTGTCCTGGGTCTCGGCGAAGGTCGGATAGTCGGCCAGCGCCGTCGTCTCCCGGGTGTCGGTGCACATGACGGACAGGTAGGAGTCGAGGCTGTTGTCATAGGTGAAGCCCCGGCGCAGCGCCGCGTCGGCGTCGCGGATGACGCGCTCGAGGCGCCGGGCCGCCTGCTTGTCCGCGACCGCAGCCAGGCTGCCGCCGCCCTGGCGCTGGAGCTGCGAGAGCATCTCGAGGACGAAGGTCGAGAACTGCGGTGCGTCGGGCATGTAGAGCGCCATGAGGAGGATCTGCACGGCGTCGGCGTACGTCACGACCAGCGGTTCCCCACCGTCCGGGTCGGCGATCTCGATCGGCGTCGTCCGGAGGCGGCGCATCAGGGTGTCGAACCGCGCCTGCGGATTGCCCGCCGCGAAGTCGCACCGCGACGTGCCCACGCGGTCGCACTCGGCGAGGATGCGGCGGATGGCCTTCCACCCCGCCTTCCCCGACTTGAGGCGCGCCTCGAGCGGCTGGCTCTTCAGGGAGCCGAGGCCCGACCACCCCGTCGGGCTGATCGTGCCGTCGACGACGAGGCTGCGGAAGGTGTCCGGGAACATCGTCGCGTAGGTCGTGCCGAGGTGGCTGCCGTAGGAGAAGCCGAGGTAGTTGAGGCGGCGCTCCCCGAGGGCGCGGCGCACCATCTCCATATCGCGGGCGACCTCGGCGCTCGACATCGACGTCGCCAGATCGTTGGTGGAACAGCCGGCGGCCACCGTCCGGATCGAGCGCATGTAATCGCGCTCCTCGGTGGCGCTCACGGGGACCCCGGAGCCCAGACCGCGCAGCACGTCATCCTGCTGCTCGACGGGGAGGCACTGGACCTGCTCGCTGAAGCCGACGCCGCGCGGGTCGATGCCGACGATGTCGAAGCGCTCGCGGACCGCCGGGCTCAGCCAGCGGTCGGCGGCGTAGGCCAACTCGGTCGACGAGCCTCCCGGGCCGCCGGGGTTGACGAAGAGGGTCCCGATCTTGTCGCCCGTGGCGGGGAGGCGCAGCGCCGCCACGGTCGTCGTCCGACCGTCAGGTTCGTCGTAGTCGAGCGGGACCCCGACCGTCGCGCACTGGGCGGTCCGGTAACAGTTGAACCACGCGAGGTCCGGGACGGGGACGCGGTCGAGCTTGGCGCTCTCGCTCGTCGTCGGCGCGGCCGTCCCGGCCGCGGCGGTGGAGGCGGTGGCGGCCGCTGAGCCCAGGCCCCCTGTGAGTGTCACGACCGACAGGGTCGCGGCGAGCAGACGTGTCCTACGGATCATGGATGGAACCCCCCAGTTCGGTGGCGCCGGTATGCGCCATACACGGAAAAGTGAGACATATCGGACATGGATGCGCAAGACCCAGATCGTCTTCCGGACCGCGCGGCGACCATCGGGGCGGCGGCTCTAGACTTGGGCGAACGCCCGCCCTCGCCTCAAGGAGCACCCCTCGTGGGACGCATCGCCGTCGACGTCATGCTGAAGCCCGAGATTCTCGACCCGCAGGGACAGGCGGTGAACGGCGCGCTGCCGCGGCTGGGCTTCTCGTCCTTCACCGACGTCCGTCAGGGGAAGCGCTTCGTCCTCACGGTGGACGGCGACGTCACCCCCGCGCATCTGGAAGAGGCCCGCAAGGCCGCCGACACCCTGCTGAGCAACCCCGTGATCGAGGACGTCCTGTCCGTCCGGGCGCTGGGCGAGGACGAGGCCTGATGAAGGTCGGCGTCGTCACCTTCCCCGGGTCGCTCGACGACCACGACGCCCAGCGGGCGGTCACCATCGCCGGCGGCGAGGCCATCTCGCTCTGGCACCGGGACGCCGACCTGCGCGGCGTCGACGCCGTCGTCATCCCGGGTGGCTTCTCCTACGGCGACTACCTCCGGGCGGGCGCCATCTCCCGCTTCGCCCCCGTCATGGAGGCGATCGTTCCCGCCGCCCAGGGCGGTCTGCCCGTCCTCGGCATCTGCAACGGCTTCCAGATCCTCTGCGAGTCGCACCTGTTGCCCGGCGCCATGATCCAGAACGACCACCGGAAGTTCGTCTGCAAGGACCAGGTCCTGCGGGTCGAGAACGCGTCGAGCGCCTGGACGAGCGACTACGAGGCCGGCCAGGAGATCACCATCGTCCTGAAGAACCAGGACGGCCAGTTCGTCGCCGACGAGGCCACCCTCGACCGCCTCGAGGCGGAGGGCCGGGTCGCCTTCCGCTACCTCGGCGGCAACCCCAACGGGTCCCGGCGCGACATCGCCGGCATCACCAATGAGCGCGGCAACGTCGTCGGCCTCATGCCGCACCCCGAGCACGCGGTCGAGGAGGGCTACGGCCCCTCCCTCGACGGCCGCGGCTTCTTCACCTCCGTCCTGAAGGCAGTCGTCAACGCATGAGCCAGCAGCCCACCCGCATCGCCGCGATGGACACCGTCGAGCAGGCGGCCGCCACCCCCGACACCGAGCAGCCGTGGGCCGACCTCGGCCTCAAGGACGACGAGTACGCGCGCATCCGCGAGATCCTCGGCCGCCGTCCCACCTCGGCCGAGCTGGCGATGTACTCCGTCATGTGGTCGGAGCACTGCTCCTACAAGTCCTCGAAGGTGCACCTGCGCACCTTCGGTGACCTGCCCCCCGACACCCCGCTCGGCAAGCAGCTCGCGGGCATCGGCGAGAACGCCGGCGTCATCGACATCGGCGACGGCTGGGCCGTCACGTTCAAGGTCGAGTCGCACAACCACCCGTCCTACGTCGAGCCCTACCAGGGCGCCGCGACCGGGGTCGGCGGCATCGTGCGCGACATCATGGCGATGGGCGCCCGCCCCGTCGCGATCATGGACCCGCTGCGCTTCGGCAACCTGCACCACCCTGACACCCAGCGCGTCCTGCCCGGCGTCGTCAAGGGCGTCGGCGGCTACGGCAACAGCCTCGGCCTGCCCAACATCGGCGGCGAGGTCGTCTTCGACGACTGCTACCAGGGCAACCCGCTCGTCAACGCGCTGTGCGTCGGCGCCCTGCGCCACGAGGACCTGCACCTCGCTCAGGCGTCCGGCGTCGGCAACAAGGTGATCCTCTTCGGCGCCAAGACGGGCGGCGACGGCATCGGCGGCGTCTCCGTCCTGGCGTCGGAGACCTTCGACGAAGGTGGCCCGGCCAAGCGGCCGGCCGTCCAGGTCGGCGACCCCTTCGCCGAGAAGGTGCTCATCGAGTGCTGCCTCGACCTCTACGCCGCCGACGTCGTCGACGGCATCCAGGACCTCGGCGGCGCCGGGCTCTCCTGCGCGACGAGCGAACTCGCGTCCGCCGGCGACGGCGGCATGCGGGTGTGGCTCGACGACGTCCCGCTGCGCGACTCCACGCTCCGGCCCGAGGAGATCCTCATGTCGGAGTCCCAGGAGCGGATGATGGCGGTCGTCGAGCCGGCCAAGCTCGACGCGTTCCTCGCGATCACCGAGAAGTGGGACGTCGAGGCCACGGTCGTCGGCGAGGTCACCGACACCGGCCGCCTCGTCATCACGTGGGGCGAGGACGTCATCGTCGACGTGCCGCCGCGCTCGGTCGCGCACGACGGCCCGGTCTACAACCGGCCGATCGCCCGGCCCGACTACCTCGACGCACTGCAGGCCGACGCGGCCGAGACGCTCGAGCGGCCGGCCGACGGCGCGGCCCTGCGCCAGACCCTGCTCGACCTGCTCGCCTCGCCGAACCTCTGCGACAAGTCCTGGGTCACGGACCAGTACGACCGCTACGTGCGCGGCAACACCAACCTCGCGACGCCCGACGACGCCGGCATCGTCCGGATCGACGAGACGACCGGCCGCGGCGTCGCCGTCTCCACGGACTGCAACGGGCGCTTCGGCAAGCTCGACCCCTACGTCGGCGCCCAGCTCGCGCTCGTCGAGTCCTACCGCAACGTCGGGACGAAGGGGGCCCTGCCGGTCGCCGTCACCGACTGCCTCAACTTCGGCTCGCCGGAGGACCCGGGTGTCATGTGGCAGTTCCAGCAGGCCATCAAGGGCCTCTTCGACGGCTGTCTCGCGCTCGGCATCCCCGTCACGGGCGGCAACGTCTCCTTCTACAACCAGACGGGTGACGTCGCGATCCACCCGACCCCGGTCGTGGGTGTCCTCGGCGTCATGGAGGACGTGGACGTCCGCATCGGCAGCGGTTTCGCGACGGCCGGTGATGTCGTCGTCCAGCTCGGGGTGACGCGCGAGGAACTCTCCGGTGGAGAGTGGGCGCACGTCGCCCACGGTCACCTCGGCGGGCTGCCCCCGAGGGTCGACCTCGCCGCGGAGAAGGCGCTCGCCGACCTCATGGTCGAGGCTGCCAAGGCCGGGCTCGTCTCGGCGAGCCACGACCTCTCGGACGGCGGACTGGCGATCACCCTCGCCGAGTCGGTGCTGCGGCACGGAGTCGGTGCCCGCATCGACCTGGCCGAGCTCCTGGCTCGGGACGCCGTGGACCCCTTCGTCGCCCTGCACGCGGAGTCGGCGGCCCGCGCCGTCGTCGCGCTGCCCGCGGCCGGTCTGGCGGAGTTCACCGCGCTGGCCGAGCGGCACGGCGTGCCGCTCGTGCGGATCGGTGAGGTCACCGGTGGTGCCGGTCTCGAGATCGTCGGCCAGTACGACGTGCCGCTCGACGAGATGCGCGCCGCCCACACGGGGACCCTGCCGGCCGTCTTCGGGCGCTGAGGGAGCGGCCGAGGATGGTGAGCGAAGGCGACGGCGGTCTACGCCGCAGCGACCAGCTCGTCGTCTTCGACTGCGACGGGGTGCTCGTCGACAGCGAGCGACTCAACGTGGGCATCTGGACGTCTGCGATGCGTGACCTCGGCCTGACCTTCGGGCCTCAGGACGCCATCCACCACTTCCTGGGGCGTGCCTACGCCGACAACCGGCACACCGTCGCGGCACTCACCGGCCGCGAGGTCCCGCCGGAGTGGGAGTCCCACTGGCGGGCGGAGTTCCGTCGCAGCCACGACCGGCTCGAGGCCATCCCCGGGATCGCCGAGGCGCTCGACGACATCGTCGACGCCGGCCACCCCGTGTGCGTCGCGTCCGGCAGCATCGGCCCGGCGATCGTCCGCAAGCTCGAGGTGACCGGCCTCGACAGGTTCTTCGGTGGCCGCTACTACAGCGCTGAGGAGGTCGAGCGCGGCAAGCCGGCGCCGGACGTCTTCCTGCATGCGGCCGCCGATCTCGGCTTCGCGCCGTCGCGCTGCGTCGTCGTCGAGGACAGCGACCCGGGTGTGGCCGCAGCGCGCGCCGCGGGGATGCCGGTCGTCGGCTATCGCAGCGACCTCACCCCGGCGGGCGGGCTCGCCGACGCGGACGTCGTCATCGACGACATGCGGGCACTGCCGGCGGCCCTCGCCTCTCTCGGCTGAGTCGGGAGCGTCCGGCGCCGCCGCCAGCGTCCCGTCAGTGGCGCCAGCCCGGCACGTCGGGGAACTCCGGAGACGCCTGCGGATCGGCCTCGGTGAGGGGCTGCGCACTGCGCACGAGTCCGGCGATCTCGGCGCCGAACCGGCACATCGTCGGCAGGGGCACGGCCGCGACCTTCCGCCGGATCGCCGCGATGTCCAGACCCCCGGTGCCGCCGACGATGACGTAGTTGGCGAAGCGCTTGCCCGACCAGCCGTGCTTGTGCGCGATGATCCCGAGCTCGGTGAAGCCGGCATCGGCGACCGTGCGGGCCACGCGCGCGAGGTAGCGCCGGTCAGGGGCGTCCGGTGCGTTCCACAGGGCGATGCCGCCGGGTTTGAGGACGCGCCGCACCTCGTCGACGAACTCCCGCGTGGTGACCCCGGGCACGACGAGACCGCCGGCGAAGGCGTCGACGATGACGACGTCGGCGCTTGCGTCCTTGAGCATCGGGACCCCGACCTCCCCGGTCTGTGGGCGGACGCGGATCCGGTGACCGCGGGGGAGGGGGAGTTCGGCGCGGACGGCCTCGGTCATCGCGACGTGCGGCTCCAGGACGATCTGCGGGGACCCCGGTCGCGTGGCCTGGACGTAGCGCGCCATCGCCATCGCCGACCCGCCGACGTGGGTGACGCCGAGCGGCCCGGCGGGGAGGGCGTCGATGACGAGCGCGAAGTACTGCATGTACTCAAGGAAGAGGATCGTCGGGTCGTCGAGGTCGACCTGGGACTGCAGCGCGCCGTCCATGACGAGCCGGGCGCCGAAGTCCCCGTGACGCACCTCGAAGGTGGGTGCGACGGGGGCCGCGCCGTCCACGGTGTCACCCGTGATGCGGTCCCGACCTTCGCCTCGCGCTGCCATGGGGCCACCCTCTCAGCCGGGGCCAGCGGTGCGAGAATGGGGCTCATGCCTCCCCGTCGCCGCGTCCCGCTCGTCGAGGGCGCGCGGGCCCTGCAGCAGTGGCGGACCGACGCCGCAGCGGGGGACGTCAGCGATCGGGCGACGACCGCGACCGCCGTGCGCTTCTCCCTCGAGGAACTCGCCCTGCGCGCCCCCGGCCGCAGCGTCGAGGTGCGGGTGCCGCCCTTCGGCGCCACTCAGTGCGTGGCCGGCCCGACCCACACCCGCGGCACCCCGCCCAACGTCATCGAGACCGACGCGCAGACGTGGCTGCAGATCGCCACGGGGGTCCTCGGGTGGGACGAGGCCGGCGACTCGGGTCGGCTGCGAGTGAGCGGTCACCGGGCCGACCTCGCGCCGTATCTGCCTCTGCTCTGAACGCTTGCGGCGCCGAGGTGTTCACTCGCCGGGGTAGACGACCCCCACGGCGTCCCGGACCTCGTCGAGGATCTCCATGATCCGGACGGTCTCGTCCAGCGGGAGGAGAGGCGACTCGGTCAGCCCGGCGGTCACACAGCGCGCGACCTCCGCGGCCTCGAAGCGCAGCCCGCGGTGCCGCTCGGTCGGGTCGAGCGCGACCTCGTCGAGCACGGTGTTGTCGGTGCCGAGCAGGCGCACGACGTTGGGCATGTAGAAGTCGCCGTCGATCTCGAGTCGGGCCGCGGTCCCGTTGATCGATGCCGTCGTCGGGGTGCGCGCGGTCATCGTCGTCGACAGGCTCGCGTGGGTGCGCGTCGGGGACGTCAGGACGATCGAGCACTGTGCGTCGACGCCGGCGTCGGTCAGCGTGCCGACGGCGTGCACCGACGAGATGTCACCGAGGACGAAGGCGGCGAAGGAGACCGGGTAGATCCCGAGGTCGAGCAGGGCGCCGCCGGCGAGCGCCGGGTCGGACATCCGCTGGGGGCCGTCGGGGTACAGGAGTTGGCCGTGGTCGGCGATGACCGTCTCGACGTCCCCGAGGAGACCGAGTTCCAGGGATTGGCGGACGACGTCGTAGTGCGGCAGGAAGCGCGACCACATCGCCTCCATCGCGAAGACACCACGCTCACGCGCCGCGGCGACGATCTCGCGGGCCTCGGTGGCGTTGCGCGCGAAGGCCTTCTCGACGAGGACGTGCTTGCCGGCGTCGATCGCCAGCAGCGCGTGGTCCCGGTGCTCCGAGTGCGGGGTGGCGACGTAGACGACGTCGACGTCGGGGTCGGCGACGAGGTCCTCGTAGGATCCGTGGGCCCGCGTCTCGGTTCCCCGGCCGGCCAGGTGAGCGTCGATGAACGCCTGCGCCTTCGCGACGTCACGGGACCCGACCGCGGCGACCACCTGCTGTGTGGTGGCCAGCGCATCGACGAAGGAGGCCGCGATCCCGCCGGCGCCGAGCACACCCCAGCGCAGCGCGGGTGCGTCCGCCGGCTCGGGAGTGCGGGGGAGGGGCAGGGTCAGGGATACGGTCTGGTCATGCGTCATGGCCTCACCATCCTCCCTGAACTCTCCTGGCGCGAGACCGCCCCCCGCTGGTCGGCCGCCGAGCAGATGGGCTTCGACCACGCCTGGACCTACGACCACCTCGTGTGGGGCGGCATCCCGGACCAGGCCTGCTACTCCGCCTACCCGACGCTGGCCGCGGCCGCGACGGTGACGGAGCGGATCGGGCTCGGCAGCTTCGTCAGCTCCCCGAACTTCCGCCACCCCGCCCTGCTGGCCCGCGACATCGCCACGGTGGACGACATCTCCGGCGGCCGGTTCCTCGCCGGCCTCGGCGCGGGCGGCGACCTCGACGTCCGCAACGTCGGGGAGGAGCGCACGCTGCGGGAGCGGGTCGACCGGTTCCACGAGTACGTCCCGCTGCTGCACCGCCTCCTCACCGAGGACCACGTCGAGCATTCCGGTGAGTTCTACGCGACGACCGACCTGCGGACCCGGCCCGGGGGTGTGCGGGAGCCGCGGCCCCCCTTCGTCATCGCCGCCAACGGTCCTCGCTCGCTGCGGCTGGCCGTCGCCCATGGGGACGGCTGGGTCACGACGGGCCCGAGCGTCGAGACCATGGACGAGTGGTGGGCCGGGGTCGGTGGCCTCGTCGATCGGCTCGCCGAGACCCTGACGAAGGTCGGCCGGCCCGCCGACGACCTCGACCGCTACCTCCTCCTCGACTCGGCGCCGCGCTACTCGCTCGAGAGCGCCGAGCTCTTCACCGACATGGTGGGCCGGGCGGAGGGCCTCGGCTTCACCGACGTCATCACGACGTGGCCGCGGCCCGAGAGCCCCTACGCCGGCTCCGAGGCGACCCTCGAGGCGGTCGCGGCCGGGCTGCGCTGACGCCACTGGCCGAAGGGGGAGGGTGCCGGGCTGCGGGTCGGGGCTCCAGCCCGCGCGGGTAGCGTTGCCCCCGTGCAAACCCCCGGTCGAGAGCCCAAGATCATCCCCTTCCTCGTGACGGGCGCCCTGATCGGCGTCCTCATCGGCCTCGTCCTGGCCCTGCGCGAGCCCGCTGGGGCCGGCTATTCCGCCACGACCGAGGTCGGGTACCTCGTCGCGCTCTTCGGGCTCCTCGGGCTCCTCCTCGGCGCCCTCGTCGCCGCGATCCTCGCCCGTCGCGGTCACCGGGACGACTGACCGCGGACCTCGCCCCGTGTGGGAGAATGCGGACCGTGGCACGCGGCGACGGCAACCTCTCCCATGACCTGCTTCCCGGCGAAAAGGGGCCGCAGGACGCCTGTGGCGTCTTCGGCGTCTGGGCTCCCGGTGAGGAGGTCGCCAAACTGACGTACTACGGCCTCTATGCCCTGCAGCACCGTGGGCAGGAGTCGGCCGGCATCGCCACCTCCGACGGGACGAGCATCCTCGTCTACAAGGACATGGGCCTGGTGAGTCAGGTCTTCGACGAGCGCACCCTCGCGTCCCTGCGCGGGCACCTGGCCGTGGGGCACTGCCGCTACTCCACGACGGGCGGGTCCACGTGGGAGAACGCGCAGCCGACGCTCGGCGGCCATGACGGGCACACCGTCGCCCTGACCCACAACGGCAATCTGACCAACGCGGCCGAGTTGCGCGACCTCGTCGACGCGCGGGACGCCGACCGGGCGGATGCCGCCGGGGACGGCGAGGCGTGGCGGGCCGCCACCCGGGGCGAGCTCGGGCGCGGCAACACGACGGACACGGCACTCGTGACGGCGCTGCTGACCGACGACCCCGACGTGCCCCTCGAGGCGAGCGCCCTCGACATCCTCCCGCGCCTGCGCGGCGCCTTCTGCCTCGTCTTCATGGACGAGGACACCCTCTACGCCGCCCGCGACCCGCAGGGCGTCCGTCCGCTCGTCATCGGCCGGCTCGAGCGCGGCTGGGTCGTCGCCTCCGAGACCGCAGCCCTCGACATCGTCGGCGCCTCCTACGTGCGCGAGGTCGAGCCCGGCGAGTTCATCGCCATCGACGAGGACGGCCTGCGCAGCCAGCGCTTCGCCCCGGTCGACCGCAAGGGCTGTGTCTTCGAGTACGTCTACCTCGCTCGTCCCGACACGACGATCAACGGCCGCGGTGTGCACGAGTCGCGCGTCGAGATGGGCCGCACCCTGGCGAAGGAGCACCCGGTCGAGGCCGACCTCGTCATCCCGACCCCGGAGTCCGGGACCCCGGCGGCGATCGGCTTCGCCCAGGCCTCCGGCATTCCCTACGGCCAGGGCCTGGTGAAGAACGCCTACGTCGGCCGCACCTTCATCCAGCCGAGCCAGACGATCCGCCAGCTCGGCATCCGGCTCAAGCTCAACCCGCTGCGCGACGTCATCAAGGGCAAGCGCCTCGTTGTCGTCGACGACTCGATCGTGCGCGGCAACACGCAGCGGGCCCTCGTTCGGATGCTCCGCGAGGCCGGCGCCGCCGAGGTGCACGTCCGGATCTCCTCCCCGCCGATCACGTGGCCCTGCTTCTACGGCATCGACTTCGCGACGCGGGCCGAGCTCATCGCGACGGGCCTGGGAGTTGACGAGGTCCGCAACTCGATCGGCGCCGACACCCTTGGCTACATCAGCCAGGAGGGGATGATCGCTGCGACCCGGCAGGACGAGAGCACGCTCTGCACGGCCTGTTTCAGCGGCGTCTACCCGATCGCGCTGCCCGAGGACGGCCGCATCGGCAAGGGGGTCCTCGAGAGCGGACCCGCCACGGATGTCGAGGGTGTCCCGACGGCGGTCGCCGGCGGGGCGGCCGACGCCGTCCTCCGACCCTGACCCACGCCTCATCCGGCCGCTGCCCAACCGGCCGGCACCACCAGCCCCCTTCGCCCGACCCAGCCACCCGAGGACTGCGATGAGCACCGAACCCACACCGATCACCTACGCCGGAGCGGGTGTCGACGTCGAGGCCGGCGACCGGGCCGTCGAGCTCATGAAGGCGAGCGTGGCGCGGGCGACCCGGTCGGAGGTCCTCGGGGGCCTCGGGGGCTTCGCCGGGATGTTCGACGCGTCGGCCCTCAAGGGGATGGACCGTCCCGTGCTCGCCACGTCCACCGACGGCGTCGGGACGAAGGTGGCCATCGCCCAGGCGCTCGACGTGCACGACACCATCGGCTACGACCTCGTCGGCATGGTCGTCGACGACATCGTCGTCTGCGGCGCGGAGCCCCTCTTCATGACCGACTACATCGCCACGGGCCGGGTCGTGCCCGAGCGGATCGCCGACATCGTGCGCGGCATCGCGGCGGCGTGCGAGCAGGCCGGTGTCGCCCTCGTCGGTGGCGAGACGGCCGAGCACCCGGGTCTCCTGGCCCCGGACGAGTACGACGTCGCGGGCGCGGCGACCGGCGTCGTCGAGCACGACGCCGTCCTCGGACCGCAGCGCGTGCGCGCAGGGGACGTCGTCCTCGGCCTCGCGTCCTCGGGTCTGCACTCCAACGGCTACTCCCTCGTCCGCAAGGTCGTCGAGTCGGCCGGCTGGGCCCTCGACCGGCACGTCGAGGAGTTCGGCCACACCCTCGGCGAGGAGCTGCTCACCCCGACCCGTGTCTACTCCGCGGACCTGCTCGCGCTGATCCGCACCGACGGCGTCGACGTCCACGCCCTCAGCCACGTCACCGGCGGCGGCCTCGCCGCCAACCTCGCCCGCGTCCTGCCGGCGGACGTCCTCGCCCGGGTCGACCGCTCCACGTGGCGCCCGCCAGCCGTCTTCTCCACCGTCGCCGAGCTGGGTCGGGTCCCGCGCCCAGACCTCGAACGCACCCTCAACATGGGTGTCGGCTTCGTCGCCGTGCTGCCCGCGGACCAGGCCGACCGGGCCACCTCCGTGCTGCAGGCTCGCGGCATCGACACCTGGGTCATGGGTGAGGTGCACACCCTCGACGGCGCGCCCGTCGCCGACGGTGTCGAGGTCGTGCAGGGCGCGAAGGGGGTCGACGGCGGCTCCGTCCAGGTGGTGGGCGAGCACCCGTGACCGGGGCAGGTGCCCGCGGATCGGCCCGCGTCGCCGACCGGGTGGCCGCCGCACCTCGCCCCATGCGGTGGGCGCTCCACCTGCTCGTGGTCATCCTCACGGTCGTCGCGGTCGTCCGCGGGCTCGACCGGGACGCTGCCCTCCCGCTCGTCGTGGCGGGCGTTCTCCTCGTCGCCGGGGCGACCTTCATCGTCCTGCCCGGGCGCCCGACGTCCGGGGACCGGACGCCGGCGTTGCTGGCCCCCGCTCTCCTCGCGCTGACGCTCCTCGCGTGGGGTGGCCTCCTGGCCCTCTCGCCCGAGGCGATCTGGCTGGCCTTCCCGATCTTCTTCCTGCTCCTGCACGCCCTCGCCCCGCGTTGGCGGATGGGGGCCGTCGCCATGGCGCTCGGGGCGGCCATCCTCGGCTGGGCCCACCACCACGGCTTCTCACCCGCGGCCGTGGCGGGCCCGACGCTGGGCGCCCTCGTCGCCGTGGCGACCGTGCTCGGTTACGAGGCACTGCAACGCGAGAGCGACGCCCGCCAGACGCTCCTCGAGGAGGTCGAGACGACCCGCGGCCTGATGCTCGCCGCCGAGCGCGAAGCGGGCGTGCTCGCCGAGCGCGAGCGTCTGGCCCGCGACATCCACGACACCATCACGCAGGGTCTGACGAGCATCCAGTTCCTCCTCGGCGCCGCCGACGACGTCCTCGACGCCGACCCGGGCCGGGCCCGCACCCACGTCCGCCTCGCGCGCGAGGCCGCCGTCACCAACCTCGTCGAGGCCCGCCGGCTCGTGCAGGCGCGCCCTCCGGACGCGCTCGCCGCGGGCCTCGGTTCGGCCCTGGCGAGCGCGCTCGAGATGGCCACGGCCGGGCGCGGCATCGACGCACGGTTCCGCTCGGACGGCGCCGTCGACGCTCACGAACCGCCCGAGGACGTCGCGCTCGCGCTCCTGCGGATCGGGCAGTCCGCCATCGCCAACGCCGTCGAGCACGCCCGTCCGCGGCGGCTGCGGGTGACGCTGACCCACGGGGCCGACGAGATCGCCCTCGACGTCGTTGACGACGGCGCTGGCTTCGACCCGGACGCCCGTGGCCATGACCTCCCCGACTCCGGGCGAGGGCACGGACTGACGGCCATGCGCGCCCGCGCGGTGTCCATCGGGGCGACCTTCGTCGTCGAGTCGGCGCCGGGGGAGGGCACGGCCGTCTCGGTCAGCGTCCCCCTGACCTAGCCGATCCGCCAGCCGAGGCGCTCACCGGAGCAGGGCGCCCCGCACGAGGTCGGTGATCTCCTCGTCGGTCAGCCCCTCGGCCCGAGCTCGGGCGACGAAGGCGTGCGCCGCGTCCTGCAGCGCGGTGGCCGGGGCCAGGGCCCGGGTACCCCCGGCCACCGTCGTCCCGGCGCGGCGCCGGGTCGTCACGAGCCCGGCGGCCTCCAACTCCCGGTAGGCGCGTTGGACCGTCCCCACGGCGACGCCGAGGTCCGCCGCGAGGGATCGAACGGTCGGCAGCCGGTCGCCGGCGTGCAGCGCTCCCGCCCGGATGTGGCCGGCGACCTGGGCGCGGATCTGCTCGTAGGGCGGGGCTCCCGAGTCGAGATCGACGACGATGTGGAGACTCATGCCGTGGCGTCCGTCGGTGCCGCGGCGGGCAGCGCGGCCAGGACGAGTCCGGCGAGAGTCGTGACGAGGCCGAGGGCCAGGAGAGCCAGCGCGGGGGCGGTCGACCCGACGCTGCGGGCGGCCATGGCGGCCACGAGCAGGATGACGCCGAGGTGGATGGCCACGGCCAGCACGATTCCTCGCAGGACCCGATGCGCGGAGAGGCGTCGCAGCGACAGGTCGGAGGGGGCGGTCGTGCCCACGACGGCAGGGCGGTTGGCGATCCGGCGGAGCATCCACTCGGACGCCCCGAGGAGCAGGAGCCAGCCCGCGAGCATCGGCAGACCGTAGGGCCAGCCGGGGAAGGGTCCGGCGGAGGACGAGGCCGGCCACCCCTCGGGGGACGTGAAGTCCCGTTCGATGCTCCGGCCGTCCGGAGCGGCGACGAGACCGAGCACGACGACGGCGAGGGCGCCGAGCAGGACGAGGCACCACAGAGCGCGGCGGAGAGGACGTGGGGCGACGTCGGCCACGGTGCGGCGCTCGAGGATGGCCGTTCGGACGCTGCCCGTGGGTCGGGGCCACGTCACCTCGCCGACCGCGTGGACGGCGGCGAAGACGAGACCGGCGGCGGTGGGGGCGAGCGCCGGCAGCAGTCCGGGCACCCGCTCCGTGAGGTCGGTGAGTCGAGGCGTGGCCGCGAAGAGGACGACGCCGGTCGTGCCGCCGAGCACCCAGGCGGCCAGGGTCGCCCGGGAGGCATGGCGCCGCGCGGCCTCGAAGGTCGCCACGGGAGTGGGTGCGGGGCGGCTGGTTCGACCACCGGCGAGCAACACGACCGCCGTGATGAGCCCGAGCAGCAGGAGGAGCGCGGCGACGAGTAGGGCAAGGGGCAGCATGCTCATGGTGACCTCCGTGGTCCACGGTTCAATGATCCATTGAATCAATGTATTGATACATTGACCGATGGGAGGCCCTGCCGTCAAGAGGCGCGCCCAGGTGCGTTCGGGGCACGCCGGGGCAGGTCCGATGCGGGGGAGGGCCACGCTCCGGGGGACAATGGACCCATGATTCGCCTGCTCATTGCCGACGACCATCCGGTGGTCCGCGCCGGACTCCGGTCCGTGCTCGAGGCGGAGAGCGACTTCGACGTCGTGGCGGAGGCCGCCACCGGGGCCGAGGCCATCGAGCGCGCCGGGCATGCCGACGTCGTCCTCATGGACCTGCAGTTTGCTGGCGGCGGGACCCAGGGAGTCGAGGCGACGGCCGCCATCACGGCGCGCGGAACGGCGACGGTCGTCGTGCTGACGACGTATGACAACGACGCGGACATCGTCGCGGCGGTCGAGGCGGGGGCCTCCGGCTACCTGCTCAAGGACACGTCGCCGGCGCACCTGGTCTCGGCCATCCGTGCGGCGCACCGCGGCGAGCAGGTCATGGGGCCGACGGTCACGCGTCGGCTCGTGGCTCGAGTGCGTCAGCCCACGACCGGTCTCAGCGAGCGCGAACTCGAAGTGCTCGAGATCGTGGCGCGCGGTCAGTCCAACCGCGACGTCGCCAAGGAGCTCTTCCTGTCGGAGGCGACGGTGAAGTCACACCTGTCGCACATCTACGGGAAGCTCGGCGTCACCTCGCGCACCGCGGCCGTCGCGGAAGCCCGACGCAGCGGCATCATTCGCAACTGAGTCGTGCTGCCGTGGGCAGCGATGCGCCCGACCCACCGTGATGCGGATGGTCGGGTCCTGACCTCACGAGGTCAGCACGAGGTGTGTGTGAGTGGTCAGCGCGAACGCCGACCGTGCTCCCACGATCCGTAGTCGTCATCGTCCTCGACGTCGGAGTCGACCGACAATGGGACGCTCCGCTCAGGTGAGGAGGACGATCCGTGTAGTTCTCGCTCAAGCGCGCTCAAGTCGGTGTCAGGGGAGTAGTACTTCAGCTCCCGAGCAACCTTGGTCTGCTTGGCTTTGGCCCGGCCGCGCCCCATGGCGTGACCCCCTCGTGCGTCAGCGGGACGGCATCGCATGGTCCAGATCGGATGACTCCGACCTCGACTCCGCGCAGCGGTCCCGGGATTCGTGTGTAGTCGTGGGGACAACGCTACATCAGATCGGGACTGTTCCCTGCCGCGGGTCCGCCTGCTGGAGCGGACCCGCGGGTCGGGAGGCGGCGGGAGTCAGTGGCTGCGCACCCGAGGGCGCACCCGCCGGGACGCCTGGCGCGTGCCGGGGGTGCGGGTCAGCGGTCCCCGGGGAGCCAGGTGCCCGGTCCGCCGGCAGCCATCCGGGCCTCGGCGATCCGGTCCGCGGCGGTCGCCGGCGTGACGTCCTGCGCATCGGCGGTGGTGAGCACCTCGAGCGTGTGCTCGTAGATCCCCTCGGTCTGCGCCATCGCCCGCGCGAAGTCGAAGCCGAGCAGCTCGTCGTGGACCTGGATGACCCCACCCGCGTTGACGAGGAAGTCGGGTGCGTAGGTGATCCCGCGCGAGCGCAGCCGCTCGGCCGTGCCGCCGGGACCCTCGGTGACGAGCTGATTGTTCGCGGCGCCACAGACCACCTTCGCGGTAAGGCGTTCCACCGTCTCGTCGTCCAGGGCGCCGCCGAGGGCGCAGGGGGCATAGATGTCCAGCGCGGAGCCCGTGAGAGCCGTGACGTCGGAGACGACCTCGACCTCTGGGTGCTCCGCCCGCAGGGCGTCGATCGCGGCGGAGTTGACGTCGGTGACGACCACTCGCGCGCCGTCCGCGAGCAGGTGACCCGCGAGGATGCGGCCGACCTTCCCGACGCCCGCGATGCCCACGGTGCGGCCGCCGAGGGACGGGTCGCCCCACAGGTGCTGCGCGGCCGCGCGCTGCCCCTGGAAGACGCCGAGCGCCGTCAGGACGGACGAGTCGCCGGCGCCGCCGCGCGACTCCGAGCGACCGGTCGCCCAGCGGGTCTCCTCGGCGACGACGTCCATGTCGGCCACGTAGGTGCCCACGTCGCAGGCCGTGACGTACCGGCCGCCGAGGGACTCGACGAACCGGCCGTAGGCGCGCAGCAGCTCGGGCGTCTTGTCCCGCGCGGGGTCGCCGATGATGACGGCCTTGCCGCCGCCGAGCGGGAGGCCCGCCATGGCGTTCTTGTAGGACATGCCACGGCTGAGTCGCAGGACGTCCTGCAGGGCCTCGTCGGTGCTCGCGTAGGGGTGGAAGCGCGTGCCGCCGAGCGCGGGGCCGAGTCGGGTGTCATGGATGCCGATGATCGCGCGCAGCCCCGACGTCCTGTCGTGGCAGAAGACGACCTGTTCGTGGTCGGTGGTGGAGAGGGTCATCACGGTGGGTGCTCCTGAGTCGCCGTTGGATGGCGCGGATCGCGCGCCGGATCCGAGTATGCCGCCAGCCATGACGTCGACGAGGCGAGGGTTCACCATCCGGCGACTAGTCACTTGTGACCACGGAGAACTGCCCGAGTCGGGCATGTCGCCCATGCCACTGGAGCTGGACAATCAACACGGTGGACATCCACGACGAGGAGCTGGCGATGGCGATGACCGCAGGACCGATTGATCGACTCCTGACCCCGGGCGAGGTGGCGGCGCTCTTCCGAGTGGACCCCAAGACCGTGACCCGCTGGGCGCAGAGCGGCAAGCTCTCGTCGATCCGCACGTTGGGTGGCCACCGGCGCTACCCCGAGGCCGAAGTCCTGGGGCTGCTCGAGCGCGCACGAGCCCGCGTGCTCTGATCGCGGTGCCGAGCGTCAGCGAGGGGGCTCGGTACCGCGATCCGCCACGCTCGTGAGCGCGGTGATGAATCCTCCCGCCTGGCTGCTCCAGTCGTAATGGTCCGCCACGTACGCGTGCCCGCGCTCGCCCATGAGCCGGGCTCTCGCGGCATCGGCCCGCAGGTCGAGCACCGCGTCGGCGGCCGCGACCGGATCGTCGAAGGGGACCACGACGCCACCCCCGCTCCGTTCGAGCAGCTCGACGGCCAGGGGTAGCGGCGTCGAGACCACGGGCAAGCCGTGGGCGAGGTACTCCACGACTTTCGTCGGCATGCTGCCCCGATAGTTGGGCAGGTCCCGCAGGAGCGAGAGTCCCGCGAGGGCGCCGTCGAGCAGGGCGAAGGCCTCGTCGCTCGGCAGGAAGCCGTGCCAGCGCAGCGTCCCCTGACTCTGGGCCTCGGTGAGTTGGCGACGCGAGTCGGCATCGAGCGCGGGGCCGATGACGTCGAGGGTCAGGCCGCCCCCGGTGCGTTCGGTCAGGGACCGGGCGACCTCGACGAGGGAGGCGCAGCCCCGGGCCTGGGTCACGGAGCCGAGATACACGACCCGGCCGCTGCCGGGCTCGCTCACGTGGTCCGGGACGGTGACCGTGTTCGGGACGACGACGTGCTCGCGGCGGAACCGCTCCTGGTAGGCGTGCTCGGCGAGCAGCAGGGTCCAGCGGCGCTCGGCCAGCCGCTCGGCCAGTCGCCAACCGCGTGCCCCGACGCCGCGCAGGGGACGCGGCATCCACTCCTTGACGGTGAGGGCTCCGGCGGGATCCTCGTGCACGTCCCAGATGAGCCGGTCCAGGCCGAGGCCGACCGCGGCCGTGAGGATCTCGGGGTCGTGGACGAGGACGACGTCGTGGCGCGATCCCTGCTCGCGCAGGACGCGGCGAACGGCCCGCCACGCGTGTCCGCGGGAGCGGCCGACGGCCCGCGGCAGATCGAGGCCCGTCAGGTCTCCGGTGGGCACCGCCTGGTCGAAGGCGCTGAAGGGGGCCGCGTACGTCACGTGCCACCCGGCGGCGAGCAGGGCGGTGATCTCCCGCTGCCGGATCCTCGAGTCCTGCGGGTTGTGCACGACCGTGACCACCAGCGCCGAGCGCGCGGCGGTCATGTCGGCCGCGGTCATTTCGCGTCCGGGGTCGCCTTGGCGGACGTACTCGGCCGGTTGCCGGTCATGGCGTCGAACGTCGGGACGGACTTGACGGGCAGGCGGGCCATCCGCGGCCAGCCGGTCGGCGCGTCCTTGGACGGCCGGCCCGCCTTCGTGCCCTTGACCGGCGCCTTCCTGGCCGTGGGGCCGCTGGCGCTGCCGCCACGCTTGGGCAGCGTCTTCTCGTAGGCGGCGACGACCTCCTCGGCCGGGCCGTCGGCGACGAGGACACCGCGGTCCATCCAGAGTGCCCGATCGCAGATGCTGCGGATCGTCGAGTTCGAGTGCGAGACGAGGAAGACGGTCGCGGCCTGCTCGCGGATCTGGGAGATCTTGGCGCTCGACTTCGCGCGGAAGTCGGCGTCACCGGTCGCGAGGGCCTCGTCGACCATGAGGACGTCGGGCGCCGCGGCCGTCGAGATGGCGAAGCGCAGCCGGGCCGCCATGCCCGAGGAGTAGGTCGACATCGGCATGTAGACGGCGTCGCCGATGCCGGAGAACTCGACGATGTCGTCGAAGCGCTCGGCGATCTGAGCCTTCGTCAGGCCCATCGCCTGGGCGCCGAGGTAGATGTTGCGCTCACCGGTGAGCTTGCTCATGAGGACGGCGTTGACGCCGAGCAGCGCCGGCTCGCCGGCCACCCACACGCGGCCCTCCGTCGGCGGGATGAGGCCCGCGACGGCGCGCAGGAGCGTCGACTTGCCGGAACCGTTGCGGCCGATGATGCCGATCGACTCGCCGTGGTGCGCGACGAAGGAGACGTCCTTGACGGCCGGCACCTCGCGCACCTTCGTGATGTCACGCCCCTGCCGCAGGGTGCGCTTGAGCCAGTTGTCCTCGTCGGCCGCAGCGCTGCTGCGCCCCGCGACGCCAAGGACGCGGTAGGTGATGTCGAGGTGCGAGACGACCACGGTGGGGTCGCCCGCGGACGTGCCCACGGCGCGTCCACGGGTGACGGTCCGCTCGGGCCCGCCGGACTCAGCCGCGGCCATACTTCGCCTCGTCCCACCAGAAGACGACGAGCCCGACGGCCATCAGTCCGACGGCCCAGGCGGCCATGGCGATCCAGTACGACCAGTGCACCGCGTTGGCCGGGTCGTTGAGCAGCGACTCACGGGCGATCGTGAGCGGCAGCGCGAAGGGGGTGTAGCCCAGCACGATGCCCCAGAAACCGCTGGCGTAGTGCGCGATGGGGAAGAAGACACCCGAGACGTAGCGCAGCAGGCGGGTCGCGACGGGGATGAGGTTGCCGAGGTCGCGCGAGATGTTGACGATTCGTGCGCCGATGAAGGCGAGCCCGACGAGGCTCATGAGGTGCAGGACGACGGCGACGGGGAAGAGGAGCCACTCGACGCTGGGTCGCTCCCCGGTGACGAGGACGACGCCGACGAGCAGGACGAAGGCGGGGATGGACGCCACGAACTCGGTGAGGACGACGGACAGCGGCAGGATCGCCCGCGGGAAGTGCAGGGCCCGCATGAGGTTGGTGTTGCCCGTGATCGCCTTGCTGCCGCTGTTGATGGCGGTGGCGGTGAGACCGAAGAAGATGACCCCGATCGCGAGGAACGCGACGAAGTTCTCGACCCCGCGGTTGGTCTCGAGGAGCAGGCCGAAGATGAGGAAGTAACTGGCGATGAGCAGGAGCGGGTTGAAGACCGCCCACACCTGCCCGAGGCGGTTGTTCTGGTTCTTGGCCTGGGATTGGCCGGCCGAGAGCGTCCAGACGAAGGAGCGCCGCTTCAGCATGTCGCGGACGTACCGGCCGAGCGGAGGCCGCTCGCCCAGCGTCCGGAGGCCGTGACGCTCAGCGAGCGCCCCGGCCTCCTCCGTGCTCAGGGCCGCCTTGGGGGCGATCCGTGAGTCGACGTCCGACACGACATCCGTCACAGACGGTGGACCTTCTCGCCGTCGCTCGCCTTGCCGCGGGTGTCGAAGAAGTTCTGGGACTTCCCGGCGAGCGCGTCGATGTCGTACTCGCGGTGGTTCTGGACGAGCACCGTGAGGTCCGCGGCGGCCACGGCGGCCTCGAGGTCCTCGGCGCGGGTGACGCCGTCACCGGCGGCGGTCCAGTTGGTCACGTGCGGGTCGTGGTACTGGACGGTCGCGCCCTTGTCGAGCAGGTGACGCGCCAGCGGCACGGCCGGGCTCTCACGCTGGTCGGCGATGTTCGGCTTGTACGTGACGCCGAGCAGCAGGACGGTGGAGCCGCGCAGCGACTTGCCGTCGTCGTTGAGGAGGTCCTGGGCGCGCTGCGTGATGTACATCGGCATCGTCGCGTTGATCTCCTGCGCGAGCTCGACGAAGCGGAAGGGGTAGCCCAGCTTCGCGCGCACGTTGTAGGAGAGGTAGTTCGGGTCGATCGGGATGCAGTGGCCGCCGACGCCGGGACCGGGGTAGAAGGCCTGGAAGCCGAAGGGCTTCGTCGCGGCGGCGTTGATGACGTCCCACAGGTCGATGCCGAGGTCGTGGCAGAAGCGCGACATCTCGTTGACGAGGGCGATGTTGATGTGGCGGTAGGTGTTCTCGAGGAGCTTGGCCGTCTCGGCCTCGCGGGTCCCCTTCGCGCGCACGACCGTGTCGACGAACTGGCCGTAGAAGGCGGCCGCCGCGTCGCCACAGGCGGGGGTGTGGCCGCCGACGACCTTCGGGGTGTTCTTGGCGCCGAAGGTCTCGTTGCCCGGGTCGATGCGCTCGGGCGAGAAGGCGAGGTGGAAGTCGGTGCCCGCGACGAGACCGCCGGCCTCGAGGACGGGGCGGACGACCTCGTCCGTCGTGCCCGGGTAGGTCGTCGACTCGAGGATGACGGTCATGCCCGGCTTGAGGTTCGCGGCGATCGTGTCGACGGCGGCCTTGACGGGGCCGAGGTCGGGGCCGCCGTCCTCGGACAGGGGCGTCGGGACGCAGATGACGACCGTCTTGGCGTCACCGATCAGGCTGGGGTCCGTCGTGGCGGAGAAGCCCGCGGCGACCATGTCGGCCACATCGGCGTCGGAGAGGTCGTCGACGTGGGAGCGACCAGCGTTCAGGGCGTCGACGACGCCCGTGTTGACGTCGAAGCCGAGCACCTTCAGCCCGACCTTGGAGGCCTCCTGGGCCAGGGGCAGCCCGACGTAGCCGAGCCCGATGATCGCGACGTCAACCGTCACTGTTGTCTCCTTGGTGTGTGCGGAACCGCGGCGGACGCGGAGCGTGTCGGACCGCCTCCACGAGGGAGCGCTCGGACGTGCGCCGCGAGCGGGGATCCTCGCCGAATCCAGTCGTCCGGAAGCATACAGTCACGCCCTGCGCGGGACAGGCGGCGCGCGGTGGCGGCGGTCGTCCGCCCTACACTCGCCGCATGCCCGACCGCCCCCCGATCCCTGTCGTCCTGGCCACGAGCAACGGGGTCGGCATGGGGCACCTGACGCGCCAACTCACGGTGGCCCTCTCGGCGCCGGAGACCCTCGACCCCATCCTCCTGTCGCTGTCGGCGGCGCTCCCCACGGTCGCGGCGGCCGTCGCCGCCGGGCAGCTCCCGGAGCTGGCCTCCCGATCGGTGCGCAGCGAGTATTGCCCCAGCCGCAAGAGCGGATGGCTTCCGCGAAGGGGAGTGGCCGGCGCCGTGCGCCGGCGCGTCCCCCAGCTCGGCTGGGAACCGTACTTCCGTGACCGGCTCAGGGCGCTCGTCGCCGAGACCGGGGCGCGCGCACTCGTCTATGACGGGGTCGTGCCCTACGACGGACTGCTCGCCGCGCGCCGGGCTCTGCCGGACACCGCCTTCGTGTGGAGCCGGCGAGGCATGTGGCGCGCGGGAGTGGGTGCGGACTGGCTGCGGCACGCGGGCGACTTCGACCTCGTCATCGAGCCGGGAGACTTCGCGGCGCACGCGGATCGTGGGGCCACCACCGACCGCGACGACGCCACAAAGGTCGCCCCGATCGCCATCGACGACGTGCTCGTCAAGCACGACCGCGCCACGGCTCGGCGAGCGCTCGGCCTCGACCCCGACCGTCCCGCCCTGTTGTTGGCCCCCGGCGCCGGGGTGCTCGGCGACGTGGCGACCCCGGCGCGGGCCGCGCTCGCGGCGGTCCGGGAACTCGGCCCGGAGTGGCAGGTGGCGGTGACGAGTCAGGCGATCGCCGAGCACGCCGTGGGCGGGGACGCCGCCGACCACGACCGGGTCGTGCTGCTGAAGGGGGTCTACCCCCTCTCGCGGTCGACGGCGGCCTTCGACGCCGCGGTGGGGGCAGCGGGCTACAACGCGGTCCACGAACTCCTGGGGGCTGGTGTCCCCACCCTGCTCATTCCCTCCGCCACGCAGACCGACGATCAGGCACTGCGGGCGAGGACCCTCGCGGCGGACGGCGTCGCGCTCGTGGCCGACGCCGACGAAGGGGGGAGCGTGGCCGCGGGGGTGGCCCGGCTCCTCGACCCGGCCGTGCGGGACGACCTCCGCGCGGCCTGCGCCGCGCTCCCGGCAACCGATGGTGGCCGGGCCGCGGCCCGGGCGGTCATGGACCTCGTCGTGGACGCGCCGGCGGGTGCGACTCGGCAGCCGGGCGGACGACCTTCGCTCGCGGGGCCGTGGGGTCCGCCCGCGTGGCGGGCGGCGCTGCCGGACCTGCGCACCCCGGTGGCCCTCGAGGGCCCGGGCAGCACCGACCGGCCGCGGCTCGCCGTCACCGAGGAACTACCGACGTCCCTGCGCGACAGCGGCCCCGTCGAGCACCTCGTCGCGGGCGCGTCGCCGGCCTATCGCGCGGCCCGCGGCGACATCGCGCGGTGGCTCTACCGCTCCTGAGTCGGGTCGCGAACCGCGGCGCTCAGCGCTGAGTCAGCTCAACGGGCAGCGCGGCGAGCCCGACGCAGGCGCAGGTCCCGACGGATCCGACCCGCCACCCGTCGACCGCGGGTGAGAGTGGTACGCGTCAGGGAGTGCCGGCGCTCCACGGCCTCGGCCCAGCCCGCCGGCAGGGTCCCGGCACGCACGCCCACGACATCGCCGTCGAGCCAGTGCCGCCACTGGCCGTCCTGACGCAACTCCCCGGCCGCGGCCAGGCGGGCATCGAGCCCGGGGCCGTCGACGAGCACGTCCGCGAGGGTCACGGCGCCGTTCGCGAGCAGACCGGAGCGGCACAGCATCGGCGAGGGGCCAGTCGTCGTCACCCGCACGAGCCGGCGGCCCGATTGGTCGAGTTCGGCGAGGAGGCGGCCCACCGCCCCCGGCGCGAAGGTCGCCCCCACCGGCGCGACGAGGACGGCGTCGGTCGTCGGGCGGTCCGAGACGGGGTCGCGGCCCACGACGTGGACGACCGGGTCCAGCCCGGCGGCGGCGAGCGCCGTCCGCAGCCCGGCGAGGGCCGCCTCGACCGCCACGCCGTCGGTCGTGGCGTCGGCATTGCCGTCGGTGTCGGCGGGACGCAGCCAGGCGGACAGGGTCAGCGGGGGCGACGAGGGCACGTCCCGAGGATAGGCCCGGTAGGTTGGCCGCCATGTCCGTCGGAGCCCTCGACCTCGCGATCGACCACCCCGTCGGCCGGGTGCCGGGGGCGGACCGCGACAAGCGCGCGGTGCTGCTCGTGCAGGACGCCTCATGGCGCCTCACCGTCCCGGGTGCCCGCACCCGCCGCGGCCGGTGGCAGGACCGCGAGGAACTCGCGCGGACCCTCCCGCTCCTCGACACCTGCCATGGACTCTCGGTGGCCGTGGAGCCCGGACTCGACAAGGGTGGCGTCGTCATCTCGTACCTGCACCGGGCCGCCGCCCGCGGGACGCTGGTCACGGGAGGTGTGCCCGGACCGCTCGCCGCGCGGCTCCCCTTCGAGGTCCGCCCGGACACGCCGGGCGTGGTGCCCGGCCTGCTCGAGTTCGACGCGCGCGCCGTCGCGCAGCGCCGCGACGCCCTCGTCGTCGGGCTCCGCTCGCGGCCCGCGGTGTCGGCGGTGCTGGTGACCAAGCGGCTCCACTTCCTCCCGCGGATCGCGGCGATGATGGCCGCCCAGACCTACCGGCCGCTCGAGCTCGTCGTCGTCATCCACTCGGACGAACCGGCGCCCGAGATCACCGCCGGCGACGTGCCGGTCCGGGTCCTCAGCGCCCCGACGGGCACGACACTCGGTGCGGCCCTCGCGCTCGGCAGCGCCGCCGCGGAGGGCGAGCTCGTGACGAAGGTGGACGACGACGACCACTACGGCCCCGACCACGTCCTCGATCTCGTCCTCGCCCGGGCCGTCTCCGGCGCCGAACTCGTGGGCAAGAGCCCGACGGTCGTTCATCTCGAGGCGCTCGACACGACCGTCCGCCGGGTCTTCGGCGCGCCGGAGTCGTGGGTGCACCGGGTCGCGGGCGGCACGTTGCTGCTGTCCGGGGAGACCCTGCGCGACGTCGGCGGCTGGGCGGACGTCCCCCGCGCCGTCGACAGCCGGCTCATCGAGGCCGTCACCGGCGCCGGCGGCCGGATCTATCGCCCGCACGACCTCGGCTACCTCTATGTGCGGCACGCCGATGCCGAGCACACCTGGGCGACCGACGTGGGCCACTTCCTGCAGAGCGCCCGCGAGCAGTGGCTGGGCCTGCTGAGCCACCCGGTCTTCGGCACCTGAGCCCGCTGCGTGCGACACTGTGCAGCGATCACGACCCTGCCACGAAGGACCCCCATGGCACCGCTTGTCCTGCACGTCACCGGCGCGCGACCCAACTTCCCGAAGGCCGCACCCGTCCTCGAGGCGCTCGCCGCCTACGACGTCGAGCAGCTCCTGGTCCACACGGGCCAGCACTACGACGACAAGATGTCGGACATCTTCTTCCGGCAGCTCGGCATCCCGAAGCCGGACGTCAACCTCGGGGTCGGGTCCGGGTCCCACGGTCGGCAGACGGCCGCCGTCATGTCGGCGCTCGAGGAGCTCTTCGAGGAGCGACGCCCCGACCTCGTGGTCGTCTACGGCGACGTGAACTCGACCGTCGCCGCCGCCCTCGTCGCCTCCAAGATGGGGATCACCTTCGCTCACGTCGAGGCCGGGCTGCGCTCCTTCGACATGACGATGCCCGAGGAGATCAACCGCCTCGTCACGGACAAGCTCTCGGACCTGCTGCTCACGACGAGCACCGACGCGATCGGTCACCTCGGCAACGAGGGCACCGACCCCGACAAGATCCACTTCGTCGGCAACCCGATGATCGACACGCTGCTGAAGAACAAGGACCGCTTCGACGCCGAGGCCGCCCGCGCCGAGCTCGGCCTCGAGGGCCCGTACATCGTGGCGACGCTGCACCGCCCGGGCAACGTCGACGACCCCGCCGACGTCAAGGAGCTCGTCGACGCGATGCACGCCGTGGCCGACCAGGCCCAGGTCGTCATCCCGCTGCACCCGCGCGGTCGCGCGCGACTCGAGGAGGCCGGCTTCCTCGACCACGAGGGCATGCGCGTCATCGACCCGCTGGGCTACCTCGAGTTCATGGGCCTGGTGCGCGGCGCCGCCGCCGTCGTCACCGACTCCGGGGGCGTGCAGGAGGAGACGACCGTGCTCGGCGTCCCGTGCCTCACGCTGCGCCCGAACACGGAGCGCCCGGTGACGATCACCCACGGCACCAACCAGCTCGTGCGCCGCGACAACCTCGCCGAGAAGGTGCGCGAGGTCCTGGCCACCGGACCGCTGACGGAGTGGGATGTCCCGCCGCTGTGGGACGGCCACGCCGGCCCGCGCATCGCCCGGATCCTCGCCGACTCCGTCGGTGCCGCCAAGCGCGCCTGAGGGCAGCAGTGACTTCGACCGTGACCCACCCGTCGACTCCCGGTGAGCCCGGCACCCCGGCATCCGCCGGTGGCCCGGCACCCACGGCGCACAAGACCGTCCTGCGCGGCGACATCGAGGGCCTGCGCGCCGTCGCGGTCGGCACCGTGCTGATCTACCACCTCGGGGTCCCGGCCCTCCTCGGGCTCGTCCCGCGGATGACCGGCGGCTTCGTCGGCGTCGACATCTTCTTCGTCATCAGCGGGTTCCTCATCACCTCCCTGCTGATCCGGGAGGCGACCCGCACGGGCACCGTCTCCATCGTCGACTTCTATGCCCGGCGCGCCCGCCGCTTGTTGCCCGCCGCGACGACGGTCCTGCTCTTCACCGCCATCGCCGGGTGGCTCATCCTGCCCAAGCCCGCGCACGGCGACCTCGTGACCGACGTCATCGCCGCGACGCTCTACGTCATCAACTGGGCGCTCGCCTTCCGCTCCGTCGACTATCTCGCCGAGGACGCCGCGCCGTCGCCGCTGCAGCACTACTGGTCGCTGTCGGTCGAGGAGCAGTTCTACGTCGTCTGGCCGCTGATGATCCTCGTCGGGATGATCGTGGCCCGCCGCGCCCGGCTCAAGCCCAAGCGCCTGCTCTTCCTGATCCTCGCCGTCACGGCGCTCGCGTCCTTCGTCTACTCGGTCCTGCACACCCGTTCCGACCCGGCGACGGCGTACTTCTACACGACGACCCGGGTCTGGGAGCTCGGGATCGGCGCGCTGCTCGCCTTCGTGGCCGTGCGGCTGCGTCGTCTCCCGCGCGCCGCCGCGCAGATCCTCGCGCTGGCGGGCGCGGCCCTGATCCTCTTCTCCGCCTTCGCCTTCACCTCCTCGGCGAAGGTCGGCCTCCTCCTCGTCGCCTGGCCGGGCTGGGCCGCCCTCGTCCCGACGGTCGGCGCTGCCCTCGTCATCGCCGCGGGGTGCGCCACGCAGGAGACGCTCGTCGCGAAGGCGCTCAGCATCAAGCCGATGACCTGGATCGGCGGCCTGTCCTACGCCATCTACCTCTGGCACTGGCCGCTCATCATCCTCGCCGAGGCGCAGTGGGGTGACGCGCTCCGGTTGCGGCACAAGCTCGTCATCGGCGCGCTCGCCGTGGCGCTCTCGTGGCTGACGAAGCACCTCATCGAGGACCCGATCCGCTTCCGTCGCTCGCTGGCCATCCACCCCGGCAAGGCCCTCGCGATGGGCGGCGCCATGATGGCGGCCTCCCTCGTCGCGGCCGGCGCGGTCCACCTGACGGTGCCGAAGCTCGACCCCGACGCCCCCGTCGTGGGCGCCACCGAGCTCATCGCCGACCAGCAGGCCCGCGAGTGGACCGTCAAGGACGACCCGACCGGTGCGTACACGACCAGCGGCCCGATCCAGCCCGACCCGGCGCTCGCGCCCGAGGACATCCCCGCCTACTACGACGACGACTGCCAGGTGCAGCCGGGCGACTCGGCCGTCAACCGCGAGTGCGCCTACGCCAAGACCGACAGTGACACGACCTTCGCCATGCTCGGTGACTCCAAGATGGGCCAGTGGTTCCCGGCCGTCGAGTCGATCGCCAACCGCGAGGGCATGCGCCTGGACCTGTACCTGAAGTCGGCCTGCTCGTTCAGCTACGACGGGGTCAAGGACGACTGTGCGGCCTTCGCGCACAACGTCATCGACCACTTCAAGAAGTCCGGCGCGCCCGACGTGGCGATCGTCTCCCAGGGCCGCCCGGCGGGCGACGCCATCGAGAGCGGCATGAGTGACGCGCTCGCGGAGCTCAAGGCCCTCGGGACGACGATCGTCGTGCTCACCGACAACTCGACGCCGACGCAGAAGGCCGTCTACGAGTGCATCAGCGAGCACGAGGACGACTATGCGGCCTGCGGTTACGACCGGGCCAAGGGTGGCGAGGGCCGCGGCACTCCCGCGCTCGAGGCCGCGGCGAAGCAGGTCGGCGTGCCCGTCGTCGACCTCAACCCGTGGATCTGCCCGCCCGTCGGCACGTCGTGCCCGCCGGTCATCGGCAAGACGCTCATCTACCGCCAGGGCAGCCACGTCACGGCGACCTACGTCCGGTCGCTGACGCCCGTGCTGCACCGCGAACTGTCGACGCTGGGGATCACGAAGACCCCCATCGCGGACATCCACACGGACGACATCCCCACCGGCGACTGACGACATGACGAAGGGGGCCGAGCCAGCTGGCTCGGCCCCCTTCGTCATGTCCGGGGCCACCGGCGGAGGGGCGCCCGTCAGCCCTGCGGCAGCACCCGCTCGTAGGCCTCGTCGACGATGCGGCAGATGTCGCTCCAGTCGCGCTCGGCGAGCACCCACTCGCGCGCCTGCCGACCCATCCGCTCGCGCAGCTCCGGGTCCTCGAGGTAGGCGGTGATCTTCGCCGCGAGGTCCGTGGCGTCGCCCTTGCGGAAGAGCAGCCCGCGCACGTCGCCCTCGACGATCTCGGCCAGCGCAGCGACGTCCGAGGAGATGACCGCCTTGCCCATGGCCATGGATTCGAAGGGCTTGATCGGCGAGATGAGCTCGCAGACCGGCAGCGGCAGGCGGGGGAAGGGGGTGACCTGGAAGATCGACAGGTAGCGCGCCACCTCGCTGTGCGGCACGCGGCCGGTGAACTGGACGACGTCGAGGACGTCGAGGTCGCGGGCCAGCTTGTGGAGGGTGGCCTCGTAGTGGCCGTCGCCGACGATGATGACGGCGAAGTCCTGCCGCTGCTTCTTGATCTGCGCGGCGGCGTGCAGGAGCAGGTCGAGGCCTTCATAGTCGACGAGCCCACCGGCGTAGCCGACGATCATCTTGCCCTCGAGGCCGAGCTCGCGGATGAGGTCCTGGTCCGGCTCACGGGGCTCGAACTGGGAGGTGTGGACGCCGTTCGGCAGGACGACAAGGCGCTCGGCGGGGGCGCCGCGCTCGATCATCTCGCCGCGCAGGGCCTCGGTGATGACGAAGGTGAGGTCTGCCTGCTGCGCGATGTGCAGCTCGAGGCCCGTCATGTAGCGATACGCCGACGTCGACCCGAACTTGGGGTCGCGGCTGATCTTCATGAGGTCTTCGAGGCCGCGCATCTCGTAGACGAAGGGGATGCCGAGCTTGCGTGCCGCGCGCAGACCCGCGAGGCCGTTGTTCTGGAAGCTCGACGCGTGGATGAGGCTCGCGCCGTGCTTGACCGCCTCGTCGAGGATGCGCTCGGAGAAGCGCTCGATGTAGGCGGCCAGCGGGGTGTTGTCGTAGACCCGCTCGCCGGGCTCGAGCAGGCGCGTGTAGGTGACCCCGTCGACGACGTCGAAGGGGTCGACCTCCTCGGTGCTGCGCGTGGGCCAGCGGTCGTAGGGGAAGCCGAGGCGGGTCACGGCGGTCATGTCCCAGCCGAGGTTGCGCAGGCCCGTGAGGACGCCGTGCGAACGGGTGGCGTAGCCGCCGGAGCGGTGGGGGAGCGACTGGGCCAGGACGGACAGGACGGCGCGGGGACGGCGCTCGTGCGTGGCCTCGGCGGCCTCGTCGATCGGCCACCCCGTGCGGGCGATGTGCACCTGATCGCGGGCGCGGTTGTAGAGGTCGCGGGCGGCCGGCTGCTTGGAGTGGGTCTCCATCAGGCGGGCGGCGAGCGTGGCGGCCGCCTCGAGGCGGCCGGCCTTGAGGGTCCGCTGCGCCGCCGCGAGGATCGTCTTCGGCGGCATCTGGGCGATGACCTCGTTGGTCTGGTGCCGGTAGACGTCGGCGAGTTCGTCGAACGCGCGGTGCTCGGGCAGGACGCGCGTCGCGGCGCGCAGCCCCGCCACGTCCCGTCGGCCGGCGGCGATCGCCGCGGCGACGATCGCGTCGTCGTCTCCCGCGTTGCGGATGTGGGTCTCCGTCTCGAGGACCGCGAGCGTCGTCTCGTTCTTGTCGACCTTCCACGTGCGGGCGTTCGCGACGAACCGGTCGACGAGTGCGCGGTCCGGGCTGCGGAAGGCGGCGATGAGGCCGTTGGCCTGCCCCTCGGTGCGCGGCACGGCCTTGGTCGCCTTGAGCAGGAGCGCGTCGTGCTCCTCGGTCAGGGCGAGGCGGTCCGCGGCGCGCAGGGCGACGACGAGGGCCTCGACGCTCGGCTTCGGGCCGGCGGCCGCCTTCGAGGCGTACTCCCACGCGCGGTCCTGCTCGTCGACGGCCGCGAAGGCCTCGGCGATGAGGGCGTTGCCGTCGTCGCCCAGTTGGTCGGCGGGGATGCGGCTGAGGAGGCGGATGGCCTGGTCGGGCTGCTGCGTCTCGCGCAGGAGCGAGCGGGCCTGGGCGAGGACGGCCCGCTGGCCGACCCGTCCGCCCTGGCCGGGCAGGGCCGCGACCGAGTCGAGGGGGACCGTGCGGATGACCTTGAGCGCGGCGCGCTTGCCCTTGGCCTTGACGGTCTGCTTGTTCACGGGGGGCATGGGGACCTTTCGTGGGGGTACTGCTGTGCGGGCGGGAAGCCGGTCGGGGTTGACGTCAGACGGGTGGATCAGACGGGTGGGTCAGACGGAGACGTGCTCGCGCGGGTCGCCGTAGAAGAGGAGCTGGCCGGTCGCGGTCATGAAGGTCGAGTCCGTGACGGTCCACGTGTGGGCCAGGCGGTCGGTGCCGCGAATGGACACGAAGTTGTAGCGATCGCCGGAGTAGATGCGCACGCCCTCCTGGGCGCTGCGGTCGAGAATGTCGGAGTCGACGGCGCGGGGGATGTCGCTGAACCGCACCGACCGGGCGACGTCCCCGTCGAAGAGCATCGAGCCGCCCTGGATCCGCCGCTCGTAGCGGTGCTCGGAGTCGAAGTAGCGCATGACGACGGCGCCGGTGGAGCGGAGCCAGACGTAGTGGGCCCACTTCCCGACGATGCCGGCGTCGGTGTACGAGAAGCTGTCGACGAGGTCGGACAGGTAGTGGACGCCGTAGAAGTTGTCGTCGTCCATCTTGGCGATGTACCGCCCGTCGGCGGCGTCGACGCCGAGGTTCATGCACGCGCCGAGGGTGAGCGACCGGTCGGCGTGGACGATCTGGACACGCTCGACGCCGGCCTCCCGGGCGCGGGCGATGAGGGCCTGGTCGTCGGTCTCGAGCCCGTGCAGGACGAGGACGAGTTCGGTGTCGGTGTGGCTCTGACGCCCGATGTTGGCGAAGACGTTGTCGAGCTCGTGCTCGCGGTTCGTCGGGACGACGGCGGAGATGCTGCGATCGGCGGTCGGCACGGTCCGACCGACCGACTCCAGCACGGCCCGGGCGCGATGCCCGGCGGTGTGGTCGGCGAGGACGGCGCGCTGGAGGCGGAGCCCCTCGCGGCGGACGAGTTCGTCCTGCTGCAGGCGGGCCCGCAGCTCGCTGCGGAGGTCCTTCTCGTCCTCGACCCGCGGAACGAGCTCATCGACGGAGGCGGGCAGCGCGCGCCCGAGTCCGGACGTGCCGACGAGCGGCGTCTGGGCCACGGCAGCGGCCAGGCTCGTCCAGGGCGCACCCGGCGCCGAGTCCCCGAGGTCGAGCAGGACGCGGGTGTCGGCGAGCGCGCCAGCGATCTCGTGCCACGCGCCGGAGGCGACCTGACGGTCGGTGAGCAGGCGGGGGGCCGTCACTCGCGCGTCGGGGCCGTCGACGCGGATGACGGGGGTCTCGGCGGCGGTCAACTTCGAGAGGGCCGGGGCGATGACGTCGCGGAGGTGGGTGTCGTCGGGGCGAGAGTCGAGGCCGTCGATGATCGTCAGGGCGGTGGGTGCCCGGCGGCCGGTGGTGGCGTCCTCCCGGTCGAGTCCGCTCAGGCGGGGCTGCGCGGCCGGCTCCCACAGGGCAACGGGCGCCGTGGTGTGGGTGGTGGCCTCGTCGACGAGGGCGGGGGTGACGGCGCCGACCGAGCTGACCCGGGACAGCCAGGCGGCCTCGGGCACCGGGCCGGACGTGACCCACACGGCCACCGGGACGCTCGCCTCGGCCGCGGCGTCGACGAGCGTCTCGAGGTCGGGCGCGGTCCAGCCGGGGACCTCGCCGCCGGCGAGTTCCACCAGGACGAGGTCGGTCGACGCGAGCGAAGGTCGCCACGCGGCGGAGTCGAGTGTGCTCTGCTGCCACTCGGGGGCAAGCACGGCGCGAAGGCGGGGGCTGAGGGCCACGAGGGCCCGGACGTCCAGGGCCGGCGCGGTCACGGGTTCGGGCAGTGGCCGGGCTGCCGGGCTTGCCTGTGCTGACGGCGCATCGGGTGTCGTCGTGGCCGCCTGGGTGCCGGACACCGGCTGTGCCCCCGATTCCACCGGCTGTGCCCCCGATGTCGCCGGGGCCCCCTTCGCCCCCTGGGTGCCCGGCGTGGACTGGTCGCCCGCGGGCCCGTCAGCGGCCCCGCTGACCCGGCGTCGGCCAGCGGCTGCGAGGCGTCGGGCCAGGGTCGTCATCGAGGGGGGCGGCGTGGGGGTGTTCACGTCGGCCGATTCTTCCACGTCAGGTACTCGTGTGCCCGGACCGCACCCGGACCGGCCCCGTCATGGCGTTCGGTCAGCGGTCTGGGAGAGGATGGGCACCATGGAGCAGCGCACGCTGGCAGGGCGGTATGTCCTCGAGGAGATCCTCGGGCGGGGCGGCATGGGCACGGTGTGGCGCGCGCGGGACACCCGCCTGGACCGTGAGGTGGCCGTCAAGATCGTCGAGCTGCACGGCGACGACCCGACCATGGCGGAGCGCTTCAACCGTGAAGCCATGGTCACGGCCAGCCTGTCGCACTCGACGATCGTGACCGTCCACGACTTCGGCGTCGAGGGCACGACCGGCTACCTCGTCATGGCGCTCATCGCCGATCCGACGCTGGCGCAGGTCATCCGGGACCGCGGCCCGCTGGGGGTGGAGGAGACGATCTCGCTCGCGACGTCCGTCGCCTCGGCTCTGCGCGTGGCCCACACGCGCGGCGTCATCCACCGGGACATCAAGCCGTCCAACATCACGCTCGGCCCGGCCGGTCGCGTGACGGTGCTCGACTTCGGCATCACCCGTGTCGTCGACGAATCCGGTCCCAGCGAGCTCACCGCGACCCAGACCGTCGTCGGGTCGCCCGAATACATTTCGCCCGAACATGCCCAGAGCCAGGCCGTCGACGCCCGTTCGGATCTCTACTCGCTCGGATGCGTCATCTGGTACGCGCTCGTGGGGCGTGCGCCGTTCTCCGAAGGCACGTCGATGGCGACACTGCTGGCGCACGTCCAGCGCCCGGCCCCGTGGCTCGGTGACGAACGCCCGGACGCCCCGCACTGGCTCAGCGACCTCGTGGCGGACCTCCTCGAGAAGGACCCGGCGCTGCGGCCCTCCAGCGCGCAGGAACTGATCGAGCGCCTGCGCGCCGGCGCGGCTGGTGCCCCGGCGAGCCGGCATTCGGCCGGCGATGACCCGAACGCCACTCGCGTCGTTCCGGGGCTGGCCGGCGCCGCCGGCGCCGCCGGTGGCGCGGCGACTGCTGGCGCCGGTGGCGCGGCGACTGCTGGCGCCGGAACCGATGCTGCTTCCGGCGCCGCCGGGACTCACGGCCGGGCGGTCACCTCGTCGGCGCCGCTCGGCGCCCAGGACGGCGCCGCCACGGGCCGGTACCCGGTCACGCCGCGACCGGCGACCGACCCTGCCGACCGCCGCTCACTCGTCCCCGTCGTCCTGCTGATCGTGCTAGCCCTCGCGCTCCTCGCCTGGGCCGCAACCCAGTTCCTGAGCGACGGAGGCAACCGCGAGCTCGTCCCCGGCGGCACGTCGTCGACGACCTCGACGACCCAGCCGTCGACGACGACCTCGACGACCCAGCCTTCGACGACCAGTAGTTCGACGTCCACCACGGCGCCGAGCACCACGACGACGACGAGCACGACGACGGCGACGGAGACCCGGACCGAGACGACGACGACCCAGCCCTCGACGTCGTCGCCGACGACGAGCGCACCGACGACCACGTCGACCACGTCCACGCCGCCCGCGACGACGACCACGGAACCGTCGGCCTCCTCGTCCGTGGCCGAGCAGACGACCCAGTCCGCGCCCTCGCCCGCCCCGGACGGCGCGACCGACACGATCCCCGGCGGCGCGTCGTCCGGCGGGGCTACGTCCGGCGGGGCCGCCGCCGACCTCGCGTCGGACGCGGGCCAGGCAGGTCGGACACCGTGACGGACCGGGCGCCCCTGCGGATCGGCTACAAGGCCTCGGCGGAACAGTTCGGGCCCCGCGACCTCGTGGACTTCGCCGTCCGCGCGGAGGACCTCGGCCTCGACAGCATCAGCGTGAGTGATCACTTCCTTCCCTGGCGGATGGAGGGCGGGCACGCCCCCTTCTCGTTGTCGGTGTTGGCCGCCATGGGCGAGCGGACCACCCGCGTCCAGCTCGGCACGAGCGTCCTGACGCCGACGTTCCGATACAACCCCGCCGTGGTCGCGCAGGCCTTCGCGACGCTGTCCCTGTTGACGGAGGGGCGGGTCTTCCTCGGGGTGGGGACAGGCGAAGCCCTCAATGAAACGGCCGTCACGGGAGCGGTTTGGCCAGAGTTCAAGGAGCGGTTCGGGCGGTTGCGCGAGGCAGTTCGGTTGATCCGTGCGCTCTGGACCGAGGAGTCCGTGACCCGCGAAGGTGAGTACTACACGGTCCGCGACGCGGCCATCTTCGACCGCCCGGAGCACCCGGTGCCGGTCTATGTCGCGGCGGGTGGGCCGGTCGTGGCGAAGTACGCGGGGCGGGTGGGGGACGGGTTCATCTGCACGAGCGGGAAGGGGATGGACCTCTACACCGACAAGCTTCTCCCGGCCGTCGTCGAAGGTGCTGAGGCAGGCGGGCGCGACCCGGACCGCATCGACCGGATGATCGAGATCAAGGTCTCCTACGACCGGGACGCCGACGCCGCGTTGCAGAACTGTCGGTTCTGGTCCCCGCTGTCACTGACGCCCGAGCAGAAGCACAGCGTGGACTCCCCGGCCGAGATGGAGCGGCTGGCGGACGCGCTGCCGATCGAGGACGTCGCGAAACGGTGGATCGTCGCGTCGAACCCCGACGACGCCGTGGCGCAGATCCGCCCGTACGTCGAGGCCGGTTTCGATCACCTCGTGGTGCACGGGCCGGGCGCCGACCAGGAACGCTTCCTGACGCAGTTCACCGCGGACGTCGTGCCGCTGCTGCGAGACCTCTGAGTGCATGACGCGCCCAGGCGTCAGGTTGCGACGGTGGTGGGCGAGGTTGGTCGTTGTCCCCGCGGGCACCTACGGTGACGGTGTGTGGGGAGACGCCCCGCGACCGAGCCATGGAGCGTTGATGACCACCTTGGAGAACCGTCCGAACACGGCACTGCTCATCATCGACATGCAGCGGGGTGTCATCGACGGCCATCCGACGCGGGACGAGACCGTTGCGAAGGTGGAGGGCTTGGTCGACAAGGCGCGGGCCTTGGACGTGCCCGTCGTGTGGGTGCAGCACTCCTCCGACCACCTGGCGAAGGGGAGCGAGTCCTGGGAGTACGCGCCGGAGCTGACCGCGACCGAGAACGAGCCGGTTGTCCACAAGCTCTACGGTGACGCCTTCGAGGCCACGGACCTCGAGGCGGTGCTGGCCGACCGCGGTGTCGGGCGTGTGGTGGTCGCCGGGGCACAGACGGACGCGTGCGTGCGCTCGACGCTTCACGGCGCGTTCGTGCGGGGTTACGACACGACGCTCGTGGCGGACGCCCACATGACGTGTGACCTCACGGAGTACGGCGCCCCGTCTCCGGCGCTGGTGGTCGCCCACACGAACCTCTACTGGGAGAACCAGTCCGCTCCGGGACGTACGGCTGCCGTGGTGAAGGCGGACGAGGTCGACTTCGGCCACGCCTGAGCCGCGCGGCCCCGTCACTCCAGACTTCGCCGGAACCTGATCCGGACGCGGTGATCCTCGCGGATCACGGTGTGTGTCGTGTCGTTGCGGTCGATGGCGCGGTGATGATGTCCGCACAGGGGAACCGCGTTCGCGAGATTGGTCCTCCCGCCATCGATCCACGCCGTGAGGTGGTGGACCTCGCACCACGCGAACGGTCGGTCACATCCGTCGGCCGCGCACTCGGTGTACGTCGCGCTCAGCGCCACCCGCTGCGAGGTCGTGAAGCATCGTCGCTCGCGCCCCAGATCGAGGGGAATCGAGTCGCCGTCCAGGATGACCGGCATGGCCCCCGCGCCACAGGCGGATCGGCGGAGTTCACCGGCTGACACCGCGTCGGCGTGATCCGTGTGACCGACCGCCGCCCGCTTGCCCCGCAGGACGTCCAGGTCCGTCGTGACGAGGATGGTGGCGGCGACCTTGTCGTGCAGGTGGTCGGTGGGGATGCGTTGGAGCAGCTCCGCGAAGGCGACGCCGCGACGGCGTCGCCAGTCGAGCTGGTCTCCCTTCCAATCCACCGTCTCGCGACCGTCGGCCGCGTCCGGCAGGGCGCGACCGCTCGCGTCGGTGTGGCGCCGGGGCGCGGTCATCGCGTCGATCACCTTCTTGAGCGTGATCCCGGCCAGCCAGGGGACCGTGAAGGCCCCGCTCATCGTCCCGTCGTGATTGTCCCTGGCCCAGAACGTCGCGTTCTCCCATGCGCGCTCCTCCTCCGACGCGACGAGAGCTTCCTCGTGGGCGTCGACGACGGCGGGGTCGGGCTCCACCTGGTCGAGGACCCGCCTCGCCAGGCGCCGGAGCTGGGCCGGCGAACGGTTCACCGCCAGCCGAAGCAACTCGGCCTCGCACGTCGCCCGCTGGCCGGCGTCGATGGAGTCGGGAAGGTCGCGCAGGGCGCCGACGATCACCTTCGCGTGGCTGAGGGAGATCTCGCCCCGGTCGAAGGCGTGGCCGGTCAGGCCCCGACCCGCGACACCTGACTCGCCCACGCCACTGACCAGCGGCAGCCCACTGTTGACGGACTGGGGCCCGCCCCCTTCACCTGCCCGTGGTCCGCCTCCGGCGGGGCAGTCCTCACCCA
The DNA here is from genome assembly GCF_050271985.1 of Janibacter zhaoxuefangae. GTDB lineage: Bacteria > Actinomycetota > Actinomycetes > Actinomycetales > Dermatophilaceae. The sequence continues at coordinate 2,502,922 of NZ_CP189849.1, read as the reverse complement.
GAGCGAGGGCCGTCGCAGCGTCGCCCGCCGCGGTGGCCCGGTTGGTCATCGTCTGTCGGGCCACCCATGCACCGGTGTCGGCGAACCCTGTGCGCTCCGGCAACCGAGAACGCTCCGCCGCCGCGATGACGCGCAACCGGGCGGCCTCGGTCCGGCGAGTCAGCCGTTCGAGCTCGCGCAGGGTTTCGCGCTGGTCGGCGGCGTTCATCCCGGCACCAGCCTCGACGGCGAGCGCGGCCAAGATCCCGTCGACGGCCGCATGGCCCCTGGCGATCGCCGTGCGCAATCCGGTGCCCGCACCCATCGCCGACGGGCTCGCCGCAGCCGCCATCGCCACGCCATCTGGGGCGGGAAACAGGGCGGCTGTGCTCATGTCCACACTCTTCCAGCCACCACTGACAGCGCTGGCTCGGCGACGCCTGCCCGCGCATCGGCAGACTCGGCGGCTCCCTCGCCGCCGCGTCCGTCAGAGGTTCAGGAACCGGTCCAGCACGGCGGGGCCCGCCACCAACACCAGGAGGACGCCGTGGATGAGGATGGCGATCAGGGCGAGGAACTCCTTCGCGTCACGGCGTCGGGCAGCGATGGCCATGCCCAATCCGACGAGCAGCGGCCAGATCCAGAGCAGGGTGAGCGCGATCCACGGCACCCACGCCTCGACGTAGACGACCTCGCCGTTCTGCGTCTCCAACCCGAGCGCCTCGCCCAACGGGCCGCTGAAGGCGATGTACGCCGCCGTCCACACCGCGAAGGCCGCGAGCATCCACAACGACATCCGTGCCAAGCGCCGGGCCGGGGAGTTGGTGCTCATGGTTTCTCCAAGCTCCGTGAGCGGGCGGTGAAGGTCGCCGTCCTGCGCCCTTCCATCCTCTCAGGCGGCCCACCCTTCAGCGGGCGAGTTCGACCGATTCCACCCCGAGCTCACCGAGGAGCGCGACGACCCGCCCGCGGATCTCGTCGCGGATCGGCCGGACCGCCTCGACGCCCTGGCCGGCGGGGTCCTCGAGCACCCAGTCCTCGTAGCGCTTGCCGGGGAAGATCGGGCAGGTGTCGCCGCAGCCCATGGTGATGACGACATCGGAGGCCTTGACGGCGTCCACGGTGAGGATCTTGGGCACCTCGGCCGAGATGTCGATGCACTCTTCGAGCATGGCGTCACGCACGGCCGGGTTGATCGAGTCGGCCGGAGCAGAGCCGGCGGAGAGCACCTCGACGGCGCCGCCGGAGAGGTGGTGGGTGTAGGCGGCGGCCATCTGGGAGCGGCCGGCGTTGTGGATGCAGACGTAGAGGACGGACGGACGAGCGGTGGCGTCAGTGGTCATGGGGGTGCCTTTCGTGGGGGCGGTCAGGGTCGGTCGAGGATCTCGCGGAGCAGGGTCGTGACGCGGGCCTGGATGTCGTCGCGGATCTCGCGGACGGCGTCGACGGGCTGACCTGCGGGGTCGCGCACGTCCCAGTCCTCGTAGCGCTTGCCGGGGAAGATCGGGCACGCGTCGCCGCACCCCATCGTGACGATCACGTCGGCGGCGCGGACGACGCTGTCGGAGAGCGGCTTCGGGTAGGCGGTGTGGAGGCTGATGCCGCGTTCCTGCAGGACCTGGACGACGGTGGGGTTGATCTCGTTGGTCGGCGCGGAGCCGGCCGATCGGACGTGGACGCGTCGGGCGGAGAGGTGCTCGGCGAGGGCGGCGGCCATCTGGGAGCGGCCGGCGTTGTGGACGCAGACGAAGAGGATCTCGGGGACGCTCTTGGAGACGTGGCCCTCGGCCTGCGCGGCCGACATGAGCTGCTCCTTCGCCTGTCGGGCGACGAGGACCGGCAGGTGTGTCGTGACGGTGGCGACCGACTCGAGGGTGGCTCGGGCCGACGCGACGGCGCTGGCGATGCTGTCGGGGGAGAAGACCCCTTCGTAGGAGTAGGTGAGGTCCTTGACGATGGCGTCGTAGGGATCGGTCTGGTCGAGCGAGCTGGTGGTCACGGCGGGCTCCTGAGGGTTGTGGGAGAGGGGCGAGGGCGGACTCACGCAGCCCGGTGCGGGAACCGGTTGCGCAGCGCGAGGCTGACGTAGACGAGGCCGACGAGCACGGGCACCTCGATGAGGGGCCCGACAACCCCGGCGAGGGCCTGGCCGGAGGTGACTCCGAAGGTCGCGATGGCGACGGCGATGGCGAGCTCGAAGTTGTTGCCCGCGGCGGTGAAAGCGAGCGTCGTCGTCCGCTCGTAGCTCATCCCCAGGGCCTTCCCGAGGAGGTACCCTCCGCCCCACATGAGGGCGAAGTAGGCCAGTAGCGGCACGGCGATCCGGGCGACGTCCAGCGGCTTGCTGGTGATCTGGTCGCCCTGGAGGGCGAAGAGCAGGACGATCGTGAACAGCAGTCCGTAGAGGGCCCACGGGCCGATCCGCGGCAGGAAGGACTCCTCGTACGCCGTGCGGCCCCACTTCTTCTCGCCGAGGCGTCGGGACAGGTAGCCGAGCAGCAGGGGCAGTCCGAGGAAGATCAGCACCGACTTCGCGATCTGCCAGGCGGAGATGTCGAGGTCGGCCTGGTCGAGTCCGAGCCACCCCGGGAGCACGGAGAGGTAGAACCAGCCAAGGGCCGCGAAGGCGATCACCTGGAAGATCGAGTTGATGGCCACGAGGACGGCGGCGGCCTCGCGGTCGCCGCAGGCGAGGTCGTTCCAGATGATGACCATGGCGATGCAGCGGGCCAGCCCGACGATGATCAGCCCCGTGCGGTACTCGGGCAGGTCGGGCAGGAAGATCCAGGCGAGGGCGAACATCAGCGCGGGCCCGATGACCCAGTTGAGCAGCAGCGACGACCCGAGCAGGCGTCGGTCCGCGGTCACGCTGTCGAGTCGGTCGTACCGGACCTTGGCCAGGACGGGGTACATCATGACGAGCAGGCCGATCGCGATCGGCAGTGAGATCCCGTCGATCTCGACGGCACTCAGTGCCTCGTCGAGGCCGGGCACGGCGCGTCCGAGGATGAGCCCGACGATCATGGCGAGGCCAATCCACACCGGCAGGAACCGGTCGAGGGTGGAGAGCTTGGCGACGGAGCCGGCGTGGTCCTCACCGGGGCGGACGTCTGAGTGGGATGGGGAGTGAGTGGTCACGTCGAGATCTTGACAGGCCCAATTGTCTCAGTCAATATTGAGGCAATGAACGTTGAGCAAACACCCGAGGGCCAGTCGTTGGAGCGGCGCGCGGCGACGCACGCCGCCCTCGGTGACCCCACGCGGCTGCGCATCGTCGACGTTCTGGCGGTCGGGGACGTGTCCGCGTCCGAGCTCGGCAGCGCGCTCGAGGTCCCGTCGAACCTGCTCGCTCACCACCTCAGGACGCTCGAGGCCGCCGGTCTCGTCGTTCGGCGCAGGTCCGAAGGGGATGCCCGCCGTTCGTACCTCTCGCTCGTTCGCGAGGCGCTGCCGGCGGATGTCGCCGGGGTTGGTCTCCCTGTGCCCGGACGGGTCCTCTTCGTCTGCACGGCCAACACGGCGCGCTCGCACTTGGCTGCGGCGCTCTGGCGCCGCGAGAGCCGCATCGAAGCCGGTTCGGCGGGCACGCACCCGGGCGAGCGGATCCACCCGGGCGCCGTCGAGACGGCGCAGCGCCATGCGCTGCCGCTGCGTCGCACCCGCCCCCGCCTGCTCGACGACGAGCTGCGCGAAGGGGATCACGTCATCACGGTCTGCGACCGCGCCCACGAGGAGCTTGCCGGCCACGGCTGGACGCACTGGTCGATCCCCGACCCGGTCGCCGTCGGTTCGCAGTCGGCCTTCGACGCCGCCTGCGACGAACTGGCCCCGCGCATCGCGAGCCTTGCGGCGCACCTTCGCAGCGCCTGACTCGCCCGCCACGTCACGCCCAGCCACCCTCCTGGCTCGGGCCTAGGGTTTTGCGCATGGACCAGCGGATCAGCTTCGTCACCCTCGCCGTCGCCGACCTCTCGGCCGCCCGCAGCTTCTACCTCGACGGCCTCGGATGGCGGGCCGAGCTCGAGGTCCCGGACGAGGTCATCATGATCCGGGTCGGTGAGCACCTCATGCTGTCGCTCTGGGATCAGCGGGCCTTCGAGGGGGAGGTCGGTGCCGTCCGTGAGGGGCCGGGCATCGCTCCGATCACCCTCGCCCACAACGTCCCCACACGTGACGTGGTCGATGCCGTCCTCGATCTCGCCCGCCGGGCGGGCGCCACCGTCGTCTCGGACGGACAGGCCCGGGACTGGGGCGGCTACACCGGCTACTTCGCCGATCCCGACGGGTTCCGCTGGGAGGTCGCCCACAACCCCGGGCCGATCGGCCAGGCGCTCCTGCCGAGCTCCGTGCGCGACGGCGTGCGCGTCAACGACCACCGGCAGTCGGTCGGGGCGGAGGTTGTGGGCTGGACGCCTCCGCCCTTCCCCCACGTCGTGGCCATGGCCGGTCGCCACTGCACGCTCGAGGCGCTCGCGGTCGAGCACGCGGACGAACTACGTCCCGAGATCGCCGGCGAGGAGCACGACGCCCTGTGGACGTACCTCAAGGAGGAGCCGCCCCTTGACGCCGAAGCGTTGCGGGAGCACGTCCTGCGCCGCATCGCCGACGCGACGGCGGAGGTCGTCATCCGTGATGCTGCGGGAGTGGCCTGTGGGCTCGCCAGCCTGATGCGGGTCGATCTGGTGAACGGCACGGTCGAGGTCGGCAACATCATTCTCGGACCCAGGCTCCAACGCACCACTGCGGCGACCGAGGCGATGTCCCTGCTGGCTCGCCACGTCTTCGACCTCGGTTTCCGTCGTTTCGAGTGGAAGTGCGACTCGCTCAACGCCCCCTCGCGGCGCGCCGCCGAGCGGCTCGGGTTCACCTACGAGGGCACGTTCCGCAGACACGTCGTGACGAAGGGGAGGTCACGCGACACCGCGTGGTTCGCCATGACCGTCGAGGACTGGCCACGGATCCGCGCCGCCCACGATGCCTGGCTCGACCCCGCGAACCATGTCGCAGGGGTTCAACAGCGTCGGCTGGCGGATCTGCTCGCCGCGTCGTGGGGCGTGGAGCAGCCCTGAGTCGAGGGCCAGCGGCCTGGCCCAGCCCCCTTCCGCCGTGTGGATTCTCCCGCTTCAGTCGAAGGCGCCGGCATAGGCGTTGAGCGCAGGCTGGCCGCCGAGGTGGGCGTAGAGGACCGTGGAGTCCTTGGGGATGTCTCCGGAGGTGACCAGGTCGATGAGGCCGGCCATCGACTTCCCTTCGTACACGGGGTCGGTGATCATTCCTTCGAGGCTGGCGGCCAGTCGGATCGCCTCGATGGTCGAGTCCACGGGCACGCCGTACTCGTCGCCCGCCCACCCCTCGAGCACGGTGATCTCGTCGTCGCGCAGGTCTCGGCCGAGGCCGATGAGTTCGGCGGTGTTGCGGGCGATCCTGGCGACCTGGTCCGTCGTCTTCTCCAGGGTCGCCGAGGCGTCGATCCCGATGACGCGGCGCGGCCGACCACCGGCCTCCTCCAGAGCGGCGAAGCCCGCGATCATGCCGGCGTGGGTCGAGCCGGTGACCGTGCAGACGACGATGGTGTCGAAGAAGACGCCGAGCTCCTCCTCCTGGGCGGCCACCTCATCGGCCCAGTTCGCGAAGCCGAGACCACCGAACTTGTGCTCCGAGGCGCCGGCCGGAATCGGGTACGGCTTGCCGCCGCCGCGCTCGACCTCGTCGATGGTCTGCTGCCAGGACTGCCGGAGGCCGATGTCGAAGCCGGCCGGGTCGAGGCGTGCGTCCGCCCCCATGAGGCGGGAGAGCAAGATGTTGCCGACCCGGTCGTTGCCCGGGTCCTCCCAGTCGACCCAGCGCTCCTGGACCAGGCGCACCTTGAGGCCGAGTTTCGCGCCGACGGCAGCGACCTGGCGGGTGTGGTTCGACTGGTATCCGCCGATCGACACCAGCGTGTCGGCGCCGGAGGCGAGCACGTCCGGGACGATGTACTCGAGCTTGCGGGTCTTGTTGCCCCCGAACGCCAGGCCGGAGTTGACGTCCTCACGCTTGGCCCACACCTGTGCACCACCGAGGTGGGCGGTGAGCCGGTCCAGCCGGTGGACCGGGCTGGGGCCGAAGGTCAGGGGGTAGCGCTCGAAGTCGGCGATGGACATGGGTGGCTCCTTCGTTCAGGGGGGTTGACCGGTCAGCCGGCTTGGCTGTCGGCGGCGGCGTCGACCAGGTCGACGAGAGGAAGCAGGGCTTGCCAGTTCTCGCGCGCAGCGCGGCCCGCCGCGTCGGCGTCACCGGCCTCGCAGAGGGTGATGATCTGTTCGTGAAGGGCCACCGATCCCCGACCGTCGAGGCTCGAGAAGCGGATCCGCTCGAGCCGCCGGAGCAGAGGCGTGACCTGCTCGAGCACCGTTACGGTGACCGGGTTCGCGCTCGCGGTGACCGTGACGGCGTGGAAGTCGTCGTCGGCGCCGAGGGCGGCCTCGGCGTTGCGCGCGTTCAGGGCTTCGGTGAAGCGCTGGTTGGCCTCGCGCATGGCACGCAGGTCGCTCGCGGTGAGGCTCGGGACTGCTTCCCGGACGGCCAGCTCATGCAGTGCGGCGGCGACGGACTGCGCGGCGCGGGCCTCGCGCACGTCGAGCGGGCTGACTCGGGTGTAGCTGCCGGGCTTGGACTGGACCAGTCCTGCCCGCTCCAGCCGCCCGATCGCCTCGCGGATCGGCGTGCGACTCACGCCGAGCCAGCGGCCGAGCTCAGCGTCGTTGAGCCGCTCGCCGGGCGCGAAGGTGCCGTCGATGATGCCGGTGCGCAGCGCCAGATACGCGTCGTCGCGCAGGAGGGAGCGAGGGAGGGCGCGATCGGACTCCGCGGGGATTGGCATGCAATATATTGCGCTCGGAAGTCTGGTGACGTCAAGGGTTCGACCGCACGTTCTCATCCGGCACCCGCGCCAACCCACCCGCACGAACAACGACGCCGCAAGCCAGATCACTGGCTTGCGGCGTCGGGTGTTGTGGTGGCCAGGGACGGGGTCGAACCGTCGACCTTCCGATTTTCAGTTCGAGACGGGCTGTCCCAGAACGTTTTTGGGAGCACGTTTCGTGCTCACGGCCTCCTCGAATCGTGCGATCGCATCGGGTTCTGTCCGGTGTGCGGTTAGCAAAGTGTTAGCAGCGGGGTGGGGCTGGGCTGTCGTACCGCCTGAGCCCGGCTCCGTGCGGTGGACACGAAACCACGGAAGGCCCGGTGTCCACAAGAGCCCCGTCGGACGCTTTCGGATGACAGCCAGCCCGCACCCGATCACGGCATCGCGGGCCTCACGAGGGAAGGGGAACACCATGGAAACCAAGATGCTCTACACGCTGACCGACGTCGCCACGGCGTTGAGCGTGGGCCGCAGCAAGGTCTACGAGCTGGTCCGGTCCGGGGCGTTGCCCTCGGTGCGGATCGGCGGGTCGCGTCGGGTCCGCGGGGAGGATCTCGCGACCTACGTCGACTCCCTGCAGCGAGTGCCGGCTGCTCCGTTGGCGGGTGCCCGATGAGCAGCGCCCGCCAGGGTGGTGCGGCGCCGAAGCTGCGTAACGGGGTGATCCGGCGCGGGAACAGCTGGTCGTACGTGATCCGGGTGACCGACAGCGCCGGGGTGAGCAAGCCCCGGTGGGTGGGTGGGTTTCCCACCGAGGCCGCGGCCAAGCGGGCCCGGGACGAGGCGCGGATCGCCGCCGGCCGGGGCGAGTTCGTCGACCGCAGCATGCTGACCGTGGGGGAGTACCTGGACCGGTGGCTGCTGGCGCACGCGTTGGAGGTCAAACCGCGTACCCGGGCCGGGTACGAGCACCTCATCAACACGTATGTGGCGCCGCGGATCGGGCGGGTCCGGTTGCAGGCGCTGCGCCCGGCCGATCTGAGCACCCTGTACCGGCAGCTCATGGAGTCCGGCGGGAGGGGCGGCAAGCCGCTGTCAGCGCGGAGCGTGGAGTACGTGCACGCGGTGCTGCGCAAGGCGTTCGCCGACGCGGTCCGCAACGACCAGATCCTCACGACCAACCCGGCCGAGCGGGCCAAACGGCCCCGCAAGGAGCAGGCTGCCGCGGTCGTCATGTGGACCGCGGACGACCTGGCCTCCTTCCTGGCCACGACCACGGGGCACCGGCTGCACGGCTACTTCCGCCTCGCCGCGTACACCGGCGCCCGGCGCGGGGAGCTGATGAACCTGCGCTGGGCCGACGTCCACCTCGGCGACGAGCACGGCCAGGGCGCGTTCGTGCGGCTGCGGGGGACCGTGTCGGTCATCAACGGGGTGCGGGTCGAGGGCAGCACCAAGGGCGGGCGCGAACGCACCGTCAGCATCGACGCCGGCACCGTCGCGGTGCTGACCGAGCACCGCAGTCGCCAGGAGACCGAACGTGACCTCGCCGGGGCGTTGTGGGCGGGCGGGGACCACGTCTTCCGCCGCGAGCTCGGCGAACCGCTGTTCCCCGACACCCCCACCGCACTGATGGCCAAGCTCCAACGCCAGCACAACACCGCCGCCGCCAAGGCCGGCAGACCAGGCCTGCCGGTGATCCGGCTGCACGACCTGCGCCACCTGCACGCCACCATGCTCCTCAAAGCCGGCGTCCCGGTCCACGTCGTCGCCGCGAGGCTCGGACACGCCGACCCCGCCATCACCCTGCGCGTCTACGCGCACGTCCTGGACGACCAAGCCAGCGGTGCCGCCGCCACTTTCGAGAATCTCGTCAAGGGTCCTGCCAAACTCCCATAGGGCGACAGCGTCCTCTATCTGGAGCGACCGGATGCCGCGATCACTAGACGCGGCATCCCCATGGATGGCGTCCGCGGCGTCGTGCGAATGAGGGCTCACGGCGTGGGAGGCCTGGCCCACAGGCTTCCGTGGTCGTGGTCGACTTGACCGATGCGTGCCGACGGCATCGGGCCTGCGGGGACAAGGACCAGAGGTCTCTGTCGATGGCGACGCCAAGTTGACACAGGCGCGGCCGAGGAACACAGTTATATCTGTTCATATATTCAGATGAAGGAGGCGTTGATGGCGACCGTCCTGGGGCTCGACGGGTGCGCGGTGGAGTGCGTGCACCCGGACAAGGTGCGACTGGTCACCGAGAACGCGCCGCGCCCCGAGGAGATCGCGGTCGTGGCCAGCGTCTTCAAGCTGCTGGGCGACCCGACCCGGGCCAAGCTCCTCTACGCCCTGTTGGAGGCCGGGGAGCTGTGCGTGTGTGACCTGGCCGCGGCGACCGGGACGACGGAGACGACCGTCAGCCAGGCGCTGCGCCTGTTGCGGGCTGCATCCGTGGTCACCGGCCGCCGGGAGGGACGCAACGTGTACTACCGCCTGTCCGACGCGCACGTGCGGATGCTGCTCGACGTCACCCGCGAGCACACCGTGCACGACCCGGGTGCAGGCGCAGGCGTTGACCGTTCGGGGGAGGGTCCCGCGTGAGCGGCAACCACGGGCACGGTGGCGGGCACGCCGGTGGCCGGCACCGGTGGCGCCTGGCGGTGGCGTTCGCCCTCGTCGGAGGGTTCTTCGGGGTGGAGCTGGTCGCGGGGCTGCTCTCGCAGTCGCTGGCGCTGCTCTCTGACGCCGGGCACATGGCCGCCGACGTGGTGACCTTGGGTGCGGCGCTGGTCGCGACCCGGATCGCGACCCGCCCGGACAGCACCGGGCGCCGCACCTTCGGCTCCTACCGGGCGGAGGTGTTCGCCTCCGGCCTGGCCGTCCTGCTCATGATTGGCGTCGCGCTCTACATCGGCGTGGAGGCGGTCAGCCGCATCGGCACCGAAGCCGAGGTCGCCTCCGGCACGATGCTGGTCGTCGGCACTATCGGACTGGTCATCAACGTCATCTGCATCTTCCTGCTGCGTGGCGGGGCCGGGGAGAGCCTGAACGTCAAGGGCGCCTACCTCGAGGTCATTGCCGACACCCTGGGCTCGGTGGGCGTCATCGTCGCCGCGCTGCTGGTGTCCGCGACCGGAGCGGCGGTCTGGGACACCCTGATCGCCCTGGCCATCGCCGCCTTCGTCCTCGTGCGCGCGGTCATGCTCGGCCGGGAGGTCCTGGCCGTGCTCGGCCAGCACGCCCCGGCCGGTATCGAACCCACACAGATGCTGACCGCCCTGGAGAACGTGGATGGCGTCTCCGGAGTCCACGACCTGCACGTGTGGACCCTGACCTCGGGCATGGACGTCGCCACCGCGCACCTGGTCACCGAGGCCGGCGACCCCGAACAGGTCCTCGCCGCAGCGCGCACCGTCCTGCACGACCAGTTCGCCATCGCGCACGCCACACTGCAGGTGGAGACCACCCGCGACCGCCAGTGCTCCGGGGTGGACTGGTGACCGGGTCCGCCCGCCCACAGATGGCGTCACCGACCGTCTCGGACCGTCGAGCCCAACTCGCCGTCCGCGCGCAGCTCCTGGCCGGGGCCTCGGTGGCCTACAACCTCATCGAAGCCGTGCTGGCAATAACCTGGGGTAAGGCAGCGGACTCGGCCGCGCTGGTCGGCTTCGGTCTGGACTCCACCGTGGAGGTCGCCTCCGGGCTGGTCATCCTCTGGCAGTTCCGCCACCGGGTGCCCGAGTCGCGCGAGCACACCGCCCGCCGCCTCATCGCGGTGTCGTTCTTCGCCCTGGCCGCGTACGTCACGGTCGACTCCCTGACGGCACTGGCCACCGGGCAGCGACCAGACGCATCTGCGCTCGGCATCGCACTGGCCGCGACGTCGCTGGCAGTGATGCCCTTGCTGTCCTGGGCTCAGCGCCGCACCGGACGCGAGCTCGGGTCCGGCTCCGTCGTGGCCGACTCCACCCAGACCCTGTTGTGCACCTACCTGTCCGCCGTGCTGCTCCTCGGCCTGCTCGCCAACGCTCTCATGGGCTGGTGGTGGCTCGACGCCGTCGCCGCGCTCGTCATCGCCGCGGTAGCGGTCCGCGAAGGCCTGGAGAACTGGCGCGGTGAAGACTGCTGCGCCCCCGTGGTTCTGGCACCGCGCACCACACAGGACACGTGCACGAAGCCCGATTGCGGCTGCTGAGCCAGCCGCGACCTTGCCTGCAGCCAGATCGTCGGCCCGGTCGTTGGTTCAGGGTGTCGCGTCGATGATGCCCATCATTCCTTGGTCCTCGTGGTCGAGGACGTGGCAGTGGTAGACGGTGCGACCGGCAAAGTCCGCGAAGCGGATCCGAACCGTCACCTGACCGCGGGCGGGGACGATGACGACGTCGCGCCAGTCCGGGCGCCCCGTCGGGTCCATGTCGGCGGCGGCCACGACCTGCATCGGCCACACGTGCAGGTGGAAGGGGTGATCCATCGGTGAGGTGTTGGCGATGGTCCACTCCTCGACGGCGCCGAGCGTGACGGTCTGGTCGACACGTTCGGGGTCGAACTCCCGGCCGTCGAAGCCGAATGTCATGCCCCCGCCGCCTCCCATGCCCATGCCCATCGTGAAGGTGATGGTCCGCCGACCCGCCAGTGTCTCGCCGCGTAGGTCGGCGGGCGCAGGGAAGGGTGGACCGCCGAGCGTGGACCGTGAAGTGGAACCCGCGGGGGCGCTGGGGTGCGCGACCTGGACCGTGGCGAGGGCGGTCTCCGCTGAGGTCTCGGATGCGCCGCCGTCCATCATGCCCATGCCGCCGCGGTCATGGGCGAGGGTTCGTAGGGTGAAGGTGCCGGCTTCCAGCGGCTGCATGAGCAGGTCGACGCGGTTGCCCGGGGCGAGGACGACGGTGTCCCGCTCGTGGGGCTCCCCGAGGGCCTGACCGTCATATCCCAGGAACCCCCAGGTGTGCTTGTCCAGGGCCAGCTCGAGGAACCTGGAGGTGCAGGCGTTGACGACGCGCCACCGTTGCGGTGAGCCGGAGGTGACGTCGATGCGCGGGCGCAGCTGACCGTTGATGAGGACCAGTTCGCCCTCCCGTCCCGCCATCACCTGTCGTCGGCTGACCGCGGCGACCTCTCCGTCGTCGGTCAGCGTGGTGTCGCTGACCACCAGCACCCGATCCTGCGCCGTCCCCGCGTCCACCGGCTCGGCGACGAGCAGGGCCCCGAACAGTCCGCCGAACATCTGGTCGGCCACGGTGCCGTGGTGGTGCGGGTGGTACCAGAACGTCCCGGTCGGGTGGTCGGACGGGATGATGTACTCGTAGCGCGCGCTGGCACCGGGCTCGACCATGCGGAAGACGTTGTCGCTGTTGCCTTCTGGCGACACATGAAGGCCATGGGTGTGGAGGTTCGTGGTGTCGTCGAGGTTGTTCGCCAAGGTCACGCGCAGGACGTCCCCCGGAGAGACACGAAGGGTCGGGCCCGGGCTCGTTCCGTTGTAGCCCAGGGCCCGGGTGCGCCGCCCGGCCATCACGACCCCGGATGCTGCCGTCAGGTCCACGTCCAGGACTCCGTCACGGCTGGACAGGACCAGGGGTTCGCGAAGGCGTTCGTCCGCCTGCGGGTCCAGGGCGGAGGTCTCGGGTGGGATCAGTGACCTCCACGTGCCCACTGCGCCCACGACAGCCGTGGCCGCACCGAGCGTCGCGATCTGCAGCGCGCGGCGACGGTCGATCTCAGTGCTCATCCAGCACGCGCATCCGTTCGCGATACTCCTGCTCGGTGATCTCCCCGCGGGCGAAGCGCTCCTGCAGGATCAGGCGGGCACTCCCCGTTCCCACCGAGGCGTGACCGGGGTTGGCCCGGTACGCACGGATCAGGGCCCACACGACGATGACGAGCCCAAGGACCAGGACCAGGGGCCATACCCAGGCAACTCCCATGCCGTGGCCGTCCGTCACGTCAACCAGCTCTGAGTGCGTGGACGCCGGATGGTCCCGTAGGTCATGACGCCGCGTCCGAAAGGCCGAGGTCCGCGGACTTGGCGCCTCCACCAGCCGCGAGTACGTCCAGGGCGGCCCTGAGCAAAGCGGTGGCCTCGGACGCCACCTCGGTGACGCCAGCGTGGCCGCTCAGGTCACTGATGACCATCGCGTCGATGGCCTGGACGGTGGTGGACGTGGCGTGCGGGGCGCGGCGCACGACGACGTTGCAGGGGAGCAGGAGCCCGACGTCCGGCTCACTGGCCAGGGCCTTCTGCGCAAGCCTGGGGTTGCAGGCACCCAGGATGCGGTACTCCCCGAGCTCCGCCGCGGCCGACTCTCCCAGCTTGGCGCCGAAGGTCGCGTGCATGTCGATGTCGGAAACCACCCCGAACCCGCTGGTGGTCAATGCGTCTCGCGTCGCCTCCACCGTCTCGTCGAAGGGGAGGTCGATCGCGATGCTCAGTGCGTAGGTCATGGTGTGCTCCTCACTCGGTTATACCCCAAGGGGTATCATACGCGTTGCTCGTGCGTGGCCCGGGGGTGCAGGCGTGCCCAGGCACCTGCCCCAGAATTCGCGCCAGCTTCTGGACCCTCGTTGTGGGCCAGGCGGGTGGACACGGGCGCCTCCTCGACGGTTCACCTGATGTCCTCGAGCATCGAGGGGGACTGCTGCACGAATAGGTGACAACTGAACTGGCTTGCCCGACGGGCAGGCTTGAGAGGATGTCGCTGTGCCCAAGCCCTACCCCCGCGAGTTCCGTGACGACGTTGTTCGTGTCGCCAGGAGCCGGGATCCGAAGACCCCGCTGGAGCAGATCGCGAAGGACTTCGGGATCCACCAGACCACGTTGAACTCCTGGATGCGCGCCGCCGACGTCGAAGACGGCACCAAGCCCGGGATGACCGAGGACCAGAACGCCCAGCTACGCGAGTTGAAGCGGCGCAACCGGCTCCTCGAGAAAAAGTCGAGGTGCTGCGCCGGGCGGCTGCCTACTTGTCGCAGGCCAATCTGCCGGGAAAATGATGTACCCGCTCGTCCGCGAGCTGGCCGTCGACGGGATCCCCGTCACGGTGACGTGCCGGGTACTCAAGATCGCTCGCCAGCCCTACTACCGCTGGCTCCAGGCGCCGGTCACCGACGCAGAACTGGTCGAGGCCTACCGCGCCAACGCGCTGTTCGACGCCCACAAGGACGACCCGGAGTTCGGGTATCGGTTCCTGGTCGACGAGGCCGCTATCGCAGGTGAGGCGATGGCGGAGCGGACAGCGTGGCGGATCTGTTCCCAGCTGGGGTGGTGGTCGGTGTTCGGCAAGCCCAAGCACGGCAAGGCGAAGAAGCCCGGTCCACCGGTCCACGACGACCTGTGCGCCGTGGTCGACAAGCACGGCGTCGTCCGGCACGAGTTCAAGGCTGATGCCGCGAACGAGTTGTGGCTGTCGGACATCACGGAGCATTGGACCGCCGCGGAAGGCAAGCTCTACGTCTGCGCGATGAAGGACGTCTACTCCAACCGGATCGTGGGCTACTCGATCGACTCGAGGATGAAGTCGCGACTGGCGGTCGCGGCGCTGAACAACGCGGTCGCCAGGCGCGGCGACGTGGCCGGCTGTGTGGTTCACACGGACAGAGGATCGCAATTTCGAAGCAGGAAATTCGTCCACGCACTCAACCGGCACGGCATGGTCGGATCCATGGGCCGCGTCGGTGCGGCCGGGGACAACGCGGCCATGGAGAGCTTCTTCTCACTGCTCCAAAAGAACGTCCTCGACCGCCGCGCCTGGGCCACCCGCGAGGAGCTCCGGATCGCGATCGTGACCTGGATCGAGAGGACCTACCACCGACGCCGACGCCAGGCCGGCCTCGGACGATTGACCCCTGTTGAATACGAAGCCATCATGACCACGCCCGCCACTCAGGCTGCGTGACCCAACCTGTCACCCGTTCGTGCAGCAGTCCCAGGAGACAACCCGTGGGGAGCGTGGAGGTTCGGTCAAGGTTCGCTGAACAATGCAGCCCTGTCATTGCCCGGTCCCGGTCGGGCAATGACAGGGCGGGCGCGCTCAGCGGGAGGGGTCGAAGCGTCGTAGGCGCAGGCTGTTGCTGACGACGAACACGGAGCTGAATGCCATGGCAGCGCCGGCGATCAGGGGGTTGAGCAACCCGAACGCGGCCAGGGGGAGGGCGGCGACGTTGTAGGCGAACGCCCAGAACAGGTTGCCCTTGATGGTTCCCAAGGTGGCTCGGGAAAGCCGGATGGCGTCCGGGGCGGCTCGTAGGTCCCCGCTGACCAACGTGAGGTCGGAGGCCTCGATGGCGACGTCGGTGCCGGTGCCCATGGCCAGCCCGAGGTCGGCCTGGGCCAGGGCCGCGGCGTCGTTGACGCCGTCGCCGACCATCGCCACGACCGCACCTTCGGACTGCAGGCGCTTGACGACGTCGACCTTGTCCGCCGGGAGAACCTCGGCGATGACGTCCTGCGGGTCGATGCCGACCTGGCGGGCGACCTCGCGGGCGGCACGTTCGTTGTCACCGGTGAGCAGCACCGGGCGCAGCCCGAGTTGCCGCAGGTCCGCGATGGCAGGCCCTGAGCTGTCCTTGACCGTGTCGGACACGACGACCACTGCGCGGATGTTGCCGTCCCAGGCGACCCAGACCGGGGTGCGGCCTTCGGTCTCGGCGGCCTCGGCCAGCTGCACAAGGTCCTCGGGGGCGGTCAGCGACCAGTGATCGGCGAGCCAGGAGCGGCGACCGGCCTGGGCGGCGTGGCCGTCAACGACTCCGGAGACGCCGTTGCCACCGTGCCCGGTGAAGTCCTGGACGGTGGCCAGGTCGATGCCGCTCTCGCTGGCGTGCTTGGCGATGGCGCGACCGATGGGGTGCTCGGAGGCGTCTTCGAGGGCGCCGGCGATGCTGAGCACCTCGCCCACGGACTCGCCCTCGGCCGGGTGGACCTGGCTGACGCCCATGTAGCCGGTGGTCACGGTCCCGGTCTTGTCGAGCACGATGGTGTCGACGCGGCGGGTGGACTCCAGGATCTGTGGGCCCTTGATGAGGATGCCGAGCTGCGCGCCGCGACCGGTGCCGACGAGCAAGGCTGTGGGAGTGGCCAGCCCGAGCGCGCAGGGGCAGGCGATGATCAGGACGGCGACGGCCGCGGTGAAGGCCGCGGTCGCGGAGTGGTCGGTGACCAGCCATGCAGCCAGGGTGGTCAGGGACAGCCCGATGACGATGGGGACGAACACGGCGGACACCCGGTCGGCGAGTCGCTGGACGTCGGCCTTGCCGTTCTGGGCGTCCTCGACGAGGCGGGCCATCTGGGCGAGCTGGGTGTCGGAGCCGATGCGTGTGGCCTGGACGACCAGGCGTCCTCCGGCGTTGACGGTGGCGCCGACGACGCTGTCGCCGGGGGCGACCTCGACGGGGACGGACTCGCCGGTGAGCATGGCGGCGTCGATGGCGGAGGTGCCGCTGATGATCGTGCCGTCGGTGGCGACCTTCTCGCCCGGTCGCACGACGAAGCGGTCGCCGACGGCCAGCTGCGAGACCGGCATCCGGACCTCGACCGGCCCCCCAGGACCGTGTTGCAGGACGGCGACGTCCTTGGCGCCCATGTCCAGCAGGGCGCGCAAGGCGGCACCGGAGGTGCGTTTGGCCTTGGCCTCGAAGTAGCGCCCGGCGATGATGAAGGTGGTGACCGCGGCGGCGACCTCGAGGTAGAGGTGTGCCTCCTCGGCTCCGGAGCGACCGGGGAAGAGGTCGAACGGCATCCGCATGCCGGTCATGCCGGCGTCGGTGAAGAACAGCGCCCACAGCGACCAGAGGTAGGCAGCGCCCACGCCGACCGAGATGAGGGTGTCCATGGTGGCCGCGCCGTGGCGCAGGTTCGCCCAGGCCGCACGGTGGAACGGCAGGGCGCCCCACACGACGACGGGGGAGGCCAGGGTCAGGGAGAGCCACTGCCAGTTGTCGAACTGCAGGGCCGGCACCATGGACATCAGGAGCACCGGCACGCTCAGGACGGTCGAGACGACCAGTCGCTGGCGCCACGAGGCGGCTTCTTCGTCCTTGGCGCGCTGCGCGGCATCCACCGGGGCGCTGGTGGTGTCCGTGGTGGGTGGGGCGGGCAGGGTCGCCGTGTAGCCGGTGGCCTCGACGGTGGCGACGAGGTCCGCCGGGTCCACGTCGGCGGCGAAGCTGACCTTGGCCTTCTCGGTCGCGTAGTTCACCGTGGCCGTGACGCCGGGCATCTTGTTCAGCTTCTTCTCGATGCGGGCCGCGCAGGACGCGCAGGTCATGCCCCCGATCACGAGCTCGACGTCGCGGTCCTGCTGCTGGGTGTCGTCCACGTGCGTGGTCATTGCTGTCCTTCCGACCCTGGTCGAGGGCCTGTGCTGCGTTGTCAGGCGGTGGCGAGGTGGTAGTCGCCGGCCTCGTCGAGGGCGGTGGCGACGTCGGCCTCGCTGACCGGGGTGTTACTGGTCACCGTGACGGTCGAGGTTCCTCCGGCGGCGAGGTCGACGGTGACGTCGGTGACGCCGGGGATCTGCTGGATCTCGCTGCTCACGGCGCTCACGCAGTGGCCGCAGGTCATGCCGGTGACAGCAAAGGTCTGGGTGTTCATGGGGTGTCTCCTTCAGGTACTGCTGGTGGGTCGTCGGGTTCAGGATCGGACGAGTCGAGCGATGGCGGAGGAGGCCTCGCTCAGCTTCTCCTCGAGGTGGGCGGGGTCGTTCGCGGCGTGGACCATGCAGTGCCGCAGGTGGTCATCCAGCAGGCCCAGGGCGACGGCTTCCAGGGCCTTGGTGGCCGCGGAGACCTGGGTGAGGATGTCGATGCAGTACGTGTCGGCCTCGACCATCCGCTGCAACCCGCGCACCTGTCCTTCGATGCGACGCAGCCGCGTGAGGTGGCTGTCCTTGTCGTCGGTGTAGCCCGGGATCGTGGCGGGGTGTGGCGCGTGATCGGTCATGCCCGTCCTTCCGTCTCTGGCAGAACCATACCCCGGGGGGGTGTATTCCCGGGTGAGGGCCCTACCCGCCGCCGGCGGTGGGTAGCCGAATGGTGAACGCCGAACCGTGACCTTTGCCGGCACTGACCGCGGAGAGGCCTCCGCCGTGTGCCTCGACCAGGGCGCGGCTGATCGTCAGACCGATGCCGCTGCCGCTGCTACCTGCCTGGCGGCGCCGCGCAGGGTCTGCGCGGTAGAACCGTTCGAAGACGTGGGGGAGGGCTTCGGCGGTGATGCCTTCGCCGGTGTCGGTGACGTTCAGCTCCACCCAGTGCTGGTCGGGTTGGTTGGCCGAGAGGTGGACCGAACCGCCCGAAGGGGTGTGGCGCAGGGCGTTCTCGAGCAGGTTGGCCAGGACCTGGCCCATGCGCTCGGGGTCAACGTGGACGGCTGGGAGGGTTCCGGTGCTCGCGACGACGAGCCGGACGTCGCCGGAGTCGTAGGCGTCCTGCGCGGCGGCGGCCGCCGACTCCAGGAGCAGCTGCGGGTTGGTGCGGACCGGGCGCGAGTCCAGCTGACCCTCCTCGGCGCGTGAGACGGCGCTGATGTCCTCGGCCAGGCGGTGCAGCCGCTGCGTTCCGCCGTGCAGCGCCGCAAGGGTTGGCTCGTCGAGGTCGCGCACCCCGTCCTCCAGCGCCTCCAGGTGCGCCTCGATGGTGGCCAGCGGGTTACGCATCTCGTGGGCGAGGTCGGCCAGGATGCGGCGCCGGGTGCGTTCGACGTCGCCGAGGCGCTCAGCGAGGTCGTTGATAGTGGACGCGAGCTGGTCGAAGTCGGGGCCGAGGCCGGGGCTGGGCACGCGTGCCCCGAACTGGCCCTCGGCGATCCTGGCCGCTGCGTGGGACACCTGGGTCGTCGAGCGCTGGACCCGGCGGGTGAAGTATCCGGTCACCAACAGCGCCATGAGGACCGAAGTCAGGAGCGCGACACCGAGCGAGATGATCAGCGCAGAGCCGAACGCCTCCTCGACGTGGGCGGCCTCGGCCGTGGTGTGCCCGACTCCGGCTCGGACGAGGTGCTCGTGGAAGATGCCCGGGGCGACGACGGAGGCCACCACCCACGACGTGGCTGCGCCCGCGAGGAGCACCAGGGCCTGCGCGACGAGCAGGCGGGTGGACAGGCTGGCAGCGGCGCGGTGAGTGGCGAGCCAGTTTCGAGGGGTCACTCGCCGGTGCCCATCCGGTAGCCGACGCCGCGCACTGTACGGACGAAAAGGGACGTGTTGGCCTCGTCGCCGAGCTTGCGGCGTAGGTGGCCGATGTGGACGTCGACGAGGTGCTCGTCGCCCACCCAGGTCTGCCCCCAGACGGCGTCGATGAGCTGACGTCTGCTGTACGCCATCCGGGGGCGCTCGGACAGCACCGCGAGGACGTCGAACTCGGTTCGGGTCAGGGCGATCGGCTCGTCGTGCAGCCAGACGTCACGCCCTGTGGGGTCGATCGTCAAGGCTCCGAACGATCGGAACCCCTCGCTGTCCGGAGCGGCCGGGCCGATGGGGAGGGGTCGGCGCAGCATCGCCCGCAGGCGGGCCACCAGCTCGCGCGGGCTGAACGGCTTGGTGAGGTAGTCATCAGCGCCGACCGACAGGCCGATCAGGGTGTCCACCTCGTCGCTACGGGCGGTGAGCATGACGACGTAGGCGTCGGAGAAGGTCCGCAGCTGGCGACAGACCTCCAGACCGTCCTGACCTGGCAGGCCGAGGTCGAGCACGACGATGTCCGGGTCGACCTCGCGGGCTTTCACCACGGCGTCCAGACCGTCATGGCTCAGGTGGACCTCGAACCCCTCGCGCTCGAGATAGCTCGCGATGACGGTCGCCATCGCTATCTCGTCCTCCACCACGAGTGCGCGGGTGGCGGCGCGTGCCTTGGGTAACGGCTGGCCGGTAGCCGACGTTGCGATGGGATCTGTGTCAGCCATGGGCTCATCGTCGCAGCCGCCGAGCGTGGAGGGCGCTTCAGCGGGGCTTGCTCCCCACATCTTCAGCGAACCTTCACGAAAACGCGACCGCGCAGCAGGGGGTGGGCGAGGAGGTTGGTGTCATCGACGGGCGAGAGAGGTGAGCACCATGATGTGGGGCAACGGCATGGGATGGGGAGGATGGCTCCTCATGACCCTGACGACGGTGGGCTTCTGGGCCGTGGTCGTGTTCGGGATCGTGGCAATCTTCCGCGGCACCGGCGGTACTGGCGCGCGCGATGGAAGTCGTGAGCGGGAGGCCCAGCTGATCCTTGACGAGCGGTTCGCCCGCGGCGAGATCGACGCCGAGGAGTACCGCTCCCGCCAAAACTTGCTGTCCACCCACGGATAGATGAGACGACACGCGCGTCCCGGCAACTGACACGGCCACCACCAAGGGTGCCCGTCACGACCACTACCGCCTACCAAGGTCAGCGCTCCCGCGCTAGCCAAGGCCACGGTGGCACCACCGAACACGAACATCCACACACAAGAGAAGGAACGCACCATGACACGCTTCGCACTCAGATTCGCCGCCACGACAGCATCCGTCGCACTCGGGGTGGTCCTGGCGTCCGCGTCGGCCTCGGCAGCACCTGCAGACGCCGCGATGTACGGCCAGCACGTGCGCGAATGCGCCCAGAGCATGGGCTTCGACCAGAACCACAACCCGGGCATGCACCGAGGCTTCTCGATGTGGGACCCGACGCACACCTGCTGACGCCCGTACAGTTCGAGCCGGCGGTGCCTTGGCACCGCCGGCTCGCTGTTGTCGTCTCGCGGCGCAGACCGAGGGCGGCGTGGCGCCGCTGCACGAAGGCACCGGCGGCGCTCCTTCGCACGGGATGGACCGGCAGGTCGTGCCGTGTCACCGGCAGGCCTGGGTCCGGGGCAGCATTGGCAACCCCTTAGTCTGGCTGCGGGGGCGGTAGCGGCACCTTTTGCGGATGCCGCGTCGTGGGGCTTTGGACGCCGTGGCGGAACAGGGCGATGAACGCGGCTGTCAGCCCGATGATCCAGGACGCGGCGATCAGGAGTGAGCTCGTCTCGTCGAAGCCGGTGGTGAGGGCCCCGTCGATAAGGACTCTTGTGCTTCCGTATCCGGGTAGGTACCTCGCCCACGCGGCTGGCTCACCCCGAACCATCGGGCTTTGGCCGATACCTAGATCCAGGAAGGGGATGAGGAAGGCCACGTAGGCCCCGGCCACCCGTCCGAACAATGGCCCGAGGAGCATGCCGATGAGGCCGTACGTTGCCGCTGACAGGATCAGGGCAAGGAGGTATGGCCCCCACTGGTGCGGTTGGAAGACCATGGCCGTGACGAGGGCAGCTGCGATGGTCGAGATGGCGGCCGCCGACATGACCATGCCCAGCCGTGTGGCGATGACGACGCGTGCTCGCTGCCCGGCCAGGACAAGGCGCTGCTCAGCACGGCCCGCGTCAAGGCTCATGAACACCCCGGTCAGGGCGGCCAGAGACCCCACAGCGATGGGTGCCATGGTGCCGGCGTGGATGTGTGCGGGGTCGACGAGGTCGGTGAAGCGCACGCCGTCCTCGACCAGGACTACCGCCGTGCTGCCTCGGGGGGTGACCGCGTCGGCGAGCCAGATGAACACCGCGGGGACGACTGCGAGCAGGATCCACAACGCGGGGGTGCGCCGCCACCCACGCCACCCCATCCGCAGGCCGGCCGCGAGCTGGCTTCTCACTGGGTGACGGATGGTGTGCGCAGGCTTCGATCGCACCACGCGGCTGGTGCTGCTCACCACCGCGAAGGCGATGAGCAGGGCGAACACCGTCCAGAGCAACGACACGGCCAGTTCGCGCGGGCCGCCGTGCCCCGGGGGGAGGGCGACCGTCCATAGCGACACGTAGTGGGTCGGCAGCACCCGAGTCAGGACGGACTGCGACGCGCTGAGGGCTGGGCCGAAGAAGACGTCGATGATCCAGATGAAGAGCAGCACCAGGGTGCCGTTGACAGGGTCGGGGACGGTGGCGCCGACGATGGCGCCGACGGCGAGGTAGATGGCGGCGAACATCAGCGTTCCTGTTGCCACACGAGCCGGCTGGTCGATGCCGGTGCGCAGGAGCAGCGCAGTCAGTGCGGCGGCGCTGCCCAGGACGGCGAGGGAAGCGCCGGTGACCAGCCGTGCGGCCACGAGCTGTGACCTCGGCAGCCCGGCGAGGACGAGGCGCCGGTCGGTGTCGCGGGCCGAGGAGACTTGGAAGTACATCGCGACGGCGGCCAGGAACCCCGCCGCCCAACCGGCGGTCACGGTGGCGATACCGGAGCCGTTACTTGCGCCCCCCAGCAGGCGGGCCGCGTCGGACATGCTGTCCGCCGCGACGATGACGAAAACGACCGGGATCACAGCCAGCATCAGGAGGTTGGCTCTGGTGCGCGCGTAGTCGGTTAGGAACCGCCGCACCAAGAGCGTCATCGTGGCCACGTCCTGCCGTCACGAATGTCGAGGATGCGGTCGAAGCGATCCTCGTCCACGACGAAGTGGCTGATGATCAGGACGCTGCGGCCCGCGGCCCGGCGGTCATGCACCAACGCCCAGAACCGCTGGTAGGTATCCCAGTCGAACCCGGCATACGGCTCATCCAACAGGAGGGCCGCAGGGTCGGGCAGCAGGGCCAGCCCGAGGTTGAGCTTGGACAGCGTTCCACCCGAAAGCTGGTCGGCCCGGGTGCGCGCGTACCGCTGAAACCCCAGCGAGTCGTAGATCGCCCCGCGGCTGCGTGCCGCAGCGGCGTCGGGGATGCCGTACGCACGGCCGAACAGCTCGAAGTGCTCGTCACAGGTGAGTCGGCTGTAGAGGACCGGCTCTTGGGGGCAGTACCCGAGCTGACCCCGGCGCATGATTTCCCCGCCGTCCGCGGCGAGAGCGCCCACCAGGATCTTCATCAGCGTGCTCTTGCCGGACCCGTTCTCCCCGACCAGGCCCACCACCTCACCGGGGAAGAGGTCGATGTCGGCCCCGGCCAGGACCGCGACGGAGCGCCGGAAAGGCCACGCGCCACGGCGATAGGACTTTCTGAGTCCTGATGCGATCAGGACCGGTTCACCGCTCGGGAGGGTCTTCCGGTGACGTGGACCGGACTGGGTTGATGCGGTCACCACACTCACCTACCTGAAGCGGTACCAGCCCTGCGCACGACGCGAACAGGGCCGTCCGCTTGCACCTGTGATCGTGCTCCCACCGTGTGGAGGGCGTGGCCCGGATTGGTGAAGGTTCGCTGAAGGTCGCGCGAGCCTGGGCGCAGCCGTCATCCGTGATCGGGGAACCGCGGGTGAGGGTAGCAAAGGCTGGGGCGCCTCGAGCGGCGACTGTGGGTGGTCTTCTTCAGCGAACCTTCACGGAACCACAGCCGGGGCGCTAGGGGTGATGCGGGACTGTTGCCCACACAGGTCGCACAGGAAAGGTGAGCGTCGTGATGTGGAGCAACGGCATGGGTTGGGTTGATTGGCTGCTGATGATCCTCACGATGGTCGCGCTGTGGGCCCTGGTCACCTTCGGCATCCTTGCCCTGTTCCGGGGCACCTCCGACCCGGGCGTTGTTCAGCCCGGTCATGACCCGGACCGCGTCCTGGACGAGGAGTTCGCGCGAGGCCGGATCGACGCCGAGGAATATCGGGCACGTCACAACGTCCTCCACGCCCGCCACTGACAATCCCCCGCCGGGAGGTCACGAAACCGAACTCCCCATCGCGCAAGGAAGCTCATGACATCAATCAATCGCCGCACTGTCCTCCTGGGATCCGCTGCCGGAGTGCTCTCGCTGGGTGGTCTGACTGCCTGCGGCAGCAGCCGCAGCTCAGCCGTTGCCGCCACGTCACCCAGCGTGCAGCGGGCCGAGGCTGCGCGCCGCGGGGCGGGCCAACGAACAGTCGCCGCCAGGCTGTCGCCCCGTCTGGCGACAGTGGACCTGGGGGGAAAGACGGTGTCGACCTGGGCCTACGGCGAAAGTGTGCCGGGTCCATTGCTGCGGGCGACGAGCGGTGAGCAGCTGCGGGTGGTGGTAGAGAACGCGCTGCCTGTGGAGACCAGCGTTCACTGGCACGGAATCGCTCTGCGCAACGACATGGATGGTGTCCCGGGGATGACGCAGCGGCCGATCCGCGCCGGCGCGGAGTTCACCTACGAGTTCACCGTCCCGGACCCGGGCACGTACTTCTATCACCCCCACTCGGGGGTGCAGCTCGACCGCGGCCTGTACGGGGTCTTGGTGGTGGATGACCCAACTGAACCGGGTGACTACGACGTGGAGTGGGTCGTGGTACTCGATGACTGGGTCGACGGCACCGGGCGCACCCCGGACGATGTCTTGGCGGGCCTTCAGGCGGCCTCGGCCGGGGAGCCTGGCGGCATGGACGGCGGCATGCAGATGGGGGGAATGGACCACGGATCGATGGGTGGGGGCGGCATGTCCTCGCCGCTGCTCGGCGGGGCGGGCGATGTTGACTATCCGTACTACCTGGTCAACGGCCGGGTGCCGGCGGCTCCGTCCACCTTGCGCGCCGGGGCGGGTCAGCGCGTGCGGATGCGCATCGTCAACGCGGGATCGGATACCGCGTTCAGGGTCGCTCTCGGCGGCCACCGGATGACGGTGACACACAGTGACGGCTTCCCGGTGAAGCCACAGCAGACCGACGCGCTGCTGCTGGGGATGGGTGAACGCTACGACGTGATCGTCACTTTGGGTGATGGCGTGTTCCCGCTCGTGGCCTCCGCCGAGGGTAAGGACGGGCAGGGGCTGGCGATGGTGCGGACCAGCTCGGGACCGGCGCCGTCGGAGACCGTGCGCCCGCAGGAGCTCGATCGGCGGGTTCTGACCGGGGCCGACCTTCGGGCCGCCGACGTGGTGGCGCTTGCTGATGCACCGGTGGACCGCACGCACGACCTGGTGCTCACCGGCGCGATGGCCCCCTACCGGTGGACGATCAACGGGGCCACTTTCGAGGACGCCGATCCACTCGAGGTGCGTGAGGGAGAACGCGTTCGGCTGCGGTTCCAGAACATGTCGATGATGTTCCACCCCATGCACGTCCACGGGCACACATTCGGCCTCGCGCAAGGTGGCGCCCGCAAGGACACCGTGATCGTGCGGCCCATGCAGACCCTGGTCGTCGATCTCGACGCGGACAACCCCGGGCAGTGGGCTACGCACTGCCACAACATCTACCATGCCGAGGCAGGCATGATGACAACGGTGTCATACCGTGCCTGAAGCTCAGACCAGCCGTATCGGGACACTTCGGGACGCCGCTGGCGCGGTGGTGGGCGTGGTGATGGGTGTCCTTCCGCATGTGATGCACCATGTCGGGCTCATCGCGGGTACAGCGTTCGTTGCGGGCGCCGGCGGCAACGTGCTGTTCTATGGTCTCGGCCTGCTGTTCTCCCTGCCCGCCCTGCGACGCATCTACCGCCGGTTCGGGACCTGGGTCGCGCCAGCGATCGCGGTCGCCGTTTTCACCGCAATGTTC
This sequence comes from Janibacter zhaoxuefangae, assembly GCF_050271985.1. Lineage (GTDB taxonomy): Bacteria > Actinomycetota > Actinomycetes > Actinomycetales > Dermatophilaceae. The sequence continues at coordinate 2,477,677 of NZ_CP189849.1, read as the reverse complement.
GCTGTCTCGGCCTTTGTCATCGGTCCGGCGCTGAGCGGTTACGACGAGCCGAGCGACAGGCCAGCCACGCCGGTGCCGAGCAGCCAGCACACCGAGCATCACAGCTGAGTCACGCGACGTCCATCGTCGCTGCGCGACGGCACTGATGGGTGTCGTGGCTCGGGCACTGGTCATGATCGCGCGCCGGCAGCTGCAGCCTGTACCGCGCATCCAGGCAGCACGGGGCACGCCAACTTCACCGAACCTTCACAGAACGACCAACGGACCTCAACGACCCGGCGGGCAAGATTGCTCTTTCCTCATCCTGAACCTGACACTAGGAGATTCACTCGTGCGCCCCACCACCCGTTTCGCCGTCCTTGCTGCCTCAGCAGCGATCGCCTTGGCAACGAGCGCCTGCGGTTCCAGCGACAACTCCATGCAAGGATCAATGTCCGGAACGGGCGGAATGGCCACCTCCACGTCATCCGCCACAGCCACCGGAGAGTCCGGGGACGTGGCGTTCGCGCAGATGATGATCCCGCACCACGAGCAGGCCGTCGAGATGGCCGACCTCGCCCTGGGCAACGATTCGGCCTCAGCGGACGTCAAGGCTCTCGCCGGTCAGATCAAGGCAGCGCAGGACCCCGAGATCCAGACCATGCAGGGATGGCTGGCCCAGTGGGGGGCCTCGCAGAGCTCAGGTTCGATGGACCATGGTTCGGGCGGGATGATGAGCGACGACGACATGAGCTCACTGATGGGCGCCTCCGGCCCCGAGTTCGACCAGATGTGGCTCACGATGATGATCGAGCACCACGAGGGCGCCATCGAGATGGCTCAGGACGTGCTTGACACCACGTCCAACCCTGAGGTGGAGCAGCTGGCGACGGCGGTCGTGGAAGGCCAGGAGAAGGAGATCACGACCATGAAGGGGATGCTCGGCTGACCATGCGCGAGCGACTCTCCCTGCCACGAGCACTCAGCCTGCTCGTCGCCGTGATCTCCATCGAACTCGTGGCGGCGTGCTCCGCCTCTCCTGACCCAACGCCCGTTCCCGCGGCGGCCACCGGGAGCACGTCGGTCGAAACGCCGAGCCCAGCCCCGTCAGTTCGCCCGGGCGCCGACCCGCTCACGCTCCCCTCGGCGCACGTCCACGCCATCGCCCGCGACCCCGGCAGCAGCAAGCTCCTCGTCGCCGCCCACGACGGGCTGTACGTCTACGACGGTGCCACCCCCCAGCGGGTCGGACCCGTCATCGACCTCATGGGGTTCACCGTCGCCGGACCAGGCCACTTCTACGCCTCCGGGCACCCCGGGACCGCGACCGACCTCCCGCAACCGGTCGGGCTCATCGAGTCACGCGATGCCGGGAAGACGTGGACCGTCCTGTCCCGCGGAGGCGGGTCGGACTTCCACGCCCTGACCACCGCCGGCAGTACCGTCGTCGGATTCGACGGCGTCCTGCGCAGCACTGCCGACGGCCGGACCTGGCGCGAGGGGAACCTCGATGGGCAGCCCCGGACGCTCGCCGGCTCACGCAACGGCTCCACGGTTCTCGCCACGACTCAGGAGGGCCTGATGCGCTCCACCGACGGTGGGGTGACGTGGCAGGAGGTCGACCAGGCGCCCTTGCTGCTGCTGGCCGCCTTCGGCGACGGAGACTCCGTCGCCGGCCTGACACCGGACGGACAGGTCCACACCAGCACCGACGCCGGTCAGACCTGGCGCGCGACCGAGCTTCTCGCACCCGACGCGCAGGCACTACACGTCTCAGGCGAGGGGGAAGACCTGGAGATCGTCGTGGTCACCGGACAGTCCCTCATGGCATCGACTGGCGGTAAGCCATTCGCGGACCTGATGTCGGGCCGCGAGTAGCCACACGCTGCCGGGGGCGAGGCTGGTGATTCGCCAGCGCTGGCATCCAGTTTGGGCGTGCGGCGACTGGTCCACCAGGGCACCTTGACGCGGCCGTGCAACCGTTTGGATGTTCGCCACGGACTAGCCGGCTGGCAGCGGCTGCGCGCAGTACTGGGTGTCAGGGGCGGGGGCAGGGTAGGCGTGCACAACGGCAGAACTGAGCTTGGGCACCGAACCGACCAGGACCGCCTCGGCGCGGTGTGCGATGGCGTGCGCTTCGGACAAGGTGGCGTGTGGGTCGAGCTCAAGGTCGGCGTCGGCCTGGATCTCGTGGCCTATCCACCGCATCCGCACACGCTGCACCCCGACGACACCCGGGACCGTGGCCAGGACGTCCTCGGCGCGATCCACCAGTTCAGGATCCACGGCATCCATGAGCCGACGGAACACCTCACGCGACGCGGTTCGAAGCACCACGAGGATGGCCACCGTGATGACCAGCCCGATCACGGGGTCAGCCCACTGCCACCCCAGCGCGACACCTCCCGCTCCGACCAGCACGGCCAGCGAGGTCAGGCCGTCCGTGCGCGCATGATGCCCATCGGCCACCAGCGCAGCCGACCCGATGGCCGTCCCCTCACGAATCCGGAACATGGCGACGGCTTCGTTGCCGAGGAACCCGATGAACCCGGCGAGCGCCACCCACCCCACGTTCGTGATCGCCGACGGGTTCAGCAGCCGGTCGACCGCCTGCCACCCCGCCACGACCGCCGACAGCGCGATCATCGCGATGACGAACAGGCCGGCAAGGTCCTCGGCGCGACCGTAGCCGTAGGTGTAGCGGCGGGTGGCGGCGCGCCGCCCCAGGACAAAGGCGATCCACAGGGGCACCGCGGTCAGCGCGTCCGAGAAGTTGTGGATGGTGTCCGCCAGCAGCGCGACCGACCCCGAGACGGCCACCACCACGAGCTGCAGGGCAGCAGTGACCGCGAGAGCGACCAGGCTGACCTTCACCGCCCGGATGCCGCGATCGCTGGCCACCAGCGCGGCATCGATGGAGTCTGCGGCGTCGTGCGAGTGAGGGCTCACGGCGTGGGTGAGCCGGGCCCACACTCCCCCGCGGTGATGTTCGTGGTCGTGGTCGTGGTCGTGGTGACCGGTGTTTGCCGAGGACATCACGCCCGCTCCGTCCTGAGCTCGGGGACTGCGCCTCGGTGGTGGGAGGGGACCACGTCGCTCGCGTGTTCGGCGTTGTGGACAGCGTCGAGTACCAGTCGCGCCACGTGGTCGTTCTCGAGCCGGTAGAACACCTGGTTGCCATCGCGCCGGGTCCGAACCAACCGCGCCATCCGCAGCTTCGCCAGGTGCTGCGAGACCGCTGGGCCGGGCTTACCCACAGCCGCAGCCAGACCGGTGACGGAGAGCTCAGTGTCAACCAGCGCCCACAACAGACGCACCCGGGTGCCGTCGGCCAACATCCTGAAGATCTCAACGGCGAGCTCGACCTGCTCGTCAGGCAGGGGAGCCGGCTGCGTATCTGCACTCATGCGCAGATAGTAGCGCAGTTGAGGCTGCTGAAGTTCTTGGGCTCACCCCCAGTGCCCGATCGCCGCGCTGACAAGTGATTCCCATCAGTGCGTTGACCAGCCGATCTTGATCGACGTCCGCCACTGCGCCGGCGGAGAAGGTGTGGTCTGTGCACGCTCAAGAGGCCCTTCGGCGCAGGGAGACGGCGCCACCACCAGGCCCGTTTGCAGCGGTGGAACGTCGTGTCTCTCGAGCCTCGTGTTAGCAAGCGTTAGCAACGCCCAGATTCGAGGAGGGCCGTCGCAGGCCTGTGACCTGCGGTTTTGTGTGGCCAGGGGCGGGGTCGAACCGCCGACCTTCCGATTTTCAGTCGGACGCTCGTACCAACTGAGCTACCTGGCCATGAACAACGAAGGGAACTATAACGGACGGCCCCGCCCAACTCCCAAACGAGCCGCCCGCCGCGGAATGCGCGTCACCCGCGCCCGCGTTGTGCCCACCATGCGAGCCATCACCTACAGCCAGTACGGCACCCCCGACACCCTCACCCTCACCGACGTCCCCGACCCGAAGGTCGGCCCCGGCGAGGTCCTCATCCGCGTCCGGAGCGCCTCCGTCAACCCGGTCGACTGGAAGGTCATGGCCGGCTACCTCGACGGGCTCATGCAGGCCGACTTCCCGGCCATCCCCGGGTGGGACGTCGCGGGTGTCGTCGAGGCCGTCGGTCTCGACACCCCGGAGTACGAGGTCGGCGACGAGGTCATCGCCTACGCCCGCAAGGACTGGGTGCAGCACGGCACCTTCGCCGAGCTCGTGGCCGCGCCGGTCCGCACCGTCGCGCGCAAGCCGGCCGCCCTCGACTGGGACCAGGCCGCGGGCCTCCCGCTCGCCGGGCTGACCGCCTTCCAGCTCCTCACCCGCCTCGGCACGAAGGCGGGCGACACCGTCCTCGTCCACGCGGCTGCCGGGGGAGTGGGCCTGCTCGCCGTCCAGATCGCGAAGTCCATGGGCGCCCGCGTCATCGGCACCGCCTCTGAGCGCAACCACGACTACCTCCGTGAGCTCGGCGCCGAGCCGGTCACCTACGGCGACGGCCTCGCCGAGCGCGTGCGTGCCCTCGCCCCGGAGGGCGTCGATGTCGTCGTGGACTTCGTCGGCGGCGTCCTGGAGACGACGAAGGCGGTGCTCAAGGACGGCGGTCGCCACGGCTCCATCGTCGACGGTGAGGTCGCCGGTGCGGGCGGCATCGCCGCGTGGGTGCGCCCCGACTCGGCCGACCTCCAGGCGCTCGCCGCCCTCGCGGACGCGGGGAAGCTCACCGTTCCCGTCGCCCGGTCCTTCCCGCTCGAGGAGGCCGCGGCCGCCTTCGCCCTGAGCCAGTCGGGCCACGTGCGCGGCAAGATCGCCATCGAGGTCAGCCGCTGACCCCGCGGGGAACAAGCGAAGAGGCCCACACCGACTGGTGTGGGCCTCTTCGTTCCTGCGACCCCGACCGGGCTCGAACCGGCGACCTCCGCCGTGACAGGGCGGCGCGCTAACCAACTGCGCTACGGGGCCTGGGTTGTTGCTGACTCAGGCTGTGCTGCTGAGAACTACTGGTGTTGCTGATACTACGTATCCCCAACGGGATTCGAACCCGTGCTACCGCCGTGAAAGGGCGGGGTCCTGGGCCGCTAGACGATGGGGACCCGTCCTTGGCCAGACCCTCGCTCCGCAGCGAGCATTGCTCGGATCCGTCGAGGACTCGGGAAAGCATACGGGTCAACCTGCTCGCAAACAAAATCGGCCCCGCAACGCCCCGATCCAGCCCCTCATTCGCCCCTGGCCCACGCCGTCACACGGTCCGCATCCCACGTCGTGATGACCCGGTCGGCGGGCACCCCGAGCCGCTCGGCGCGCTCGCAGCCGTACGCCTTCATCTCGAGTTGCCCGGGCGCGTGCGCGTCGCTGTCGATCGCGAAGAGGCACCCGATCTCGAGGGCCAGCGCGAGCAGATCGTCCGGCGGATCGCAGCGTTCGGGGCGGCTGTTGATCTCGACCGCCACGTCGTGCTCGGCGCACGCCTCGAAGACGGCCCTCGCGTCGAACTCCGACTGCGGCCGGGTCCCGCGCGACCCCTCGACGAGCCTGCCCGTGCAGTGCCCCAGGACGTTGACCCGCGGATTGCTGACCGCCGCGACCATGCGCTTGGTCATCGGGGCCGCGTTCATCCGCAGCTTGCTGTGCACGCTCGCGGTGACGACGTCGAGCCGGCCGAGCATCTCGGGCGTCTGGTCGAGCGAGCCGTCGTCGAGGATGTCGACCTCGATCCCCTTCAGCAGTCGGAATGCCCCGCCCAGCGACCGGTTGATCCCGTCCACGAGCGCCACCTGCTGGCGCAGCCGCTCCACCGTCAGTCCGTTGGCGACACGCAACTGCGGGGAGTGGTCCGTCAGCACGAGCCACTCCTGCCCGAGCTCGACGGCGGCCAGCACCATCTCGTCGATCGGCGACCCACCGTCGGACCAGTCCGAGTGGCTGTGGCAGTCACCCTTCAACAGTCCGAAGAGGGCCGAGCCGCCCGCGGTGAGCGGCTCGATCGCCTTGTCCTGCAACGTCGCCAGATACTCCGGAAGGTCGCCCTCGACGGCCTGGGCGATGACGCCAGCGGTCGACTTCCCGACCCCGGGCAGTTCCTGCAGCGTCCCTGCCTCGGCACGGTCCGCGAGTTCGGCGTCGTCGACGTCGCGGAGGGTCACGGCCGCCTTGCGGAAGGCCTCGACCCGATAGGAGCCGGCGCGCTGCCGCTCCAGCAGGAAGGCGATGCGGCGCAGGGCCTGCGCGGGCTCGACGGGCGCGGTCAGAGGCGCGATCTGGTGCACCGCGTCATCGTGTCACGCGTGGCCTGAGTGGGTCGCGGACGCGATCGTGGGGGAGGATCGCCCGGTGAGCTTCCTGACCGAGTCGCCCGCGGACGAGGTGCGCCGCCACGGCCTGCGCCGTATGCGCGTGCTCGCGACCTCGCTCCTCGTCCTCGCCGCCGTCATCTACGTCGCCACGCTGCGGGCCGACGCGACCGTGCTGCAGTACGTCAACACCGCCGCGGAGGCCGCCATGGTCGGCGCGCTGGCGGACTGGTTCGCCGTCACGGCCCTCTTCCGTCACCCCCTCGGGCTGCCCGTTCCGCACACCGCGCTCGTCAAGAAGCGCAAGGACGAACTCGGCCGCAGTCTCCAGGAGTTCGTCGACGACAACTTCCTCACCGAGGAGATCGCCCGCGACCGCCTCGTCGCCGCCCGCGTCGGCGAGCGGCTCGGGGCGTGGCTCGCCCAGCCCGAGCACCGCCAGCGCGCGATGGTGGAAGGGGTCCGCGTGGGTCGCGCCGCTCTCGGCCGGCTGCGCGACGAGGACGTCCGCACCTTCGTCGAGGACGTGCTCCTGCCCCGCCTCGTGCGCGAGCCGTCGAGCCACATCATGGGCTCGTTCCTCGAGGGCATCGTCGCCGACAAGGCGCACCGAGGCCTGGTCGACCTCGGCCTCGGTGAGCTGCACGACTGGCTTGAGCGCAACCCGGGTACCTTCAGCGGCCTCCTCGGCGAGCGCGCCCCGTGGTGGACGCCCCCATGGGTCGACGAGAAGGTGATCGGCTGGTCCTACCAGCAGGTCTTGGCGTGGGTTCGCGACGTGCGCGATCAGCCGAACCATCAGGCCAAACTCGCCCTCGATGACCTGCTGGGCACGCTCGCCCGCGACCTGCAGAACGACCCCGAGGTCATGGCGCGCGCCGAGGCCCTCACCGAGCGCATGTTGACCCACCCGCAGGTCGGCGTGACGACGGTGGCGCTGTGGCGCTCGGTCCGCAGTTCGCTCCTGACGGCCATGGACGACCGCACGTCGACGCTGTGGGTGCGCGGCGATGCCTGGCTCGCCGAGGCCAGCGAGCGACTGCTCGCCGACGTCGAACTGCGGACCCGACTCGAGGGCCACCTCGGCGACGCCGTCGCGTTCTTCGTCAACACCTACGGCACGGAGCTCGCGGCGGTCATCTCCCACACGGTCGACCGCTGGGACGCCGACGAGGCGAGCGAGCGGATCGAGCTCTTCGTCGGCCGCGACCTGCAGTTCATCCGGATCAACGGCACCGTGGTCGGCGCGCTCGCCGGCCTGCTCATCCACGCCATCAGCGAACTGCTGCGCTGAGCCCATCCCCTTCGCGCACAGGTGTGCCCGGTCAGCCGTCGCCGGCGACCGGGCACACCCGCGTCGGAACCCTGAGTCAGCGCTTGCCGCCGACGGACACGTCGACCCACACCTGGCGGTGGTCACTGCTGGGGAAGGGGTACGTGCCGGTGAGGCGGTAGAGCGGGTCGGTCGTCGTCTTCCAGAAGACGCCGGCGTCGCTGATCCGCAGGTCCTTGCTCGGCAGGACGTAGTCGGCGCGGATGTTGCCCGGGCCTTCGGCGAAGTCGGCCGTGTCGTACTCGGCCGGCGACTCGTGGGCGGCGTTGAATCCGCCCGCGGTCTGCAGGGCCGACGCCTCGACGGCGCCGTCGCTGCTCGGCGTGACGCTCGTGTTGACCCGCGGGTGCTGCAGGAGCTGGTCGATGGACCCCTCGACCGAGTCGCCATCCTTGGGGTCGGAGTTCTGGTCGCCGGCGATGACGAAGGAGGAGCCCGGCTTGAGGCCGCCGGTCACCCCTTCGTCGTCGTAGATGTAGGACGAGTCGGCGCGGTTGCCGACGTAGTCGGCCCACAGGCGGATCTCGTCGTTGTTGCGCAGGCCGTTGCGGTCCTCGGGGCCGTCGAAGACGGGCGGGGTCGGGTGCGAGACGAGGAAGTGGACCGTCTTGGTGCCGATCTCGATCGGGACGTCCCAGTGCGACTTGCTCGACAGGCGCACGACGTCGAGTTCCTCGGGCGAGTACCAGTCGGCCGGCTCCGGCGTGGTCGGGTCGTCGGGCAGATTCGCGTCGGGCATGTCCTTCCACAGGAACTTCTGGAAGGTGCGGACGGCGTCCTGGTCGATGGGGTACTTGGAGTAGACGACCATGCCGTACTGGCCGGGGAAGGCGCCGAAACCGAAGGCGTCGTCGCCGCCGGCGATGACCCCGTTGTTGTTGAGGTCGTGCCCGGACGGGATGCCCGTGTTGGACGGCGCGACGTAGTAGTACGGGTAGTCGATCGGGGCGGCGCCGTTGTGGCCGACCTCGAGGTAGTTGCTGCGGAAGAGCTCGGCCGCCTCGTGGTCGGCGTCGTAGTCGAACTCGTTGATGAGGAGCACGTCGGGGTTGGTGCGCTGGATCGTCTCGGCAATGACCTTGGCCTGCGCGTTGTCCGGGGTGGACAGGTCGCGCACGAGGTCGCCCTCGTTGAAGCGGTTGAGGGAGGCGTTGAAGGTCGAGAAGCGCACGTCCTTGTCGGCGGCGTGGCTCGTGGCGGGGGCGGCGGAGGCACCGGCGCCAGGCAGCGCGACGGCGCCGGCGAGGGCGAGCGCGACGGCTCCGGTGACGAGGGTGCGGGGTGAGGTGGAGGACATGGACGGCACGCTAGGACGCGACGACGGCCCGCGCATGACGAGCGGGTGAACGATGGGCGCGACCCGATCTCGTCGAACCCCCACCAGCGGGACGGCGCCGGGCCTAGCCTGTCCGCACACCCGGTGTCGGTCAGGAGGGTCATGGAGCTTCCCAGGTATCAGGAATCCTTGTATCTCGCATTCGGCTTCGGGGGCATCCTGCTGGTGGACGCCCCCAACGCCACCGAGGCCAACGAGGTCTACCGCAAGCACTTCGACTGCGATCGGACGTGGATTGAGCACATCATGTACGTCCCCGAACCGGAGTTGTGGGGCACGTACTACGAGGAGTCCGTCGAGGACTGTGCCTACACCAAGGACGAGAACTGCGAGTTCTGCGAGGGGTGCGAAACGTACCTGGGCTTCGGGGAGATGGTCATCGCGCCGGACGACCCGCGCCTGACGACCCTCGACGTCGAGGCCGACAAGGCTGCCGTGAGTGCCGCCGTGGACCAACTCTTCGCGCGCTGGCACGACGTCGGACGTTGGCACGACCAACACCCCGACGCCACGTTCCCAGACGTCTTGCGGGCGGTTCCGCCCCTGGACCCGTCGTTGCCCACGGCCCGGGACGTCGAGCAACTGAGGCCGGAGGACTTCGCCTGAGCAACGTCGGCGTGACGTTCCGCTGCCCGGTTCACATTCGGGTCAGTGGGCCCCGTGGGACTCGAACCCACAACCTACGGATTAAAAGTCCGCAGCTCTGACCATTGAGCTAGAGGCCCCGGGCGGGGCGTCCTGCCAGCGCACCACGGTGGCGGCGGCCGGTGTCCCGATCCGAAGGCCACAGGCTACCCGTCCCACGGCAGCAGCCCGCGTCACAGCCACACCCGGCGGAAGGGGGGTTGGATCGGGTGGCCGCCTTCCGTATCCTCGCGAGGGTGACAGTCCACTACGCCGCAGACGCCCGGGTCGGCCGGATCACCATCGATCGCCCCGAGGCCCGCAACGCTCTGGACCTCGACCACGCCAAGGAGCTGCGCGACCAGGTCAAGCGCGCCCTTGGTGACCACCGGTCCGATGTCGTGCTGCTCACCGGGGAGGGACCGACCTTCTCCGTCGGCAGCGACCGTGAGGCATCGATGCGTGCCGATGACCCCACCGCCTACCTGCTCGAGATCGCCACGGTCTTCGAAGAGGTCTTCAGCGCCCTCGCCGATGCGTCCAAGCCGATCATCGCCGGCATCGACGGTGTCGTCGCTGGCGTCGGCCTCGGTCTCGTCCTCAGCAGCGACCTGTCGCTGGCCAGCCCGTCGGCGACCTTCCGCGTGGCCGCCGAGGACACCGTCGGGACTCCCGACTTCGGTGTCTCGTGGCTCCTGCCGCGCGCCATCGGTCAGCAGCGCGCCCTCGACCTCGCCATGACGCAGCGCACGCTCGACGCGGAGACCGCCGAGAACTGGGGCCTCGTGACGGCCCTGTCCGAGCCGGACGACTTCGAGGGGCAGCTCGCCACCTTCGCCGCCCGCTTCATCGACGCGAAGGCGTGGGGCGCGGGCCACACCCGCCGGCTCCTGCGCTCCTCCTGGGACAGCACTCGCGCGCAGACCTCGGAGTCCGAGGCCGTCGCGATGGCGCTCCCGCTGCTGAGGGGTAAGTACTGACCGGCGGGAGACCCCTGCCGCGCCGACCCCGCCACCTGGGGCCCGACGCCATGGAGGCTCTCGGCGGCACGCACCCCGGACCCGCCGAGGTCTCCGCCGCGGCCCACGCGGCCGCCGAACTCGTCGTCGACGCAGGCCGCGCCACCGACGACCCCGAACTCGTCGCTCGCCTCGTCGCGCTCGTCGACGACCTCGGCCTCGACACCCTCGCCACCCTGTGGTCCCAGCGCCCCGCCCGGACCCTCCCCGGCGCGCTGTGGCGGCTCTACGTCCTGCGTGAGTGGGTGCGACGCCAGCCCGCCGAGGCAAGCCGCGAATACACGGCGGGCATGACCCACGCCCCCGTCAGCCACGCCATTGCCGGCCCGGCCGACCCCGTCACCCCGGACGAGGTCCGCGACCTGGCGGATCGCATCCTGCGCGGGGTCTTCGACGGCGACCTCGCCGTGGCCCTCGAGCGGGCGGCCTCCTTCGCCCGGGTCGTCTCGACCGGCCGGGCTGCGAGCGAGCCGGCCGTGGACCTGAGCCCACACCCGGCGCCGGATGCCGCGCCGTCACCCCACGACGACGGGCACGAAGGGGACCGGTCGGCCCGGTCCGCCGCCCACCTGTTGACGATGGCCGAGGACCTCGAGGCCGCCGCCACGCTGTGGCGGGACGGCCGACTGACCTGATATCCGCCATCAGGCCCGCGCTTGCGGCAAACGCCACAAATCTGACCAACTCGCAGTCCAATGTCTCCGTGTTGTTCACGGTTCGTTCACCGTCAACCACCGGTCGCGTCACCGACGCTTCCTACGTTCGCTGATGTACGACCACGAGGGTCACCACCGGCACGCCCGTGCTGACCCATGTGGCCCCTGAACTCCTCAGAGAGGTTCCACCAGTGAAGCGCTCCATCATGAGCCGCACGGCCCTTCCTGCCGCGCTCGCCCTGTCCCTGACTCTCGCCGCCTGCGGCGCGTCGAACGAGGCGGGCTCCGACTCGTCCGACACCTCCTCCGCCGCCGAGGGCGAGGCCCTCACCGGCTCCATCGCCGGCATCGGCGCGTCGTCCAAGGCCGCCGCCGAGGAAGCCTGGATCGCCGCCTTCGGTGACGCCAACCCCGACGCCGAGGTCACCTACGACCCGCAGGGTTCGGGCGCGGGTCGCGAGCAGTTCATCGCGGGTGCCGCCGACTTCGCCGGCTCGGACTCCGCCATGGACGAGGAGGAGCTCGCCGCCGCCGAGGAGACCTGTGGTGGCCCCGCCATCCAGTTCCCGGTCTACATCTCGCCGATCGCGATCGCCTACAACCTCGAGGGCGTCGACTCGCTGCAGCTCTCCCCGAAGACCACGGCCGACATCTTCAACCACAAGATCACCACGTGGAACGACGACGCCATCAAGGCCGACAACCCGGACGTCGAGCTGCCCGACACGAAGATCACCACGGTGAACCGCTCCGACGAGTCGGGCACCACGGAGAACTTCGCCAAGTACCTCGCTGACGCCGCTGGCGACGCGTGGCCGCACGAGCCCGAGGACGTCTGGCCGGTCAAGGGTGGCTCGGCCGCCAAGGGCACCTCCGGTGTCGTCTCCGCCATCGAGCAGGGCACGGGCACCATCGGCTACGCCGACGCCTCCCAGATCGGTGACCTGGGCGCCGCCAAGGTCAAGGTCGGCGAGGAGTTCGTCGAGTACAGCGCCGAGGCCGCCGCCAAGATCACGGAGTCGTCCAAGCGCGTCGACGAGGCCAGCGAGACGAACCTCGCGATCGAGCTCGACCGCGCGACGACGGAGGCCGGTGTCTACCCGGTCGACCTCGTGTCCTACGCCGTCGCCTGCTCCACGTACAAGGACGCCGAGAAGGGCAACCTCGTCAAGGCGTACCTGACCTACGTCAACGGTGAGGGCCAGCAGGTCGCCGCCGAGGCCGCGGGCTCCGCCCCGATCTCCGCTTCGACCGCCGAGGCCAACCAGAAGGCCATTGACTCGATCAAGGTCGGCTGAACAGCGCCACACTGAGGGGGGACCCGGTCCGGTCGGGCCGGGTCCCCTTCGCCATCCTCTTGGTGCCCCTCGGGGCGTCCCCTGACTGAGAGAAAACCATGAGCACAGAGACCACAGCGGTACCCAAGCCGGTGCTGCGACCTGGCGACCGGATCTTCCGCGGCGCCTCGACCGGTGCCGGCATCGCGATCCTCGTCCTGCTGGCGCTCGTCGCCGCCTTCCTCATCTACCAGGCCTGGCCGGCGCTCGTCGCCGACGGCAGCGATGTGCGTGGCGGCAAGGGCCTCGTGGCCTACATCGCGCCCCTCGCCTTCGGCACCGTCCTCTCGGCGGTGATCGCGCTCCTCATCGCGACCCCGCTGTCGATCGGTATCGCCCTCTTCATCTCCCACTACGCACCCCGACGCCTGGCCACCCCGCTCGGCTACGTCGTGGATCTGCTGGCCGCCGTGCCGTCCGTGATCTTCGGCCTCTGGGGCTTCGCGGTGCTGGCGCGCGGCTCGGTCCCGGTGCAGCAGTTCCTCAACGAGCACCTCAACTGGATCCCCTTCTTCGGCGGCGACGGCGCGGCCAGCGACGGCCGCTCGATGCTCGTCGTCGGCACCGTCCTCGCCATCATGATCCTGCCGATCATGACGGCCGTGAACCGCGAGGTCTTCCTTCAGACGCCGCGCCTGCACGAGGAGGCCTCTCTGGCCCTCGGCGCCACGCGCTGGGAGATGTTCAAGCAGGCCGTGATCCCCTTCGGTCGCTCCGGCGTCATCTCGGGCATGATGCTCGGCCTCGGCCGCGCCCTCGGCGAGACGATGGCCGTGGCCATCCTCCTGTCGCCGGGTGAGGCCTACTCGATGGAGCTGCTGACCAACAACAGCTCCAGCACCATCGCGGCCGACATCGCCCTGAACTTCCCTGAGTCCAGCGGGCTCGAGGTCAACACGCTCGTCGCCTCCGGCATGGTGCTCTTCGTGATCACCCTCGCCGTCAACATGCTGGCGCGCTGGATCGTCTCGCGTCGCTCTGAGTTCTCGGGAGCCAACTGATGAGTGCACTCAAGTCCCGCACGGAGCCCATCGAGGAGCCCGTCGAGGAGCAGAAGTTCGAGGGCTCCATCGAGCTCTCCGAACCGATGCACCGCAAGACGCTCTCCCCGGCCGTGCGCTGGGGGATCGTGATCGGGTCCGCCCTCGTCGCCCTCGGCGTGCTCCTGGCCTTCTTCTCCTTCAACATCGTCGGCTTCATCGCCTTGGCGGCCGTCATCTACTCGGTGACCATCTACGTCGCCTCCCGCGTCGTCGAGGGCGCCCGGTACGCCACCGACCGCCTCGTGACGGCGGTCGTCACGTCGTTCTTCCTGCTGGCGCTCCTCCCTCTCGTGTCCGTGATCCTCACGGTGGTGACGAAGGGGGTCGCCCGCCTCGACCCGGAGTTCTTCACGGCCTCGATGCGCGGCGTCGTCGGTGAGGGTGGCGGCATCTACCACGCGCTCATCGGGACGCTGCTGGTGACGCTCCTCGCCTCGATCATCTCGATCCCGGTGGGCCTGCTCGCCGCGATCTACCTCGTCGAGTACGGCAACAAGAACCGACTGGCCCGCGGCCTGACGTTCTTCGTCGACGTCATGACCGGCATCCCGTCGATCGTCGCGGGTCTCTTCGCGGCGGCCCTCTTCACCCTCTTCCTCGGGCCGGGGTTCAAGGCAGCGATCGTCGGTGCCGTGGCCCTCACCGTCCTGATGATCCCGGTCGTGGTGCGCTCCACCGAGGAGATGCTCCGTCTGGTGCCGCACGAGCTGCGCGAGGCCTCCTATGCGCTGGGTGTGCCGAAGTGGCTGACCATCGTCAAGGTCGTCCTGCCGACGTCGATCGCCGGCATCGTCACGGGCATCACGCTCGCCATCGCCCGCGTCATCGGTGAGACGGCCCCGCTGCTGATCACCGTGGGCGCGACCACGGGGATGAACTTCAACCCGTTCGACGGCCGCATGATGACGCTCCCCGTCTTCGCCTACAACTCCTACGCGAGCCCCGGCGTCGACAAGGTCCCCTACATGGAGCGCATGTGGTCCGCCGCCCTGGTGCTCATCATCATCGTGATGGTCCTCAACGTGATCGCGCGACTGATCTCCAAGTACTTTGCCCCCAAGTCCGGCCGCTGACAGCGCCGGCAACCAGATAAGGACTACGGACGTGGCCAAGCGCATCGACGTCAACAACCTGAACATCTACTACGGCGACTTCCTCGCCGTCGAGAACGTCAACATGGTCATCGAACCCCGCACCGTGACGGCCCTCATCGGCCCCTCGGGCTGCGGCAAGTCGACCTTCCTCCGGTCCCTCAACCGGATGCACGAAGTCATCCCCGGCGCCCACGTCAAGGGTGAGGTCATCGTCGACAACGAGAACCTCTACGGCCGCGGCGTCGACCCGGTCGGCGTGCGACGCAAGATCGGCATGGTCTTCCAGCGCCCCAACCCGTTCCCGACGATGTCGATCTACGACAACGTCCTCGCGGGCGTGAAGCTCAACAACAAGCGCATCAAGAAGGCCGACGCGGACAACCTGGTCGAGAGCTCGCTCCAGGGCGCGAACCTCTGGAACGAGGTCAAGGACCGCCTCGACAAGCCGGGCTCGGGCCTCTCCGGTGGTCAGCAGCAGCGCCTGTGCATCGCCCGCACGATCGCCGTGAAGCCCGACGTCGTCCTCATGGACGAGCCGTGCTCGGCGCTCGACCCGATCTCGACGCTGGCCATCGAGGACCTGATCGACGAGCTCAAGACCGACTACACGATCGTCATCGTGACGCACAACATGCAGCAGGCCGCTCGCGTCTCCGACAAGACGGGCTTCTTCAACATCGCGGGCACGGGCAAGCCGGGCAAGCTCATCGAGTTCGACGACACGCAGAAGATCTTCAGCAACCCCACGGAGAAGTCCACCGAGGACTACATCTCCGGCCGGTTCGGCTGACAAGGAGTCGGCCGGATCAGGGACCGGCCGACCTGAGGACGGCTCGACGCCTGCAGGGGGGCGTCGAGCCGTCCTTGCCTTGTCCCGTGCAGGAGAGCGCGAAGGGGGCCACGCCGCCACCGCGGCGCCGGCCCGTCAGAGGGCGAGCGAGATGAGCGCGTAGGAGGCCGCAGCGGCCAGGCCGGCGCCGGGGAAGGTGAGCACCCAGCCGCCGACGATGTCCTTCGCGACGCCCCACCGGACCGCCTTGATGCTGCGGGTCGCACCGACGCCCATGATCGCCGAGGTGATGGCGTGGGTCGTCGAGATCGGCATGCGGAAGGCCGTGGCCACGTAGAGCACCGAGGCGGCAGTCAACTCCGCCGCGAAGCCCTGCGGAGGGTCGAGGTGGATGATCCGGCGTCCGAGGGTGCGCATGATCCGCCAGCCGCCCGAGTAGGTGCCGAGGCTGATGACGAAGGCGCTCAGCCCCAGGACCCACCACGGGATCGCCGGGTTGTCGGCGCTGTGATAGCCGCCGACGGTGAGGGCGAGGACGACGACACCGGCCGTCTTCGCGGCGTCCTGCATGCCGTGGCCGAGGGCCATGGCGGCTGCGGACGCCGTCTGGGCGTAGCGGAATCCGCGCGAGACGCGGCCCGGGTGCTGGTTCCGGCAGACCCAGAGGATCAGGGTCATGACGAGATAACCGACGACGAGTCCCACGAGGGGGGAGAGCAGCATCGGGTAGATGACCTTCTCGAGGATCCCCTTCCACTGCACCACCGCGCCGGCCGCGAGGGCCGCGCCGCCGAGGCCGCCGATGAGGGCATGGGAGGACGACGACGGGAGGCCGCGCCACCACGTCAGGAGGTTCCATGCGATGGCGCCGACGAGGGCCGCCGCGCAGATCGTCAGACCGGTCGTGCCCTGCGGGGCCTCGATGATGCCCTTGCCGACGGTGGCCGCGACCTTGGTGCCGAAGAACGCACCGACGAAGTTGGCGACCGCGGCCATGGCCAGGGCGACGCGGGGCGTCAGCGCCCTGGTCGAGACCGACGTGGCGATCGCGTTGGCGGCGTCGTGGAAGCCGTTGGTGTAGTTGAAGCCCATCGCCAAGGCAATGACGAGGGCGACCGGGAGCCAGTCCACGCGTCAGGACTCCTTGACCGCGATGCCCTCGACGGTGTTCGCGACCTGCTCGAAGGCGTCGGCGGCGGCCTCGAGTTCGTCGATGACCTCCTTGAGCTTCATGACGCGGATGGCGTTGGCGTTCTCGTCCGCGAAGAGGTCGGCGAGCAGGCGCCGGTAGGTGCGATCGGCGTGATTCTCCAGCCGGTTGACCTCGATCCAGTATCCGTCGAGGTCCTTCATCGAGCGCAACCGTGGCATGGCCTGCGCGGTGACCTCGGCCATCCGCGAGATCGCCTCGACCTGGTCCTTGACACCGGTCGGGTACTCGGTGACGCCGTACAGCGTGATGAGGTCGGCGGCGGCCTCGATGTGGTCGACGCAGTCGTCGAGGTCGGACGCCAGAGCGTGGATGTCCTCGCGGTCGAAGGGGGTGATGAAGGCGCTGTTGACCTTCGTCATCAGCTCGTGCGTGGCCTCATCGGCTCGATGCTCGATCTGTCGCAGGCGATCGGCCGTGGCCGTCCGCTCCTCGGCGGTCACGACGAGCAACTCGGAGAGTTCGCGGGCTCCCTCGACCCCGAACTGCGCGAGTTCCGTGAAGAGCTCGTAGAAGCTGGTGTTCTGCGGCGTGAGGCGAAAGCCCACAGGAGACTCCATCAGGGGGAGGGGCGGGAGGCAGCCTCAAGGATAGGGGCATGGGATGCCTTGCCGAAATGTGCCGTTCTCGAGCCGTTCACCCTCGTGCAGGGCGGCTCCGCACCCACGACTGCTGGCCCCGCGACCACGGACGAGTCGTCAGGCGGCCGAGTGGACGGGGCTGCCGGTCGTGGTCGTCGGTGGCTTCCCGGGCGTGACCCCGAGGGCGGTGTCGATCTCGTCCGCGGACAGCGGTCCGGCACTCCCGGCCGCGGCAGCGAGGAGGGCACCGACGAGTTCGATCTCCTCGGTCAGGGGCTCGTCCGTGAGCTCGCTGTCCTGCTGCGGGTGGGCCATGGGGCCACGTTAGTTCGCTGCGCGAGGCGATGGGCCACGGGTCGACCCTTCCTTACTCTCTCTTTACCCACTCGGGGGTGGATGCCGACCGAGAACCCGGACGCCGCAGGGCGAGCCGGGCGAATCGGGCAGGGGACTCCCGCGGATCACCGGCGAGAGCGAAGGTGGGCACGCCGGACCGGGAGCGCCTCACGGCGCGTGGCCGCTCGTGGCGGCTTCAGTTGGGACCCGGGGCTACCGCGGTCCGGCGCACCCACGACTGTAACGCCCGGCGCCCGGGATTGTTTCCCCGAGGGGACTCCGTGTTGCCGTGTCGCCGCGTCGCCGTGTCGCCGTGTCGCCGCGTCGCCGCGTCGCCGTGACGACAGGTCAGGCGGTGTCGCGCGGGTGGTGGCGCTCCGCCGAGACGATCCGGGCGTCCGGGCCCGTGCCGACGACATGGACCACGAGCACCTCCCCCTTCGTCATGCCCTCGTCCATGACCCCCTGGACGACGGCCGCGGCGACCTTGCCCTCGTCGCGCCGGTCGTCGACCCGCTCGCCGAGGACGCGGACGAGCTCGGGCAGAACGGGACCGTGACTGCACAGCGCCGAGGCGGTGCCCCGCTCGAGCAGGCGGGTGAGGTGGTGGATGGCCCGCCCCGGATCGGACTCGAAGCCCTCCTCCGAGAGTCCCGGCTTGAGTCGGATCGTCGTCCCGACGGCGGCGGCATACGGCTCGAGGGTGTCGGCGCAGCGCGTCGACGGGGACGACACGAGGCGCGTCAGCCCATAGGACGCGAGCAGCGGGACGAGGTCCTTGGCCTGGTCCCGGCCGCGTCGGTCGAGCGGGCGCAGCTGGTCGTCCTCGTCCCACGCGGCTCGAGGGGTCGCCTTGGCGTGACGGACGAGGGCCAGTGGCCACGTGGTGAGGGCGGAGTCCTCGTCCGCAGCCACGAGAGCCCGCAACTGATCGCGGTCGCGGTCGTAGGTCAGGCGCTGCGAGGCGGCGTCGGTGTCCAGCCAGAGCACCTCGTCGATCTCGTTCTCGAGGCGGCCATGACCACCGACGACCTCGGCGGCCCAGTAGCGGACCTCCTTGAGTCCGTTGCCCACGACGCGATAGGTCGCGGTCGGCAGGGGCCGACCCAGACGGACGACGAGACCGGTCTCCTCGTCCGTTTCGCGCACGGCCGCGACGGGATAGATCTCGCCCTGGTCCAGCTTGCCCTTGGCCCAAGCCCAGTCGTCGTAGCGCGGACGATGCACGAGCGCGACCTCGAGCCGTCCACGCCGCCGCCGCCACGGCAGCGTGCCGGCGGCCGCGACGATGCGATCGGGTGCCTCAGCCACGATCGCGGCCCCGGCTCGGGGTTGCGGAGCGCGCCGAGGAGCAGGTCACCGGCGGGCCTTGCGGCGACGCTTGGCGTGCAGGTCGATGAGCGCGTCCTGCGTGTGGGGGAGCGGCTCGCCGTTGGCATCGAGGTGCTTGCGGGTCCACCGTCCGTCGCCCGAGAGGCTCCAGTGGGCGTAGTCGCCGGACATGGCCGACTCGATGACCTGCTGCGTGTCGCGGATGTGGCGCGCATCCTTGAGGCGCACGAGGGCCTCGACGCGGCGATCGAGGTTGCGGTGCATCATGTCCGCGCTGCCGATCCATGCCTCTGCGTCCGGCCCCCGGCCGAAGAGGAACACGCGCGAGTGCTCGAGGAAGCGGCCGAGGACCGAGTGGACTCGGATCGTCTCCGACAGCCCTTCCACCCCGGGACGGATGGCGCAGATGCCCCGGACGAAGACGTCCACCGGCGTGCCGGCGCGGGACGCGCGGTACAGCGCGTCGATGAGCGCCTCGTCGACGATCGAGTTGACCTTGATGCCGATGTAGCCGTCGGCACCCTTCGCCGCCTGCGCCTCGATGCGCTCGATGAGCCCGGAGCGGACCGAGCGCGGGGCGACGAGCAGCCGGGTGAACTTCTGGCGCGGTGCCAGGCCCGAGAGCTGGTTGAAGAGCTTGGTCAGGTCCTCGCCGACGTCGGGGTCGGACGTGAGCAGCCCGAGGTCCTCATAGAGCCGGGCCGTCTTCGGGTTGTAGTTGCCGGTGCCGACGTGGCAGTAGCGCTTGAGCCCCTCAGGCTCCTGGCGCACGACGAGGCACAGCTTGGCGTGCGTCTTGAGGCCGACGATCCCATAGACCACGTGCACGCCCGCGTGCTCGAGTTTGCGAGCCCAGTCGATGTTGTTCTGTTCGTCGAAGCGCGCCTTGATCTCCACGACGGCGAGGACCTGCTTGCCGGCCTCGGCGGCGTCGATCAGCGCGTCGACGATGGGTGAGTCGCCGCTCGTCCGATAGAGCGTCTGCTTGATGGCGAGCACCTTCGGGTCCTGCGCGGCCTGCTCGATGAAGGCCTGCACCGACGTGCTGAACGAGTCGTAGGGGTGCTGCAGGAGCACGTCCTGGCGGGCGACCTTCGCGAGGATGTCGCGGGGCTTGGCCGACTCCGTCGGCGCGAGGTCGGCGTTGGTGCGCGCGACGAACGCGTCGTAGTGCAGGTCCGACCGGGCGACGTCGGCGATGACGTTGAGGCCGCGAAGGTCGAGTGGCGCCGGGAGGCGGTAGACCTCCTGCTCGTGGACGCCGAGCTCGCGGACGAGCAGGTCCATGACGTGGTCGTCCATGGCCTCGTCGACCTCGAGGCGGACCGGGGGGCCGAAGCGGCGCCGGGTGAGCTCGCGCTCGAGGGCGGTCAGGAGGTTTTCGTTGTCGTCCTCTTCGACCTCAAGGTCTTCGTTGCGGGTCACGCGGAAGGTGTAGTGCTCGTGCACCTCCATGCCCGGGAAGAGCTGGTCGAGGTGGCTCGAGATGACGTCCTCGAGGGGGACGAAACGGGTCTCGAAGAGGTCGGAGGTGGCGCTCGGCGTGGAGGACTCGATCTTGAGGAACCGCGGCAGCGACGGCGGCACCTTGACGCGCGCGAAGTGCTCCTTGCCCGTCTTGGGGTTGATGAGGAGCACGGCCAGGTTGAGTGAGAGGCCGGAGATGTAGGGGAAGGGGTGTGCCGGGTCCACCGCGAGCGGGGTGAGCACGGGGAAGATCGAGCGGGTGTAGAGCTCGCCGAGCCGCTGCTGCTCGTCGGGGGCCAGTTCGTCCCAGCGGACGATGCTGATGCCCTGCTCCTCAAGGCCCGGTCGCACCTGCTCGTGGAAGATCCGCGACTGGATCTGCAGCAGGTCGTGGGTGACGAGGGAGATCTGCTCGAGAACCTCGCCCGGCTCGAGACCGGAGGAGGCCCGCATGGCGATGCCCGTGGCGATGCGGCGCTTGAGACCAGCGACGCGCACCATGAAGAACTCGTCGAGGTTGCTCGTGAAGATCGCGAGGAAGCGGGCGCGCTCGAGCAGCGGCAGACGCTCGTCCGCCGCGAGCTGGAGCACTCGCTCGTTGAACTGCAGCCACGAGATCTCACGGTCGAGGAATCGGTCCGTGGGGAGGCCGTCCGGCCCGACGACGGCCGGCGCGGGCACGGCGCGAGTGAACCGGCCGTGGTTGTCGCGTGCCGGGACGCGCGTCTCGCTCGCCGAGGCGCTGGCGATGGACACGTCGGTGGGCTGGTGATCCTCGATCGACTCCTGCACGGACATGCGCGTCATCCTTCCAGCGGTGGGTGAATCCGAGGTGAATACATCACATCGACCGCCGCGGAGTGGAACCCCGCCCGTCGGTACGTCGCGAGCGCGCGGGTGTTGTCACCATCGACGTAGAGCACGACCTCGCCCAGGCCCGCCCGGGCGAGGTGGCTCGTGCCGGCCGCGGTGAGGGGGCCGGCGAGCCCTCGACCCTGGTGATCCGGGTGGACGCCGACGACGTAGACCTCCCCGGCGCCGAGGGAACTGTCGTGCGAGGCACGCTCGGCCGGGTCGACCTTCGTCCAGTGAAAGCCGGCCAGCCGCGGACCGTCCGGCCCGCGCACGTCCTCGAGGAGGAAGAAGCCAGCCGAGTCGAACCACGGCTGCGCCATCCGCTCGGCGAGCCCCGCGCGATCGACCGACCCCTGCTCGGGGTGGTCGGCGAAGGCGGCCGCGTTGAGCGCGATCCAGTCGTCCTCGTCCTGCCCGGGCACGAAGGTGCGCAGCCGGTAGCCGTCGGGGAAGGTGGGCGCCGCGGCGTCCTCGGGAGTGAGCGGTCGGGCCATGCGGTGCAGTTCCCGGACGACCTCGAGTCCCAGATCGGCGGCGAGCGCCCGAGCGGCGGGCAGGTCGCCGTGGGCCCAGAAGCGGGCGTCGGGGGTGTCGGTCAGCACGGTCTGCGCCAAGGCGCGGCCGTGGCCGCGCCGGCGATGTGCGGGGGCCACGACGAGTTCGGCGGACCCGTCCGCGGCCACCTGCGCGTAGCCGACGAGAGTGTCGCTCTCCCGCTCGGTGACGTGCCGGGTGCCGTCCGCCCCCTTCGGTGCGGTGGCGGACCCGTCCCGCGCGAGGGCGAGGAGGAACTGTTCGGACAGCGGTGCGACCCCGTCGGTCGATTCCGCCTCGGCGATGAGTGCCTCGACGTCCTCACGCACCCGCGCCCACCGCCTCATCGACCTCGTCGTGCTCGGGGACGAAACGGTAGCCGACGTTGCGGACGGTCCCGATGAGCGTCTCGTGGTCCGTCCCGAGCTTGGCGCGCAGGCGCCGGACGTGCACGTCGACGGTGCGCGTGCCGCCGTAGTAGTCGTAGCCCCAGACCTCCTGCAGCAGCTGGGCGCGGGTGAAGACGCGGCCCGGGTGCAGCACGAGGTGCTTGAGCAGCTCGAACTCCTTGTAGGTCAGGTCGAGGTGCCGACCACTGAGGCGGGCCGAGTAGCTCGACTCGTCGATCGCGATGGCTCCGTGCCGGATGGTCGGGTCCTCGTCGTCCGGCTGGGCGAAGCGCGCGCGCGCGAGTCGGATCCGCGCTTCGACCTCTCCCGGGCCGGCGCTCTCGAGGACGACGTCGTCGACACCCCACTCACCGTTGAGCGCGGCCAGGCCGCCCTCGGTGACGATGACGATGACCGGCGCCACGGCTCCCGTCGCGTGGATGACGCGGCACAGGGACTTCGCCTGGAAGAGCTCGCGGCGGGCATCCACGAGGATCACGTCGCACTCGGGTGCGTCCACGAGCACCGACGCCTCGGCCGGCAGCGTGCGCACCTGGTGTGCGAGCAGCCCGAGGGCCGGCAGGACCTCGGCGCTTGGTGCCAGGGCCTGCGTCAGGAGGAGCAGACGGGCCATGGGGTCCAGAGTAGGTGCACGGCCGCGGCCCTCGGCGCCCTCGCCCACGATCTGCACTCGCGAGTGGCGGACGGGCGGCCGGGACCCACATCGACGTCGGCCCGTTGGATACAGTCGCGCCGTGGCCGACACACCTGACCCCGTCCCCGAGACGCGCGCCGCCCGGCGTGCCGCTCGGGACGCGGCGCGCTCGAGCGTGACCACCGTGCTCCCGGCGCTGGCGACCGTCCGACGTCCCGTCGCGGCCGGCGCAACGGCGGCCTTCGCCGGACTCGCGGCGCTCGCGGCCTACGGCGACAGCCGGCTCGTCCTCGCCGCGGCGATCGCCTTCCTCGGCCTCGTCGTCATCCGCGGTTGGCACACCCTGCTGGACGCACCGAGCGCGCGTGGCGGCGCGATCGTCCTCGTCGTCTCGCTCGCGGCACTGCTCGTCGCGGTCCTCGGCCGAGACGGGGAGCCGTGGCTGGAGCAGGTGCCGACCGCCCTGGCCGTCGGCATCATCGCGACCTTCCTCCACCAGCTCGTCCGCAAGGACGGGCGCGCACGCCTGAGCCAGTCCATCGCCACGAGCGCCTTCGGTCTGGCCCTGTTGGCATCCGGCGTCTGTCTCCTGCCGCTCACCGACAGCGTCGCCGGCGCGGAGCCCGCAACGGTGGGTCTGGGCGCCGTCGGGATCGCCGCCGTCGTGGATCTGCTCGTCGGGCCGCCTCGTCGGACCGCCTGGCTGATGCCGCTCAGCATGCTCGTCGGAGGCCTCTCCGCCCTGGCCCTCGCGGCCGCGCTCGGCGGCCTGGCCGCCTGGCCGCTGCTCATGGGCGTGATCTGCGCGGGCACGAGTCACGCCCTCCGTCGGGTGCTCGCGGTGCTGCCCGGCATCTCGTCGGTCCAGGGGCAACTCACGTCCGCCGCGGCGTCGGTGCTCGTCGTGGGTGGCCTCGTCTACACGGTGGCCCGCATCCTCGTCGGCTGAACGCCGGTACGATCGGCGCGTGTTCAACCTCGACATCGACCTGCCCCGTGACCTCGCCCCCCTTGCCTGGCTGATCGGCCGCTGGGAGGGCGCCGGCGTCGTGGGCTACCCCACGATCGAGTCGGCGAACTTCGGCCAGGAGATCGAGGTCAGCCACGACGGCCGCCCGTTCCTGCGCTGGGAGTCCCGCACGTGGCTCCTCGACGAGGCGGGGGAGAAGGTGCGTCCGCTCGCGACCGAGCTGGGCTTCTGGCGCCCGCTGCCGGACAACGAGGTCGAGTTCCTCCTGACCCACCCGACGGGCATCGTCGAGATGTACGTGGGGACGACGTCCCCCGCGAAGATCGAGTTGCGCACCGACGGCGTCATGCGCAGCCCGCACGCGAAGGAGTACACGTCGGCGGCGCGCATGTACGGCCTCGTGAACTCGAACCTGCTGTGGGTCATGGACATGTCGGCCGTTGGTCAGCCGCTGCAGTCGCACGTCTCCGCGGAGCTCAAGCGCGTCGAGTGACGGGGCTCGGCTGAGTCTCAGCCTTGGAAGGAGCCCATGTCGTCAGACCTGAGCGCGCTCGACAGGTTGAGCATTCCGTTGACGTCGAGGATGTCGATCGAGGCACCACCCGAGGTCATCCCGAAGCCCGAGAACGGGGCCGTGATGAAGTGGATGTCGTCGCTCCGCACACTCCGCAGGGCCAGCAGCCGTGAGCGCATCTCGCCCATGGTGAAGTCCTGGTCGACCACCGTGTTCTGGGTGGCGGCGTCGAGGAATCCGGTCAGCTTCACGGGGTTCGCGATGACCTCGGGCTGCAGCGTCTTGAGCATGAGGGCCTTGATGAAGGCCTGCTGGCGGCGGCCGCGCGAGATGTCGCCCTCGCTGAGCTGGTAGCGCTCGCGAACGAAGGCGAGCGCCTGCTCCCCGTCGAGGTCGTTCCAGCCCTGCTTGATGACGACCGGTCCACCGTTGCCCGACCCGTTGCTGGCCTCCTCGGCGTAGACCCGGACGCCGCCGACGGCGTCGGTCATGTTCTTGAAGCCCTCGAAGTCGACCTTCGCGACGTGGTCGATCTTGACACCGACGAGGTCCTGCAGCGTCGTCACGAGCAGCGGCGCGCCGCCGTACGCGTAGGCCGCGTTGATCTTGTCCTGACCGTGCCCGCGGATCGGCACGTAGAGGTCGCGGGGGAAGTGGATGAGGTCGACGCGCGAGTGGTCCGCGGCGACGTGGGCCAGGACGATGACGTCGGAGCGGCTCACGGTCTCGCCCGGGCGGGCGTCGGAACCGATGACGAGGTAGTTCTCGCCCTTGCCGGACACGAGTGCGCGGGCCGGCCAGGTCACGGCCTTCTTGTCCTTGTCGGTCAGCTTCAGCTCGGGGACCGCGTTCGGGTCGCTGCCGCTCGGGCCGGCACCTCCGTCGGCCCCGGCGGAGTCCCCGGGCAGCAGGGATTCCCGGGTGAGGTTGTCGTCCGCGCGCTGCGAGAGGAAGGTGGCGAAGCCGAAGGCGCCGACCCCCAGGAGCAGCACGAAGGCGAGCAGGGCGATGAGGACGCGGCGCAGACGGTGACCACCGCGTTCCTGCCCCCCGCGCCTGCCCTGATCCTGCGGACTGTCCTGTCTCAGATCGTCAAGCACTCATCGATCATAGGGCGCGAACCTCGGGCCTCCCTGTGAAGCGTAGATTTGGGCGCATGGCCGACGTGCAGACCCTCGTCGACCGTCTGCGCGCCCGCGGGCTGCGGATGACGGTGCAGCGGGGGCGCGTCCTGAGCGCCCTGGATGCCGCCCCGCACAGCACGCCCGAGGAGGTCACGCGGGTCGTCAACGAGGACGGTGGAACGCCGTTGCCACCGTCGACGATCTATCGGGCCCTTGAGTCCCTCGAGGAGTGCGGCATCGTCGCCCACACCCACCTCGACCACGGTGCCCCGACCTATCACCTCGCCGATCACGCCGAGCACATCCACCTCGTCTGCCGGTCCTGCGGCGCCATCCGGACCTGCTCGGTCGAGGTGGCCGACGACTTCACCGCCCGGGTCACCGACCTCACGGGCTTCCGGTCCGACCTCACCCACATGGCAGTGCACGGCCTCTGCGCCGACTGCCCCGACCCCGCGCACGACGGGGCCACCGATCCGATGGAGACCAGCCGATGACCACCAGCACCAGCACGCGTTCGCCGTTCCTCGATCTGCCCGGGGCGGTCGACGGCGACGGTCGCGACGTCGGGGTGGCGGCTCACTACGGCGACCCCCTGCGCGAGCAGCGCCTGCTCAGCGAGGGGTTGGGTGTCGTCGACCTCGGTAACCGTGGCGTCGTCACGGTGACTGGTCCCGACCGGCTCAGCTGGCTGCACTCGATGACGACGCAGGCGCTCACCGGCCTCGCGCCCCGCACGAGCGCCGAGACCCTGGTCCTCAGCCCGAAGGGGCACATCGAGCACGCTCTGCACGTCGTCGACGACGGCGAGACGACGTGGATCACCGTGGAGCCGGGGACGTCACCCGCGCTCGTGGCGTGGCTCGAGTCGATGCGATTCATGCTGCGCGTCGAGGTGGCCGATGTGACGGCCGACTTCGCGGTGCTCGGCGAGGCCAGCCGCGCGGAGTCTCTCGACGGCGAGCGGCTGGCGTGGGTGGACCCGTGGCCGGCGCCCGTGGGGGACGCCGCCCTCTACGGCCCCCTCGAGGGCCACCCCGGTGCGGACCGCGCGTGGCGCGAGGTCATCGTGCCCCGGGCCGACCTCCTCGCGGCGGCGGGGGACCGTGCACCTGTTGGCCTGTGGGCAGCAGAGACGCTCCGGGTCCAGGCGTGGCGTCCGCGGCTCGGCCTCGAGACCGACCACCGCACCATCCCGCACGAGGTCGACTGGCTGCGCAGTGCCGTCCACCTCCACAAGGGCTGCTATCGCGGCCAGGAGACCGTCGCGCGGGTGCACAACCTCGGGCGGCCGCCGCGGCGACTCGTCTTCCTCCACCTGGACGGGTCCGGTCACGGGCTGCCCGACCCCGGCGCGGCCGTCATGGCCGGCGAGAAGGAGGTCGGTCGGCTGACGTCGGTGGCGCGCCACCACGAGGAGGGCCCGATCGCCCTGGCCGTCATCAAGCGCAACACCCCGGTCGACATCGACCTGGTCGCCGGGGGCGTCGCGGCCGCACAGACCGTCGTCGTCGCTCCCTGAGGCCCGCAGCGCCGGAACCGTCCGACATCGGCAGTGGAGGATTCACGTCGATGAGCCACTCCGGCCGGAGATCTTCCTGCCAGAATGGCGCCATGGTCGCCACTCTCATCACGGTCGCCCCCACGGGAGCCGAGCACGCGAAGCGGGACGTCCCGCAGCTCCCGACGACGCTCGAGGAGGTCGTCGAAACCGCGGTGGCCTGTGAGGCCGCGGGGGCGGCGATGATCCACCTGCACATCCGCGACGCAGACCATCGACCCACGCTCGACGCCGGCCGCCTTCGCGCCACCGTCGAGGCCGTCCGCGAGGCGACCGACCTGATCGTCCAGCTGTCGACCGGCGGGAGCGTGCACGACCCGCTCGAGCAGCGGATGACCGTCCTCGACGCGGACCCGGACTCGTGCAGCCTGACGTGCGGCACGACGAACTTCGGCGACGACGTCTTCCTCAACCCGTGGGGCTTCGTCTCCGACCTCTACGTCCTCGCCCGGGAGCGCGAGGTCGTCCCCGAGTTCGAGCTCTTCGACCTGGGTCACGTCGCCACCCTCCGGCGGCTCATCGACACCCACGGACTCCCGTACGGCGGCGCGGTGCACGTCGACTTCGTCACCGGGGTCCCCGGCGGGATGGCCGGGACCGCGACGACGCTCATGGCAGCAGTCCAGCAACTGCCCCCGGAGGTGACGAGCTGGGCCGCGACCGGCATCGGGCGGACTCACCTCCCGATCCTCGCGACGGCGCTCGGTGCCGGCGGCCACCTTCGCGTCGGCATGGAGGACAACATCGTCCTCGCGAAGGGGGTGCCCGTGACCCACAACCGCGAGCTCGTGGAGCGCGCGGCGGACCTCGCGACGACGATGCAGCGGCCGCCGATGTCGACGACCGAGGCGCGCGCCCTGCTCGCGATCAAGGACCGCCGCACCCGCTGAGCGACGCACCTCACACCGGCGGTTGCTTGCCCCGGTTTGCATTTTGCTAACCAGAGCAAGCACAATGGAGTCATGGTCAGCAACCCCCTCGGTGGCATCAGCAACAACCTCGGCGACTACCTGCGCGAGCAGCGATTGTCGTCGAAACTCTCGCTGCGCCAACTGTCCGAGGTGGCCGGCATTTCCAATCCCTACCTCTCCCAGATCGAGCGGGGGGTCAAGCGGCCGAGCGCCGAGATCCTCCAGCAGATCGCCAAGGCGCTGCACATCTCGGCCGAGACTCTCTACGTGCAGGCAGGTCTGCTCGACCCCATCGACCACGCCGCCACCGAGCGTCCGAGCACTCGCGACGCGATCAAGGCCGACCCGGCACTGAGCTCGCGACAGAAGTCGGCGCTCATCGACATCTACGAGTCCTTCGTCGGTGCCGAGGCCGTCCGCGGCGAGGCGCAGGCGCCGGTCGCCGAGATCGCCGAGACGGCGCCACCCACGGCATCGTCCAAGCCCACCGGCACGCGCACCCGCCGGACCACGAGCCGCACGAAGGGACCCCAGGCCAAGGCCTGAGGCCCCGCACCTCCGTCAGCAGCACACCACACCTCAGCACCACACACACCTCAGCACCACACCAACACCAAGGAGTCACCATGGCCCTCGTCACCACCGTCAAGAAGACCGTCGCCGACGCCAAGCCGCTCTACGTCGCGGCCGGCGTCACCGACCTCGCCGTCGAGCGCGTCCGCGAGGCCGGCGCCTCCGCCGCCCGCACCCGCGACGAGTACGTCGCCCGCGCCAACAAGGTGCGCGCCTTCGACGTCACCACCCTCCCGACGCTCGCCACGGCCCGCGTCACCAAGGCCGTCGAGCAGGCTCAGGCCGCTCCGACCGAGGCCGCCAAGAAGGCGCAGGACTCCTACGCCGACCTGACCGCCCGCGGCGAGAAGCTCGTCAAGCGCGTCCGCACCCAGAAGACCACCCAGGACCTCGTCGCTCAGGTTGAGGCCACGCTGGCCCTCGGCAAGGGCCTCGTGACGACGACCCGCAAGTCGGTCGACGAGCTCGAGCGCTCCGTCAAGGCCACCGTCACCACCGGTCGCAAGGAGGCCACCGTGGCCGCCGACGCGATCGTCAACTCCGTGACCGACGAGGCCAAGACCGCCACCGCCGCGGTCAAGGGCTCGGCCCGCCGCACCCGCACCGCCGCCAAGCGCACCACGACGACGGCTCGCACGACCGCCGCGAAGACGGCCACCGCGACGAAGAAGACGGCCACCGCGGCCAAGACGACGGCGGCCAAGTCCACCGCCGCCGCCAAGAAGACGGCCGAGAAGGTCGGCGACTGATCACCTTCTCCGCACCCTGACCGGCGCGCCACCCCTCCTGGGGTGCGCCGTCGGGGGACCGACCCGGGGCCGGTCACCGCAGCAGCGGTGGCCGGCCCCGCGTGTGTCCTCGCTAGGGTCGGATCGTGAGCGATTCCAACACCCCTTCCGTGTCCGCGCCGCTCGGCCTCGCCGCCGTCGCCGATGCGCCCGTCCTGGCGCACGTGACCCGCGGTGACTTCGTGGAGTGCGTCCACCGCGCGACCCTCGTCGCCCTCGACGCCGACGGCGCTGAACTGTTCGCGCACGGCGCCGTCCGCGAGCCGATCTACCCCCGCTCGACCAACAAGCCACTCCAGGCTCTGGCCATGGTCCGCGCCGGGCTCGACCTGCCCCCCGACCAGCTGGCGCTCGTCTGCTCGAGTCACTCGGGCGAGCCGGCCCACCTCGACCGCGTCCGATCGATCCTCGCCGGAGCTGGCCTGAGCGAGGCGGACCTGCGCAACACCCCGGACCTCCCGCTCGACCCCGCCGAGCGCACCCGCTGGACCCGTGAGGACCTGCCCGCCTCCCCGCTCGGGCAGAACTGCTCGGGCAAGCACGCGGGGATGCTCGCGACGTGCGTCATCAACGGCTGGTCGACGCACGACTACCTCGACGTCGACCACCCGCTCCAGCGCGCCATCGAGGCGACCCTCGCGGAGGTCACCGGCGAGACGGTCGCGGCGACCGCCGTCGACGGGTGCGGCGCCCCCGTCATGGCCGTCTCGGTCACGGGGCTCGCGCGCGCCTTCGGCGCCCTCGCCGCGGCCGACCCGGAGACGCCGGAAGGTCGCATCGCCGACGCGATCCGCAGCCACCCTGAGCTCCTCGGCGGCACCGGACGCGACGTCACCGCGCTCATCTCCGGCGTGCCCGGACTCATCGCCAAGGACGGCGCGGAGGCCGTCTACGCCGTCGGCCTCGCCGACGGTCGCGGCCTCGCCCTCAAGGTCGCCGATGGTGGCGCGGGCATCTCCGCCGGCGGACAGCGCGCCCGTCCGGTCATCATGGCGGCCGCCCTCCGCCGGATCGGTGTCGAGGCGCAGGTCCTCGAGGACCAGTCCGAGGTGCCGGTGCTCGGGCACGGGCAGCCGGTGGGTCGCGTCGTCGCGGTCGGGGTCTGACGCGGCGTGCGCACGGTCCTGCAACGTGTCTCGCGGGCCAGCGTGACGGTGGACGGTGAGGTCGTCGGTGCCGTCGACGGGCCGGCGCTCCTGGCCCTCGTCGGTGTGACCCACGACGACGGCGAGGCCGAGATCGAGACGACGGCGCGCAAGATCGCCGAGCTCCGCATCCTCGAGGGCGAGCGGTCGGCCACGGATCTCGGCGCGCCGGTGCTCGTCGTCAGCCAGTTCACCCTCCACGCCGACATCCGGAAGGGGCGGCGGCCGTCGTGGAATGCCGCGGCGCCGCGCGAGGTCGCCGAGCCCGTCGTCGAGGCGCTCGTCACGGCCCTGCGGGGTCGGGGGTTGCACGTGGAGACGGGCCGGTTCGGGGCGGACATGGCGGTGGAGTTGGTCAACGACGGTCCGGTGACGCTCGTCATCGACGTGCCGGACCGCACCTAGGCTGTCCTCATGTACATGCTCGACACCGCCCAGGGAATGATCGTCTTCGCCCTCAGCCTGCTCGCCTTCGGGGTCGAGATCTTCGCCTTCGTGGACGCCGCCCGCGAGCGGGAGGACGCCTTCCGAGCCGCCGGCAAGCAGACCAAGCAGCGGTGGCTCATCTTCCTGGGGATCGCCGCGCTCGTCGGCTTCGTCAGCATCTCCGCCCGGCTGAGCTTCTTCGGCCTCATCGCCGTCGTCGTGGCGGCGGTCTACCTCGCCGACGTCCGGCCGGCGCTGCACCAGGTGCGGGGCCGTGGGACGCACAACGGTCCCTACGGTCCGTGGTGACCGGACCCACCCCCGCGGAGCCCCCGACGGAGCACGGCGTCGGGCATGATGGGCGCACACGTCAGGGACTGAGGGGAACCGTGTTGAGCACCGACCATATCGACGAGACCACCGCGCGAGGCGAGGTCGCCGATCCGCGTGACGAGATCTTCGTCGTCGAGCGACCGTGGGGAGCGTTCGAGCAGTTCGTCTCCAACGCGAACGTGACCGTCAAGATCGTCACCATCGAGCCGGGGCACCGACTCTCGCTCCAGACGCATGGGCACCGCAGCGAGTTCTGGCAGGTGCTGGACGTCCCGATCGACGTCACCGTCGGGGACGAGTCCTGGGCCGCGCAGCCGGGCGAGAAGGTCTGGGTGCCGGTGGGTTCCGTGCACCGCATGGGCAACTCCGGCACCGCGACGGGCCGCGTCCTCGAGATCGGCTTCGGCGCCTTCGACGAGTCCGACATCGTCCGCATCGAGGACGACTACGCCCGCTGATCCGGCCCGCCTGCGGTGTGATCAGTACGCGGTGTGATCAGGTCCCGTCGTGATCAGCTCCCGTCGTGATCAGCTCGGACGCACCGCGTCCCAGGCCACGGTGAGTTCACCGAGGCGCCACCGGCTGCGGCCGCCCACGATCGGCCAGCCCGCGGCGGCCATCGCCTCGGCGGTCGCGAGGAACCGCTGCCGCACCCCGTAGCCGGCCAAGCCCGCAGAGCGTTCCCACGCGCCGTCGAGCTCCCGCAGGAACCGGTGCACTCGCTCGCCTTCGACGTTGCGATGGATGAGGGCCTTGGGCAGCCGCTCGGCCACCACCGACGGGCGCTCCAGCCCACGCAGCCGCCACGCGCAGGTCAGGGTCAGCGGCCCGTCGACGTCGAGGGCGACCCAACTCCCGAGCCGGCCCACTTCGTCGCACGTGCCCTCGATCAGCAGCCCCTGCGGCGCGAGCCGCCCCCGCATCGTCGCCCACGCGTCGGCGACCTCCTCTTCGTCGTACTGACGCAGGACGTTGAACGCTCGCACCACCGTGGCGCGGGCGCCTCCGGGCAGGGGGACCTCGAAGCCGCCCACGGCGAAGTCGAGGCCGTCGCGGGTCAGCGGCCGGGCGGCGGCCACGCGCGCCGGGTCGATCTCCAAGCCGACGACGCGGACGTCGGCGCGCACGGCCCGGAGCCGGTCGTGCAGCTCGAGCGCGGTGATGGGGGAGGCCCCGAAGCCGAGGTCGACGACGATCGGCGCCTCGGCGGAGCGGAGTCGGGGGGCCTGCGTGCCGGTGAGCCAGCGGTCGACGCGGCGCAACCGGTTGGGGTTCGTCGTCCCCCGCGTGATCGCTCCGATCGGTCTGCTGCTCGCCACGGGAGGAGCCTAGGGCGAAGGCCGCCCGGCCCGAGTGTCAGACTGTCGCGGATGAATGGCACCGAGCACCCCCGGCCGTCGACGCCACCGGACACCCCCATCCGGCGGGTCGCCATGGTGAGTGTGCACACCTCACCGCTGGCCCAGCCCGGGACGGGCGATGCCGGCGGACTCAACGTCTACGTCGTCGAGTCGGCCAGGCAGCTCGCCGCCCGCGGCATCGACGTCGAGATCTTCACCCGCACCACGACCCACGAGATCCCGACGAACGTCGAGCTCTTCCCGGGCGTCACCGTCCGGCACGTCACGGCCGGTCCCTACGAGGGGCTCGACAAGGCCGACCTCGTGGGTCAGCTGTGCGCCTTCGCGGCCGGCGTGATGCGGACGGTGGCCCACTCGCCCGAGGGCTACTACGACGTCGTGCACTCGCACTACTGGCTCTCGGGTCAGGTGGGTTGGCTCGCCGCCGAGCGTTGGCAGGTGCCCCTCGTGCACACCATGCACACGATGGCCCGGGTGAAGAACCTGCACCTGGCCGAGGGGGACGCGCCCGAGCCGCGCGGTCGTGAGATCGGCGAGGCCCAGGTCGTCGAGACGTCCGACCGGCTGATCGCCAACACGGACACCGAGGCGCGCGAACTCATCGACCTCTACGACGCCGATCCGCACAAGGTCGTCGTCGTCCCGCCGGGCGTCGACCTCGATGTCTTCCACCCCGGCCCGAAGGCGGCCGCCCGCGCCGCCGTCGGCGTCGGAGAGGACGACGTGCTCCTCCTCTTCGTCGGCCGGATCCAGCCGCTGAAGGCCCCCGACGTCCTCGTGCGCGCCGCCGCCGACCTGCTCGCGCGACGACCCGAGCTCAAGGGCCGCCTCGTCGTCGCGGTGCTCGGCGGCAACAGCGGGTCCGGCCTCACCGCGCCGCGGGCGCTCGCCGACCTGACGGAGCAGCTCGGTCTGGCGGACGACGTCCGCTTCGAGCCGCCGGTGAGCCGCGCCGACCTGGCGCAGTGGTACCGCGCCGCGGACATCGTGACGGTGCCGTCCTACAGCGAGTCCTTCGGCCTCGTCGCCGTCGAGGCGCAGGCCTGCGGCGCCGTCGTCGTGGCGGCCGACGTCGGGGGCCTCCCGACCGCGGTGGGCGACGCCGGCGTCCTCGTCGACGGACACGACCCGCACGACTGGTCGCTCGTCATCGAGGACCTGCTCGACGATCCCGACCGACGGCAGGAGCTGTCCCTCCGGGCCGCCCGCCGGGCCCGCGCCTTCGGCTGGGACCACACCGCAGATCGACTCCTCGAGGTCTACGAGGGAGCCGTGGCCGAACGTCGCACCGCCATCGAGAGGACCGCCGGATGACCACCGATCAGCTGCCCCCGAGGACCAACGCCGTCGAGGCCTTCCTCGCAGCGAACGAACTCGAGTGGGAGCCCGGCGCCCGGGACGGCGAATACGTCGTGACCCTGCCGGGGGAGAAGAAACTCAAGACGGTCACGTCGCTCGTGCTCGGCCGCGAGGCGCTCTCGGTGTCCGCCTTCGTCATCCGCAACCCGGACGAGAACCACGAGGCGTTCTACCGCCACCTGCTGCGGCGAAACCTGCGCCTGCCCGGCCTGGCCTACGCCATCGACGGCTCGGGCGACGTCTACGTGACGGGCCGCGTGCCCGCGGCCGCGCTGTCCGAAGAGACCGTGGACGGGATCCTCGGCGCGGTCCTCGAGGCGGCGGACGCACCCTTCAACGAACTGCTGGCGCTGGGCTTCCTCACGTCGATGCAGAAGGAATGGGACTGGCGGGTCTCGCGCGGTGAGTCCCTGCGCAACCTCGAGGCCTTCCGGCACCTGCTCGAGCACTGACCACACCCCGCCCGACGCGCTCCCGTCCGACTAGGCTCGCCCCATGAGCACGCTGATCCTCCTGCGCCACGGCCACTCCGAGTGGAACGCCAAGAACCTCTTCACCGGCTGGGTCGATGTCGACCTCAACGACCAGGGTCGGGCCGAGGCCGTCCACGGCGGCGAACTGCTCCGTGAGCACGGCGTCCTGCCCGACGTCGTCCACACTTCGGTGCTGCGTCGCGCCATCACGACGGCCAACCTCGCGCTCGACGCCGCCGACCGGCACTGGATCCCGGTGCGCCGCGACTGGCGCCTCAACGAGCGCCACTACGGCGCCCTCCAGGGTCTGGACAAGGCGGCCACCCGCGAGAAGTACGGCGACGAGCAGTTCATGCTGTGGCGTCGTTCCTTCGACACCCCGCCGCCGGCGATCGAGCCCGGCTCGGAGTTCGACCAGGCGGGCGACCCGCGCTACGAGGGCATCGACGTGCCCAGCACCGAGTGCCTCAAGGACGTCATCGCCCGCCTCATGCCCTACTGGGAGGGCCCGATCCAGGAGGACCTCGACGCCGGTCGCACGGTGCTCGTGACCGCGCACGGCAACTCGCTGCGCGCCCTCGTCAAGCACCTCGACGGGATCAGTGACGAGGACATCGCCGCACTCAACATCCCCACCGGCCAGCCGCTGGTCTACGACCTCGGCGCCGACCACATGCCGACGAAGCCGGCGGAGTACCTCGACCCCGAGGCCGCCGCCGCGGCCGCGGCCGCCGTCGCCTCCCAGGGACGCTGACGCGACCAACGGCAATGATGAAGGCGGGTCCGCACCGATCGGTGCGGACCCGCCTTCGTCGTGCGGTGAGGGTCAGGACGCCGGCAGGGCGTCGTCCTCGTCGTCCTCGTGGTCGGACACGTCGCCGTCGTACTCGCCCGTGACGAGGAACGTCACGCGGCGCGCGACGGAGACGGCGTGGTCGCCGAAGCGCTCGTAGTAGCGGCCCAGCAGCGTCACGTCGACGGCCGTCTGGGTGCCGTGCTGCCAGTCGCCGAGCAGCTTGTTGAAGAGTTCGCGGTGGAGCTCGTCCATCGCGTCGTCCTCGCGCTCGAGGCTCTTGGCCTCGTCGACGTCGAGGCTGGCGATGACCTGACCGGCCTTGGCGACGATGCGCTCGGCGACCTGGCCCATCTGGAGGATCGTGGCGCTGATGTCGTCCGGCACGGCGTGCTCCGGGAAGCGGAGGCGGGCGACCTTCGCCACGTGACGGGCGAGGTCGCCCATCCGCTCGAGGTCGGAGGACATGCGCATGGCCGTGACGACCGTGCGCAGGTCGGTCGCGACGGGCGACTGCCGGGCCAGCAGGTCGATGGCGTGGGCGTCGAGGGCCTCACGGCGGGCGTCGATCTCGACGTCGGCGGCGATGACGGTCTCCGCGAGCTGGACGTCGGCATCGAGCAGGGCCGTCGTGGCGCGACTCATCGCCGAGCCCGCCAAGTGCGTCATCGCGACGAGGTCGTCGGTGATCTTGTCGAGGTCTTCGTGGAACGTCTCGCGCATCGTCCTGCCATCCTGTGGTTGGGCTGTCGGCGGGCCATCAGGTGGCGCCGGCGCTCAGCCTCCTTGGTTCGCATGTACGCCTGCGTAATGGCAGGTGAACATCCGGGGACCGCCCCGGCGGTGGCGCGGTGCCCCGCCTCATCCTGCCTCAGAGCCGAAGTACGCTGCGTGACGTGGAGTCAACAACCGCGGCAATTCTCGGTGCCACCGCCGGATTGCTGCTCGGCCTCGTGGCCGTCGGGAGCATGTGGGTCTCCGACCAATCGCGACGGTCGGAGCCCGTCTCCGGCGACAACTCCCTGCCCGAGGGCGTGGGTGACGTGCTGGCGGTGCTGCGCTCCATCGGGATCGTCCTCGACTCCTCCGACGCGGTCGTCAACCACTCGCCGTCCGCCGTCGCGCACGGGCTCGTCCGGCGCGGTGAGCTCGTCCACGCCGAGTTGCGGCACCTGGCCGAGCGGGTCCGCCGCGACGGGGAGATCCGCGAGGTCGAGCTCGAGTTGCCGCGCGGTCCGATCAGCCAGTCGGGCACCTTCATCCAGGCCCGCGTCGCGCCCCTGGGCAGCAAGCACGTCCTGCTCCTGCTCGAGGACCGCACCCAGAGCAAACGCCTCGAAGAGGTTCGACGCGACTTCGTTGCGAACGTCAGCCACGAGTTGAAGACCCCCGTCGGCGGGATCGCGCTCCTGGCCGAGGCCGTGCTCGACGCGCACGACGACCCCGAGGCCGTCGCCCGCTTCGCGCAGCGGATCCAGGTCGAGTCGACGCGTCTGACTCGTCTGGTCAAGGAGATCATCGACCTGTCCCGTCTCCAGGCCGCGGAGAACCTCGACGACCCGGCCCGGATCGACGTGGCCGCCGTCATCGCCGAGGCCATCGACTACTCCAGGGTCGGCGCCGACGCAAAGAACATCACGATCGCCACGCGCAGCGTCGAGGACCTCCACGTCTTCGGCGACCACGATCTGCTCGTGACGGCCGTCCGCAACCTCATCGGCAACGCCGTCAGTTACTCCGACCCCGACACTCGGGTCGGGGTGGGCATGCGCCAGGTCGGTGACATCGTCGAGATCTCCGTGACCGACCAGGGCCACGGCATCTCCGAGGCCGACCAAGAGCGCATCTTCGAGCGCTTCTACCGGATCGACGCGGCGCGCTCGCGCGCCACCGGCGGCACCGGACTCGGCCTGGCCATCGTCAAGCACGTCTGCGCCAACCACGGCGGCGACGTGACCGTGTGGAGCGAGGAAGGTCGCGGGTCGACCTTCACCATCCGCCTCCCCGCGGCGGGCGACCCCGACGCCCGCGCGGGCTCACCCACGGGGCACACTTCCCTCCATCCCCCCACCCACGAGGAGATCTGATGACGAGGATCCTGGTCGTCGAGGACGAGGTGTCCTTCTCGGACCCGCTGTCCTACCTGCTGCGCAAGGAGGGATACGAGGTGTCCGTCGCGGAGACGGGGCCCGAGGCGTTGGCCGACTTCGACGCTGCCGGCGCGGACCTCGTCCTGCTGGACCTCATGCTCCCGGGGCTGTCGGGTGTCGACGTCTGCCGGGCGCTGCGCCAGCGCTCCAACGTCCCCGTCATCATGCTCACGGCCAAGGACAGCGAGATCGACAAGGTCGTGGGTCTCGAGATCGGGGCCGACGACTACGTCACCAAGCCCTACTCCTCCCGCGAGCTCCTCGCCCGGATCAAGGCCGTCCTGCGGCGCAACAACGAGCCCGAGGAGCTGTTGCCGGCGACCCTCGAGGCCGGCCCCGTGCGGATGGACGTCGAGCGCCACGTCGTGACGGTCGACGGCACGAGCACGCCGCTGCCGCTCAAGGAGTTCGAGCTGCTCGAGATGCTGCTGCGCAACACCGGGCGCGTGCTGACCCGTGGCCAGCTCATCGACCGCGTGTGGGGCAGCGACTACGTCGGCGACACGAAGACGCTGGACGTGCACATCAAGCGGCTGCGGGCGAAGGTCGAGCCCGACCCGGCCAACCCGCGGCACATCGTCACGGTGCGTGGGTTGGGCTACAAGTTCGAGGCACCCTGAGTTTGAGGCACCCTGAGTTTGAGGCACCCCGAGTTCGAGGTGCCCGAGCCCGTCCGAGCACAGCTGAGCCCAGCAGGTTCGATGAACCGGCTGGGCTCAGTCGTGCGTTCGCGTCGCGGGGACTACTTCGTCTTCGGTGCGTAGTCCTCGTAGTACCCGGTGGCCGGCAGGAGCGGGACCTTGACGCCGCTGGCCGAGCCACCCGCGTCGACGGTGACCGTGACCGTGTCGCCGATCGAGCCCGAGACGCCCGTGAGGGTCACGAGCTCGCCGTCGGCGGAGAGCTGGATCGTCTTCCCCGCAGGCAGGGTCGCGCTCGCTTCGGCGCCGGACTCGGTCGTGAAGGTGAGGTCCACGTCCTTGTCGCCCGTGTTGGCGGCCGCGCCGCTGACGGTCGCGTCGACCTTCGGGTTGGCGGTCTTCGTCGCGTTCAGCACGGGGTAGGGACCGTCGGGCGTGACCAGCACGAGGTTGCGCAGCGCGACATCGCCCAGGTCCAGCGAGACCCCGTCGCCGGCGTCGTACACGACGTCGGTCTGGACGGGGGAGAGCACGCCGCAACCCGAGAGGGTGAGCGCAAGGGCAAGGCCGAGGCCGAGGCGGCGGGCCCGAGGGGCGGAGAGCGCAGCTGTCGTTGTCACGGGCGTGAGCCTACCGGCAGCGGGCCCGCTCGTGCGGTCGGCCCGCCGGATCCACGTCGTGGGACGGAGCGAAGGGGGCCCGCCGGGGCTCCTCGCGGCCCTCGCGGTGGTCGTCCGGCGCCCGGAACGGCGCGAGCACCACACGGTTGAACACTTGTCAAGAGGGCATCGTCGCAGGTCAGCACTGTGACGCAGGGAACTCCCGTGGTATTCTGGAGGTCGCGAAAGGGGAAAGCACCACATGGTTTTCAAGGTCGGCGAGACGGTCGTGTACCCCCATCATGGGGCCGCACTGATCGAAGAGATCAACATCCGGACGATCAAGGGCGAGGAGAAGAAGTACCTCAAGTTGAAGGTCGCCCAGGGCGATCTCACCATCGAGGTCCCCGCAGAGAACTGTGACCTGGTCGGCGTCCGCGACGTCGTGGGCAAGGAGGGCCTGGACAAGGTCTTCGAGGTGCTGCGCACCGCTCACGCGGAGGAGCCCACCAACTGGTCCCGCCGATACAAGGCCAACCTCGAGAAGTTGGCCTCCGGCGACGTCATCCGGGTTGCCGAGGTCGTCCGCGACCTGTGGCGCCGGGACAAGGACCGCGGCCTCTCCGCTGGTGAGAAGCGCATGCTGGCCAAGGCTCGCCAGATCCTCGTCTCCGAGCTCGCGCTCGCCGAGAAGACGGACGAGGACAAGGCTGAGGTCATCCTCGACGAGGTCCTCGCCTCCTGAGCACCGGCACGATCGTCGTCGCGGCCGGTTCCGGCACGCGACTGGGGGCCCAGCGACCCAAGGCGCTGGTGGACCTCGACGGTCAACCGATCATCGTGCACGCCGTGAGGGGCGTCCTCGACGTATCTGCCATCGAGCAGGTTGTCGTGGTCGCCCCTTCGGCATGTCTGGAGGAGGTCACCGACCTCGTCGGCGGTGACCGCGTCACCGTCGTGGCCGGCGGTGCCGAGCGCACCGACTCCGTAGCCGCCGGGCTGGCCGCACTCGAGCGGCTCCAGCCCGACCTCAGCGTCGTCCTCGTCCACGACGCGGCCCGCTGCCTGACCCCCGTGGCCGTCTTCGAGCGGGTCCTCGATGCGGTCGAGGGCGGCGCCGCCGCGGCCATCCCCGGGGTCGCGGTGGTCGACACGATCAAGGTCGTCGACGGGAGCGGCCGAGTCGTCGCCACCCCGGAGCGGTCCGCGTTGCGCGCGGTCCAGACGCCGCAGGGATTCGCCGCGGACGTTCTCCGGAGGGCCCACGCGAGCGGCGTCGGCGCCACGGACGACGCCGCCCTCGTCGAGAGCCTGGGGCTCGACGTCGTCGTCGTGCCCGGCGATGCCCGCGCCTTGAAGATCACGGTCCCCGAGGACCTCATGACGGCCCGGCGCATGCTGCGCGACGGGTCCTGACCGCACCGGAGAGGTCCCCATGGAATCCACATCCGAATCTGCATCCGCATCCGCGACGCCGTCTGTTCCTCACGCACCGAGGGCGCTGCCCCGCACCGGCATCGGTGTGGACGTCCACCCCTTCGCCGACGACGATCGCGAACTCTCACTCGCCGGGCTGACCTGGCCGGGCGAACGGGGCATCGAGGGGCACTCCGACGGCGACGTCGCCTCCCACGCCATGTGCGACGCCCTGTTCTCGGCCGCCGGCCTCGGTGACCTGGGGGCCCACTTCGGCACCGGTCGCCCGGAGCTGGCAGGCGCCCGCGGCGTCGTCCTCCTCGCGGAGGCCCTCCGGATCCTCACCGAGGCGGGGTGGGTCGTCGGCAACGTCTCCGTCCAGGTCATCGGCAACCGGCCGAAGCTGGGCCCGCGCCGCGAGGAGGCCCAGCGCGCGCTGTCCGAGGCCCTCGGCGGCGCTCCCGTGTCGGTGGCGGCCACGACCACGGACGGCCTCGGCCTGACCGGTCGGGGCGAGGGCATCGCCGCGATCGCG
Source organism: Janibacter zhaoxuefangae (assembly GCF_050271985.1). GTDB lineage: Bacteria > Actinomycetota > Actinomycetes > Actinomycetales > Dermatophilaceae. The sequence goes on along the minus strand of NZ_CP189849.1, from coordinate 2,437,163 downwards.
ACCGCCCTCGTCGTCCGTGCGACGGCCTGAGCGCCCGCGACGGGAAGGACGGCAACTCTGATGGCATCGACCAGGTCGCGACGAGCGCTCGCTCCGGTGCGTAGGCTCGACACCATGGCCCCCGCGAAAACGACCTTCGTCCTCGTCGATGGCGAGAACATCGACGCCACCCTGGGGACCTCGGTCCTCGGGCGTCGCCCGCAGCCCGACGAGCGTCCCCGCTGGGACCGCCTCCTTCGGTTCGCCCAGCAGGAGTGGGAGCAGGAGGCCAAGGGCCTCTTCTTCCTCGCAGCCAGCGACGGCATCCTGCCGATGTCGTTCGTCCAGGCGCTCGTCGCCATGGGCTATCGGCCGATCCCGCTGTCCGGCAACCCGGACCAGAAGGTCGTCGACCTCGCCATCAAGAAGACGCTCACCGCCCTCGCCGAGCGCGAGGACGACGTCATGCTCGTCAGCCACGACGGCGACTTCCTCCCCGAGATCGAGACCCTCGTCATGGCGGGTCGCCGGACGGGGCTCATCGCCTTCGAGGAGTTCCGCAACGCCGGCTTCGCTGCGCTCGAGGCCAAGGGGCTCGAGTTCTTCGACCTGGAGCACGACGTCGAGGCGTTCAACGCGACGCTGCCGCGACTGCGGATCATCCCGATCGACGAGTTCGACCCGATGCTCTACCTCTGAACCATCCGCCAGTTCCACCAGTAGTCAGACCCCCCCCACCGGAGGAGCCCCGTGCCCCAGACCGTCAAGGCCGTCATCGCCCGTAGCAAGGATGCCGAGGTCGAGCTCGTCGACATCGTCGTGCCCGACCCGGGACCCGGCGAGGCCGTCGTGAAGGTCGAGTCCTGCGGCGTCTGCCACACCGACCTGCACTACCGGCAGGGCGGGATCAACGACGAGTTCCCGTTCCTCCTCGGACACGAGGCTGCCGGCGTCGTCGAGGCCGTCGGACCCGGCGTCACCGAGGTGGCGCCGGGCGACTTCGTCATCCTCAACTGGCGCGCCGTGTGCGGGCAGTGCCGGGCCTGCCTCAAGGGTCGCCCCTGGTATTGCTTCGCCACCCACAACGCGAAGCAGCGGATGACGATCGCCACGGGGGACATGGCCGGGGTCGAGCTCACCCCCGCACTCGGCATCGGCGCCTTCGCGGAGAAGACGCTCGTGGCCGCGGGTCAGTGCACGAAGGTCGACCCGGAGGCGGACGCCGCCGCGGTCGGCCTGCTCGGCTGTGGCGTCATGGCCGGCTTCGGTGCGGCGGTCAACACCGGCGGCGTGAGCCGCGGTGACTCCGTGGCGGTCATCGGCTGTGGCGGCGTCGGCAATGCTGCGATCGCCGGCGCCCATCTCGCGGGCGCGACGACGATCATCGCCGTCGACGTCGACGAGCGGAAGCTGAAGGGGGCCACGGCCCTGGGCGCCACGCACACCGTCGACAGTTCGACCACGGACCCGGTCGAGGCGATCCGCGAACTGACCGGCGGTTTCGGTGCCGACGTCGTCGTCGAGGCGGTCGGTCGCCCCGAGACCTACGAGCAGGCCTTCTACGCCCGCGACCTCGCCGGCACGGTCGTCCTCGTGGGCGTGCCCACTCCCGACCGTGAGGTCACGCTGCCGCTGATCGAGATCTTCGGGCGCGGCGGGGCACTGAAGTCGAGCTGGTACGGCGACTGCCTGCCGAGCCGCGACTTCCCGATGCTCGTCGACCTCTATCGCCAGGGACGCTTCGACCTCGACGCCTTCGTCACCGAGCGGATCGGCCTCGGTGACGTCGAGGGCGCCTTCGACCGGATGTCCTCGGGCGACGTGCTCCGCTCCGTCGTCGTCCTCTGATCACTCACCTCGCCCCGGGAGTCACCGTGACCCAGCCCAGTCTGCCCACCCTGCCCGTCTCACCCGCCGGCGTGCGCATCGAGCGCGTGATCACCTCGGGGACGTTCGAGCTCGACGGCGGCAGCTGGGAGGTCGACAACAACGTCTGGATCGTCGGCGACGACGCCGAGTGCGTCGTCATCGACTGTGCCCACGACGGGCCGGCGATCCTCCGGGGGATCGGCAAGCCGCGCAAGGCCCGCGCCGTGCTGCTGACCCATGCGCACAACGACCACATCAACGCGGTCGGTGAGGTCTTCGACGCGACCCGGGCCCCGTCCCACCTGCACCCGGACGACCGCGTGCTCTGGGATCAGGTCTACCCGGTGACCCCGGACTACACCCTCGCCGACGGCGACGCGATCCGGATCGGCGACGTCGACCTGTACGTGCTGCACACCCCCGGCCACTCGCCGGGAGCCGTCTGCTTCCATGCGCCGGCGCTGGGGGTCGTCTTCACCGGGGACACGCTCTTCCAGGGTGGCCCGGGTGCGACCGGCCGCTCGTACAGCGACCACCCGACGATCCTGAACTCGATCCGCACGAAGCTGTTCACGCTCCCGCCGGAGACCGTCGTCCTCACCGGCCACGGCGACAGCACGACGATCGGCGTGGAGGCGGCCGCCCTGGCCGAGGGCGGCGACGCCTGAGGCGAGCCCGCCCATCGGGCATCGCGACGTGTCAGGTCCGGGCCCCCGTGGCTTGTAACCTTGGCGGGTGAGTCTCCACCTGCATGACACCCGAGCGCGCGAGCTGCGCCCCTTCGTCCCCCTCGTCCCGGGCAAGGTCGGCATCTACATCTGTGGACTCACCACGCAGGCCGCGCCGCACATCGGGCACGTCCGCTTCGCGGTCGCCTTCGACGTCCTGCGGCGCTGGCTCACGGTCGGCCACGGCTACGAGGTCACCCTCGTGCGCAACGTGACCGACATCGACGACAAGATCCTCGCGAAGTCGGCCGAGGCCGGTGAGCCCTGGTTCGCGCTGTCCTACCGCAACGAGCGGGAGACCGCCGAGGCACTCGAGTCGCTCGGGGTGCTGCCGCCGACCTACGAGCCGCGCGCCACCGGGCACGTCCCGGAGATGGTCGACCTCATGGAGACGCTCATCGAGCGCGGCCACGCCTATGCGGCCGAGGACGGCAGCGGCGACGTCTACTTCGACGTGCGCTCCTGGCCCGAGTACGGCTCGCTGACGCACCAGCGCCTCGATGACATGGCCGACGCCGAGGACGCGGACCCGCGCGGCAAGCGCGACCCGCGCGACTTCGCCCTGTGGAAGGGGCGCAAGGAGAACGAGCCCGCCACGGCGAGCTGGTCGACCCCCTTCGGCGCCGGTCGTCCCGGCTGGCACCTCGAGTGCTCCGCGATGGCCCGCAAGTACCTCGGCGACGCCTTCGACATCCACGGTGGTGGCGTGGACCTGCGCTTCCCGCACCACGAGAACGAAGCCGCCCAGTCCGGCGCGGCCGGTCTCGGCTTCGCGAGCTACTGGCTGCACAACGCCTGGGTGACCATCGGCGGCGAGAAGATGAGCAAGTCCCTCGGCAACTCGCTGCGGGTCAGCGAGGTCACGAAGGCCGCTCGACCGATCGCGGTGCGCTACTACCTCACGGCCGCGCACTACCGCTCGACCATCGAGTACCACGAGGGCTCGCTCGCCGAGGCCGACGCCGCGGTGGACCGGATCGAGGGCTTCCTCGGTCGGGCACTGCCAGGTGTGCACTCCCTTCGTCCGACGGGTGTGGAGGAGTTGCCGGCCGCCTTCGTCGAGTCCATGGACGACGACCTCGGCGTGTCCGGGGCCCTCGCGGTGGTCCACGAGACCGTCCGCGCCGGCAACACGGCGCTCGACGACGGCGACCGCGCGCTCGCGGCCGACCTCGCCCGCCTCGTCGTCGCCATGACCGACGTCCTCGGCGTCAACCCGCTCGACCCGATCTTCGCCGGTGGTCACGACGGGGCCGAGGCCGAACTCAAGGGTGCGCTCGACGCACTCATCACGGGACGGCTCGAGGCCCGCCACGCGGCCCGCACGGCCCGCGACTTCGACGCCGCGGACGCCATCCGGGACGAACTGACCTCCGCGGGCATCGCGCTCGAGGACACCCCGAGCGGAGCCCGCTGGTCGCTGGCCCGCCCCACCAGCAAGACCCCGAAGGGGAACTGACATGGCCGGTAACTCCCAGCGCCGCGGCGCCGTCCGGAGCAGCTCGAAGAAGGGCAGCACCGTCGGGTCCGGCGGCCAGCGCCGCCGCGGACTCGAGGGCAAGGGCCCGACGCCGAAGGCTGCAGAGCGCCCCAATCACAAGGCGTACCAAGGGGAGTCGAGGGGGTCCGGCGGACCGCGCCGACCCGTGCGCCGCTCCAAGGCGAGCACCGAGATGGTCTTCGGGCGCAACTCGGTCGTCGAGGCGCTCCGGGCCGACGTGCCCGTGACGACGATGTACGTCGCCGGGCGGATCGACTCCGACGACCGCGTCCGGGAGGCGCTGACCCTCGCCGCCGACCGCGGGCTGCCCGTCCTCGAGACGCCGCGCGGCGAGATGGACCGCCTCACCGACGGCGGCGTGCACCAGGGCCTCGCGCTCCAGGTGCCGCCGTACACGTACGCGCACCCGTCCGACCTCATCGACCCCGAGCTCCCCGGCGTGCCGCTGCTGGTGGCCCTCGACGGGATCACGGACCCGCGCAACCTCGGGGCGATCGTCCGTTCCGTCGCTGCCTTCGGTGGCCACGGTGTCATCGTCCCCTCGCGCCGATCGGCCGGCATGACCGCCAGCGCGTGGAAGACGTCGGCCGGTGCCGCCGCGCGCATCCCGGTGGCGCAGGCGACCAACCTCAACCGCGCCCTCGAGGAGTACCGCAAGGCGGGCTTCTTCGTGCTCGGCCTCGACATGGAGGGCGACGTCGAGCTGCCCGATCTCGAGCTCGCGACGGAGCCGATCGTCATCGTCGTTGGGTCCGAGGGCAAGGGGCTCTCCCGCCTCATCCGCGAGCACTGCGACCAGATCGTCTCGATCCCGATGTCCTCGGCCGTCGAGTCCCTCAACGCCGGCCTCGCCACGGGCGTCACCCTCTACGAGGTCGCCCGCCGACGCTCGGGTCGCTCCTGAACGGGCCGCCCCGGCCGGGCCGCCCGGTCGTCCGGGTGATCCGCATGGATAGGGTTGGGGGACACGCGGGGGGCTGACGTGGGCTCCTCGCTGCCACAGAGAGGACCGTCATGTCGAACCCGATCCCACCCCCGCCGCCCGGACCGTACGAGGGCGGCATGCCGTCCATGCCCGGCCCCGGCCACGAGGCCCCGGTCGCGGTGACCCGGCCGCCGGCCATGGACCGGGCCGTCCAGCTCATGAAGGTCGGCGCCGTGCTGTCCCTCATCAACCTGCTGCTCACCTTCGTCATGAAGGACACGGTCCGCGATGTCGTCGAGAAGGCGGCCGCGGACGCGGGCACGACGGTCACCCCGGAGCAGCTCGACGCCGCCGTGACGGCGTCGCTCGCGGTGGGCGTCGTGTCCGGCCTCATCGGTGCCGGCCTGTGGCTGTGGATGGCCTCGGCCAACGGCAAGGGCCGCGGCTGGGCGCGGATCGTGGCGACGGTCTTCTTCGCGCTGCAGCTCCTGAGCTTCCTCGCGAACCTCACCCAGCCCCTGCCGACGCCGCTGCGGCTCATGGGCATCGTGACGACGGTGCTCGGCGCCGTGATCATCTTCCTGCTCTACCGGCCCGAGTCGACGCGCTTCTACCGCGAGAGCTCGGCGCCGCGCTACTGACGCGCGCTCAGGCGTCCTCGGTGTCGTCGTCGATGGCGGCACCGAGGACGGCCCGCTCGTCGGGCTTGCCCGGCAGGACGTCGCGCACGTAGTCCGTGATGGCATCCTCGATGCGCACGTCGTGCCCCACCTTCTCGGCCATGTACCACCGGTGCTCGAGGACCTCGTGGAAGAGCTCCGCCGGCTCGAGCTTGGCCGTCAGGGCCCGAGGCACCGTGCGCGTGATCGGCTCGTAGATCTGCGTGACCCAGTCGTGGGCGACGATCTCCTCGTCCTCGTTCTGCCGGTCCTGCGAGGCCCGGAAGGAGTCGAGGTCGTTGAGCAGGCGCCGGGCCTGGTTCTCCTCGACGTCGAGGCCGGTCAGGCGCAGCAGGCGACGTGAGTGGTGGCCCGCATCCACGACCTTCGGCTGGATCTGGATCTGAGCGCCGTCGATGTCCGTGCTGATCGCCAGTTCATCGACGTCGAAGCCGAGCGCGTTGAGGCGACGGATGCGGTCGTCCACACGCCAGCGGTGGCCGGTCTCGAAGCGCTCCGGTCCAGTCAGCTCGGCCCACAGCTCGCGGTAGCGCGTCATGATCCGCTCGGACGTGACGACCGGGTCGGTGTCCGCCTGGAGCAGCCCGCCGGCCGCGAGGTCCATGAGCTCGCCCGCGATGTTGACCCGGGCGATGTCGAGGTCGTGCTCGCGCTGGCCGTCGGTCAGCGACTCGTGCAGTTCGCCGGTCTCGGCGTCGACGAGGTAGGCCGCGAAGGCCCCGGCGTCGCGGCGGAAGAGGGTGTTGGACAACGACACGTCGCCCCACCAGAAGCCCGTGAGGTGGAGGCGGACCAGCAGCACGGCCAGCGCGTCGATCAGGCGATTGGCGGTGTCGGGCCGCAGATTCTGGCTGAAGAGGGCCCGATAGGGGAGCGAGAACTGCAGGTGCCGGGTCAGCAGGCACGCGTCGAGCGGATTGCCGTCGACATCGGTGCGTCCCGTGACGATCCCGAAGGGTTCGACGGACGGCTGGTCCAGGCGGCGCAGCATCCGGAGCATCTGGTACTCACGGGCGGCGATGTCGGCCTTGATCTCCTTCACCGCGAGCACGCGGTGCGAGAGGTGGACGAAGCGGACGACGTGTCGGGAGATGCCTCGGGGCAGCGCGGCCAGGCGGTCGTCCGGCCACTCCTCCAGCGGGGTGCTCCACGGCAGGTCGAGAACGGCCGGGTCGGGTCGTGCCGTCGTGATCTCGAGCGCCATCCGCCCATCGTCCCACGGCGGGGCGGCCGGTGGGCTTCACCCGACAAAGGTCAGCCCCACCCGACTACGCACGTCGGGTGGGGCTGCCGATATCGGGTGACCCGATATCGGTGGGGCGGGTGGGACCTCGCCGAAGGGGGAGGGGTCAGTCCTCCAGGCGGGCGCCGCTCTGCGGGTCGAAGACGTGCACGTGCGCGCTCTTGGGCGACAGGTGCAGCGTCGTGCCCTTGGCCGGCGGCGTGCGGCCGTCGACGCGGGCGATGAACGGCTTGGCCTCGAGCACGTCGCTCGGGGTGTGGCCGGTCTGCGGGGTGCCGTAGACGTAGGCGTCCGCGCCGAGCTCCTCGACGACGTCCACCGTGACCGGCAGCCCGACGCCCTCACCCGACGGGGTGAGGTCCTCGGGGCGGATGCCGACCGTGACCTCCTTGCCCGCCTTCGCCAGGGCCTCACGGGAGATCGGCAGCACGGCGCCGCCGAACTGCACGCCGCCGTCGACGACGGGCAGGGTCAGCAGGTTCATCGACGGGGAGCCGATGAAGCCGGCGACGAAGAGGTTGGCGGGGCGGTCGTACATGTTGCGCGGGGTGTCGCACTGCTGCAGCAGCCCGTCCTTGAGGACCGCGACGCGGTCGCCCATCGTCATGGCCTCGACCTGGTCGTGGGTGACGTAGACGGTCGTGACGCCGAGGCGACGCTGGAGCGTGGCGATCTGCGTGCGCGTCTGCACGCGCAGCTTCGCGTCGAGGTTGGACAGCGGCTCGTCCATGAGGAAGACCTGGGGCGAGCGAACGATCGCGCGGCCCATGGCGACGCGCTGGCGCTGACCGCCGGAGAGCTGCTTGGGCTTGCGGTCGAGGTACTCGCTGAGGTCGAGGATCTTCGCGGCGTCCTCGACGCGCGAGCGGATCTCGGCCTTGTCGGCGCCGGCGATCTTGAGGGCGAAGCCCATGTTCTCGGCGACGGACATGTGCGGGTAGAGCGCGTAGTTCTGGAAGACCATGGCGACGTCGCGGTCCTTGGGGGACAGGTCCGTGACGTCCTTGTCGCCGATCCAGATCTTGCCGTCATTGACTTCCTCGAGACCCGCGAGCATGCGCAGGGAGGTGGACTTGCCGCAGCCGGACGGGCCGACGAGGACGAGGAACTCACCGTCCTGGATGTCGATGTTGAGCTTGTCGACGCTGGGCTTGTCGTTGCCCGGGTAGATCCGGGTGGCGTTGTCGAAGCGAACAGTGGTCATCGTTGACACTCCTTCACCGGCAGGAACGTGCCGGACGATCCGTTGTGAGGGATGAACGGGCCACCGTCATTGGCGGCCCGCGGGACACACACTAGCCTGCGGTCCGCCCGACCCGAGATGGATCGGGCGGACCGGGGCGATCACCCCTTCGTGGCTCCGGACGTCAGTCCGGCGACGAGGTGCCTCTGGGCGAAGAAGAACACGAACCCGGCCGGGATCGTGATCAGGACCGCCGCGGGGGTCATGAGCTCCCAGAGCGGGAGCGCCGGGGCCTGCGGGACGAACGTCTGCAGACCGTAGGCGAGGGTGAACTTGTCGTTCGTGTTGAGGAAGGCGCTGGCGTAGGCGACCTCACCCCAGGCCGTGAGGAACGTGTAGAACATCGTCACGGCCAGGCCCGGGCGGGCCAGCGGCAGGATGACGTGCCAGAACGTCCCGAACGGTCCGAGCCCGTCGACCGTCGCCGCCTCGTCCAGCTCACGCGGGATGGTGTCGAAGTAGCCCTTGAGCATCCAGGTGCAGAAGGGGACCGCGACGGTGCAGTAGGCGATGACGAGCGATGCCGCCGTGTTGATCAACCCGAGCGTCGACATGATCGCGTAGATCGGGACGATGAGGATCGCGACGGGGAACATCTGCGTGATGAGGAAGGTCCACATCAGCGGCCGCTTGCCGGGGAAGTTGAACCGCGAGATGGCGTAGCCCGCCGTTGCCGACATGAAGACGCCGATGGCCATGGTCAGGACCGCGACGATGACGGAGTTGCCGAACCAGCGGAGGAAGTCGGTCTCCCCGAGCAGTCGGCTGTAGTTCTCCAGCGTCGGCGAGGCGATGGGGGAGAGCGAGCCGATCTCTTCACGCGGCTTGAACGAGGCCAGGGCGATCCAGGCGATCGGGAAGACGGCGATGAAGGTCGCCACGAGCAGGGTTGCGTGGATGGCCACGCTGGTCAGCGGGGTGCGCTGTCCGCGACGTCGTCGTGCCATGGTCACCACACCTCGCCTTGCTTGCGGAGGAAGAACCGGTACCCGATGGAGTACACGATCAGGATGGACAGGATGAGCACGCCGTAGGTCGAGGCGAGCGAGTAGTTGCGCAGACCTTCGAAGGCGGCCTTGAAGGCGCCGGTGACGAGGATGTCCGTCGTGCCGGCCGGGCCGCCGCGGCTCATCAGCCAGATGATCGGGAACATGTTGAAGGTCCAGACCGTGCCGAGCAGGATCACGGATGCCGAGACGGGGCGCAGGCTCGGCAGGGTGATGTTCGTGAAGCGCTGCCACGGCGTGGCGCCGTCCATCTCGGCGGCCTCGTAGAGCTCGGCCGGGACGGCCTGCAGGCCGCCGAGGAGCGCCACCATCATGAAGGGGACGCCGAGCCACACGTTGACGGCGATGACCGCGGCGAGGGAGCTCGCCGTCGTGGCGAAGAAGTCGATCGGGTCCACGCCGAAGAGGCCGAGGAAGGCGTTGAGCACGCCGTCGCGCCGGTCGAAGATGAACTTCCACGCGAAGGCGGAGACGAAGGCGGGCACGGCCCACGGGAGGATCAGCGCGACGCGATAGAGGCTGCGGCCGCGGATCTCGCGGTTGAGCAGGACGGCCAGGGCAAGGCCGAGCGTGTAGTGGAAGAAGACGCAGGCAAAGGTCCAGATGAGGGTGATCCACAGCTGGGGCCAGAACCGGCCCACCTGCCCCGTCAGCAGGTCGGCGTAGTTGCCGAGACCGACGTACTGCCACTTGTCCGGGTTGGGCGAGCAGGTCTCCTTGCCGCCGAGCGCCTTGCGGCACACCTCGGCTGCCTGGTTGCCCTCGTTGATGTCCGTGAAGGACATCCAGATCCCCTGCACGAGGGGATAGAAGACGAGCACGGAGAGCACGATCACGACCGGCGCCACCATGGCGTAGGCGTACCAGTGCTTCTCGAGGCTCCGACGAATTCGGGTCACGACGGACTCCTGATCTCGGGGACGGCGAAGGGCCGAGTCGCGTGGGTGGACTCGGGGGGACGGCGGTGGGGAGGAGCCGGTCGGCCCCTCCCCACCGCCGTCAAGACCGGATCACTCCGTGGCGTAGTCCGTGACGACCTCGGACTTGTACTTCTTGGCGACCGCGTCGAGGGTCTTCTGGGCGTCGGCGCCCTGGACCATCAGCTTGATCGCGGCCTCGTCCATCGGGCCGAAGAGCTTGCCGCCCTCGGGGATCCACGCGCGCTCGACCGCGGACTCCATCACCGGCTTGAACTCGGCGATGACCGGGTTCGTGACCTTGTCGTAGGCGGAGGTGCGGGTCGGCAGGACGCCGAGCTCGTCGGCGACGGTGGCCTGGGTCTCGGCGCTCGTCATGAACTGGATGAAGGCGATGGCCGCGTCGGCCTTTTCCTGCGGCATGCCGGACCAGACGACGTAGTCGTGACCGCCGACGGGGGCGCCGGCCTTCTGCGAACCGGCCGGGACGGGGGCGATGCCGAGGTTGTCGAGGCCGCCGAACTTCTTGGCGTTCTTGACGTTGGCGATCTCCCACGGGCCCTGGATCATCATGGCGACCTTGCCGTCGTTGAAGTCGCCCATCATCTCGGTGTAGGCGTCCGTCGCGGGGGCCTTGGTGAAGCCGGGGGACGTCAGCAGCTCCTGGGCCTTCTCGACACCGGCGACGGCCTCGGCCGAGTTGACCGTGATCTTCTTGGCCCCGGAGTCGAGCAGGTCGCCGCCCTCGCCGTAGATGAACGGCAGCAGGTAGTAGCCGGCCGGGTTGAGGTAGACGCCGTCCTTGCCCGTCTTGGACTTGATCGTGGCGGCGGCCTCCTTCATCTCGTCCCACGTGGTCGGCGCGTTGACGCCGGCCTCCTTGAGGAGCTTCTTGTTGTAGAAGAGGCCGAGGGAGTCCGTGACCTGCGGGACGCCGTACGTCTTGTCCTCGAACTTCGTCGAGCTGACCGCGGCGGGGAGGAAGTCGCTCTGGTCCTCCGTGAGGACCGTGCCGTCGAGCTCGTAGAGGTAGCCGAGCGAGGCGAACTCGGGGACCCAGGCGACCTCGGCGCGCAGGATGTCGGGCGCGCCCGACTTCGCGGCGGCGGCCGTCTTGAACTTGTTCTGGGCGTCACCGAAGGGGACCGACTGGTACGTGACCTTGACGTTCGGGTACTCCTCGTTGAACGCCTTGATGAGCTTCTTGTACGTCGGCCCCTCGTTCGTGGCGTCGGAGGTGTCCCACCAGGTCAGCTCCGCCTTGAGGTCGGCGGGTGCGGTCGTGGAGGCGTCGGAGGCGGTGTCCGACGAGGTGGAGTCGGAACCACCCCCACACGCGGAGAGGGCAAGACCGCCGGCGAGGGCGATGGCGAGGGCGCGCGAAGTGTTTCGCATGATGCTCCTTTGGATCATGGCTGGTCCCGGGGTGACCGGGGTGGCCGATGGCGGACACGACCCCGGTGTGTCGGGTGGTGCGCGCGGCAATCTAGTCCACTTCTGGAAGAACGTCCGCACCGGCCGCAAGTCTTTGCACACCCGTGACCACAGGCCCTAGGTTGTGCGAGTGCCCTCCACCAAGCGACCCCAGGACGGCAGCGCAGCGCGCCCGCGGGTCGCCGGCCACGGGCGCCGCAGCCGGCTCGCGGACATCGCGGCGCACGCCGACGTCAGCGAGGCCACCGTCTCACGCGTCCTGAATGCGCGACCGGGGGTGGCCGAGGCCACGCGCGAGGCCGTGCTGACGGCCGTGGACGTCCTCGGCTACGACCGACCGAGCATGCTGCGCCCCACCGCGGTCTCCCTCGTCGGGCTGATCATCCCGGAGCTGACGAACCCGATCTTCCCGAGCTTCGCGCAGGTCATCGAGTCGGCGCTCGCGGCGCGCGGCTACACGCCCGTGCTGTGCACCCAAGCCCCCGGCGGTGTGCACGAGGACGAGTACGTCGAGATGCTCCTCGACCGCGGCGTGGCCGGGATCATCTACGTCTCGGGGCAGCACTCGGACACGACGAGCGACCCGGCGCGCTACGTCAAGCTGCGTCGGCGAGGCCTGCCCATCGTGCTCGTCAACGGCTACGTCGACGGCGTCGACGCCCCCTTCATCTCCAACGACGACGCCCACTCGATGTCGCTGTCCCTGTCGCACCTCGTCGAGCTCGGACACACGACGATCGGCCTCGCCCTCGGACCGGACCGGTTCCAGCCCGTCGTGCGCAAGGTCAAGGGGTTCCGCGAGGGGATGCGCACCCTGCTGGGGCGCGAGGACGTCGAGGACCTCATCGTCAACACGGTCTTCAGCGTCGAAGGCGGGGCGAGCGCGGCGGCCACGCTCATCGAGCGCGGGGCGACCGCCATCGTGTGCGGCAGCGACCTCATGGCCCTCGGCGCGATCCGCCAGGCGCGCGCGATGGGGCTGCGGGTGCCCGAGGACCTGTCCGTCGTCGGCTACGACGACTCGCCGCTGATGATCTTCACCGACCCACCGCTGACGACGGTCCGGCAGAGCGTCGAGGCCATGGCGACGGCCGCGGTCCAGGCCCTGCTCGACGAGATCGCCGCGTCCCCGACGCCCCGGTCCGAGTTCCTCTTCCGCCCCGAACTCATCGTCCGCGGGTCGACCGCACGCCGCAACTGAGCCGGGCGGTCGGCCTCAGGACGGTGTGGCCCGCCGCAGGGCGAGCACGAGATCGAGCACCTCGGGCACGAGGAGCGGTCCGTCGATGCGGTGGTGCGCCAGGGTCTGCCCGGGCCCGACCTTGATGCTGACCTCGGACTCGGTCATCGCCTCGAAGGCGTCCTCGTCCGTCCGGTCGTCCCCGAGATAGACGATCGAGTCGGCGCCCACCTCGGTCGCGAGCTCGCGCAGGGCCGTGCCCTTGTCGGCGAGGACGACGGAGCACTCGATGACCGCCTTCCCGTGCAGCACGGCGACACCGGGGAGGCGTTCGACCGCGGCCATGGCGTCGGCCTCCGCTGCGGCGGCGTCCTCGTCGCTGAGGCCGCGGGTGTGCAGGACGATCGCGGCCGGCTTGTGCTCGAGTCGGGTGGCGGGGTGGGCCCGGGCGATCCGGGCGAGGGTCGCCCCGACCGCGTCCAGCCGCTCGGACTGCGCCGCGCTCAGGGCGAAGGTCGCCCCGGCCCGGCTGGTTTGCGCGCCATGGCTGCCGATCCGGTTCACCGGCCCCGCAGGGTCGAGGCCGGTGAGCGCCGTGAGGGTGTCGAGGTCGCGTCCGGAGACCACCGCCGTCGTCGTCCCGGGCAGGTCGGCGAGCGCGAGCAGGGTGGCCATCGTGCCCTCCTGCGGGCGCGCGTCCGCCGGGTCCTGGACGAAGGTGGCCAGCACCCCGTCGAAGTCGGAGGCGACGAGCAGACGCGGGAGGGCGGTGGCCGCCTCGAGCGCCTCGACGAGCTCCGCGGACATGCTCACGAGGTCGCCCGATCCTTGGCCGACGGCCGCTCGGGAGCCGTGGCCAGCGCCTCGAGGAAGCGCTTGGCCCAGAGCTGGACGTCGTGCTCGGAGACCCGCCTGCGCAGGGCCCGCATGATCCGCCGCTTGTCCTTCGCATCGGTGTGGATCGCACGCAGGATCGTCTGCTTGAGCCCCTCGATGTCGTGCGGGTTGCAGACGAAGGCCTGGTGCATCTCGTGCCAGGCGCCGGTGAACTCCGAGAGCACGAGCGCCCCACCCTCGTCGTGGCGGCAGGTGACGTACTCCTTGGCGACGAGATTCATCCCGTCGCGCAGAGGCGTCACGAGCATGACGTCCGCGGCCTGGAAGAGGGCGGCCATCTCCTCGCGCGGATAGGAGTGGTGCAGGTAGTGGATCGCGGCCGCGCCGAGCTCGCCGTACTGCCCGTTGATCCGCCCGACGGTCGTCTCGACCTCGGTGCGCAGCTGCCGATAGGCGGCCACGCGCTCGCGACTCGGGGTCGCGACCTGGACGAAGGTGACGTCCGGCGGCTTGATCGCCCTCTCGGCGAGGAGCTCCTCGTAGGCCTTGAGGCGGTGCCGGATCCCCTTCGTGTAGTCGAGGCGGTCGACCCCGAGCAGGACGACCTTCGGGCTGCCGAGGGAGGCGCGGATCGCCGCGGCACGCTCCTGCACCGCCGGCGTCATCGCGAGGGCCTCGAGGCCGGCGGAGTCGATGGAGATGGGGACGGCGCTCGCGCGCACGACGCGAGCACGTCGCGAACCCGTCCCGGGCACGGTGACCGTGTCCCCCTTCGTCGTCAGGCCGAGCACCTGCCGGCACGCGCGGACGAAGTTCTGGGCATCTGCGGACCGCTGGAAGCCGAGATAGTCCGCGCCGAGCAGACCCTCGAGGATCCCGCCGCGCCAGGGGAGCTGGGCGAAGAGCTCGACCGGCGGGAAGGGGATGTGGTTGAACCAGCCGATCCGTACGTCGGGGCGCATGGCCCGGAGGAGTTCGGGGACGAGCTGCAACTGGTAGTCGTGGATCCAGACGGTGGCGCCCTGCGCGGCGACGTCGGCGACGGCCCGGGCGAAGCGCTCGTTGACGGTGCGATAGGCCTGCCACCAACTGCGGTGGAAGCCCGCCGGGACGATGACGTCGTGGTAGATCGGCCAGAGGGTGTCGTTGCTGAAGCCCTCGTAGTAGTCGGTGACCTCCTGCTGTGACAGGGGCACGGGGTGCAGGTGCAGCCCGTTCTCGACGAAGGGGGCCGGAGCCTCACCCGTCTCGCCGGCCCACCCGACCCAGGCGCCCTCGCGCCCCTTCATCACGGCCTCCATGGCCGTGACGAGGCCGCCGGGGCTGGTGCGCCAGGACTGCGTGCCGTCGGCGTCGACGACGCGGTCGACGGGGAGCCGGTTCGCCGCGATGACCAGGTCGTGGGTCCGCTGGGACGTGTCCGTGGGTGCGTCGGTCGGCATGCGGGGGACCTCCTCGAGTCGGTGATCCCAGCCTAGGGGGAGGGGTGCGAGGCGTTTTGGCCGACCTCTGGCGGTGGCGCGGCCGGGGGGCTAACGTCGACTCATGAGGATCTCGGACGTGTTGCGCACCAAGGGTGGTGAGGTCGTCACCATCCGTACCGACGCCTCCGTCGTCGACCTGCTCGCGCTGCTCGCGGAGCATCGGATCGGCGCCGTCGTGGTCAGTGACGGGGACGGCGACATCGCCGGCATCGTCAGTGAGCGCGACATCGTGCGTCACCTGCACTCCGACGGTCGGGAGGTCCTGGACGTCCCCGTCGCGCAGATCATGACGAGCGAGGTGCAGACGTGCGAGCCGCACACCGAGCTCGGTGACCTCGAGCGCCTCATGACGGAGAGCCGGATCCGGCACGTGCCCGTCGTCGTCGACAGCAAACTCTCGGCGATCGTGAGCATCGGCGACGTCGTCAAGCACCGGATCAGCGATCTGCAGGCCGAGCGGGACCAGCTCTCCGCCTACATCCAGCAGTAGCCCACCGGCGCGCATTCACCGCCCGCCCAGACTCATCCCCTAGCGTGGCGGGCATGAGCACGGAGTTCATGGCGGGTCCGACCCCCGAGGACAGCAGCGCGGGCACCCCCGACCTCCAGGACTACGCGAAGGTCGGCCCCTACCGGCTCCTCCAGCAGCTGGGTCAGGGCGGCATGGGCGTCGTCCACCTCGCGCTCGACCCCCACGGCAAGGCCGTGGCCATCAAGGTCATGCGCGCCCACGTCGCCGCCGACGCGGACGCCCGCGCCCGCCTGGCCCGCGAGGTCGAGACCTTGGGCCGGATCAAGGACCCCCGCGTGGCCGCCGTCCTGGACGCCGACGTGGACGCCGACCACCCCTACATCGTCACCCGCTACGTGCCCGGTCCCGCGCTCGACACGGTCGTGGGCGACGGCGGGCCGATGCCGCCCGCCGCGCTGCTCTCGCTCGGCAAGGGACTCGCCGGTGCGCTGCACGCGATCCACGAGGCCGGGGTCGTCCACCGGGACGTCAAGCCCGGCAATGTCCTCCTGCTCGACGACGATCCGGTGCTCATCGACTTCGGGATCGCCCACCTGCGGGACTCCTCGCGCCTGACGATGACCGGCCTCGTCATGGGGACACCCGGCTACCTGGCGCCGGAGGTGGTCGAGGGGGACGAGGTCTCCGAGGCGACGGACTGGTGGGGCTGGGCCGCGACCCTGGCCTTCGCCGCATCCGGCCGACCGCCCTTCGGCCGGGGCCAGATGGAGACCGTCCTCGCCCGGGTGGTGCGCGGGGACGCCGACCTCGGTGGCGTCGACCCCGACCTGCGACCGCTCCTCTTCGCGGCGCTGTCGCCCCGCCCCGCGGAGCGTCCCGACGATGGTGAGGTCATCGCCGCGCTGCAGCGCTACGCCCAGGGGCGTCCCGTGACCGAGGCGCTGCCCCACCGCGTGCGGACCGAAGCCGCGGCGGCGCACGACGCACGGGCCGGTGCCGCGCACACCCAACGGCTCCAGGCTCCGGGGGAGCCGGGTACGAGGGTCCTGCCGGTGGCGGCGCAGCCGCGGCCGGCGCACGTTCCGCAGCCCGCGACGGCAGCGGCATCTGGACCGCAGCAGGCGCCCCAGCCTGCGCCGTACCAGCCCGTCCAGCCGCTCGCGCCGGCGGCCAAGGGGGCGCCCGCGCCCGCCCTCTCGCCCATGGCCCCCGTCACCCGAGACGACGCACGCGTCGTCAACTGGCCGGCCCCGGTCCCGCCCACCCCGGGGGAGGTTCAGCCGTGGCCCGGACGTGGCGCGCGGGGGGCGGCCGATCCTCGCATCGGACGTCCGCAACGCACCGGCACCCTCGCGGCCGCGCTCGCGGCGGGCGTCGCCGGCATGGCCGCAGCGCCCGTCGTGACCGGGGCGGTGGCGCTCCTGGGGATCGCCCTGGCCCGCACGACGGATCGCTCGATGACGTCGATCGTCATGCGCCGCTACCACCACGGGCTGCGCCGAGGCGACGTGCCGATGGCCGTCCTCGCGTCCCCGTGGCACCTGGTCACGGCGGTCGTCTCGACGATCGTCAGCGCCCTGCTCCCCGTGATCATCGGGGTGTCCGCGACCTTCTGCGCCGCCCTCGTCCTTGGTGCCGCGACGGGGTCGACGCCGCGACCCGGATCCGCGATCCCGCTCGCGGTCGGCGCCCTGCTCGGTGCGCTCATGGCGTGGTGGGGCCCCGGTGGCGCCTCGCTGCGTCGTGGGACGCGCAGCATCGTGCGGGGCACGACGGGCGCGGGGCCGGGGGCGACCTTCGCGGTGGTGGTGCTCCTGCTGATCGCCGCGGTCGCCGGAGCCTGGGTCACCCTCCGCCTCGGCGACCCGACGTGGTGGCCGACCGTTGACGGGCCCGGCCCGTTCGGCGAGGGCGGGATCACGCTGCCGTGACGCCCCGACGCACGACGCCCGGTCACCCCGACGCCGACGGGGACCCCGCAGGCGTCGACCACGGCGCCATGCCGCGCTCCGTCCGGCGCCCCCGACCGGGGACGGCAGCGGCTGCGACGACCACGTCGGCGACGAACGCGACCCCTGACATCGATCCCGAGACCCTCGCCCCGCCCGCGAAGGAGCCCAACGCGGCGCTCCCGGCCGTGGGGGTCGACGGACCGCTCGCGGACCTCGCCTCCGGCCCCATCCGTGGCGGTGCCCCCGGTCGAGGCGCCGCTCGGCGCGCGGCGCGGATCAACAAGCTCCGCGAGCGCGCGACGTGGCGCGGCGACACCCCCACCGAGAGCATGCCGATGCTCGACGCCCTGCGTGGGTCGCCCTACCGCGACCCCCGCGTCACCCGGGCCGTGGCCGAGGAACGCGAGGCGGCCGCGGCCATGGATCTCGGCCTGCGCATCGGCGACGTCATGCTGCGCTGCGGCGCGGGCGCCCCTCAGGTCGAGGCCGCCCTGCTCGCGGTCGGACTCGCGACCGGTCTCGCGAGCCTCGATGTCGACATCACCGTGCAGTCGCTGCTCATGCAGGCGCGCACGGCCTCGGGGCAGGTCATCACGCGGCTGCGGGTGGTGCGTTCGACACAGCGCGACTACGGCCGTCTGGGCGACGTGCACCAGCTCGTCGACGACATCGTCTCCGGCGACGTCAGCGTCGACGAGGCCACGACCCGCCTGCGGGCCATCCGCCGGGCGCCGCGTACGTGGTCGCGCTGGGTCATCGCCTTCGCGACCGGGCTGATCGCGGCGGGTGTCGCGCTGTCCCTGGGTGCCGGACTGGTCGCATCCCTGTTCTCGATGCTCACCGGGGTGGTCGTCGATCGCCTCACCCGCTGGCTCGATCGGTACGGGATCCCGGACTTCTACCTCGGCGCGCTCGGCGGTTTCGTCGCGACGCTGCTCGCCTGGGCCGCCTACGCCATGGGGCGCTACGACTGGGTGCCGATCACGCCGTCCGACTTCGCCTTCCTCGTCGCCGGCGGCATCGTCGCCCTGCTTCCGTCGCGGACCATTGCCTCGGCGATGGAGGACGTCATCTCGGGCTACCCCGTGACGGGCACCGCGCGCATGTTCGCGGTCCTCTTCCACACTTTCGGCCTGGCCATCGGCGTGGCCGCCGCCCTCGCCGTGACCCTGCGCGGCGCCGACGTGATGGGGCTCGAGCTCACGGCGCCCCCCATCGAGAAGCTGGCCTGGGCATCGGGCTCGCTCACGGTCCTCTTCATCGGTTCGGGCATCGTCGCCATCGCGGGTGCCGTGACGATGCAGGCCCGCCGGCGCATGTTGTTGCCGAGCGCGCTCGTCGGCCTGGTCGGCGTCGGCATCGCCGCGGGCCTGGGGCAACTCGACGTCGGTCGGGTCACGGCGACGGGCATTGCCTCGATCGTCATGGCCTTCATCGCACGGGTCGTCGCCCTGCGGCTCGGGGCGCCGGGCATGGTGCTGGCCGTGCCGGCCTCCTTCGCCCTCCTGCCCGGTCTGTCGATCTTCGTCGGCCTCCATCGGCTCGTCGGCGGCGGCAGCGACTTCCAGTCGGCCGGTTGGACCACGCTGCTCAGCGCACTCGGCATCATCATGGCGATCGCCACGGGATCGACCCTCGGGGAGCTGCTGGCCTCGCCGCTCGACCGCGGCGTCGGTCGTCGCCGTCGCCGGCACTCCCGCACGGGCTGACCGCGCTCGTCCACAGGACGTCACGGGCGTGGAGGTCCGTCCCCAGATCTCGCTCACAGGGTTGATCTGGAAGGTCACGAACAGGTAACGTCGCTGGGAGCCGAGGGTCAGATGACCCGACAGCCTCCCCTGGAAGGAAATCTCCTGATGTTCTACGCCCCCAAGCACGCCACTCCGAAGCAGGCCTCCGCCGTTCGTCGGCGGGCCGCAGGCATCGCCGTGGCTGGTGTGGCCACCGCTGGCGCTCCCTTCGTCATGGCTGAGTCGGCCTCTGCCGCGACCGTCTGGGACGCCGTCGCCGCGTGCGAGTCCGGTGGCAACTGGTCGATCAACACCGGCAACGGCTTCTACGGCGGTCTGCAGTTCACGACCCAGACCTGGCAGGGCTTCGGCGGCGGCAAGTACGCCTCCAATGCGCACCTCGCCACGAAGTCCCAGCAGATCGAGATCGCGCAGAAGGTCCTCGCGGTGCAGGGCCCGGGCGCTTGGCCCGTCTGCTCCGTGCGCGCCGGCCTGACCAAGGCCAACGGTGGGGCGACCACGAACACGACCACGGCGCCGCGCACGACGACCACGACGTCGCGCGACACCACGCGGGTCCAGACGGGCGCGCTCGTCGTCGACGGCGTCCTCGGCCCGAAGACGAAGGCCGCGACCGAGCGTTGGGTCGGCGGCTCCGCCAACGGCGCCCTCGACTCGGCGGACATCCGCGCACTCCAGGGCAAGCTCGGTGTCGCCCAGGACGGCATCGTCGGCCCGATCACGACGACCGCGCTGCAGGCGCTCGTCGGTGCGGCGCAGGACGGCATCTGGGGCCACGAGACGACCTCGAAGCTGCAGTCCTACCTCAACGCCCGCTGATCTCCGCCGGCTGAGTCCGGCAGGTCCACGCGACGGCCCGCTTCCCTTCGGGGAGGCGGGCCGTTCGGCGTCGATGGGGGCTTGTGGGCGCCGGTCTGGGGCAGGAGTTACAAGTATGTATTTATGTGACAACTGTTGTCTCCTGTGAATTCTGTGACCTAGCGTCCTCGACGGTGCTCCTCCGACGTCCCGTCACCTACCCCCTGGGGTGCGCCTTGCGAAAGGACCCACTCATGTTCACGACCAACGACTTCCCGGACCTTGCCCCGGCCGCACCGCGCCGCACGCGTCGCCGCCTCGCTGGCACCGTCGTCGCCGCCGCCACGCTCGTCGCCGGGGGCATCTCGGCGGCGTCCGTCGCGGGCGCCGCCGAGACCGTCTGGGACCGCGTCGCGACGTGCGAGAGCGGGGGGAACTGGCACATCAACACGGGGAACGGCTACTACGGCGGCCTCCAGTTCAGCTATCAGACGTGGAAGGGGTTCGGCGGGCAGACCTACGCCGTCACCGCCGACCGGGCCAGCAAGGCCCAGCAGATCGCCATCGCCCAGAAGGTGCTCAAGGTCCAGGGCCCCGGCGCATGGCCCGTCTGCTCCGTGCGGGCTGGCCTCACGGTCACCAACGGTCTCGCCGTCAACCCGTGGGGTGACCGCGACGACGACACGACCTCCCGCGACGACGTCCGCGGCGCCCTCACGGTCGACGGCGTCCGTGGCCCGATGACGAACCGCGCCATCGAGACGTGGGTCGGCGGCAGCGTCGACGGCTCGCTCTCGAGCAACGACGTGCGCCTCCTCCAGCGCAAGGTCGGCGCGCTCGCCGACGGCGTGATCGGCCCCGTCACGACGCGTGCGCTGCAGGGTCGCGTCGGTGCCGTCATCGACGGCATCTGGGGCGCCGAGACGACGTCCAAGCTGCAGGCCTACCTCAACCGCGTCCTGGGCTGAGCGGCCCCCTTCGCCGCCCACGTTAGGATCGTCGCCGCCCCCTTCGGGGGGCGTGCTGGCGTGGCGCAATCGGTAGCGCACCTGTCTTGTAAACAGGGGGTTAGGGGTTCAAGTCCCCTCGCCAGCTCAACGTAGGTATTGCCCAAAACCCTTGTCCTGTACTGCTATTGAGCACGCGCCGCAGCGCTTTCGGTGGGGACAGGGGTGATCACGAATGATAGGCATGAGTATCCGACGACGGCGGCGGTGATGTCGCTCCCTTGAGAGGTGCATCGATGCGCACGGACATGCCGCAAAGTCGGGCGTTGCACTCGGCCGAGCTGGCGGCGCAGGCGCGAGGAGGGGGCCGGCGAGGTGAGGCGGCGTTGCGGGAATACTATAAGTTCTTATATGGTTGCTGTAAACCTCTAAGACCTTATAGGGAAGTAGCAACATGTCCGAGGCGTACGTCAGCGTGTCCGAAGCCGCGAAGGCGCTCGGCGTCCACCCGCAGCGCATCCATCAGCGCATCCGGGAAGGTTCGCTGCCCGCGAAAAAGGTGGGGCACCAATGGGCAGTCGAGATGAGCGACCTGCGTCGAATCGAGCACCACGCCGGGCCCGGGCGCCCTCTATCGGCCAAGTCCGCGTGGGATCTGCTCGCGGTCGCCGCAGGCGATGAGAACGCATCAAGGCTGAGCCCCTCAGCCAGATCGCGCGCTCGGTCGCGCTTGCGCAACCTGCTCGCGCATGCATCCTCCGCCGAGCTAGAGGCAGCCGCTGCGCTACTCATGAACGCGTTGCGTAACCGAGCTGACCGCGTCCTGTTCGCCGCCTCGCCGCGTGACCTGCCAGACATCTGCGACGACGCACGCGTCCATCTCTCCGGCGTCTCCCTGCCTGGGTCAAACATGTCTGTCGGCGCTGTCGCGGAGGGATATGTGTCCCGCAACGACGTCGATGACCTGGTCGAGCACTTCCTGCTCTCCCCTGCCGACCACTCCCGGGCCAACGTCATCCTGCATGTCGTCCCTCCATGGGCGGATCACCAGGCCCTTGACGACGTTGTACGGTCCCAGCTCGCCCTCGCAGCTGACCTAGCAGAGCACGACGGCGTCCGCGAGAAGAACGAGGCGATCCGCGTTGTCGCCGACCTGCGTGCGCACCTCTCCGGATCCAACCGTGGCTGAGCCCACGCTCCTGCCCGCCATGAACGTGGCACAAGGACAGTCTTGGCACGCTCTGATGGACCTCTACGAGCGTGTCAGCACCGACTGGGCTTTGATCGGCGGCCAGCTGGTGCATCTGCACTGCGCCGAGCGTGGAGTCTCACCGACGCGCCCGACTAACGACGCAGACACGGTGGTCGACATCCGAGCTTCCCAATCGATGCTGGCGACCTTCACCGGTGCGCTCATAGATATGGGCTTCAAACCCGAGATCTCCGGCGACGGCATCCAGCACCGCTGGCGCCGCGACGAAGCCCAGCTCGACGTCCTCATTCCCGAAGGGGCAGGCGTGAGGGCGACCGCGCTCACCGGGGCCGGCGGGGCACCGACCATCGCAGCGCCGGGCACTACTCAGGCACTGAATCGCAGCGAGCCGGTCGCGATCCTGGTCGAGGGACGCTCTGGGACCGTGCTGCGTCCGAATCTGGTTGGCGCGCTCGTCGGTAAGGCAGCCGCCAGAACCGAGATCGCCAAGGACCGAACCAGCGCGCGCCACTGCACCGATTTCGTGGTGCTGGCCAACCTCATCTCGGCTCGCGACTTCCGAGAGACTGAACTGTCGAGAAAAGATCGAGCCCGGCTGCGCAAGATGCTCGTCGTCTGCCGCGGCGACAGTGCCGCGATGTCAGTGGAGAATGCCCCCGAAGCCCTAGAAAGGCTCGAGCGTGCGGCGAAGCTGAGCGGCTAGGCGAGGACGATGACGACGATGATGAGGAAGGTCATGATGAGGAAGGTCATGATCAGACAGATGAGCAGCGATGCCGGGGCCACCGCGATTCCGCTTGGGCGGCGATAGGCGTTCGGTCCGATCGAGATGATCGCCGCCCCTCGCAGCTGGTCGCCGTGGTACCTCCGAAGACGCAGCATCGGGACAGGTGCACAGAATGTCGCACGACACAGGTAGCCACTCGATGTCTTCTGGATCGCACGCGGGACGCACATCGCCCTCCTATCCACCGGCGGAGGGCGCGTTTTCGCAGGTCAGGGCATTCTCAGACCGCTGACCGCGAGACCTTGTAAACAGGGGTTGAGGGCTCAAGTCCCTTCGCCAGCTCTCTCATCAGGCAAGACGCATCATTCATTGCCCTGCTCCTGCCCGAAGCCTCCACTTATGCCTCCACTTTCGACCTCGGGGGCGGTGCGCGGGTCGACCGCTTCGAGCGCTGCGAGCACCCTCGGATCGGTCTCGCCTCGACCCAGATAGACGTCCTGCGTCATCGACACCCGCGAGTGGCCGAGCTGGTCCGCGATGATCCGCGCCGTGACCCCGGACCCGTCGAGGATGTTCGCCATCGTCTTGCGCCAGGCGTGCGAGCT
The DNA here is from genome assembly GCF_050271985.1 of Janibacter zhaoxuefangae. Classification (GTDB taxonomy): domain Bacteria; phylum Actinomycetota; class Actinomycetes; order Actinomycetales; family Dermatophilaceae. The sequence goes on along the minus strand of NZ_CP189849.1, from coordinate 2,413,671 downwards.
CACCCACTCCAGGGCACTGTCCAGGCGCACCTCGTACAGCCACCGACTCACCGTGCGCGGCTCACGGAAGCCACCATCGACGGTGCTGAAGACCGGTTCATCCGGCCCCACCCCGACCGCAGTGCGCCGCCGCAACATCGCCACGCACCACTGAGGAAGGGAAGGAGCCGCTGCCCGGCCGCCGACTTCGTGGGCTTGCGGATCAACCCCTGACGCGTGACCCGGATCAGCGTGGAGGTCACCTCGACCGTGGCCGCCTCCAGATCGACCTCCGACCACAGAACCGCGACGACTTCCCTGTGGTGGGATCAGGTATGCAGCACGCAACGTCGGGCGACGGCACACGGATCTCCTTCAACCGGGTGGGCAGTGGGCTGCCCGTCGTCATCGTGGGCGGAGCGTTCTCGACCGCCGAGGCGGGGACGCCACTGGCCGAGGCGTTGGCGGACGTGGGCCTGCAGGGCGTGACGGTCGACCGTCGGGCCCGCGGGGGCAGCGGCGACACCGCCCCGTACCTGCCGATTCGTGAAGCCGAAGACCTCGCCGCCGTCATCGACGCCGTCGGCGGCGAGGCTGCCGTGCTGGGCCACTCCTCCGGTGCCGTGCTGGGCCTGTTCGCCGCGGCCGAGGGCGTGCCGATGCGGCACCTCTTCCTCTCCGAGCCGCCGTTCCGCTTCGGCGAGGGCGAGCCGCCGGCGGATCTGCCCGCACGCCTGCAGTCGCTCGTTGACGACGGGCGCGGAGGCGAGGCCGTCGTCCTGTTCCAGCGCGAGGGCGTGGGGCTGCCGGAGCCGGTGATCGAGCAGATCCGCTCCAGCCCCCTCTTCGCCGCCCTCGTCCCGCTCGCCCAGTCGACCGTCTACGACGCCGTGCTCACCGCGGCCGTCTCGACGCCGACGGCGGCGATGATCGATCCGCCCGTCCCCGTGACGATCCTGCGCGGTGACCCGACCTTCCCCCTGCTCGTCGCGGCGACCGACCGGCTCGCCGAGGTGATGCACGAGGCGGAGTTGGTGGTCGTCCCGGAATCGCGCGATCACGGGCTCGACCCGGCCGGGACCGTCCGTGAGATTCGTCGCCGGCTGGCGGCGGATCAGTCGATCAGCCGGTCGAGGAGTTCGAACGACTCATAGGGCTGGTCGACGTCCCCGAAGTGGCCGTCGTCGCGGATGATCTGGGTGCCGCCGAGCTGCTCGAACATGGCCCGGCCCTGCGCGTCGTCACATCCATACGGGTCCTCACGGGAGTTGATGAAGTAGAGGTCCCGGACGTGCGAGCGGATCGCCGCCCAGTCGTATCGCTCCTGGAGCACGGGCTCGTCCTCGGTGTTGGGCGGCGTGCAGTACCCGGCGACGAGGATGGCCTGCGCCACCGTCGTGTCGATGTGCTCCAGCAGCGCCAACAGCAGGGCCGCCCCGCCCGAGTGGCCGACGAGCACGGTGTGTTCGTCGAAGGTGTGATTGGCCAGGACCGTCGGCAGGAAGGTCGCGATGGGCTCCACGTTGAGGGTGGGATAGTGCGCCGCCTCGACCGTGTAGCCGCGGTCGGTGAGCCGTTGTCGCAGCCAGGGAAGCCAGACGACATCGGGGTGAGCGGCGGTGCCGTGGAAGAGGATCGCCTTGCGGTTCATGCGCTGTCCTTTCGTGGGGCCTGGCGCTGGTCGCCGGGGCGCGATGACAGCGGCGGCGCGGGGGGTGCACGATGTCGTCGTCACCCCCACGTCAGACGGGACCATCATGATCGAGCAGCAGCGCATCCTCGCCACCGCCATCCCCGGGCCGGCCTCCACCGAGTTGCACCAGCGCAAACTCGCCACGGTCGCCTCGGGCGTCGGGACGGGGCTGCCCGTCTACGTCGAGGCGGCCGAGGGCGGGATCGTGCGCGACGTCGACGGCAACCAGCTCATCGACTTCGGTTCCGGCATCGCCGTGACCTCGGTGGGCAACCGCAACCAGCGCGTCATCGACGCCGTGACGGCGCAGATCAACGACTTCACGCACACGTGCTTCATGGTGACGCCCTACGAGGAGTACGTCGCCGTGTGCGAGGAGCTCGCCGACGTCACCCCCGGCGACCACGAGAAGCGGTCGGCCCTCTTCAACTCGGGCGCGGAAGCGGTCGAGAACGCGGTCAAGATCGCCCGGTCGGCCACGGGTCGCCCGGCCGTGGTCACCTTCGAGCACGCCTACCACGGTCGCACCAACCTCACGATGGCGCTGACGGCCAAGAACATGCCCTACAAGCAGGGCTTCGGCCCCTTCGCCGGCGAGATCTACCGCGCGCCGATGGCCTACCCCTACCGCTGGCCGGGCGGCCCGCAGGCCTGCGCCGACGAGGCGCTCTCCACCGTCATCGACACCGTCCACGCCCAGGTGGGGGAGGGCAACACGGCGGCCGTCATCCTCGAGCCGATCCAGGGTGAGGGCGGGTTCATCGTCCCGCCGCCCGGCTTCGTCGCCGGGCTCGCCGACTGGTGCCGCGAGCACGGCATCGTCTTCATCGCCGACGAGATCCAGTCCGGCTTCTGCCGCACGGGCGACTGGTTCGCCTCGGACCACGAAGGGGTCGTCCCCGACCTCATCACGACGGCGAAGGGGATCGCCGGCGGTATGCCGCTCGCGGCCGTCACCGGTCGCGCCGACCTCATGGACGCCGTCCACGCCGGTGGCCTGGGCGGCACCTACGGCGGCAACCCGGTGGCCTGCGCCGCGGGGCTCGCCTCGATCGAGACGATGCGCGAGGACGACCTCGCGGGGCGGGCGCGGGAGATCGAGGCGCTCGTCGTGCCGAGGCTGCGTGCCCTGGCGGAGCGGACCGGTGTCATCGGCGACATCCGCGGTCGCGGTGCCATGCTCGCCATCGAGCTCGTCTCCGATCTCGAGGCGAAGACGCCGGACGCCGCACTCGCCGCCGCCGTCAACGCGGGCTGCCACAGCCGGGGGCTGATCACGTTGACGTGTGGCACCTATGGCAACGTCTTCCGCTTCCTGCCGCCGCTGACGATCGGGGACGAGCTGCTGACCGAAGGGCTCGACATCCTCGAGGAGGCCTTCGACGCTGCCCTCTGAAGAAATTTCCACGAAGTTTCCCGAAGTGGCATCCGGTGCCTCCTTGGTACTACTACACTCGGTAGTACCAACAGGATGGTCCTGCTGGAACCATCAGCTCGGGAGGCTGAAAGCATCATGAGCACCCACTCCGCCAGCCACGGGATTGGCGCGCGGCGCCACCTTGTCAGCGACACAGTCGTCGGCGATGTCGTCCACCAGGAGGACGTCGTCACCTCCCCGTTCCTGCGGCAGATCCTCGCCGCGGGCCGGATCTTCATCGGGTTCACCTTCCTGTGGGCCTTCATCGACAAGCTGTTCGGCCTGGGTTACGCGACTCCCTCCGAGCGCGCATGGATCAACGGCGGTACCCCCGCTCAGGGGTTCATGAAGAACATCGAGGGACCGACCAGCGGGTTCTTCTCCTCCATCGCTGGCCCCTGGGCCGACTGGCTGTTCATGGCCGGCCTCCTCGGCATCGGTGTCGCGATGATCGTCGGCGCGGGCCTCAAGCTCGCGGCCTGGTCCGGGACTCTGCTTCTCGCCCTGATGTGGGTCGCCGAGTTCCCCATCGGTCAGGCGGGCATGGGCTTCAACAACCCGCTCGTCGACAGCCACTGGATCGAGGCGGCGCTGCTCCTCATCTCCGCCTACAGCCTGTCGGGTGACACCTGGGGCCTCGGCCGCTGGTGGAGCCGCATCGCGGGCAACGGATGGCTTCGCTGACCTGACGCAAGAAGCGCCACACCCGATCCGGGCGTGGCGCTTCTTCGTTGTCCGGCGTTGGTCCGCCGCGGCGGGTCGCTCAGCGCGGCAGGAGGTGCCGGCTGATCACGAGCCGCTGGATCTGGTTCGTCCCCTCAAAGATCTGCGTCACCTTCGCCTCGCGGAACCACCGCTCGACGGGGAAGTCCTGCGTGTAGCCCGCGCCGCCGAGGACCTGGATCGCGTCCGTGGTCACGCGCATGGCCGCATCGGTCGCCACGAGCTTGGCCACGGCCGCCTCCTTGCTGAAGGGGCGCCCCGCGTCCTTGAGTCGGGCGGCGTGCAGATAGGTCGCCCGTGCGCTCGTCACGGCCGCCTCCATGTCGGCCAGCAGGAAGGCGAGTCCCTGGTTCGAGCCGATCGTGCGGCCGAACTGGACGCGCTCACCGGCGTAGGTGGCCGCGGCATCGAGGGCGGCCTGCGCGAGGCCGGTTGACCCGGCAGCGATCCCGAGCCGGCCGGCGTCGAGTGCCGACAGCGCGATGGCCATGCCCTGCCCGACCTCGCCGACGAGCCGGTCGCCGCCCACCTCCACGCCGTCGAAGATGACCTCGCCGACGGTGTCGCCGTGCAGCCCCATCTTGCGCTCGGGCGTGCCGAACGACAGCCCGGGTGAATCGGCGGGGACGATGAAACAGGAGAGCCCGCGCCCGCCGTCGTCGGACGTGCGCGCGAAGGTCGTGTAGTAGTCCGCGTGGCCCGCGTGCGAGATCCACGCCTTGCGCCCCTTCAGGGCCCACCCGTCCCCGGACCGGGTCGCGCGCGTCGTCATCGAGGCGACGTCGGAGCCGGCCTGCTGCTCGGACAACCCATAGGCGCCGAGCTGGTCGCCCGAGAGCATGCCGGGCAGCAGGGCGGCCTGCATGTCGGTCGACCCATGGGTCGCCACGGGGAAACACGTCAGTGCGTGCACGGACGTCCCGACCGCCACGCTCATCCACGCGCTCGCGATCTCCTCGACGACCTGGAGGTAGACCTCGTAGGGCTGTCCGCCGCCTCCGTGCTCCTCGGGGTAGGGGAGCGAGAGCAGCCCCGCCTTGCCGAGAGTCGTGAAGACGTCGCGGGGGAAGGCTGCGTGCGGATCGCTGGCGGCACGGGCCTCGATGTCGTCGACGGCGGGCCGCAGGGTGCGGTCGCAGATGTCGCGGGTCAGGTCGATCAGGTCCTGGCTGATCTCGGTCGGCATCAGCCTCGTTGCTGGCATGCGGGTGACCTTACCCGGCGGTGTTCTACCGTGGCTCGCATGCCGACCCAGCCCCACCGCCCGATCCGCCGCCGCGATCTCCTCGCCTGTCTGGGTGGGGGCGCGATGCTCGCGGCGTGCAGCGCGCCCGACGAGTCGCAGGACGGGACGCCCCCGAGCGCGACCTCCTCGTCGTCGACCCCGCCTGCCTCGTCGACGTCGTCGACGAGCGACGCGGCGGCCCGTGGCCTGACGGTCGTCGGCGGCCCGGCCGCCCTCGCCCGAGCCGTCGAGCCGCGCTATGCGGCGGAGCCGGCCGTGAAGGGGCGCGCCCACCTCGGATCCTGGAAGGGGGACCGCGTCGCCGTCGTCACCGTCGGCAAGGACGTCACCCTCGCCGTGGAGTCCGGGACATCGTGGAAGGTCGTCGGTGGGTGGTGGCCGTCGCTGGGCCAGGACGCGCCTCGGGTCGGCTCGGCACGGCACGTCCTCGTCCTCGGTTCCGACGCCCGACCGGGGCAGAAAGTCAGTCGCTCGCGTGGGGATGCCATCCAACTCCTCGGGGTCGACGGCGACGGCGGTGGGGGAGTGCTCGGTTTTGCGCGGGACCTGTGGGTGCCCATCGCCGGGGGCGGGCAGAGCAAGATCAACGCGGCCCTGTCGCTCCACGGCCCGGACGCCATGCGCCGCACCGTCTCCGACCTCACCGACATCCCCATCAGCGGGTACGTCCTCACCGGGTTCGCCGGCTTCACCAGGATGGTCGACGACCTCGGCCAGATCCCCTTCACCTCGCCGGAGGCGTGGACCGGCATCGGCGTCAACCTCACGGTCCGCAAGGGCTATCAGCGGTTCAACGGGCGCGAGGCGCTCGCCTACGCGCGCGAACGCAAGGTCCACCCGGGCGGCGACTTCGATCGGTCACGCAATCAGGGTCGACTGCTCGCCGCGGCGGCCAAGGAGGCCCGAGCCCAGGGCGCCGCCGTGCTGCCGAAGGCCCTCTCGGTGCTGTCCCGGTTCTGTGAGAGCGACCTCGACGCCGCGCAGATGCTGACCTTCGCGGCGGCCGTGCTGCGGGCGCGCTCCGATCGATTCGGGGCGGCCGTGGCGAAGGGGCCCACCGGGATGAGCAGCGACGGTCAGTCGATCGTCCGGCTGGATGACGCGTCGCGGGCCGCCTTCCGCAGCTTCCGTTCGGGTGCCCTGCCCCGCGGCTGAAGGCCAGGGGGAAGTCGGTCGAGGGCGCGCTGCGGAGGCCCTAGAATACTTGTGCGCTGCAACCAGCGCCCCTTCTTCCCCTTCACCCACTGACGCAAGGAACTGTCTTGTCCTCCACCCCTGTGGCCGAACCCGCGGCCACCTCCCCGTCCGCTGCACCGGAGAAGTTGGACAAGGACGTCCTGCTCGTCGCCGGCGTCGTCGTCCTCTCGGCCATCATGTCGATCCTCGACGTGACGGTCGTCAGTGTCGCGCTGCCGACCTTCATGGCTGAGTTCAGCGCGAGCTATGCGCAGGTCGCGTGGACGATGACGGGCTACACGCTCGCCCTCGCCACCGTCATCCCGCTCACCGGTTGGGCCGCGGACCGCTTCGGCACCAAGCGCCTCTTCATGGCCGCCATCGCCCTCTTCGTCGCCGGATCTCTGCTCTGCGCGACGGCGTCGAGCATCGAGACCCTCGTCGCCTACCGCGTCCTCCAGGGCCTCGGTGGCGGCATGCTCATGCCGCTCGGCATGACGATCATGACGCGCGCGGCGGGTCCGCAGCGCATCGGTCGCGTCATGGCCGTCCTCGGCGTCCCCATGCTGCTCGGCCCGATCTTCGGCCCGATCCTCGGTGGTTGGCTCATCGACTCGGCCACGTGGCACTGGATCTTCCTCATCAACCTGCCGATCGGGATCATCGCCCTCGTCTACGCGGCACTCATCCTCCCCAAGGACCACACCGAGCCGAGCGAGAGCTTCGACTTCGTCGGCATGCTCCTGCTGTCGCCGGGGCTGGCCCTCTTCCTCTACGGCGTCTCGTCCATCCCCGAGACCGGCACCGTGGCCGCGACGAAGGTGCTCGTGCCGGGCCTCATCGGTCTGGGTCTGATCGTCCTCTTCGTCCTGCGCTCGCTCTTCACGAGCGTCGCGCACCCGCTCATCGACCTGCACCTCTTCAAGAACCGTCAGCTGACGATCTCCGTCATCACGATGACGCTCTTCGCCGTCGCGTTCTTCGGCGCGGGCATCCTCTTCCCGAGCTACTTCCTGCAGATCCGCGGTGAGACGACCCTCAAGGCCGGTGTCCTCCTGGCGCCGCAGGGTCTCGGCGCGATGCTCAGCATGCCGATCGCCGGCATGCTCGCCGACAAGATCGGCGCGGGCAAGATCGTGCTCTTCGGCACGGCGGTCATCACGGCCTCGATGGCCGTCTTCACCCAGGTGTCGCCCACGACGTCCTACGAGCTGCTCCTGGGCGCCCTCTTCGTCATGGGCATCGGCCTCGGCGCCACGATGATGCCGACCATGACGGCGGCGCTGCAGACGCTGACCGACCACAACATCGCGCGCGGTTCGACGCTGATGAACGTCATCCAGCAGGTGGCCGGCTCCATCGGCACCGCGGTCATGTCGGTCGTCCTGACCAACGCCTACCTCGCGCGTCCGTCGGCGGCCCAGGTCGCCGCCGCCAGCGAGGCCGGGGGACCGGCCGCCGTGCAGCAACTGCCGCCGGAGACGATCGCCGCCGGCCTCGTCGAGCTCGCCGAGTCGTTCGGCGTCGCCTTCACCGTGGCGACCGTGCTCGTCGGCCTCTGCCTCATCCCGGCGTTCTTCCTGCCGCGCACGCCGCCGGAGCGCCCGCACGACCCCGAGGGGCAGGCGGAGCACACGCCGCTCATCGTCCACTGAGTGGGCTGAGTGGTCAGACGGCGAAGGGGGCCGGTCCGAGTGGACCGGCCCCCTTCGCCGTGTCGGATGGCGGTCGTCCAGCCGGTCAGTCGAAGCGGGCGGACCAGTCGGGCGTGACGACCTCGAGCTGCGGCCGCTTGGCCTCCCGGCCGTCGCCGCTGGAACGCCCGCGCAGGCGCCGTCCGACCCACGGGGTGGCATGGGCGTTGACCCACTCGGCGTGCGCCTTGGCCCGCTCGATGCGGGTGCCCATGGGAGCGGGCGGCAGGCGCGTCTCCCAGTCGTCGCGGTCGGTCTCGAAGCCGAGCGCGTCGAGGGCGGCCAGGGCGACACGGCGGTGCCCCTCGGCGGTGAGGTGGATCCGATCCGCGGACCACATCCGCCAGTCGCGCAGGGCATGCAGGGACCACAGGTTGATGACGTGGGCACCGTGGCGGCCGGCGATCGTCCAGAGGTTGGCGGTGTGCACCGCATGCCGACCGCGAAGGGGGCTCATGAGACCGGCCTCGGCGGTGTCGACGGGGGTCGCGAGCAGGACGTCGGCGCCGGTGGCGCGCAGCGCGATCACGGCTTCCTCGAGTCGGCTGGCGATGTCGTCGAGGTCGACCCGGGGCCGCAGGATGTCGTTGCCGCCGCCGACGAGGGAGACGAGGTCGGGGGTCTGGGCCAGGGCCTTCTCGAGCTGGGGTCCGACGACGTCGTCGAGCTTGCGGCCGCGGACGGCGTGGTTGGCGTAGGTGAGCTCCTGGCCGTGGTTGGCGGCGTGTCGGGCGAGGTGCACCGCGAGCCGGTCGGCCCAGCCGAGGAAGTGGTCGTCGCGGTCGGGGTCGACCTCGGACAAGCCTTCGCTAAAGGAGTCACCGAGGGCGACGTAACGGGTCCAGACGCGGGGGGTGGTGGTCATGGAAGGCTCCAGTCGACGGGCGCGCCTCCCTGCTCGACGAGCAGGGTGTTGGCGCGGCTGAAGGGGCGGGATCCGAGGAATCCCGCGTGGGCGGACAGGGGGGAGGGGTGAGCGCTCTCGACCCGCGGGACCGAGCCGAGGGCGGGTGCGAGCGAGCGGGCATCGCGGCCCCAGAGGATCGCCACGAGCGGTCCGCCGCGGGTGGCGAGGGCGTCGATCGCTGCGGCGGTCACCTGCTCCCACCCCTTCCCGCGGTGCGACGCGGGCGCGCCGGGTCGGACGGTGAGGACGCGGTTGAGCAACAGGACGCCCTGCTCGGTCCACGGCGTCAGGTCGCCCGTCGTCGGCGCCGGGACGCCGAGGTCGTCCTGGAGCTCGCGGTGGATGTTGACGAGGCTGCGGGGGATGGGCCGCACGTCGGGGGCGACGGAGAAGGACAGTCCGACCGGGTGCCCGGGTGTCGGGTAGGGGTCCTGCCCGACGATGAGGACACGCACGTCCTCGAGGGGCAGGCGGAAGGCGCGCAGCACGTGGTCGCCGGCGGGGAGGTAGCCGTGCCCGGCCTCGAGCTCGCGGCGCAGGAAGGCGCCGAGCGCCGTGAGGGTCTCCCGGACGGGGGTGAGGGCCGGCACCCAGCTCGGGTGGACCAGCTCGTCGAGGGGTCGCGCGTCGGACACGGGACCAAACCTACGCGCTGCGCCGCGTCAGACCGCCAGGACCTCCAGGCCCTCCGCCTCGAGCGCCGAGATGTCCTTGTCCGAGGCGTCGTCGTCGGTCACGAGCAGGTTGGCCTGACCGATGTCGCAGATCCGGGCGAAGGTGCGCACGCCCAACTTGGACGAGTCGGCGGCGATGATGACCCGGTCGGAGCGCTCGACGAATCGGTTGCTCACCGCGGCTTCGCCGTCGTGGAAGCAGGTCATCCCGGCGCCCACGTCGATCCCGTTGACCCCGATGACGGCGACGTCGAGCCAGAGGCGATCGATCGTGGCCAGGGCGAGGTCGCCGATGAGCTCGTAGGACTGGGCGCGCGCGACGCCGCCGACGCTGACGGTCCGGATGTGAGGGCGCAGGACGAGTTCGGTCGCGATGTTCAGGGCGTTGGTGACGACGGTCAGGCCGGGGCCCTCCGTGGTCCGGTCGAGGTCGGTGCGGGCGCCGATGATCCGGGCGATGCCGCTGCTCGTGCGGCCACCGTTGAGGCCGACGACCTGGCCGGGCGTCGGCATGGCGCCGACGGCCGCGGCGATCCGCTCACGCCTGCTGTCGGCCCCGCGGCGGTAGCGCGCCGGGAGGTCATAGGCGACGGAGGTGGCGACGACGCCGCCATGGGTGCGAGTGACCAGCTGCTGCTGGGCCAGCGACGAGAAGTCGCGCCGGACCGTGGCCGCGGAGACGCCGAGTGACTCGGAGGCCTCGGCGACGCTGAGGCGCCCGTGCTCCGAGACGAGGTCGAGCAGCTGCGACCAGCGGGCGGAGCGATCCGTCGCCTCGTCCGGTTGAGCCATCGGTGCCTCCTGGTGCTGGGGCGTGTGCGGCAGGTGCCGTCGTGCGCACACGTCGTTGTCTCGCGGGGTTCAGTTCGAAACGCCACCCTAGTGTCTGTCGACAGAAAAGTGCGCAAGCCCTATGATCATTCACGACGGGTTGAGCCGTCAATCAAGCAAAAACAATCAGGGCGAGTCGACGTGCCGGAGTCGGCGTACGGGCAGCCCCCAGCGCAACCACGAGGAAGTGTGACGTGAGCCAGGAAACCCATCTCGCGCGGGAGATCCGCACCCAGCCCGACAACTGGCTCGACGTCGCGGACCGCGTCGCCGAGTTCGAGGCCGTCCTGCCGGCCCGCGGTCAGCGCGTCCTCGCCGTCGGGTGTGGCACCTCCTTCTACATGGCCCAGTCCTACGCCCGGCTGCGCGCCGATGCGGGATACGGCACGACCCACGCCGCAGCCGCGAGCGAGGTGCCGCCGGGCGCCGCCGCCGACTACGACAAGCTCGTCGTCATCTCCCGCTCCGGGACGACGACCGAGGTCATCGCGCTCCTCGAGGAGCTGGCCGGTGCCATCCCCACCGTCGCGATCGTCGCCACCCAGGGCACCCGCATCCCCGAGCTCGCCGACGACACGATCTTCCTCAGCGAGGTCGACGAGCAGTCCGTCGTCCAGACCCGCTTCGCGACCACCGCGCTCGCCCTGCTCCGCTCGAGCGTCGGCGGCGCCGACGCCGTGCGTGCCGCGGCGAAGGACGCCCGCGAGGTCATCGAGACGCCCGTCGAGGAGCTCCTCGGCGACCTGCTCGACGTCGAGCAGATCACCTTCCTCGCGCTCTACCCGCACATGACGGTCGCCGAGAACATCGGCTTCCACCTGAAGATCGCCGGCGAGGACAAGGCCGAGATCACCAAGCGCGTCGCGGAGGCCGCCCAGATCCTCGACCTGACGCAGTACCTCGACCGCAAGCCGGCCAAGCTCTCCGGTGGTCAGCGTCAGCGCGTCGCCATGGGGCGCGCGATCGTGCGCCAGCCGCAGGTCTTCCTCATGGACGAGCCGCTGTCCAACCTCGACGCGAAGCTGCGCGTGCAGACGCGCACCCAGATCGCGTCGCTCCAGCGTCGCCTCGGGGTCACCACCGTCTACGTCACGCACGACCAGGTCGAGGCCATGACGATGGGTGACCGCGTCGCGGTCCTCAAGGACGGCGTCCTCCAGCAGGTTGCCTCGCCCATCGAGCTCTTCCGGCGCCCGGCGAACATCTTCGTTGCCGGCTTCATCGGCTCGCCCGGGATGAACCTCATCAGGGCGAAGGTCGTGGACGGCGCGGCGATCCTCGCCGGTCACGCCATCCCGCTGACCGAGTCCCAGCGCGAGACGCTCGGCGGGGACGTCGTCATCGGCATCCGGCCCGAGGGCCTCGTCGTCACGGACGGGCCGGGCGACCTTCGCCTGACGACGGAGGTCGTCGAGGAGCTCGGCTCCGACCGCTACCTCTACTGCACGGCCGGCGACGTCCGGACGATCGAGGCCGAGAGCGGCCGCGAGGGTGCGCACATCCTCACGGTGCGCGACCAGCGCCCGCAGGACGTCGAGCGCGGTGAGGTCGTCGACGTGACGATCGTCGCCGGCGCGGTGCACGTCTTCGATCCGACGACGGGGCTGCGGGTCGACTGACCCCCTGGGGCGCCCCCGGCCGCCGGCGCAGTCGTGCCCGTCGGCCGGGGCCTAGACTCGCCGGGTGCACGGGACCAGCGACGCAAGCATCGAAGAACTCGGACAGGCGATCCTCACTTACTCGGAGGAGCGCCTCAAGCTCGACCCGGTGCCGCTCGATCGGCCGATGACTCCGGCCCAGCTCGAGGCCGCCGCAGGGCAGACGATCACCGAGGGCGGACTGGGCGGCATCGCCGCGCTCGACCTTTTCGCGGAGACCCTCGCGCCAGCCTGCCTCTCGACGGACCACCCGCGCTATCTCTCCTTCATCCCGTGCGCCCCGAGTGAGGCCGCGGCCATGTTCGACCTCGTCGTCGGCGCCTCGTCGATCTACGCCGGGTCGTGGATGGAGGGGTCGGGCGCGGTCTACGCGGAGAACCAGGCCTTGCGCTGGATCGCCGATCTCGTCGGCCTGCCCGAGCGCGCCGGGGGTGTCTTCGTGCCCGGCGGCACCATCGGCAACCTCTCCGCCCTCGTGGCGGCTCGCCACACTGCCCGAGCGAAGGCGGCCGCCGGCCAGCGCCCCTTCCGCGTCGCCGCCACGGACGGCGCGCACAGCTCGATCATGTCGGCCTGCGAGGTCATGGACGCCGAGTTCGTCGGGGTGCCCGTCGACGATCAGACGTGGCAGTTGACGGGGGAGCGGCTGCGCGAGGTGCTCCTCGAGCACGGCCCGGAGACGTTCTTCGCCGTCGTCGCCACGAGCGGCACGACCAACTTCGGCATCGTCGACGACCTCGCCTCGGTCGCCGAGGTCTGCCGCGAGTTCGGCATCTGGTTCCACGTCGACGGCGCCTATGGCGGCGCCGGTCTCGCCGCGCCGTCGGTGCGGTCGAGCTACGCCGGGATCGAGCACTGCGACTCGTTCATCGTCGACCCGCACAAGTGGCTCTTCGCCCCCTTCGACAGTTGTGCCCTGCTCTATCGCGACCCTGCCCTGGCACGCGCGGCGCACACCCAGAAGGCGAGCTACCTCGACGTCCTCACCGACGCCCCGGAGTGGAATCCCACGGACTACTCCGTCGGGCTCACCCGGCGCGCACGTGGCCTGCCTTTCTGGTTCTCGCTCGCCACGCACGGTACGAAGGCGTACACCGAGGCCATCGAGCGCACGCTCGAGGTGACCCGCTTCGCCGCTGCCGAGATCGGGCGGCGTGCCTACGTCGAGGTCGTCCGGGAACCCACCCTGTCCGTCGTCGTCTTCCGCCGGCTGGGCTGGTCGGCAGCCGACTACCAGGCGTGGTCGGACCGGCTGCTCGACGAGGAGTTCGCCTTCGTCGTGCCGACGTCGCACGCGGGGGAGACGCTGACCCGCTTCGCCATCGTCAACCCGCTCACGAACGAGGACGACATCGTCGCGATCCTCGACACGATGGCCTGACCTGCCACGTGGCCCGTGTGACTGCTGTGGCGGCAGTGACGGGCGTCGAGCCTGTTGTCCAGTCGCCACGCCGATGGGAATGACACGGCTGTCATTCGCTGGTTAGACTGCGGTGGCAAGCCAGACCACGAGCGTGAAGGGCCGAACGTGAGCGCAGTCGAGAAGCACCAGTCCACGACCTCCGTCGTCGACCTGAGCGACCGCGACCGCCAGATCCTCGGCTTCGAGCGCCAATGGTGGAAGTACGCCGGCTCCAAGGAGCAGGCCATCCGCGAGCTCTTCGACATGAGCTCGACCCGGTACTACCAGGTCCTGAACGCCCTCATCGACAGCGAAGCCGCCCTCGCCGAGGACCCCATGCTGATCAAGCGCCTGCGCCGCCTGCGTGCCAGCCGCCAGCGGGCCCGCTCCGCCCGCCGCCTCGGCATCGACGCCTGAACCGGTCCCGCGTGGCAGATTGGATGCCATGACCGAGCTCATCGACCCCGACTGGACCACCCCGGCCGGCCTCGCCGAGATCCGCGAGGCCGTGGCCGCCTCGATCGACGGGTGGCGGCCTCCCGTGATGTGGGGCGTCGGCATCACGTCCGCGTCGAGCACCCCGGACGTCGAGTTCCCCCACGTCAACGGTCCGACCGACGGGACGACCCTCTCCGGGGTCCTCGTCGCCAAGGCGCTGGGGCATGACGGCTCCACCGCGACGCTCGACCTCACGACGGAGCAGCTGGCCTCCGTCGTCGAGGCACTCTCGCCCGCCGAGGCCTGCACCGAGGTCCACCACCCCAACCTGGCCGCCTTCCGCCAACTGCTGGGGGAGGCGGAGGACAACCCGGCCCGCTCGCTCGTCGCCGTCTTCGTCGGCGACCTCGACCACCCGGTCGGCTCCGAGGCCGACGGCGCCATGCGGGCGTTTGCACTCCCGCATGGAGAGTGCCAATAATGGGCTTAGCACTCTCACCATGAGAGTGACAGATTATCGACCGGCCCGGTGAGGCTCGGGGGACGTGCGGTGACGTGAGCCGCCCGCTCCCGATCCGTCCGTCGCGGGCGCCAGCCGGTCGCCACCTTCGATTCGCGTGGAGGAACCACCCGAATGGCAAAGCTCATTGCTTTCGACGAGGAGGCCCGTCGCGGCCTCGAGCGGGGAATGAACACCCTCGCCGACGCCGTCAAGGTCACCCTCGGTCCCAAGGGCCGCAACGTCGTCCTGGAGAAGAAGTGGGGCGCTCCCACGATCACCAACGACGGTGTGTCCATCGCCAAGGAGATCGAGCTCGACGACCCCTACGAGAAGATCGGCGCCGAGCTCGTCAAGGAGGTCGCGAAGAAGACCGACGACGTCGCCGGTGACGGCACGACGACCGCCACGGTCCTCGCCCAGGCGCTCGTGCGCGAGGGTCTGCGCAACGTCGCGGCCGGTGCCAACCCGATGGCGCTCAAGCGCGGCATCGAGAAGGCCACCTCGGCCGTCTCGGAGCAGCTGCTCGCGATGGCCAAGGAGATCGAGACGAAGGAGCAGATCGCTGCCACCGCGTCCATCTCCGCCGCTGACCCCCAGATCGGCGAGATGATCGCCGAGGCCATGGACAAGGTCGGCAAGGAAGGCGTCATCACCGTCGAGGAGTCCAACACCTTCGGTCTCGAGCTCGAGCTCACCGAGGGCATGCGCTTCGACAAGGGCTACATCTCGGGATACTTCGTCACCGACACCGAGCGCATGGAGACCGTGCTCGAGGACCCCTACGTCCTCGTCGCCAACTCCAAGATCGGCTCCATCAAGGACCTGCTGCCCCTCCTCGAGAAGGTCATGCAGGCCGGCAAGCCGCTGCTCATCATCGCCGAGGACGTCGAGGGCGAGGCCCTCTCCACCCTCGTGGTGAACAAGCTCAAGGGCACCTTCCGCTCCGTCGCCGTCAAGGCTCCGGGCTTCGGTGACCGCCGCAAGGCCATGCTCGCCGACATCGCCATCCTCACCGGTGGCCAGGTCATCTCCGAGGAGGTCGGCCTCTCCCTCGAGACCGCCGAGCTCGACCTGCTGGGTCGCGCCCGCAAGGTCGTCGTCACCAAGGACGAGACGACGATCGTCGAGGGTGCCGGCGACCAGGACCAGATCACCGGTCGGGTCAACCAGATCCGCGCCGAGATCGAGAACAGCGACTCCGACTACGACCGCGAGAAGCTCCAGGAGCGTCTCGCCAAGCTCGCCGGTGGCGTCGCCGTCATCAAGGCGGGCGCGGCCACCGAGGTCGAGCTCAAGGAGCGCAAGCACCGCATCGAGGACGCGGTCCGCAACGCCAAGGCCGCCGTTGAGGAGGGCATCGTCGCCGGTGGTGGCGTCGCGCTCCTGCAGGCGACGAAGGCCGCCTTCGAGACCCTCTCGCTCGAGGGTGACGAGGCGACCGGTGCCAACATCGTGCGCGTCGCGTCCGAGGCCCCGCTGAAGCAGATCGCGATCAACGCCGGCCTCGAGGGTGGCGTCGTCGCGGAGAAGGTCTCCACGCTGCCGGCCGGTCACGGCCTCAACGCGGCGACCGGTGAGTACGTCGACCTCATCGCGGCCGGCATCATCGACCCGGCCAAGGTCACGCGCTCCGCGCTCCAGAACGCCGCCTCCATCGCGGCGCTCTTCCTCACCACCGAGGCCGTCATCGCCGACAAGCCGGAGAAGAACGCTCCGGCCGCCGGTGGGGACGACATGGGTGGCATGGGCGGCATGGGCTTCTGAGCCCACCGCACCACCTGCAGCACGACGAAGGCCGCCCCGAACGGGGCGGCCTTCGCCGTGTCCGGCGGGGGTGCCCCCTCGTGCGGTGCCTCAGGGCTCCAGCACGAAGGGGATCGTCGTCCCCACCCGCAGGAGGCCGAGGGCCGTGAGGATCGGCTCGGAGGCCGGGCTGGCGTCGACCCGCGCGTAGCGATGTCCCCGCTCGAGTGCCAACGTCGCGCGGCGCGCGAGCGTCGCCCGATACAGCCCGTGGCGACGGTGGTCCGGGTGCGTGTGACCGCCCCACATCCCGGCGAAGTCCGTCCCGGGACTGAATCGCACCCACCCAGCGCAGAGGAACCGGCCGTCGTCGCCCTCCTGCGCGACCACGATCTCGATCTCCTCGGGCTTGCGGCGGCGTTCGTCGGCGAGCCGCTCCGCGACCCACCGCGTGTCGGCGCCCCAGACGACGTCCGTCAGTGCGGTGATCCGCTCGAGCGGCTCGTCGACCTCGAGCACGCGCACCGTGATGCCCTGCGGCACGTCCACCTGTCCGACGAGTCGCTCGAGCTCGCCGAGCATCAGCGCCTCGTCCTCGCCGCGGGCGAACCCGGCGGCGCTGAGTCGTTGGCCGAGGTCGGCCGGTTGGTCGTGGGTGTAGGTCTTCCACTCCACGCTCTGCCCGCGCTCGACGAAGAAGTCCCGGTGACGGGCGATCGTCGCGTCCGGGTGATCCCCGAGTCCGAGCGGGGACTCGATCATCGCGCCCGGTTCGCGCGGGTCCGCCGGATACGTCCGCAGGACGCCGTCGACGTGCTCGACGACGTGTCCCGGGGCGACGTCCCGGTCGGCCAACCGGATCTGCTCGGTGAAGGCGGCGAGCAGGCCCGCGGCCGTCTCAGGGTCGACATGAGTGGCATCCACGACCCCGACCTCACCACACCCGGCGAGCCGTCGCCAGTGGGTTTCGGGAGCCGGGGTGGCGTCAGGGTGCGCTCAGGGGCGAACCCCAGATGCCGCACGGCCGCCCGGGGTTAGCGTGGTCACCATGACCTCGTCACCTCGCGCCACCACGGCACCCGTCGGCACCACGTCGGACACGATCGGCGTGGCGGCCAGCGCCACCGACCTCTCCAAGACCTACGGCCGCGGCGACACCGCGGTCTCCGCTCTCGACCGCGTCTCGGTCGACCTCGCCGCGGGCGAGTTCACCGCCATCATGGGCCCGTCCGGCTCCGGCAAGTCGACCCTCATGCACTGCCTCGCCGGGCTGGACAGCGCCACGTCCGGCACCGTCCACATCGGCGATGTGGACATCACCCGGTTGGGGGACCGGGCCCTGACGGAACTTCGCCGCGACCGCGTCGGCTTCGTCTTCCAGGCCTTCAATCTCATCCCCACCCTGACGGCCGACGAGAACATCCTCCTGCCGCTCTCGATCGCGGGCCGCAAGCCCGACCGCGACTGGTACGACCTCGTCATCGACACCGTCGGTCTCCGGGACCGCCTGGGGCACCGGCCGAGTGAACTGTCCGGTGGGCAGCAGCAGCGCGTGGCCTGCGCCCGTGCGCTCGTCAGCCGGCCGGCGATCATCTTCGCGGACGAGCCCACCGGCAACCTCGACTCCACCTCGGGTGCCGAGGTCCTGGGTTTCCTGCGACGCAGTGTGGACGACTTCGATCAGACCATCGTCATGGTCACGCACGACGCGGGCGCCGCGAGTCACGCGGACCGCGTGCTCTTCCTCGCGGACGGTCACATCGTCGACGAGCTCCGCCAGCCGACGCCGGAGACCATCCTCGAGCGGATGAAGGCGCTCGAGTCTCGCAAGGGGGCGTGACCGGGCATGTTGCGCGCGACCTTCAAGAACCTGCTGGCCCGCAAGCTCCGCCTGCTCATGTCCGCCTTCGCCATTGTCCTCGGCGTCGGGTTCGTGGCCGGCTCGCTCATCTTCACCGACACCCTGAGCCGCACCTTCGACTCGATCATGACGGGGACGGTCAGCGACGTCGTCGTTCGCCCCGAGGGTGGCATCGGCGACGACTTCACGCAGTCCAATCGCATGATCGATGCGGCCGTCCTCGACGAGGTCGCCGCCGTCGACGGCGTCGCGTCCGCCGAGGGCTCGATCGTCAATTTCGGGACCTTCGTCATCGGCGCGGACGGCAAGGTCGTCGGTGGGCAGGGGGCCCCGGGCCTGGCCTTCAACTACAGCGAAGGGGAGTCGGCGGCGGGGGAGCCCATCATCAGCCTCGTCGAGGGCCGCGCCCCCCAGCGGGAGGGCGAGGTCGTCATCGACGAGGGCACGGCCGAGCGGGCCGGCCACCGCGTCGGCGACGAGATCTCACTCGCCAGCTCGGGCGCGGAGCCGCTCATCAAGGCCGAGCTCGTCGGCACCATCCGCTTCGGCGAGAACGGTCTCGCTGGCGCCTCGCTCACCTTCTTCGACCAGACCACGGCGCAGAAGTACTTCCTCGAGGGCAAGGACGAGTTCAACGAGCTCGCCATCACGGGCGAGGACGGGCGCACGCAGGAGTCCGTCCGTGCGGCCGTGGCCGACGTCCTCCCGCGCGGGCTCGAGGCCGAGACCGGTGACGTCGTCGCCGACGAACAGGCCTCGGACATCAACCAGGCGCTCGGTTTCATCACGACCTTCCTCCTCGTCTTCGCCGGCATCGCCCTCTTCGTCGGGTCGTTCCTCATCATCAACACCTTCTCGATCCTCGTGGCCCAGCGCAGCCGGGAGTTGGCCCTCTTCCGCGCGATCGGGGCCAAGCGCTCCCAGGTGACGCGGTCGGTGCTCGCCGAGGCCTTCGTCGTCGGCCTCGTCGGCTCCACGGCGGGCCTCGCGCTCGGTGTCGGGCTCGCGCAGGCGATCAAGGCCCTCTTCGCCCGGTTCGGCCTCGACCTCGGCGACGGCGGGCTCGTCTTCGCGCCGCGCACCGTCCTCGCGGCCTATGCGGTCGGCATGATCGTCACCCTTCTGGCCGCCTACCTGCCGGCGCGCCGGGCCGGGAAGATCGCGCCGGTCGCGGCCATGCGCGACGAGCCGATCGGGGTCGAGGGATCCCTGCGCGGACGCGTCCTCATCGGCGTCGTCGTCATCATCGTGGGTGCGGGCGCCCTGGGCGCCGGGCTCTTCCTCGACGTCAGCCGCCAGATCTGGTGGATCGGCGGTGGCATCTTCGGCGTCGTCCTCGGTGCCGCCCTGATCAGCCCGGTCATCGGCCGCCCGGTGATCGCCGTCATCGGCTGGCTCTATCGGCGGCTCTTCGGGACGGTCGGCAGGATGGCCGAGCAGAACGCCGTGCGGAACCCGCGCCGCACGGCGGCCACGGCCTCGGCCCTCATGATCGGGTTGACCCTCGTCTCGATGATGTCCGTCTTCGGCCAGTCGACCAAGGCGAGCATCGACAAGCAGATCAGCGAGAGCTTCGCGGCCGACTATGTCGTCTCCAACGCCATCGGCCAGCCCTTCTCGCCGGCCGTCACGCAGGACGTGGCGGGCGTGCCGGGAGTCGATGCCGTCTCGCCCGTCCGGTACGTCTCAGCCACGGTCCGCGGGGAGCGCCGCAGCATCGGCGGCATCGATCCCGCGACGATCGACCGCGTCCAACCCATCCCCATGGACGAGGGCCGACTGGCTGACCTGGGGGACTCCGAGATCCTCGTGCTCAGCGAGGACCGCGCCGGGCGCAGCCTGGGTGACGCCGTCGAGGTCACGGTCGCCGGCAAGACGAGCCGCGTCACCATCGCGGGCTTCTTCGAGGAGGCCCCGGCGCTCGGCGGGCTGCCCTACCTGATGACGAACCCCGGCTTGGAGCGGGCAGGTGCGAAGGCGGCCGACAACTTCGCCTTCGTCGTCGCCGACCCGGGCGCGAGCGGCGCCGACCTCAAGCGGGACATCACGCAGGTCCTCACCGATCAGCCGATGCTGACCCTCAAGGACCAGGGCGAGTACGCGGCCGAGCAGCGTGCCCCCATCGACCAGATGCTCTTCATCATCTATGCCCTGCTGGGCCTGGCGATCGTCATCGCCGTCCTCGGCATCGTCAACACGCTGGCGCTGTCGGTGATGGAGCGGACCCGGGAGATCGGTCTGCTGCGCGCGGTCGGGCTCTCGCGCCGCCAGCTGCGACGGATGATCCGCCTCGAGGCGGTCGTCATCGCGCTGCTCGGTGCGACCCTCGGAGTCGTCCTCGGCGTCGGCTTCGGCGTGGCACTCCAGCGGGCACTTGTCGACGACGGCATCACCGAACTCGCGATCCCGTGGGCGTACCTCGCCGGCTTCGTGCTCATCGCCGGCGTCGTCGGGGTGCTGGCCGCGCTCTGGCCGGCGTGGCGCGCCAGCAGGCTCAATGTGCTGCGGGCCATCGCCACGGAGTGACCGGGGGAGGACGACGGTGGCCGGGCGCGCGACGCGCCCGGCCACCGTCGTCCTGTGGTGCCACCCCGCTCAGAGGAACATCCGCTCGGCTGCCGCCTCGGTCTCCTCGTACTGGGTCCCGGCCTGGCCGAGGACCCGCCCGATGGCGTCGAGCGACTCCTTGACCTGCCGTTGGGTGGCGCGCCACTCGGCGACGACCGACTGGAATCGGGTCGAGGCGCTGCCCTTCCACTCACCCTGCAGGGCCTCGAGCCGAGCGAGCATGGCGCTCACGTCGGACTCGATCTCGGCGGAGATCCGGTGGATGTCACCGGACGCCTCGCCGATCCGCGCCGTGTCGACCTGGAACTGACTGGACATGTGTCCCCCTTGAGTCACGGGGTCCCGGTTGGACCCGTGTGCCTCACGCTAGGGATTTCCGGGAGCGAGCCCGTCGAGTTGTCCACAGCCCCGCGGCGGGAGCGCTCGAGGGCCCGGGCGTAGAGCGCGCCCATGGTGAGCAGCAGGATGCCCGCGCCGATGAAGGAGAGGACCCGGAAGAGGCCGCCGAGCGTCGACAGGTCGAAGAGGAGCAGCTTGGCGACGCTGAGCGTGGCCAGCACGAGCCCCAGACGCAGGGCCAGGGTGGCGTCGGCGCTGCGCTGCAACCCGGTCGCCAGCAGCCACACGGCGACGCCCATCCACGCGAGGGTGGCGAGGGCGTGCCCGGCGACGAAGCCGCCCATGGGGTCGTCCCACCACTGCGACAGCCGCACGGACGTGGCGACCACGAGAGCGCTCGCGGCGAAGAACGCCGCGATCCACGTGGCCGTCCCGGCCATGCGACGCACGTCCGGATCGCTCAGGTGCGGCTCGAGCGCCCGGCCGAGGAGGACCGCGACGACGACGAGCAGGGCGAGCCCGATGACGTCATAGCCACCGAGTTCGGCCGCCTCGTAGCGACGCAGGACGCCCGGCAGGGTCTGGTCGAGCACGGTCGCGGCACCGGCGGCGACGAGGACCGCACCGGCGATGGCCACGATCCGCGAGCGTGTCGTGGCGGCGACGCCCAGGTAGCCGGCGGCCATCGCCAGCAGGACGATGCCGGTGAGGTCGGCGCGCTCGCCCCGGGTGGCCGCCAGCAGGAGCGCGAGGGTGCCGATGGCGAGGAGCACCTCGCGGGCGCCCAGCGACGCGGCGGGGACGCCGGGCCGGGCCGACGACGTGGACCGTGCGAACCAGGCCCCCGCCAGGTGGGCGAACCCGAGGAGCGCGAGGAGGGTCGTCGCGGTGCCGAACTCGTGATGGGTGGCGACGATCAGCGCGGGCAGGCTCGCGGGGAGGGCGAGCACCGCGACGGGCGGCGCCAGCGGCTGGTGCCGCTGACCGGCGACGGTCGTCGTGAGGACGAAGGCGGAGAGGACCACGGCGAGGACGGTGGCCCGATCGAGGTCGGCCGTCAGCGGGGCGGCAAACGCGCCGACGAGGAGCGCGTAGAGGCTCGTCGGCAGGGTCCGGGCGGACTCGAGCGCGAACCAGCGCCGGCCGAGTTGGGCCGGGTAGGTGGTGATCGTCAGCACGAGCAGGAAGGCGCCGGTGAGGAGGGTCATCCCCTGGCCGACGACCGGGCCGAGGGCCGCGACGCCGAGCACGGCGATGACACCGAGCAGCTGGCTGTCCCAGGCGCGGGCCAGCACGAGCCCGACAGCCGCGACCGCGCCGGCGAGGGCGAGCCCGAAGGCGGGCGGCACCCATTCGTAGACGGTCGTCACGGCGATGATGTCGAGGTAGGCCGCCGCGAAGCCGGTGGCGGCCAGGCCCAGAGCGCCGTTGGCCGACGACTGCCGACGGT
Source organism: Janibacter zhaoxuefangae (assembly GCF_050271985.1). Taxonomy (GTDB): domain Bacteria; phylum Actinomycetota; class Actinomycetes; order Actinomycetales; family Dermatophilaceae. The sequence continues at coordinate 2,391,370 of NZ_CP189849.1, read as the reverse complement.
GGACGACGACGCCCGCGCCGAGGAGCGCCGCCGCGAGCACCGCACCGGACGCCACTCGGGCTGCCGGTCCGAAGATGCCGGCCTGGATGGCCAGGGTCACGAGGAAGGCGACGCCGATGAGGGTGACCGCGCTGCCGGCCACCGCGAGCACCTTCGAGACGAGGCCCTCGCTCTGCCACCACGGCTGGTGGGGGCGGATCGGCGCGGGTGAGGGCTGGAGGTGCCCGAGCGGCGGCGCGGTCGGCCGGTGTGTGGCGGGGTCGATGGTCGGGGACGACGTCACCGGGATCACCCGGTCGGTCGGCAGCGGCTCGCGGAGGGTGGCCGGGGCGATCTCTCGCTCGAGCTGGGAGCGCAGACGGGCGAGCCCGTTGCCAACCGAATACATGTGCGTCATGGCCTCGGCGAACTCGTCCTCGAGGCGTCGGACGTCAGCCAGTGTGGTGTCCATGGGTTCAGGATGGGCGCATTCCGGCGGCGGTGCCTGAGCCGTTGTACTCAACACCATGAAGCGCGGGCGCGGCGACCGAAGGGGAGGAGGTCGCCGGCGCCCGCGCCTGGGATCCCGGACCGCGCCTGAAGGAGGGGGAGCGCGGAACGGGTGGTCTGTCAGCTCAGTTCGAGCTGGTGGGTCGTGCGGCCAGCTTGGCGGTCAGGTCCGTGCGCTCGCCGTTGCGCAGGACCGTCAGCGTGACGGTCGAGCCGACCGCGCGCTCGCGGATGTGCGCGGTGAGGGACTCGGCGCTGTCGACGCGCTCGTCATTCACGGCGATGACGACGTCGCCCTGCTCGAGACCCGCCTCGGCGGCCGGGGTGTCGTCCTCGACGCTGGCGATCTGGGCACCGGCGCGGGTGGCGTTGCCGTCCTCGGCCTCGCCGTCCTGGAGTCCGACACCGAGGTAGGAGTGGTCGGCCGTGCCGTCGGCGATGAGCTGGTCGGCGATGAGCTTGGCCTCGTTGACGGGGATGGCGAAGCCGATGCCGATGTTGCCGCTCGTGGAGCTGCCGCCCAGGGAGGCGATGGAGGAGTTGATCCCGACGAGGCGGCCGGAGGCATCCACGAGGGCGCCACCGCTGTTGCCGGGGTTGATCGCCGCGCTGGTCTGGATCGCGTTCGTCACGACGGTCTCGCCCTGGGTCTGCTGGGCGAAGGGGTCGTTGCTCTGGCTCTCCTCCTGGGTCGTCACCGGTCGGTTGAGCGCGCTGACGATGCCCGTCGTCACGGTGCCGCTGAGGCCGAGCGGGTTACCGACGGCCATGACGGGGTCACCGACGGTCAACTGGTCGGAGTCGCCGAGGGTGATCGGGGTGAGGTCCGAGGGGGGATCGACGAGCGTGAGGACGGCGAGGTCGGTGGAGGCGTCGGTGCCGGCCACCTTCGCCTCGTAGCCGCGGCCGTCGGAGAGGGTGACGGTGACGGTGGCCGCGCCGGACACGACGTGGTTGTTCGTCAGGACGTGACCTGCGTCGTCGATGATGACCCCGGAGCCCTGAGCGCCGCCCGACTGGCTCTCGACGGTGATCGACACGACGCTCGGCGAGGCGGCGGCGGCCGTCGCGGTCCAGTCCGGAGACTCCTTGAGCGCCTGCGACACGGGGGCCACCTGTGCGGCCGCGGTGGAGGAACTGCTCGAGGCGGTCGCGCTGGGGGCGTCGTCGGTGGCTCGGGTCGCGGCCCAGGTGCCACCGCTGGCGAGACCGGCGGCGAGCACGGCCACGGTGGCGAGCTCGGCGAGGCGACGGCCACCACCGGTGCGTCGGGTCGTCGCCGGCGCCATGGTCATCGTGTCGGAACCGGCAGTGCCGAACTCCGTCGCGGCGCCCCCGGCCGGAGCCGACTGCCAGACCTGGTGCGGCTGGGGGGCGGGATCGGCCGCCGGCAGGGGGGTCGTGGCGTCGGCCGCGGGACCGATGATGTAGCGAGGCGTCGGCTGGTCGGCGCTGTCGGGGTGACGGGTGAACTCATCCATGGCGGGGCTCCTTCGAGGTGATGTGTCCAGTCAAGGCCCTCAACGTCAGGGAGCGCTGTGCTCGACCTGTGAACTTCCTGAAGGCAGCGCGATGACGAAGGTCGACCCGCCGCCGGGGGTGTCGGTGAGGTCGACGCGACCACCGTGGCGGCCGGTGATGGCGGCGACGATGGCCAGGCCGAGACCCGTGCCGCCGTTGCTGCGCGAGCGGGCGGGATCGCTGCGGAAGAAACGCTCGAAGACGCGCTCGCGCACGGCCGGGTCGATCCCCGTGCCGTGGTCACGCACCTCGACCAGGCCCCACTCGCCACGGGTGCCGACGGCGACCTCGATGGGCGTGCGGGCGGGGGTGTGGCGGATCGCGTTGGTCATGAGGTTGCCCAGCACCTGACGCAGGCTGGCCTCGTCGCCGATGACGGGCGTGGGGCCCAGTTCGCCGACGAGGGGACGCAGGGAGATCTCGCGCTCCGGGTCGCGGACCCGGGCATCGGCGACGGCGTCGGCGCCGAGCACCACGAGGTCGAGGGGCTGTCGCTCGAGGGGACGTTGGTCGTCCATCCGGGCCAGCAGGAGCAGGTCCTCCACGAGGCCGCCCATGCGCCGGGCCTCACCCTCGATCCGTCCCATGGCGGCCGCCACCTGATCGTCGCCGGTGATGGCGCCCTGTCGGTGCAGTTCGGCGTAGCCGCGGACGGTCGCCAGCGGGGTGCGCAGCTCGTGCGAGGCATCGGCCACGAACTGGCGCATGCGTTCCTCCGACGCCTCCCGGACGGCGAAGGACCGTTCGATCTGCTGGAGCATCGCGTTGAGCGAGTCCGACAGGCTCGCGACCTCGTCGTCGCTCGCGCGGGTGGGGATGCGGCGCGTGAGGTCGCCGCCGGCGATGGCCGCAGCCGTGTCCTCGATCTTGCGCAGGGGGCGGAACGCACGTCGCACGGCCCACCAGCCGAGGACCGCGCACGCCACGAGCACCCCGAGGCCGATGAGCCAGGTCAGCGCCATGAGGCGCCGGACCGTGTCCTCGGTGTTGTCCAGGGGCAGGCCGACGAGGAAGATCCCGCCCTCGCCGCCGTCGATCGTCCCCGCGACGACGCGCCACGCGTGTTCGTCATCGGCGGATTCCAGCGTGAAGGGGCGTCCCTTGAGTCGGGCCACGTCGGTGACGGAGAGGTCCGGCAGTTGCGGACGGGCCTCGACCGGGGCCGAGTCCGGCCACGAGGCGACCGTTCCTGCGCCGCCGGGGCGCAGGAAGATCACCGCGTACTGGCTGGGAAAGCGCCGGATCGAGCCCGCGTTCGCGTCCTGATAGGCCTGCTCGCCGACGGGTTCGGCGGCCGAGCGGAGCTCGGCGTCGACGCGGTTGCGCAGGTCGCGGTCGAGCAGGGCGACGGAGGCGAGGCTGGTCAGCGTCAGGGCGGTGAGGAGCAGCACGAGCAGGATGGCCACGAGTCGCGTGCGCAGCGGCATCTGCTCGAGCCGCCGCACCACCGACTGCAGGGGAGCCGGCGTCGTGTCGGCTCCCATCACGCCCCGGGCGTGCGTCGCAGCACGTAGCCGACGCCGCGCTTGGTGTGGATGAGCGGCGCCCGCCCGTCGGTGTCGATCTTGCGGCGCAGGTAGGAGATGTAGGACTCGACGATGCCGGCCTCACCCCGGAAGTCGTAGTCCCAGACGTGGTCGAGGATCTGGGCCTTGGACAGCACCCGGTTCGGGTTGAGCATGAGGTAGCGCAGGAGTTTGAACTCGGTGGGGGAGACGTCGATGACCTCGCCGCCGCGGCGCACCTCGTGGGCTTCCTCGTCGAGCTCGATGTCCTCGAAGCGCAGGGTCGCCGTGTCGTCGACCGGTCCGCCGGTGCGGCGGAGCACGGCCCGGATGCGGGCGACGACCTCCTCCAGGGAGAAGGGTTTGGTGACGTAGTCGTCGCCCCCGACGGTCAGGCCCTTGACCTTGTCGTCGACGGAGTCGCGCGCCGTGAGGAAGACGATGGGGCTCGTGCGCCCGTGCGAGCGCAGGTGGCTCGTCACGGCGAAGCCGTCCATGTCGGGGAGCATGACGTCGAGGACGACGAGGTCGGGCTCGATCAACTCGGCGAGGTTGAGGGCTGTCGCGCCGTCAGCGGCAACGTGGACCTCGAAGCCGGCGAAGCGCAGTGACGTCGCGAGAAGTTCGCGAATGTTGGCCTCGTCCTCGACGACGAGGAGGACGGCCTCGGGCTCTTTGGCAGTGCTCACCCTCACAGTGTCCTCCGGCAGGCTGGAGGTTTGCTGGACGTCCGGTGGGTTGCCGCCGAACACCGGGTCGGGGCGCGCGCCGCTTCCGGCGGTAGCGTGCGGGGATGGCGCTCTGGATCGACCCGCCCCGCTGGGATGCGCACGGTCGCAGCTGGTCCCACCTCGTCAGCGACACGTCGTACGACGAGCTGCACGCCTTCGCGCGGTCCATCGGCTTGCCCGAGCGATTGCACGAGGGCGACCACTACGACATCCCCCGGGAGCGGCACGCCAGTGTCGTGGCAGCCGGAGCACGGCCCGTGGAAGGTCGGGAGATCGTGCGGATCCTCCATGCGAGCGGGCTGCGCATGCAGAAGCGCAAGGGCGATCGCGGGGTGACTCGCGTCGAGGCGGTGTCCTTCGGGGAGGGTCAACGTGCCGACGTCGACCTCATCCTCGGGTCGGAGCCCGTACACCCGGATCGGGTGCTGGGGGCCCAGGCTCTGGTGCGGGACGAACAGGGGCACGTCGCGCTCCACTTCAGCCGACGACGCCGCGAATGGGGCCTGCCGGGTGGGTGGCGCGAGCCCGGCGAGTCGGTCGCCGCCGCCGCTGCCCGCGAGGTGCACGAGGAGCTGGGGCTCGTCGTGGCGCCGGCGGACCTGGAGCCCGTCGGGTACCACCGGTTCCGCTTCCACGAGGGTTCGCCGGGGTGGTCCGTGCCGGGTGACCTGCTGCAGGTGCACGCCGTCACCCTGGGCGACGTCCGACCCGCCCTGACCGGCGAGGACCCGGGCACGGACGGGCAGCAGTGGGTCGGCGTGGACGAGTTCGTGCGGCTCTGCGCGGAGCGGTACTGGTGGCCGCTCATCGCGAGGCTGCTGTGAGTCGGTCGGGCGTACTCAGGGTCGAGGACCGCGTCAGCCGGTGAGGCGGGCCAGTTCACGCGCCACGTTCTCCCGGGCGACGGCCTCCCACGTCGCCAGGCCGTGCGCGGTGGCGTAGAGCCGGGGTCGATCGACGAGGGGACTCAACACCGCGCTGCGGCCCCGGGCGTAGTCGGCATCGCTCACGTGTGCGTACTCCGCACGGACCTGCGAGCAGTACTCGTCGAACCGGGGTGCCGGGGCGGCCAGGATCCACAGGTCGGCGTCGTGGAAGGCGCGGGACTCGGGCGTCGCGTGCGCGCCGGGCAGATCGTGCGCCGTGGTCGCGAGCACGAGGCCCCGCACGCGAGCGACCGTCACCGGCTCGACCCCGAGTCGGGTCAGCTCGTCGACTGCCCGATTGGCACTGCGAATCTCGTTGTCCTGTGGGCGGATCGGGTCATAGACGGCGTCGTGGTACCAGGCCGCGAGGCGTGCGACGAGGGCTCCGTCCGTGCCTGACTGCGCGGTGTCGAGTTCGAGCTCCTCCAGAGCGGCGAGGACCTCCGCGAGGTGCGCCGGGCCGTGGTAGCCGCGGCCCGCAGCCGACCACGACGCCAGCAGGTCGCGCGCCGTCGCCTCGACCGCGGCCGGTGAGGTGTCGGGCACCAGGACGGCCAGGTCGGCTCGCCACTGTGCGAGCAACGCCGCCTCGTCCCGGATCACCCGAGTGCCCCCGTCAGTCGAGGTCGTCGGCGTCGACGATCCGGTAGGCGTACCCCTGCTCGGCAAGGAAGCGCTGGCGGTGCGCGGCGAACTCCGAGTCGACCGTGTCGCGGGCGACGACGGTGTAGAAGTGCGCGGTGCGGCCGTCCGCCTTCGGGCGCAGGACCCGACCGAGGCGCTGGGCCTCCTCCTGGCGCGAGCCGAAGGTGCCGCTGACCTGGATGGCCACGGAGGCCTCCGGGAGGTCGATGGAGAAGTTCGCGACCTTCGAGACGACGAGCAGGTCGAGCTCGCCCGTGCGGAAGGCCTCGTAGAGCTTCTGGCGCTCGCCGACCGGCGTCTGGCCGGTGATGACCTCGGCGCCCAGCCGCGTGGCGATCTCGTCGAGCTGGTCGAGGTACTGCCCGATGACGAGGGTCGGTTCACCCTTGTGCTTCTTGACGATCCGCTCGACGACACCGAGCTTCGCGTCCGCGCACGAGGCCATCCGGTAGCGGTCCTCCGGCTCTGCCGTGGCGTAGGCCATGCGGAGGCTGTCGGGCAGGGTGACCCGCACCTCGACGCAGTCGGCCGGGGCGATGTAGCCCTGGGCCTCGATGTCCTTCCACGGCGCGTCGAATCGCTTGGGCCCGATGAGGGAGAAGACGTCGGCCTCACGGCCGTCCTCGCGCACGAGGGTGGCCGTCAACCCGAGTCGTCGCCGCGCCTGGAGGTCCGCCGTCATCCGGAAGATCGGCGCCGGCAGCAGATGGACCTCGTCGTAGACGATGAGGCCCCAGTCGCGCGCGTCGAGCAGGTCGAGGTGCGTGTAGGCCCCCTTCCGCCGCGTGGTGAGGACCTGATACGTCGCGATGGTGACGGGCCGGATCTCCTTGCGGGCACCCGAGTACTCACCGATCTCGTCCTCGGTCAGGGTCGTCCGGGCGAGCAACTCGTCGCGCCACTGGCGCGCGGAGACGGTGTTGGTCACGAGGATGAGGGTCGTGGCGCTCGCCTGGGCCATGGCGCCCGCGCCGACGAGCGTCTTGCCGGCGCCGCAGGGGAGGACGACGACGCCGGAGCCGCCGTGCCAGAACCCGTCGACGGCGTGCTGCTGATAGGGGCGCAACGCCCAGCCGTCCTCGGCGAGGGCGATCGGGTGGGCCTCGCCGTCGACGTAGCCCGCGAGGTCCTCGGCGGGCCAGCCGACCTTGAGCAGTTCCTGCTTGAGGTGTCCGCGCTCCGAGGGGTGGACGACGATCCGGTCGTCGTCGAGGCGTGCCCCGAGCAGGGGCTTGATCCGCTTGTGGCGCAGGACCTCCTCGAGGACGGCGCGATCCGTCGTCGTGAGGATGAGCCCGTGCTCGTCGTCCTTCGTCAGCGTGAGTCGCCCGTAGCGGTCCATCGTGTCGGCGATGTCGACGAGCAGGGCGTGCGGGACCGCGTAGCGACTGTGGGTGACAAGCGCGTCGACGACCTGCTCGGCGTCGTGGCCGGCCGCGCGCGCATTCCACAGGCCGAGCGGCGTCACCCGGTAGGTGTGCACGTGCTCCGGGGCACGCTCCAGCTCGGCGAAGGGTGCGATCGCGCGCCGGGCCTCCTGCGACCTCGGGTGGTCGACCTCGAGGAGGAGGGTCTTGTCGCTCTGGACGATCAGTGCGCCATCAGGCAAGGGGGCCTCAGTAGATGTCGGTGGAACTGGAGAGGGACTCGGACCACGACGACTCCCAGCCGCTGCCGAACTCGTCGATGTTCGCGGCGAAGAGGGCGAAGCCGGCGATGGCCACGAGGATCTGGAGGACGGCGAGCACGCCGAAGACGATCCAGCCGATCCGCGTCCAGCGACGCGAGCCAGCGGGGTCGGGCTCGTTCTTCACGAGGGCGACGATGGCCGGGATCGCCGCGAGCGGCTGCAGGATCATCAGGCACGTGAAGGGGAGCACGAGCGAGAGGATGAGCAGGACGATGGCCGAGACGTTCGACTTGCGCGGGGCGACACCCCAGGGCTGCTGGCCGTACTGCTGGCCGTACTGCTGCGGGGTCGCGCCGTAGGCGCCGTAGGTGCTCTGCTCGCCGGGGGGCTGCTGACCGTACGGCTGCTGGCCGTAGGGCTGCTGACCGTAGGGCTGCTGACCGTAGGGCTGGTCGCCGGACGGTGCCGGCGGAGGCGGGGGAGCGGTCGAGTAGCCGGGCGTCTGGTGTCCCGGCCGAGCGGGCGGCGGGGGCGGCACCGGGGAGGTCGGGTCGTCGGAGCCGGGGGTGGCGGAGGTCGGTGTGTCCCGCGGGGTGTTCCCGTAGGGCGCATTCCCGTAGGAGCTGCTCGTCGTCCTGCGGCCCATCGCTCGCGGTGCTGTCGTTGTCGGCCATCGCGGCAACCCTCCCTCGTGGTCGGCGCCCTGTGGCGCCGCCGTTTGCATTGAATCTAACCGCACGGGCTGCAACGGTGCGCACGACTCCGTCTGTTCCCGACCGGTGCGAGGATGGGGCCATGAGTGAGCGTGTGGCCCTGCCCCAGGTCGAGCGCGATCCGTCCCTGCCCGAGGCCATCACCATCTATGAGGTCGGCCCGCGCGATGGCCTCCAGAACGAGAAGGCGACGGTCCCGGCGGCCACCAAGGCCGCCTTCGTCCGACGCCTCGTCGAAGCCGGCTTGGGGACGGTCGAGACGACCTCCTTCGTCAATCCGCAGTGGGTCCCCCAACTGGCCGACGCGCAGGAGGTCCTCGACCTGCTCGGTGATCTCGGCCGGGGCGCGACGCGTCCGGTCCTGGTCCCGAACGAGCGCGGCCTCGACCGCGCCCTCGAGGCCGGTGTCGGTGCCGTCGCCGTCTTCGGCAGCGCGACCGAGACCTTCGCACGCAAGAACCTCAACCGCACCGTGGCGGAGTCGCTCGAGATGTTCGCGCCCGTCGTCGACCGCGCCCATGCGTCGGGGCTGTGGGTGCGCGGCTACGTGTCGATGTGCTTCGGCGACCCGTGGGAGGGGCCGGTGCCCGTGGCGCAGGTGGCCGACGTGTGTGCCCGGCTGCGCGACCTCGGCTGCGACCAGATCTCGCTCGGCGACACCATCGGCACGGGGACGACGGGTCACGTCGAGCGGCTGCTCGACGCGCTCGAGGAGCGCGGGATCGGGACCGACGTGCTGGGCGTGCACTTCCACGACACCTACGGTCAGGCGCTCGCCAACACGCTCGCCGCGCTGCGCCGCGGGGTCACCGTCGTCGATGCGTCCACGGGTGGGCTCGGCGGCTGCCCCTATGCCCGCAGTGCGACGGGCAACCTGGCGACCGAGGACCTCGTCTGGGCCACGGACGGCGCGGGCGTGCACACGGGGGTCGACCTCGACGCGCTCGTCGCCACGAGCGTCTGGATGGCCGAGCAGCTCGGGAAGCCGTCGCCCTCGCGGGTGGTCAAGGCGCTCGCCGGGTGATCCGTCGCGTCAGTCGGCCGTGACGCCGGTGACGCGATGCACCGACAGCGTGCGGGGCGCCCCATCAACGGTGCCGTGAGCGCGACCGCCCTCGATCCGCTCGGGGTGGAAGAGGATCCGCGCGACCTGGCCCAGTGAGTTGCTGTAGCCGACCCAGACCCCCTGCCGGTCCGCGATCGCCTCGCGCAACACCGCCAGGGTCGTCGTCGGGTCGGTCGCGGGGATGGACGGACCGGCCTGCGTGGCGCGGCGCTCCTGGTCGCGGGTCATCGCCTCGTCCCGCTGACGAAGGTGGACCACCAGTTCGACGGCCGAGTCCTCGTCGACCCGGTTCACCGAGGCCGGGGCCGGCGTCGGCCCGCCGGTGACACGCTGACGCGAGCGGGTCGGCACGACGACGCCGCCCGTGGACGACTCGAGCACCGGGGCGAGACCGACCTCGCGCAGGGCCTCGAGCAGGACCGTGGGCGAGGCGGCCGACACGAGCACGGTCGGGGCGATCCGCCGCAGCTGGAGGTGGCTCAGGTTGCGCTCGGCCATGACCCGGTCGAGCCCCGCCTCGTCGTCGCCGCGCACGTAACTGCCGACCGCGCCGATGCGCAGCTGGCCGTGGCGGCGGGCGACGTCGCGCACGAGGTAGTCGAGCGGCTGGGGGACCGGGGTGCGGCTGGCGTCGGCGAGCAGCGCGGCGATGTCGTCGGCGCTGAGGCCGGTGTCGAGTCCGCGCCGGATCGAGCCCTCGCTGAAGCGGTGGACCGTCGCGCCGCCGCGGGACTCCACGTCGCTCAGCAGTCTCATGGTCCGGGCGAGTTCGCCGGTGAGCGGGCCGGGGGCGATGGCCGTGAGGTCGGCCTGCAGGAGCACGTGGTCGACGGCCTCCGGCATGTGCGCGGACATGACGGTCACGGGGTCCGCGTCGTCGCCGGCGAGCAGGGACCGGCCGGCCGAGGACAGGGCGCCGCGGCCGGTGAGTCCGAGCCACTCGGCCTCGCCGAGGATCGCTGAGACGACCCGCTCCGGTTCGCGGGGGAGCCGGCGGGGGCGGTCGTGTCGGAGCCGTTCGACGACGCCGGCGGCGTCGACCGCGGCCCCCGCGGGAAGGTCGGCGAGCACGTCGAGGACGTCGTGGCGCAGCGACCGGATCGGCGGCCACTGGACGTCGGCGCCGAGGGCGTTGATCGGCCCCGACCCGGAGCTCGCGCCGACCCGGTGCGGTGCGCGGATCGACGTCGTCCACGCCAGGGCGAGGGCGGACCAGCGGTGGGCGGGCGTCTCGTCGAACCAGGCGTCGGCGGCGATGGTCGGCTGCCACGACGGCTCCAGGGCGCGGTCGTCGTCCAGCAGGCCGGCGCCGTGGGCGATCTCCACGAGGAAGGCGGCCCGGGACTCGTCGACGTCGAGGGCGGCGGCGACCCCCTTCAGGTCGCGCACGGCGAGGCCACCCGAGCGCAGCACGCGCGGGGGCAGGGCCTCCCACGTCGAGAGCAGTTCGGCGACGAGGGCGACGAGGTCGCTCGCCTGCCAGCCGGCGGCCCGGTCGACGTCGTCGGCCTCCCACTGGCGCACGGCGATCTCGGGGCGGGCCACCGAACCCCGGTGGAGTCGGCCCCCGCGCAGTGCCAGCGCCACCTCGCGGGGCAGGACGACGCGACCTTCGTCCAACCTGACGAGCAGGCCGGCGTCCACGAGCCAGGTGACGGCGGCGGCGGCCGCGCTGGCCGGGTCAGCCGGTGCGGCGGCGATGGGGGGACCCCAGGTCAGGCGGTCGAGGACGGTCTTCGCGGCGGCCGGGGCGGAGGCGAGCAGGTCGTCCACCTCGGTCGCGCTCGGTGCGCCGCGGCGCGAGACGTCCGCGGCGGACGGGCCCAGCCCGGCGATGTGCGGTCCGAGGACGTCGCCGGCGGCCCGCACGACGTGCCGGCCCTCGGGGGAGGTCCACAGCAACGCGAGGAAACGAAGGTGGTCGGCGGCGGCCTCGACGGCGTCCGGGGACTGGCCGGTGAGGCCGACGATCGCCGGGAGATCGATCGGGGAGCCGCTGATCAGCGCCGCCTCGAGGACCTCGAGGCGAGGGCGGTCGAGGTGGTCGATGGCCCGCTGGACGCTGGCCGTGGTGCTCGCGCGCGCGGCGAGCGCCGTGAGGTCGGCCGGCATCGGACGGGCGAGATCCGGGCGCGCCACAAGCAGCGCCGCCAGCTCCTCATCGGAGCGGGCACGCACGTCCTCCGCCAGTGATCGCACTGCCCCACGGTAGTCGAGGGTCGGGGGGTCGCCGGGACACGGCTTCCGTAGGCTGCGCCCCATGGAGCCAGCAGCGACGAGTCCGGGGCCCGGCGGCCGACAGTGGGGCATCCGACACGGTGACCAGACGGCGGTCGTCGTCGAGGTCGGCGGCGGCCTGCGGACGTGGACCGTTGCGGGCCGCGACGTCGTGTCCGGATACCCCGAGAGTGACATCGCGTCGGCGGGCCGCGGCCAGATCCTCATGCCGTGGCCCAACCGGATCCGCGATGGCCGCTACCGGGCGGACGGCGAGGAACACCAACTTGCGCTGAGTGAACCGCGCACCGGCAACGCCAGCCATGGGCTGGTGCGGTGGGCGGCGTGGGCGCCGTCGCCCGACGCCCCGATCGCCGACGTCACCGGCGGCCGCGAGGTCCCCACCGACGCGCCCTCCGCGATCACGGTGGCCCACGTCCTGCACCCCAGCCCCGGGTATCCGTGGCGGCTCGACCTCAGCGTGACGTATGCGCTCGGCGCCGACGGCCTGGCCGTCACGGTGGCCGCGACGAACTCGGGGACCGGCGCGGCCCCCTTCGGCTTCGGGGCTCACCCGTACGTCGCGCTCGGCGAGACGCCCGCGGCGCAGGCGCGGCTCACCGTGCCCGCGGCCGAGGTCGTGGCGGTGGACCCGGAGCGCCTGCTGCCGACGGGCACCGTCCCCGCGGGGGACCTCGGCCTCGACCTGCGCGCCGGTGAGGAGTTGGGGGACCGAGCCGTCGACCACGCCTTCGCTCGGCCGACGCGTGATGCCGACGGGCGGTGGCGCGTGCGCGTCGGGTTGGACCAGGGCGACGTCGAGGTCTGGGGAGGCACCGGCCTGGATTGGGTGCAGGTCTTCACGGGCAAGTCGACCCCGGACTCCGTGCCCGCCGGGCACCCCGAGGGGATCGCGGTGGAACCGCTGTCGTGCCCGCCGGATTCCTTCAACTCGGGGGAGGGGGTCGTGACGCTCGCTCCGGGTGAGTCGTGGTCGGCCTCGTGGGGCATGACCCTGGCCTGAGTCGCCGCCGCCTTCTCCCTGGTGTGGGACATCAGGTGTCCCTTGCCGGGGGAGCGCACGTCAGGGAAGTCCGTTGACCTCGGGCGTGAGGTGACGCTCCAGCTGCAGCGCCATCAGGGCCAGGACGGCGCAGCCGACGACGAGGACGGCGATGAACCCGCCGGGCAGGTGCCGATCGAGCATGACGCCGGCGACGACGGGCCCGACGATCGACCCCATCTGGTACGACGCAGAGCTCAGGGCGTTGTAGCGGCCGCGCTGGTGGTCGGGGGCGAGGTCGTTGACGATGGCCGGCACGGTCGGCTGGAGCATTGTCTCGCCGAACCCGAAGACCGCCCCGTAGACGATGACGAAGGCGATCGCCGACGCGCCGCCCGGCACGAGCCCGGACAGGCCGAAGATGATCCACGCGAGACCCCAGACGGCGGCCATGACCATGAAGACGCGCGTCCGTCGGCGGCCGTCGATGACGCGCAGCATCCAGAACTGGAAGGCAACGATGATCAGGGTGTTGAGCGCGAAGGACATCCCGATGACGCGCGTCGAGACACGGGCGATCTCGTGGGCGAAGGCGGGCATCCCGGCCTCGATCTGGCCGTACCCGACGAAGGCGCCGAGGAAGGTCACCCCCGAGACCCAGGCGACGGCGGGGTGTCGCAGGATCTGCCGGTAGGAGACCGGCGCCGCGTCCTCGTGCCCGGTCCGGTCGGCGCGACCGTGCAGGAGACGCAACGGCCCGAGCATCAGGGCGAGCGGGGCGAGGAGACACACGGCGTTGCCGACGAAGGCGGCCGTGAAGGTCGCCGGGCGGTCGACGCTGACCACGAGCCCGCCGAGGAGACCGCCGACGCCGATGCCGAGGTTGACGAGCGCGAAGTTGATGCCGAAGTACTGCGTGCGGGTGCGGCCCGTGACGACGTGGGAGATGAGCGCGTTGAAGGCGGGCCACGAGACCCCGTTCGCGATGCCGAGCAGGACGCAGGCGAGGGCGATCGTCCAGATCGTCGACGCGAAGGCCATGACCAGGCAGCCGGCGATGGCGCTGAGGGTGCCGGCGATGACCATGAGCCGGGCGCCGATGCGGTCGACGAGCGAACCGCCCGGACCCGTGACGGCGAAGGCGGCGGCGAAGATGAGGCTCATCAGGAGGCCGGCGACGTCGAGGTCGATCCCGCGGATCCGGTTGATGTAGATGAGGGTGAAGGGGAGGGTGAGCCCCCGCCCGAGGGTCTGGATGCCCACGGTGGACAGCAGCCAGCGACCTTCCGTGGGCAGGGCAGCCCAGAAGGCGCGCAGGCTCGCGCGTTCGTCCATCGTCGAGGTCATCGGGACATGTTCTCCCACGGCGAACCTGCGCGCGAGTCGTGGGTGGCTCGCGGGTGGGGTGGGGTGCGGCCTCCATGGCTTAGCCTTGAGGGTGGCGCGAGAACTGCGCCCGATACACGTGAGCAGAGGTGGACTGTGCCTACTGGCAAGGTCAAGTGGTACGACGAGGAGAAGGGCTTCGGCTTCATCTCCGGAGATGACGGGCAGGACGTCTTCCTGCACGCCAACGCGCTGCCGGTGGGCAAGGGCTCCCTCAAGGGCGGTACGCGCGTGGACTACGGCATCGTCGAGGGTCGGCGCGGCGCGCAGGCGCTGTCGGTGACCGTCCTCGAGCCGGCGCCGAGCGTCACCGCCAACCGTCGTGAGCGCGACCGCAAGCCCGCCGAGGACATGACCGTCATCGTCGAGGACGTCATCAAACTCCTTGACGACGTCTCGAACCAGCTGCGCCGGGGTCACTACCCCGAGCGCGCGACCGCGACCAAGGTGGCGCAGGTCCTCCGGGCCGTGGCCGCCGATCTGGAGAGCTGATGCCCCCCGCACCGAAGAAGGACACGACCCTGGCGGGTGCGATCGACCTCGCCCGCGAGGCCGCGATCGGCATCGCCATGCCCGACACCGTCGGGGACCACGAGGGCCTCGTCATGGAGGCCGAGCGCGTCGGCACGCACTACTTCGCCTGCACCTCCCGCGCCTACCGTGGCTGGCGCTGGGCCGTCACGGTCGCCCGCGCGCCCCGCAGCAAGGCGGTGACGGTCAGCGAGACCCACCTGCTGCCCGGCGACGGCGCGATCCTGTCCCCGGAGTGGCTGCCCTACGCCGACCGGCTCGCCCCGGGCGACGTCAGCGCGGGGGACGTGACCCCCTTCGTCGAGGCCGACCCGCTGCTCGAGGCGGGCTACGAGGCCACCGGCGACGAGGACGTCGACCAGATGGCCCAGTGGGAGCTGGGGCTCGGGCGTCCGCGCGTGCTGTCCGCCGAGGGCCGCGAGGCCGCGGCCACCCGCTGGTACGAGGGGTCGCACGGGCCCAAGGCGGAGGTCGCCGTCAAGGCGCCCGCGTCGTGCACGACCTGCGGCTACTTCGTGCCCGCGGCGGGGGCGCTGCGAGCGACCTTCGGGATCTGCGCGAACGAGTGGTCACCGAGCGACGGCACCGTCGTCAGCCTCGACCACGGTTGCGGCGCGCACTCCGAGGTCGACATCGACAAGCCCGAGCCGGAGAACATCGGCACCCCGATCATCGACGAGTTCCAGTACGACACCGTCTGACCCGCCGCCGCGTCACGCCTGCGTGACGCGGCCCCGCTCGACGTGCCAGCGCCGATCGACCCGGACCGTGTCGAGCATCCGTCGATCGTGGGTGACGAGCAGCAGGGTGCCGTCGTAGGACTCGAGGGCCTGCTCGAGCTGTTCGATGGCCTCGAGGTCGAGGTGGTTCGTCGGCTCGTCGAGGACGAGCACGTTGACGCCGCGCGCCTGCAGCAGGGCGAGTCCGGCCCGGGTGCGCTCGCCGGGTGACAGCCCGTCGACGGGACGGTCGACGTGGTCGGCCCGCAGGCCGAACTTCGCCAGCAGGGTGCGCACGTCGGCGGGCGTCATCTCGGGCACGTGCTCGCCGAAGGTGGCCGCGAGCGGGCGTCCGCCTGCCAGGAGGGTGCGGGCCTGGTCGATCTCCCCGATGTGCACGCTGGCGCCGAGGCGGGCACTGCCCTGATCGGGTGTGACCCGACCGAGCAGGAGCCCCAGGAGGGTCGACTTGCCCGCGCCGTTGGGGCCGGTGATGCCGATCCGGTCACCGCCGTCGACCTGGAGGGAGACCGGCCCGAGCGTGAAGTCGCCCCGGCGGACCGTGGCCTCGTTGAGGGTGGCGACGACGGCGCTGCTGCGCGGCGCGGACCCGATGGTGAAGGCGAGCCGCCACTCCTTGCGCGGCTCCTCCGCCTCCTCGAGCCGATCGATCCGGCTCTCCATCTGGCGGACCTTCTGCGCCTGCTTCTCGCTCGACTCCGTCGCGGCCTTGCGGCGGATCTTGTCGTTGTCGGGGGACTTCTTCATGGCGTTGCGCACGCCCTGGCTCGACCACTCGCGCTGGGTGCGCGCGCGGCCGACGAGGTCCGCCTTCTTCGCGGCGAACTCGTCGTAGGCCTCGCGCTGGTGGCGCCGGACGACCGCCCGCTCCTCGAGGTAGGAGTCGTAGCCCCCGCCGAAGAGGCGGTGGCTGCGCTGGGGCAGGTCGAGCTCGAGCACCTTCGTCACGCTGCGGGAGAGGAATTCGCGGTCGTGGCTGACGAGGACGACGCCGCCGCGCAGGCTCGTGACGAACTGCTCGAGACGCGCGAGACCGTCGAGGTCGAGATCGTTGGTCGGTTCGTCGAGCAGGACGAGGTCGAAGCGCGAGAGCAGGAGCGCGGCGAGGCCGACCCGGGCGGCCTGTCCGCCGGACAGCGAGGTCATCAGGGCGTCGGGATCGAGGTCCTCGCCCACCGTGAGCCCCAGGTCCGCGAGCACCTGCGGGATCCGCTCGTCGAGGTCGGCGGCGCCGCTGGCCAGCCACCGGTCGAGGGCCGCCGCATAGACGTCGCCAGGATCGCGACCGTCGCCCGCCCCGCCGGTGCTGGCCGCGGGGTCGGCGAGGGCCTCCGCGGCGGCGTCCATGTCCGCGGTCGCGGCCGCACAGCCGGTGCGCCGCGCGATGTACGCGGCGACGGTCTCCCCTTCGCGCCGCTCGTGCTCCTGCGGCAGCCAACCGACGAAGGCGTCCGTGGGAGAGAGGGACAGCGCACCCGCCTGCGGTGCAAGGTCGCCCGCGAGGATCCGCAGGAGCGTCGACTTGCCGGCGCCGTTGACGCCGACGACGCCGATGACGTCACCGGGCGCGACGGTGAGGTCCAGCCCCTCGAAGAGGGTGCGGTGACCGTGCCCGCCCGCGAGGTCGTGGGTGACGAGGGTGGCGGTCATCGGGCGGTGTGGGGCGTGCTGGGCGAAGGGGAGTGCGGCACGTCAGTAGTGCGACTGCGGGTCGGCCAGCGACTCGTCGAGCGCGCCCTCGGCGTTGCCGCGACCGCGGCGCAGGTAGAGGTAGCCGATCAGGCCGAGCACGATCCCGGCGACGGGCACCCACTTCCACCAGGCGCGGTCGCCCTCGTGCAGGGCCGGCACGAGCAGGATGACGGCGAGCACGATGACCCACACACCCACCCCGACGAGGACCACCCGGTCGGCGCGCACGCGCAGGGGGGTGGTGGACGGGTCCGCCGGGATGCCGTTGTCTCGTCGCAGGGTGCTCACGGGGCAAGGGTAGTCGCCGGGGTACCCCACGCAGCCCCTACGATTCTCGCCATGCCCACTGCCTCCCCCTCCACCGTCCCGGCCGAGCGCGCCGGCCTCGACGGCTTCTTCCAGATCACCGAGCGCGGCTCCACCATCGGGCGCGAGCTCCGTGGTGGCGTCGTCACCTTCTTCACGATGGCCTACATCGTGGTCCTCAACCCCCTCATCATCGGCACCCAGGCCGACTCCACGGGGGCCTTCCTCGGCGGCGGCGACGCCCCGAACCTCGGCATGGTCGCCGCGGCCACGGCGCTCGTCGCCGGCGTCATGACCCTGCTCATGGGCCTCGTCGCCAACTACCCCCTCGCCCTCGCGGCCGGTCTCGGCCTCAACGCCTTCGTCGCCTTCGGCGTCGCGAAGATCCCCGAGATGACCTGGGCCGACGCGATGGGCCTGGTCGTCATCGAGGGTCTGATCATCCTCGTGCTCGTCCTCACCGGCTTCCGCAAGGCCGTCCTGCACGCCGTGCCGGCCCAGCTGAAGACGGCGATCTCGGTCGGCATCGGCCTCTTCATCACCGTCGTCGGCCTCGTCGACGCCGGCTTCGTGCGCAAGGCCGCTGGCGGCCCGCTCGGTGAGCTCGGCGTCGGCGGCTTCCTCGCCGGCTGGCCGCTGCTCGTCTTCGTCGTCGGCCTCTTCCTCATCATCGGCCTGCACGTGCGTGGCGTCCGCGGCGCGATCCTCTACGGCATCCTCGGGACGACCGTCCTGGCGATCATCGTCGAGGCCGTCGCGAACGTCGGCCAGCAGAGCGCCGACAACCCCACCGGTTGGGGCCTCGTGGTGCCGAAGCTGCCGGAGCAGATCTTCTCGCTGCCCGACTTCGGGCTCATCGGTGACTTCAACCTGCTCGGCGGGTTCCAGAAGGTCGGCATCGTCACCGCGTCCCTGCTCGTCTTCACGATCCTGCTCGCCGACTTCTTCGACACGATGGGCACCATGGTCGCCGTCGGCGCCGAGGGCGACCTCCTCGACGAGGAGGGCATCCCGCCGAACAGCCAGCGGATCCTCGTCGTCGACTCCCTCGCCGCGGCCGCCGGTGGCGCCGCCTCGGTGTCGTCGAACACGTCCTACATCGAGTCGGCCGCGGGTGTCGGCGAAGGTGCTCGCACGGGTCTCGCGTCGGTCGTGACCGGCGTGCTCTTCCTGATCGCGACGTTCTTCTCGCCGCTCGTGTCGATGGTTCCGTACGAGGCCGCCACCCCGGCGCTCGTCGTCGTCGGCTTCCTCATGATGCAGCAGGTCAAGGGGATCGACTGGGACGACCTGGACATCGCCATCCCGGCGTTCCTCACGATCGTCCTGATGCCCTTCACCTACTCGATCACCGTGGGTATCGGCGCGGGCTTCGTCACCTACGTCCTGATCAAGATCGTGCGCGGGAAGGCCAGTGCGGTCCACCCGCTCATGTGGCTGATCTCGGCGCTCTTCGTGCTGTACTTCGCGCTCGACCCGGTCAAGGACGCGCTCGGCGTCTGATCCATCCACGCCGGGTCATCCGGCAACCGCCGTGGGCGGGTGTGCTCCGTCGTGAGCGCACCCGCCCACGTCGCGTTCCGGGGCCGGGTTTGGGACACCTGGTGTCCAAAACTGGGGGGAAGGGGGCTGGTGGGGCCGGGTTTGGGACACCTGGTGTCCAAAACTGGGGGGAAGGGGGCTGGTGGGGAAGAGGGGCGGCGGAATAGTTAACCAAGGTAAGTAGTTGGACCTGCCGTGCCCACCGTGACCCCCACTCCCACCCGCCGCGAGGTCAGCGACCTCGCGATCGACGTGCGTCTGGCGTGCATGCGCATCTCCCGCCGCGTCCGCTTCGAGAGCAGCAGCGAGATCGCCCCGCACCGCTTCGGTGTCCTCGCCAAGATCGAGGACGGCCTGCACACCGCCACCGCGCTCGCGGAGAGCGAGCGGGTGAGCGCCCCGTCGATGTCGCGCACGATCAAGGCCCTGGCCGAGGACGGCCTCGTGACCCGCACCCCCGACCCGGACGACGGGCGCAACGTGATCCTCGAGCTGACGTCCGAGGGCGCCGCCATGCTCCGGCGCGTGCGCCGCCGGCGGGACGCCTGGATGACGACCCGGGTGGCCGCGCTCAGCGCGGAGGAGCAGCACGTCCTGCGTCGGGCTGCCGACATCCTGGCCCGGGTGGCCGCCGAATGAGCCCGACCTTCCGCTCGTTGTCGGTGCACAACTACCGCCTCTGGTTCGTCGGCGCCCTCATCTCGAACGTCGGCACGTGGATGGGCCGCGTCGCCCAGGACTGGCTCGTCCTGACCGAGCTCACGGACCACAACGCGACCGCGCTCGGCACGGTCACCGGTTTGCAGTTCCTCCCCTTCCTCCTGCTTGCGCCGTGGGCCGGCAGCATCGCCGACCGCTTCCCGAAGCGGCGTGTGCTCGCGCTGACCCAGACGCTCCTGGCGGTGACGTCGCTCCTGACCGGGCTGCTCGTCTGGACGGGCGCGGCGCAGCTGTGGCACATCTACGCGCTCGCGCTCATCCAGGGTGTGGCGACGGCGATCGACAACCCCACGCGCCAGGCCTTCGTCTCAGAACTCGTTCCGTCCGAACACCTACCGAACGCCGTCGCGCTCAACAGCGCGTCCTTCAACTTCGGCCGCCTGGTCGGGCCCGCCGTGGCCGGTCTCAGCATCGCGTGGTGGGGCACGGCGGTGGCGTTCGTCGTCAACGCGGCCACCTTCGTCTCGGTGCTCCTGGCCCTCGTGTTCATGCGGGTGGCCGAGCTGCGGCCGTCCCCCCGCGTCGCCCGTCGCGGCGCCGTCCGCGAGGGGCTGCGCTACGTGCGCGGCCGGCCGGACATCCTCCTCGTCCTCTTCCTCATCTTCGTGCTCGGCACCTTCGGCATGAACTTCCAGCTCACCATGGCGCTCATGGCGACCGAGCAGTTCGGGAAGGGGGCCGGCGAGTTCGGCCTCCTCGGCTCGATCATGGCCATCGGCTCGCTCAGCGCCGCGCTGCTCGCGGCCCGGAGGGAACGGCCGCGGCTGCGCACCCTCCTGCTGTCGCTGGTCGGGTTCACCGTCGCCAGCGGGGCCGCCGCTCTCGCGCCGACGTACGAGCTCTTCGCGCTGGCCCTCATCCCGGTCGGGTTGTCGGCGCTCAGCGCCATGACGACGGCCAACGCCATGGTCCAGCTGCGCACGGCGCCGTCCATGCGTGGGCGGGTGATGGCGCTCTACATGGCGATCTTCATGGGCGGCACCCCGATCGGCGCGCCGCTCATCGGGTGGATCGGCGAGGTCGCCGGACCGCGCTGGACGATCGGTGTCGGGACGGTCGCGGTCGCGATCAGCCTCGTCGCGGTCTCGGTGTGGCTCGGGCGGCGGCAGAATGTGCGAGTGTCCTACGAGTCCCAGCGCCGCCCGCGGGTGCGCGTCACGGCCTCACCCACCGCCCACCCCGTCCCGGAGGCCGCCCGATGACCCCCCGATTCCGCCGCTACATGACCCTCGGGGTGCTGGCCGTCCTCGTGCTCACGGCCGTGCTCGGGGCCCTCGTCTCGATCTGACGCCCCGCGGGCTGCTCGCTCAGAGCCGCTCGAGGACGTAGTCCACGCAGGTCAGCAGCGCGCTGACGTCGTCGGGGTCCACGGCCGGGAAGGTCGCGATCCGCAGCTGGTTGCGCCCGAGCTTGCGGTAGGGGTCGACGTCGACGATCCCGTTGGCGCGCAGGGTCGCCACGACCACCTCCGCGTCGATCTCGTCGACGAGGTCGACCGTCACGACGACCTGGCTGCGCGCGGCCGGGTCGGTGACGAAGGGGGACGCCGCGTCCGATCGCTCCGCCCAGTCGTAGATACGGCCCGAGGAGTCCGCGGTGCGGGACGTCGCGAAGGGCAGCCCGCCGTAGCCGTTGAGCCAGCGGAGTTGGTCCTCCATGAGAATCAGCGTTGCCAGCGCGGGCGTGTTGTAGGTCTGGTCCTTGCGGCTGTTGTCGATCGCCGTGGGGAGCGAGAAGAAGTCGGGCACCCAGCGGCCGCTCGCGGCGATCGCGTCGACGCGCTCGAGGGCGGCGGGGGAGAGGACGGCGAGCCAGAGGCCGCCGTCGGAGGCGAAGGCCTTCTGCGGGGCGAAGTAGTAGGCGTCGGCCTGGCTGATGTCGACCGGCAGGCCGCCCGCGCCCGACGTGGCGTCGATGAGGACGAGGGCGTCGCTCGCGGCGCCCGGGACGCGCTGGACCGGCGCCATGACACCGGTCGAGGTCTCGTTGTGCGGCCACGCGTAGGCGTCGATGCCGTCCTCCGCCACGGGCGTGGCCAGGCTGCCGGGCTCGGCGGTGATGACGGTCGGCTCCCCGAGGAAGGGGGCCCGCCCGGTCACCTTCGCGAACTTGGAGGAGAACTCACCGAAGGCGAGGTGCTGTGCGCGGTCGCGCACGAGACCGAAGGCGGCGATGTCCCAGAAGGCGGTCGAGCCGCCGTTGCCGAGGACCACCTCGTAGCCGTCGGGGAGGTCGAAGAGGTCCGCGATCCCCTCACGGATGGAGCGGACGACGGCGCGCACCGGTTCGCGTCGGTGTGAGGTGCCGAGCAGGGTGCGCCCGGTGGTGGCGAGCGCCTCGAGCTGCTCCGGGCGCACCTTCGACGGCCCGGACCCGAATCGCCCGTCGCGGGGCAGCAGTCCGTTGGGGATCGTCAGCGCGGGCTCGGGACTCATGCCTCAGATCCTCCCACCGCCGTCCACCCCTCGGACGCGACATTCCGCCATCCGGGCCGGGGCGACCTTCGGGCCAGTGGCGCACCGTTTGGCCAGTAGCACACCGACAACGGTGTGCTATTGGCCAAAGAGTGTGCTGCTGCGAGGGAAGGGGGTGCCTGTGCACAACTTCGCGGGCCGATCCGGCAATCCCGCCAACATGGACGGGTGACCGCACTTCCTCCCCACCTCCTGGGACTGGCTCGCCACCGCGTGCTCTCCGCAGCAGACGCCGTGGCGGCCGGCTGGTCGCATCGCGCGCTCGACCGGCTGGTCCGAGAGGCACGGCTGATCCGCCTGCACACCGGGTGGTACGCGCCGCCGCCGGTGGGGGATGAACTCGATCGGCATCGCCTGCGGACGATCGCGCACGTGCGGGCCCGCGCCGGTCGCGCCGCCGCCAGTCACACCTCGGCGCTCGCGCTCCTCGACCTCCCCCTGTATCGATGGCCGATCGGGACGGTGCACCTGACCCGGCTGGAGGACGGTCACAGCCGGCGGGGCGAAGGCGTGACGGTGTGGGGCCGCTGGTCGGAGGGCCAGGACGCGGCGCCGCGCTCGAGTGCCGAGGTCCTGTGCGTCGCGCCCGCCGTCGCCATCGTCCAGGCCGGGCTCGTCGGGGAGCCCATGACCGCGCTCATCGCGGCCGACGCTGCGCTCCATCGTGGGCTGACGACCCGGGCGGCGATCGACGAGGCTGTCACGCATCTGCAGCGGCGGGCGGGTGCTGGTCTGGTGCGTCAGATGCTCACGGTCGCAGATGGTCGGCGCGAGTCACCCGGGGAGAGCCGCACGGCCTGGCTGTTGGGGTCGCTCGGCTTCGCCCACACACCGCAGGTGGAGATCTCCGACGGCGGCAGTCGGTGGCGGGTGGACTTCCTCCTCGACGAGGCGCCCGTCATCGTCGAGTTCGACGGCGCGGTGAAGTACGCCGGTCGATCGGACCTGGTCCGCGAGAAGGTGCGCGAGGACGCGCTGCGGGCGCTCGGCTACGAGGTCGTCCGGCTGACCTGGCGGGACCTCGCCCACCCCGACCTCGTGCGGAGCAAGGTCGAGGCCGCCATTCGTCGGGCTCGGGCACGTCGGGCCACGGCCAGTGGCACACCGTTTGGCCAGTAGCACACCGACAACGGTGTGCCACTGGCCAAAGAGTGTGCTGCTGCGAGGGAAGGGGGCCGGACGAAGGGCGGTCAGCGGGCGGAGGCGCGCTTGTCCCGCACCGCCATGGCGCCCAGCGAGCGGTCGCGGAACTCGAAGAAGTCCGTCGCGTCGAGCAGCTTGCTCAGGGACGCGTAGCCGTAGTTGCGCGCGTCGAAGGACGACTGGTTGGAGATCAGCTGGCCGACCGATCCGACCGGCGCCCAGCCGTCCTCGTGGGCGGCCCCCTTCACCGCGCGACGAAGGAGAGCGATCAGCTTGGCGTCCTGACGCAGCTGCGCCGTGGGCACCCGCACCGCCGCACCGCTGCGCGAGGAGGCGGGGTCCTCCTTCGCCGCGGCGGGCTCCTCCGCCACCGGCTCCGCCTTGGCGGGTCCCGTCGCGGCGACGGCCTTCTCGGGTGCGGCCGCCTTCGTGCTGGCCCGCTTCGCCGGCGCTCGCCGCGTCGGCGCGACGGTCGGCTCTGCGACGTCGTCCTCGTCGTCCCCGACGGTGAGCTGGTCGAGCTCGACGAATCGCGAGCAGGCGCTCTTGAAGGGAGCCGGAGTCTTGCGGCCGCCGAAGCCGTAGACGGCGGCCCCCTTCGCGCGCAGGTGCATGACGAGCGGCGTGAAGTCGGCGTCCGACGACACGATCCCGAACGCCTCGGGGTGATCGGTGTAGAGCAGCTCCATCGCGTCGACGACCATGGCCATGTCGCTGGCGTTCTTGCCGCTGCTGTAGTCGTACTGCTGGACCGGCCGGATCGCGTGCTCGTGCAGGACAGCGGCCCACCCCTTCAGCTCGGACTTGGTCCAGTTGCCGTAGGCGCGACGGATGTTGGTCTCACCGAACCCGGAGAGTTCGTTGAGGATGAGGTCGATCTTGCGGGCCGACGAGTTGTCGGCGTCGATGAGCAGCGCGATCCGGGGTCGGGATTCCACGTCAGGCCCGGTATCCCTTCACGGCTTCGATCCCGCGGGGGCCCTCGCCGACATAGCGCGACGACGGTCGGATGAGGCGGCCGGTCTGCTTCTGCTCCAGGATGTGCGCGGCCCAGCCGGCCGTGCGCGCACACGAGAACATCGGCGTGAACATCTGCGCGGGGACCTCGGCGAAGTCGAGCAGGACGGCGGCCCAGAACTCGACGTTCGTGGCGAGGACGCGGTCCGGGCGGCGCGCGTGCAGCTCGTCGAGGGCGGCCTTCTCCAGCGCAGCCGCGACCTCGAAGCGGGGCGCGTCGAGGCGCTCGCAGGTGGCGCGGAGCACGCGGGCGCGCGGGTCCTCGGCGCGGTAGACGCGGTGACCGAAGCCCATGAGGCGCTCGCCGCGGTCGAGGACGCCCTTGACGTAGGTGGTCGCGTCGCCCTGCTGCTCGACGCCTTCGATCATGTGCAGCACGCGGGACGGTGCCCCGCCATGCAGTGGGCCGGACATGGCGCCGACGGCTCCGGACAGGCACGCCGCGACGTCGGCGCCGGTCGAGGCGATGACACGAGCGGTGAAGGTGGAGGCGTTCATGCCGTGCTCCGCGGCGGACACCCAGTAGGCGTCGACGGCCTCGACGTGCTTGGGGTCCGGGTCCTCGCGCCAGCGGATCATGAAGCGCTCGACGATGGTCTTGCCCTCGTCGACGCGGGCCTGCGGGACCATGGGGCGACCCTGGCCGCGGGCGGACTGGGCGACGAAGGACAACGCCATGACGGAGGCACGGGCGAGGTCGTCGCGAACCTGCTCCGGCTCGATGTCGAGGACCGGGCGGAAGCCCCACAGGGGCGCGAGCTGGGCGAGCGCGGACTGCATGTCGACGCGCACGTCACCGGAGTGGACCGGCAGTGGGAAGGGTTCGGCCGGCGGCAGGCCCGGGTCGAACTCGTTGTCGACGAGCAGACCCCACACCTGGCCGAAGGACACGCGGCCGACGAGGTCGTTGATGTCGACGCCGCGATAGCGCAGGGCGCCGCCCTCACGGTCGGGCTCGGCGATGGTGGACTCGAAGGCGATGACGCCCTCGAGTCCGGGCTTGAAGTCGTTGTCACTCATGAGCGCATCCCATCATGCCGGGCCGGTGGACGGGGCGGATTCGGTTGCGCTGTTCGAGGTGTGGATTCGCCGCCGAGGACGAGCGGCTACCGGCCGCGGGCGGTCGCGCGATGGCCCTTGTCGGTGGTTGCGTCGAGACTGGATGAATGACCCAGCTGACCTACTACACCGCCACCACGCTCGATGGGTTCATCGCCGACCCCGACGACTCGCTGGACTGGCTGATGCGTCAGGACCAGGACGAGCAGGGACCGCTCAACTACGAGGAGTTCATCGCCGGGATCGGGGCGCTCGTCATGGGCTCGACGACGTATGAGTGGCTGCTGCGTCACCACCCCCACGAGTGGTTCTACTCCGTGCCGGTGTGGGTGCTGACGTCCCGCGGAGAGTTGGCCCGTCCGAGCGTCGAGGCCGACGTGCGGTTCGCCGCCGGCGACGTACGGTCGGTCTACGACGCGATGGTGGTGGCGGCCGGGGACAAGGACCTGTGGGTCGTGGGCGGGGGCGAGTTGGCGGGCAGCTTCGCCGACCTGGGCCTGCTCGACGAGGTGATCACCTACATCGCGCCGGTCACCTTGGGTGCGGGTCGCGCGGTACTCCCTCGGCGCCTGGACCTGAAGCTGATCGAATCGACGCCGAACAAGGCGTTCATCACGGCGCGTTTCGAGGTGGTGGGGCCGCTCACCGAGGACCGCAAGGGCTGAGCGGGTCCGGCCCACATGGCGGCACCGACGGGCACACCAGCGCTGCGGCAGACTGCCGCTCATGCCCCCTTCGTCCCGTGCGTACGAGCAGCATCACGACGAGGAGACGTTCACGGGTGAGGTGACCGGCGAACGACTCGGTCCGGCGACCTTCCTCGACTGCACCTTCGTCGATCTCGTGGCCGCCGACATCGACCTCTCCGGGGCCCGCTTCGCGGACTGCACGGGCGAAGGGGTCCGCGCGACGGGTCTGCGGATGGCGGGTGCGTCGTGGGTGGGCTGCCAACTCGAGCGCGCTCGGCTGGGGGCGGTGCAGTGGCACGCCGGCGACCTGGCTCGGGTGCGTTTCGTCGGGTGCCGGATCGACTTCCTCAACCTGCGCGACGCCCGGCTGGTCGACGTGGAGTTCGTCGACTGCGTGCTCACCGAGGTCGACTTCGCGCAGGCCCAACTGACGCGGGTCAGCTTCCCCGGCAGCCGCCTCCAGCAGCCGGAGTTCCGCGCCGCGCGACTGACGGACGTCGACCTCACGGGCGCGGATCTCATCGCGCCCGGCGGAGTGGCCAGCCTCAAGGGCGCCCGGATCACGCCGGCCCAACTCATCGACCTGGGTCCGGCGTTGGCGGCCGACCTCGGCATCGTCGTCGGGGAGGCGAACTGACGTGTCGCCCGGGCGGCCCGCTCGTACGCTGAGGGCATGAGCACTCCAGCCGAGCCGACGTCAGCGACCGCCGTGCAGCGGCTCGACTATGCGGGGGAGGGGCTCACCGAGGCGGACGTCCCGGCGGCCCCGCTCCCGCTCATCACGGCGTGGCTCGAGGCAGCGGTCGCCCGTGAGGCCGAGCGCGGTGACGTGCCCGAGCCGCACGCCATCGCCGTCGCCACCGTCGATGCCGACGGTCGACCCGACGTGCGCACGGTCCTCATGCGGTTCCTCGACGCGGCCGGCCCGGGCTTCGTCACGAGTCTCGAGTCGACGAAGAGCCGGCAGTTGGAGGCCGTCCCGGCGCTCGCGGCGACGCTGACCTGGCCGGCGATGTTCCGCGCGGTGCGGTTCCGGGGTCGGGCCGAGCCGGTGGGGGAGCAGGAGGTCGATGCCTACTTCGCCCAACGCCCGCGTGGCTCCCAGATCAGCGCGTGGGTCTCGCGCCAGTCGCAGCCGGTCGACGGCCGCGCGCCGCTCGAGCGGGCCTGGGCCGAGGTCGAGGAGCGCTTCGCCGGTCGGGACGTGCCGCGGCCGCCGCTGTGGGGTGGGTGGCGCATCGTCTGCGACGAGGTCGAGGCCTGGGCCGGACGCAGCAACCGCCTGCATGACCGGTTCCGCTGGACGCGGATCGGCGCGGGCGACCTTGCCGACCCGAGCGCGTGGTCGGTGCAGCGGCTGCAGCCCTGACCCCCTTCACCCGTTGTGGACCCCTGATGTCCAAAACTCGGCGCGAAGGAGCGCTTTCTCCCGAGGAATGGACCGCTGATGTCCAAAACTCGGCGCGAAGGAGCGCTTTCGCCCTAGGAATGGACCGCTGATGTCCAAAACTCGGGGCGTCACCAGTTGTGCAGCGACGCCCGGATGATCCCGCGCAGGTCGTCCGGACCGACCGCCTTGGGTGCGGTCGCCAACAGGCGCTGCTGCTTCATCGCGCCCTCGACGAGGGCATCGACATCCCCTTCGCCATAACCGATCTCGGCCAGCCCGGACGGCATCCCGATGTCGCGCATGAGCGCACTCACGACGCGGGGGAGGGCGTCCGGGCCCTCGCCCGGGTCGGGCTCCCCGGCGCCGTGGGCCAGCACCCGGGCGGCCGCGACGTGCCGGCCCGGGTCGGCGTCATGGGTGAAGGCGAAGGCGGCCGGCGCCGTCAGTGACACGGCCATGCCGTGCGGGACCATCGCCTCGTCGACGTCGTACCCGGCCGGCCGGAAGTCGGTGCCGAGGTCGTGGACCCGACCGGCGACCGGGTAGGCGTTGGCGTGCGGGATGTGCACGCCAGCGTTGCCGAAGCCCATGCCCGCGAAGGTCGCCGCCATGGCCATGTCGGTCCGGGCGCGGTGGTCGTCGCCGTCGCGCACGGCGGCGCGGAAGGAGCTCGCGAGCAGGGTCAACGACCGCTGGGCCCACATGTCGGCGATCGGATTGGCGCCGCAGTAGGGGACGCGCTCGCCGGGCGCCTTCCGCGGGTAGGAGTCGTATGGCCGTGCGGTCCACGACTCCAGCGCGTGGCAGAGGATGTCCATCCCGGCGGACGCGGTGACCCCGGCCGGCTGCGTCATCGTCAGCTCGGGGTCGATGACGGCCATGGTCGGACGCAACCACTGGTGGCTGATGCCGGACTTCACCTTGAGGTCGAGGACGTCGAGGACGCAGATCGTCGTGCTCTCGCTGCCCGTGCCCGTCGTCGTCGGGACCGCGACGAGCGGCTTGAGCGGCTGACTCGGTGCACGACCGCCGCCGACGGGGGCGTTGACGTAGTCGAGCAGTTCGCCCGGGTTCGTCGTCAGCAGGTTGACGGCCTTGGCGGTGTCGATGCTCGAGCCGCCACCGATGGCGACGAAGGCGTCCCACGGGCCGCTCTCGCGGGCGTGGTCGATGGCCTCGCGCAGCGATGCATCGGTGGGTTCGACGTGGCTGCCGGACCACACCTGCGCGTCGAGGCCGGCGGCGCGCATGATCCCCGCCAGGCGTTCCGGGTGGCCGGTGGCCGCGACGCCCGGGTCCGTCACGACGAGCACGCGGCGCGCCCCGAGAGCGGCGAGATCATGGCCGATCTCGTCGGCGGCGAACGAGCCGAACTTCAGCGCGGGGGCGGCGTAGGTGAAGACCGTCTCGGCGGGACCGGCCACGGCGGCGGACATGTCAGTTCCCCTCCGGTGCGACGCGGTGCACGAGATGGGGGGCGGCCTGCGCGCGCGGCTTGATGACGACGAGATCGATGTTGACGTGCGCCGGACGGGTGACCATCCACGCGATCGCGTCGGCGACGTCGTCGGCGACGAGCGGCCCGGGGACGCCCTCGTAGACCTTGTCGGCGCGCTCGCGGTCCCCGCCGAAGCGGGTGAGGGAGAACTCCTCGGTCCGCACCATCCCGGGCGCGACCTCGGTGATCCGCACGGGCGTCCCGACCAGCTCGAGGCGCAGGGTCTCGGTCAGGTTGGCGACGCCGTGTTTGGCCACCGTGTACCCGCCGCCGCCGACGTAGGCCGTGCGGCCGGCCGTCGACCCGACGTTGACGATGATTCCCTCGGCGGCGGTCAGCGCGGGCAGCAGCGCCTGGGTGACCTGGAGGGTGCCGATGACGTTGGATTCGTACATCGCCCGCCAGTCCTCGACGCTGCCCGTCGCGACCGGGTCGAGGCCGACGGCGCCGCCGGCGTTGTTGACGAGGACGTCGAGCCGGTCGCCGACCTCCCGGGCCAGCGCGGCCACGGCAGCGGGATCGGAGACGTCGCAGGTGACGGCCCGGCCACCGATCTCCGCGGCGAGCGCCTCGATCCGCTCGGTGCGGCGCGCGGCGCACACGACGTCGTAGCCCTCGCTCGCGAGGCGGCGGGCGGTGGCCTCACCGATGCCGCTGCTGGCGCCGGTGACGACGGCGACGGGGCGGGTGCCGGGCGTGGTCATGCGGACTCCTCCGGGGTGATGGGGGTGTTGTCGGTGTCCGTGGGAGTGGTGGGGGCGCCGGTGCCGAGGGTCAGCCACGTCGCCTCGGCGTGCGCGACGAGCTCGTCGCCGTCGTAGAGGGCGGTGCCGCAGTGCCGCTTGCGCCCCTCAGCGCCGCGCGCCCAACCGATGACGACGTGCTCGCGGCCGGGTTGCGGCTCGCGCAGCACGACCGTCGTCATCGTGCCCAGCACCATGGTGGTCCGGCCGAAGTCGAGCGCGAAGGCGCCCGGGCAGTCGAGCGCGGCCCAGACCAGTTCGAGCGACGAGTCCTCCGGGACGAAGGGGGCCGCGTGGAGCCCCGCTCGGCCGGTGACCTCACCGGGGAAGATCCGCAGGCCGTCGCCGGCCGCTCGGCCGGGTCCGCAGACAAAGCATGTCGGGAACGCGTGGCCCTCCAGCGGTGCCCGCGAGGACGCCTCGCGGGCGAGTGCGACGGCGACCGGTGCGGGCACGCCGGACCGGTCTGGAGCCGGCGCCGGTGCCGCCGTGACGACGAGGAGGTCCCCTTCGTCCGTGTCACCCGACGGGCGCTCCTGCCAGACCCGGACCACGGAGCCGTCGCGCTCGACCCGCATCGGGGTCTCGAGCGGCGGCGGCGCCGAGAGTCGCACGGTGACGGCCGGGCGCTCGGGGTTGGTCGGCACGAGAGCGGCGGCATGGCCGCCCACCCAGCCGCCGTTGCCCGACGTCGGGGGGCCGCAATACCGGGCCGGCACGAGGAAGGTCTCTGCGAGCAGGGTCGCGTCGCGCATGGTCACATCCCGAACCTACTCGTCGCCCGCGAACCCGCGAAGGTGAGAATGGGCGCCGATGACGACCCACACTCCTGAGCCCCCGTTCCGTTGGCGGTCGGTCGCGGTGCCCGCCTTCGGGCCGACGGCCCTCGCCAGCCTGGGCACGGGGGCGATCATCCCCGTCCTGCCGCTGCGTGCCGGCGAGTTGGGGGCCTCAGCGCCGGTCGCCGCGCTCGTCGCGGCGCTGCTCGGGGTGGGCCAGCTCGTGGCAGTCCTGCCGGCCGGGGCGCTCGTCGCCCGGATCGGGGAGCGGCGAGCGTTGCTCTGGGCCACCGCCGTCGACGTCGTCGCCCTCGCCGTGGCGGGCCTGGCGCAGTCCGTGTGGCTCCTCGCCGTCACCGCCATGATCACCGGCATGTCGACAGCCGTGCTCTTCCTGGCCCGGCACGGTTTCATGATCGACGCGATCCCCAGCCACCTGCGGGCGCGCGGGATGTCCACCCTCGGTGGCGCCATGCGGATCGGTGTCTTCATCGGTCCCCTGCTCGCCGCGGCAGCCATGTCGGTGGCCGGCACGGCCGCCGCCTGGGCGGTCGCGAGTGTGGCGAGCGCAGCCGCCTTCGCTCTCGTCCTGACGATGCCGGAGCTCGGCGACGACGGCCGCCATTCGGACGACGGCCCCGCCCCGGTGCTGCGCGTCCTGCGCGCGCACCGGCGCGTCCTGCTGACCCTCGGCCTCGTCGTCGCCGTCATCTCTGCGCTCCGCCAGCTCCGCACGACCGTGCTGCCCCTGTGGGCCGACCACATCGGGCTCGATCCCGTGCAGGTGGCGCTCGTCTTCGCCGTGGGCGGACTCGTCGAGGTCTTCCTCTTCTATCCGGCCGGGTGGGCCATGGACCACTTCGGGCGGATGTGGATCGCCGTCTCGCTCGTCGTGATCATCTCCACGGCGCTCGTGCTGTTGCCGCTCGTGGTTTCGCTCCCGGCGCTGATCGCCGTCACGGTGGCCATGGCCGTCGGCAACGGCCTCGGCGCGGGGATCGTCATGACGCTCGGCGCTGACGTGGCACCCACCCTCGACCGCGCGCAGTTCCTCGGCGGCTGGCGCATGTGCGGCGAGATCGGCCACGCGGGCGGACCGCTCCTGCTCAGCGCGCTCGTCGGCGTCGTCTCGCTCGCGGCCGCGTCGCTCACCCTGGGCGTCATCGGCCTCGCCATGGTCGCCTTCATCGTC
This sequence comes from Janibacter zhaoxuefangae, assembly GCF_050271985.1. Taxonomy (GTDB): domain Bacteria; phylum Actinomycetota; class Actinomycetes; order Actinomycetales; family Dermatophilaceae. The sequence goes on along the minus strand of NZ_CP189849.1, from coordinate 2,360,023 downwards.
CGCTGGGTGGGCGACCTGGACCGCCAGCGCGCCCGGACCTGACCACTCCTCGACCCACCCCGTGACGTCGGCGCTGCGGCGGAGCAGACTGCCCCGCATGCAGAGCGCCACGCCTCCCGCCATCCCCACGCTCCACCCCGGCCCGACGAACTCCATCGTCGACGTCGCCGGCCTGAAGGTCGGCCACCACGAACGGATCGGGGACGGCTGGCTCAGCGGCACCACCGTCGTCCTCACGCCCGAGTCGGGTGCCACCGCGGGGGTCGACGTGCGCGGCGGTGGACCGGGGACGCGTGAGACGGACCTGCTCGACCCGCGCAACCTCGTCGAGCGTGTGCACGCGATCAGCCTCTCCGGTGGGTCCGCCTTCGGCCTCGCGGCGGCGACGGGCGTCATGGACCACCTCTACGAGTCCGGCGTCGGATTCCCCATGGGCCGGCCGGGGGAGGTCGTGCCGATCGTGCCGGGTGCCGTGATCTTCGACCTCGCTCGCGGCGGCAACTTCGCGGCGCGGCCCGACGCGTCCTTCGGCCGGGAGGCCTGCCTCGCGGCGACCGGCGAGCCCCCGCGCCTGGGCACGGTCGGCGCCGGCACGGGCGCGGAGTGCGGCGGCCTCAAGGGTGGCATCGGCTCGGCCAGCGCCGTCCTGCCCGACGGGACGACCGTCGCGGCACTCATCGTCGTCAATGCCGCCGGATCGGCGTGCGACCCGCGCACCGGCGTCCTCTTCGGGCAGGGGCTCCTGCTCGAGGAGGACCTCGCCGACCTCGGACCCGGCGGGGGGCCGCTGCGCCTCGGCGTCCCCGACCCGGCCGAGGTCGCGGGCTCGCGCGAGTTGGCCGCGCTCGTCCCGACGCCGGGACTCCCGGCGACCTTCGCCACGACCATCGGAGTCGTTGCCACCGACGCCACCCTCACCAAGGCGCAGTGCGCGAAGGTGGCTGGCATCGGCCACGACGGCATGGCGCGGGGGCTGAACCCGGTCCACACGATGTTCGACGGGGACACCCTCTTCACCCTGGCGACGGGGGAGCGGGGCGCGCCCGACCTGGCCGCCTTCCACGGCTTGCTGTCGTGCGCCGCCGACGTCGTGACGCGGGCGATCGTCCGTGGCGTGCTCGCCGCGACGAGTGTGACGACCCCGGTCCGCACGACGCGCAGTTGGGCGGACGCCTTCCCTTCCGCCCGCGGCTGATCCGACCCGTCAGCGCGACCGGCGAAAACTGGATCAATGCAAGAATGGGCCGCGTGAGCGACCTCATCGACACCACCGAGATGTACCTCAAGACGATCTTCGAGCTCGAGGAGGAGGGCATCGTGCCCCTGCGCGCCCGGATCGCGGAGCGGCTCGGTCACTCGGGGCCCACGGTCTCGCAGACGGTGGCTCGCATGCAGCGCGACGGACTGCTCAGCCTGGCCGGTGATCGACACCTCGAGCTCTCCGACGAGGGACGGCTGCTCGCGACGCGAGTGATGCGCAAGCACCGCATCGCCGAGCGCCTGCTCGTGGACGTCATCGGACTCGAGTGGGAGTACGTCCACGACGAGGCCTGCCGCTGGGAACACGTCATGTCCGATCGCGTCGAGCGCAAGATTCTGGCGCTGCTGGAGTCCCATCAGGACTCGCCCTACGGCAACCCGATCCCCGGTCTCGAGGAACTGCTCGGTGGCGGCGAGGAGTCCGAGGACTTCCGCGCCGGCCTTCAGAGTCTCGCCGTGATCGCCGGTGGAACACCGCTCTCCGTCGTCATCCGGCGGATCGGCGAGCCGGTGCAGGTCGATCACGAGGCGCTCGAGTTGCTCGTGGCCTCCGGGCTGCGTCCCGGCTCGGTCGTGTGGGTGCGCGCCGAGGGCGATCGCGTCGTCGTCGTTCGGGCCGGCGCGCAGGAGTCCGAAGGGGTGTCGTTGCCCATGGAGATCGCCCAGCACGTCTTCGTCGCGGCCGCCGCCAGCGCCGCCTGAGGCGGGTCGCCGCTGGACCGTCTTGACCGACGGCAGACCGGACCGTGACCTCGGCGTGACTTTTGCCGTGGGGTCTTGTACGGTTTCCCGCAGTCGGGCTCCCCCTGGGTCAGACTGCCGAGACGGTACGCCGAGTTCTGCCACCGTCGTCATCGGCCAGAGCACCATCCGCTTGGCAGAGGCGGGGGACCCACTTCCGGGACATCAGAGGATGTTCCTCGGGGTGAAGTTCCTACGGTCACGGATCGCCAGGTCGATCTGGGCGGCAGGAACCGGGTGATCACTCTCCACCCGAACCCGACAGCTGACCTCGTAGGCGTGTGAGAGGCATCTCGTGCTGGACAACTCTGCTGGGCGCCACCGCGCCGACGGCCGCTACAACCCCCTCAACGAACTCGCGACGGTCGTCACCCGATCGGCCGAGCCCGCAGCGAAGACGACGGCCGTGCTGGCCGCGTCCGGTGGCCTTCTCGCCGCCATGAGCGTCCCCGCGACCGCAGCTCCCGGCACCCCCGTCGCCGACGGCGCCGCGTCCGCCGGTGGCACCACCACCGTTGCCGCCGCCCCCGCCGTGACCGCGCCCAAGGGCAACACGACCGCCGTCGCCGCCTTCGGCAAGCTCGGTGTCAAGGCCGAGCGCTCCGGCCCGACCCCGTGGCAGCGCCGCGCCAACGCCGCGCGTGACGCCCGCATCGCCGCGGCCGCCGCCGCCCGCGAGGAGGCCCGCGCCGAGCGTGCCGCCGCGCAGGCAGCCGAGGAGGCCGAGCGCGAGCAGCAGGCCGCGAGCCGCACCGCCGAGCGCACCGCTCCGTCGACCACCGGCGCCCCCGCGAGCGCCCCCGCGACCGCGTCGGCCCCGACGCAGACGACCGCTCCGGCGCCGTCCGCCGGTGGTTCCGTCCTCAGTATCGCCGCTCGCTACGAGGGCATCATGTACGTCTACGGCGGCACGACGCCGGCTGGCTTCGACTGCTCGGGCTTCACCCAGTACGTCTTCGCCCAGGTCGGGATCTCCCTGCCCCGCACGGCAGCCCAGCAGCAGGCCATGGCCACCCCGGTCTCCAACCCGCAGCCCGGCGACCTCGTCTTCTACGGCTACCCGGCCTACCACATGGGCATCTACGCCGGGAACGGCATGATGTGGGACTCGCCGCGCACCGGCAAGGCCGTCTCGCTCCGCCCGGTCTTCGCTGGCGTCTCCGGCTACGGCCGCGTCTGAGCCCACCCCGCCTGACCCATGAAGGGGGCTCCGTCCGACACGGACGGGGCCCCCTTCGGCATACCCCGCTCCATCTTTTGGATGACGAGAGACTCCACCTTTGCCCCATGACGGGGACCGGGACCGCTCGTAGCGTCGATGGCATACGCATCGACACGACGAAGGATCTCCCGTGCACCAGCGCAAGACCCCACCAGACCGCCTCCTCACCGTCCTCGGCCGGCTGCTGACGACCCGCAGTGCGGCTCTGGTCCTCCTGCTCGGCGTGCTCGTCTCCGTCGGCCTCATCGGGGCCCTGCGCGGGGTCGAGGCGCCGGGCGCCGTCGGTTCCCTGCCGGCCGGCTCGGAGTCGGCACGAGTGCAGGAGCAGCTGGCGACCTTCGCCGGCCACGAGGACGTGCCCGTCCTCGCCGTCGTCACCCGGGAGGACGGCGCCGCGCTCACCCGCGCGGACCTGACGGCCGCCTCGGCCCTCGGTGAGGACCTGCGCGGCGTCGTCGCGCAGTCCCCGGGTGCGCCCGTCGGCGACGGCCCCTCGGCCGGGCCCGCGACGGCCATCCCCAGCGAGGACGGGGAGGCCGCCGTCGTCCTCGTCCCGGTCAACGCCGATCGGCCCAACGCGGAGGTCTCCGACACCGTCGAGACGCTGCGCGCCCACATCGCCGACGAGGCGCCCTCGGGACTTGACGTCGCCGTGACCGGCGGCCCGGCCTTCGGGGCCGACATCGCGGCCTCCTTCAAGGGCGCGAACGTCATGCTGCTCCTGGCGACCATCGGCGTCGTCGCGGTGCTGCTCATCCTCACGTACCGCTCGCCGGTCCTCTTCCTCGTGCCGCTCGCCGTCGTCGGCCTCGCGGACCAGCTGGCCGCCGTCGTTACCGCAGCCCTCGGTCACACGGCCGACGTGCACTTCGACGCCGGCGTCATCTCCGTGCTCGTCTTCGGCGCGGGCACGAACTACGCACTCCTGCTCATCTCCCGTTACCGCGAGGAGCTGCGGCGGCACGAGGACCACCACCACGCGCTCGCCGTCGCGACCCGTGGGTCGGTGGGCGCCATCGTCGCGAGCAACCTCACCGTCGTCCTGGCCCTGCTCACGCTCGTGCTGACGGCCATGCCGAGCACGCGCGGCCTGGGCCTCGCCGGCGCCGCCGGACTGCTCGTCGCGCTCGTCACGGTCCTCACGCTGCTGCCTGCGGCCCTCGCCCTCGTCGGGCGGAAGGCGTTCTGGCCCTACGTCCCCCGCGTCGGGGAGGACGCCAACAGCGGTTCGGTGTGGCGCCGGGTCGCCAGCGTCGTGACGGCGCGCCCGGCGGTCGCCGCCGCGGCCTCGGTCGTCGTGCTGGGTGCGCTGGCGGCCGGCCTGCTGGGCACGAAGGTCGGCCTGTCCCAGACCGACCAGTTCCGCGTCGCGTCGGAGTCGGCCGCCGGGCTCGAGGTGCTCTCGGAGCACTTCCCGGCCGGGGAGGCGCAGCCCCTGACGGTCCTGACCCGCGACGCCGCCGCGGACGCCGTGCTTGAGGCGACGAAGGGGGTTGACGGTGTCGTGCGGGCCTCGGCCGCCGGGGAGTCGGGCGGGTGGACCCGGATCAGTGTCGTCGGCACGGCCGAGCCCTCGTCGGATGCCAGCGCACGGACCGTCCGTGACCTGCGCGCCGCGGTGGCCGACGTGGAGGGCGCCGACGCGCTCGTCGGCGGGGCGAGCGCGCAGGACGTCGACGTGCGGGACGCGTCCGCGGCCGACCTTCGGCTCATCGTGCCGCTCGTCCTCGGGGTCGTGCTCCTCGTCCTCGGCGGGCTGCTGCGGTCGGTCGTCGCGCCGATCGTGCTCGTCCTCGTGAACGTTGCCAGCGCCGTCGCGGCCATCGGCCTCGGGAGTGTCGTCAGCCGCTGGCTCTTCGATGTCCCTGCCCTCGACGTCAACGTGCCCGTGCTCGCCTTCGTCTTCCTCATCGCGCTGGGGATCGATTACACGATCTTCCTGGCGCACCGGGCGCGCGCCGAGGCGGCCACGCACGGCACCGTCGGCGGCGTCGTCGAGGCGCTGGCCCACACGGGCGGCGTCATCACGAGCGCCGGAGTCGTCCTGGCCGGGGTGTTCGCCGCGCTCGGCGTCCTGCCCCTCGTGACCCTCGGCCAGCTCGGGGTCATCGTCGGACTCGGCGTGCTCATCGACACGCTCCTCGTGCGCACCGTCGCCGTGCCGGCCGTCTTCGGACTGTTGGGCGACCGGATGTGGTGGCCGGGCAGCGTCACCCGGCGCCATGCCGGGAGCACCGCTTGACGGGGCGCGTCGGGGCTCTCGACCTAGTCGCCGGATTCGGCTCGCGGGATGTGCTCGCTGGGCGTCTTGGCGTCCTCGACTGGCGCCAGCTGCCCGGCCCAACGTGTCAGGAAGTCGAGCTTCTCCTGCGCGCGGCTGCCGGCAGCGGCGGTGTAAACGATCAGGGTGAGGTCTTCACCGGAAAGGTGTAGTGCGTCGCCGGTGAGCTCGAGCTCGCCGACCACGGGGTTGTGGAGCCGCTTGGTGGCGGTGCGGTGCAGCCGGACGTTGTGTTTGGCCCAGCGCGCGGCGAAGGCATCGCTGCGTGTGGCGAGCTCACCGACGAGGTCGGTCAACTGCCGGTCGTTGGGGGTCTGGCCGGCGTGGATGCGTAGCGCGGCGGCGGTGTCATCAGCCACGGTGTCCCAGTCCAGGAAGAACTCCTGGGCGCGCGGATCGAGGAACACGAACCGTGCGACGTTCACCGGCAAGGTCTCTGGGCGGAGGATCTCGCCATAGAGCGCGGTGCACAGGGTGTTGGCGGCGATGATGTCGCCGCGGCCGGTGCGGGCGTAGGCGGGTGTATCGAGCGTGTCGAGGATCGGCTGGATGCTGGGCCGCACCTGAGGAGAACGCCGCCGACTGGCCGCTCGATGGGGGCCGCTGGCGGCTCGGGCGAGGTCGAACAGGTGGGTGCGTTCGGCTTCGTCGAGTTGTAGCGCTCGAGCCAGGGCGTCCAGCACCGTCTCCGAGGCGCCTGCGATGTTGCCGCGTTCGAGCTGGGTCAGGTACTCCACCGAGATCCCGGCAAGGGTGGCGAGCTCGCTGCGCCGCAGGCCGGGCACGCGGCGCTGGCCGCCGTACTCCGGCAGCCCTGCTTGTTGCGGGGTGATCCGGGCACGGCGGGAGGTGAGGAAGTCGCGGGTCTCGGCGCGGGGGTCCACACCACGACGGTAGGCCACCGCACGAAGTCGAGGGAGGTGCTGCCGATACCCCTGTCAACAGGGACTCCCACTTCCGGCGCACTTCGGGTGTGCTGGTTGCACACCCCACGAACGAGAGGCAGCTCCAGTGAGCACCCCGACACCCATCCCCACCGTCACACTGAACAACGGCGTGCAGATGCCGCTGATCGGCTTCGGCGTCTTCCAGATCCCGGCCGAGCAGACCCAGCAGGCGGTCGAACAGGCCCTCGCCCACGGCTACCGGCATCTCGACACCGCCGCCTCGTACGGCAACGAGGAGGCTGTCGGTCGCGCGATCAAGGCCAGCGGTGTACCGCGTGATGAGCTGTTCGTCACCACGAAGCTGTGGATTCAGGCCAACCCCGGTGAGGATGTGGTCAAGCGGGCCTTCGAGGGCTCACTGCAGCGGCTGGGACTCGATCAACTCGACCTCTACCTGATCCACCAGCCGTTCGGCGACTACTACAGCGCCTGGCGGGCAATGCAGGACTTGAACCGCGAAGGCGCCATCAGGGCGATCGGGGTGTCCAACTTCCACGGCGACCGGCTCGTGGACCTCATCGAGCGCAACGAGATCACGCCCGCCGTCGACCAGGTCGAGACCCACCCGTTCCACGCCCGCTTCGCCGACCATGAGCTGATGCGTGAGCGCGGTGTCCAGATCGAGTCCTGGGGGCCGTTCGCGGAAGGCAAGAACGACCTGTTCACCAACCAGACCCTGGCCGCCATCGGTGAGGCCCACGGCAAGTCGGTGGCCCAGGTGGTGCTGCGCTGGCTCACCCAGCGCGAGGTCGTGGTCATTCCCAAGTCGGTCCGCCCGGAGCGGATGGCGCAGAACCTCGACATCTTCGACTTCGAGCTCACCGACCAGCAGATGAACGAGATCGGCACGCTGGACGCCGGTGCCTCGCTGTTCTTCGATCACCGCGACCCGGCGATGGTCAGCTGGCTCAACAGCCGCGCCGAGAACTGACCCCGGCCGATCACCAGTAGGCACATGAAGGAGTGAGCATGGAAACCCGCATCCTGGGCCGCAGCGGCCTGGAAGTCTCCGCCCTCGGGCTGGGCTGCATGGGGCTGAGTCACGGCTTCGGCGCCGCCGTCGACGAAGGGGACGGCGTCGCGCTGCTCCGGGCCGCGGTCGAGCGCGGTGTGACGTTCTTCGACACCGCCGAGGTCTACGGACCGTTCGTCAACGAGGAGCTCGTCGGCAAGGCCTTGGCGCCGTTCCGCGACGACGTCGTGATCGCCACAAAGTTCGGGTTTGCGATCGACGGCGACCAGCAGGGCGGCCTGGACAGCCGGCCCGAGCACATCCGGAAGGTCGTCGACGCCTCCCTGCAGCGGCTCGGCACCGATCGGATCGACCTGCTCTACCAGCACCGGGTTGACCCGGCCGTACCGATCGAGGACGTCGCCGGGGCCGTGGCAGAGCTCATCGTCGCGGGCAAGGTCAACCACTTCGGTCTCTCCGAGGCCGGCGTCGCCACCATCCGCCGAGCGCACGCGGTCCATCCCGTGACCGCGCTGCAGAGCGAGTACTCGCTGTGGTGGCGCGAGCCCGAGCACGACATCCTCCCAGTGCTCGAGGAGCTCGGCATCGGGTTCGTGCCGTTCAGCCCGCTCGGCAAGGGGTTCCTGACCGGCAGGATCGACAGCGCGACCACCTTCGCCGACGGCGACGTGCGCGCCACCATCCCGCGGTTCAGCGCCGAGGCACGCCAGGCCAACCAAGCGCTCGTCGACCGCCTCGGCACTCTCGCCGAAGCCAAGTCCGCGACACCGGCCCAGGTCGCGTTGGCCTGGCTGCTCGCCCAGAAGCCATGGATCGTCCCGATCCCCGGCACGACAAAGACGCACAGACTCGAAGAGAACGTCGGTGCCACCCAGCTCACCCTCACGACTGACGAGCTCGTGAAGATCACCAGTGCCGCCGAAGCCCTCGATATCCACGGTGAGCGGTATCCCGAACACCTGCAACGGCTCGTTGACCGATGAACGGCCAGATCGACATCTCTGGCTCGAAGGCCGCGATGACGAGGCGCGCCGCCCTGCGGAGCGCCGGTGCGCTGGCTCTGACCGCCACGGCAGGGTGCTCGACGCCAGCACCCCCAGCACCGCGGCGGCCGCCGTCGACCGCGGTTCAACCCCCCGACGCCCCAGCTCGGTCGTGGGTGTTGTTGGCGTACTTCTCCCGGCCAGGTGAGAACTACTGGTATGGCGGTCGGCGCAATCTGAAAGTCGGCAACACCCAGGTCGTGGCCCAGATGATCGCTGCCAGGCTCCGCATCGATCCCTACCGCGCCGAACCCGCAGACCCGTACCCGTTCGAGTACGAACCCACAGTGGTTCGCAACCAGCAAGAGCAACAACAAGACGCACGGCCAGCCCTCAGCACGGCACTGCCGTCGCTCGATGAGTACGACGTCCTGATGCTCGGCGGACCGGTCTGGAACGTCGGAGCCCCAATGATCATGCACACCCTGCTCGAACAGTGGGCGACGAAGGGCAAAACGATTCTGCCCTTCGTCACCTACGCCGTCAGCGGAATGGGCCGCGTCGCCGAGGAGTACGCAGCCCTCGCCCCGGATGCGACGATCGGCGACGGTCTCGCGGTGCGAGGCGAGCATGCACGAAGCGCGACCGATGAGGTGGACAGGTGGCTCCGGCGCGTTCGGCTACTTCCGCGAGAGTGAACGATGCGACACAGGGTGGGGAAGGGGCCCAGGGACCTCGTCTTCCCATCGCCTGTGCGGCGACGAGCTCGACGTGATCGCCGCGGCCCTCGATGGCCTTCGGAACACGGGGGGTGAGGCCTGATGCGGCCTCGATACGGCCTGGAGGGGGTCGTCAGCCAGGGCGCGACGCCCCACGACCCGGACTTTCGCCCGAAAATGAAGGGTGCCCCCGGCAAGATTCGAACTTGCGACACCTTCTTTAGGAGAGAAGTGCTCTTCCCCTGAGCTACGAGGGCGGTGCCCGGTCAGACCGGGCACCGCCAAGGTTAAGGGACCGGACGGGGGATGGCCGAATGCGGCGCCGGACGCTTGGGCACGGACGGCTCGTGATTGTTAGCCTGCTGCGGTGTCCCCGAGCTCCCCGATCGACGGCCCCTCGGCGCTCACCACGGCCGTCGCCGGGTGGCGCCGCGAGCTCGCCGCTCTCGGTGGACCCAACTCCCTGCTGTGGTTCCAGCCCGACGCCCCGGGCGTTCTCGACGTCAGCGCCGCGCACCCTGGCGGGGTCGCCATGCTGCTCGCCGGCCGCCCGACGCGCCTGTCCGACCTCGTGCGCGAGCCCGAGACGCTCGCGCGGGCGCAGGACCGCGCGACCCTGATCCGCGAGCACGCCCGGGCGACCTTCGAGGACCGGGGCCTGCAGACCTGCTATTTCGCCGCGGGCCGGGCGACCTGGTTCCTGCGCGGTGGCCACACGCCGCAGGCGCCGGTCCTCATCCGGCGCTGCACGTTGACGCCCGTCGATGCCGCGGGCACGGACCACGCCCTCGACCTCGACCCGCACGCCGAGGTCAACCCCGTCCTCCTCGCCTATCTGGAGCAGGAGCGCGGACTCGTCGTCGACGCGGCAGCGTTGAGCGACATGGCCCGACAGGGGGAGGGGTTCAACCCGGAGCCCGTCTACGACGAGCTCCGCCGCCTCTGCGCGGACATGCCGGGCTTCGTCATCGCCCGCAGCCTGTGCGTGACGACCTTCCCACGGGAGAAGGCGACGGCCGTCGGCGACCTGTCCGAGCTCGGGAGCCGACTGGGCGAGCACCCCGTGATCCGCGCGCTGACGGGGGACACGGAGGCCGCCACCCGCGTCGCGGCCGAACGGATCGACACCGGCGCCGGCGACGCCTCGCGCGATGTCCTCGATGCCGACGAGGAGCACCAGGGCGTCATCGACGCCGTTCGCGACGGCCGGCACGTGGCCGTCACCGCACCGCCAGGCACGGCTCCCGCCCGACTCGTCGCCAACCTCATCGCCGACGCCGTCGCGGCCGACCGGCGGGTCCTGCTCGTCACCGAGCAGACGGCCGTCATCGACGACGTGCGCGGTCAACTGGAGACCGTTGGCCTGGCGGACCTGCTCTGGCACGTGGAGGACCCCTCGGCCGCCTTCGACCCGCGCACACTGACCGAGCGATGGGCCGGGCCGTCTCCCTTCTCCGTCCTCTCGGACTCGGCGCGGATCGGCCAGCGCAACCGCGCGAAGGAGGCCGCGCGCCTCCTCGATGATCACGTCCGGTCGTTGCACCAGCCGCGCCGGCCGTGGGGGGTCAGCGCCCACCAGGTGCAGAACGCGATCACCGACCTGGCGCGCCACGATCGCCCGCCGCACTCGCGCGTGCGGCTGCGCGGCGAGGTCCTCGCGCGCCTGGATCGCGACCGCAAGGACGAGGTCGCTCGCGTGCTCGCCGGTGTTGCGGCCCGTGGCGCCTGGTCCGCCGACGGCGGGTCCGATCCGTGGTTCGGTGCCCGGCTGGAGACCCCCGAGGATGCGGAGCGGGCCATCGGCATCGTCGAGACCGGCGTGCCGGAGGCGTTGGCGCGCTTGCGGACCGTCTTTACGGAGGTCTTCGCGGGCGTGCCGATGCCGGACCTGATCACTCTCGCGGACCACGGTCGCGTGCTCGGGGTGCTCGAGCGGGTGCGGGAGAGCCTGGAGATCTTCCGGCCCGAGGTCTTCGACCAGCCGCTCGACGACCTCGTCGCGGCCACCTCCCCTGACCACTCCGAGCGCCCCGGCCTGCTGGAAGCGGGGCGCTTGCGCCGACAGGCCCGCGGCCTCCTGCGCCCGGGGACACCGCCCGCGGACCTGCATGCCGCGCTCGCCGCCGTGCGGGAGCAGCGCCGGACCTGGCAGCGACTGGCCGGTGGTGGCGGCCGTCCTCGCCTCCCGGATGACATCGACCGCGCCCACGAGGCGTACTCCGACGCCCACGGGCAGCTCGTCTGGCTCGGCGAGCGCGTGCCGTCCGCCGTCGCGGCAGGCGACCTCCTCGAGACCCCGCTCGCCGATCTCGAGACGCGTCTCGCCGTCCTCGCGGCCCGACCGGAGCGGGCGCGTGCCGTCCCCGGCGTCCTCGAGGACCTGGCTGCGCTCGACGCCGCCGGCCTGACCCCCGTCGTCGAGACTTTCGCGCAGCGGGGGCTGGCGGCGGACGACGTCGCCGACGAACTCGACTTCGTCTGGTGGACCTCCATCGGGGAGGAGATCAGCCGCCTCGACCCCAGGCTGGGGGAGCACGACGGCAAGCGGCTCCGCTCGGCACTGTCGGACTACGTCGCCGCGGACCACCAAGCCTTGCGGGACAATGCGATCCGCCTGCGCGAGCGGGTGACGCAGCGAGCGTCGGCCGTGCTCGCCGAGGGTGTCCTCGAGCAGCAGGGTGTGCGCGCCGCGCGCGACGTCGCCCTCGCGCACCGAGATGCCCTGACCGAGATCGCGCCGGTGTGGGCCGTGAGCCCCGCCGTCGTGGCGTCCGTCCTCGCGCCGCAGGACCGCGTCGACCTGGTCATCCTCGACGACGCGTCGCGGCTGACCCCCGCTCGCGCCGCCTCGGCCATCGCCCGCGCGACCCAGGTCGTCGTCATCGGCGACGAGGCGCAGCTGCCGCCGACGTCCTATGCCATCGGCGCGGGGGAGCCGGAGGAACCGGAGGCGGTGGGACCCTCCCTCGTCGACGTCCTGGCCCCCGTGCTGACGCACCACCGACTCACGCGTCTCGACGACATGGATCTGGCCGCGTTGGCACCCTTCGTCGTGGACCGCTATGACGGCGACCTGCGAGCCCACCCCCACGCGCGCCGCACGCCCGGCCCTCGGCTGCACATCGTCGAGTCGTCGCCGACGACCCACCCCGCGCCGACCCGGGAACTCGCTGCCGTCGTCGACCTCGTCCGACAGCACGCCCGCCGGCACCCCTCGGAGTCGTTGGCCGTGCTGACGCTTCACCCGGCGCAGACGGCGGCCGTCACGTCGGTGCTCGAGCGCGCGGCCGCGCAGGACCCGGCGCTCGCCACCTGGCTGAGCAGTGGCACGGGGGAGGGGTTCGTCGTGCGTACCGTCGACCGCTTCGAGCGCCGCCGCCGGGACGCGGTCATCGTGACGCTCGGTATCGAGCGCACCGAGGGCGGCGTCCTCACCGGCTGTGGTCCGATCACCGCGGACCGGGGTGCCGCACGCGTGCTGATCGCCGCCACCGCGGCCCGACGCCGCACCCAGTGGGTCTCGTCGGTGACGGCCGCGGACTTGGGTGACGCTCCCGACGGCTCGGGTCTGGCGACGCTGCGCCGACTGCTCACCGAACTCGAGGGCGCCGCGCAGGTGGACCGCAGCGACCCCGACGACCCCGCCGTGCGCCCGATGGCCGACGGCCGCCCGGGTCCGCGCCTCGCCGACGTGGACGAGAGTGAGGACGCCCTCCTCGCCGGGCACTTCGCGGACCGGCTGGAGGCGGCCGGGCTGCGCGTGCACCGCCGGTTCGCGGCCGGGGGTGACGTCATCGACATCGCCGTGGAGGATCCGCGCCGCCCGGGGCGCATGCTCGTGGCGATCGACCTCGACGGCCCCGACTATGCGCGACCCCAGAACGCGCGCGAGCGCGACCGCCTCCGGCCCGAGGCCCTGGCGCGGCGCGGCTGGCGCCACGTGCGGATCTGGTCGACCGACCTCTTCCGCGACCCCGCCCGTGAAGAGGCCCGCGTCTTCGCCGTGGTCCACGAGCTCACCGGCACGACACCCATCTCGGAGGACCCCGTGGACGACGACCGCGACGACGCTGCCCAGGCCCAGCCCACCGCGACGCCCCGGCGTCGACCCGAGCAGACGAGCGATGACACCGACAGCGGGTGGGGTGAGCGCGGTGAGGATGCGGAGCGTGACCGGTGGATCCTCGAGCAGCGCCCGCCGCACTGGGACTGAACGGGCCCGACGGGCCGGCGGGCATGACGAAGGGGTGGGAGCCAGATGGCTCCCACCCCTTCGCGGGTGAGTGCGGGTGACCTCAGGTCAGCCGCGGTTCACGGGTGCTGCTGTGGTGCGGGTACTGCTGTGGTGCTCGCTCAGATGGTGCCGCGGGCGCGGAGGCTGTCGCGGATCTCGCGGAGCAGCTCGATCTCCTCGGCCGGGGCGGCCTCTTCGGGAGCGGCCATGTAGCGAGCCTTGGCGGCCTCGTACGGCTTCACGACGAAGAAGTAGACGACGAAGGCCATCAGCAGGAACGCGATGAGCGCGGTCAGGAACGGGCCGATCGTCTTGAAGCCGGCGATCTCCCACTCGCTGAAGTCCGCCACGCCGCCGGCCTTGGAGACAAGCTCCATGATGATCGCGGTGAAGGCGGTGACGACCGCGGCGAACGCCGTGGCCATGATGAAGGCAACGGCAAGCTCAACGAGGTTGCCCTTCATGATGAAGTCCTTGAAGCCCTTCATGGTGTGTCCTCTCTGTAACAGGGGTAACAGCGCCCGCTGTTGGGGGACGCCTGCAAACGAATCCAAACTAGCGTGACTGACGTGGTCTTGCGAATTCAGTGGAAGGTGTGTCGTAAAGGATCTCTACCGAGCAGTAGCCGTTGTGGCGCGTAGGGCCACGGTGAATCCCGCACTCCCGGCCAGCGGATCCCGCCCAGCCAGCACCCGCCCGGCATCGGCGCGAGGTAGCGCCACGACGACGTGTGCGGAGCCCGGACTCGTCCCCACCTCGGCGCCCAGCCCGTCACCGCTGCCGCCCCCGCCAACGGCCAGGACCTCGACGTCGGTGGCCACAGGATCGGCGGACGCGGCGTACAGGTCGACGCGGTCGCCCACCCGCAGGAGGTCGGCGCTCGCGGCATCGAGCAGTGGCACGAGGGCGGCCACCTCACGCTCGTCCAGCGCGGCTCGCACCCCGGCCGGCCGGCCCGGGTCTGCCGTCGCTGGCGCCGACGGCGAGGAGCCCGTCAGTGCCGGCGCGAGACCGCTGGTCGAGAGCACGGCGGCGGACAACGCGACGAAGGCGAGCCCGCGGCGCACGACGGTGCGCCGCCACGCTGCTCGCCGGCCCGGCCCGAGGAGGCCCGCCGCGGGTCCGTCGGCGCCGCGCTCGCGCCCGATCATGGCAGCTCGATCGGGAGCTTCATCCCGTCGAGGGCCCGGCGGCACCCGCACGTCGCAACGTCATCGGTCTCGTCCGCGGGCAGGGCGACGACGGCATCGCGCAGGATCCCCTTCAGCCCCTCGATGTTGGCAGCGAAGACGCGCAACACCTCGTCGTGGGTGACGGGCTCGACGCCCTCCTCGCCCTCGACCCCCGCGTCGTGGTCCGTCACGAGCGCCACCGTCGTGAAGCACATCGCCAGCTCGCGGGCGACGGAGGCCTCGGGCATGCCGGTCATGCCGACGATGTCGAAGCCGAGCTGCCGGTGCATGCGGGACTCGGCCCGGCTCGAGAAGCGGGGACCGTTGATGACGACGAGCGTGCCGCCGTCCTCGACGTGCGCGCTCGACTCCGCCCGTGCCGAGCGAGCCGCGGTCAGTGCGACCTCACGCCCACGGGGGCAGTAGGGGTCGGCGAAACCGATGTGGACGACGGGACCGACGGCGTCGAAGGCGGTGTGCGCCCGACCCGACGTGCGGTCGACCACCTGGTCGGGCACGACGACGGTGCCGGGACCCAGCTCGGGTCGCAGCGAACCCACGGCGCACGGGGCGAGGACCTGCCGCACGCCGACGGAACGCAGCGCCCACAGGTTCGCGCGGTAGTTGACCCGGTGCGGTGGGAAGGTGTGCCCCTGCCCGTGCCGGGCGAGGAAGGCCACGCGTCGCCCGCCGACGGAGCCGATGACGACGTCGTCACTCGGATCCCCGAAGGGGGTCGTGACGCGCACGCGCTCGGCGTCCTCGAAGAACTCGTAGAAGCCGGAACCGCCGATGATGCCGACGGTCGCGGCCTGGGGAGGAGTCGTCATGGTGCGAGGTTATGGGCTCGCGCCGACGGCCGGGGGTCGGCCCCGCGGCTGTGTGTCACTCGGGCCAGGCGAGGACCCTTGTGGATGAGGCGGTCAGGGCGCCGTGGACGCGGCGGGGGTGCTGCTCGAGGAGGTGCTGGACGAGCTGGTGCTCGACGACGTCGACCGCGAGTCGTTGCGGTAGAAGCCGCCACCCTTGAAGACGACACCCACGGCGTTGTAGACCTTGCGCAGCGCCCCATCGCACTCGGGGCACTCGGTCAGGGCGTCGTCACTGAACGACTGCACCGTCTCGAACTGGTGGTCACAGGACCTGCAGGCATAGACGTACGTGGGCATGACACTCTTTCTGCTCTCGCGGATGTCGCGTGGCACGCGGCACCCGATTGGGCCCCCGCGTCCGCAACGGACTCATGGAGTATAAGTGCGGCGACGCCCCGGCTGATTCCCCGCTGCCTGCCGCGGCCCCAGCCAACCCGCGAGGCGGCCGTGCTTGCTGACCTGCCGCACGCGTGTCTCGGCGCCGTCGCGCGCCTTGCGGGTCGACACGATGAGCAGGTCGTCACCGCGGTGGATGACGGTCTGCGAGGTCGGGACGAAGCCCGCGCCGTTGCGCACGACGAGGGTGACGTTGGCCCCCTTCGGCAGGCGGAGCTCACCCACCTCGACGCCGTGGAGCAAGGACGCCTCGCTGACGGTGACGCCGATGAGGTCGGCATCGAGCCGCTCCAGCGGCAGCGACTCGACGTCCAGGTCGCGCGTGGCATCGGCCTGCGTGACCCCCAGCAGACGAGCGACCCAGGGCAGGGTCGGCGCCTGGACGAGGGTGAAGATGACGACGAGGACGAAGACGAGGTCGAAGAGCCAGTCGACATCGGGGACGTCGTGGATGGCCGGGACCGTGGCGAGGACGACGGGGACGGCGCCGCGCAGGCCTGCCCACGACAGGAAGGCCTGATCTCGCAGCCCGACCCGGAAGGGGGCCAGCGAGACGAGCACCGACAGGGGGCGGGCCAGCAGGAGCAGGACGAGACCGATGACGATCGCCGGCACGATCTGCGACGCGAAGCCGCTCGGCGACGCGACGAGACCGAGCAGGACGAAGAGGCCGATCTGGGCCAGCCAACCGATGGACTCGGCGAAGCCGCGGACCGCCGGGCGGTGCGGCAGCGCCATGTTGCCCAGGATGAGCGCCGCGAGGTAGCAGGCAATGAAGCCCGAGGCGTGCACGAAGGTGCCCACGGCGTAGGCGAGCACGGCCACCGAGAGGATTCCGATGGAGAAGAGGCCGGACTGCGAGGAGGCCACCCGGCGCATGAACAGGCCACCGACGTACCCGATCCCGATCCCGATGACGGTGCCGCCGAGCAATTCGAGGCCGGCGAGCGCGGCGAGGGCGAAGGGGGACTGGGCCGCGTCGGGCTGCGCTGCGGTCGCCGACAGCGCCGTGACGAGGATGACCACGGGGGCGTCGTTGAATCCCGACTCGGCCTCGAGCATGCCCGTCAGGCGGCGGGGGAGGGGCACCCGGCGCAGCACCGAGAAGACGGCCGCGGCGTCGGTGGACGACAGGATCGCCCCCACGAGCAGGGCCGTCGTCCACGGCAGGTCGAGCAGGAAGCGGGCCGCCACGCCGACGACGGCGACGGAGACGACGACACCGACGGTCGAGAGCATCGCGGCGGGCGCCACGGACCGGCGGATCGAGGACCACTTCGTCGTCAGCCCACCTTCGATCAGGATGAGGACGAGTGCCGCGTAGCCGAGGACCTGGGTCAACTCGGCCGACTCGAACTCGATGCCCAGCCCGTCCTCCCCGAGGGCGACCCCGACGGCGAGGTAGATCAGCAGGGTGGGCAGGCCGGAGGAGGCCGTGAGCTTCACGGCGGCGACGCACACGATGAGGGCCAGGGTGCCGATGAGCAGGACGACGGTCAGGTCGTGGGAGGTGAAAGCCCCCGCGGCCTGCTCGATTCCAGCCCATCCGGCCACGTCGGCGCCTCTCTGTGGTGCGATGTCCTAGTCTCGCAGGGTGTCCCGACTGACTGTCGCCCGCCGCTCCATCCTCGGCCTGCTCGCCCTCGTCCTCGTGGCGGTGATGGTCCTCGGAGTGCTCGCATTCTCCATCGTCCGACGCCCGTTCCCACAGCAGGACGGTGAACTGGCCCTCAAGGGCCTGACGGCGAACGTCGACGTCCTGCGCGACGACCGGGGCGTGGCGCACCTCTACGCCGACAACACCACCGACCTCTTCATGGCCCAGGGCTATGTGCACGCGCAGGATCGATTCTTCGAGATGGACCTGCGCCGCCACATCACCGCGGGCCGCCTGTCCGAGATGGTCGGCGAGGGCGGCGTCGAGACCGACACGGTGATCCGGACGATGGGGTGGCGCCGCGTCGCCTCTCAGGAGCTGGCCCTCCTCGAGCCGGAGACCCGGCGGATGCTGCAGGCCTACGCCGACGGCGTCAACGCGTGGATCGACCAGCAGGACTCGACGTCGGAGATGGC
Organism: Janibacter zhaoxuefangae; assembly: GCF_050271985.1. Taxonomy (GTDB): domain Bacteria; phylum Actinomycetota; class Actinomycetes; order Actinomycetales; family Dermatophilaceae. Next base: position 2,342,150 of record NZ_CP189849.1, on the reverse strand, counting down.
ACTGGAGTACACGGTGCTCGGCCAGCAGGTCCCCGACTATCGCGTCGAGCCGTGGACGACGACCGACACGCTCGCGTGGCTCAAGGCCATGGCCTGGGACCTCAAGGGCAACTACGACGCCGAACTCACTCGGGCCCGCCTCGGCTCGCGCGTCTCGCCCGGGCTGATCAAGGCGCTCTACCCCGACTACCCCGCCACCCAGAACGAGCCGATCCTGTCCGAGGAGGACTGGTCCCCGAAGGCGTCCGCGACGTCCGGCAAGGTCGGCACCACGACGGCCAATGCCCCGGCCCCGCGGTCGGCCGACCTCAGCGCCGGCAGCACGGCGACGACGGCGCGGTCCGTCGACGAGGTGGCCGACGAGGCCTACGCCGACACCCAGGCCGCGCTGGCCGCCATCCCCGCCCTCATCGGTCAGGGTGACGGGATCGGCTCCAACTCGTGGGTGGTCGGACCGGAGCTCTCGAGCACCGGCGAGGCCATGCTGGCCAACGACCCGCACCTGGGCACGAGCCAGCCCGGCATCTGGGTGCAGATGGGTCTGCACTGCCGGCAGGTCACGGACGCGTGCCCCTTCGACGTCTCCGGCTTCGGGTTCTCCGGCGTGCCGGGCATCGTCATCGGCCACAACGCCGACGCGGCCTGGGGCGTGACGAACCTCGACCCCGACGTCACCGACTTCTACCTCGAGAAGGTCGCCGGCGACACCTACGAGCGCGACGGCAAGCGCGAGCCGATCGAGAGCCGCACCGAGACGATCAAGGTCGGCGGCGGTGAGGACGTCCAGATCACCGTCCGGTCGACGGTGCACGGCCCGATCCTCTCGGACGCCATCGAAGGGGTGGCGGAGGCCGGTCGCACGGCGACCGTCGACGGATCGACGGACCAGGAGGAGTACGCGGTCTCGCTGGCGTGGACGGCCCTCGAGCCGAGCCGCACCGCGGACGCCATCCTCAAGCTCAACACCATGACGAACTTCGAGGACTTCCGGGCCGCCGCCCGTGACTTCGAGGTGCCGTCCCAGAACCTCATCTACGCCGACACCGAGGGCCACATCGGGTACCAGTCACCGGGCCGGGTCCCTGTGCGTGAGGCCGTTGACGGTGACAACGTCCCCGGCTTCCTGCCCGCGAAGGGCTGGGAGTCGCGTTACGACTGGAAGGGCACGGTCCCCTTCGAGGACCTGCCGTGGGCCTACGACCCGCCCGAGGGCTACATCGTCACGGCCAACCAGGCCGTCACGGCGAGCAAGGAGCCCTTCCTCACGAGCGAGTACGACCCCGGCTACCGGGCGCAGCGCATCCGCGACCTGCTCACGGTCCGCGAGAAGGTGACGCCCGAGGACATGGCGCGCATCCAACTGGACTCGCACAACCAGTTCGCCCCGGCGCTCGTCAAGGCGATGCTCGAGGTCGAGTTCGATGACGACCCGTTCACCGCCGAGGCGCAGGACCTCCTGCGGACGTGGGACTACAACCAGCCCGCGGACGACTCGTCGAGCGGCGCCGCCGCCGCGTACTACAACGCCGTGTGGTCGCACATCGTGCGACTCACCTTCAACGACGACCTGCCGGCGGGGCTGCTCGCCTCGGGCGGTGGCAGCAACATGCTCGCCGTCCAGGGGTTGCTCGACAAGCCGCGCAGCGGCTGGTGGGACGACCGCGGGACTGCCGGCGTCGTCGAGGGACGCGATGAGATCCTGCGTCAGGCGCAGGTCGACGCGCGCCTGGAGTTGACGCGCAAGCTCGGCAAGAACCCGCAGAAGTGGCGCTGGGGCCAGCTGCACACGCTCACGCTGCGACACGCCGTCCTCGGTCAGGACGTCCCCGCGCCCGTCCGCTGGCTCTTCAACCGCGGGCGGCACGACATGCCGGGCGGCTCCGCGATCGTCAACGCCAACGGCTGGGATGCGTCCGTCGGGTACGAGGTCACCGCGGCCCCGTCGATGCGGATGGTCGTCGACCTCGGCGACCTCGACAAGTCCGTCTGGGTCAACGCGACCGGGTCCAGCGGACACGCCTTCCACGACAACTACGCCGACCAGACGGAGGCCTGGGTGGCTGGTGAGACCTATCCGTGGCGGAGCACCCCCGACGCTGTGAAGGCGGCGGCGGACCGCACGCTCGTGCTCACCCCGGAGACGACGTAGGCCGGTCGTCCGCGGCGAACCACCGCAGACCCTCGGCCGTGAGGACCCCGTCGACCCGGCGGTCCAGTGCGTCCGTGGGCAGCGGGTCCGCGGACACCTCGCCGGGGTGAACCACGGCGACGACGGGCGTGCCGGGCCGCAGCCGCGGCAGCGTCCGGTCGTAACACCCCCCACCCTGACCCAGGCGACCTCCGGCGTCGTCGACGGCCAGCGCCGGGGCGAGCACGAGGTCGGCGCGGGCGATGGCATCCAGGCCAAGCGGGACGCCCTCGTCCGAGCCCGTGTCGGTGAACCAGTCGAGATCCCACGACGGCAGGGTGATCGGCAGGAGCACCTCGACGCCCCGGATGCGCAGGGCCTCCCGCAGGGCTCCCGTCGGCGGCTCCGAGGGGAGCGAGTCATAGGCGGCGACGACGCTGCCCGGACCCAGCCGCAGGCTCGTGACGAGGTCGAGCGCGTGACGCGCGAGGGCCTTGCCGTCGGCGATCGGATCGCGCGTCGTCGCGATCTCCCGCCGCTGCGCGCGTCGTCGCGCGCGGACTGCGACCTTCGTCGTCACGTGGATGCCTCCGTGGTCGTCGGGCCCTCATCGTAGGCTTGCGGCCATGACTTCCGAGGGGCTGCGGCAGGCAACCGACAAGATGCACGCGCGTGGGGTGGATCAGCGCGCCATCAACGTCTTCGAGCACTACTGGCACGAGCTGCGTGAGGGGGCGCACGGCACCATTCCCGAGGACACGATCGAGCCGCTCGGTGACGTCCCGGCCCTCGACGACTTCACGCCCACGGACGAGGAGCGGCGCGCAGCACTCGCCCAGACCGTCGTCATCAAGCTCAACGGTGGGTTGGGCACGAGCATGGGCATGACGGGCCCGAAGTCGGCGCTCGAGGTCCGCGACGGCCTCACCTTCCTCGACCTCATCGCCCGCCAGGTGCTCGCGCTGCGCCGCGAGCACGGCGTCGACCTGCCGCTGATCCTCATGGACTCGTTCCGCACCCGCGACGAGTCGCTCGCGATCCTCGAGCGTTACCCGGAGCTCGCCGTCGAGGGGTTGCCGCTGGACTTCCTCCAGAATGCAGAGCCCAAGCTGCGCGCCGACGACCTCACCCCGGTGGAGTGGCCGGCCGACCCGTCGTTGGAGTGGTGCCCGCCGGGGCACGGCGACATCTACGTCGCCCTGCAGGGGACGGGCCTGCTGGCGACATTGCGGGAGAAGGGGATCCGTTACGCCTTCCTCTCCAACGCCGACAACCTCGGCGCCACCTGCGACCCGGACATCGCGGCGTGGATGGTGGCCGGGCGCGTGCCCTACGCCGCGGAGGTCTGCCCCCGCACGGCCAATGACCGGAAGGGGGGTCACCTCGCCCGTCGCCGCTCCGACGGCCGGATGATCCTGCGCGACAGCGCGATGGTTGTCGACGGCGAGGACCACCACTTCCAGGACAACGAGCGCCACCGCTACTTCCACACCAACAACCTGTGGGTCGACCTCGAGGTCCTCGAGCGGCTGCTCGAGGAGCGCGACGGCGTGCTCGGGCTGCCGATCATCATCAACCGCAAGACCGTCGACCCGAGCGACAAGACGTCGCCGAAGGTCATCCAGATCGAGTCGGCGATGGGCACGGCGGTCGAGGCCTTCGAGGGGTCCCAAGCCCTGCTCGTCCCACGGGCACGGTTCCGTCCGGTGAAGACGACGAACGAGCTGCTCCTCCTGCGGTCCGACGTCTTCGAGATCGATGACGACGCGGTCGTCCACTCCGTCATCGATCACCCGGAGCCGGCGATCCGGCTCGACGAGCACTACAAGTTGATGCCCGACTTCGACGCCCGCTTCGCCGACGGCGTGCCGTCGATGCGGCAGTGCACCGGCTTCGCCGTCGAGGGTGACGTGACCTTCGAGGGTGGGGTCACCTGCGTCGGCGACGTGCGGGTCGTGGCCGACGAGGCGATCACCGTCCCGGCGGGCACGACCCTGCGGGGCGACGATTCCTGACGGAACGCTGCGCTGGCCGCTCGAGCTGCGCGGCCGCACCCCCGGCGGGGAGGACCTCCTGCTGCGGCCCCTCGCACGGCGTGACCGCATCGAATTCTCCCGGCTGCGCGCCCGCAACCTCGCCTGGCTGCAGGAGTGGGAGGCGACGTCGCCCGTGGAAGGGTCGAGCACGGTCACCTTCAACGATTACGTGCGCAACCAGCACGCCGAGGCGCGCGAAGGTCGCCTTCTGCCGCTTGTCATCACGACGGCCGAGGACGGTGCCATCGTCGGCCAGCTCAACACGAGCAACATCGTTGTCGGGGCGGCGCGCACGTGCACGATGGGCTACTGGGTGAGCCGGTCCGTCGCCGGTCGGGGGATCATGCCGACCGCCGTCGCCATCGTCGCCGACCACCTCATGCGGGCGGAGGGGCTGCACCGGGTCGAGATCAACATCCGCCCCGAGAACGCGGCGAGTCTGGCCGTCGTCCGCAAGCTCGGCTTCCGCGACGAGGGGCTGCGACCCCACTTCCTGCACATCGACGGCGCCTGGCGCGACCATCGCTCCTTCGCCGTGACGACCGAGGACCTGGCCGGACGCTCGCTCATGCAGCGTCTGAACCAGCAGTCACAGCAGTCACTTCAGCGACACACCGAGGAACGTCCGCTCTAGGTCGCCACCGCGTCCCTACGGTGGACCCGTGCCCAGCAGCAGCCTCGTCTTCGTCGTCGTCATCGCGATCTGGGCTGCCTATTTGATCCAGTACTGGGTCAAGCGGCGCGACCACCTGGCCACCGCACGGTCCGTCGACCGCTTCTCGGCAGCGATGCGCGTCCTCGACCGCCGGGCCGTCGGCGCGACCGCTCCGGCGCCCGCGCCGCGCTCGTACCAGGTGCACCCGGCCCGCGAGAGCCGCCCGCAGGTGGTCGTCAAGCGTGCCTCGGCCGCACCCGCACCCTCGACCGGCGCGCACGTCGTCGCCCAGGTCGCCGCGGACCACGCCGGCGCCCACGACGTCCCGCGGACCCACACGGCACCGGCCGCCGGTGCCTCGCGCCGGGTGCGCGGGCTCGCGGCGCTCACGACCTTCGTCCTCGGTGTCGTGCTCACCCCCGTCGCGGCCTTCTCTGCCCTGACCTGGCACGCCCCCGCCCTCTCCTTCCTCGGCCTGACCGCCGCCGTCGTGTGGCTGCGACGTGGGGTGGCCTCGGAGCGCGCCGCGGTGGCGGCCGAGCGACGCGCGCGTCGGGCCGCCGACCGTGCCCGCTTCGCCGCACCGGTCCGCGCGACCGCAGCCCCGGCCGCGGTCCGGACCGAGCACACCCAGGCGACCCGGGAGGCGTCCATCACCGCGTCGACCGCGGACGCGCCCTATGACGTGTTCGCCCGTGAGGCCGAGATCGTCGCCGCCGAGGTGGCCGCTCGCCCCGTCGCCGAGCAGCACGAGGTCGCCGCGCCGCGTCGACGCACGGACGACGACGACCTGCCGCTGACGTGGGACCCGGTCCCCGTCCCGCGGCCCACCTACACGATGAAGGCGCGCGCCGAGCGCGTGCCCGCGGCGCCGCTGCCCACGGCCACGGGCGGTCCGCGACCCGTCGAGGTCGACGCCGACGAGGACATCGTCCCCGTCGACACCGGCCGCGTCGTCAACGGCTGACCGAGTCCCGTCCGCCTCGGGTCTCGTCCGCCTCGGTCCCGTCCGCCTCACGAGTATCGGGTGACCCGATATTCGCCGCCGTACCCGGGTTCGCATGTCGGGTGAAGCGCACCTTTGTCGGGTGAAGCCGTCCGCGAGCTCCTGAGTGGCGCCCGCTCGCGCGAGCACCGTCGTGCCCGCGCCTCATGACGAAGGGGGCCCCGCCGGGGCCCCCTTCGCGCGCGGTCGTTGCCGTCGACTCAGCTGTTGCCGGCGGCTCAGTCCTCCTGAGCGGCCTGCTTCGTCCGCGCCACGTCGCGCGCGACCTCCGCCTGCTCGGCATCGCTCAGTTGGTCCTCGGCGGCCTCGGGCGCGTCGAGCAGGTGGTGCCCGACCGCGTTGACGACGGCCACGAGCGGCACGGCGATGAGCCCGCCGACGATGCCGCCCAGGATGATGCCGCCGGCGATCGCGAGGATGACCGCGAGCGGGTGGACGCTGACGGCGCGCCCCAGCAGCAGCGGCTGGAGCAGGTGCGACTCGGCCTGCTGGACGAGCAGGACGATGCCGAGCATGATCGCGGCCGCCACGGGGCCCTGCGCGACGAGCGCGAGGAGGACGGCGACCATGCCGCTGAGGAAGGCGCCGATGACGGGGATGAAGGCGCCGAAGAAGACGAGTAGCGCAATGCCGGAGGCGAAGGGCACCCCGAGGATCGCGGCGCCGATGCCGATGCCGGCGGCGTCCACGGCGGCGACGGCGAGCGTCGCGCGGGTGAAGGCGCCGAGCTGGCTCCAGGCGATCTGTCCTGAGGAGACGACCTTCGTGCGGGCGCGCGCGGGGAAGAGCCGCACGATCCAGCTCCAGATCCGCCGCCCGTCGTGCAGGAAGAAGAAGAGTGCGAACATCGCGATGAAGAAGCCGGCGACGAGGTGGCTGACGGTCAGGCCGGCCTGAGCGGCGGAGGCGGCGAGGCCGTCGCCGGAGGTGACCGACTCACGCGCCTTGTCGAGGTACTGCGTGAGCTGGAGATCGCTGATGCCGAAGGTCGTGCGGAGCCACTGCCGGACCTGGTCGATGCCCTCGACAACCTGGCTGCTGAGGTCGTCGAACTGGCTGCTGAACTGCGTGCCGACGAAACTGAAGAGCCCGACGATGATGGCGAGCGTGCCGAGGACGGTGATGCCGGCGGCGGCCCCCGAGGGCAGGACGCGGCGCAGGCGGCCGAAGACCGGTTGGAGCAGCGCGGCGAGCAGCGTCGCCACGATGAGGGGGATGACGATCTCGGAGACGGTCCACAGGGCCTTGACCGCGGCGACGATGGCGATGCCGACGATGAGCAGACGCACGGCCCATTCGCTCGCGGCGCGGATGCCGAAGGGGACCGCGGTGCGGCCTTGGTCGTCGACAGCGAGCAGCCCGCTGTCGGTGGGTTGCTGCGTGGTGGCGTTCTCGGTCATGGGTCCCCCTGATGGTGGTCGTGCTGTGCGGATCGACCCTATGCGGTGTGCCGAAGGTGACCACACGGCAGGCGTTTTCGCTCCGGCGCCGACCCGGTGTTATCCTTCTCGTCGCACTTGGGGCTATGGCGCAGTTGGTAGCGCGTCTCGTTCGCAATGAGAAGGTCCGGGGTTCGAATCCCCGTAGCTCCACCGCACGGCAAGGGGTCAGACGGTCACCGTCTGGCCCCTTTGTCATGCAGCCAGCCGCCCTGCCCGCAGCCAGCCGCCCTGGCCACGGCCCCGCTCGCCGTCACCGGCGGCGCAGCAGGGTGGCGACGCCGGCGCCGCTCAGGCGGGTGTGGTCGAAGGGGCGGCCGTGCAGCATGAGCAGGATGGTCACGTCGTCGCCGCGCACGAGGTCACCTTCGCCGTAGGTCCACCCCGAGGGTTCGGCGACGATCTGGAGCCCGGCGATGCGGCGCTGCGTCGATCCCTTGATGGCCTGCGACAGCGGCCACCGCAGTCGGGCCGCGAAATCGGCTGCCTGGGCGACGGCACCGGCCGGGATGACCCTGGTCGCGCCGAGCGGAACCCGGATGTCGAGTTGGTGGACGACGGCGTCGTCGAGGGCGGCGAGCCGAGGGACGAGGATGGGCTTGGCGTCCGCCTCGGCGTTGGCGCGCAACTGCTCAAGGATGGCGCTGGTGCCGCGCCCGGACCACTCCAGCGCCGTCGCCGCGGTCATCCGGTTGCTGTCGAACCCGGCCCGAGCCAACAGCGGAATCGCCTCGCGCAGCCCCAGTGGGGGCGCCCACGCGACGTGTGCGGCGACGTCGATGACGCGCCATGCCTCGCACAGTGACGGGGTCTGCCACTGCTCGGGGGTGAGCGTCTCGAGTAGGGCGATCAGGGCTTCTCGTTCAGTGCGGATCCGGGCCGCCAGCTCGGGCATACCCGAGATCATCCTCCGTCTGTGCCCGTCCCTGGGCGGAATCCGGGAGGGCGAGGGCAGTGACTCGGGCTCCGTCGACGGTGTCCCTCTCAGCCCCTCGCTCCCGGTCAGTCCTCGGGCGCAGTCAGTCCTCGGGCGCAGTCAGTCCTCGGGCGCAGTCAGCCCGATGAACGCACCGAGGGCGAGGAGTTCCCGACTCGAGCGCGGGGCGAAGTCGGTCAACACCTCCGAGCGGACGACGTAGGCGGCCCACTTCCCGCGGGAGATGGCGACGTTGAGCCGGTGCCGGTCGAGGAGGAAGGCCATGCCGCGGGAGACGTCCGTGTGGGCGGAGGCAGCCATCGAGAGGATGGCGACGGGAGCCTCCTGTCCCTGGAAGAGGTCGACCGTGCCCACCGGGACCCGGTCGAGGCCTGCGTCGTCGAGCACCGTCCGCAACAGGTGGACCTGAGCGTTGTAGGGCGTGACGATGCAGAAGTCGTCCTGGTCGAGGGGCCGCGGGCGGCCCCCTTCGTCCGGCGCCGTCCAGTCGCGGCCGAGGAGGTCCCGGACGAGATCGCGCACGGCGCGGGCCTCCTCCGTGGATGACGTGCGGTTGTCGTGGTGGTCGACGGTGACCGTGTGCAGGCCGGGGGCCACCCCGGCGAGCCCGCGGGCGTCGGTCCGCTCGTGGGCCAGGAGCTGACCGTCGTAGGACAGTCGGGACACCCGGCGCGTGAGGTCCGAGTGCATCCGCCACGTCGTCTCGAGGAAGTAGCCGTGCGTCGGCGGGACGGTGGGCGCCCCGTCCAGCAGCCAGCCCAGGGCGGATTCGTGGATCGGGGCCGGGTGCACGCCCTGCGAGACCTGGGGCAGCTGCTGCGGGTCGCCGAGCAGGAGGAGGTTGTCGGCGGCGACCGACGTCGCGAGGGTCTTCGCCAGGGAGTACTGCCCGGCCTCGTCGATGACGAGCAGGTCGAGCTGGCCCCGCGCGATCCGCTCCTCGTGGCACAGGTCCCACGCGGTCCCGCCGACGACGTAGCCGCCCTCCTGGGCGCAGAACTCCGCCATGGCGGCGCGGTCCAGGACGGTCCAAGGCACGTCGGCAGCGGCCGTGGAGTCGCCACTCCGGGAGGCCTTTGCGGGTTTGCCGACACGAGCGGGGTCGACCCCAGCCCGGATCACGGCGCCGAGGACGTTGTCGATGGCCGCGTGGCCCTGCGACGTCACGCCCACCCGCCAGCCGGCGTCGACGAGGCGGGCGATGACGTGCGACGCGACGTGCGTCTTGCCGGTGCCGGGCGGTCCCTGCACCGCGAGGTAGGAGTGGTCGAGCGCACGCACCGCGGCCGTGACCGCGTCGATGTGCCGCTCGTCGCCGCCCCCGACGGGCGGCAGCGCGCCGCCGGAGCGCAGTCGTGGCGGGAGCCGGCGCAGCAGGTCGATGCCCGCGCGCGGGGGCATCGCTGGCCACGCCTCGAGGACCTCCTCGGCGACATCGGCGAGGGCGCCGTCGATCCGCTGCGTCGGGATCTGGCCGACGGGGACGAAGGCGACCGGCAGCTCCCCGTGCGGCTCCATGCCCGTCGCGAGTCGCTCCTCGATGACGACCATCTCTGCGACCTCGTCCGAGCGACCGTCATGGGCGTCGCCGGCGTCGATCGTGCCGACCTCGAGCACCGCGACGCCACCGCCGTGTGCGTGGAGCTCGTGAGGTTGGTGATCCGACCCCAGCGGGAAGGGGGCGGCGTACGCCGCCTTCAGCCCCTCGGCCCCGGGGGCGAGGGGCACGTGCGAGCGCGTGTGCCCGACGCAGCGCAGGACGCGACGGGGCTTGGCGCGCGACCCCTCGGGTGTGCCCCAGTCGGAGACGACCTCGACGTGGTCGACGATGAAGAGGTCCTCGGCGGGACGCCACTCGCTCACGGGGGTGCGCTTGCGGGCAAACACGTTCTGCCAGTAGGGCTTGGCCTCGCGGCGATGGAACTGCACGGACGCCGCGACCATCGCCAGGGCCTGCTCGTCGGGGGTGCGGTCGGCGACCTTCGTCGTCGGCGTCAACTCCCACAGGGCCGCCTCGAGCTCCATGGCACGGCGCACCTCGGGCCGGACCTCACGCTCGGTCCGCTCGGCCTCCTCCGTGTCCGGCACCGCCCGTACGTGGTCGGCCGGGGCGAGCGAGAGGAGGTAGTCGCGCAGCCGCAGCGTCGAGACGCAGTCGTATTCGTTGTACTGCCGGATGTCCTCGAGGCGCTGCGCCGCCTCGTCGACCCGGTCCTCGAGGACGGCGTCGCAGTACAGCTGATAGACGACGATCGAGTCCCCGCCCGCCTTGACCCCGTCCGCAGCCCGCAGGTCGTCACCCATGTAGAGCGGTTCGAGTGCCTTGATCGAGTACGACGGCTGGGAGGCTCGCAGGCCCGCCCGCACGACGGCGTAGAGGTCGACGAAGACGCCCTCCCGCAGGAACTGGTCGATCTCCTCCTCGCACACCGAGTACCGCGCGGCGAGGCGCAGCAGGGCGGACTGCTCGTAGGAGGCGTAGTGGTAGACGTGCAGATCGGGCCAGCGGCGCCGACGCTCCTGGAGGTGGGCGACGAAGTCGATGAGCGCCTGCCGCTCCTGCTCGCGATCGTGCGCCCAGAACGCCTGGAAGCGCGGCGCGTCGCCGGGGGCGACGCCGTCGATCTCGACGAGGCCGAAGAGGTACTCCAGCCCCCAGACGGCCGACCCGGGCTCGGTCCACATCGGGTCGCCCTCGAAGTCGAAGAAGACGTCACCCTCGCTCGCAGGCGGGATCATGTCCAACGCGCTCGGGTCGCGCAGCTCGGCGTGCACCCACGGGCGACCGTCCGGCTGTGGGGTGGCGTCGGCCTGCTCGACCTGCAGGCGGGCCTGCGCGACGAGGTGCGCCAGCCGGGCATCGGGCAGGCCCGGGACCGGCTCGGTGCGTGCGGCGAGGTCGCGCCTGGTCAGGACCCCGACCTCGGCGAGCAGGGCCCGCTGGGGGAGGCGCACCCCGGCCACCCCGAGGACGTCATCGGTCTCCTCGGCGGCGGCGGCGCAGTCGTCGCACCGCCCGCAGGCCAACCAGCGCGGGTCGCGCCACGCCACCGGATCGGACTCCGCGAGGTGTGCGGTGAGCACGCGGTCCAAGCGCCGTCGGCGCTCCCGATAGACGGGCAGCAGGTCGGCGAGCGAGTGGTCCTGCTGCTCCCCGCTGCCGAGGACGAGCCGGGCGATCGGCGCGACCGGGACGTCGGCGTCGCGCAGCATCGCCGCGTAGGCCGCGACCTGGAGGAGGGCGGCGACCGACTCGGACCGGGCGAGCTTGGTGTCGACGACGATCCAGCCCCGCGCGTCGCGCACCAGAAAGTCCGCGATCCCGAGCAGCGTGCCGTCGAAGAGCGTGGCCTGGTAGATCACGTCCGCGTCGGAGGCGATCGCCGCGAGGGCCGCCCGGTGCGCCGCCTCGTAGGCCGCACGGGTGCGCTCGCGGGGCGGCTCCAACCGGACCACGCGTCCCGGGTGTGCGCGCTCGAGCCGCGACAGCTCACGCCGCTCGTGGGCCAGGCCGAGCTCGGCCACCCGCTCGAGCATGTCGTCTGGCCCGGTGTCGGGGCGCGCCCGACGGCCGATCCGGTCGTCCAGCCCGGTCAGCAGCGAGAACTCGCACGCGGCGGCGGCGCGAAGGTCGCTGGGGCTGGTGACGAGGTCACCGTCGAGGAGGAACATGTCCTCAAGGTAGCCGCGGGTGCCGACAGTGCAGGAGCGCGGTCAGTCCCGACTCAGGCCAGCGGATAGATGCGAGCGGGACCGTCGACGGTGACCCCCACGCGCTCGCCGACGGAGGGCATGGCGGAGCCCGTCGTCCGGGCCTGGACGACGGTGTGGGCGTCGTCCTCGAGCCGCACGCTCACGAGCGCGTCGTGCCCGTAATAGGTGGTGTCGACGACGACGCCCTGGGCGGTCCCCCTCGGGCCGAGGCGGCTGGTCGATCCGTCGAGCGTGCCGAGCGGCGGGCCGGTGTGGCCGCTGCGGACGAGCCGCAGCTGCTCCGGACGCAGCATGACCTCGACGTCGAGTCCCTCGACGCTCGCGAGCGCGTCCGGCGTCTCGAGTTCGCCGAGCGGGCTGATGACGCGCCGTCCGGCGCCCGAGCCAGCGCCCGACCCGGCAACGACGCGGCCCGAGACCATGACGGCGTCGCCGAGGAAGGCGGCCGCGTGCGGGTCGACGGGGGAGTGGTAGACGTCCGGCGGCGGACCGACGTGCGCGAAGCGGCCAGCCCGCATGATCGCCACCTGATCGGCGAAGGACAGCGCCTCGGACTGGTCGTGGGTCACGAGGACGACCGTGGTCCCGGTCGCGGCGAGGGCCTGCGCGACCGACGCGCGGGTCGAGGCGCGCAGGGCGGTGTCGAGCGACGAGAACGGTTCGTCGAGCAGGACGAGGCCGGGCTTGCGGGCCAGGGCACGGGCGAGGGCGACGCGCTGTTGCTGACCGCCGGAGAGCTGGTCGGGGCGGCGCCGGGCGAGTTCCGGGTCGAGACCGACGAGCTCGAGCAGTTCAGGCACCCCGGCGGAGGCGCGGCGCTCGCGCCAGTTCAGCCCGAAGGTGAGGTTGTGGGCGATGTCGAGGTGCGGGAAGAGGTTGCCCTCCTGGGCGACGTAGCCGATGCCGCGCCGTTCCGGCGCGACCCAGACGCCGTCGGCCACGACGTCGCGGTCGTCGATGGCGACCCGGCCCGCGCTCGGCGCCCGGAAGCCGGCGATGACCCGCAGCAGGGTCGTCTTGCCGCAGCCGGACGGGCCGAGGATCGCGGTCGTCGTCCCGGTGGGGACGACGAGGTCGACGTCGTGGAGCACCTCCTTCGAGCCGTAGGAGGCGCTCACTCCGGTGACGGTCAGGGTGCTCATGAGTCCCCTTCCTGGTTGATCTGGCGCAGCAGTGCGAGGGTCAGCGGCAGCGACACGAGGACCATCGCCGCGGCAAACGGCGCCGCGGCCACGTAGTCGAGTTCGTCGCTCGCCGCCCAGAACTGCGTGGCGAGCGTACGCGTCCCGGTCGGGGCGAGGATGAGGGTTGCGGTCAGTTCGGTGGAGACGGCGATGAAGACGAGCCCGGCGCCGGCGAGCGCACCCGGTCCGGCCAGCGGCAGCACCACCCGGCGGAAGGTCGCCCGCGGCCCGAGGCCGAGGGAGCGCGCCGACTCGGAGAGCTCCGGCGGGGCCTGCGCCAGCCCGGCCCGGACGCTGACCATGGCGCGCGGGATGAAGAGGATGGCGTAGGCGAGGACGAGCAGCGCGGCGCTCTGGTAGAGCGGCTGGATCGTGCGGACGGTCAGGGTGACGAGCGCGAGCGCGACGACGACGCCGGGCAGCGAGCTCGCGAGGTAGGTCGCGCGCTCGAGCGCCATCGCCAGCAGGGTGCGGCGTCGCACGAGCAGCCACGCGGCCGGCAGGGCGGCCAGCGTTGTCAGGGCGGCGGCGGCCAGCGCGAGGCCGAGGGTGGCCGAGCCGGTGCGTCCGACGGAGGCCCAGTCGATCGCGGACCAGCCCGTGACGAGCCAGCGGCCGACGCTGGCGAGCGGCACGCCGAGGGCGAGCACGATCAGCGAGGTGAGGGCGAGCAGGGACGGCACGGTCCAGGCGCCCAGGCGGGCGGGTTCGGGCCGGCGCAGCGTGCCGCGGCCGTAGCGGGCGACGCGCGCATTACCGCGCAGCAGCCACTCGACGCCGAGGAAGGTCAGGCACAGCACGATCAGCACACACGCGAAGAGGCTTCCCGTGTCGTTGCTGAAACCGAGCTGGTACTGCTCGAGGATGGCCGTCGTGAAGGTCGAGTAGCGCATCATCTCGAGCACGCCGTACTCGGCGAGCAGGTGCAGGCCGACGAGCAGGAGGCCACCGGAGAGCGCCGGGCGCAGCTGCGGCAACACGACCCGGGCGAAGGTCGCCCCCGCACCCAGCCCGAGGGCGCGCGCCGAGTCCTCGGCGCCGCCGTCGAGGCCGCGGATCACGGCGGCGACCGGCAGGAAGACGAAGGGGAAGTACGACAGTGTCGTGACGATCGCGGCGCCGAGCAGTCCGTGCAGACCGGGGACGAGCGAGATCCAGGCATAGCCGTTGACGAAGGCGGGCACCGTCAGCGGGGCGAGCAGCAGCGCGCGCCACGTCCGGGACAGCGGCAGGTCCGTGCGCTCGACGAGCCACGCCGCGCCGACGCCGAGCACGGCCGTCGCGGGGACGGTGATAGCCACGAGCGCCAGGGTGTGCCGGATGAGTTCGCCGACCCGAGGGCGGACGAGGGCCTCGACCGCGGTCGCCCAGCCGGCATCGGCCGCGCGGACGACGACGACCCCGATCGGCAGCAGCGTCAGGACCGTGACGAGCAGCGCGGCCACGCCGACGAGCGCCGACCCCGAGAGGGGCCGGCGCAGGCCGTGGTGGTTTCGCTGAGCGTCGGCGGACATCAGCGACAGTCTGCCGCGTCCGTCAGAGCACACCTGCATCGGTCATGAGTTCGGCGACCTTCTCCGAGTCCAGGGTGAACGGGTCGATGTCGGGGGCCTCGAGGCTGTCGAGGGGCGGGAGGTCGGCGTCGGCCGCGACGCCGGTCGCGACGGTGTACTCCTTCGCGCCCGAGTCGGTGAGGATCTGCTGACCCTCCTTGCTCGTGACGAAGGCGAGGAAGTCCTGGGCCTCGGCGGAGTGTTTGCTCGACTTCAGGACGCCACCGGCCGAGTAGCTGACGAAGGCGCCCGGGTCCTCGTTCTTGAAGTACTTGAGTTTGGTGTTGCCGCTGCCCTCCTTGGAGGCGGCCTGGTCGCGGTACCAGTAGTAGTGGTAGATCACGCCCATCGGCAGCTGACCCTCGTTGACCGCCTTCATGGTGACGATGTTGTTCTGGAGGAGCTCGGCGTTGTCCTTGAGGCCGGTCAGCCAGTCGGCGGTGGCCTGCTCGCCCTCGAGTTCGAGCATCCCGGCGACGATGGCCTGGAAGTCGGCGCCGGTGGCCCCGGCACCCCACTTGCCCTGGTACTCCGGATCCTGCAGGTCCATGAGCGAGTCCGGAAGGTCCGCCTCGTCCACGAGTTCCGGGTTGTAGACCAATACGGTCGAGCGGGCGGCGATGGAGGTCCACAGTCCGTTGGACGGGGCCCGGTCCTTCGGCACCTGCGCCAGCGTGGTGTCGTCGACGGGAGCGAGCAGGTCGGCGTCCTGGACGAGCGTCATGGCGGGACTGTTCTCGGTGAGGAAGACGTCCGCGGGGGAGTCGGCGCCCTCCTCGACGAGCTGGTGGCCCATCGAGGAGTCCTTGCCGAAGCGGATCTGGACCTCCTCGCCCGTCTTCTTCTCGAAGGCGTCGACCCAGGCCTGCGTCACGTTCTCGTGCTGCGAGGAGTAGATCGTCAGCTTGGCGGGGTCGAGCTCGGGCTCGGCGGAGTCCTGCGCGCTGCCGCACGCGGCGGTGGCGAGGACGGCGACGAGGCCGACGAGGGTGGTGGCGCGGCGCATCAGTGGTGCTCCTTGATCGGGGTCGGGGTGACCTTCGTGACCTTCGTGCGGTGACGGACGAGGCGGACAAACTGGGTCCAGCCGAGGTGGACGGCGATGCCGACGGCCATGGCGGCGACGAAGGCGGCCAGGCCGCGCTTCTCGTCGAAGAGGCCGAAGACCTGCCACTGGCAGAGGTAGATGAAGAGGGAGGACGAGGCGATGAGGGCGGTCGCGGCCGCGACCGGGCGCGGCATCCGGACGCGCGGCAGCCACAGCAGCGCGGCGACGCCGGCGAGGATCGTCGCCTCGCGGATCAGGTCGCCGTAGTAGCCGTGGATCCCCAGTGCCGCGACGGCGAGGATGAGGGCCCGTTGGCCGTGGCCGCGCGCACCGGCGGCGGCGACCCCGAGCAGGAAGAGCCACGCCACGAAGTACGGCAGGCCGCGCACGGGCGTCGAGGTGTCGGTGAGGAACACGAACCGCGGCACGAGCGCGACGACCGCGAGACCGAGGGCGAGGGCGAAGGGGGCCCGCCGGTGCAGCCGGCCGACGCCCGGGATCGCGAGCAGCGCAGCCGTGCCGAGGCTGCACCAGACGAGCGCCTCGATGAACCAGGCGTGCACGCGGGCGCCCCACTCGACGTCCCCGACGAGCCAGTTGACGAGGCCGAGGTTGGCGAGGTCGTAGGTGCCGTTGACGAGGGTCACGAGCGTCATCCAGAGGACGGCTGGCACCGCGACGGCCGCCACCGAGCCGAACGTCCGGCGCAGGCGCTCGCGGCCCGTGGGTGCGGACAGCGAGAAGCGCGCGAGGTTGTAACCCGCCACGGCGAGCAGCGCGTGGGCGCCGCCGCGAATCTCGACGACGTCGACGTGGGCGAGCGCCACCGCCACCGTCGCTGCGGCGCGCAGGGCCACGGTGCCCTCGACCGCGGCGAGGCGCGACGGGGACTCGACCGCGCTCGCGGCGAGGTCGGCGAGGCTGCGGTGGTGCCAGTCCGCGGGCAGATCGCCGAGCAGTTCCTCGACCCGCAGCGACACCTCGACATAGGAGAGGGAGTCGCCACCGAGGGAGGAGAAGGTGTCCTCCGGGGTGACGTCGGGCAGGTCGAGGCACAGCGCGTAGGTCTCGCGCAGGGCGGCGAGGCGAGCGGCGATCTGATCGGTCGCTGCCTCGGTCGTCGCCTGCCCCTGCGACGCCTGCGCGGCCTCGGCCGCTGCGGCGACGGCCGCCATGGCTGCCGGCCGGTCGACCTTCCCGGTGCTCAGGCGGGGGAGCTCGTCGAGCACGACCGTGCGCACCGCGGCGGCGGGCAGGCCGGCGGCGTCGGCGACGGTCGCCCGCAGCGCGGTGGTGCAGGACAGCTGGGGCCCGATGGCGACGGCCACGTCGAGCGTCTCGTCGGTGCCGCCCGCGCACGCGCTCAGTCCGCGCTCCTCGAGGCGGGCCTCGACCTCGCCGAGGTCGATCCGGGTGCCGAGCACCTTGAGGAAGGCACGGCGGCGGCCGATGATCCGGACGAGCCCGTCCTCGTCGATCCGGGCGAGGTCGCCCGTGCGCAGCACGTGCGTGGTGCGCCCCAGGGCGAGGTCGCGTGGGCTGCGGGCGTAGCCGAGCATGACCCCCGGGCCCTCGAGCAGGAGTTCGCCGACGTCGGGGCCGAGGTCCACCGCCTCGGGGACACCGTGGTCGAGGGTGAGGCGGGATCCGGGGACGGCGCGACCGACGGAGTCCTCGGCGCCGGGCAGGAGCTCGGGCGGGAGGATCGCCATCCGGGCGGTGGCCTCGGTCTGGCCGTACATGACGACGAGGTCCCAGCCCTCGCGGCGGCCGCGTTCGGCGACCTCGGCGACCCGTCGCGGGGCCATCCGGCCACCGGCCTGGGTGATCCGCCGCAGCGACGGCAGGCTCGCCGTGGCCCCGGCGATCCGCTCCAGCATTTCGAAGGTGTGCGGCACGCCGGCGAGGCTCGTCACCGAGTGTGTGCGCGCCGCGTCCCAGAAGCACGGGTCGACGACCGAGGCCCCGGTGAGGACGACGGAGGCGCCGACGGCAAGGTGGCTGTGCAGCACCGACAGGCCGTAGCAGTAGTGCGCGGGCAGCGAGGTGATGGCGCGGTCGTCGGCGCGCAGGCCGAGTGCCTGGGCGATCGCCTCGGCGTTCGACTGGAGGTTGTCGTGCGACAGCCGCACGAGCTTGGGGGAGCCGGTCGACCCGGACGTGCTGAGCAGGACCGCGAGTTCCGGGTGCAGATCATGCCGGGCCGGCTGGTCCGCGATCGCGGCAGCGCGGGCGGCGGCCGGCAGCGGCGTCCCGTGGGGGACGACGAGGTCGGGGGCGTAGCGCCCGACGAGCGAGTCGGTCGACGCGTGGGTCGGGGAGGTGATGAGCGCGACGTGCCCGGCGGCGAGCGTGGCGAGGTGGGCGACGAGCGACGTCTCGTCGTTGCCGAGTTCGAGGAGCACGAGTCGCCGTCCGGTCGCGACGTCGGGGAGGGCGGCGGCCGCATCGGCCACCGCCTGCGCGAGGGCGGCGTGGGTGCGGATGCCGCCGGCCGTCACCAGCGCGGGTGCGTCGCCGTGCGTGGCGAGATCGGTGACGAAGGGGACCGACCGCGGCCCGCGCGCCGGCCGGAGAGCGGGCGCGGAGGCGGGCGCCTCCGGCGTGCGCGGACGAGCAACGACCGACACCTGATCTCCTTCCGACATTTGGCTCACCTAAGTTAGGTAAGGCTGACCTATGGCGGGAAGGCTAGCTCAGGTCGGGTCGGGGTAGAAATCAGGGGCCGCCGGACATGAGACAGCCATGGGTTGGGGCGCCCGGCGGGCCACTCAGATCCAGCTCGGGAACCACATCCGCCAGCGCCAGTGGTCATAGGGGATGACCTGCGCGGTGTAGATCGGCCAGAAGAAGGCGAAGATCGCGAGCGACAGGAGCAGGAAGGCGAGGACTGACGCGAGGCCGGCCCGGCGCCTCAGCAGGCTGTCCTCGCGCCGCCCGAGCACGAGACCCAGGACGAAGGTCGCCCCGAGCACGACCCACGGCTCGAAGGCCACGGAGTAGAACCCGTAGATCGTCCGGTGCTGGATCGTGAACCACGGCAGGTAGGTCGCCGCGAGTCCGGCGAGGATCGCGCCCGCGCGCCAGTCGCGCCGTAGGGCCCAGTGGACCCCGAGCACGAGGATCGACAGTGCGCCGAGCCACCACACCGGCACGGTGCCGATCGAGTGGATCGCCTTGCTGCACTGGTCGACGGCGCAGCCGGCGTCCCCCTTCGTCGGTCCCTCGTAGAAGAAGGACGTCGGTCGGCCCTGGACGATCCAGCTCCACGGGTTGGCCTGGTAGGTGTGCTTGGACGTGAGATGGACGTGGAAGTCGTACATCTCAGCGTGGTAGTGCCACAGCGACCGCAACGGGTCCGGCACCCAGCCGAAGCCGCCCTCGGCCGCGCGGGACTCGGCCCAGTGGCGGTCGTAGCCGTGCTCGCTGCGGAACCAGCCGACGTAGGACGCGATGTACGTGACGAAGGCCGTCCCGACCATCGCGATGAAGGCGAGGGGTCCGTCCTTGACGACGCCTGCGGCGATCCAGTGCCGGACGCCGACCGCGCGGCGCGCGCCCATGTCCCACAGGACCGTCATCAGGCCGAAGACGGCGAGCGCGTAGAGACCGGACCACTTCGTGCCCATGGCGAGGCCGAGGCTCAGGCCGGCCACCCAGCGCCACGGCCGCGCACCGAGCCACGGACCCCAGTCGAGCGTCGTCCCGGCCGGCAGCGCGGCCACCTTCCGCGCGAGCTTGGCCCGGCTCCAGTCCCGATCGATGAGGAGCGCACCGAAGCCGGCGAGCAGGAAGAACATGAGGATGAGGTCGAGCAGGCCGGTGCGCGAGTGGACGAAGTGGTGTCCCTCGAAGGCGAGGAGGAAGGCGGCCACGCAGCCGAGCAGGGTCGAGCGGAAGAGGCGCCGCGCGATCCGCCCGATCATGAGGATCGACAACGTCCCGAGCACGGCGACGGAGAAGCGCCACCCCCACGACGAGTCCGCGCCGAAGAGCCACTCACCGGCGGCGATGACCCACTTGCCGACCGGCGGGTGGACGACCATGTCACCGTCGGTGGAGATGAAGACGTCCGTGGTGCCGTGGGTGAACCACGGGTCGACCTTCTCGCCGTCGCCCTGCCAGCGGAGCTCGACCCCGTGGTCGAGCATCGAGACGCCCTGCTTGACGTAGTAGGTCTCGTCGAAGACGAGCTGGTGCGGCCGATCCAGGCGCCAGAAGCGGATCACGCCACCGAGCGCGGCGATGAGCAGCGGCCCGAACCAGCCCCAGAGGGTGTCGGACGGCCGGAATCCGAGCAGGCGAGTGCGCAACTGCTCTCCCCGGGTCATGGGCGTCATCGTAGACAGACGCCGTCGACTGTCGGCCACACCGCGCGCACGGAGGTGGGCGAAGGGGGCCGGTCGCGCCTGCGAGGATGGGCCCGTGCCCCTCGTCCTCGCCGCCACCCCGATTGGGGATCCCCGCGACGCCGCGCCCCGGCTCGCGGCCGAGCTCGCGGGCGCCGACGTCATCGCCGCGGAGGACACGCGGCGGCTGCGGCGCCTCCAGAACGACCTCGGCGTGACGACGCAGGCCAAGGTCGTCAGCTATCACGAGCACAACGAGGCCGAGCGCACCCCGGACCTGATCGCGCGGCTCCAGGCGGGGGAGCGGGTCGTCCTCGTGACCGATGCGGGGATGCCGTCCGTCTCGGACCCGGGCTATCGCCTGGTGCGCGCGTGCATCGATGCGGACATCCCCCTCACCTGTGTCCCCGGCCCGAGTGCGGTCCTGATGGCGCTCGCGGTCTCGGGGCTCCCCGTGGACCGGTTCTGCTTCGAGGGCTTCGCCCCGCGCAAACCGGGGGAGCGCGCACGGTTCTTCGGCGCGTTGGCCGACGAGCGCCGGACGATGATCTTCTTCGAGGCGCCGCACCGGATCGCCGACACGCTCGCGGCCATGGCCCAGGCCTTCGGCGGCGACCGTCGCGCGGCCGTCTGCCGCGAGCTGACCAAGACCTACGAGGAGGTCCGCCGCGGCGGACTCGACGAGCTGACCGCGTGGGCGAGCGAAGGGGTCCGCGGCGAGATCACCGTCGTCGTCGACGGTGCTCCAGCCACGGTCGTCTCGCAGGACGACGCCGTCGCCCGGGTGTTGGACCGGGTCGCCGCCGGGGAGCGCCTCAAGGAGGCGTCGGTGGCCGTCGCCGCCGAGACCGGGTTGAGCCGTAAGGCGCTCTACGACGCCGCGGTTGCCGCCCGCGCCACGTAGAGGGCGTAGGTGAGGTCGCGTCCGCCGCGGTGCACCTCGACCAGGATCTCCTGCGTGGGGGCCAGCTCGGCGAGTCGCGCCGCGAGGTCGGGTTCGGGCTGGGCGGCCCAGATCGCGAGGACGCCGCCGGGGACGACCTTCGCCAGGGTCGCGCGCAGCGCGTCCGCCCCGTAGAGACCGCCGTTGTCGTCGTGGACGAGGAAGCTCGGGCCGTTGTCGACGTCGAGCAGGATGACGTCCCACGGGCCGACCACGTCGCCGGGGGTTGCCGCTGACGCGTCGCCGGTCAGCACGTCCCGGACGTCGGCCACGTGCAGGTGGGCGCGCGGGTGCCGGCCCACGAGGCCGAGCGTCGGCGCCAAGGCCAGGCGCGACCACTCGACGAGGGCCTCCTCGCGTTCGACGACGTCGACCCGCTCGACCCGGCGGTCCTTGAGGACGTTCCACGCCGTGAAGCCGAGGCCGAGGCCGCCGACGAGGACCCGACGGGGTGACTCGACGAGGGCGAGGGCCCGCTCGGCGAGCGCGACCTCCGTGGTCGTGTCGACCGTGTCCATGGCGAAGACCCCGTTGACGACGAGCTCGTGCACGACGCCGCCCGGAGTCCGGCGCTCCCGCAGCGTGATGTCGCCGTGATCCGTCGTGGTGCTGACGATCGTTTGCGCTGCGTGGTCCGTTGGCTCGCTCATCCCTCCATCCTCGCCGACCGTGCCGACACAGTTGCACGACAACGCATTTCGCCAACAGTTGCGTTGTCTATTACGTCCCGGTAACCGGGCACATCTCACACCGGAAAGCGCCCCCCGCGGCACGTGGCGGCCGTCACCAAGCGGTACGTTTCGCCTGTGGCAACTACGACTCTCCCCAGCGCAAAGCAGCGCGGCGTGGGCCGGTCCTCCATCGGGCTGAAGCTCCTCATGGCGGTCACCGGCATCATCTTCGTGCTCTACCTCGTCCTCCACATGTACGGGAACCTTCAGGCGTTCCGCGGTGCCGAGGCCTTCAACGACTACGCGCACCACCTGCGCACCTTCGGGGAGCCGATGCTCCCCTACGCGGGCCTGCTGTGGGTCATCCGCGTGGTCCTCGTGCTTGCCCTCATCGGGCACGCGGGGAGCGCCTTCGCGCTGTGGAGCCGCGCCTCGGGCGCCCGCACCCAGCGTTACGCGGTGAAGAAGGCGGTCGGCTCGACGCTCTCCTCGCGCACCATGCGCTGGGGCGGTCTGGCCCTCCTGCTCTTCGTGATCTTCCACATCCTGCACCTGACGACGCACACGGTGACGCCGCAGGGCGAGCAGGCCAGCCCCTACGCCAACATCGTCGAGAGCTTCTCGATCTGGTGGGTGACGCTGATCTACGCCCTCGCCATGCTCGCGCTGGCCATGCACCTGCACCACGGCATCTGGAGCGCGTCGCAGACGCTCGGCCTGACGAGCTCGACCGCGTCGCGCGCCAAGGCGAAGACCGCCGGCATCGTCACGGCGGTCGTCATCGCCGGGGGCTTCCTGCTGACGCCGCTCGCCATCCTCGCCGGGATCATCGACTAAGGGACTGCCACAGACATGACTGACACGCTCATCAACGGCCTGTACTCCGAGGGCGCCCCCATCGCGGACACGAAGGCGCCGGCTGGTCCCATCGAGGACAAGTGGACGACCCGCAAGTTCGAGGCGGCCCTCGTCAACCCGGCCAACCGCCGCAAGCTCTCCGTGATCATCGTCGGCACCGGCCTCGCCGGTGCCTCCGCCGGGGCCACGCTCGGCGAGGCGGGCTACAACGTGAAGTCCTTCTGCTACCAGGACTCCCCGCGTCGCGCCCACTCGATCGCCGCCCAGGGTGGCATCAACGCCGCGAAGAACTACAAGGAGGACGGCGACTCCGTCCACCGTCTCTTCTACGACACCGTCAAGGGCGGCGACTACCGCTCCCGCGAGACGAACGTCCACCGTCTGGCCGAGGTCAGCGCCAACATCATCGACCAGTGCGTCGCGCAGGGCGTCCCCTTCGCGCGTGAGTACGGCGGTCTGCTCGACAACCGCTCGTTCGGTGGTGTGCAGGTCTCCCGCACGTTCTACGCGCGCGGCCAGACGGGCCAGCAGCTCCTGATCGGCGCCTACCAGGCGCTCGAGCGTCAGGTCGCCGCCGGCACCGTCGAGACGTTCACGCGTCACGAGATGCTCGAGCTCATCGTCGTCGACGGTCGCGCCCGCGGCATCATCGCCCGCGACATGGTCACCGGCGAGATCGAGACGCACCTCGCCGACGCCGTCGTCCTCGCCTCCGGTGGCTACGGCAACGTCTTCTTCCTCTCGACGAACGCCATGGGCTGCAACGTCACCGCGGCGTGGCGCGCGCACCGCA
The DNA here is from genome assembly GCF_050271985.1 of Janibacter zhaoxuefangae. Classification (GTDB taxonomy): domain Bacteria; phylum Actinomycetota; class Actinomycetes; order Actinomycetales; family Dermatophilaceae. Next base: position 2,318,836 of record NZ_CP189849.1, on the reverse strand, counting down.
AGGGCGCCCACTTCGCCAACCCCTGCTACACGCAGATCCACCCGACGTGCATCCCGGTCTCCGGCGACCACCAGTCGAAGCTGACGCTCATGAGCGAGTCGCTCCGCAACGACGGCCGCATCTGGGTGCCGAAGCGCGTCGAGGACTGCGACAAGGACCCGCGCGAGATCGCCGAGGAGGACCGCGACTACTACCTCGAGCGGATCTACCCCTCCTTCGGCAACCTCGTGCCCCGCGACATCGCGTCGCGCCAGGCCAAGAACATGTGCGACGAAGGTCGCGGCGTCGGCCCGGCCATCACGGAGTTCGGCCCGGACGGCGAGGAGCGCCAGGTGCGCCGCGGCGTCTACCTCGACTTCGCCGAGGCCATCTCGCGACTGGGTCGCCCGGCCGTCGAGGCCAAGTACGGCAACCTCTTCGACATGTACGCGCGGATCACGGGGGAGAACCCCTACGAGACGCCGATGCGCATCTACCCGGCCGTGCACTACACGATGGGTGGCCTCTGGGTGGACTACGACCTCGAGTCGTCGATCCCCGGCCTCTTCGTCGCCGGTGAGGCGAACTTCTCCGACCACGGCGCCAACCGCCTCGGCGCCTCGGCCCTCATGCAGGGTCTGGCAGACGGCTACTTCGTCCTGCCGAACACGATCCGCGACTACCTGGCCAAGGGCCCCTTCGACGCGCTGTCGGAGGACCACGAGGCGGTCGTCGAGGCGCGCACGTCGGTGACGGACCGGATCGAGTACTTCCTCAGCTCCGGCGGCGACCGCTCGGTCGACAGCTACCACCGCGAGCTCGGCAACATCATGTGGGAGTACTGCGGCATGGAGCGGACCGAGGAGGGCCTGCTCACGGCCATCGAGAAGATCCGCGACCTGAAGAAGCAGTTCTGGTCCAACCTGCGCGTCCTCGGCAAGAACGAGGAGCTCAACCAGAGCCTCGAGCGCGCCGGCCGCGTGGCCGACCTCATCGAGCTCGGCGAGCTCATGTGCATCGACGCGCTGCACCGGCGCGAGTCCTGCGGCGGCCACTTCCGCGCCGAGTCCCAGACCGAGGACGGTGAGGCGCTGCGTCACGACGACGAGTTCGCCTACGTCGCGGCCTGGGAGCACGGTGGGGACGGCGCGCCGGTCCTCCACAAGGAACCCCTCGTCTACGAGGCCATCGAGCTCAAGCAGAGGAGCTACAAGTAATCATGAAGCTCACCCTCAAGATCTGGCGTCAGCCGGACAACGCCGCCAAGGGTTCGCTGGTCTCCTACGAGGTCGACGACATCTCCCCGGACATGTCCTTCCTCGAGATGCTGGACGTCCTCAACGAGCAGCTCAATGCCGAGGGCACCGACCCGATCGCCTTCGACAGCGACTGCCGCGAGGGCATTTGCGGCATGTGCGGTCTGATGATCTCGGGCCAGGCCCACGGGCCGGAGGTCACGACGACCTGCCAGCTGCACATGCGCTCCTTCAAGGACGGCGACACCATCACGGTCGAGCCGTGGCGCGCGGACGCGTTCCCCGTCATCAAGGACCTCGTCGTCGACCGTGGCGCCTTCGACCGGATCATTCAGGCCGGCGGCTACATCTCGGTCAACACGGGCGCTGCCCCGGACGCTCACGCGGCCCCGGTCCCGAAGGTCAAGGCGGACCGCGCCTTCGACACGGCGACGTGCATCGGGTGCGGCGCCTGCGTCGCGGCCTGCCCGAACGCGTCGGGGATGCTCTTCCTCGGCGCCAAGGTCACGCACCTCGGCGAGCTGCCCCAGGGTCAGGCCGAGCGCGACTCCCGCGTCATCAACATGCTCGAGGTGCACGACGCCGAGGGCTTCGGTGGCTGCACCAACATCGGCGAGTGCGCGGCGAGCTGCCCGAAGGAGATCCCGCTCGACGTGATCTCGCAGCTCAACGCCGACTACCGGCACGCGCTGAGCGCGCAGAAGTAGGCCCGTCCCGAAGGGGGCCCCGTCCACGCGGACAGGGCCCCCTTCGGCGTCCCACCGCCCCACGGCCCCACGGCCCCACCTGCCTCACGCGTATCGGGTCACCCGATACGCGCAGCGTTACCCGGGTTCGCATGTCGGGTAACGCTGCGCAACTCGGGTGAAGCGCTCCCCACGTCGCACACGCCCGGCTCGCGCCCGCCCCACGGCCCCACCTGCCTCACGCGTATCGGGTCACCCGATACTCGCAGCGTTACCCGGGTTCGCATGTCGGGTAACGCTGCGCAACTCGGGTGAAGCGCTCCCCGCGTCGCACACGCCCGGCTCACGCCAGCCCCACGGCCCCACCTGCCTCACGCGTATCGGGTCACCCGATACTCGCAGCGTTACCCGGGTTCGCATGTCGGGTAACGCTGCGCAACTCGGGTGAAGCGCTCCCCGCGTCGCACACGGCCCGGCTCACGCCACGCCCTCACCGCCCCCCTCACCGCCCGCCCTCGCCAGTCCCTCGCGAGTGCGCGCGCGAAGGGGGTCAGAGCCAGGCGAGGTGGTCGCGCAGCAGGGCATAGCCGACGAAGGCGACCACGTCGAGGACCGTGTGGGCGACGACGAGGGGGGCGATCCTCTTCGTCCGGACGTAGATCAACCCGAAGATCAGGCCCATCACGACGTTGCCGGCGAACCCGCCGAAGCCCTGGTAGAGGTGGTAACTGCCGCGGATGAGCGCTGACGTGACGACGACGGCCACCGTCGACCAGCCGGCGCCGAGCCAGCGAGCGAAGAGGTAGCCGATCATGATGACCTCCTCGAGGACGGCGTTCTGGGCCGCTGCGAGGACGAGCACGGGGACGGTCCACCACGCCCCGGACACGTCCGCTGCCGCCACCGTCGTGTTGAGGCCGAGTTCGCGGCTGACGAGGTAGAGCGCCAGGCCCGGCAGCCCGATGGCGGCCGACAGGGCGAGGCCGCGCACGAGGTCGGCGCCCGCGTGCCCCCGGTCGAGGCCGAGGCGCCGAAGGGGGCGCGGCTGGCCGTGGTCGCGGCCCAGCAGGTGCAGGGCGAGCACGACGGGGACGAGCGCGAGGCCGATGCCGACGAGCTGGTACGCGAGGTCGAGCCAGGGGTGGTCCGGCACGACGGAGCTGTTCATGGCCGTCGTCTGGGCACGCAGCCCGGTCTCGGCGAGCAGTTTGCGGATCAGGCTCAGGGCGGACCAGATCGCCGAGGCGCCGAGGGAGACGCCCAGCACGAGCACCGTCTCGATGAGGAGGTCGCGGGGCCGCAGTGCCGCCTGCGGGGTCGGCGGTTGCCCGTCGAGCGGGTCGGGAGCGCTGTGCATGGGTCGAGGGTAGACACGTCGACTCGGCCGGCGACGGCGGCGCCGGTAGGGTGCGTGACGCCCGCGACCCCGCGGCGCACTCAGCGGATGAGACCCAGCCGGCGAGATCAGGAGGTCACGTGCCCGAGCGCAGCTACAACCCGTCGCCGCGGATGACCGGGATCCTCGATGCGGCGGTGCGGGTGACCGCGGCCGGCGGCCTGCGTGCCCTGACCCACCGCGCCGTCGACCGCGAGGCGGGGCTGCCGGAGGGCAGCACGTCGAGCTATCTGCGCACCCGCATGGCGCTCCTCGTCGCGCTCAGCGAGCACGTGGCCGACCAGCTGCACGCCCAGGTCCGGGCGCTCATGGAGCCGCTGGCCTCGGAGGACGGCGTCGACGAGGAGCAACTCACGGCGGGCATCGTCGGCCTCTTCGTCGAGTGGCTCGACCACCCGGAGGTCTCGCTCGTGCGCGCGGAGCTGAGCCTGGAGGCGGTGCGCGTGCCGGCCATCAACAAGGCCTTTTCGCCGTGGCACGACGACCTCATCGCCGCGGCGACGCCGATCGCCGCCCGGACGGGACACCCGCAGCCGTTGCGCCTGGCCACGGCGACGGTGGCCGCCTTCGAGGGCATTCTGCTGAGCGCCCTTGGGCAGCCGGAGGACCGCCGCGAGAACTACCTGCGCGAGATGGTGGGGCTGCTCGTGCAGTCCCTCATCCGCTGAGGCCGGTCGCCCAGCCCGGTCGCTCTCGCCGCCGACGACGCAGTCGCGCCGCCGCCCGCCAGGCCCAGATGAAGGCGAGCAGCAGGATGACGATGGCGATGATGACGAGCAGCGGCAGGAAGATCGCGATCACGCTCAGGCCGATCGACGCGCCGTCCTCGACGGTGGAGACGACGGGGGCGCCGACGCCCAGGGTCGTCGCGTTGACGACGGGGCGGGCGGCCATCTTGCCCGAGTGCACGAGCCCCGACACGACGATGCCGAGCAGGATCCCGGCCCACTGGTTCTGCTGCATCCACGTCGACTGGTCGAGGCTCTCGGCGGCCGTCGTCGCGGCGAAGATGAGACCGCCCATGCTGGGTCGGATGAAGGTCTGCACGGCGTCGTTGACCGTGTCGACGGCGGGGACCTTGTCGAGGACGACCTCCGCGAGGAGGAGGACGGCGCCGACGCCGATGGCCCAGCCGCTCTCGATCCACGCGAAGGAGGACGGCAGTGTGATGACGTCCGTGAAGCGCGCGATGAGGGCGACGATGAGGAAGGGGATGTAGGCGTTGAGCCCGGCGGCAGCCGAGAGGCCCACTCCTGTGAGAGCGGCGATCATGTGCCCGATTGTGCCCCGCATCGGGCCCCGCCGCCGTGTTGACGCGCCCCGAATCCGACCGGCTCGGGGCCGGGCCGCCCGGCGGACCTAGGATTGCCGCCATGAGCAAGGTTCTCTCGGCCGTCGCCTGGCCCTATGCCAACGGCCCCCGCCACATCGGTCACGTCGCCGGCTTCGGTGTCCCCTCGGACGTCTTCAGCCGCTACATGCGGATGGCCGGTCATGACGTGCTCATGGTCTCGGGCACCGACGAGCATGGCACGCCGATCATCGTCCAGGCCGACAAGGAGGGCGTGACCCCGCGCGAGCTCGCGGACCGTTTCAACGCCGTCATCGCCAAGGACCTCACCGACCTCGGCCTCGCCTATGACCTCTTCACCCGCACGACCACGGTCAACCACTACACGGTGGCGCAGGAGCTCTTCACCGGCGACTGGCGCAACGGCTACATGATCGAGCAGACCACGCGCGGCGCGATCAGCCCGTCGACGGGTCGCACCCTGCCGGACCGGTTCATCGAGGGCACCTGCCCGCTCTGCGGTTACGGCGAGGCCCGCGGCGACCAGTGCGACAACTGCGGCAACCAGCTCGACCCCACGGAGCTGATCGACCCGCGCAGCAAGATCAACGGCGAGACCCCCGAGTTCGTCGAGACCCAGCACTTCTTCCTCGACCTGCCGGCACTCGCCGACGCGATCGGCGAGTGGCTCGCCGAGCGCGAGGCCAGCGGCACGTGGCGCCCGAACGTCATCGCCTTCTCGCAGAACCTGCTCAAGGACGTGCGGCCCCGCGCCATGACGCGCGACCTCGACTGGGGCATCCCCGTGCCGATCGACGGCTGGCGCGACCAGCCGACGAAGCGCTTCTACGTGTGGTTCGACGCCGTCGTCGGCTACCTCTCGGCGTCCATCGAGTGGGCCCGCCGCCTCGGCGAGCCGGACCGTTGGCGCGAGTGGTGGAACGACCCCGAGGCGCTGTCCTACTACTTCCAGGGCAAGGACAACATCACGTTCCACTCGCAGGTGTGGCCTGCCGAGCTGCTTGCCTACGCGGGCAAGGGCACGAAGGGGGGCGAGCCGGGGGAGTACGGCGTGCTCAACCTGCCCACCGAGGTCGTCGCCTCCGAGTTCATGACGATGGAGGGCAAGCAGCTGTCCACGTCGCGCGGCCACGTCATCTACGTGCGCGACGTCCTCGAGCGCTACGGTCCGGACCCGCTGCGGTACTTCATCTGCGCGGCCGGCCCGGAGACCCAGGACAGCGACTTCACCTGGGCGGAGTTCATCCAGCGCAACAACTCGGAGCTCGTCGCCGGCTGGGGCAACCTCGTCAACCGGACGGCCTCCATGCTCGCCAAGAACTTCGGTGAGATCCCGCAGCCCGGCCCGCTCGAGCCCGTGGACGAGGCGCTGCTGGCGACGATCCGCGACGGCTTCGGCACGGTGGGCGACCTCATCGGACGGCACCGGCAGAAGGCGGCCATCGGCGAGGCCATGCGCCTGGTCGGCGAGGCCAACAAGTACGTCTCCGACACCGAGCCCTTCAAGCTGAAGGGGGAGGACCAGCGCGAGCGCCTGGCGACCGTGTTGCACACCCTCGTCCAGGCCGTGAGCGACCTCAACACGATCATGTCCCCCTTCCTGCCGCACTCCTCCAACACGATCCACGGCGTGCTCGGCGGCGAGGGTGAGTTCATGCCGATGCCGCGGCTCGAGGAGGTCGAGGACCTCGACGACCCGCAGCGTCGCTACCTCGTCATCACGGGCGAGTACACGGCGACGCCGACGTGGGAGTCACGCCCCGTCGTCGTCGGCGCGCCGATCGCCAAGCCGTCGCCCGTCTTCACCAAGTACGACGCCGACGAGGTGCTGGCGGCGGAGCACGCTCGGCTGTCGGCGCCCGACGCAGGCTGACCCGTGGCGCAGGACGTACGGCACGGGCAGACTCCGCCCCTTCCCGATCGACTGCCGATCCCGGTCGTCGACAACCACACCCATCTCGACATCGTGCGCGGTGACCTCGCCGACGGTGAGGGTGCCGGCGGCGCCCCCGGCGGCGGCGGAGCCTCGACGGCCGCCGACGCCGTGGCGGAGGCGCTCCGGCTCGCGGCGTCCGTGGGTGTCGACCGGGTCGTCCAGATCGGATGCGACCTGCCCGGCGCGCGCTTCACGGTCGAGCAGATCGACCGGCACCCCCAGATGCTCGGGGGAGTGGCGATCCACCCCAACGAAGCGCCGGGTCTCGAGGCGTCCGGCCGGACGGCCGAGGCGCGCGCCGAGATCGAGACGCTCGCGGCCCACCCGCGGATCCGGGTCATCGGCGAGACCGGGCTCGACTACTTCCGCACCGGCCCGGATGGGGTTGCGGCACAACACGATTCGTTCCGCTGGCACATCGACCTCGCCAAGCGGCTCGGCAAGGCTCTGCAGATCCACGACCGCGACTCGCACGACGACGTCCTGCGGATCCTCGACGAGGAGGGTGCTCCCGAGCGCACGGTCCTCCACTGCTTCTCCGGGGACATGGCCTTCGCCCGCGAGTGCATCGATCGCGGCTACCTGCTGTCCTTCTCCGGCACGGTCACCTTCAAGAATGCGGGGGGCCTGCGGGATGCCCTGTCGATCACCCCGCTCGACCAGCTGCTCGTCGAGACCGATGCCCCCTACTTGACGCCGGTGCCGCACCGCGGGGCCGCCAACGCGCCCTACCTCGTGCCCCTCACGGTGCGGGCCATGGCGGCCACGCTCAACGTCGACGTGCCGCAACTGTGCCGGGCGCTGAGCGCCACGTCGGAGAGGGTCTACGGTCCCTGGTGATTCACCACACCGTTACCAAAATTTGACCTTGACGCCTTCGTCGGGGCAGGCTGGTTCCTCGTTGGCCGGGGTCGGTTCCCCTCCTGGGCAGCGCACGACCCGCTCGTTCCCCTGCGATGCGGGTCCCTGGCTGGGCAATGACTGCTCACCTTGCCCCCAGGTCTCCCTGGTCTGCGCCGCCTTCACCGATGCCCGGGAATTCCTAAGCTTGGAGCCCCATGAGCACCACCCTCATCCGCCGCGCCGCGCAGACCGGCGTCGTCGGCGCCCTCGTCCTCGGCGTGTCCGGCGTCGCCATGGCAGACAAGTCCGTCGCCGTGGCCGTCGATGGCAAGACCACGACCGTGCACGCCTTCGGTGGCACCGTCGGTGACGTCCTCGAGAAGCAGGGCATCTCCGTCGGCCAGCACGACGTCGTCGTCCCGGGCGTCGGCGAAGAGGTCGAGGACGGCGACAAGATCGTCGTTCGCTACGGCCGCAAGCTCGTCGTCACCGTCGACGGGCAGAAGAAGACCTACTGGACCACGGCCACGACCGTCGGTCAGGCGCTGCGCGACCTCGGTCTGCGCGCCCAGGACGCCGAGCTCTCCGCGTCCCGTTCCGCCTCGCTCGGTCGCAGCGGACTCTCGCTCACCATGAGCACGCCCAAGAAGGTCACCATCTTTGCCGGTGGCGCGAAGACCTCGGGCACCACGAACGCCATCAACGTCAAGGGCGCCCTCGAGGACCTCGGGGTCAAGCTGCCCGACGCCGACGACACCCTCAAGCCCGGCATCTGGGCGAAGGTGAAGAACGGCATGAGCATCCACATCACCCGCGTCACGAAGGACACGGTCAACGTCTCGACGTCGATCCCCTTCAGCACCCGCACGACCTCCTCCGCCTCGCTGTGGGAGGGCCAGACGAAGGTCGTCACGCAGGGCAAGCCCGGCACGAAGGTGGTCACCTACCGCGTCGCCCACAAGAACGGCAGCGAGTCGAGCCGCTGGGTCATCGGGTCCCGCGTCACGGCTCAGCCGGTGACGCAGGTCGTCGCCCAGGGCACGAAGCAGCGTCCGGTCGCGACGCCGGAGCCGAGCCCCACGAGCTCGTCCTCGTCCTCGTCCTCGTCCAGCACGACCTCGGCGCCGACCCCCAGCTCGACCTCCACGTCGAGCGGCAGCGGCCTCAACCTCGCGAACGCCGCGATGTGGGACCGCATCGCCCAGTGTGAGTCGACCGGCAACTGGTCGATCAACTCGGGCAACGGCTACTACGGCGGCCTCCAGTTCGACATCCAGACCTGGCTCGGTGCCGGTGGTGGGGACTTCGCCCCGCGCGCCGACCTCGCCAGCCGCGAGGAGCAGATCACCGTGGCCAACCGCGTCTACGCCGACCGCGGCCTGCAGCCGTGGGGCTGCGCGCACGCGGCCTGATCCCGCGACGCCGTAAGCGAGCCGGCGACCTTCCCTCCGGGGTCGGTCGCCGGCTCGCTTACAGTTCTCCCCATGACTGACGCCCCCGAGCCCGCCCCGGTCGACGACCGGGGCGTTCGTCTGCTCGGGGCCGCGCAGATCCGCGAGCTCGCCGACCGCCTGGGCGTGCGCCCGACGAAGCAGTGGGGCCAGAACTTCGTCGTCGACGCCAACACCGTCCAGCGGATCGTGCGGGTGGCCGGAGTGGGCCCGGAGGACGCCGTCGTCGAGGTCGGTCCCGGCCTCGGATCCCTGACGCTCGCCCTCCTCGAGGTCGTCGGTCACCTCACGGTGATCGAGGTCGACCCCGCGCTGGCGGCGGCGCTGCCCGAGACGGTGGCGGTGCGGGCTCCGCTCGCGAGCGAGCGCCTCGACATCATTCAGGCCGACGCCATGACGGTGACGGAGCTGCCCGGCCCGGCGCCGACGGCGCTCGTCGCGAACCTGCCCTACAACGTCTCGGTGCCGGTCGTCCTTCGCTTCCTCGAGCTCTTCCCCAGCCTCGAGCGTGTCCTCGTCATGGTCCAGCTCGAGGTTGCCGAGCGGCTCGCTGCCCGGCCTGGGAGCAAGACCTACGGAGTGCCCAGCGTGAAGGCGGCCTGGTACTCCGACGTCCGCCTCGCCGGCACGGTGTCGCGCAGCATCTTCTGGCCGGTACCCAACGTCGACTCCGGCCTCGTCTCCTTCGTCCGCCGCGAGCCGCCGGCGACCGCGGCCACGCGCGAGGCGACCTTCGCCTGCATCGACGCGGCGTTCGCGCAGCGGCGCAAGACGCTCCGGGCGGCGCTCGCCGGGTGGGCGGGGTCGGCCGAGCGGGCGGAGGCCTGCCTGATCGCCGCGGGCATCGATCCCCGCACTCGGGGGGAGCGGCTCGACGTCACCCAGTTCGCTGGAGTGGCCGCCGCGCGAGACGCGCTGTGATGGCCAACCGAGGTGCTTGACGCGATCGCGTGGTTGTAAAGTCTGTTGGCATGACATCCGATGGCCTGCTCGGCGAGGGCAGCTTCCGATCGAAGATGCACGAGATGATGCGTGCGTCGATCCTGGAAGCCGCCCGCAAACGCGCCGCCAAGGTCGACTGGTCGGCCATCCGGATTTCCGACATTGCGGACGACGTTGGCGTGAGCCGACAGACCGTCTACAACGAGTTCGGGGCGAAGGACGATCTCGCGCGGGCCCTCTTCGAGGCCGAGATCGGGACGTTCGTCGCGGGCATCGTCGACATCACCGGCCGGGCGCCGAACATCACGACCGCACTGAGTGACACCCTCAACTGGCTCTTCGACGCGGCTGGCAACCACCCGATCATCCAGCGCATGCTCAGCGACGCACGGGCTGGCGAGGGTGGTTCCCTCCTGCCGATCCTCACGGTCCGACCCGAGGTCGTCCTCCTGCCGGCCCGGCAGATGCTGCTCAAGGCGTTCACCGACCGCTGGCCTGCCCGGGACATCGACCGGACCGAGCAGATGATCGACTTCGTCGTGCGCCTGAGCCTGAGCGAGATCCTGATGCCCAGCGACCGCCCGCGCGTCGACGTCATCGAGGGGATCGTCACCATGTCGAAGGCCGTTCTCAAGCCGGTCAACCGGGGGGCTGCGGCCGCTCGCGTCGTCGATTCGGCGAGCTGACATGGCCACCACCCCTGTCCCGCTCAAGATCCTCGCCGGCTTCCTCGCCGGCGTCGTCGTCGGTGTCGGCGGAGCGAGGGCTTCGGAGAAGGTCGCCGACCTCGGCCTTGGCAACGACCCCTTCGAGAAGGTCGTGATCGTGGACAAGAGTCGGCCCATCGCCGTCACGCCCGTGCTCAACATCGAACGACTCGAGACCAACACGGGCGTGGACTGGGGTCTCGAGCTCCGTCAGGACCGCGGCGAAATGCACGGCGGGAGCCCCTTCGCGTCGGACACCGAGTACCGCAAGCGCCTCGAGCAGGTCGTGACGGTGCCCGACCTCAAGGCCAACCAGGTCCAGGGTGTCATCACGAACGTCCTCGACAAGGAGGCGACGGAGCGCTCGGGCGTGCTCTACGTCGTGTGGTTCGGCTCGTACCCGAAGGCGAGGGACTGGCTCCAGTTGGACACTCCGGTCTTCACCGACCCGGCCCTCGAGGCCGCGCGCAAGACGTACTGGGCTGGGCAGTACGTCGTCTACTACGCGAAGCCCGCCAACGGCACCGACCGATCGACCCGCGTGCACCGCTGGGTCGAGGAGGTGTCGCAGTGTCCCAACGACGCCAACCCGTGCAAGATCGTGAAGGTTGGCTGAGCCGGACCTGCGTCGTCGTCAGTCGACGGGGACGAGGCGTGCCTCGTGCGCGACCGTGCCGAAGCTGCCCAGGGGCAGCAGGCGCATGTTGAGGGTGGCGCCGATGTCGGTGGCGGGCACGAAGCCGTACTTGCGCGAGTCGTCGGAGCCGCCCCAGTTGTCCCCGAGCACCCAGTACTGACCGGCGGGGACCGTCACCCAGCCGACCTTGCCCGTGGCCGTCCCGTTCTTGTCGCAGCACGCCTTTGTGCGTTCGCCGACCTGACCGGTCCAGACGGGGTTCTCGACGCGGTGCTCCTGCGTGGTGCCGGCGGGGATGAGGCGCACGGTGGGGGTGTCTCCCTTGACCGTGCTCACGGCGAGCTTGTCTCCGGGCAGGCCGATGACGCGCTTGACCGCGAGCCCACCACCCTCGAGGCGGGCCTCGACGAGATCGAAGCGCTGCACGTCCCCCTTCGCGAGCATGTTCGCCAGGAGGCGGTCCTGCTCGTGGAGGGTGGGTTCCATGCTCTTGCCGGTGACCTGGACGGAGAAGGTCAGCGCCACGACGGGGATGAGGATGGCGACCATGACGACGATGGTGAGCACCCAGCCGATGACGCGCAGGGTGGTGGAGCCGGAGTCGCTGCGGGGGAGAGTCATGACTGCCTTCGGATCGGGGAGGGTCAGGTGGATGAAGTGTTGGCTGAATGATGGCCTGCTGCGTCGGCGCCGTGGTCGCCTTGCGCAGCTCGCCTCGAGCGGCCTCGAGGGCAGCGACGTCGGTCTCGGCATGGCGACGACGACCCGCAGCACGGGGTCGGGGACGACGACGGACACGAAGTACGTGGTGCGCGCCGGCCTGGCGGACGGGAAGCTCGACGGGCTCTGCCTGTCGCAGACGCAGACCGTCGGCGGGGCGGCCTTCACCATCTTCCTGCGCGGCGGCGACGGCACCCTCGGGACCTACGAGATCGCCGGCAAGAACGCCGTCCTCGACGTCACCAACCTCCGCGCCGCCGCCCAGACCGGGTCGGCCGGCAACGGCATCGTCTTCGATGGCCGAGTCCTGATGGGCGTCTCCGGTGACGACATCACGACCACGGCCACGGGGGGCGTGGCGGACCGCAACCCGCTCGAGGTCGCGGACACGATCGGCTGGTACGGCATCGACGCCGACAAGGGCACGATCTACAACTTCACCGCGGACGTCTACGACCTCGTCATCGGTGGCCCCTTCTCCATGCCCGGACTCTCCATCCAGGTCGTCGCCGGGTCGACCGGCTGCAAGAGCACTGCCCTCCCCAAGTAACCCGAGCCTGATCCTCTGGGTGGGATCTCGGGGCGTGGGTGCTCGGTTCGGGGATTCGGACGGCCCCACTAGGGTGATCGCATGTCGTCGGCCATGGAGACCCCGCCCGCGGTGACGGTGCGCGTCCCGGCCAAGGTCAACCTCGAGCTCCTCGTCGGACCGGCCCGCGAGGACGGCTACCACGCCCTGTCGACCGCCTTCCAGGCCGTGAGCATCCACGACGACGTGACCGTCGATGCGGACGACGACTGGGGCGTCACCGTTTCCGGGCGGGACGCCGCCGCGGTGCCCACCGACGAGACCAACATCGCCCTGCGGGCCGCCCGCCTGCTGGCGGCCCACGCCGGACTCGACGAGCCGGTCCACGTCAGCATCCGCAAGGACATCCCCGTCGCCGGCGGGATGGCCGGAGGTTCCGCGGATGCTGCGGCCACGCTCATCGCCTGCGACCATCTGTGGGGCCTCGGCACGCCGCGCGAGGAGCTTCTCGAGCTGGCTGCCGAGTTGGGCAGTGACGTCCCCTTCCTCCTCCACGGCGGCACGGCGATCGGTTCCGGCCGGGGCGAGTTGCTCGCCCCCGTGCTCGCGCGCGGACGCTTCCACTGGGTCTTCGTCCCCGCGAAGGGGGCGGGACTGTCCACCCCGGCCGTCTACGGGGAGTTCGATCGGCTGCACGCGGAGGCGGGGACGACGCCCGCCGACCCCGAGCCCAGCCCGGCCATGATGAGCGCCCTGCGCAGCGGTGACGCCACCGCCCTCGCCAGGGCCTTCACCAACGACCTGCAGCCCGCAGCGCTGGCCCTGCGCCCCGACCTCGCAACCGTCCTCGAGGCGGGCCTCGGCTTCGGGGCGCTCGGTGGTCTCGTGTCCGGCTCCGGGCCCACGGTCGCCTTCCTCACCGCCGGCGCCGAGTCGGCCATCGATCTCGCCGTCGCCCTCACCGCGTCCGGCGTGGCCCACGACGTCCTGCGCGCCACCGGGCCCGTGCACGGGGCGCACCTCCTCACGGCCCCGCGGATCTCCTAGTGGCCAACCTCATCTCCGTCGAGCGCGCCACCCTGACGCTCGGCACCACGCACGTCCTCGACGAGGTCTCGCTCGGAGTCAACACCGGCGCGCGGATCGGCGTCGTCGGCCGCAACGGTGGTGGCAAGTCGAGCCTCCTCAAGGTCCTGGGCGGCGTCCACACCCTCGACTCCGGGCGGATCACGACGGCCGGCGGCGCGACCATCGGCATGCTCGCGCAGACGGACATCCTCGACCCCGAGGCCACCGTCCGGCAGGAGGTGCTGGGCGACATTGCCGAGCACGTCTGGGCCTCCGACGCCCGGATCCGGGACGTGCTGCACGGCCTGCTGGACATCGACGTCGCCGCCGCACCGGAGCGCCTCGACGAGGTCATCGGCCCGAAGTCCGGCGGTGAGCGCCGCCGCGTCGCGCTGGCCAAGGTCCTGGTCGCCGACCCCGACGTGCTCATGCTCGACGAACCCACCAACCACCTCGACGTCGAGGGCGTCGCCTGGCTGGCCGAGCACCTCGTGCGCCACCGGGCCCGCCCGGACAACGCCCTCGTCGTCATCACCCACGACCGGTGGTTCCTCGACGCCGTCGCGACGTGGACCTGGGAGGTTGTCGATGGCCGCGTCGAGGCCTACGAAGGCGGGTACGCCGCCTTCGTTCTCGCGAAGGCGGAGCGCGAGCGGGTCGCCGCGGTCACCGCCGAGCGCCGCAACAACCTGCTCCGCAAGGAGCTCGCGTGGCTGCGCCGCGGCGCCCCGGCCCGTACGAGCAAGCCGAAGTTCCGGATCGAGGCGGCCAACGCCCTCATCGAGGCCGAACCGCCGCCGCGCGACGACGTGGCCCTCATGAGGTTCGCGTCGACCCGCCTGGGCAAGGACGTCATCGACCTGCACGACGCGACCGTCGAGTTGGGCGGCCGCACGCTCCTCGACCGGATCACGTGGCAGCTGGCCCCCGGCGAGCGCGTCGGGATCGTCGGCGTCAATGGCGCCGGCAAGTCGACGCTGCTGCGGGTCCTCGCCGGCGAGCTGCCGCTGACGTCGGGCACTCGGAAGCAGGGCGTCACGGTCGAGATCGCCTACCTCAGCCAGGAGGTCCGCGAACTCGCGACGAAGACGCAGTGGCGCGTCATCGAGGCCGTCGAGGACGTCAAGCAGATGACGGTGCTCGACGGGAAGGAGACCAGCGCGTCCCAGCTCGCCAAGCGGCTGGGCTTCAGCGGTGGTCGCCAGCAGAGCCGGGTCGGGGACCTCTCCGGTGGCGAGCTGCGCCGTCTCCAGATCCTCCGACTGCTCATGGCGGAGCCGAACGTCCTCCTGCTCGACGAGCCGACCAACGACCTCGACATCGAGACGCTCACGCAGCTGGAGGACGTCCTCGACGGCTGGGCGGGCACCCTCCTCGTCGTCTCGCACGACCGCTACCTGCTCGAGCGCATCTGTGACCGGCAGGTCGCCCTGCTCGGGGACGGGCGCGTGCGGGATCTGCCCGGCGGCGTCGACCAGTACCTGCAGTTGCGCGCGGGGCAGTCGCCCGCGAGCGGCGCGTCGGCCCCGTCGGCACGTTCGTCCGCGCCGGCTCCGGCGGCCGACCGGCACTCGGCGACCGACGTGCGCGAGGCCCGCAAGGCCATGTCGCGGATCGAGCGTCAGTTGCAGCGCCTCGCGGAGAAGGAGGAGCGCCTGCACGTCGCCATGGCCGAGGCCTCCGCGGACCACGCGAAGGCGCTCGAACTCAACGGTCAGCTGCGTGGCGTCATCGACGAGCGCGAGGTGCTCGAGTTGGAGTGGCTGGAGGCCGCGGAGATCGTGGGCTGAGGCCCGGATCGCCCGGCCCCGTCAGGGGGCCTCGACCGTCGCGAGCAGGTGACGCAGCAGGCCGGCGAGGTCGTCGCGATCCCGGTCGGGCAGTCCTTCGAGGATGGCGCGTTCGGCATCGAGCAGCGCCTCGAGGGCGGCGTCGACCGCCTTCCGCCCCGCGGGGGTGAGACGGACGATGACGCCGCGCCGATCGGTGGGCGAGGGCCGGCGCGCGACGAACCCCCGCCGCTCGAGGCGATCGATCCGGTTGGTCATCGTGCCGCTCGTCACGAGGGTCTCCGTGACGAGTTGGCCGGGGGAGAGTTCGTAGGGTCGGCCGGCTCGGCGCAGGGCCGAGAGGACGTCGAACTCCCAGCCGTCGAGGGAGTGTTCTCCGAAGGTCGCCCCGCGCGCCTGATCGAGGCGGCGTGCCAGCCGGGAGACGCGGGACAGCACGGCGAGGGGGGAGACATCGAGATCGGGGCGCTCCCGGCGCCATGCCGAGACGATACGGTCGACGTCATCGACATCGACATCGTCGGCAGGACGTGGTTGGGGAGACATGCTGACAAGGCTACTCTCCATCAAGTATCTTGACATCAAGATACTTGACCGGACAGAGGGAGAGCGACATGAGCGCGACGTGGGATCCCGAGCAGTACGGACGCTTCGCGGGTGAGCGGGCGCGCCCCTTCGTCGATCTGCTGAGGCAGGTGCACGCGCAGGAGCCGCAGCTCGTGGTCGACCTCGGCTGCGGCAACGGGCCGCTGACGCTCGGCCTGGCGGAGCGCTGGCCGCAGGCTCGGATCGTCGGCGTCGACTCCTCGCCGGAGATGCTCGAGGCGGCGCGCAGCCTCGACACCGAAGGTCGCATCGAATGGGTGCAGGCCGATCTGGCCGATTGGGACGTCGCCAGCCTGGGGGCGATGCCGGACGTCATCCTCACCAACGCCACGCTCCAGTGGGTGCCGGGACACCTGCCCCTCATCGAGGCCTGGTTCGCCGCGCTCGCCCCGGGCGGTTGGTTCGCCATGCAGGTGCCGGGCAACTTCGAGGCCCCGACGCACGCCCTCATGCGCGAGGCGGCCACGCGCCACCCCCGTCGCGGCGAGCTCGAGGCCGCGACCAAGCGATTCGGCGCCGGCGAACCGGCCACCTATGCACAGCTCCTGGCCCGGTTGGGTGCGGACATCAACGTCTGGGAGACGACGTACCTGCACGTGCTCGACGCCGCCGGAGAGCAGGAGAACCCCGTGCTCGAGTGGGTCAGCGGCACGGGTCTGCGACCCATCATCGAGGTGCTCACCGACCCCGCCGAGCGCGAGGCCTTCCTGGCCGACTACGGCGCGAAGATCGCCCAGGCCTACCCGCGGAGTGCAGCCGGCGTGCTGCTCCCCTTCCGGCGCGTCTTTGCCGTCGCGCAGAAGAAGGCCTGAGGCGCAACCATGACCGTGCTCGGGATGCACCACGTGCAGATCGCCTGTCCCGCCGGGTCGGAGGACGTGATGCGCGCCTTCTATGGCGACGTCCTCGGGCTCGACGAGCTCCCCAAGCCGCCAGCCCTGGCCGCGCGCGGCGGGGTGTGGTTCGCCGCCGGCGCACAGGAGCTCCACTGCGGGGTCGAGGACCCCTTCGTGCCCGCCCGCAAGGCGCACCCGTGCCTGCTCGTCGCCGACATCGAGGCCATGGCCGAGGCCGTCGCGAAGGCGGGTGCCGAGGTCCGGTGGGACGAGAACGTCCCCGGCGTGCGGCGATTCCACACCGATGACCCGGTCGGCAACCGGCTCGAGCTCCAGCAGGACGACCCCGAGCGGCAGCAGGTCGGCGCGCTGCTCGGCTGACGTCAGGCCGTCGGGTCGGGTGACGCCGGATCCGTCGACAGGGTCGGCTGCACCTCGATGCCGGTCAGGCCATGCCAGGCGAGGTTCACGACGTGGGCCGCGACGACCTCCTTCGCGAAGGGGCGCGAGTCGAGCCACCACTGACCGGTCATGGCGACCATCCCGACGAGCATCTGCGCATACATGGGCGCGGCTTCCGAGTCGAGGCCCTTGCGCTCGAAGACGTCCACGAGGATGTGCTCGACCTGGGTCGTCACGTCGGAGATCAGGCTCGCGAAGGAGCCCGTCGCGTGGCCGGGCGGGGAGTCGCGCACGAGGATCCGGAAGCCCTCCGTCGACCCGTCGATGTAGTCGAGCAGCGCGAGGGCCGCGCGTTCGATGAGCTGGCGGCTGGTGCCCTCGTTCGTCAGGGCTGCCGTGACGCTGGACGTCAGGGCCGCGATCTCACGGTCGACGACGACGGCGTAGAGGCCTTCCTTGCCGCCGAAGTGCTCGTAGACGACCGGCTTGGAAACCCCAGCCGTGGCGGCGATCTCCTCGACGCTCGTGCCCTCGAAACCGCGCTCGGCGAAGAGGGCCCGCGCGATGGTGACGAGTTGCTCGCGCCGGTCGTGCCCCGTCATCCGTGCGCGGGTGGGGCGTTTGCGGGGCGAGGCGGTCACCGCCCCATTGTGCCGTGAGTCTCCCGACTCCAGCCCGGGTCGCTCCGCTCCCCGGGCAGGGCACCGACCGCCTCACTGACGTTCGGCCGCCTCCCGACTCCAGCCCGGGTCGCTCCGCTCCCCGGGCAGGGCACCGACCGCCTCACTGACGTTCGGCCGTCTCCCGACTCCAGCCCGGGTCGCTCCGCTCCCCGGGCAGGAGTCGAACCTGCGTCGCTTGTCCTGATTCAAAGTCAGGCGGGCCCTGCCGGCAGACCAACCGGGGAACGCCCCCTTGAGGGCACGGGTAAGGGTAGTCCACGGCGCGGGAGGGCCGGGCAGGCCGCCTTCGCCCCTGCAGTGGCACACGTTTTGGCCAGCAGCACACGGTTGACGGTGTGCCACTGACCAAAGAGTGCGCCACTGGCGCGCGGGGTCGGCCGCCGCGTGATCGTGGCCACTCGACCCCCACCCGTGCCTCGACGGTGAGGTCGCCACCCCGCGACGTCGGTAGCATGGCGGCAGCCGACCGGCCTGCACGAACGTCGCCCACCCCCCTGGAGACCACCGCGTGAGCACCCCCCGCCCCGCCGCCGTCATCATCCTCGCCGCTGGCGAGGGGACCCGGATGAAGTCGGACACCCCCAAGGTCCTGCACCGCATCGGCGGGCGTTCGCTCGTCGGCCACGCCATCGCCGCCGCCCGCGAGGTCGGGGCCGAGCACCTCTCCGTCGTCGTCCGCCACAAGCGCGAGCTCGTGGCGCCGCACGTCACCGAGATCGACCCGGCTGCCCTCATCGCCGACCAGGACGAGGTGAAGGGGACCGGCCGCGCCACCGAGTGCGGCCTCGATGTCCTCCCCGCCGACCTCACCGGCACCGTCCTCGTGACGATGGGCGACGTGCCGCTCCTGACGGGGGAGACCCTCGTGGCGCTGACCCGCGAGCACGAGTCCACGGGTGCAGCCGTCACGGTTGTCACCTCGCAGCTCGACGACGCCCTCTCCTACGGCCGCATCGTGCGCGACGCCGATGGCTCGGTCGAGCGCATCGTCGAGTTCAAGGACGCCACCGAGGAGGAGAAGGCGATCACGGAGATCAACTCCGGGATCTACGCCTTCGACGTCACCGTGCTGCGCGAGGCGCTCGCCCAGGTCGCCACCGACAACGCGCAGGGCGAGAAGTACCTCACCGACGTCCTCGGCATTGCCCGCGCCGCGGGCCGCCGCGTCAGCGCGCACCTGCTCGAGGACCTGTGGCAGACCGAGGGCATCAACGACCGCGTCCAGCTCGCACGCCTGGGCGCCGAGCTCAACCGGCGCATGTGCGAGAAGTGGATGCGCGAGGGCGTGACCATCGTCGACCCCGCCTCGACGTGGATCGACGTCGACGCGACCTTCGGTAGGGACGTCACGATCCTGCCGGGCACCCAGATCCTCGGCCCCTCGGTCGTCGGCGCGCGGGCCGTCATCGGCCCGGAGGTCACGCTCGAGGCGACGGAGGTCGGCGAGGACGCGGAGGTCCGCCGCGCCGAGGCCCACCACGCCGTCATCGGCGCCGGCGCGAGCGTCGGCCCGTACTCCTACCTGCGGCCCGGCACCGAGCTCGGCGCCGGCGGCAAGATCGGCGGCTTCGTCGAGACGAAGAACGCCAAGATCGGCGACGGGGCGAAGGTGCCCCACCTCACCTACTGCGGTGACGCCGTCATCGGCGAGGGCGCCAACATCGGGGCGGGCACGATCTTCGCCAACTACGACGGCGTGACGAAGGGGCAGACGGTCGTCGGCGCGCAGAGCTTCGTCGGCAGCCAGTCCGTCCTCGTCGCGCCGGTGTCCATCGCCGACGGTGCGTACGTCGCGGCCGGCTCGACGATCACCGGCGAGGTCGGGCCGGGCCAGCTCGCCGTGGCCCGTGGCAAGCAGCGCAACATCGACCACTGGGTCGCGCGCCGCCGGGCCGGCACGAAGACGGACGAGGCCGCCCGCGCTGCGGGTTACGCCGACGCGGGAAGCACCACCCAGGGCACCACCGACACGAAGGACAACGCATGACCGGCATCCTCAAGACCACCGAGAAGAACCTCATGGTCTTCGGGGGGCGGTGCAACACGCCCCTCGCGGAGGAGGTCGCCTCCGAGCTGGGCATCCACCTCGTGCCGAGCTCCGCCTACGACTTCGCCAACGGCGAGATCTACGTGCGCTACGAGGAGTCGGTGCGCGGGTGCGACGCCTTCGTCATCCAGAGCCACGCGGCGCCGATCAACGAGGCGATCATGGAGCACCTGATCATGGTCGACGCGCTCAAGCGCGCCTCGGCCAAGCGGATCACGGTCGTCCTGCCCTTCTACGGTTACGCGCGCCAGGACAAGAAGCACCGCGGCCGCGAGCCGATCTCGGCCCGCCTCGTTGCCGACATGTTCAAGGTCGCCGGCGCCGACCGCCTCATGGCGATCGACCTGCACACCGACCAGATCCAGGGTTTCTTCGACGGTCCGGTCGACCACCTCATGGCCATCCCGATCCTCAGCGACTACATCAAGGAGAAGTACGGGCACGAGGACCTCGCCGTCGTCTCCCCGGACGCGGGTCGGATCAAGGTCGCCGAGCAGTGGTCCAACCGCCTCGGCGGCGTCCCCCTCGCCTTCATCCACAAGACCCGCGACATCACCCGCGCCAACGAGACCGTGGCCAACCGGGTCGTCGGTGAGGTCAAGGGCCGGATCTGCGTGCTCGTCGACGACATGATCGACACCGGCGGCACGATCACGAAGGCGGCTGACGCGCTCATGGCGGACGGCGCCGCGGGCGTCATCATCGCCGCCACCCACGCGATCCTCTCCGGCCCCGCCATGGAGCGCCTCGCGGCGTGCTCCGCCCGCGAGGTCGTCGTGACGAACACGCTGCCGATCGCGGACCCGGACAGCCTCGACAAGCTCACCGTCCTTTCGATCGCGCCGCTCATCTCGCGCGCGATCAAGGAGGTCTTCGAGGACGGGTCGGTGACGAGCCTCTTCGGCGGTCACGCCTGATCGCCTGATCGACGCCGAACGGCGCCGTCACTGCCCGAGCGGGTCAGTGACGGCGCCGTTCGCGATAGGCGGCGACGTTGGCGCGGTTGCCGCAGCCGTCCTCGCAGAATCGGCGGGACCGGTTGCGGGAGAGGTCGACGACGACGTTGGCGCAGTCGTCCGCCGCGCACACCCGCAGGCGGTCGAGTTCGTCGACGCGGATGAGGTCGATCAGGGCCATGGCGGCCTCGACGGCCATCCGGGCAGCGACGGGCGCCCCGGACGGCGTGGCGTGCAGGTGCCACCCGAACTCCCCGTGGGTGACGAGCTGGGGGAGGGCCTCGTGCTCCCGCAACAGGGCGTTGACCTCGCGGACGACGGTGTCGACGTCCGCGTCCCAGAGGGCTCGCAACCGCGGACGAAGGTCGCGCACGGCCGCGACGTCAGCGGCAGTCCGAGGGCCGGCGCCGGTCCAGCGCCACCCGGTCATGAAGGCGCGCAGCTGCTCGATCGTCGCCAGGTCCTCGCGGTGGGTGCCGGCGGTCTCGTCGGTGTCGCTCGATCCGGGCCAGGAGCGCGTGTTGACGAGCGCGGCTGCGCCCGCGAGGGCGACCTTCGTGTCATGGGCAAACATCACATTGACTCCTGACGGGGGAACGTCCTATCGTCAGGAGTGTAATCACAGTTTGGTCATGACAGTTGGTTCCGCGCGGCTCGCGCTCCGCACCACTGACCACCCCACCCGCTCGCGAGGAGTCCCGATGTCGACCGAGGCCGCCGCCCACCAGATCGACCGACGACTCGGTGCCGGACTCGTCATCGCGCTCATCTCGGCCGCGACGTTCGGCAGCTCGGGCACCTTCGCCAAGTCCCTCCTCGTCACGGGCTGGTCCTCCGGCGCCATCGTCACGATGCGCATCACCGGCGCCGCCCTCGTGCTCCTCGTCCCGACCCTGCTGGTCATGCGTGGGCGCTGGCACCTGCTGCCGCACAACCTGCCGAAGGTCGTCCTCTACGGCGGCGCGGCGGTCGCGGGCTGCCAGCTGGCCTACTTCAATGCCGTCGACCACCTTTCCGTCGGGGTCGCACTGCTGCTCGAGTACCTCGCGCCGGTGATGATCGTCGGGTGGGTGTGGCTGCGTCACGGACGTGCGCCGCGGCCGCTGACGATCGCCGGAGTCGTGCTCAGCCTCGTCGGCCTCGTGCTCGTCCTCGACGTCCTCGGGGGAGTGCGCCTCGACCTCGTCGGCGTCCTCTGGGGCCTGACCGCGGCCGTCGGTCTCGTCATCTTCTTCCTCGTGGCGGGCCACGACGACGGCGAGCGTGACCTGCCTCCGCTCGCCCTGGCCGGCGGTGGCCTGACCGTCGGCGCCCTCCTGCTGCTGCTCGCGGGCGCCGTCGGGGTCCTGCCGCTCGAGCGAGGTGCCGACGTCGCATTCGTCGCCGGGCGGGAGATCCCCTGGTGGGCGGCCATCGCCGAACTTGTCGTCGTCGCAGCGGCCATCGCCTACGTGACGGGCATCGCCGCGGCACGGGCGCTCGGCTCCACCGTGGCGAGCTTCGTCGGGCTGACCGAAGTCCTCTTCGCCATCCTCATCGCGTGGCTCCTGCTCGGGGAGGTGCTCGGACCCGTGCAACTGCTCGGGGGAGTGCTCATCGTCGCGGGCGTCATCGCCGTCCAGCTCGACGACGCGCGGCGGGGGCGGGCCGCGACGCGTGACGGCTTCGAGGGTGTCGAAGGGCTGGGTGTGGACAGCGGTCGCGGGGAGGGCGATGGCGTGGACGGGGACGGTGTCGACGAGCCCGACCGGACGGCCACCGCCACCCGCTGAGGGCCGCCCTCGGGCGATTTCGTGGACCCCCGGCACTCGGGTAGCATTGGCGAGTTGCCTCGGCGAGGGACGCTGCATGGTCGCAGTGATCCGTGATTCGACGCGGTGGTGTCCGTCGACACGCGCCCGACGTCTCCTCCGTTCGTGCCGCGCCCCGCGTCGAGGCCCACCGCAGTCCCGACCATCCCCCCGATCCGGTCCACGCCGCCGACGTTGCGACGAGGGCCACTCGACATCCCAGGAGTTGCACCGTGTCCGACAACCTTCGCCTCGAGGCCGAGAAGCGCACCGAGTTCGGCAAGGGCGCTGCCCGCCGCATCCGCCGCGACCACAAGATCCCCGCGGTCATGTACGGCCACGGCGCCGAGCCGCAGCACATCACCCTGCCGGGCCACGACGCCATGCTGGCGCTGAAGCACGCCAACGCCCTCCTCACCATCGTCATCGACGGCGAGGAGCAGCTTGCTCTCGCCAAGGACGTCCAGCGCGACCCGATCAAGCCGGTCATCGAGCACGTCGACCTCGTCGTCGTCCGCAAGGGCGAGAAGGTCACCGTCGACGTCCCGGTCCACGTCGAGGGCGAGGCCGCTGCCGAGACCATCGTCACCGTCGACGCCCAGACGCTGCTCCTCGAGGTCGAGGCCACCGCGATCCCCGAGTCCCTCATCGTCTCCGTCGAGGGCCTCGAGGCCGGCACGCAGATCCTCGCCAGCGAGGTCACGCTGCCCGCAGGCTCCGTCCTCGCGGTCGACGAGGGCACCCTCGTCGTCAACATCACCCAGCAGGTCTCGCAGGAGGCGCTGGACGCCGAGCTCGCCGAGGCCGAGGCCGAGGCCGGCATCGAGCACGACGCCCCCGAGGGCGAGGGCGACGCCGAGGGCGAGTCCGAGGGCGACTCCGCCGAGGGCGAGTCCGAGGGCGACGCCGAGGGCGAGAAGTCCGAGGCCTGATCCTCACCACCCCGCTCGACGCGAGGGCCCGGTCCGACTCGGACCGGGCCTTCGCGGCATAATCTGGCCCCATGAGTGCATCGACCGACACCTGGCTCGTCGTCGGTCTCGGCAACCCCGGGCCGCAGTACGCCGGCAACCGGCACAACGTCGGCGCGATGGTCGTGGCGGAGCTGGCCTCCCGGACCTCGGGCACCCTGCGTCGGCACAAGTCCGGCGCGACCGCGGACAGCGTCCGGCTGGGCTCCGCCCCGGGCGGCGGGCCTGGCCCGCGGGCGATCATCGCCGTGCCGACCTCGTACATGAACGTCTCGGGCGGCCAGGTCAAGGCCCTCGCCTCCTTCTTCTCCGTGCCGCCGGAGCAGGTCATCGTCGTCCACGACGAGTTGGACATCCCCTTCGCGCAGGTGCGCCTCAAGCAGGGCGGCGGCGAAGGGGGCCACAACGGTCTGCGGTCGATCAGCAGCTCGTTGGGAACGAAGGACTACCTCCGGGTGCGCGTGGGTGTCGGCCGTCCGCCGGGCCGGATGGACGCGGCCGACTTCGTGCTCAAGGACTTCTCGACGGTGGAGAAGAAGGAGCTGAGCTTCCTCCTCTCCGACGCCGCCGACGCGGTCGAGCAGCTCGTGACGCAGGGCCTGCTCGCGGCGCAGCAGACCTGGCACGCCCCGGCCTGACCCGCAGCGGATTCGGGCCCGCCCGGGTGCAGCCCCGGTCGGTGGGCGGCGCGCGCGCCGACGCACGTGTCTCGCGATGTCACTCGACGATGAGAGAATTCGCGACATGAACGTGCTCATCTTGATCGTGCGTCTCGTCCTCGGCGGCCTGCTGATCGCTGCCGGTGGCGGCTCCCTGCGCGCCGGTGCCGCGACACTCGCGCGCGGCTACGAGACCCTGGGGCTCGGCACCGAGCGCTCGGACCTCCTCGCCCGCGTGCTGCCGGTGGCCCAGATCGTCCTCGGGGTGCTGCTGTGGATCACGGGCGGCTGGTTGCTGCTCCTCGTGGCGCTCGTGGTGGCTCTCGCCGCCGCGCTGCTCGCCCTGATCGCGGCGCGCACCATCGACGCCGCGGCGGGAGCCCCGAGCGGTGACGCGATGGTGGCGGGTCTGGCGGTGCCGCAGCTGCTGCACGTCGATCGCCGGTTCATGGCGACCCAGCTGGGCGTGGCCCTGGCCGCTCTCATCACGGTCGGCGGCGCCACGGCGCAGCACGGACTCGTTCACCTCATCGGGTGGGGCTGGTTCATCGGGCTCCTCGTCCTGGCCGGTCTCGCCGCGGCCGCCTTCGTCGCGCGGCGCCGGGGCGTCACCGTCGACGGCCTGCGCGATCGCGTCCCCTCCCGCCGCCCCGGGCAGCGTGGTCCGCGTCCGCGCACCGACTTCGGACCGGCTGCCGGGACCGAGCTGACTGGTCTCCTCGTCACCGACCCCTCCGGGCGGGAGCAGGACCTCGCCGAGGCGCTGCGCGCCGCCCCGACGGCGGAGCACGTCCTCTTCTGGCGCGGCGGGTGCGAGCGCAGCCTCGCCACGCTCGACGCCGTCGTCCCCGCCGTCGAGTCCGGGCGCCTCGTGGTCCTCAACAGCGGACCGATCGAGGACGCCCTGCGTGACGGGCTGCCGGATGGGCCCGTGCTCGCCAGCGAGTCCGGCGCCGCGGCCGCCGCCTTCGGCGTGCCCGGCACGCCGATCGCCTTCCCGATCAGCGACGGACGTACGACGGGTGAGGCCATCGTCGGCACCGACCGCGTCGTGGCCGCCCTGACCGGGGCCGACCTCACCCTGTCCTCGCGGTGAGCGCGGCACCCACGTCGGCCGCTCGACCCTCGGCGCTCGCGCCGCTGCTCGAGGCCCTGCGCGCCACGCCGGACGCGGCCCGCGTCCTCGAGCACGCCACGGCGACCAGCCGCCTCGACCTCGTGGCCCCGCCGGGCATGCGGGCGCCGCTCATGGCGCTGCTCACCGGCGGCGACCAGCCGGGGACGCACGGCCCCCTCCTCGTTGTCGCCGCCACGGCCCGCGAGGCCGACGACATCTCGGCGGCACTGAGCGCCGTCGTCGACCCGCGGACGATCGCGACCTTCCCGAGCTGGGAGACCCTGCCGCACGAGCGGCTCAGCCCGCGCTCCGACACCGTCGGCCGACGCCTCGCGGTCCTGCGCCGGCTCGCCCACCCCGACCTGGACGACGCCACCTACGGCCCGCTCCAGGTCGTCGTCGCGTCCGTGCGCGCCGTCCTCCAGCCGATGGCGAAGGGGCTCGGTGACCTCGTCCCCGTGAGCCTGCGGGTGGGGGAGGACCGGCCGATGGAGTCGGTGGTCGAGGACCTCGTCGCGGCCGCCTACGTGCGCACCGACCTCGTGGAGCGACGCGGCGACTTCGCCGTCCGCGGCGGCATCCTCGACGTCTTCCCGCCGACGGAGGAGCACCCCCTGCGGGTCGAGTTCTTCGGCGACACCGTCGAGGAGATCCGGTGGTTCAAGGTCGCCGACCAGCGCAGCCTCGAGCCTGCCGAGCACGGACTCTGGGCCCCGCCCTGCCGTGAGGTCCTGCTGACCCCGGACGTTCGCGCCCGCGCGGCCGACCTCGCCGAGCAGCTCCCCGGTGTCGCGGACATGCTCCACAAGGTCGCCGAGGGCATCGCCGTCGAGGGCATGGAGTCGCTCGCTCCCGCGCTCGTCGACGGCATGGAGAGCCTCATCGACGTGCTGCCGGAGAGCAGCCGCATCGTCGTGCTCGACCCGGAGAAGGTGCGTTCGCGCGCTCACGACCTCGTGGCCACCTCCGCCGAGTTCCTCGGCGCCAGCTGGGCCAACGCCGCCGCCGGCAACGTCGTGCCGATCGACCTCGAGTCCGTCCTGGGCACGGCGTCGTATCACTCGGTCGGCGAGACCCGCGACGCCGCGATCGCACGGGGCCTGCCCTGGTGGACGTTCACCCCCTTCGGTGCCGACGCGGACCTCGAGGACATGGTCGAGTCCGAGGGCGCGACGCTGCGCCTGGCCGGGCAGGAGTCGCCGCTCTATCGCGGGGACACCGAGGCCGCCATCGCCGACATCCGCCGCTGGGCGGGGGAGCGCTGGCGCATCCTGCTCGTCACGGAGGGGCCGGGTCTCTCCCAGCGCGTGCGTGAACTGCTGGGCGAGCACGAGGTCGCCAGCCGTCAGCTCGCCGGGCTGGAGCCGGGCGTCCCCGAGGTGGGGATCGGCTCGCTCGGGCACGGCTTCGTCCTCGAGCAGGAGCGCCTCGTCGTCGTGACGGAGGCCGATCTGCTCGGCGCCGGCGCCACCCAGGGTGGCGGGTCGACGAAGGACATGCGCACCATGCCCGCCCGCCGCCGCAACCAGGTCGACCCGCTCCAGCTGCGCCCGGGCGACTTCGTCGTCCACGAGCAGCACGGCGTCGGCACCTTCGTCGAGATGATCCAGCGCACCGTCGGCGGGGCGACCCGCGAGTACCTCGTCATCGAGTACGCGGCGAGCAAACGGGGGCAACCCGGCGACCGCCTCTTCGTGCCCACCGACCAGCTCGACCAGATCACCCGCTACGTCGGCGGCGAGGCCCCGACGATCAACAAGCTCGGCGGCAGCGACTGGGCGAAGACGAAGAGTCGGGCCAAGCGCTACGTCAAGCAGATCGCGGCCGAGCTCATCCGCCTCTACAGCGCCCGGATGGCCACGAGCGGGCACGCCTTCGGCCCCGACACCCCGTGGCAGCGCGAGCTCGAGGACGCCTTCGCGCACGTGGAGACGCCCGACCAGCTGAGCAGCATCGACGAGGTCAAGGCGGACATGGAGCGCCCGGTCCCGATGGACCGGCTCATCTGCGGTGACGTCGGCTACGGCAAGACCGAGATCGCCGTGCGGGCGGCCTTCAAGGCCATCCAGGACGGCAAACAGGTCGCCGTTCTCGTGCCGACGACCCTGCTCGTGCAGCAGCACGCGCAGACCTTCGCCGAGCGCTACGCCAGTTTCCCCGTCGTCGTCCGCTCGCTCAGCCGGTTCCAGAGCGACAAGGAGGCGAAGGAGGTCATCGCCGGCCTCGCCGACGGCTCCGTCGACCTCGTCATCGGCACCCACCGCCTGCTGGGACAGGAGGTCACGTTCAAGGACCTCGGGCTCGTCGTCGTCGACGAGGAGCAGCGCTTCGGTGTCGAGCACAAGGAGCAGCTCAAGGCGATGCGCACCGCCGTCGACGTCCTGGCGATGTCGGCCACCCCCATCCCGCGCACGCTCGAGATGGCCGTGACGGGCATCCGCGAGATGTCGACGCTGGCCACCCCGCCGGAGGAGCGGCACCCGGTGCTCACCTTCGTCGGCGCCTACGACGAGAAGCAGATCACCGCCGCCATCCGGCGTGAGCTGATGCGCGAGGGGCAGGTCTTCTTCGTCCACAACCGGGTGCAGTCCATCGACGCCCTGGCCAGCCGGATCCGCGAACTCGTCCCCGAGGCCCGGGTCGCGACGGCCCACGGCAAGATGGGCGAGCACCAGCTCCAGCAGGTCGTCCTGGACTTCTGGGAGCGCCGTTTCGACGTGCTCGTCTGCACGACGATCGTCGAGACGGGGCTCGACATCTCCAACGCCAACACCCTGATCGTCGACCGCGCCGACGTCCTCGGCCTGAGCCAGCTGCACCAGTTGCGCGGCCGCGTCGGGCGTGGCCGCGAGCGTGCCTACAGCTACTTCCTCTACCCGCCCGAGAAGCCGCTGACCGAGACGGCGCATGAGCGACTGCAGACCATCGCGAGCAACACCGACCTCGGGTCGGGCATGCGCGTGGCCATGAAGGACCTCGAGATCCGCGGCGCCGGCAACCTGCTGGGCGGCGAGCAGTCCGGACACATCGCCGGCGTCGGCTTCGACCTCTACGTCCGGCTCGTCGGTGAGGCCGTGGCCGACTTCAAGGGCGAGGGCGACAACGCCCCGGCCGAGATCAAGGTCGAGCTGCCCGTCGACGCCCACCTGCCGCACGAGTACGTGCCGGGGGAGCGGTTGCGTCTCGAGGCCTACAAGAAGCTTGCGTCCGTGGCCGAC
Organism: Janibacter zhaoxuefangae; assembly: GCF_050271985.1. Lineage (GTDB taxonomy): Bacteria > Actinomycetota > Actinomycetes > Actinomycetales > Dermatophilaceae. The sequence goes on along the minus strand of NZ_CP189849.1, from coordinate 2,290,299 downwards.
GAGGCCGGGCTCGAGGAGATCGAGGCCGAGCTCGTCGACCGCTACGGTCCGACCCCCGAACCCGTGCGCAACCTCATCGAGGTCGCCCGGCTGCGCACCGTCGCCCGTCGCGCCGGCATCGCCGACGTGGGCGTCCAGGGCAAGCACGTGCGGTTCGGGCCGGTCGACCTGCGCGATTCGCAGCAGCTGCGTCTGCAGCGGCTCTACCCGCAGACCATCGTCAAGGAGGGCAGCGACTCGATCCTCGTGCCGAAGCCGATGACGGCACGGATCGGCGGGCAACCGTTGCGGGACAAGGCCGTGCTGACGTGGGCCACCGATCTCATCCGGGCCGTCATGCTCGATGACGTCGCGCAGGCCGCCAAGCTGGGGACGGACAGCTCCCGTCAGCGATGACGTGGCCCGCGTGCACCGCGCGCGGGCGACAGGACAGAATGGCGGTGGCCACGCACGGCGGGGCCACCCAGACAGCAGGACGCAGGGCTCACGCCCCGGCTCTCGGCCGGCGCGCGGGACGATGAAAGGGAACGCGACGTGAACGCACGCATCCGACTGGCCGCCACGGCCCTGGCGGCGGGGACCGCACTGACCCTCAGTGGGTGCGGGAGCGCCGACACCGCCGCCGTCGTCGACGGCGCCACGATCTCCGAGGACGGTGCGCGCACCGCGGCCCAGCAGGTCAACGAGGCCTTCAACCCCGAGACCCCGCTGACGACCGGCTCGGTCGTCAACCAGCTCGTGCTGGCCCCCTTCGTGCTCGACGCCGTGGCGGCCGACGGCAAGCCGGCCACCGAGGCCGCGGCCCGTGAGGCCCTCGCCGACGTCGTCGACCCGGCCCCCGAGACCGTCGAACTGATGCGCCTCAACCAGGCCTTCAGCAGCATGAGCCAGGAGTCGGCGCAGGGCGCCCTCGAGGCGATGCAGGAGGCCGACATCACGGTCAGCCCCCGCTACGGCACGTTCAACGCGACCGACGGCACGCTCAAGGCCGCGACGCCCAACTGGCTCGTGCCGGCCACGGCCGAGGCGACCGACGAGACCCAGCAGCAGTAAGGCCGTGCCCGGCTCCCTCGTCCTCCTCGCGGCAAGTCCGCGCACCGCGCCCGGGCTGTTGACTCGCGACGCGTGGCGCGCCCTCGAGGCGGCTCCGGTGCGCTGGGCCCGTGAGGAGGACGAGCCGCTCGCCCAGGCCGTGCAGGAGGCCGGACTCGCGGTGCGGTTCGTCCCCGCGGAGGTGCGGCACTCGCCGGCGTCGACGGCCCGCCTGCTCGTCGGTGGGACCCCCGACGGCGACGTCCTGTGGATCGGCTCCGCGGACGGCGACCCCGACCTCAGTGACGCCGTCGCGTCCGAGGTCAGCAGCCTCGAGGACCCGCCCGAGGTCGAGGTGCTCGTCGGGTCGTGGGACGTCCCCGGCGCGCGGCTGCTCGACGCCGTCGCCGTGATGGACCGTCTGCGCTCGCCGGGTGGATGCCCCTGGGACGCCGAGCAGACGCACGAGTCCCTCGTGAAGTACCTGCTCGAGGAGGCCCACGAGGCCGCCGAGGCGATCGAGTCCGGGGACCGCGCCCACATGGCCGAGGAGCTCGGCGACGTCCTGCTCCAGGTCCTCTTCCAGTCCCGCGTGGCGCAGGACGACGCGCAGGCACCCTTCGGCATCGACGACGTGGCGGGCACGCTCGTCGCGAAGCTCGTCCGTCGCCACCCGCACGTCTTCGCCGACGGTGACGCCTCCAATCCGGCTGAGGTCGAGCGCGAGTGGGAGCGGATCAAGGCGCAGGAGAAGGCGGCGAAGGCCGCCCGCTCCGGAGCTGTGCCCTCCGGTCCCGCGCTGCTCGAAGGGATCCCGCGCTCGCTGCCGACGTTGCTCGTCGCGGAGAAGGTGCTCGCGCGCCTCGAGCGGACCGGTGGCGACCTGGTGGCCGTGGCCGAGGGGACGTCGTCGCCGCGGGAGGGCGCCGAGCGCGGCATCGAGCAGGACGCCGACCGTGGCGCAGAACTGCTCGCCGTCATCGCGCGCATTCGTCAGCAGGGAGGCTCCGCCGACGTCCTGCTGCGCGCCGCGGTGAACGACCTGGCCCACCGCGCCGAGGGCTAGGCATCGGGGCCTGGCGGTCCCGAACTGCCTACTCCTGCACCGCCTTCGCGATGGTCACGCACATCGTCAGGTACTCGTCGGTCGCCAACCGCCGCGGCGGGTTCAGTTGGGTGGGCTCGGTGGCGTCGTCCTCGAGCCGCCAGAGCGCGTTGTGCATCATCCGCACGATGACCCAGTCACGTGCGCGGTCCTCGTCGAGGTCGCCGGCGTCCACGAGTGTGGCGAAGCGGCGTCGGAGGCCTCCGCGCACGTCCCCGGCCAGCTCGTCGAACCGGTTCCACAGCATGGGCGCCGGTTCGTAGTGCGGGTCGCCGCTCAGCGGCTGCGGGTCGATCGCGAGCCACGGCGCCCGGGTCCCGGCGAGCACGTTCTCATAGTGCAGATCGGCGTGGATCAGCGTGCCGTCGCTGGCGTCGTCGGCGGCGAGGTCGCGGCCGAGGGAGACAGCCTGCTCGACGAGCCGGCGGGGGAGTGGGGCCCCCGCGCTCAGGGCCGCGAGGTCGTCGGTCCACCGGCTGACGAAGGTGGTCAGTCGCCGCAGCGGCGGCGGCGCCGGTACGTGCAGCTCGCGGTAGAGGCCGCCGACGATCTCGCACGCCTCGAGGTCCCACGCCTGCGTGAGGTCGGTCGACTCGAGCCGTTCGAGCAGCAGCGCGCCGCGGCGGGGGTCCGCCCGGAGCAGCTGGACGGCGCCACGCCCGTGCCAGTGCCGCAGGGCGAGGTGCTCGTGCTCGGTCTGCTCCTCGACCCAGCCGACCTTGAGCATCGCGGGGACGTCGTCCTCGGTGCGCACGGGCACCACGAGCGCGGTGTGGCCGTGGGCGGGGGCGCCGTCGACGTGCAGCGACCAGTCCTGGAGCAGGCTGGCGACCAGCCGCGGCAGCCGGTCGACGAAGGCGGCCCAGTCCGCGCCGCGCGTGGCGAAGGCGAGGACGCCGGCCGGCAGCGCCACGGGGGAGGTCATGCCCGCCATGAAGTCACACGGCGGTGGTCAGGACAAGTCGGCCGCGCCTGCTCGCAGTGCGGGTCGGTCGGCCCGGCCCGGTCCGCCACCGGATACGCTCGTGTCGTATCCGTCAGCACCATCCAAGGAGCCAGGTGTGGCCAGCATTGAGGCAGTAGGCGCCCGCGAGATCCTCGATTCCCGCGGCAACCCGACCGTCGAGGTCGAGGTTGCCCTCGATGACGGCACCATCGCCCGCGCGGCGGTGCCCAGCGGCGCATCCACCGGCGCCTTCGAGGCCGTCGAGCGCCGCGACGGCGACAAGGGTCGCTACCTGGGCAAGGGCGTCGAGGACGCCGTCACGGCCGTCATGGACGAGATCGCCCCCGAGCTCCTCGGTTTCGAGGCCTCCGAGCAGCGACTCATCGACGCCGAGATGCTCGCCCTCGACGGCACGGACAACAAGGGCAAGCTCGGCGCCAACGCGATCCTCGGCGTCTCGCTCGCCGTCGCTCGCGCCGCCGCCGACTCGGCCGGCCTGCCGCTCTTCCGCTACGTCGGCGGCCCGAACGCGCACATCCTGCCGGTCCCGATGATGAACATCCTCAACGGTGGATCCCACGCGGACTCCAACGTCGACATCCAGGAGTTCATGATCGCCCCGATCGGTGCGGCCTCCTTCCGTGAGGCGCTGCGCTGGGGCACCGAGGTCTACCACGCGCTCAAGGCCGTCCTGAAGGAGAAGGGTCTGGCGACGGGCCTCGGCGACGAGGGTGGCTTCGCCCCCAACCTCGGCAGCAACCGCGAGGCGCTCGACCTCATCCTCGAGGCCATCAAGGCCGCCGGCTACGAGCCGGGCAAGGACATCGCGCTGGCGCTCGACGTCGCGGCCAGCGAGTTCCACGAGGGCGGCTCGTACACCTTCGAGGGTGAGCAGCGCACGTCCGAGCAGATGGTCGCGTACTACGCGGAGCTCGTTGACGCCTACCCGCTCGTCTCCATCGAGGACCCGCTCGACGAGGACGACTGGGAGGGCTGGCACGCCATGACCGAGTCCCTCGGTGCCAAGGTTCAGCTCGTCGGTGATGACCTCTTCGTCACCAACCCGGAGCGTCTCGCCCGCGGCATCGCCGAGGGCACGGCCAACGCTCTGCTCGTCAAGGTCAACCAGATCGGCTCCCTCACGGAGACGATGGATGCCGTCGAGATGGCCCACCGCAACGGCTACCGCTGCATGATGTCGCACCGCTCCGGCGAGACCGAGGACACGACGATCGCCGACCTCGCCGTCGCGACGAACTGTGGCCAGATCAAGACGGGCGCACCGGCTCGCTCCGAGCGCGTCGCCAAGTACAACCAGCTGCTCCGGATCGAGGAGGAGCTCGACGACGCGGCGGTCTACGCCGGCGCGGGCGCCTTCCCGCGGTTCGCGAAGCAGGGCTGAGCATGGCGGGACGAGGACCGGGACGCGGAAGGGGCGCGCGCGACAACGCGCGTCGCCCCGCCGCGTCGCGCCCGAGCGCACCGCGACGCCCCGCGAAGGGGGCTGCGGTCGTGCCGGGTCGCGCCGAGATGTCCACCCGCCGGTGGATCATCCTCGGCTCGGTCCTCATCGTCGTCGCGGTGCTCCTCGGCCCGACGCTGACGTCCTATCTCAAGCAGCGCGGCGAGATCTCGGACCTGCGCAGCCAGGTGGCCGCGCAGCAGCGCTCCGTCACCGAGCTCGAGCAGGAGAAGGCGCGCTGGGAGGAGCCGGAGTACGTCGAGCAGCAGGCGCGTGAGCGCCTCAAGTTCGTGAAGGTCGGCGAGAAGGCCTACACGGTCATCGACGCCGACCCCGACCTCGACACCGGTGACGGGTCCAGCACGTCCGCCTTCGTCGACGAGGACGCCTCGTGGGTGGACCAGTTCTGGGCCTCCGCGCAGGCGGCCGACGACCCGAACGTGGCGACCCCGTGAGCGGGCCGCACCCCGGCGAGCCCTCGGTCGCGACGGCGACCCCGGAGGACCTCGAGATGGTCCACCGGCAGCTCGGTCGGCCGAGCCGATCCGTCGCGTCCGTCGCGCACCGCTGCCCTTGCGGCGAGCCCGACGTGCTGCGCACGCTGCCGCGGCTCGACTCGGGGACCCCCTTCCCCACGTCGTACTACGCCACGTGCCCGCGGCTGACCGGGGCGCTCTCGACCCTGGAGTCGCAGGGGGTCATGAAGGAGATGAGCGAGCGCCTCACACAGGACGAGGACCTCGCCGCGCGTTACCGCGCCGCCCATGACGACTATCTGGCCCGCCGGGCCGAGCTGGGCGACGTGCCCGAGATCGACGGCATCTCCGCGGGCGGCATGCCGACGCGCGTGAAGTGCCTCCACGTCCTCGCCGCCCACGCGCTCGCCGCCGGTCCGGGGGTCAACCCCATCGGCGACGAGGCCCTGGCGCTCCTGCCCGACTGGTGGGCCACGAACCCCTGCCACACCTTCTTCGCGGGGGACAGCGACTCGCAGGGCGAAGCCGGACCTGACGACACCGACCTCCCCGAGGAGAACTGATGCGCGTCGGCGCCATCGACTGCGGCACCAACTCGATCCGTCTGCTCGTGGCGGACGTCGATGACGAGACCGGAGCCATCACCGACATCCTGCGGCGCATGGAGGTCGTCCGGCTCGGCCAGGGCGTCGACCGGACTGGTCGCATCGACCCCGTGGCCCTCGAGCGCACCCTGGCGATGGCGCTCGAGTACGCGGGTCAGTGTCGCGAGTTGGGCGCTCAGTCGGTCCGTTTCGTGGCGACCTCGGCTTCGCGTGACGCCGAGAACGCGAGCGAGTTCGTGGCGGGCGTCGAGTCCGCCTTCGAGTTCTTCGGCACGACCCCTGAGGTCGTCAGTGGTGACGAGGAGGCGCGACTGTCCTTCGCCGGTGCGACGGGTGACCTGCGCGCGGCCGGCATTCCCGGGCCGTACCTCGTGGTCGACCTCGGAGGGGGGTCGACGGAGTTCGTGCGGGGCACCACGGAGGTCGTCGAGGCACTGTCGGTCGACATGGGCTGCGTCCGGATGACCGAGCGCCACCTGCACGACGACCCGCCGACCGAGGAGCAGGTCAATGGGGCGCTCGGCGACATCGAGCGACTGTTGGACGAGGTCGAGGCGAAGGTCGGTTTCGGCGGCGCCGAGACGCTGGTCGGGCTGGCCGGGTCGGTGACGACGATCACCGCGCACGCGCTCGGGCTGGAGGCCTACGAGCCCGGGCGGATCCACCTCGCCGAGCTGCCTGCCGAGGAACTCATGGCCGCGTCGAGCGATCTGCTGCACCGTTCGCGCGCGCAGCGCGCCGAACTGGGGTTCATGCACTCGGGTCGCGTGGACGTCATCGGCGCCGGGGCGTTGGTGTGGCACGCCGTCATCCGCCGCACGCTCGAGGCGCGCCCGGGCGTGCGGGTGGTCACCTCGGAGCACGACATCCTCGACGGCATCGCCCTCAGTGCCGCGGGCCGGTTGGCCGGTCGGGGCTGAGCTCGCAGGGCGATGCCCCTACAGTGATCGCTCCAGCCCCCGTGGCCCAACTGGCAGAGGCAGGCGCCTTAAAAGCGCCACAGGTGCGGGTTCGACCCCCGCCGGGGGCACCGGCTCAGCGCGTGGGCTTGCGGCGGACGTACACCTGTTTGCGTACCCGCGCGATGGTCGTGCCGTCGCTGTCCACGACATCGTTCTCGAACCAGCGCAGCACCTTCTCGCCCCCGTCGGCGGCCGCGCGGACCTCGTCGATGACCTCCCGCGGCAGCACCAACTCGGAGGTCACGGCCGTCGTCCCGGGCGCGACGAAGTCGATCTCGCCCCGCCGGTCCCAGACGATGTAGTCGGGGCCGAGGTTGCGCGCGAGCATGATCACCCAGAAGGGGTCGGTCATGGAGAAGAGCGATCCGCCGAACTGGGTCCCGAAGTAGTTGCTGGTCAGTGGCGTCTTGGCCAGGCGGACCCGCACATGGGCGAAGTCCGGCGAGATGTGCAGGATGCGAGCCCCGGAGAAGAGGAAGGGCGGCCACAGGTTCATCCCCAGGCGGAGGCCCCCGGCGCTGCTGAGCATCCGCTTGAACGGTCCAATCTGCTGCGACATGGGCGTCCTTCGTCGTCGTGGTTCGCGCCCGTCACGGCGCCGGCCCGGCGAGTATCGCTCACCCACTCGGGGCCTCGCGGGGAACACTCTGGGCCCGCCATGCATTTAGGCTGTCAGAAGAAGGCGGCCGTGTGGCCGCCGTGCAGTCCTCAGGAGGGGCACACCATGAGCAACCCGATCCTCGACCGGGTGAACCGCGACAGCCGTCAGGGCTACGCCGGCTTCAACGAGTCCGGCGCGACCCACCAGGCGGCTCCCCAGCAGGGTGGCTACGCCCAGCAGGGCTACCCGCAGCAGCGCACCCAGGACCAGTGGGTCGACGGGCCCATTCGCACGAACGACGGTCGCGGAGTCACCGTCGACGACGTCGTCGTCAAGACGGGCATCCTGTTCAGCATCGTCGTGGCCGCTGCCGTCGTCGCGTGGTTCCTCGCGCCGACCTTCGGCCCGATCCTGTGGGGCGTCGGACTCGTCGGCACCCTGATCCTCGGTTTCGTCGTCTTCATGTCGAAGACGGTCCGCGTGCCGCTGATCATGCTCTACGCCGCGCTCGAAGGCGTTTTCGTCGGCGCGATCAGCCAGTCCTATTCCAACACCTTCGACGGCATCGCCCAGTCCCAGAACGGGTCGATCACGACCGAGGCCGTGCCGATCCACCAGGGCATCGTCTTCCAGGCCGTCCTCGCCACCGTCTGCGTCTTCGCGGCGATGCTCTTCCTCTACAAGGCCCGGATCATCAAGGTCACCGCGAAGTTCCGCTCGGTCGTGTCCATGATGCTCCTGGGCTACTTCCTCTTCGCGCTGGTCAACCTCGTCTTCGCGCTCGTCACGAAGGAGCCGTTCGGCATCGGCGGTTCCGGCCTGCTCGGCATCGGCATCTCGCTGTTCGCCGTCGGCCTGGCCTCGGTGACCCTCATGCTCGACTTCGACAACATCGAGCAGGCGATCCGTTCCGGCGCTCCGGAGAAGTACTCCTGGCTGCTCGCGATGGGTCTCATCGTCACGCTCGTGTGGCTCTACCTCGAGATCCTGCGCCTCCTCGGGCGCCTGCGTTCGAGCGACTGACCACGGCATGATCCCCGCGCGCACGACCGTCCCGGACGACGTCGCGCAGGAGTTGCGGCGCGTGGTCCAGAGGTGGCGTCAACTGCCTCTGGACCACGCGCTGACTCATGTGCCGTCGGTGCATGCGGTCCTCGCGGAGCTCGCCGACGGCCCGGCCCCGGCCGGCGGCCCGCAGGTCGTCATGGACCAGCTGACGGTGCTCGTCCAGGACGCCTGCCGCGAGGGTCGCTCCGCCAGGGTGGCGGAGCGGCTCGTCGCCCTCCGCCGTGTGCTCAGCTGAGGCGCTCGTAGATGATGGCCATGCCCTGGCCGCCACCGACGCACATCGTCTCCAGACCGAAGGTGCCGTCCGTCTCGCGCAGCCCGTTGAGCAGCGTCGACGTGATCCGGGCGCCGGTCGAGCCGAAGGGGTGGCCCAGCGCGATGGCGCCGCCGTGGACGTTGAGCTTGTCGAAATCGAGGCCGAGGTCGTCCGCGCTGGCGAGCACCTGCGCCGCGAAGGCCTCGTTGATCTCGTAGAGGTCGAGGTCGGCGACGGTCATCCCGGCCAGGGCGAGCGCCCGCCGCGTGGCCTCGACCGGGCCGAGGCCCATGATCTCGGGGGAGAGACCGGACACGCCGGTGGACACGACCCGGGCGAGCGGGGTGAGGCCGAGCTCCTTGGCCCGGGTGTCGCTCATGACGACGAGCGCGGCCGCGCCGTCGTTGAGCGGGCAGCAGTTCGCGGCCGTGACGGTCCCGTTCTCGCGGAAGACCGTCTTGAGGCCGCTGACCGACTCGAGGGTGACCCCGGCGCGGGGGCCGTCGTCCGTCGACACCGTGGTGCCGTCGGGGAGCGTGACCGGTGTGATGTCCTTGGCGAAGAAGCCCGAGGCGATGGCCGCCTCGGCACGGTTCTGGCTGGAGACACCCCACTCGTCCTGGCGCTCACGGCTGATCCCGCGGGAGGTGGCGACGTTCTCCGCGGTCTGACCCATGGAGAGGTAGACGTCGGGCAGCAGGCCCTCTTCGCGCGGGTCGGTCCACGTCGTGTTGTCCGCGGCCATCTGGGCCGAACGTGCCTTCGCGTCGGTGAAGAGGGGGTTCTGGTCGTCCTCCGCCGCGCCGCCGGCGCCGGCGAAGTTCGAGTACTGCGAGACGCTCTCGACGCCACCGGAGACGAAGACGTGTCCCTCGCCGGCCTTGATGGCGTGGAAGGCCATCCGCGTGGTCTGGACGGAGGAGGCGCAGAAGCGGTTAACCGTCGTGCCGGGCAACTGGTCGTGGCCGGCGAGCACGGCGATGACGCGAGCCATGTTGGACCCGGCCCGACCGCTCGGCTCGGCGCAGCCCCACATGAGGTCGTCGATGGTGGTCGGGTCGAGCTCGGGCACCTTGGCGAGGGCGGCCTGGAGCATCTGCACCGACAGGTCGTCGGGGCGCAGGTCCTTGAGTGAGCCCTTGAAGGCGCGACCGATGGGGGAGCGGGCGGTTGAGACGATGACGGCTTCGGTCACGGGTTCCTCCTGGGGGCGGGATGAGTGCCACGGAGCGCCCGTGGCACTCCTCGATGTTAGGCGGGCGGCTCGGGGTGCCGGGCCTGGTCGTGCGTGGCGTCGCCCACCCTGGCGGTGACGGCGCGGGCGCCGGCCCGCATCTGTTCGGCCGTGGGGAGCTGGAAGGCGGTGCGTCGCCGCAGCATCCGCACAGCCCAGCGACCGCGCGGTCCCCGCGTGGCTCCGGCGATCTCGGTCCCGGCGACCTCGGTTCCCGGGTTCCGCACGGCGTGGTCGGCGGCCTCCGCGACGGGGCCGACGCGCTCCCCGCGCTGGGGCTCCAGCGCCCGCGGCGAGGCGTCCGTGGGCCGCCCGTCCGGGGCCGCCCAGACCCCGAGGGCGGCGCACACCGACGGCAGCAGGGCGGACGCGACGCGGGCGTACCCGGCGGGGGAGGGGTGGAACCGGTCGACGCTGAAGAGTTCCTTGGGGTGCCCGCCGAACTCCGGACCGAGGAGGTCGCCGAGCGAGACGGTGCGGCCACCGGCCTCGACGACCGCGACGGTCTGGGCCGCCGCGAGGTCGCGGCTCCAGCGGCGCAGGAGGTTGCTCAACGGGAAGGGGATCGGGTCGATGGTGCCGAGGTCGGGACAGGTCCCGACGATGACCGGGATGTCCAGGGCGCGCAGCTGACGGACGGCCTGCTCGAGATGGCGGACCGCCGTCGCGCGGTCGATCCGGTGCGTGACGTCATTGGCGCCGATCATGATGACGGCGGCCTCGGGGTTGTCGCTGCGACCGAGGGCGACGGACAACTGGCGGCTCAGGTCGCCGGACTCGGCGCCGATGACGGCTTCGTTGATGAGCTCGACGGGCCGGCCGGTGATGGCGGCCAGTCCGGTCGACAGCACGGCGCCGACGGTCTGGTAGCGGTGGTCGGCACCCATGCCGGCCGCGGATGAGTCGCCGAGCACGAGGAGCTGGAGCGGTGCCCCGGGACCGGCGCCGTAGATCCCGTCGTCGTCGGGAGCACCCTCGAAGGGGCGACCGACGATCCGGCGGGCGACCTTCGCCTCGAGCTGGATGACCCCGTAGCCGGCGGCGCCGAGGGCCGTCGCGGCAGCAGCCGCCCCGCCACCGCCGAAGGCGGCTTGGGCGGCGATGCGGCGTGCGCGACTGGCGCGGCTCATGACGATGTCCTCCGGGTCGTGATGTCGGCGCCCGTGTGGCGCGCGTCGGCCCCTTCCCCACTGTGACAGACGGGCCGGACACCCGTGGCAACGTCGGCGGGGTTGGTCCTGTTCCGGCCGCGCGGTCACACGGGTGTCCAGCATTTGAGAGGATGTGCGGGTGGAGTATGCAGAGCACATCACCGACCTGATCGGGAACACGCCCCTCGTCCGACTGACGTCGGTGACCCGCGACGCCGGCATCCGCTGCCGCGTCCTCGTCAAACTCGAGTACTTCAACCCGGGCGCCTCCGTGAAGGACCGGATCGCGCTGCGGATGATCGAGGCCGCCGAGGCCTCGGGGGAGTTGCGCCCCGGCGGCACGATCGTCGAGCCGACCTCCGGCAACACCGGCGTCGGGCTGGCCCTGGTGGCCCAGCGCAAGGGCTACCGCTGCATCTTCGTCTGCCCGGACAAGGTCAGCCAGGACAAGATGGACGTCCTGCGCGCCTACGGCGCCCAGGTCGTCGTGACGCCGACGTCCGTGGCCCCCGACCACCCGGACTCGTACTACTCCGTCTCGGACCGGATCACCGCCGAGACCGAGGGCGCCTGGAAGCCCAACCAGTTCTTCAACGACAACGGGCCGCTGTCGCACTACGAGTCGACCGGCCCGGAGATCTGGCGCCAGACCGACGGGCTCGTGACCCACTTCGTCGCCGGTGCCGGCACGGGCGGCACGATCACCGGCACGGGCCGCTACCTCAAGGAGGTCTCCGCGGACCGCCCGGCGGAGCAGGGCGGTCGGGTCGAGATCATCGGCGCCGACCCCGAGGGCTCGATCTACTCCGGGGGCTCCGGTCGGCCCTACCTCGTCGAGGGTGTCGGCGAGGACATGTGGCCTGGCGCGTACGACCCCTCCGTGCCCGACCGCGTGCTGGCCGTCAACGACCACGAGAGCTTCGCGATGACGCGCCGCCTCGCCGAGGAGGAGGGCATCCTCGTCGGCGGATCGAGCGGGATGGCCGTCGTCGCCGCGCTGCGCATCGCGCGTGAACTCCCCGAGGAGGCCGTCGTCGTCGTGCTCCTGCCGGACAGCGGCCGCGGCTACCTGTCCAAGATCTTCAACGACGAGTGGATGTCGTCCTACGGCTTCCTCGCGCAGTCGGGGGAGCGCACCGTCGGCGACATCCTGCGCAGCAAGTCGGTCGACCTGCCCGCGCTCGTCCACACCCACCCCAGCGAGACCGTGCGCGACGCCATCGACATCCTGCGCGAGTACGGCGTGAGTCAGATGCCCGTCGTCAAGGCCGAGCCGCCGGTCATGTCGGGTGAGGTCGTCGGTTCCGTCAGCGAGGCGCACCTCCTCGAGCGGCTCTTCACCGGAGGCGCCAATCTCGCGGATCCCGTTGAGCGACACATGGATTCGGGTCTGCCGCTCGTCGGCGCGGGCGAGCCCGTCGCCGCGGCTCGCGACGCGCTCCAGTCCGGCGATGCCATCCTCGTCGTCGACGGCGGGCGACCGATCGGCGTCCTCACGCGCGCCGACCTGCTCGGTTTCCTGACCAACTGACGGTCCGCGCCACCCACCGCCGCGCGGATCAGATCGACGCCGAAGCGGCGATATCGCCTCCGGACTGTTAGCGTTGGTCCTGCAGCCGTTCCGGTCCGACCATGTCGGACCCGGCGCGAGCGAGATACCGCGCGAACAGATCGCGCTGTGTGGCTCGTCGTGACAGCGGATGCGTGAGGTCTCCACACAGGAGGCCTCGTTGAGAAGATAGAGGCAACACCAGTGGCAACTGGCACCGTGAAGTGGTTCAACAGCGAAAAGGGCTTCGGCTTCATCGAGCAGGACGGCGGGGGCGCGGACGTTTTCGTTCACTACTCGGCCATCGAGAGCGGCGGCTACCGCGAGCTCCAGGAAGGCCAGAAGGTCGAGTTCGACGTCACGCAGGGCCCCAAGGGTCCGCAGGCGGAGAAGGTCAAGGGCCTCTGATTCACCCAGGCCTTTCGGTGATCTAGGTCATCGAGCACAACCCCTCGGCCATTGGCCGGGGGGTTCTTGCATGCCCGGACGCGACCTCGATCAGACGTCCACGAATGGCCACGGCGACGAATCCGTGGCTAGGTTGGAGATCAGGCGGTTGTCCGAGACTGCGGCCCCACGGTGCCGCTCCGCCTACCGAGGAGCAGAGCATGACCAGTGCACGTGACCTCATGACCAGCCCGGCCGAGTATCTCAACGCGAGCGACACGCTCGCCGTCGCGGCCCAGGCACTCAAGCAGAGCAATGTCGGGTCCATGCCCGTCAAGGATGACAACGGCGTGCTCGTCGGCGTCGTCACCGACCGCGACATCGTCGTGCGCGGCATCGCCGAGGGCAAGGACGTCACGTCCGCCACGGTGGGGGAGATCAGCAGCGGGACGGTCGTCTTCGTCAATGCCGATGACTCGGCCGAGGCCGTGGTCCAGGCGCTCGCGGGCAATCAGGTCCGCCGACTGCCCGTCGTCGACGGCGACGAGGTCGTCGGGATCATCTCGCAGGCCGACGTGGCCCGTCACCTGCCGAACGACCAGACCGGCGACGTCGTCCAGGCCATCTCCCGAGAGGGCTGAGTCCGCGACAGCGGCACGCGCGAAGGGGGTCCGCACCGAATCGGTGCGGACCCCCTTCGTCGTCGTCAGGCCGCGATCAGCGCGGCGGCACGATGTCGGTCTGCGCCGGCAGGTCGGCCACCCCGACCGGGCAGGTCAGGCCATTGGGCCCGTGGTTGCAATAGCCTCCGGGGTGCTTGTCGAGGTACTGCTGGTGCGCGTCCTCGGCGTACCAGAACGCGCCGGCCTCCTCCGCCGAGGCGAGCTGGGTCGAGATGCGACCGAACCCCGACTCGTCGAGGACGCCCTGGAAGGCGCGCGCTGTGCCGCGGGCGGCGGCCTCCTGCTCGGGCGTCGTCCAGTAGATCGCCGAGCGGTACTGGGTGCCGATGTCGTTGCCCTGCCGGTTCTCCGTGGTGGGGTCGTGGTTCTCCCAGAAGGCCTTGAGCAGCAGCTCGGGCGTCGTCGCGGCGGGGTCGTAGGCGACGAGGACGGCCTCGGTGTGCCCGGTCCGACCCGTGCACACCTCCTCGTACGTGGGGTTCTCGGTGAAGCCGCCCATGTAGCCGGCCGCGGTCGTGACGACCCCCGGCAGCCGCCAGAAGATCCGCTCGCTCCCCCAGAAGCAGCCCATCGCGACGTACAGCACCTGCGTGCCCGCGGGCCACGCGGCGCCGTCCGGGCCCCCGTCGATCGGCGTGCCGAGCACTGTGTGCGTGCCAGCGAGCGCGAAGGGGCGCGACGCGCGACCGGGCAGCGCCTGGTCGCGGGTCACCATGGTCGTCCTGGAGCCGTATCCGAAGGTCACCCCTCCAGTGTCACACGATGTTCGCCCACCCGACCGGGGCCGTCGGGGCGGCGGACTAACCTGTCGGTATGAGCGAATCCGAGCTGGGTTTCTCCTCCCGCGCGATCCACGCGGGTCAGGAGCCCGACGCGTCCACCGGCGCCGTCGTCACCCCGATCTACCAGACGTCCACCTACAAGCAGGACGGCATCGGCGGCTTCCGCGGCGGCTATGAGTACAGCCGCTCCGCCAACCCGACCCGCACGGCGCTGGAGACCGGCTTCGCCGCGCTCGAAGGGGGCTCGCGCGGCTTCGCCTTCGCCTCCGGCCTCGCCGCCCAGGACACGCTGCTGCGGGCTGCGCTCGCGCCGGGCGACCACATCGTCGTGCCCTCCGACGCCTACGGCGGCACCTATCGCCTCGTCAACAAGGTGCTCACGCACTGGGGCGTCGAGCACTCCATCGCGACGATCGCCGACCTCGACAGCGTCCGTGCCGCGATCCGCCCGACGACGAAGATCATCTGGGTCGAGACGCCGACGAACCCGCTGCTCGGCATCGCCGACATCGAGGCGCTCGCCGCGCTCGCCCACGAGCACGACGCCCTCCTCGTCGTCGACAACACCTTTGCCTCGCCCTACCTCCAGCAGCCGCTCGCGCTGGGCGCCGACGTCGTGACGCACTCGACGACGAAGTACTGCGGCGGGCACAGCGACGTCGTCGGCGGCGCGGTCGTCGTCGGCCGCGACATCACCGTCCCGGGGTTCGCCGACCTCGAGGAGCGGGTCGCCTTCCACCAGAACTCCATGGGCGCCGTCGCGGGTCCCTTCGACGCGTGGCTCGTCCAGCGCGGCCTCAAGACGCTCGCCGTCCGGATGGAGCAGCACTGCACCAACGCCGAGGTCGTCGCCGACTTCCTCACCGGTCACCGCGGCGTCGCGCAGGTGCTCTACCCGGGCCTGCCCGAGCACCCGGGTCACGACGTCGCCGCCCGCCAGATGAAGCGGTTCGGTGGGATGGTCTCCTTCCGTGTCGCCGCGGGCGAGGACGTGGCGATCAAGATCTGCGCCGAGACCCAGCTCTTCACCCTCGGGGAGTCCCTCGGCGGCGTCGAGTCGCTCATCGAGCACCCGGCGCGGATGACGCACGCCTCCGTCGTCGGCACCGAGCTCGAGGTGCCGGGCGACCTCATCCGGCTCTCCGTCGGGATCGAGGATGTCGATGATCTCGTCGCCGATCTCGCTCAGGCGCTCGACCGCCTGACCTGAGCATGTCGCGTGTCCTGTGCGTCGATGTCGGTTCGACGTGGACGAAGGCGGCCCTCGTCGACACCGACTCCGGCGCCCTCCTGGGCACGGCCAGCACGCCCACGACGTCGCCGTCCGCCGCCCACCCCGGCGGCGATGTCCTCCACGGCGTCGACGCGCTCGCGGCCCAACTCGGTGTCGGCCAGGGTGTCGGCAACGCCACGGGTGAGCAGGTCGAGGTGCGCCTCTGCTCCAGCGCCGGCGGTGGCCTGCGTCTGGCGGTGGTCGGCCACGAACGACTGGTCACGGCGGAGGCCGGGCGCCGGGTCGGACTGGGCGCCGGCGCGAAGGTCGTCCACGTGGCCGCCGGGGAGCTCGACGGTGAGGGCCTGCGCGCCCTGCGGGCTGCCAAGCCCGATGTCGTCCTCCTGGTCGGGGGCACGGACGGCGGTAACGCCGAGGTGCTGACGCACAACGCGGCCCGGCTGGCAGCCGCCCGGTGGGCGACGCCCATCGTCGTGGCGGGCAATGCCGAGGCGGCGCCCGTGGTGAGCGACCTGCTCGCCGCGACCGGGCGACGCTTCGTCGTCACCGACAACGTCGTGCCGCGGATCGGCGTCATCGCACCGACCGGCGCGCGCGCGGCCATCCGGGAGACCTTCCTGCGGCACGTCATCGGCGGGAAGGGGCTCAGCCGCGGCCCCCGCTTCGCCGGGCTGGTCCGCAGCGCGACCCCCGACGCCGTCCTGCGCGGCGTGGAGATGCTCGCGGTCGCGGCCGACGCCGACGTCCTCGTCGTCGACGTCGGTGGGGCGACGACGGACGTCTATTCGGTGGTGACGCCCCGCGGGGAGGACGCGACGCTGGCCAAGGAGGTCGTGGCCCCGCTCTGGCACGCCCGCACGGTCGAAGCCGACCTCGGGATGCGCTGGAGCGCTCCGACGGTCCTCGAGGCGGCGGAGCGGGAGCATCTCGCCGTGCCCGCGGGACTGGCGGACCACGTGGACGCCGTCGCCAGGGACGTGTCCCACCGGGCCGAGGCCGCGGGGGAGTGGCGCCTCGAGACCGCGCTCGCGGCGACGGCGGCGACGATCGCCGTGCGGCGGCACGGCCGGCCCGGGACGCCGACGGAGGACGCCCGGCCGCTCCTGGACGTCGCGCTACTGGTGGGGTCCGGCGGGGTGCTGCGGCACGCGCCCGGCGCGGTCGACGGGGTGCTGGGCCCGCTGTTGCGCGATCACGGTGGCGGCTGGCGGGTGCCCCGTGCGGCCCGCGCGCTCGTCGACGAGGACTACGTGCTCTTCGCGGCTGGCATCCTCGCGGACACCCACGCCGCGGCCGCCCGGGCGCTCGCCGCCACCCTGCTCCACTGAGCGGGACTGAGAAACCGGTGGGCGCTGTCGGTGGTGGGGCCTACCGTTGAGGGATGACCACACCAGCAATCGAGGCCGATCACCTCGTGAAGGACTTCGGCGACCAACGGGCCGTCGACGACATCAGTTTCAGCGTCCCGGCGGGCGCCATCCTCGGTGTCCTGGGCCCGAACGGCGCGGGCAAGACGACGACCGTGCGGATGATGACCACCCTCACCAAGCCGACGAGCGGCACCGCTCGGGTCAGCGGGCACGACGTCCTGCGGGAGCCGGACGCGGTCCGCTCGGCGATGGGCCTCACGGGCCAGGCTGCCACCGTGGACGAGCTCCTCACCGGCGCGGAAAACCTCCGCCTCATCGGTGATCTCTACGGGCTTTCGCGCTCCCGCGTGACGCAGCAGACGACGGACCTCCTCGAGCGCTTCAACCTCAGCGACGCCCGCGACAAGGTCGTGAAGAACTACTCCGGCGGCATGCGGCGACGCCTCGACCTCGCGGTCAGTCTCATCGCGGCGCACCCGGTCCTCTTCCTCGACGAGCCGACGACGGGGCTCGACCCTCGCAGTCGGACCGAGCTGTGGGAGGTCCTGCGCGGTCTCGTGGCGGAGGGCACCACCCTGCTGCTGACCACGCAGTACCTCGAGGAGGCCGACAGCTCGCGGACAACATCATCGTCATCGACCACGGCCGGATCATCGCCGAGGGCACCCCGCTCCAGCTCAAGGACCAGTCGGGCCGGGCGTCCCTCGTCGTCACGGTCTCGCGTCCCGAGGACATGGCCGAGACGGAGCAGATCCTGCGCCGCGAGATCGGCGGCCTGCACGTGGATGCTGCCGCCCGACGCTTCACCGCCCCCGCCGAGGGGCTGTCCGCCATCACCCGGATCGCCGCCCTCATCGAGGAGCAGGACATCCAGCTCGACGACATCGGCCTCCAACGCCCCTCGCTCGATGACGTCTTCCTGAACCTGACCGGTCACCGCGCCGAGGTGGCCGAGCCCAGCACCGAGGACACGGAGGTCCCGGCATGACGACCACGGCCACCACCCCCGCGACGTCGGCCGGCGCCGCGACCCCTCAGCGCCCGAGTTACGCCCGGCAGGTCCTGGCGCTCGTGCGCCGCAACCTCATCCACATCAAGCGGATGCCCGAGATGCTGGCGGACGTCACCTTCCAGCCGATCATGTTCGTGCTGCTCTTCGCCTACGTCTTCGGCGGCTCGATCCAGACCGACGGCGCGGCCTACCGCGAGTGGCTGCTGCCGGGGATCATGGCGCAGACGATCGCCTTCTCCTCCTTCATCGTCGCCGTGGGACTGACCTCGGACATCGACAAGGGCGTCGTCGACCGCTTCCGGTCGCTCCCGATCAGTCGGTCCGCGGTGCTCGTGGCCCGCAGCATCTCGAGCCTCATCCACTCGAGCCTGGGCATCGTCGTGATGGCCGTGACCGGGCTCTTCATCGGGTGGCGCCTGCACAACGGATTCGCCGAGTCCGCCCTCGGCTTCGCGCTGGTCCTGCTCTTCGGATTCGCGATGATCTGGATCGGCATCTTCGTCGGGTCGCGGATGCGCTCGGTGGAGGCCGTCAACGGCGTCATGTTCACGACGATGTTTCCGCTGACGTTCCTCGCCGACACCTTCGCCCCCGCCAAGAACATGCCGCACTGGCTGCGGGTCATCGCCGAGTGGAACCCGATCTCGGCGCTGACGCAGGCGATGCGCACGCTGTGGGGCAACGGCGCCCCCGCCGACCTCGACGCCCAATGGCCGATGCACCACCCGGTCCTCGCGTCGGCCGTGTGGTCCATCGCGATCGCCGCGATCATGGCGCCGATCGCCATTCGCGCCTTCCAGAAGCGCACGGAGGCCTGAGCGGGCCCGACCCCAGCACGACGAAGGGGCGGCACCGCGATCAGTCGCGGTGCCGCCCCTTCGCCAGGTCCGGTCGGGCAGGTCAGCCGACGTAGGGCTTGGCCGCCTTGATGAGGACGTCGACGCTCTTGCCGTTCGGCGCATCGTAGGAGGTGGTGTCGCCGACCTTCTTGTCGAGGATGGCCGCACCGAGGGGAGACTGCTCGGAGAAGACCTGGAGGTCCGAGCCGTCGGCGATCTCGCGGGAGCCGAGGAGGAAGGTCTCCTCGTCGCCGAACATCTCGACGGTCACGACCATGCCGGGCTCGACGACACCGTCGTCGGGCGGGGTCTCGCCGACCTGCGCGGTCTCGAGGATCTGGGCGAGCTGGCGGATGCGGGCCTCCATCTTGCCCTGCTCCTCCTTGGCAGCGTGGTAGCCACCGTTCTCCTTGAGGTCGCCCTCCTCGCGGGCCGCCTCGATCTTCTTCGCGATCTCGACACGTCCGGTCCCGGACAGCTCACGGTGCTCGGCCTGGAGCCGGTCGTAGGCCTCCTGGGTCAGGAAGCCGGTGGGGGTTGCGGTGTCGCTCACGGATAACTCCTTGTGGTCACGGAGGGGCCGAGTCGGTCCCCGCCGAGAGTGGTGCGTCGAGGCATCTGACGTGCATCTGACGCGAGAGGGTCCGGACCGACGACGGTCCAGACCCGGGTTGGCTAAACCACCAGTCTAGCCCAGATCCGCGGGAAAGCCCCAGTTCGCGGGCTTCTGTCCGGTGTTCCTCGGCCCTCGGTCAGGGGGCCGCGACGCACGTCTTGACGTGGCCTGTCACGGCGCGACTCGACGTCCGCACCGTGACCTCGCGGTGCACGGTCCGCGCTCCGGCGGCGGGGATGTCGACCTCAAGCGTGCCGACGGTGCCGAACCCCTGGTCCTGCGCGCGGACGGTGCAGGTGAGTGCGGTGCCCTCGGGGCGGGTGACGTCGAAGGCGACCGTGACGGTCTGCTCGTCGACGACGTCATAGCTGAGGTCGGTCCAGACGATGTGGTCGCGGGTCGCGGCGAGGCCGGCCCACACCGTGTAGGCGACCGCCAGGGCGACGAGGACGGTCCCGATGACCCACCAGCGGCGCGTGCTGGCGGTTGCGGGACTCGTCGTGCTGCTGGTCATGGTGGCCTTCGGCGGTCGTGACGCTGGTGAGAGGATGAACGAGATCCATTGTCGGACATGCCGCACGCGGCCCCGACCCGACCTCACGAAAGGTGTCCCGGTGGCCCGTTCCCTGCGCCTCATGGCCGTCCACGCGCACCCCGACGACGAGTCCAGCAAGGGCGCGGCGACGATGGCGAAGTACGTCGCCGAGGGCAACGAGGTCCTCGTGGTCTCGTGTACCGGCGGTGAGCGGGGCGACGTCCTCAATCCCCGCCTCAAGGGAGACGCGACCATCCTGCGCGACCTCGTGCACGTGCGCCGCGACGAGATGGCGCGGGCGAAGGAGATTCTCGGGGTCGACCACACGTGGCTCGGCTTCGTCGACTCCGGCCTGCCGGAGGGCGACCCCCTGCCGCCCCTGCCGGAGGGGTGTTTCGCCCTCGAGCCGCTCGAGACGACGACCGAGGCGCTCGTCCGTGAGATCCGCCGGTTCCGCCCGCACGTCATGACGACCTATGACGAGAACGGGGGCTACCCGCACCCCGACCACATCATGTGCAACCGGGTGTCCGAGGCCGCCTTCCTCGCGGCTGGTGACCCGGCCGCCTTCCCGCACGCGGGGGAGCCGTGGCAGCCGCTGAAGCTCTACTACAACCACGGCTTCTCCCGGGCGCGGATCACGGCGTACCACGAGGCCCTGCTCGCTCGGGGGAGCGAGAGCCCCTTCGCTGACTGGATCGCCCGCTGGGACGACCGCCCCGAGCGCACCATCACGACCCGCGTCCCCTGTGGCGACTACTTCGAGCAGCGCGATCGGGCACTGCTCGCCCACGCGACCCAGATCGATCCGGACGGTTCCTTCTTCGCCCTCTCCGCCCAGGAGCAGGCGCAGGTGTGGCCGACGGAGGAGTACGAGATCGCGCTCTCCCACGTGCCGGTGGTTGACGGCGAGGACGACCTCTTCGCCGGTCTCGGCGACCTCGCCGAGGCCGATGCGCTGGGCGCCGAGCCGGCGCCCGTCGTCGTGGACAATCGTCAGGAACCGACCGTGGAGATGCCCCGATGAACACGCCCAGCACCGCCGTCTCGCCGGGGATCGGCGCCTTTCTCGCCTTCTTCGTGCTCGCCCTCGTCCTGTGGCTGCTGATGCGCAACATGAACGCGCGGATCCGGCGGATGCGGTACTCCGCGCAGGACGAGGCCCGGGCGGCGCGCGGCTCGGCGTCGGGGGCGACGGACGTCACGGACAGTGCCGACCGCGACGCGGACGGGACACCCGACACGGGCGACGGTGACGCGGGGACTTCCGGGGGCGACGCGGGCGGCTCGTCCGGCGACTCGGGCGGCTCGTCCGGCGACTCGGGTGGCGGCAGCTCCGACTGACGTCAGACGGCGGCGCTGTGCGTCGCCAGAGCCGCGGCGATGAAGTGCGCGGTGAAGGCGGCGATCGTGAACGCGTGGAAGATCTCGTGGAAGCCGAACCAGCGCGGTGACGGGTTGGGGCGCTTCGTGCCGTAGACGATCGCGCCCAGCGTGTAGAGCAGACCGCCGACGGCGACGAGCGTGACGATCGCCGCCCCGCCGTGCTCGAAGAGCGGCTTGATGTAGAAGATCGCGATCCAGCCGAGGGCGCAGTAGATCGGCACATAGAGCCAGCGCGGCGCGTTGACCCACAGGATCCGGAAGAGCACGCCGGCGATGGCCCCGGACCACACGATCACCAGCAGTGTCGTCGCCTGCCGCCGCGGCAGCAGGGTCGCGAAGGGCGTGTAGCTGCCGGCGATGATGAGGAAGATGTTGGCGTGGTCGAAGCGCCGCAGGAAGAGGTCGGTCTTCGGCGACCAGTTCCCGCGGTGGTAAATGGCGGAGACGCCGAAGAGCAGGCCCGCGGTCACGGTGAAGACGGCCGCGGCGATGCGGGTGCCCGTCGTCGGCGCGAGCGCCGTCAGGATGATGCCGGCGAGGACCGCCAGGGGCGCCATGACGGTGTGCAGCCAGCCGCGCAGGTGGGGCTTGACGGCGTCGACCATGTCGTCGAACTGGTCGCCGACCTGATCGGCGAACTCCTTCGCGCTGGCCTGACCGTCGGCGATTCGACGGCGGGCGGAGGCCTGCAGATCCGCGACGGAATGCGCGCGGGAGACGGCGCGGCGGCGGGTTGTGCTCATGTTCGGCACAGTAACCTACGCAGCCGTAGGTCGGCAGGGAGAGCAATCGGCCGGCGCTCGCCCGGGAACGTGTCCCTGAGCACACTCCCATGGTCGGGCGGTAGCGTGGGCAACCGGCGCCGGGACCGCGGCGTCGGACATACCCGCTGGCTGTGGAAGGAGCCCCGTGGCGCTCGGCGACCTCCTCTACTCCCTCTATGAACGTCGGGTCGTCAAGGAGCTCAAGGGGCGGCCTGCGCCCCGCCACGTGGGCGTCATGCTCGACGGCAATCGGCGGTGGGCCAAGGCCAACGGCTTCGAGACCAAGGACGGCCATCAGGCCGGCGCCGACAAGATCAAGGATCTGCTGCACTGGTGTGAGGATGCGGGGGTTGAGGTCGTCACCCTGTGGCTGCTCTCGACGGACAACCTGAACCGGAGCGAGTCCGAGATCGTCCCGCTCCTGCGAATCATCGAGACCGCGGTGGCGGACCTGGCGGCCGAGCATCGCTGGCGCCTTCGTCCCATCGGAGCGCTCGACCTGCTCCCGCCCGAAACGAGCCGCAGCCTCGCGGAGTCCGCGGCCCTCACGAAGGACGTCGACGGCCTGCACGTCAACGTCGCCGTCGGCTACGGCGGGCGGCAGGAGATCGCCGACGCCGTGCGCGCCATGCTGCTCGCCGCGGCCGAGGCCGGCTCGACCCTCGAGGAGGTCGCAGCCGACATGAGCATCGAGCAGATCGAGGCGCACCTCTACACGAAGGGGCAGCCCGACCCTGACCTGGTCATCCGCACCTCGGGGGAGCAGCGGCTCGGCGGCTTCCTCCTCTGGCAGAGCGCGAAGTCCGAGTTCTACTTCTGCGAGGCCTACTGGCCCGACTTCCGTCGGGTCGACTTCCTGCGTGCCCTGCGCTCCTACGCCGAGCGTGAGCGTCGCTTCGGGCGCTGAGCAGCTGCCGTTTCCCTCTGCCCTGCTGTGGCTTCTGAGCGCTCTTGGTGCGGGTGTGACTGATGTCCTGTTGCGTCGTGTGACGCGCGTGTGAACTCTGCGCGACACGCCACGGCGCGGCGTGTCTGGCGCGCGACACGGGCCTACTTTGAGCGAGACGCGAGGCACCCGCAGCGCGTCTCGGGAGGCCCAGGGTATGGAGTTCACGCTCCGGAGTGAGGGCCGGTCCCGGCTCCGGCTCCAGCCCGGGGTCCGGTCCCGGCACCAGGCACGAGAGTAGGCGCAGCGCGCCTTCCGGCGTGGTGTGTCAAGGAGTCTCAGTGGTCTCATCGTCACAGCCCTCCTCGCCTTCCACCGCGTCCGTCGGTGCGTCTGATCCGGTCCCGGGTCGCCGCACCTACGTGCTCGACACCTCCGTCCTCCTCTCCGATCCGCGGGCGATCATGCGGTTCGAGGAGCACGAGGTCGTCCTGCCGGTCGTGGTGGTGACCGAACTCGAGGGGAAGCGCCACCACCCGGAGCTGGGCTACTTCGCCCGGACCGCACTGCGGATGCTGGACGACCTGCGGATCAGCGCCGGCCGTCTCGATGCTCCGGTCTCCGTCGGCAGCGATGGGGGCTCGCTGCGTGTCGAGCTCAATCACACCGACCCGATGTCCCTGCCGGCCGGCTTCCGGCTCGGCGACAACGACACCCGGATCCTCGCCGTGGCCAAGAACCTGGCCAACGAGGGACACCAGGTGACGATCGTCAGCAAGGACCTGCCGATGCGCGTCAAGGCGAGCGCCGTCGGCCTCGACGCGCAGGAGTACCGCGCCGAGCAGTCGACCGTCGACAGCGGGTGGACGGGGATGGCGGACCTCGACGTCACGGTCGAGGAGATGGACGCGCTCTACGAGCACGGTCGGGTCGAGCACCTCGGTGCGGCCGAGATGCCGGTGCACACGGGACTGAAGCTGATCTCGCCGCGGGGAAGCGGTCTGGGTCGCGTCGGTGCCGACAAGCAGATCCAGCTCGTGCGCGGGGACCGCGACGCCTTCGGCCTGCACGGCCGCTCGGCCGAGCAGCGGATCGCCCTCGACCTCCTGCTCGACCCCGACGTGGGCATCGTCAGCCTCGGTGGTCGCGCGGGCACGGGCAAGAGCGCGCTCGCGCTGTGTGCCGGCCTCGAGTCGGTCATGGAGCGGCGCCAGCAGCGGAAGGTGGTCGTCTTCCGTCCGCTCTACGCCGTGGGTGGTCAGGAGCTCGGCTACCTGCCCGGCAGCGAGTCCGAGAAGATGGGGCCGTGGGCGCAGGCCGTGCACGACACGCTCGGCGCGCTGGTCAGCAGTGAGGTCGTCGACGAGGTCATGGACCGCGGGATGCTCGAGGTGCTGCCGCTGACCCACATCCGTGGCCGGTCGCTGCACGACGCCTTCGTCATCGTCGACGAGGCGCAGTCGCTCGAGCGCAACGTGCTGCTGACCGTCCTCTCCCGCATCGGCCAGAACTCCAAGGTCGTGCTCACCCACGACGTCGCGCAGCGCGACAACCTGCGCGTCGGTCGCCACGACGGTGTCGCCGCGGTCATCGAGGCGCTCAAGGGTCACCCGCTCTTCGCCCACGTGACGCTGCACCGGTCCGAGCGCAGCCCGATCGCCGCGCTCGTGACGGACCTGTTGGAGGGCCTCGAGGTCTGAGGCGGCACCCTTCGCCCACGACGGCCGCCCCGTGCACAGGACGCACGGGGCGGTCCGTTACTGTCCACACGTCGAACGGGCGATTAGGAACTCTCCGCTCGGTGACCTAAGATTACAACTTGATAACGGCCCGACTTCCCCTGAGGAGCACCGGAGCCGCCGGAAGCCACCCGCACTCGGGTGGTTTCCGATGTCTGGAGAAGTCACGTCCCCGGTGGCTTCTGATGGTGAGGAGCAGCATGGCGACATACCAAGCACGTCACGGAAGCACCAGGGCCACATCCCTGCCGGCCCGTGCGCGCAAGGCAGTGACCCGACCCGCGATGGGTGCCGGTGTCGCACTCGCCATCGTCGTGACGGGCGGCGCCACGATGGCCGCAGGCGACCCCGGCCACGAGTCGACGACCGCGTCCGACGCGCTCGACTCGGCGACCCTGAAGCAGATGGCCGAGTCGTCCCGGGCTTCCCTGGCCGACACGAGCCGGATCAACGCCGAACGCGACGCGGTCAACGTCTCCCGCAGCGTGGAGCGCGAGCGCGTGGAGGCCGAGAAGAAGGCCAAGGCCGCGAAGGCGAAGGCCGCCAAGGCCGCTGCCGAGGCGAAGGCCAAGGCCGCCGCCGCGAAGCGCGCCGCCGAGGCGAAGGCCCGCAAGGCCGCCGCCGCCGCGAAGGCCGCCAAGGAGCAGGCCTCGCTGGCCGCCGTGCAGGCCAACCCCAAGCCGACCGCTCAGCGCATGCTGGCCGAGATGGGCTTCGGTGCCGACCAGTGGGGCTGCCTCGAGCAGCTCTGGATCGGTGAGAGCGACTGGAACTACGCGGCGACGAACTCCTCGTCCGGTGCCTACGGCATCCCGCAGTCCCTCCCCGCCTCGAAGATGGCCTCCGCCGGCGCCGACTGGCAGACCAACCCCGCGACCCAGATCCGCTGGGGTCTGGACTACATCAAGCAGTCCTACGGCACCCCGTGTGGCGCGCTGAACTTCTGGAACAGCAACTCCCCGCATTGGTACTGAGCCAGTTTCACGACTGAGCAAGTTTCACCACTGAGCCCGTCCCCGAGTGGGGGCGGGCTCAGCCGCCTTCGGCCATCCGACGCACGTCCAAAGCGGCGTCGAGGTCCCCTTCGCTGATGTCGCCCCGCTCGACGAGGCCCTCGTCGATGACCACCTCACGGATGGACCGGCGCTCGGCCACCGAGCGCTTCACGATCGTCGCGACGACGTCATAGCCGAGGTGCCGGTTGAGCGCCGTCGCGATGGCGGGGGAACCCTCGGCGAGCTCGCGACAGCGCTCCTCGTCGGCCTCGATGCCGTCGATGCAGTGATCGGCCAGGGCGCGTGAGGCGTTCGTGAGCAGGGTGGCCGATTCGATGATGTTGCGCGCCATCACCGGCAGCATGACGTTGAGTTCGAAGGCGCCCGACGCCCCGGCCGTCGTGATCGTCACGTCGTTGCCGATCACCTGCGCGCACACCATGAGCGTGGCCTCGGCGAGCACCGGGTTGACCTTGCCCGGCATGATGCTCGAGCCGGGCTGCAGGTCGGGCAGGCGGATCTCGGCCAGCCCCGATCGGGGGCCGGACCCCATCCAGCGCAGGTCGTTGCAGATCTTCGTCAGCGACACGGCGACGGTGCGCAGCGCCCCGCTCAGCTCGACGACGGCGTCCTGCGCGGACTGGGCCTCGAAGTGGTCCTGCGCCTCGCGCAGCGGCAGCCCCATCTCCTCGGCAAGGCGGGCGATGACGGCGCCGGCGAAGTCCGCGGGCGCGTTGAGCCCCGTCCCCGCGGCAGTGCCCCCCAGCGGCAGCTCGCCCGTGGCGTGCGCGCCCGCGCGCACCCGGGCGGCGCCGAGTTCGACCTGCCGCGCGTAGCCGCCGAACTCCTGGCCGAGCGTCACCGGGACGGCATCCATGAGGTGCGTGCGGCCGGCCTTCACGACGTCGACGAAGGCGGCCGAGCGGCCCCGCAGGGCCACCGCGAGGTGGTCGAGCGCCGGCGCGAGGTCGTCCAGGGCGATGCTCGTCGCAGCGATCCGCAGGGCCGACGGGAAGGTGTCGTTGCTGGACTGCCCCGCGTTGACGTGGTCGTTGGGGTGGACGTCGGTGCCGGCCAGATGCGCCAGCCGGGCCACGACCTCGTTGACGTTCATGTTCGTCGACGTGCCCGAGCCGGTCTGGAAGACGTCGATGGGGAAGTGGTCGTCGTGCTCCCCGTTCGCGACGGCCGAGGCGGCGGTGACGATGGCCTCCGCCTGTTCCGGGGTGACGACGCCGAGGTCGGCGTTGACCCGGGCCGCGGCGGCCTTGATCGCGGCGAGGGCATGGATCACCCGCGGCGGCACGCCCCGCCCGGAGATGGGGAAGTTGGCCACGGCGCGGGCGGTCTGGGCGCCGTACAGGGCGTCGGCCGGGACCTCGACGTCGCCCATCGAGTCGTGCTCGGTGCGGGTGGGTGCGGGCTGGGACGGGCTCATGCCTCCATCATGCTCCGCGCGCGGAGCGCTGGGCTCAGAGCTTGCGCAGCCGCACGCGGGTGACGGTGTGCTCGTCCCCCTTCTGGAGGACGAGGTCGGCGCGACCGCGCGTGGGGATGACGTTCTGACGGAGGTTCGGCTCGTTGATCCGGGTCCAGATGTCGAGGGCGGTGACCCGTGCCTCCTCGTCGGACAGGCTCGCGTAGCGGTGGAAGTACGACTGCGGGTCCGAGAAGGCGGTCTCTCGCAGCCGCAGGAAGCGGTCGACGTACCAGGACCGGAGCTCCGCCAGCGGCGCGTCGACGTAGACGGAGAAGTCGAAGAAGTCGCTCACGGCCAGTCCCGAGCGGCCGTCCTCGAGTGTGCGGGGCGCCTGGAGGACGTTGAGCCCCTCGACGATGAGGACGTCGGGCTTGCGGACGACGATCCGCTCACCGGGCACGATGTCGTAGGTCAGGTGCGAGTAGACCGGGGCGGTGACCTCCGCCATCCCGGACTTGACCTCGGCGATGAACCGCAGCAGGGCCCGGCGGTCGTAGGACTCGGGGAAGCCCTTGCGCATCAACAGATTGCGGCGCTCGAGCTCGGCGTTGGGGTGCAGGAAGCCGTCGGTCGTCACGAGCTCCACGCGCGGGGTGTGCTCCCAGCGGCTGAGCAGCTCCTTGAGCAGGCGGGCCGTCGTCGACTTGCCGACGGCGACCGAGCCGGCCACGCCGATGACGAAGGGGGTCCGCCCCGGTCGCTCCCCGAGGAACTCGGACGTGGCCAGGTGGAGCCCGTAGGTCGCCTCGACGTAGAAGTGCAGGAGGCGCGAGAGGGGGAGGTAGACCTCCTCGACCTCGGCCAGATCGACCGGGTCACCGAGTCCGCGCAGGCGCCGCAGATCCGCGGCGTCGAGGCTCATCGGGTGGCTCTCCCGCAGTCGCGACCATGCCCGACGGTCGAGTTCGACGTAGGGCGAGGGGATCTGGCGGACGGGCTGGGTCACGGGCGCCATTGTGTCCTACGGGCCGCGGCGGTTGGCCCTCGCGCCGGTGCCGCGGGTGTCGGATGTCGGGGCTGCGGGGCGGGGACACTACGCTGGCCCGCATGTGCGGAATCGTGGGATACGTGGGTCCGAGCGCCGACACCAAGGCGCTCGACGTCGTCATGGAGGGCCTGGCGCGGCTCGAGTACCGGGGCTATGACAGCGCCGGAGTGGCGCTCGTCGCCGGCGGTCAGGTCGAGACGGAGAAGCGGGCCGGCAAGCTCGTCAACCTCCAAGAGGCGCTCGCCGCGCACGCGCCCGCGCCCGCGGCGACGGCCATCGGGCACACCCGCTGGGCCACGCACGGCGGTCCCACGGACGGCAACGCGCACCCGCACCGCGGCGGCCCCGAGGGCAAGCTCGCCGTCGTCCACAACGGCATCATCGAGAACTTCCACGCGCTGAAGAACGAGCTCCTCGCCGAGGGCGTCACCTTCACCTCCGAGACCGACACCGAGGTCGCGGCGCAGCTCCTCGGCCGCGAGATGGAGGCCACGGGCGACCTCACGGAGGCCATGCGGGCCGTCGTCAACCGCCTCGAGGGCGCCTTCACCCTGCTCGCCGTGCACGCCGACGCCCCCGACCGGATCGTCGCCGCGCGCCGCAACAGCCCGCTCGTGGTCGGCCTCGGCGACGGCGAGAACTTCCTCGGTTCCGACGTGGCCGCCTTCATCGGCTACACCCGGCACGCGCTCGAGCTCGACCAGGACCAGATCGTCACGATCACCCCGACGAGCCACGAGGTCATCAACTTCGACGGCACCCCCGCGGAGGGCAAGGCCTACGAGGTGACCTGGGACGCGGCCGCGGCGGAGAAGGGCGGCTACGCGACCTTCATGGAGAAGGAGATCCACGACCAGCCGCACGCCGTCGGTGACACCCTGCTGGGTCGCACCGACGAGACCGGGCGCCTCGTCCTCGACGAGCTGCGGATCTCCGAGGAGCAGCTCAGCGCCGTCGACCGGATCTACGTCGTCGCCTGTGGCACGGCCGCCTACGCCGGCATGACCGCGAAGTACGCCATCGAGCACTGGACCCGCATCCCCGTCGAGGTCTCGCTCGCGCACGAGTTCCGCTACTGCGACCCCATCGTCGACGACCGCACGCTGGTCGTCTCGATCAGCCAGTCCGGCGAGACGATGGACACGCTGATGGCCGTCAAGCACGCCCGGAGCCTCGGCGCCCTGACGATCTCCATCTGCAACACGCACGGCTCGACCATCCCGCGCGAGTCCGACGCCGTCCTCTACACGCACGCCGGCCCCGAGATCGCCGTCGCGTCGACGAAGGCCTTCGTCGCGCAGATCACCGCCTGCTACGTCCTGGGCCTCTACCTCGCGCAGCTGCGCGGCGAGACCTACGCGGACGACGCGAAGGCGGTCATGGCCGAGCTGCAGCAGATGCCGGCCAAGATCGAGGAACTCCTCGGGTCGATGGACCGCGTGAAGGAGATCGCGCGCTTCATGGCGGACACCCGCTCGGTCCTCTTCCTCGGACGCAACGTCGGCTACCCCATCGCGATGGAGGGCGCGCTCAAGCTCAAGGAGCTCGCCTACATCCACGCCGAGGGCTTCGCGGCCGGTGAGCTCAAGCACGGGCCGATCGCGCTCATCGACGCCGGCCAGCCCGTCTTCATCGTCGTCCCCGGCCCGGACACCCCGCACGACCTGCACAAGAAAGTCGTCTCCAACATCCAGGAGATCCGCGCGCGCGGTGCCCGCACCATCGTCATCGCCGAGCAGGGCGACGAGGACGTCGTCCCCTTCGCCGACGAGGTCATCCGCGTGCCGCGCTCGTCGCCGCTGCTGCAGCCGCTGCTCACGGTCGTCCCGCTGCAGGTCTTCGCGCTGCACCTCTCGACGGCCAAGGGCCTCGACGTCGACCAGCCGCGCAACCTCGCGAAGTCGGTCACGGTCGAGTGAGGTCGCGGCCGTGATCGTGGGAGTGGGGATCGACGTCGTCGACGTCGAGCGTTTCGGGGAGACCCTCGAGCGCACCCCAGCGCTGCGGGAACGGCTCTTCACCGAGACCGAGCGCGAGCTCGGCCTCAACTCCCTCGCTGCGCGGTTCGCCGCGAAGGAGGCGCTCGCGAAGGCGATGGGCGCGCCGGCCGGCCTGCATTGGCACGACGTCACGGTCCACCGTGCGGAGGACGGGCGGCCCCACCTCGAGATCCGCGGCGGGGTGCGCGCGCGCGCCGAGGACCTCGGGATCGCGACGCTGCACGTGTCGCTCTCGCACGACGGGGGCATCGCCTCGGCCGTCGTCATCGCCGAGGGCTGAACCCGCCCGGCGGGGGAGCGGTAGCGTCGGTCGTGTGATCGAGGCCTACGCACCTGACCAGATTCGTGCCGCCGAGGAACGTCTCGGCGAGGAGCTCCGCTCCGGGGAGTTGATGCGTCGAGCGGCTCGCGGCCTCGCGGAGGTCGTCATGGTGCGACTCGAGGAGCGCGAGGCCGGGACGGTCGTGGGGCTCGTCGGCCCCGGCAACAACGGCGCGGACACCCTCCACGCCCTGGCCCACCTCGCCCACTCCGGCATCAACGCCGCGGCCGTGACCCTGGGAGCCTCGTCGCAGCTGGACACTGCGGCACCCCTCGTCGCAGGTGCCGTGGAGGCGGCCACCGCCGCCGGCGTCCTCCTGCACCCCGCCGGCTCCGAGGGGGCCACGGCGGCCCTTGGCGAGGCCGAGGTCGTCCTCGACGGCATCTACGGCATCGGCGGACGCGCCGGGCTGCCCGACGACGCCCGGGACCTCGTCGACGCGATCGACGAGGACGCCTTCGTCATCGCGGTGGACGTGCCGTCGGGGCAGGACCCCGAAGGGGGCTCGGCCGACCCCGACGCCGTGTGGGCCGACGAGTCGGTCACCTTCGCGACCCCCAAGCCCGTCCACCTCCTGCCGGCGACAGAAGCGGCCACCGGCCGCCTCACCGTCGTCGACATCGGCCTCGACCTCACGGGTGAGGCGCCCGTCGTGCGGCGCCTGACCCGCGACGACGTCGCCGCGCACTGGCCGGTCCCGCTCGCGAGCGACGACAAGTACTCCCGTGGGGTGCTCGGGATCGTCGCCGGGGGTGAGGACTACTCGGGGGCCGCGGTCCTCGCGACGACGGCCGCCGTGTCCGCCGGGGTGGGGATGGTGCGCTACGTCGGCACGCCCACCCCGACGGCGCTCGTGCGCGCCGCCGTCCCCGAGGCCGTCCACGGCGACGGCCGTGTCCAGGCGTGGCTCATCGGCCCGGGTCTCGACGTCGCGGCGACCGGCGAGGACGCTGCCGCGCAGCTCGACATCGCCCGCGCGGCGCTCGCCTCGGACCTGCCGACCGTCGTCGACGCCGGGGGCCTCGACCTCGTCGAGGGTCCGCGGGACGCGCCGACCCTGCTCACGCCGCACGCGGGCGAGTGCGCCCGGCTGTTGGGGCGGCTGCGGGCCGACGCCGATGAGCCGAGCGCGGAGGACGTCACGGCGCACGAGTGGGACGCGGCCGGCGAGCTCGCCGACCTCACCGGTGCGACGGTCCTGCTGAAGGGGGCCACGACGGTCGTCCGCATGCCGGGGGAGGTCGGCGGCTACTCGCAGGCCGAGGCGCCGGCGTGGCTCGCCACGGCCGGGGCCGGGGACGTCCTCGCCGGCCTGCTCGGGGCGCTGCTGGCCGGCGGGGTCGACCCGTCGGTGGCCGGCGCGCTGGGCGCCCTCGTGCACGGGGTCGCGGCGGAGGACGCCAATCCCGGCGGCCCGGTGCGGGCCCTCGCGGTCGCGCACGCGCTGCCGTCCACGGTGGCCGGCCTCCTTCGCCGTGGCCTCACCGCTCCCTGACCGCACGCGACCTAGACTGGCCACGCCCATGGAGACCACACCCGCCCCCGCCCTGTCCGGCTTTTCCTCGCTCGCGACGATCGACCTCGGTGCGATCCGCTACAACGTCGCCGAGCTGCGCCGCCGTGCCGGCTCGGCCGACCTCATGGCCGTCGTCAAGGCCGATGCCTACGGGCACGGCCTCGTTCCTGCCGCTCGTGCGGCGCTGGCGGGCGGCGCGTCCTGGCTGGGTGTCGCCCAGCTGACCGAGGCCCTCGAGCTGCGTCGGGCGGGCGTCACCGCGCCGCTGCTGACGTGGCTCTACGTCCCCGGCGCCGACCTCGGTGCGGCCCTCGCGGCCGACATCGACGTCGCCGTCACGGGCCTGTGGACCCTGCGCGAGGTCGAGGCCGCCGCCCGCGAGTGCGGGCTGCCCGCCAGGATCCACCTCAAGGTCGACACCGGCCTGGCCCGCGGTGGTGCCTGGGGCGCCGAGTGGGAGGAGCTCATGCCCGCCGTGGCGGCCCTCGCCGCGGAGCACGTCGTCCAGGTCGTCGGGATCTTCTCCCACTTCGCCTACGCCGACGCGCCGCAGCACCCGACCGTGCGCGCGCAGCAGGAGAGATTCGAGGGGGCGATCGCCGAGCTGACCCGCGTCGGCATCACGCCCCAGTTGCGCCACCTCGCCAACTCCGCGGCCACGCTGACCAACCCGAGCGCGCACTACGACCTCGTGCGACCGGGCATCGCCATGTACGGGCACTCGCCCGTGCCGGACCTCGGCTCGAGCGCCGACTTCGGCCTGCGTGAGGCCATGCGGCTCACCGCCCGCCTCGCACACGTCAAGGACGCGCCGGCCGATCAGGGCGTCTCCTACGGCCACACCTACCGGACGACCGCCGAGACGACCGTGGGCCTCGTGCCGATGGGCTACTCCGACGGGGTGCCCCGCAACGCGAGCAACGTCGGGCCCGTGTCCATCGGCGGGGAGCGCTTCACCATCGCCGGTCGCGTGTGCATGGACCAGTTCGTCGTCGACCTCGGCCGCGGGACGAGTGCCCGCCCCGGCGACGAGGTCGTCCTCTTCGGGGTCGGCGCCGACGGTGAGCCGACCGCGCAGGACTGGGCGGCCGCGACCGACACGATCAGCTATGAACTCGTCACCCGGGTTGGTGCCCGGGTGGCCCGCACGTGGATCGGCGGCGAGGCCTGATGGCACGCCGATCGGCGATGGCCGGGGTGGGTGTCGGCCTGGGACTGGCCGCGGCCGGTGCCGCCGCGGCCGCCGGTGGCCTGGCTGCGCGGCGGCGCTCCCTGGAGTCGCTGCCCTATGACGGCACGGGCCCCTTTGCCCACCGGCCGGACAAGGTCATGCAGGTCCGGGCGAGCGACGGCGTGGACCTGCATGTCGAAATCGACGAGCCTGAGGGCGTCACGCCCGACCGCCCGACCGTCGTCCTCTCCCACGGGTTCACCCTCAGCCTGGTCGGCTGGGTCCTGCAGCGGAAGGCGCTCATCAAGGCCGGCTACCGCATCGTCACGTGGGACCAGCGCAGCCACGGCATGTCCGGTCGCAGCGACGCCGAGCACTGCACCATCGAGCAGATCGGTGACGACCTCGCGGCCGTCATCGCCGCGGCCGCGCCCGAGGGGCCGCTCGTCCTCGTCGGCCACTCCATGGGCGGTATGACGACCGTCTCGTTCTGCGGCCGCCACCCCGAGATCGTGCGCGAGCGGGTGCTCGCCATCGCCCTGCTCGGCACGAGCATCGGAGGCGAGGGCCTCGTGACGTTGGGGATGGGCCCCGCGCTCGACATCCTGCTGCTGCGCTTCGGTCCCGGCCTGCTCGTCAACATCGGTGCGCGCCAACGGTTGTGGGACGGCCTGCGCAAGGCCGGACGCAGCGTCGAGGCGGCGATGGTCAAGCACTACGGCTTCGGGCCGGACGCTCCGCCGGCCATCATCCGGCTCAGCGCCGACATGATCTTCTCGACGCGACTCGACGCCGTGGCCGCCTTCATGCCGCACCTGCACGCGCTCGACCTCGTCGACGAGGCCGTCGCGATCCACGGGGTCGAGGTGCTCGTCATGAATGGCGACCAGGACGAGATCACGCCACCGCAGCACAGCCGCTACATCGTCCAGCACCTGCCGCACGCCGAGCACGAGCTGCTCCCCGAGACGGGGCACATGCTCCAGCTCGAGCAGCCCGCGCGCGTCAACCAGCAGCTGCTCGACCTCATCGACCGCGGGATGCGTGCGGGTCTGCCGCACCCGCGCACGGGGGCCACGGCGTGACCCTGGTCGTCCCACTCCCCGATGCCGACGCGACGATCGCCTTCGGCCGCCGGATCGGCGAGCTCCTGCGCGCGGGGGACCTGCTCGTGCTCACGGGCGGCCTCGGCGCGGGGAAGACGACGCTGACCCGCGGTCTCGGCGAAGGGCTGGGCGTGCGCGGACCGGTGACGTCCCCGACCTTCGTCATCGCGCGCGTGCACCCGTCGCTCGGCGACGGTCCGGCGCTCGTGCACGTCGACGCCTACCGCCTCGGCGGCCTCGCCGAGCTCGACGACCTCGACCTCGACGCGTCCCTCGACGAGTCCGTCACGGTCGTCGAATGGGGCCACGGCCTCGCCGAGAACCTCACCGACGAGCGCATCGAGATCACCCTCGAGGGACACGAGAGTCGCACCGCGACGATGACCGGCCACGGCGACCGCTGGGTCGAGGTCGCCGACGCGCTGCGGGGGAGGGACGCATGATCCTGCTCGCCATCGACACCTCGACGTCGGCCATCACGGTTGCGGTCCACGACGGCACCGAGTGCCTCGCGTCGGGATCCGTCGTCGACGCGCGCCGGCACACCGAGCAGCTCGCACCGCTGCTTCGTGACGTCCTTGCGGATGCGGGTCTGACCCCGCGCGACGTCACCGACGTCGTCGTCGGGACGGGGCCGGGGCCCTTCACCGGTCTGCGGGTCGGCATCGTCACCGGGCTGACCTTCGCGCATGCGCTCGGCATCCGGGTCCATGGCGTCTGCAGCCTTGACGCCCTGGCACACGGCTGGGCGAAGAACGCGCCCGAGCCGGGGGCGACCTTCCTCGTCGCGTCGGACGCGCGGCGCAAGGAGGTCTATCACGCGACCTACCGCGTCACCGACGACGGCCGCGCCCAGCGGCTGACGGAGCCGGCCGTCTCGCGGCCGGGCGATCTTCCGTCGGCGGTGACCGCGCTACCGACCGTCGGGCGCGGCGCGCAGGTCCACCCGGAGCACCTCCCGAGCGGGGTGACGCCGCTCGACGTCGACGCCGCCGACCTGGCCGCGGTCGCCGCGCCGCTCATCGCCGCGGGGGCCGATCTGCCCACCGAGCCGCTGTACCTGCGCCGGCCCGACGCGGTCGAACCCGCCGCGGTGAAGTCCACGCTCGCCGCCGACGGCCGGGGCCAGCGATGAGCGGCGAGCCCGTGTCGCGAAGTGTGCGAGGAGCGCTGCGGCTGCGCGAGGTGCGCTGGCACGACATCGAGCACCTGGCCGTCCTGGAGCGCGAACTCTTCCCCGACGACGCGTGGTCCGAGGACGTCTGGTGGGCCGAACTCGCCGCACGCCCGCGCCGGGACTACCTCGTGGCCGAGGACGAGCGCGGCATCGTGGCCTACGGCGGCATCGACAACGGTGGCGACGTCGCCGACCTCATGACGATCGCCGTCCACCCGCGCGCCCGTGGAGGGGGTCGGGGCCGGCTGCTGCTCGAAGCCCTCATCGACGTCGCGCGCCAACGGGGCGCCGAGCACCTCATGCTCGAGGTCCGCGCCGACAACGAGCCGGCCCTGGCGTTGTATGCCTCACGCGGCTTCGTGACCCTCCAGACGCGGCGGCGCTACTACCAGCCGGGCGACGTCGACGCGATCGTCATGCGGCTCGATCTCTCCTCGTCGACGGAGGCATCCGCCGACGAGGAATCTGAGTCCATCGCCAGCCACACCACGACCGAGACCAGCCAGGAGGCCGCCGGTGCCTGATCGACCGACCGTGTCCCGGCAGCCTCTCGTGCTGGGGATCGAGACATCCTGCGACGAGACCGGTGTGGGCATCGTGCGCGGCGAGGAACTCCTCGTCGACGCGATCGCCAGCAGCGTCGACGAACACGCCCGCTTCGGCGGGGTCGTGCCCGAGGTCGCCAGCCGTGCCCACCTCGAGGCCATGGTCCCGACGATCGAGCGCGCGTGCCGTGAGGCCGGGGTGCGCCTCGATGACCTCGACGCCATCGCCGTGACGTCGGGCCCGGGACTGGCCGGCGCCCTCATGGTCGGCGTCGCGTCGGCCAAGGCGCTCGCGGTGGCCCTCGGGAAGCCGCTCTACGGGGTGAACCACCTCGCCGCACACGTGGCCGTCGACATCGTCGAGCACGGGCCGCTGCCCGAGCCGACGCTCGCCATGCTCGTCTCCGGTGGGCACTCCTCCCTGCTGCTCGTCCCGGACATCACCAGCGACGTGCGCTCGCTCGGCGCGACGATCGACGACGCCGCGGGGGAGGCCTTCGACAAGGTCGCCCGCGTCCTCGGACTGCCCTTCCCGGGCGGGCCGCACATCGACCGGGCCTCCGAAGCGGGCCATGTCACGATCGACTTCCCGCGCGGCCTGACGGGTGGGCGCGACATGCAGCGGCACCGGTTCGACTTCTCCTTCTCGGGTCTGAAGACGGCCGTGTCACGGTGGGTCGAGACCGAGCGGGCGACGGGGCGCGCCGTCCCCGTGGCGGATGTCGCGGCCTCCTTCCAGGAGGCGGTCGTCGACGTGCTCACCCGTAAGGCGGTGCTGGCGTGCAAGGAGCACGACGTGGCGGCGCTCCAGATCGGTGGCGGCGTGGCCGCGAACCGGCGGCTGCGGGCGATGGCTCAGGAGCGGTGTGACGCGGCCGGGATCCAGCTGCGCGTGCCCCGCCCGGGCCTGTGCACGGACAACGGCGCCATGGTCGCGAGCCTCGGCGCCCAGATGGTCCTCAAGGGGCGGGCGCCCAGCGACCTCGCCCTGGCCGCGGACTCGTCCATGCTCGTCACGGACGTCCAGGCGCACTGACCCCTCACGTTTGGGACACCTGATGTCCCAAACTCGGGGGAAACGGGCCCTCAGACCCCAGTAAGGGACACCTGATGTCCCAAACTCGGGGGAAACGGGCCCTCAGACCCCAGGAAGGGACACCTGATGTCCCAAACTCGGGGGAAACGAGCCCTCAGACCCCAGTAAGGGACACCTGATGTCCCAAACTCGGGAAGGGGAGGGGCGGACAGGGGCGAGCCGACGGTCAGCCGCAGTCGAGGAGGCCCATCTTCTCCTTGAGGGTGAGGACGCGGCCCACGCTCGCCTCGACCTTCGCGCTGAAGGCCTCGTCCGCCTTCGCACGGGCGATGAGGCCGCCGGTCATGGCCTCGGTCGTCCCCGGATCCGCGGTCAGCACGATGTCCCCACCGGCCTCGACGAACCGCACGGCGCGGTCGGCCGGCGGCGTCGCGGACACGGCCTTGGCGACGCCCACGTCGTCGGTGATGACGACGCCCTCGTAGCCGAGGTCCTTGCGGAGCATGCCGTCGACGATGGCGGAGGAGAAGACGGCCGGGTTCTTCGCGTCGATGCGCGGATAGGTCGCCGAGCCGACCATGACGAAGGAGGCCCCGGCCTTGATCCCGGACGCGAACGGCTTGAGGTACGCGTCGTCGCGGGTCATGACGGTGTCGTTGACGCCGCTCGCCGTGAGGTCCGTGTTGCCGGTGATCCGACCGATCCCGGGGAAGTGCTTCACCGTCGGGGCGACCTTCCCGGCGAGCATGCCGCGGATGTAGGCGTCCGAGCTCGTGGCGGCGGCCTCCGGCGTGCTGCCGTACTGGCGGCCCCACTTGCCGATCGGTTCGTTGGCGGTGCCGATCGAGGTCGGGACGACGTCGGCGACGGGGGCGAGGTTGACGTTGACCCCCGCACCGGCGAGCGTCTTCGCCCATCCGGTCGCCGCCGTCGTCAGTGCTGCCGGGTCCATCTGGCCCTGCTCGACGCCCGACGGCATGGCCGGGAACCCGGCGCCCCGCAGTTGCTGGATCTCCCCACCCTCCTGGTCGGCGGCGACGAAGAGTCCGATCCCCGAGGCCTCGTCGGCGACGGCCTGCATGTGCGCGGACGCGGCGCGCACGGTCTCGGCGCCGGACCATCCGCCGAGGTAGATGACGCCGCCGATGTGCTGGCCGCTGATCTGGGCGTCGAGGCCCGCCTGCCCGGCGGTGGGCTGGAGCGCCACCATGAGCAGTTGTCCGGCCCGCTCGGCCTGGGACAGTTCGCCGGCGCGGGTCGCCGCGCAGGCGGAGACGCCCTTCGCGGGACGCTTTCTCGTCGTGCTGCTGGACGAGCCACTGGCCTCGGACGATGGGCTGGACGTCGTGCTGGACGAGTCGGCGGAGGAGGAGGTGTCCGACGCGGAGGTCGTCTCGCTCGTGGCGTCGTCCTGCCCGTCACCACAGGCCGACAGGCCGAGCGTGAGGACGCCGGTCAGGGCGAGGGCGGTCACGGAACGGGAGGGCGAAGGTCGCTGAGGCACCCGTCGACGGTATCGCGACTGGATAGCCTCGCCGTCATGAGCGACCAGCCACCCGCAGCCCCGGCGAGCCTCTGATGGGGCACGTCCTCGTCCTCGGCGCCCTCAACCTCGACCTCGTCACGCGCGTCGAGCGGCACCCGGCGCCGGGGGAGACCGTGCTCGGTCAGGGACCCGAGCTGTTCGATGGCGGGAAGGGGGGCAACCAGGCCGTCGCAGCCCGCGCCGGCGGCGCGGACGTCGCCATGGTCGGTGCGGTGGGGGACGACGAAGGGGGCCGCGCCTACCGCGACCGCCTCGCGGCCCGCGGCATCGACGTCATCGGCGTCGCCGTCAGGTCCGGGGTGCCCACGGGGCACGCGCTCATCACGGTGTCGGAGAGCGGGGAGAACACGATTGTCGTCGTTCCCGGCGCCAACGAGACCGTCGACACGGGCGACCTTCGGGCCGCCGCCTCCAGCATCGGCCCGGGCGACGTCCTGCTGACCCAGCTCGAGGTCCCGCTCCGCACGGTCGCCGAGGCAGCCCGGGCGGCCGCCGCGGCCGGGGCTCGCGTGATCATCAACGCGGCCCCCTTCGCCGCCCTTCCGCATGACGTCATCGCCCTGGCCGACCCGCTCGTCGTCAATGAGCACGAGGCCATGCTGCTGGCCGACTCCGGTCTGGTCCCCTCGTCGCTGCTCGTGACCTTCGGTGCGGGTGGCGCCGCGTGGGACCTCGAGCGGGTCGACAGTCAGCCGGTCCCGGACGACGAGGTGATCGACACGACCGGTGCCGGCGACGCCTTCTGTGGGGCGCTGGCCGCGGCCCTGGCCGCCGGCGCCGACCGGTCGCGCGCCCTCGCCGTCGCGACCGCCGCGGGCGCCGCGGCGGTCCGTCACCAGGGAGCTCAGCCCGAGATGCAACATCCCGGTGACCCCTCCGTCATGTGAGGAGGGATGAAGCCGTCTAGGTTGGGCCAGTGACTATTCGCGTGGCACTCGAGCACCGGACCCGCTATCAGTTCGCCCACCCGGTGAAGGTCTTCCCCCACACCGTACGGCTGAGGCCGGCGCCGCACTCGCGCACGCCGATCGACGCGTACTCGCTCACGGTGACGCCGCGGGAGCACTTCCTCAACTGGCAGCAGGACCCCTACGGCAACTGGCTCGCGCGCCTCGTCTTCCCCGAGCCCGTCTCGGAGCTGGAGATCACCGTCGGTGTCGTCGCCGACATGACGGTCATCAACCCCTTCGACTTCTTCGTCGAGGAGTACGCGCAGACCTTCCCCTTCACGTACCCGGAGGGGCTGCGCGCCGAACTCGACCCGTACCTCAAGCCGGTCGACGAGAGCGGCCCCGGCAGCGGTCCCGGCGGCCTCGTCACCCAGTGGCTCGCGGACCACCGCCCCACCGACGGTCTCCCGATCGTCGACTACCTCGTCGCGCTCAACCGCTCCGTTCAGCAGGACGTCAACTACACGGTCCGCCTCGAGACCGGCGTCCAGAGCCCCGACGAGACGCTCGCGGCCAACCTCGGGTCTTGCCGCGACAGTGCGTGGCTGCTCGTGTCCGTCCTGCGTCAGCTCGGCCTCGCCGCGCGCTTCGTCTCCGGCTACCTCGTGCAGCTGACGTCGGACCTGCCCGCCCTCCCGACCGCCGACGGCACCCCGGGCGCGGACGGCCCGGCCGAGGACTTCACCGATCTGCACGCGTGGGCCGAGGTCTACGTCCCGGGCGCCGGCTGGATCGGCCTCGACGCGACGTCCGGTCTCTTCGCCGGCGAGGGGCACATCCCGCTGTCCGCGACCCCGCACCCGAGTTCCGCCGCCCCCATCTCGGGCGCGACCGCGCCGGTCGAGGTCACCTTCGACTTCTCCAACACGGTCAGCCGCATCCACGAGGACGCGCGCGTCACCAAGCCCTACGACGAGGCTCAGTGGCAGGGCGTGGACGCCCTCGGTCACCACGTCGACGGTCTCCTGGAGGCGGGCGACGTCCGGCTCACCATGGGCGGCGAGCCGACCTTCGTCACGGCCGGCGACACCTCCTCGGCCCAGTGGGAGTCCGCCGCCGACGGCGACGAGAAGCGCGCCCTCGCCCGCGAGCTCGCCGGCCGCCTCAAGGCCCGCTGGGCGCCGCAGGGGATCATCCACCACGGGCAGGGCAAGTGGTACCCCGGCGAGCCGCTGCCGCGCTGGCAGATGCAGCTGACCTGGCGCGCCGACGGCCAGCCGCTGTGGACCCATCAGGACCTGTTGGACGACCCGTGGAGTGAAGGGGTCGACCCCACCTCCGCGGACGCCGAGGCGCTCGCGCGCGGCGTCGCCGCGCGCCTGGGTGTCCCCGACGACTTCTGCCGTCCCGCCTTCGAGGACCCGATCGCGGCCCTCTGGGAGGAGGCCCGCAAGCCCAGCGGTGAGGAGCGTCCGGAGGTCGACGTCGACCCGCGGGACGAGGAGCTGGCCCAGGCCAGTGCCCGCCGCGACAAGGTCGCCGCCTTCGACCGCGACCCGGGCGATCCGCGCGGGTGGGTCGTCCCGATCTTCCGCGACGAGGAGGCCGACGGGTGGGGGACCGCCCGCTGGCGCACTCGCCGCGAGCACCTCTTCCTCATGTCGGGCACGTCCCCGATGGGGCTGCGCCTGCCGCTGTCGTCCATCGCGTGGGGTGAGGCGCCCTACGAGCCGGACGTCTCCGCCTTCGCGCCTCGGCCGGACCTGCCGCCGGCGGCAGGGCTCCTCGCGGGCATCGGCCCCGCCGCGATCCGCGACATCGAGGACTCGCCGCGCACGGCCCTGGCCGTCGAGGTTCGCGACGGGCACCTCTTCGCCTTCATGCCGCCGATCTCCTCCCTCGACCACGCCCTGCAGCTCCTCGCCGCCGTCGAGGCCGCCGCGGCCGAGCACGGCCTGCGCGTCGTGCTCGAGGGCTACCCGTTGCCCGGCGACCCGCGGTTGACGTCGATGTCGGTCACGCCCGACCCCGGCGTCATCGAGGTCAACGTGCAGCCGACCTCGACGTGGGACGACCTGCGTGACCTGACGACCTCCCTCTTCGAGGACGCGCGCCAGACCCGCCTCGCGACGGAGAAGTTCGACGTCGACGGCACCCACACCGGCACCGGCGGCGGCAACCACATCACCCTCGGTGGCCCGCGCCCGCAGGACTCGCCGCTGCTGCGGCGGCCCGATCTGCTGCGCAGCCTCGTCACCTACTGGCAGAACCACCCCTCGCTGTCGTACGTCTTCTCCGGGCGGTTCATCGGCCCGACGAGCCAGTCGCCGCGCGTGGACGAAGGTCGGCACGAGACGCTCTACGAGCTCGAGATCGCCTTCGCGGAGTTGTCCCGGGTCACCGGCGCCAGCGACGAGCAGGTGGCCGCGGACATCGCCGCCGACAAGGACCGCGACGAGCCCTGGGAGGTCCGCCGCGAGCGGCACCAGACGTCCCAGCTGTGGCTCACCGACCGCCTCCTGCGTCACCTGCTGACGGACATCACCGGCAACACGCACCGCTCCGAGTTCTGCGTCGACAAGCTCTACAGCCCCGACTCCGACCGCGGCAGGCTCGGGCTGCTGGAGCTGCGCGGGTTCGAGATGCCGCCGCACCCGCAGATGGCCCTCGTCCAGGCACTGCTCGTGCGGACCCTCGTGGCCCGCTTCTGGGACGAGCCCTACGAGGCGCCGCTGGTGCGGTGGGGGACCAAACTGCACGACCGGTTCCTGCTGCCCGCCTTCGCCGCCGCCGACCTGCGCGAGGTCGTCGACGAGCTCAACGAGTGGCTGCGCGGCACCGGGCCCGGCGCGCCGCAGTTCGACCGCGACTGGCTCGAGCCGTTCCTCGAGTTCCGCTTCCCGCGCCTGGGCGAGACCGACGTCGCCGGCGTCCACCTCGAGCTGCGCCAGGCCGTCGAGCCGTGGCACGTCCTCGGCGAGGAGGTCCGCCAGTCCGGCACGTCGCGCTACGTCGACTCCTCCGTCGAGAAGGTCCAGGTGGCCGCGTCCGGTCTCGTCGCCGGGCGGCACGTCGTCACCTGCAACGGGGTTCCGCTGCCGATGACGGCCGCCGTCGGCACCGGCTGGGGGACCGGTGTGCCGGACGGCGCGGTCGGCGACAACGTCATGGTCGCCGGCGTGCGTTACCGCGCGTGGGCGCCGCCGTCGGCGCTGCACCCGACGATCGGCGTGCACTCCCCACTCGTCTTCGACGTCGTCGACACGTGGAACCAGCGCTCCCTGGGCGGTTTCACCTACCACGTCGTCCACCCGGGCGGGCGCTCGTACGAGGACTACCCGGTCAACGCCGCGGCCGCCGAGACCCGCCGCGGTTCCCGCTTCCACCGGATCGGGCACAGCACGGGGAAGGTCGACCTGTCGGTCTCCCCGCACGCCGCCGGACCGGCCGGCGGCGGCGAGTACCCGTGCACGGTCGACCTTCGGCGCTACTCCGCAGGGCACCGCTGACGCAGCGGTTCAGCCTCGCCCGGCCCCGGCGGCCGGGCGGGCTGGCCGGTGGGTGGGCGTTGACGGATCAGCGACCCGTCAGACGGGGCGCACCACGAGCACGACGGGGTGCGACGCGATCCGGGTCAGCACGAGGGTGACGCTGCCCGCGGCCTCGTCCTGGACGGCCTGCGTCGACGTGACGTGGCGGCCGCTCGAGCGCTTCCGGCCGAGCCGCAGCTGCGCACGCAGGGCGTCGGGGTCGATGCTCACGCCGCGCTTCTTGATGGTCACGTCGGTGACGTCGCGATCGCGCAGCCACTGCCGCAGCCCCTTCACCGAGTAGGCCATGGCCTCCTCGACCGCGAAACGCTTGGCGAAGGGGAGGTCGAGCGCCTCGTCGGAGGTGACGTAACCGACGCCCGGGTCGAGCTCGCGGCCCGACGTCCGTGC
This sequence comes from Janibacter zhaoxuefangae, assembly GCF_050271985.1. Taxonomy (GTDB): domain Bacteria; phylum Actinomycetota; class Actinomycetes; order Actinomycetales; family Dermatophilaceae. Next base: position 2,246,906 of record NZ_CP189849.1, on the reverse strand, counting down.
GGTCACGGCGCCGACGAGGCCGGCGCGCAGGACCGCCTTGTCCGGCTCGTAGAGCCACCGGCCCAGAGCGGACGGGCCGGGCACCCACGTCACCGGTTCCGTGTCGGCCTCGGTGACGTGCACGGGCGACGCGCCCGCGCGCAGCACCTGGGCAGTGCGCCCGTGGGTGCGGGCCAGCGGCCCCCACCAGATGGCGCATTCGAGGACCTCGCCGGACCACGACGTCCATTGGGCCTCGGCGTCGGCCGGCACGGCGCCGTGGGGGAAGGAGGGGCTCAGCTTCGCGCCGGTCGCGGGCACCTCCTTCGCCATGGCCTGCACGACGTCCCACGACGGGGAGATCTGGGACAGGGAGAAGACGCGCTTGGTGCGGCCGGTGATGTCGGCGACGCCGGTCGTCCGGCGGGCGGGGTCGAACCAGACGCCGACGCGCGAGCGCGCCGCATCGGGTGGGGGAGCGAAGGTCGCGGCGTCGCCGACGTGGGCGCGCGAGTCGGGCCAGGGGCGGAGGTTGGTGTCCGCGATGGCGGCCGTGACGGGGTCGAGGTCGAGCGCGGCGACGGTGATGCCGAGGGTCGAGAGGACCATGGCGTCGGCCCCGATCCCGCAGCCGAGGTCGTGCACCGTGGCGAGGCTCTGGGCGCGGTAGCGCCCGGCGTGGGCCGCGGCGACCTCGAGCCGGGTCGCCTGCTCGAGCCCGTCGGGGGTGAAGAGCATGCCGTCGGCGAACTCACCGAACTTGGCGCGGGCGCGGACCCGCAGCCGCTTCTGGGTCAGGGCGGCCCCGGCCTGCTCGGGGGTGAGGCCGCGCTCGCGGAGAGCGAGCGAGGTGGTCATGACGTCCGCGTCGCGGTACTCCGGCAGCTCCCGCAGGACGGCCTGACCGTCGGGCGAGGAGAGCCAACGCACGGTCTGGATGTCCACGTCGGCATTCTCCCTCACGCGGGCCGGCTGGTCCTCGCGGGTCGGGGAGGGGAGCAGCCGGCGGCGGTGTTCGCCCACAGCGTTCGAGATTCATTGGCACTCAGGTTGACCGAGTGCCAGCCGTCGACCTAGATTCAGTACTGGCACTCGTCACAGGTGAGTGCCAGCGCAGCAAAGGTCACGACCCCCGCGACGGCGTGGCCCCGACGCGCACGACAGACATCTTGCTCACCCACATCACGAAGGAGTCATCGTGTCGGTTTCCATCAAGCCGCTCGAGGACCGCATCGTCGTCAAGTCGCTCGAGGCCGAGCAGACGACGGCGTCCGGTCTGGTCATCCCGGACACGGCCAAGGAGAAGCCCCAGGAGGGCGAGGTCGTGGCAGTCGGCCCCGGTCGCTTCGACGGCGACGACCGCGTGCCCATGGACATTTCCGTCGGCGACCGCGTCATCTACAGCAAGTACGGCGGCACCGAGATCAAGCACGGCGGCCAGGAGTTCCTCATCCTGTCCTCGCGTGACGTCCTCGCCATCATCGGCTGACCGACGCTCGCTCGCTTCACCTTGACGCCCCGGTGCGGGCCCGCACTGGGCTCCCCGGGGCGTCCCCCTTTCCCGATTCACCTGCACCAGACAAAGGACTGACATGGCCAAGGAACTGGAGTTCAACGACTCCGCCCGCGACGCGCTGCAGCGCGGCGTCGACGCCCTCGCCAACGCTGTCAAGGTGACGCTCGGCCCCAAGGGCCGCAACGTCGTCATCGACAAGCAGTGGGGCGCCCCCACCATCACCAACGACGGCGTGACCATCGCCCGCGAGGTCGAGCTCGAGGACGCCTACGAGAACATGGGCGCCCAGCTGGCGAAGGAGGTCGCCACCAAGACGAACGACGTCGCCGGTGACGGCACCACGACCGCGACGGTGCTCGCCCAGGCCATGGTCAAGGAGGGCCTGCGCAACGTCGCCGCCGGCGCCGCCCCGTCCGGGCTCAAGCGCGGTATCGACAAGGCCGTCGAGGCCGTGTCCGAGCGCCTCCTCGCGAACGCCCGTGAGGTCGACGGCAAGTCCGAGATCGCCCAGGTCGCCTCCCTCTCCGCCCAGGACGAGACGATCGGCGCCACCATCGCCGACGCGTTCGACAAGGTCGGCAAGGACGGCGTCATCACCGTCGAGGAGTCCTCGACCGCCGAGACCGCGCTCGAGTTCACCGAGGGCATGCAGTTCGACAAGGGCTACATCTCGCCCTACTTCGTCTCCGACCCGGAGCGCATGGAGGCCGTCCTCGAGGACGCCTACGTGCTCATCAACCAGGGCAAGATCTCCGCGATCGCCGACGTCCTGCCGGTCCTGGAGAAGGTCGTCCAGTCGGGCAAGCCGCTGGTCATCATCGCCGAGGACATCGAGGGCGAGGCTCTCTCCACGCTCGTCGTCAACAAGATCCGCGGCACGTTCAACGTCGTCGCGGTCAAGGCTCCCGGCTTCGGCGACCGCCGCAAGGCCATGCTCCAGGACATCGCGATCCTGACCGGCGGCCAGGTCGTCGCCGAGGAGGTCGGCCTCAAGCTCGACCAGATCGGTCTCGACGACCTCGGTACGGCTCGTCGCGTCGTCGTCACGAAGGACAACACGACGATCATCGACGGTCAGGGCGACCCGGCCGCCGTCGAGGGCCGCGTCGGCCAGCTCAAGGCCGAGATCGAGCGCACGGACTCCGACTGGGACCGCGAGAAGCTCCAGGAGCGCCTCGCCAAGCTCGCCGGTGGCGTCTGCGTCATCAAGGTCGGCGCCCACACGGAGGTCGAGCTCAAGGAGAAGAAGCACCGCATCGAGGACGCGATCTCCGCGACGCGCGCCGCGATCGAGGAGGGCATCGTCGCCGGCGGTGGCTCCGCGCTCGTGCACGCCGTCTCCGCCATCGACGACCTCGCGCTCGAGGGCGACGAGGCGACCGGTGCCAACATCGTGCGCAAGGCCGCGGCCGAGCCGCTCCGCTGGATCGCCGAGAACGCCGGTCTCGAGGGCTACGTCGCCGTCTCCAAGGTCGGCGAGATGACCCCGGGCAACGGCCTCAACGCCGCCACGGGCGAGTACGGCGACCTCATCGGCGCCGGTGTCATCGACCCGGTCAAGGTCACCCGCTCGGCGCTGCGCAACGCCGCGTCGATCGCGTCGATGGTCCTGACGACCGACGTGCTCGTCGTCGACAAGAAGGAAGAGCAGGCGGCCGACGCCGGCCACGGTCACGGCCACAGCCACTGACCCCAGCTCGACCCGCGAAGGGGGCGGCGCACCGATCACGGTGCGTCGCCCCCTTCCGCATGTGGTGGGACAGGCCACTACCACGAACCAACAGAAACAAATGTGGGAATCTCTTTACTTCTGTGTGAACGGGTGGTTTCATGGTCGTTGCTCGGCGAGGTGCCGAGTCCACGGACAAGGGAGTCCCCATGTACGCAGCGGAGCGGCAACAGCGCATCATCGACCTGGCCCGACGGGACGGCCGGGTCGAGGTGGCGGCACTCGCCGGTGACCTCGACGTCACGGCCGAGACCGTGCGCCGGGACCTGACCGCACTGGAGCGGCGCGGTGCGCTGCGACGGGTGCATGGCGGAGCGATCCCCGTCGAACGACTCGAGGTCGAGCCCACGCTCGCGACCCGGGTGAGCCGACACAACGAGGCCAAGCGCCGCATCGCGGCGCGCGCCCTCGACGAACTCCCCACCGGTGGCAGCGTCATCCTCGACGCCGGCACGACCACGCTGGCCCTGGCCGAGATGCTGCCTCCGGACCTCGACCTCACCGTCCTGACCAACAGCCTCGTCACGGCGTCGGTGCTCACGACCCACCCGGGCATCTCGCTCTACCTGCTCGGCGGCCGGGTCCGCGGTGAGACCGGCGCTGCGGTCGGCGAATGGGCGACCAGCGCCCTCGCCGACGTCGTCGTCGACGTCGCCTTCATCGGGACGAACGGCTTCTCCGCCGCGCGCGGCCTGACCACCCCCGACCAGAGCGAGGCCCTCGCGAAGCGCGCCATGGTCACCGCGGCGCGCCGGACGGTGCTCCTCAGCGATTCGACGAAGGCGGGTGACGCCCACCTGCACCGGTTCGCCGACCTGGCGGACATCGACCTCGTCATCACCGACACGGAGTTGGACGACGAGGTCGCCACCGAGATCCGTGCCGCCGGCTCCGAGGTCGTGACCGCATGATCATCACGCTCACGCCGAACCCCAGCGTCGACCGAGCCATCGTCATCGACGACCTGCGCCGCGGCGAGGTGCACCGGGCCACGAGCAGCCGGATCGATCCCGGCGGCAAGGGCATCAACGTCTCCCGCGCACTGACGGCCCAGGGCGGCGAGACGCTCGCCGTCATGCCGCTCGGCGGGGCCGAGGGACACCTCCTCGGGGACCTGCTGGACCAGGCGGGCGTGGCGCACGGGGCCGTCGAGGTCGCGGGGTCCGTCCGGATGAACATCAGCGTGCTCGAGCCGGACGGCACGACGACCAAGCTCAACGAGCCGGGACCCGAGCTGTCGCCCGCCGAGGTCGACGCGCTGCTGACCGCCACCCTGGACCGCGCCGACACCGCCGACTGGATCGTCGGGTGCGGCAGCCTCCCGCCGGGGGTGCCGACAGACCTCTACGCGACCCTGGTGACCCGGCTCCGTGACCGCGGTGGCCGGGTGGCGATCGACACGTCCGGCGCGCCCATGGCCGCCGCGGTGGCCGCCCGCCCGCACCTCATCAAGCCCAACCACGAGGAGTTCGCCGAGCTCGTCGGTCGCGACCTGCCGACCATGGGTGACGTCCGCGACGCCGCCCGCGAGCTGGTTGCCGACGGCATCGAGATCGTCGCCGTCAGCCTCGGCGGCGACGGCGCCCTGCTCGTCACCGCGGAGGACACCGTCCACGCCCGGGCGACGATCGAGCGCCCCCTGTCCACCGTGGGCGCGGGCGACTGCATGCTCGCCGGCCTCCTGCACGGCCTGACCCTCGGTCAGCCGGCGGCCGAGGCGTTGCGCACCGGCGTCCTCTGGGGCGCCGCCGCGGTCACCCTGCCCGGCAGCCTCGTGCCCTCACCCGCGGACCTGCGTGGGATCACCGTCCACGTCACCCGCGACCCCGACCTTCGCACCGTCCTGTCTCACTGAGCCCCACCCGAAAGGAACAATGATGTCCCTCATCACCGCAGAGCAGGTCGTCCTCGACCTGACCGGCGCCGACCGCCACGAGGCGACCCGCGCCCTCGCCGAGCGCCTCGTCGCCACGGGCCGCTGCACCGACCTCGAGGCCTTCCTCACCGACGTCCGCACCCGTGAGGAGACGATGGCCACGGGCCTGCCCGGCGGGATCGGCATCCCGCACGCCCGCAGCGCCGCGATCACCGAGCCGTCGCTCGTCTTCGGTCGCACCGGCGACGGCATCGACTGGGGTGCGAAGGACGGCCCGGCCAACCTCATCTTCCTCATCGCGGCCCCTGAGGGTGGCGGGGACGCGCACATGCAGATGCTCCCGAAGCTCGCGCGGGCGCTCATGAAGAAGGACTTCAAGGCGGCCCTCGCCGCAGCCACGACCGAGGCCGAGGTCGTCGACCTTGTCAACGAGCAGGTGCACCTTGACGCGCCGGCCGCGCCGGCCGCGCCGGCCGCGCCGGCCGCGCCGGCCGCTCCGGCCGCGCCGGCCGCGGCTGCCCCGGCGGCAGCCACTGCGGCTCCGGTTGCCGCCACGGCCACGGCCACGGCCACTGGGGCCACGGCTGCTCCGGCTCCGGCGGTCGCCGTCTCGGCTCCCGCTGAGGCCGAGACCGCCCGCGCCCTGCGCCTGGTCGGCGTCACGTCCTGCCCGACCGGGATCGCCCACACCTACATGGCGGCCGAGGCGCTCGAGATCGCCGCGAGGAACGCCGGCCACACGATGCTCGTCGAGACCCAGGGCTCGGCCGGCTCCAAGCCGCTCAGCGCCGCCGACATCGCCGCCGCCGACGCGGTGATCTTCGCGCACGACCTGCCGGTCAGGGACGCTGCGCGCTTCGCCGGGAAGCCGACCGTGGACGTCGGTGTCAAGAAGGGCATCTCCGACGGCCCCGCGCTCATCACCCGGGCCGAGGAGCTCGCCCGGGAGTGGGCGGCCGACCCCAGCAAGGCCCGGGCGGCTGCCGCCGCTCCCGCCGGCGGCCTCGTCTCCAAGGTCGAGGACGATGCCTCCACGGCGACCAAGGTCCGACAGTGGCTGATGACGGGCGTGTCCTACATGATCCCCTTCGTCGCTGCCGGTGGCATCCTCATCGCCCTGTCCTTCATGCTCGCCCAGGTCGCCCTCGGCGAGCAGGGCGCCATCGAGATCACGAAGTACGGCCTGACGGCCGAGGGCAACTACAACATCGCCCAGAACTTCAACCCGGTCAGCCTCACGTCATGGGCGGCGCTCCTCTTCGTCATCGGCGGCGCCTCCTTCGGGTTCCTCGTGCCGATCCTCTCCGGCTTCATCGCCTTCGCCATCGCCGACCGGCCCGGCCTCGTCCCCGGCATCGTCGGCGGCTCGGTGGCCGCGACGATGGGTGCGGGCTTCCTCGGTGGTCTCGCGACCGGTCTGATCGGCGGCTTCATCGCCCGGTGGGTCTCCGGCTGGAAGGTCGCCAAGGGCGTGCGCGGCGTCATGCCCGTCGTCGTCATCCCGCTCGTCAGCTCGCTGCTCACGATCGGTCTCTTCATCACGGTCCTCGGTCGCCCGATCACCGCGCTCACCAACGGCCTCAACGACTGGCTCACCGGCATGACCGGTGCCAGCGTCATCCTGCTCGGCCTCATCCTCGGCGCCATGATGGGCTTCGACCTCGGTGGCCCGGTCAACAAGGTCGCCTACGCCTTCGCGACGACCGGCCTGGCCGCTGCCGGGACGGCCGCCGATGCACCGCAGCTGAAGATCATGGCGGCCGTCATGGCCGCCGGCATGGTCGCCCCGCTCGCCATGGCTCTCGCGACGACCGTCCGCCCCGCGCTCTTCTCCGAGCCCGAGCGCGAGAACGGCAAGGCTGCCTGGCTGCTCGGCCTCTCGTTCATCTCGGAGGGGGCCATCCCCTTCGCGGCGGCCGACCCCGTCCGCATCATGGCCAGCTCCGTCGTCGGCTCCGCCGTGACCGGTGCGCTGGCGATGTGGTTCGGCGCGACGCTGCGCGCTCCGCACGGTGGCATCTGGGTGCTGCCGCTCATCGGCAACTTCCTGCTCTTCCTGCTCGCGCTCGTCGTCGGGGTCCTCGTGATGGCCTCTCTCGTCGTCGTGCTCAAGTCGCGCGACCAGGCTCGGGAAGTCATCGAGGCCACGGCCACCGTCTGAGCCCCCTCACGTACCCGGGTGCCCTAGCGTCAGCAGGAGACCCACGACGCGGGGGGTCGTGTCCTCGGCCCCCCGCGTCAGCACCACCCGCATGACCACTCAAACTCCCTGAAGGAGATCCACATGGCAACTCGCACCGTCACCATCGCCTCCTCCGTCGGCCTGCACGCCCGGCCCGCGGCCCTCTTCGTCGAAGCCGCCGAGCAGAGCGGACTCGACGTCGAGATCGGCCGCCCCGGCGAGGAGGCCGTCGACGCGACCAGCGTCCTCGGCGTCATGGCCCTCGGGGCGACCTTCGGCGAGGAGGTCGTCCTCACGGCTGAGGGTGAGGGCGCCGACGCGGCCCTCGACGAGCTCGTCGCGCTCCTGTCCCGCGACCTCGACGCGGAGTAAGCGCCGTGGTCACCGACACGAAGTCCGGGGTCGGCGTCAGCGGCGGCACGGCCTACGGCCCGGTCGTGCAGGTCGCGCCGCCGGTCCGTCCCCCTGCCGACGAACCGGCTGCCGCCGACCCGGTCGCCGCGCTCGCCGATGTGCGGGCCGCCTTCGCGTCGGTCGCCACATCGCTCGAGGAGCGTGCGGAGTCGGTGGACGGCACCGCGCGCGAGATCCTCAAGGCCACGGCCCTCATGGCCAAGGACAAGGGGCTGGCGAAGGCGGCCGGCAAGCGGCTCGAGGCCGGTCGCGGGCCCGCCAACGCCATCAACGACGCCGTCGAGGAGTTCGCGGCGAAGTTCGAGAGCCTCGGCGGGTACTTCGCCGAGCGCGTCGTGGACCTCCGCGACGTCGGTGCCCGCGCTGTTGCGGCCGTCCTCGGCGTGCCCGCGCCGGGCGTCCCGCACTTCACGGTGCCGAGCATTCTCGTCGCCGAGGACCTGGCGCCTGCCGAGACGGCCACGCTCGACCGCGCTCTGGTGCTGGGGATCCTCACCCAGGCCGGCGGTCGCACGAGCCACACCGCGATCCTCGCCGCGCAGATGGGCATCCCGGCCGTCGTGCAGGTGTCGGATGCGACGTCGATCCCCGCGGGGACCGCAGTTGCACTCGACGGTGACAGCGGCGAGGTCACCATCGATCCCGACCCGGAACTCGTTGCGGCCCAACGCGCCCGGGCCGTGCGTCGGGCCGCCGCGCTGGCTACGCTCTCCGGGCCGGGCGTGACGAAGGACGGCACGCCCGTCGCGCTGCTCGCCAACATCGGTGGCGTCGACGACGCCGTCGCGGCCGGTGCGCTCGATCTCGAGGGGGTCGGGCTCTTCCGCACGGAGTTCGTCTTTCTCTCCTCGGAGACGGCGCCGACCGTCGAGGAACAGGTGGAGATCTACCGCGGCGTGTTCGCCCCCTTCGAGGGCCGTCGCGTCGTCGTCCGCACCCTCGACGCGGGCGCGGACAAGCCGCTCGCCTTCGCCGACCTCGGCCCCGAGGAGAACCCGGCACTGGGGCGGCGCGGCCTGCGCCTCTCCACGCGCCTGCCGGAGCTGCTGGACGCCCAACTCGAGGCCCTGGCCATCGCCGGACGCGAGACCGGCGCCGACGTCCGCGTCATGGCGCCGATGGTCGCGACCGTCGACGAGGCGCAGTGGTTCGCCGGCCGGGTCAAGGCGCACGGGCTGCCGAAGTCGGGCGTCATGATCGAGGTTCCGGCCGCCGCGCTGCGTGCCCGGCATGTCCTCGCCGAGGTCGACTTCGGCTCCCTCGGCACCAACGACCTGGCGCAGTACACGATGGCGGCCGACCGGATGCAGGGCGAGCTCTCGCACCTGCTCGACCCGTGGCAGCCGGCCGTCCTCGACGTCGTCGGCGCGGCCTGCGTCGGAGCGGCGGCGGTCGACCGGCCGATGGGGGTCTGCGGCGAGTCCGCCGGCGATCCGCTGCTGGCTCTGGTCCTCGCCGGACTCGGGGTGCAGAGCCTGTCGATGGCGCCGAGCAAGGTGCCGCTCGTCCGGCTGGCCCTGTCGCTGCACACCCTGGCGGAGTGCCAGGCCCTCACCGAGTTGGCATCGGCCGCTCGCACCCCCGCCGAGGCCATGGCCGCGGTCCGGGACGCCGCTCACCCCGAGCTGACCGAGCTGCTCTGATTCACCCCGTCCGGTTCACCCGAATGTGGGACCGCGGAGGTCCCACCCTCGGGTGGACGGGGGGAGTCGGGCGGTCAGTTCGTGAGGACCGTGAGAGCGATCGTCTCGGGCAGGGCGCGCAGCTGGGCGACCACATCGTCGGCCAGCGGCGCGGCGATGTCGGAGATGGCGTAGCCGTGCTCACCACGCGTCGAGAGCGACTGGCCCTCGATGTTGGCGCCAGCCTCGGCGAGGATCGAGTTGACCCGCGCGAGGACGCCGGGCACGTTCTGGTGCAGGTGGAGCACACGCACCCCGTCGGCGCGACGCTCGACCTGGACGTGCGGCATGTTGACCGACATGACCGTCGAGCCGGTCGTCGTGAAGTCGCGGATCTTGCCGGCGACGTAGCGACCGATGTCCTCCTGCGCCTCCTCCGTCGAGCCACCGACGTGCGGGGTCAGAATGACGTTGGGGATGCCCTGGAGGATCGACTCGAAGGGGTCGCCCGCCTTCTTCGGCTCCGTCGGGAAGACGTCGACGGCCGCCCCCGCGAGGTGGCCGCTGACGAGGTTGTCGCGCAGGGCCTCGAGGTCCACGACGAAGCCGCGGCTGAGGTTGAGGAAGAGCGAGCGGGGGCGCATCTTGGCGAACTGCTCGGCGCCGAAGTTGCCCGCGTTGCCGTCGCGCCCGTCGACGTGGAGCGTGATCGTCTCCGCCTTCTCGAGGAGCTCGTCGAGGGTGTCGCAGCGCTGCGCGTTGCCGAGCGCGAGCCGGTCGACGAGGTCGTAGAAGTAGACCTCCATGCCGAAGGCCTCGGCGACGACGGACAACTGGCTGCCGATGTTGCCGTAGCCGATGATGCCGAGCGTGCGGCCGCGGACCTCGTGGGCCCCCTTCGCCGACTTGTCCCAGATGCCGGCGTGCAGCGCGGCGTTCTTGTCGGTGAGGTGGCGGGCCATGGCGATGATCTCGGCCATGGCGAGCTCGACCACGCTGCGCGTGTTGGAGTAGGGGGCGTTGAAGGCGACCGTGCCGTTCTCGGCCGCGGCCGCGAGGTCGATCTGGTTCGTGCCGATGCAGAAGGCGCCGACGACCTGGAGCTCCGGACGCGCTTCGAAGACGGCCCGGGACACCGTGGTCTTGGACCGGATCCCGAGGACGGACACGCCCTCGAGGGCCTCGATCAGCTCGGCCTCGTCGAGCGCGCCGGTGCGCGTCTCGACATCGAAGCCGGCCGAGGTGAGCGACTCGACGGCGGTGGGGTGGATGTTTTCCAGCAGCAGTACCTTCACGCCCGTGAGTCTAGGAGCCGCGGGGCGCGAGCCCGACGGGCCGCCGGATGCCGGACAGCGCGGGCACTCGGCCCAGATCCGGGCGGGCGGGCTCAGCCGGCGTCGGTGACGACGCGGATCTGTTCGCCCGCGAGCTCCACGACCGTGCCCGGTCGGATCTGGGCGCCGCGTCGGGTCTCGACCGCGCCGTCGACGGTGACCTCGCCGAGTTCGATGAGGGACCGGGCCATGGCGCCGTCCTCGACGAGGCCGGCCAGCTTGAGGAGCTGTCCCAGGCGGATCATGTCGTCGCGGATCGGGACGTCCTGCGGGGTGCCGGCTGCGCTGTTCACGAGCCCAGCCTAGGGCCGTGCGCGGGTCAGCTCGCGCGCTGCGCGCCCTCACGCAGGGCCACGGCGGCCTCGCGCTCGTCCTCGGTCATGCCGCCCCAGACGCCGAAGGGCTCGCGGGTGACGATCGAGTGCTCGCGGCACTGGGTGAGGACCGGGCACGAGGCGCAGACCTCCTTGGCCGCGTTGTCGCGCATCCGGCGAGCGGAGCCCCGCTCGCCCTCGGGGTGGAAGAAGACCTCGGCGCCGGTGCGGCGGCAGGCGCCGTCGTACTGCCACTCCCACAGGTCGGCTACGGGTCCGGGAAGGCGGCTGATCTCGGCCATGGCTGGTCCCCTTGCAATGTCGTAGGCAGTCGTAGGCACCTGATCTCTTCAGGCGCATCTCGAACCTAGGTCGGGGTGGGTATGCCCGGATTCAGCCGAACTTAAAGACATGGTCAAGAACGGTTGCGAGTCGGGACGTCCCGTGCAGTGCGGCCCGTGGACAGGATGAGACAGGCGACGACAGGGCCGACGGCGAGCGAAGGGGCCCGCGCGCGGGCCCCGGGCCGGTCACGGCCCCCTTCGCGGCTGGCCTAGAATTGGGCAATGAGCGAAGCCCGTCCGGCCACCGTCCCCCACGACCCCTTCGCCAAGCTGGGTTTGACCTACGACGATGTCCTGCTCCTCCCGGGCGAGACCGACGTGATCCCCAGTGAGGTCGACACGACGTCGCGGCTGACCCGCGACATCTCCCTCAAGATCCCGCTCGTGTCCGCCGCCATGGACACCGTGACCGAGGCCCGGATGGCGATCGCCATGGCCCGTCAGGGCGGCATCGGGATCCTGCACCGCAACCTCTCGATCGAGGATCAGGCCTACCAGGTCGACCTCGTGAAGCGGACCCAGACGGGCCGGATCACCAACCCCATCACCATCGGCCCCGACGCGACCCTCGAGGAGCTCGACAAGCTCTGCGGCGAGTACCGCGTCTCCGGGCTGCCGGTCGTCGACGCCGACAACACCCTGATCGGCATGATCACCAACCGCGACCTGCGCTTCACCCCGGTCGCCGAGTGGGCGACGATGCGCGTGCGCGACGTCATGACGCCGATGCCGCTCATCACGGCGCCGCAGGACATCTCGCACGAGGACGCCACGGCGATCCTGCGTCAGCACAAGCGTGAGCGTCTGCCGCTCATCGACGCCGACGGGCGCCTCTCCGGCCTCATCACGGTCAAGGACTTCGTCAAGAGCGAGCAGTACCCCGACGCGAGCAAGGACGGCTCCGGCCGACTGCTCGTCGGTGCCGGAGTCGGCTACTTCGGCGAGGCGTGGGAGCGCGCGACGACCCTCATCGAGGCCGGCGTCGACGTCCTCGTCGTCGACACGGCCCACGGCCACGCCCGCCTCCTGCTCGACATGATCAAGCGACTCAAGGGCGACAGCGCCACCAACCACGTCCAGATCGTCGGCGGCAACGTCGCGACCCGCGAGGGCGCGCAGGCGCTCATCGACGCGGGTGTCGATGCCGTCAAGGTCGGCGTGGGTCCGGGCTCGATCTGCACGACCCGCGTCGTCGCCGGCATCGGGGTCCCGCAGGTCACGGCCATCCACGACGCGGCCCAGGCCTGTGGCCCCGCCGGCGTCCCGCTCATCGGCGACGGCGGTCTGCAGTACTCCGGTGACATCGCGAAGGCGCTCGTCGCCGGCGCCGACACCGTCATGCTCGGCTCGCTCCTGGCCGGCACCGAGGAGGCGCCGGGTGACCTCATGTTCATCAGCGGCAAGCAGTACAAGAGCTACCGCGGGATGGGCTCGCTCGGGGCGATGTCCTCGCGCGGCGGCCAGACGTCCTACTCCAAGGACCGCTACTTCCAGGCGGATGTCTCCAGCGACGACGAGCTCGTCCCCGAGGGCATCGAAGGTCGCGTGGCCTACCGCGGCGAGGTGGGGCGAGTGACGCACCAGCTCGTCGGCGGCCTGCACCAGTCGATGTTCTACGTGGGCGCCAGCACCGTGCCCGAGCTGAAGGAGCGCGGCCGGTTTGTGCGGATCACCTCCGCCGGTCTCAAGGAGAGCCACCCGCACGACGTCGTCGGCATCATCGAGGCGCCGAACTACTCCGGGCGTTGATCCGGTCGGCGCAGCCCGGCCGATAGGCTGACCCGGTGAACGAGATCGAGATCGGCCGAGGCAAGCGGGCACGCCGCGCCTACTCCTTCGACGACATCGCGGTGGTGCCCTCGCGGCGCACCCGCGACCCGCAGGAGGTGTCGTTGGCGTGGCAGATCGACGCCTACCACTTCGACATCCCGGTCATCGCGGCGCCGATGGACTCGGTGATGTCGCCGGCGAGCGCGATCACGCTCGGCAACCTCGGCGGCCTGCCCGTGCTCGACCTCGAGGGCCTGTGGACCCGTTACGAGGACCCGGAGCCGCTGCTCGCCGAGATCGCGACGCTCGACGCCGGTGAGGCCACGGCTCGCATGCAGGAGATCTACTCCGCCGAGATCCAGCCGGAACTCATCACCCAGCGGCTCCACGAGATCCGCGCGGCGGGCGTCACGGTCGCGGGCGCGCTCTCGCCGGGCCGCACCCAGCAGCACTGGAAGACGGTCGTCGACGCCGGCGTGGACCTCTTCGTCATCCGTGGCACGACCGTCTCGGCCGAGCACGTCTCGAGCCAGACGGAGCCGCTCAACCTCAAGCGCTTCATCTATGAGCTCGACGTCCCGGTCATCGTCGGCGGCGCCGCGTCCTACACGGCCGCGCTGCACCTCATGCGCACGGGCGCGGCCGGCGTCCTCGTCGGCTTCGGCGGGGGAGCGGCGCTGACGACGCGCCAGACCCTCGGCATCCACGCGCCGATGGCCTCCGCGGTGGCCGACGTCGCCGCAGCTCGCCGCGACTACCTCGACGAGTCCGGTGGGCGCTACGTGCACGTCATCGCCGACGGCGGGATGGGCGTCTCGGGTGACGTCGTCAAGGCCTTCGCGTGCGGCGCGGACGCCGTCATGCTCGGCGCCGCCCTGGCCCGGGCCAGCGACGCCCCCGGCCGCGGTCACCACTGGGGCCCCGAGGCGCACCACCGCGACCTTCCCCGCGGTGAGCGCGTCGCCGTCGGTGCCGTCGGGACGATGGACGAGGTCCTCTTCGGCCCCGGCCGCCAGGCCGACGGGGCGACGAACATCATGGGCGCCCTGCGCCGGGCCATGGCGACGACGGGCTACGTCGACCTCAAGGAACTGCAGCGCATCGAGGTTGTCGTGGCGCCGTACCACCACTCCTGACCGACCCCCTTCGCCCGCGTCGCCCGCGGTCGTCCCTCCCACGCCCCCCTCGCCCGCCGTCGTCCCTCCTGCCCCACGAGTATCGGGTCACCCGATATTCGCCGCGTTACCCGACTTCGCATGTCGGGTGAAGCGCGCCTTTGTCGGGTGAAGCACCCCACCGCCCCGCCAGCCCCGAGGAAGGGACCCCTGATGTCCAAAACTCGGGCGAAGGGGGGCCACAGCCTGCGAGGAATGGACACCTGATGTCCCAAACTCGGGCGGAAGGGGGCCACAGCCTGCGAGGAATGGACACCTGATGTCCCAAACTCGGCCGAGCCCAAACATCGGTCCGTGGAGGGGGCATGGCGCAGAAGTCGAGGGAGTCTTACTCTGCAGTAATGACCTCCTGGACCATTGCCGATCCGGAGCTGGATCAGACCGCCACGTACGCAGTCGACCCCGCTCGTGCCCGCCAGCTCGCACGCCGCGTGGTGGCCTCGCCGAACGCGCAGACGTTCACGCGGCACTCGCCGATGACGGGCGCGCCGCTGGCGGAGCTGCCGCTGTCGACCCCGGCGGACGTCACCGTCGCCGTCGAGCAGGCGCGCGCTGCGCAGAAGGCGTGGGCGCGCACCGACATCCGCGTCCGCCAGGAGATCCTCCTGCGCCTGCACGACCTCGTCCTCGACGCCCAAGTCGAGCTGCTCGACCTCGTCCAGCTCGAGGCGGGCAAGGCGCGCTGGCATGCCTTCGAGGAGGTGCTCGACGTCGCCCTGTGCTCGCGGCACTACGGTCGCTCGTCGGCCGGGTACCTCGCGCCCCAGCGCCGCGCGGGCGCCCTGCCGGTCATCACCCAGACCGTCGAGTCCCGTCGCCCCAAGGGCGTCGTGGGCGTCGTCTCCCCGTGGAACTACCCGCTCAGCCTGGCGATCACCGACGCCCTCCCGGCGCTCATGGCCGGCAACGCCGTCGTCCTGCGCCCCGACATGCAGGGCTCCCTCTGCGCCCTCGCCGGCCTCGAACTGCTCGACCGTGCGGGCCTGCCCGACGGCGTGCTCCAGGTCGTCCTCGGTGAGGGCAGCGACGTCGGCCAGGCCGTCGTCGACCAGACCGACTACGTCTGTTACACCGGCTCGACCCCGACCGGCCGTCGCGTCGCCGAGTCCGTCGCCAAGCGCCTCGTGGGCTACAGCCTCGAGCTCGGTGGCAAGAACAGCCTCTACGTCGCCGAGGACGCCGACCTCGCGAAGACGGTCGACGGCGCGGTGCGCTGCTCCTTCGCCTCCGCCGGTCAGCTGTGCATCTCGGCCGAGCGGATCATCGTGCACGAGAAGGTGGCCGAGGAGTTCACCGCCCGCTTCGTGGCGGCCGTCGACGCCCTCAAGGTCGGCACGGAGCTCGCCTTCGGCACCGACGTGGGCAGCCTCGTCTCGCAGACCCAGCTGGACCGCGTCACCGCCCACGTGGAGGACGCCCGGGCCAAGGGCGCCCGCGTCCTCAGCGGCGGCCGCCACCGGCCCGACCTGGGACCCTTCGTCTTCGAGCCGACGGTCCTCGAGGGCGTTACGCCGGACATGGCCTGCCGCAATGAGGAGACCTTCGGCCCGGTCGTGTCGATCTACCGCGTCGGCAGCGACGAAGAGGCGATCGCACTCGCCAACGACACCGAGTACGGGCTGAACGCGTCCGTGTGGACCCGCTCGGTCTCTCGCGGCCGCGACATCGCGTCCAGGATCCGCACCGGCACGGTCAACATCAATGAGGCCTACGGTGCGACCTGGGCCAGCATGGGCGCCCCGATGGGCGGCATGAAGAACTCGGGCATCGGCCGCCGCCACGGCGCCGAGGGCATCCTCAAGTACACCGAGGCACAGACCGTCAGCGCGCAGTACCTCATGCCCGTCATCCCGACGCTCGGCCTGGCACCGGACAAGGCGGCGAAGGCGCTCACGACCGGCCTTCGCGTCCTCAAGGCGCTGGGCGCCAAGTGACGGCGGCCCCCCGGACGGCCACCCCCACCGAGCGAGGACCGGAGCCCGACGTCGATGTCGTCGTCGTGGGTTCCGGGTTCGGCGGCTCGGTCGCGGCCCTGCGCCTGAGCGAGAAGGGCTATCGCGTCCACGTCATCGAGGCCGGTCGCCGCTTCGAGGACGAGGATTTCGCCAAGACGTCGTGGGACCTGCGCCGCTTCCTCTGGGCGCCGTTCCTCGGCTGCTACGGCGTGCAGCGCATCCACAAACTGCCGGACGTGCTCGTCCTCGCCGGCGCCGGCGTCGGCGGTGGGTCGCTCAACTACGCCAACACCCTCTACGTCCCCCCGGCCCCGTACTTCCAGGACCGGCAGTGGGGCCACATCACCGACTGGCAGGACGAGCTCGCCCCGCACTACGACGTGGCCCAGTCCATGCTCGGCGTCGTCACGAACGAGTGCGAGGGGCCGGTCGAGGACATCATGCGCGGCGCCGCGCACGACATGGGCGTGCCCGAAACCTTCCGGAAGACGCCGGTCGGGGTCTTCTTCGGGATGCCCGGCGTGCGGACAGACGACCCGTATTTCGACGGCGACGGACCGGCACGCACGGGCTGCACCGAGTGCGGCAACTGCATGGTCGGCTGCCGCGTCGGGGCGAAGAACACGCTGCGGAAGAACTACCTCGCCTTTGCCGAACGCCTCGGCGCGACGATCGAGCCGCTGCGCACCGTCACCCGCGTCGGGATCGTCCCCGGCAGCGACCCGGACGCGCCCCTCTATCGGGTCCGCACCGAGCGCACGGACCGTCGGCGCGCCAAGGACCCGCGTGTCCTCACCGCCCGGCACGTCGTCGTCGCGGCCGGCACGTGGGGCACGCAGACGCTGCTGCACGCGATGAAGGCGGAAGGGGAGCTGCCGGGGCTGTCCGACCGGCTGGGCGAGCTGACGCGCACCAACTCCGAGGCACTCCTCGGCGCGATGACGGCGAAGGCGCCCACGGGCGTCGACCTCACGGAGGGTGTGGCGATCACCTCGTCCTTCCACCCGGACGGGGAGACGCACGTCGAGAACGTGCGTTACGGCAAGGGCTCGAACGCGATGGGCCTGTTGACCACCCTCCTCGTCCCGGGCGACACCGGGCAGCCGCGCCCGGTCGCCTTCGTCAAGGCGCTGGTCACCCAGCTTGACGCGCTCGGCGCCTGGTTCCCGCCGGCGCACCGCTTCAGCGAGAAGACGCTCATCGCCCTCGTCATGCAGACGCGCGACAACTCGATCACGGTCAGTTCCACGCGGTCGTGGTTCGGCCGGCGCCGGCTCACGTCGCGTCAGGGGCACGGGGAGCCGAACCCGACGTTCATCCCGGCGGGGCACGCGGCCGTCACGGCGATGGGTCGCCGCCTGTCCGAGGTGACGGGCCAGAAGGTCTTCCCCGGCGGTACGTGGACCGAGGTCGTGGACGTGCCGATGACGGCCCACTTCCTCGGCGGTGCGCCGATCTCGGATGCCCCGGAGTCGGGCGTCGTCGACCCGTATCACCGGGTGTGGGGTCATCCCGGGGTGCACGTCGTCGACGGTTCCGCGGTGTCCGCCAACCTCGGCGTGAACCCGTCGCTGACGATCACCGCGCAGGCCGAGCGCGCCTTCGCCCTGTGGCCCAACAAGGGCGAGGACGACCCTCGGCCGGCGCAGGGCGAGGCCTACGTGCGGCTGGCTCCCGTCGAGCCGGTGCGTCGCGGCGTGCGCCGCTTCACCCACGCGAGTGCCCGGCTGCGCAGCCACGCGGGCTGACGGCTGCGCGGACGGCGGGCGAAGGGGGCGGGCTCAGCGCTCGTCGCGCCACGATCGCCACAGGGCGGCGTAGTCACCCCCGGCGGCGATGAGTTCGTCGTGGGAGCCCAGCTCGACGATCCGACCCCCGTCGACGACCGCGACCCGGTCGGCGTCGTGGGCGGTGTGCAGCCGGTGGGCGATGGCGACGACGGTGCGGTCCTGCAGGACCGCGCCGAGCGACCGCTCGAGGTGGCGGGCCGCGCGCGGGTCGAGCAGCGACGTCGCCTCGTCGAGGACGAGGGTGTGTGGGTCGGCCAGCACGAGTCGGGCGAGCGCGAGCTGCTGCGATTGCGCCTCGGACAGGGCGTGGCCGCCGCTGCCGACGGCGGTGGCGAGTCCCTGCGGGAGCGCCTGCACCCATTCGGTCGCGTCCACCGCGGCGAGGGCCGCCCACAGGTCGGCCTCGCCCGCGTCGGGGCGCGCGAGCAGGAGGTTGTCCTCGAGGGAGCCCACGAAGACGTGGTGTTCCTGCGTCACGAGCGCGACCTCGCCACGCAGAAGGTCGAGTTCGAGATCGACGAGCGGGACGCCGCCGACGGTCACGGAGCCGGCGCCCGGCCCGTCGATGCCGGCAAGGAGGCGACCCAGGGTCGACTTCCCGGCGCCGGAGGGGCCGACGATGGCCAGCCGTTCGCGCGGGCGCAGGTCGAGGTCGACGCCATGCAGGACGTCGTGGCCGGGCCGGTAGGCGTAGCGCACCTCCCGGGCCGACAGCCGGTCGCCGTCCGGGACCTCGCCCGTCGCGGTGCGGTCGGGCGGGACCTCGCCGATGCCGATGATCCGGGCGACGCTCGTGGCGCCGACCTGGATCTCGTCGAGCCACGACACGAGTTCGTCGAGCGGGTCGACGATCTGGCGGCAGTAGAGGACGACGGCGACGGCGGCGCCGATGCTGACGCGCCCGTCGAGGACGAGCCAGCCGCCCCAGAGCAGTGCGACGGCCGACGGCAGGATGTAGCCGATCTCGACGGGGACGAACCACCGCAGGCGCAGCCCGAGGGTGTATCGCTCGGCGTTCCACGCGTTGCCGATGCGGTCGTCGAAGCGTCGCGCCCGCTCCCCGCCGAGGGCGAGTGCGTCGATCGTGCGGGCCCCCTCGACCGTCTCGACGGCCACGGAGTTGAGCTCGGCGTAGGACGCGCGCTCCCAGAGGTAGCCAGGCCCGGCCAGGCGCAGGTAGCGCCGCGTCGAGGGCACGATGAAGGGGAGCGCGACGAGGAAGGCGAGGCTCGCCAGCGGCGAGGTCCAGACGGCGGCGGCGAGGGTCAGCACGACGCTGACGACGGCGACGACGAGCGACGGGAGCCCGAAGCGGGCGACGTAGGAGAGCGACTCGACGTCGTTCGTCGTGCGCGCGACGAGGTCGCCGGTGCCCGCGCGCTCGAGCGTCGACAGGGGGAGCCGGACGGCGCGACGGATGAACTGCTCGCGCAGGTCGGCGAAGAGGGCCTCGCCGAAGATGAAGGAGGCCCGGCGGGCGGCCCAGGTCAGCGCCGTCTGGGTGATGACGACGGCGGTGAGCGCCAGGGCATACCGATCGACGGTGCCGACGCCCGTCCCACCGGTGACGGCGTCGATGAGCCGGCCGACGAGGGCTGGGGCGGCGAGCCCCACCCCGGCGGCGAGGCAGTGCAGGACGAGGACGACCGCGAGGTCACGACGGCGCTCGCGCAGGAGGCCGCGGGTGTAGGCGACGACGGCGGGGCGATCGGCGACGGGCAGGGTCCGGCGCGTGGCGTCGGTGGGCGGTGTCAGGGGCATCAGTCGGCCTCTCCGCGCACGACGATGGCCCGGTAGGCGGGCTCGTCACGCAGGAGTTGGTGGTGGGTGCCCGTCGCCGCGAGGCGGCCGTCGACGAGCAGGTGGACCTCGTCGGCCGTGTCGAGCAGGAGCGGGCTCGCGGTGGCGACGACGGTGGTGCGGCCGCGGCGATGCTCGGCGAGGCGATCGGCGATCCGGGCCTCGGTGTGGGCGTCGACGGCGCTCGTCGGCTCGATGAGCAGGAGCACGTCGGCGTCGGTCAGCAGGGCCCGGGCGAGGGCGAGGCGTTGCCGTTGACCGCCGGAGAAGCTGCGGCCGCGCTCCTCGACGCGGGAGTCGAGCCCGTCGGGCAGCGCGTCCAGCACGTCGGCGGAGCTCGTCACGTCGAGGGCCTCGAGGAGACGCTCGTCGGGCAGGTCGCTGCCGCGGGTCAGCTCCGTCCGCAGCACGCCGGTGAAGAGGCGCGGGTCGGCCTCGCTGACGACGACCCGCGCGCGAAGGTCGGCCAGCGGGATGCTCGGCAGGGCCCGGCCGTCGAGCAGTGCCGGCTGCGCCGGGTCGACGCCGACCCGGCCGAGGCGCTCGAGCAGCGCGGCCGAGTCCTCTGGGCGGGCCGAGACGACGGCGTGCAGTCTGCCGGGGGCGAGGGCGAGGCCACTCGTCGGGTCGACGAGACCTCGGGAGGCGTTCGACGTCGTCGGGCCCGTGGGGAGGAGCAGGTGGTCGGGCTCGACGTGGAGGACGCGCAGGATCTTCACGGCGGCGATGCGGGCGCGGATGTACTTGTCGACCGCCTCGGTGACGGTGCGCAGCGGCATCGTGAGGAAGGTGGCGTAGCCGTAGAACGAGACGAGCTCGCCGGCGGAGAGGTCAC
Organism: Janibacter zhaoxuefangae; assembly: GCF_050271985.1. Taxonomy (GTDB): domain Bacteria; phylum Actinomycetota; class Actinomycetes; order Actinomycetales; family Dermatophilaceae. The sequence continues at coordinate 2,226,271 of NZ_CP189849.1, read as the reverse complement.
CCGCGACGACCGAGCGCGCGCCGATCCACACGACGATGACGGCGAAGAGGCCGGGCAGCAGGACCTGGGCGGAGTCGAGCGCGGCCTGGACCCCGGCGACGCGCACGCCGGCCGCGCGGACGTCCTGTGACTGTCGTTCGTAGCGCGTCAGGAAGGTGTCCTCGCCGCCGATGCCGCGCAGGACGCGCAGGCCCTGGACGGTGTCGGTGCCGAGCGTCGTGAGGCGGCCGGCCTGCTCGCGCTGCTCCGTTTGTCGGCGGTGCAGCGGCCGCACGAGGCCCGCGAGAGTGAGGAGCAGGAGCGGGCCGCCGATGAGCACGACGAGGCCCGTGCGCAGGTCGGCGGTCAGCAGGAAGGCGGCCACGACGGCGTAACTCACGGCGGCGCCCGCGGCGCGCGCCGTCATGTCATAGAGCGAGCCGAGCCTGGTGACGTCGTTGGCGACGATGGCGACGACGTCGCCCGCGGGGATCGTGCGGGTCACGGCGGCACCGCGGTCGATGACGGCGCGGTCGACGATCTGGGCGGTGCGAAAGGTCGCCGACAGCCAGTTGTGGACGGCGAACCGGTGCCGCACGGCGCCCATGGTTCCGGCGACGACGGCCAGACCGACGACGGCCAGCGTCCACCGCACGAGGGCGCCGCGGTCGCCGTCGACGAGCCCGGCGTCGATGCCGCGGCCGAGGGCGGCTGGCAGCAGGGCGAGCGCGGTCATCCACACGATGCCGGCCACCGCGCCGGCGAGGAGGGTGCCCTTTTGGCGACCGGCCACCCAGAGGAGGAAGCGTCCGGGGGAGCGGGTGTCGGGGGCGCCGGGGTCGGCCAGGGGGAAGGTCGTCATCGCTGGCAAGAGTAGGCGGCACCCGTCGCCCCCTTCACCCGGGTTTTGGACATCAGGTGTCCCAAACTCGGGTTGCTGGGCCGTCTTCGCCCGGGTTTTGGGTATCAGGTGTCCCAAACTCGGGTCGCTGGGCCGTCTTCGCCCGAGTGTTGGGCCTCGGGGGTCCCCGCCTCGGCGACCGGCCCGACCTACGATGACTCGCATGTCCCAGCCCGACCCCGGTCCGAAGCACGCCTCCGGAGAGCGCCGCCGCGTGAGCACGGACCCCGTGCACGTGCGCCGCCGGCGGATCGCCGGTGTCCTCGCCGCGGTGCTCGCCCTCGTCGTCGTCTCCGGAGCCATCCGACTCGTCGGCGGGCTCTTCGGCGACGGCGCGACGACGGCCGCGGTGGACCAGCCCGCGAAGAACGCGGCGGCCGCCTCGCGCAGCGCGCAGGCCAAGCAGGCGAAGGAGACGAAGGCGGAGCCCGAGGCCGAGGTGCCGGCCCCGGAGCCGACCCCGGACCGGCGCCAAGGCGACCAGGCGAGCTCAGGCAAGAGCGGACTCGCCCGCATCCAGACTCTCGGCGGCGAGCAGATGGCGCCCAAGTCGGTCGTCGCCTCGGCTCAGGGCACCCTCTTCGCGCAGAACATGATGTACCGCCACTCGGTGAGCGTCTTCAACGCCGACGGCGCGCTCGTGCGGACGATCCCCGACGAGGTCAACCTCGAGGACTTCGGCATCGAGGGCCACGGCACGTCGAGCAAGGGCGCCCCGGTCGAGATGGCCTTCAGCCCCGACGGCAAGACGGCGTGGGTGTCGAACTATTCGATGTACGGCGAGGGCTTCGGCCCCGAGGGCAGTGACTCGTGCGTGCCCGGTGACGGCACCGACGACAGTTACGTCTACCGGATCGACGTCGCCACGGACGAGATCCAGGAGGTCATCAAGGTCGGCGCCGTGCCGAAGTACGTCGCGGCCACCCCGGACGGCTCGAAGGTCCTCGTGACGAACTGGTGCACCTGGGACCTGTCCGTCATCGACACCAAGACCAACACCGAGATCAAGCGCGTGCCCCTCGACGGCCGCTACCCCCGCGGCATCGCCGTCACGCCGGACAGCTCGACCGCCTACATCGCGATCATGGGCAGCGACCGGATGGTGGCCGTCGACCTCGGGAGCTACGCCGTCTCGGAGTTCACCGCGCCCGGCGACAGCCCGCGACACGTCGTCATCTCCCCGGACGGCGACACCCTCTACGTCTCCAACAACCGCGACGGCAACGTCGTCAAGATCGACCGGGAGAGCGGCGAGATCCTCGGCAGCGTCGCGACGGGCAACGAGCCGCGCTCGATGGCGATCTCCTCCGACGGCGAGGCGCTCTACGTCGTCAACTACGCCTCCAACACCATGACGAAGGTGACCACGGCCGAGATGACGGCCGTCCAGACGGTCCAGACCGACCCCCTGCCGATCGGCATCACCTACGAGCCGACGAAGAAGCGGGTCTGGGTCGCCTGCTACAACGGCACGGTCCTCGTCTATGACGACTCGCGGGTGCTGACGGACTGACGCCGCCCCGTCAGGGTCCGCCCAGCCGGCTCCCGTAACCTGACCCGGTGCTCCGGACCGTGCTGCGACCCCGATGGTTGGGGCTGCTCGTGCTCGCGATCGCGCTGGCCGGGATCGGTCTCGTCCTCGGCCGTTGGCAGTTGGGCGTCGCGGCGGACGAAGGTCGCCAGGAGGCCATCGACGCGGCCGCGGCTCGTCCGGTGGTCGCCGTCAGCGAGGTCCTGACCCCGCACGGCGACTTCCCCGACGACGCCTCGGGCCGACGGGTCAGCGTGCGGGGGACCTACGTCGCCGAGGACCAGGTGCTCATCCCCGACCGTTTGCTCGGGGGCCGCGAGGGCCTCTGGGTGCTCACCCCCCTTCACGTCGAGGGCGGAGCCCTCCTGCCCGTCGTGCGCGGCTGGGTCCCTGCCGACGCGGCGCAGACCCCACCCGCCCCGCCGACCGGGACGGTGGATGTCGCCGGCTCATTGGCCCCGGGGGAGTCGCCGGCCGATCCTGCGGATCTGCCGCCGGGCCAGCTCGGCTCGATCGATCTGTCGGTCCTGGTGAACACCTGGGAGGGGGAGCTCTACAACGCCTTCGCCTTCGCCCTGGACGAGCAGGGACCGACGGGTGCCGTCGCGACCACGGACCTGACGCGGGTGCCGCCGCCGGAGGTGCCGTCGGAACTCCAGTGGCAAAACCTGGCCTACGCGCTCCAGTGGTGGGCCTTCGGACTCTTCGCGTTGTGGATGTGGTGGCGGATGGTGCGCGCCGAGACCGAAGCGCTGCGAGCGCTCGAACGCGACGGCCCCGATGGAGACGACACCGAACATCCCGACACCGGGCACCCCGACACCGAGCACGCCGACACCGATCCAGATGAGGAACCCCATGACTGAGACCCCCCAGCCCGTCGCCAACCCGGACACGGTCCGCTCCGCGCTGACCTTCTTCCGCGTCGCCGCGATCGTCGCCGGCCTCGCGATGTTCGTGCTCATCGCCGAGATGATCCTCAAGTACGGCCTGGACAACGACGTGCTCGCCTGGTGGAGCCCGGTGCACGGCCTGATCTTCATGGTCTTCGTCGCCGCGGTCGTCAACCTCGGCTTCAAGGTCGGTTGGAGCCTGGGGCGGATGGTCGGCCTCATGCTCCTGTCCTGCATCCCCCTGGTGGCCTTCGTCATCGAGCGCCGCACGGTCGCCGAGGTGGAGCCCCTCATCGCCGCCGACGCCCGCCGGTAGCCTTCTCTCGTGACCGAACCCCTCCAGACCCGTCCCGTCCTCGTCGTCGACTTCGGCGCGCAGTACGCCCAGCTCATCGCGCGGCGCGTGCGCGAGGCGAACGTCTACAGCGAGGTCGTCCCGCACACGATGAGCGCGGACGAGATGCTCGCCAAGGACCCGGCCGCCATCGTCCTCTCCGGGGGCCCGTCGTCGGTCTACGAGAAGGGTGCCCCGAGGCTCGACCCGGCGCTGCTCGAGGCCGGGGTGCCGACCTTCGGCATGTGTTACGGCTTCCAGTCGATGGTCCAGGCGCTCGGCGGGACGGTCGAGCGGACGGGCCTGCGCGAGTACGGCAACACCCCCGCGACGATCACCGACCGCGAGTCGGTCCTCTTCAACGGCCAGCCGGGCGAGCAGTCGGTGTGGATGAGCCACGGTGACTCCGCCACGGTCGCACCCGAGGGCATGCGCGTCACGGCGACGACGGCGGGGGCGCCGGTCGCCGCCTTCGAGGACGACGAGCGCAAGCTCTACGGCGTCCAGTGGCACCCCGAGGTGATGCACTCGACCTTCGGGCAGCGCGTCCTCGAGAACTTCCTGCTCCGCGGCGCGGGCATCGCGGCCGACTGGACGGCCAGCAACGTCGTCGACGACCAGGTCGCCCTCATCAAGGAGCAGGTCGGGGACGCGCGCGTGCTGTGCGCCCTCTCCGGCGGCGTCGACTCCTCGGTGGCCGCGGCGCTCGTCCAGCGCGCCGTCGGCGACCAGTTGACCTGCGTCTTCGTCGACCACGGCCTCCTGCGCGAAGGGGAGGCCGAGCAGGTCGAGCAGGACTTCGTCGCCGCGACCGGTGTGCACCTCGTCGTCGTCGACGCGAAGGAGCAGTTCCTCACCGCGCTCGCCGGGGTCAGTGACCCCGAGGAGAAGCGCAAGATCATCGGGCGCGAGTTCATCCGCACCTTCGAGCAGGCCGCGCGCGACGTCGTCGGCGAGGGCGCGGCCGAGGGCCACCCCGTCGAGTTCCTCGTCCAGGGGACGCTCTATCCCGACGTCGTCGAGTCCGGCGGCGGTGCCGGCGCGGCCAACATCAAGAGCCACCACAACGTCGGCGGCCTCCCCGAGGACCTCCAGTTCACCCTCGTCGAGCCGCTGCGGGCCCTCTTCAAGGACGAGGTCCGCCAGGTCGGCCGCGAGCTCGGCGTCCCCGAGCCGATCGTCGCCCGGCAGCCCTTCCCCGGCCCCGGCCTCGGCATCCGGATCATCGGCGAGGTGACGGAGGAGCGGCTGGACATCCTGCGTCGCGCCGACGCCATCGCCCGTCACGAGCTCACCGCAGCCGGCCTCGACGGCGAGATCTGGCAGTGTCCCGTCGTCCTGCTGGCCGACGTCCGGTCGGTCGGCGTGCAGGGCGACGGCCGCACCTACGGCCACCCCATCGTGCTGCGCCCGGTCAGCAGCGAGGACGCCATGACGGCCGACTGGACCCGTGTCCCCTACGAGGTGCTCGCCCAGATCTCGACGCGGATCACGAACGAGGTCGCCGAGGTCAACCGCGTCGTCCTCGACGTGACGAGCAAGCCGCCGGGCACCATCGAGTGGGAATGAGCGCCTCGTGACTGCCCCCGCCGTCGCCGCGGCCGAGCTCGCCCTGCGGCACGTCGTCCTCGGACTGCCGCTGCGGGCGCTGACCCGACTGCAGGTCGAGGGCCGCGAGCACGTCCCCCGGACCGGGCCGGTCATCATCGCGAGCAACCACCTGTCCTTCATGGACTCGATGGTCATTCCCGTCGCCGCCGGCCGTCCCGTGCGGTTCATCGCGAAGGCGGAGTACTGGCAGGGCAGTGGCCTCAAGGGCCGCGCGATGAAGGCGTGGTTCACGACCTTCGGGGCCGTCCCGGTGCAGCGCGACGACCCGCGCGCCGCCATGCAGTCGCTCGTCGACGCCGAGGCGGTGCTGCGCGAGGGCGACGCCTTCTGCATCTATCCGGAGGGCACGCGCTCGCGCGACGGTCGACTGCACAAGGGGCGTACCGGGGTCGGGCGTCTGGCCGTCAACACCGGGGCGCCCGTCATCCCGTGCGCCATCACGGGGACCGACAAGGTGCAGGGCCCGGACGAGTCGGGGCTGCGTCCGGCGAAGGTCATCGTCCGCTTCGGTCCGCCGGTGGAGGCGAGTGCCTTCGCCGCGACCCACGAGAAGGCGGCCCTGCTGCGGGCCGTCACCGACAGCGTCATGGACACCATCGCGCAGCTCGGCGGCCAGGAGACCTCGGGCCGCTACGCGAGCGACGTCAACGCCGAGATCGCCCGCCGTCGCGCCCTCTGACGTCCTCCCGTGGCGATCGGGCTCACCCATTAGGGTTGGCCCGTGCTGAGAACCACTGCCGCCGTCCTCGCGGGCAAGGCCGCCCGGACCGCCGCCCGACTGCGCGGGGGCGGGTCCGCCATGCCGGGGCTGGTCGCCGAGCGCGTCGACCCCGGGTTCCTCGCCCACGCCCTGGCTGACGTACGCGACGGGATCGTCGTGGTGACGGGTACGAACGGCAAGACGACGACGACGAAGATGCTCGTCGCGATCCTGCGCGCCCACGGCCGCCGGGTCTTCACCAACCCGACGGGTTCCAACTTCACCCGCGGCGTCATCTCCTCGATGCTCGGTGAGCTCCCGTTGCGCGGCCGGCTGCGGGCCGACATGGCTGTCCTCGAGCTCGACGAGGCGCACGCGCTGAAGTTTGCCGCCGCCGTCGCCCCGACGCACGCGCTGCTGCTCAACGTCGCTCGCGATCAGCTCGACCGCTTCGCCGAGATCGACCACACCGCTCGTCTGCTCGCGAGCCTCGCCGCGGTGACGACCGACGGCGTCGTCCTCAACGTCGACGACTCCTTCGTCAACCGGATCGCGGCCGACCTCGCCGACGGGGTCGAGGTCCGCTGGTTCGGGCTCGACCAGTCCATCGCCGATCGTCTCCCGGAGCTCCAGGAGGCCGACGTGCGTGACCTCGGGGACACGCCGATTCCGGTGACGGGGGAGCGCGACGGATTCCTGCGCCCCGTCGACGACCGCGAGCTCGAGATCCTCTTCGGCCGGGAGGGCGAAGGGGGCCGGGTCGGCCCCGTGGCCCTGCGTCAGCGCGGCCTCGCGGCCATGATCAACGCGACCGCGGCCACGACGACGGCCCGGATGCTGCTGGGCGACACCTTCTCACCGGACATGGCCGCGGCCGCGCTCGCGACGGTGCAGCCCCCCTTCGGGCGCGGTGAGGTGATCGACGCGGACGGGCGGCCGCTCGAGCTCGTCCTCGTGAAGAACCCGGCCGGGTTCACCGTGGCGCTGGGCACCTACGGCGCGAGCCCCGTCGCGACGATGATCGCGATCAACGACGACTACGCGGACGGCCGCGACGTCTCGTGGCTCTACGACGTCTCCTTCGATTCCCTGCGCGAGCGCGGGGTGGCGCTGACCTCCGGGGTGCGCGCCTACGACATGGCGCTGCGGCTGCAGTACGACGACGTGGCCGTCGACGCGATCGAGCCAGGCCTCGACGCGGCGCTGACCCGCTTCCTCGACGAGACCCGCGGCGAGCCGGCCCGGATCTTCTGCACCTACACGGCCATGATGGCGCTCCGGCGGACCCTCGCCGCGCGCTACGACCTGCCCGAGATCGGAGAGGACGCATGACCGACGTCCCCATCCTCGGCGAGCCGCCCGAGTCGGCGCTGCCCGCGGAGCCCGGCCACGAGGGGAAGGGCGAGATCCACGTCGTCCACCTCTACCCGCGTGAGATGAGCATCTACGGCGACCTGGGCAACACCCGCTGCCTCGCCGCGCGGATCCGCCGCCACGGCTACACGCCCGTCGTTCATCAGCACCACCCCGGTCAGCCCTTCCCCGAGCAGGCGCACCTCGTCGTCGGTGGCGGCGGCCAGGACAGCGGTCAGGTCCGCGTCGAGGCCGACCTCGAGGTCATCGCCGACCGGCTGCGCGACCTCGTCGCGGCGGACGTGCCGATGCTCATGATCTGCGGGATGTACCAGCTCTTCGGCAACGCCTTCATCACCGTCGAGGGCAAGCGGCTGCCCGGGCTCGGGATCCTCGACGTGACGACCCAGGGGAACGAGAAGCGGATGATCGGCCCGGTCGTGCTCCAGACCGAGTTCGGGGACGTCGTCGGCTACGAGAACCACTCCGGGTCGACGACGCTCGGGGCCGGGCAGGCCCCCTTCGGCACGGTCCGCTCCGGGCTGGGCAACAACGGCGAGGACGGCACGGAAGGGGCCCGGCTGCGCCACGTCGTCGGTTCCTACCTCCACGGCCCGATCCTCCCGGCCAACCCGCGCCTCGCCGACGCCCTCATCGGGTGGGCCGCGGAGGTCGCCACGGGTCGGCCGTTCGAGGCCGGGACGCTCGACGACGCCATCGCCGACGAGGCCCGCAACCGTCAGGTGCGTCGACTCGTCTCCTGACCCGGGTCGGTGTCCATCTCCCGACCCGACCCGCCCGCAGCGGGAGCGGCGTCGAGGTCCTCATGGCCCTCGGCGGCCTCGGCGAGTTCCTCGGCCGACGCCTTGGGCATGAGGCTCCACGCGACCCAGCCGAGGGCGCCGAGCGGCACCTCCATGACGTGCGTGTAGATCGAGAAGAGGACCACACCGGCGGTGGCCGCGGCCGGGTCGGCACCCCACGCCACGAGGGCCGCAGCGGTCCCGGTCTCGGTGACGCCGACCCCGCCGGGGGTGACGCCGACGGCGGTGAGCAGGCGGCCGAGGGCGTAGGCGGCAAAGAGCTGGCCGTGCGGCATGGTCACCCCCGTCGTGTCCATGACGGCGACGAAGAGGACGTAGTAGAAGCCGAAGAAGCCCACCATGCCCAGCGTCATGGGCAGCCAGCCGCGCCGGACACTGTCGGTGATCCGGGCCCGCAGGTCGGTGACGAGGGCGTCGACGCTCATGGATCGCCGGCGGCGCCGCAGCAGGGGCGCGAGCACACGGTCGAGGCCGCGACCGATGGCATGTGCCGCACGGTTGCTGGCGATGACGGCGACGAGCACCCCCACGATGGCCAGGCCGCTGAGGCTGCCGCCGATCGCCGCGTCCCGCATGACCTTGGGGACGTCCTCGTCGACGCCCCAGACGAGGGCCGTGATGGCGATGACGGGGAGGGCGACCCGCGCGAGGGTGTTCCACACCCCCGTGACGATGGCCATGGTCGAGACGTCGCGGCTGCGGAAGCCCCACGACCGGCAGATCGAGTACGTCGCGGCGAGACCGACGGCGCCGCCGCCGGGGAGCAGGTTGCTGACCGAGGAGCCGCAGACGTTGAGCACGAGCGCGCGCAGGTGGCTCAGCCCGTGCAGGGCGCCCGTGAGGACGAAGGTGTACGACAGCAGGCCCGCGAGCACGAGGCCGAGGAAGGCGACCGCGCGGCCGGGAGGGACCGTGCCGAGGACCTCGGCGATGGACGACCACGACGTCTTGGCGAAATAGGGCAGGCCCCAGATGAGCATGGCGGCGGCGAGCGCCAGGCCGGCCGCGACCTGGGCGACGCGGATCGCGGAGATCCGGCGCGGACGGAGAGGGTGGGGTGTGCTCACGGCAGCCCCTCGAAGATGTCGCGGGCGACCTTCGCTCCCGGCGGGGCGGCGGGGTCGATGAACCATTCGCGACCGAAGACGACGTCGTAGAGCGGGCGGGGGATGCGCAGGAAGGCGGCGAGCGTGCGGTCGCCGTCGTCGGCGCTCGCCTGGCTCGCGTGGGCGCGCATGCTGGCTCGCTTGGCGGCGATGTGGCGGCGGACGCCGATCCGGTGGGTGATCTCGCGGCGGGCGCTGAAGGCGCGGCCGAAGGCGGCCCGGTCGAACTCGGGCGGGAAGCGGTGGACCCGGGCGGCGAGGTCGATGGCGCGCACGAGCAGGTCACGCGGGACCGTCGCCTGCAGGACGCGGGGGGTGCCGGCCAGTTGGGCGGCGCGGGCGGCGACGTCGTGGACGCGCACGTGGTCGCGGTGTCCGTAGCCGCCAGCCCGGTCGTAGGACAGCAGCACGTCGGCCCCTTCCTCGACGAGCAGTTCCGCGAGACGCGCGGCCGCCTCCTCGACCGGCACGGTGACGAAACGTCGCCGTCCCGGCGGGTCGGGCGGCAGCTCGGGGCCCATCCCGCTGTCGGCCCAGCCGAGGTGCTCGACGCGGGCGACGCCGAGCGCGCGGGCGCTGGCCCGGGCTTCGTCGAGGCGTCGGGCGCCGAGGTCGTCCGCGTAGGCGGCCCCGGTCAGGCCCAGGTCGCCGTCCGTGGCGATCGCGAGGATGACCCGATGGCCCTCGGCGGCGGCGCGCGCCATGGTGCCGGCCGTCAGGAGAGCCTCATCGTCGGGGTGGGCGTGGAACGCGACGAGCGTTCGGGGGTTTCGCGACATCGGAGTCATCCTCCCTCATGGCACAGTGTGACGCGTGAAGGTCGCCCTGCTGTCGGACTGTTATCTGCCGCGTCTGGGTGGGATCGAGTCCCAGGTGAGCGACCTCGCCGTCCATCTCGCGCGGGCGGGCCACGAGGTGGAGGTCTTCACCGCCACCGCGGGCGCCCAGGGGCAGGTCGGCGGGGTCATCGAGGACGTCGACGGGATCCCCGTGCACCGACTCGCGACGAAGCTGACGATGGGGGTGCCGATCAACCCGCTCGCGACGAGCGAGGTCCGGCACCGACTCCGCCACGGCGGCTTCGACGTCGCGCACGCGCACATGGGCGTGATCAGCCCCTTCGCCGTCGACACCGCCAGGCTCGCGCTGCTCCTGCGGATCCCCACCGCCGTCACGTGGCACAGCGTCATCGACCGCGCCGCCCCCTGGTACGCGGCGCGCAAGACCTTCTCCGATTGGGCGCAGCAGGGGGCAGCACTGTCGGCCGTCTCCACGCTCGCGGCCGAGCACGTGACCCGCGTCGTCGGCGACGATGTCCCGATCACGGTGCTGCACAACGGGATCGACCTCTCGACGTGGCGCGCGGCGGCCGCCGACCGGGCGCAGCGGCACGTCGGCGACGACCTCGCGCTGGCGCAGGCCGCGGGCGTCGTCAGCGGGGGCGGCGCCCGCGAGGTCCACCTGGTCACGGCCACGCGGCTCGCGCCGCGCAAGCGCCCGGACGTGCTGCTCGACCTCGTCGCGCGGGCCCGCGAGCGCGTCCCGGCGACGATCGGCATGCAGCTCGACGTCCTGGGGGAGGGGCCGATGCGCCGTCAGCTGGGTCGGCGCCTGCGTCGCCTAGGGATCGGGGACTGGGCGCGGCTGCGTGGGCGCGTGCCTCGCGCCGATCTCGTCGACCTCTATCGGGACGCGCACGTCTACCTCTCACCGACCCGGCTCGAGGCCTTCGGCGTCGCGGCGCTCGAGGCGCGCACCGCCGGGCTGCCCGTCATCGCCATGGCCGAGTCTGGGGTGCGAGACATCATCGAGGACGGCGTCAACGGCCTGCTGGCCCGGGACGACGACCATTTCGTCGACCAGATCGTCCGCCTCGTCACCGACCACGCCCTGCGCGGCGAGATCGCCCTGCGCAACGCCACGATCCCGCCGGTGCAGTCGTGGGACACGGTGGTCGACCTCGTGGAGGCCGAGTACCTGCGGGCCGGCGCGTGAGCGGCCTCCAGGTCGTCGGCGTCACGGGCGGGGGATCTGCGGTCGTCGCCTTCGACCTCGGTCACGGTGACGACCCGCGCATCGAGCTCGCCCACCGCGGCTGGGTCGTCGTCGGCCCCTGGGCCGCGACGCTCGAGGCGGCGGGCGACCTTCGTCTGGAGGTGGGGGTGGCGCCGTGGACGGGTACGGCGCCGGAGCCACGCCCGCCCGTGCCGACCGACGACGGCCTCGTCATCACGGACGGCGAGATCGCGGCCGTCCACCAACGCGTCGGCTCCTATGCCGTCGTCGTCCACGACGGGGCGCTCCTGCTGACCCAGCTCGCCGACCACGTCGCCGGCGTCGGCGGGCGCTGGAGCCTGCCCGGCGGCGGGATCGACCCGGGGGAGTCCCCGCTCGAGGGCGTCGTCCGCGAGGTCTGGGAGGAGACGGGCCAACACATCGAGGACGTGCGGCTGATCGACCTTCGCTCGAACCACTGGGTCGGGCGCTCGCCGGCGGGACGGCTCGAGGACTTCCACGCGGTGAAGCTCTTCCACGTCGCCCGGTGTCCCGCGCCGACCGACCTCGTCGTCCACGACGTCGGGGGCTCGACGTCGCGGGCGGCGTGGGTGCCGCTCGAGCGCGTCGGCGAGGTCCCGCTCGCCGGCAGTGTCGCGGAGCACCTCGACGACTGGCTGGCCGCCGTCCGCTGACGCACGCCCGCGCTCGCCCGGCTCACACGACGACGCACGAAGGGGTTCGCGAACCCCTTCGTGCGTCGTGAGCCGGATCGAACCGGCTTGCGAAGCACACACCGGTTCGCGAACCGGGTCAGTCGCGGCGTGAGGCGAGCAGCCCGATGGCGCCGAAGACCACGATCACGACGCCACCGGCGACGACGGCCCACGGGCCGACGCCCACCCAGTCGACGTCGAGGTCGAGCGCCTCGAGGGCGACGACGCCGCCGGCGAGGACGAGGAGCAGGAACCCGAAGAGGGCCGTGCCGATGGCCGGTCCGCGAGGGGTCGCCTCGTCGACCGGGGTGGCCTCGGGAAGGTCGCGACGGCTCTCGCCCGTCACGTCGCTCCTGGTCGTGTCATTGCTGGTCGTGTCACTGGTCATGTCATTGCTGGTCATGTCACTGCTCCTTGACGATCGTCAGTTGGCCGAACCGGAGGTCGGCGTTGACCCGGAGCTCGGTGGCGCCGGATCCGATGGTGCGGGAGTCCTGGACGAGCCCCGAGGTGCGGTTGCCGTCGAAACTCCAGCGCTCCTCGTCGACGCCGTCCCCGTTGTGCATCACCATGCCGCCGCCGCGGATTCGCGAATCGATGGTGACCGTCAGGTCGGCGGGCACGATGATCCGCAGCTCGCCGAGGGCGATCGTCGCGTCGATGTCGACGACCCGGTCGGGGTCGGCAGGGTAGGCCGTGAGGTCGAGCGTCGCCTCGCCGGCACCGAGCTCGTACTGGCGCGACTCGACCGTCGTCGGCCGCCACGTCTGGTCGCCGACGCCGTCCCTCAGCAGGGTCGCCCCGAGTGCCGCCGAGATCGCGGTGACGATGGCCAGGATCGTCGCGAGGAAGGAGGCGAACCCGCCGCGACGGCCGCGCAGCCCTGATGCGAGCAACACGACGCCGAAGGTCGCGAGCGCGGCGGCGAGGGCGAGCAACTCGTGGTTGGCGTCCCAGGACTGCTCACGGGCGACGAGCATCGTGACGCCGTAGGCGACGAGCGCGAGGCCGGCGGTGACGACACCACCGAGGAAGCCGAGGCTGCGCCGACGTGGCCGGCTCGGAGGGGTGGGGCGGGGTCCGCTCGGACCGAAGCCGTAGCCGCTGCCGTAGGGGTGACCGGGGCCTGCCGGCGGCGCCCCGGCGCCGAGGACGGTGCCCGCTTGGGGCGCCCCGGCGCCGAGGACGGTGCCCGCCGGGGGCGGTGGGGCCTGCCCCGCGACGGGCGCTCCGCCCTCCGGGACGGCTGGCGGTGTGGGTGCCTGGGCGCTGCCCCGGCCGTCGAAGAAGCGCTGGGCACCGTTGTCGTGGAAGAAGATCCACCAGAGGAGACCGCCGACGATGAGCATGCCCGGTAGCGGACCGGGCCACGTGTGGTTGTCCCACCAGAAGAGGCTCGTCACGGCCGTGGCCGTCACGGCGATGAGCACGATGGCCCAGGCGTCGGCGCGGACGACAGCCTCCTCCGCGAGGATGCGGCCCTCGCGGGTCGGCAGGAAGAGCCACGCGAGGAGGTAGGCGAGCACGCCGATCCCCGGCAGCACGGCGAGGAGGACGACGACGACGCGCACGATGATCGGGTCGATGCCGAGCGCTTCGGCGACGCCGCTGCAGACACCGCCGATCCACTTCCGGTCGGTGTCGCGACGGACGCGGGTGGCGGTCTCCGCACGGACGCGGTCGAAGAACGAGGCGGTCGTGCCGCTGGCGGGGGGCGTGGTGTCTTCCTGCATGTCCTCAGACTCCCCCCGCCGGCGCCGCACGGCCATGAGGGTCGACCCTGAGGGCGCCCTGACCGGACCCCGGAGAGTGGGCTCTTGGGTGCCTCGGGCCCGCGGTCGGGGGCAGGATGGGGGTGTGGCCACCCCCTATGCACCGACGTCCGACGCGCGCTCGTACGAGCCGCTGTTGGCGCGCCCGCGCGACGGTCGCTGGATCGCCGGCGTCTGCGCGGGCCTCGCGGAGCACCTCGGCCTGCGCGTGGAGTGGGTCCGGGTCGGCGCCGTCGTCCTCACCGTCCTCGGCCCCGGGTTCTTCCTCTACCTCTTCCTGTGGGCGCTGACGCCCGAGGGGCTCGGCGTGCCCGCCCTGCCCGTGATGCCGTTCCGCACGTCCGGCTGGGCGCCGGGCGGGCCCGTCCCGCAGCCGCCGAGCACGAAGGTCGCCCCGTCGCGGGCGTCCGGGCCGTCACCTGCGTCACCGTCCGCGTCGCCGATCACGAGCCCCGTCGACCCGCACGCGTCGCGTTGGGAGGACGCCCGCGGTGAGGGGTGGCTCTACGTCACCGTCGGCACCATCGTCCTGCTCGGGGGCGTGGCCCTGCTCGTCGAGCGGTCGGGCTTCGACCTGCGGCTGGGGCTCATCGCGCCGCTCGTCGTCATCGCCATCGGCGGCATCGTCGCCTTCTCCCAGCTCGACGATGCGCAACGAGGTCAGTGGGTCGCCGACGACGCGGCGGGCTGGCGCGCCTTCGCCCGCGTCGGCGCCGGCCTGCTCCTCGTCGTCGTCGGGATCCTCGCGCTCGCCAGCCGCGGCGCCGGGTGGCGCGAGATCTCCGAGACCGCCTTCGCCGCCGGCGCCGTCCTCATCGGGGTGAGCGTCATCGTCGCGCCCTGGGCCGTGCGCGTGTGGGCCGACCTGCGGCGCGAGCAGGCCGCCCGCGCCCGCGCCGACGAGCGGGCCGACATCGCTGCCCACCTGCACGACTCCGTGCTCCAGACGTTGGCCCTCATCCAGCGCAGCGCGCACGACCCGACGACGGTGGCCCAGCTCGCCCGCAGCCAGGAGCGCGAACTGCGGTCGTGGATCTATGGCGGGCAGGTCGGGACGCCGGACTCGCTCGCTGCCGCTGTCGCGGAGGTCTGTCACGAGGTCGAGGACACGCATGGCGTCCCCGTCGAGCTCGTCGCCACCGGGGACCAGCCGCTCGGCCCGCACGGGGTGGCCCTCGTCCGGGCGGCCCGTGAGGCCCTGCTCAATGCCGTCCGGCACGGCGCGCCGCCCGTGGGGGTCTACCTCGAGGTCGGTCCCGGCGGCGTCGAGTGCTTCGTACGGGACCACGGCGTGGGCTTCGACGCCGAGACGGTGCCGCCGGACCGGCTCGGCGTCCGCGACTCCATCTTGGCCCGGATGACGCGTCACGGCGGCACGGCCCGGATCCGTCGCCGCGAGCCCGGCACCGAGGTCGAGCTCACCCTGCCCGCCATCACCGAAGGAGACCGGCCATGAGCCCCACGTCAGGGATGGCGGCCCCGCGCCCGCCCGTGCGGATCGTGCTCGTCGACGATCACCGAATGTTTCGCACGGGCGTGCGTGCCGAGCTGGCCGAGGTCGCCGGGGCGGACGTCGACGTCGTCGGTGAGGCGCCGGACGTCGACGCCGCGATCCGGGTCATCCGCCAGACGACCCCGGACGTCGTCCTGCTCGATGTGCACCTGCCCGGCGGGTCCGGCAACGGTGGCGCCGACGTCATCCGCGGCTGCTACGGCGTCGAGACCCCCCACGGGGAGCCCGTCCGGTTCCTCGCCCTGTCCGTGTCCGACGCGGCAGAGGACGTCATCGCGGTAATTCGGGCCGGCGCGCGCGGCTACGTCACGAAGACGATCGGCGGCACCGACCTCGCGACGGCCATCCGCCGGGTGGGGGAGGGCGACGCCGTCTTCTCGCCGCGGCTGGCCGGGTTCGTCCTCGACGCCTTCGGCGCGGCGGCCGGCGAGGTCGCGGAGGTCGACGAGGAGCTCGACCGGCTGAGCGCGCGCGAGCGCGAGGTCATGCGGCTCATCGCCCGCGGCTACCAGTACAAGGAGGTCGCGAAGGAGCTCTTCATCTCCATCAAGACCGTCGAGACCCACGTGTCCTCGGTGCTGCGCAAACTGCAGCTGTCCTCGCGCCACGAGTTGACGGCGTGGGCCATGGGGCGCCGCCTCATCTGAGGGAGACCGTGTCCTACGCTGCGGGCATGACGACCACGCGTGCGCTCGTAGTCCCGACGGCAGGGGGCGGCGACGTCCTCGAGGTTCGTGAGGTCGACCTCGCCCCGCCCGCGCCGGGGGAGGTGCAGGTGAAGGTCGCCGCCGTCGGCGTGAACTTCGTCGACGTCTATCAGCGCGAGGGCATCTACCCCATGAAGCTCCCCTTCGTCCTCGGCAACGAGGGGGCCGGCACGGTGACGGCGCTGGGGGAGGGGGTGACCGACCTGGCGGTCGGTGACCGCGTCGCCTGGGGTCAGGGACTCGGCTCCGCCGCCGACGTCGTCAACCGCGCCGCCGATTCGCTCGTGCCCGTGCCCGACGGCCTCGACCTCGAGACGGCGGCCGCGGCCATGCTCCAGGGGATGACGGCGCACTATCTCATCACCAGCGTGTGGGACGTGAAGGCGGGCGACACCGCCCTCGTTCACGCCGCCGCAGGCGGTGTGGGTCAGTTGCTCGTCCAGCTCATCACGGCGCGGGGCGCCAGCGTCGTCGCGACGGCCGGCAGCCCCGCGAAACTCGAGATCGCGCGCCGCCTCGGGGCGCAGCACACCATCGACTACTCGACCTTCGCCGAGCCAGCCGACCTCGCGAAGGCGGTCCGCGAGGCCAACGGCGGCCGCGGCGTCGACGTGGCCTACGACGGGGTGGGGCGGGCGACCTTCGATGCGTCGTTGCTGTCCCTGCGCCCGCGCGGCCTCATGGTCCTCTTCGGCGGCGCGAGCGGTCAGGTGCCGCCCTTGGACCTGCAGCGGCTCAACCGGCTCGGCTCACTCGTCGTCACCCGGCCGGCGCTCGGGGCGTTCGTCGCCACGCGCGACGAGTTGCTCGGCCGCGGCCGTGACGTGCTGAGCTGGCTGGCGGACGGCACCATCACGCTCGCGATCGGCGGGCGGTACCGCTTCGACGAGGTCGCCGACGCCTACGCCGCGCTCGAGGGTCGCCAGACCAGCGGCAAGCTGCTGCTCATCCCGTAGCGGGACGGCTCACCAGGCGAAGGCGATGACCGCGTTGAGGAGCGCGAGCCCAGCCGCGATCCACGGCAGCGGCGCCGCGACCTCGCCGCGCTTCTGCTTGGCCCAGCTGATCTCGCTCAGTGCGACGACGGCGATCATGACGATGAGCTTCGTGCCGATCTTCGCGTGGTTGACGGGGTCGTCCCCGGCCTCGGCCAGGCCGGTCAGCCCGAGGCCGATGAGCAGCTGCAGACGCGCGCCCCAGACCTGCAGAGCGCTCGCGGCGCCCTTGTGGACGACCGGCGCCAGCACGATGGCGACCAGGGCGAGCATGTGGGCGATGTACAGCACGGTGTGGAGAGCGTCCATGCCCGCATCCTGCCGCACCGCCAGCCCGAACGTCGCCCGGGGTCCCCGAGGATCAGCCAGCGGGTGGCCGGCTCAGGCGTTGGTCTCGATCCAGTAGCGCCGCTTGCCCTCGCGGGAGTCCTCGTAGACGCCCCCGTTGGCCTCGATGGTCCGGCGCGAGCCGTCGTTGTCCTCGTCGCAGGTGACGAGGACGCGGCCGATGCCGAGCTCGGCCGCGCGGGGGATCGCCTGGGCGAGGGCCGCCTTCGCGTGGCCGCGGAGCCGCCGGCTCGGGCGGACGCTGTAGCCGATGTGACCGCCGTAGTTGAGCAGGAAGTCGGTGAGCCGGTGCCGGATGGACAGGGACCCGACGTACTCGTCGCCCTCGACCATCCACAGGTAGGTGCACGGCACGAAGGCGGCCGGCCGCGGCGTGTCCTCGAGCCGGTCGGCGAGGCGCCAGTCGACGAACCGCTGGAAGCCCTCGGCGGTCTCGAGCTCGGCCCGGGTGAACTCGACGCCGGGGTAGCGCCCGTCCGGGTGCGCTCCCCACTCGCCGTCGCCGTCCCGGTGCTGACCGTCGAACTCGTCGACGGCATCGAGGTACGAGCGCTGGAACCGGACGTGCGGAGGCATGAGGAGCATCCGGACACGGTAGTGGGCGCCCGCGGCTGTCTCCCCGCCGGTCACGCACTCGGGGCTGTCGCCGCGCCGACGTAGGCTGGGCGGCAGCATGAGCACTCTCTTCGACGGCCTCGACTTCCCCTCCGACCCCAGCTCCGCCGACCGTGGCGCGCGCCCGTCCGCGGACGCCGCCCGACGCACCGCGGTGACCGAGTCGGGGGTCCCCGAGTGGGCGCTGGGCGACGGCGAGGGTCCGCAGTCGGCGCAGGGCTGGGGCGAGTCGCCGACGCCGCCGCGCCTGGACCCGGAGGAGCTCCTCGTCGGGCTCAACCCGCAGCAGCGCGAGGCCGTCGTCCACGAGGGCGGCCCGCTGCTCATCGTCGCCGGCGCCGGCTCGGGCAAGACCCGCGTGCTCACCCACCGCATCGGCCACCTCCTCGCGGCCCGCGGCGTCCAGCCCGGCCAGATCCTCGCCATCACCTTCACCAACAAGGCCGCAGCGGAGATGCGCGAGCGCGTCGAGGCCCTCGTCGGCCCGCGCGCGAAGGCCATGTGGGTCATGACCTTCCACAGCGCCTGCGTGCGCATCCTGCGGCGCGAGGCCGCGAAGGTCGGGATGCGTTCGAGTTTCTCGATCTATGACGCCGCGGACAGCCAGCGGCTCATGGCGATGGTGTTGCGCGACCTCGACCTCGATCCCAAGCGCTTCCCGCCGCGCTCCTTCAGCCACCAGGTCAGCAACCTCAAGAACGAGCTCATCGACGAGGAGACCTACGCGTCCCAGGTGGCCGAGGGCACTCACCAGGACCGGATGCTGGCCGAGGCCTACCGGCAGTACCAGCGGCGGCTGCGGCAGGCCAACGCCCTCGACTTCGACGACATCATCATGACGACCGTCAACATCCTCCAGGCGTTCCCGGACGTCGCCGAGCACTACCGGCGCCGCTTCCGGCACGTCATGGTCGACGAGTACCAGGACACCAACCAGGCGCAGTACGTCCTCATCCGCGAGCTCGTCGGCGGCACGTCGCAGGACCGGCCCGAGGCTGGCAACGACGGCCCGAAGGTCGCCCCGAGCGAGCTCGTCGTCGTCGGCGACGCCGACCAGTCGATCTACGCCTTTCGCGGGGCGACGATCCGCAACATCCTCGAGTTCGAGCAGGACTACCCGAACGCGCGCACGATCCTGCTCGAGCAGAACTACCGCTCGACGCAGACGATCCTCGGCGCGGCCAACGCCGTCATCGAGCGCAACTCCGACCGCCGGAAGAAGAACCTGTGGTCCGAGCAGGGCGATGGCGCCAAGATCGTCGGCTACGTCGGCGACTCCGAGCACGATGAGGCGTCCTTCGTCGCGAAGACCATCGACGACCTCGCCGACGAGCACGGCGTCAAGCCCAAGGACGTCGCGGTCTTCTATCGGACGAACGCGCAGTCGCGTGCGCTCGAGGAGGTCTTCGTGCGTGTGGGCCTGCCCTACAAGGTCGTCGGAGGCACGCGCTTCTACGAGCGCCGCGAGGTCAAGGACGCGCTCGCCTACCTGCGCGTCATTGCCAACCCGACGGACACCGTCAACCTGCGGCGCATCCTCAACACCCCCAAGCGCGGCATCGGCGATCGGGCCGAGGGAGCGGTCGCGGCGCTCGCCGAGCGCGAGCGGATCCCCTTCATCGCGGCGCTCGGTCGGGCCGAGGACGCCCCGGGCATCGCGACCCGCTCGGTCGCGGCGATCAAGGGCTTCACGAGCCTGATGGAGGAGCTCGGCGAGCTCGCGGCGAAGGAGGCCGGCGTCGGGGAGCTGCTCGAGGCGGTCCTCGAGAAGTCCGGCTACATCGCCGAACTGCGCGCCAGCCACGACCCGCAGGACGAGACCCGGGTGGAGAACCTCGCGGAGCTCGTCGCTGTGGCCCAGGAGTTCGACCAGACCCGCGTCGACACGGGTGAGGTCATCAGCCTCGACGACTTCCTCGAGCAGGTCTCCCTCGTGGCCGACGCCGACGAGATCCCGGACGAGTCCGACGGCGCGGAGAACGAGGGCGTCGTCACTCTCATGACGCTGCACACGGCGAAGGGGCTGGAGTTCCCCGTCGTCTTCCTCACCGGCATGGAGGACGGGACGTTCCCCCACCTTCGCTCCCTCGGCGACCCCAAGGAGCTCGAGGAGGAGCGGCGTCTGGCCTATGTCGGGATCACCCGCGCGCGCGAGCGCCTGCACCTGTCACGGGCGAGCGTCCGCTCCGCCTGGGGTGCACCGCAGTTCAACCCGCCGTCGCGGTTCCTCGACGAGATCCCGTCCGAGCTCATCGAGTGGGAGCGGATCGGCAGCCCGGGTGGCTTCGGCGGTGGTCGCCCGACGAGCGCGCCGGCCGTCGCGCGTCTGGCCAGCCGGCCGGGTGTGCGCAGTCCGGGCAACCGGCCCGTCATCGCTCTCGACAGCGGCGACCGGGTCACCCACGACACCTTCGGTCTGGGCACGGTCGTGCGGGTCGAAGGCGTCGGCGACAAGGCCGTGGCGCATGTCGACTTCGGCGCCGAGACGGGTGTCAAGCGACTGCTGCTGCGCTACGCGCCCGTCGAAAAGCTGTAGATCTCTCAGCTTCGCGAGGTGACCAGCCCGCGCGAGTAATGGACACCTGATGTCCCAAACTCGACCGAAGGGGGTCGGGTGCGCCGAGTAATGGACACCTGATGTCCCAAACTCGGCCGATTGGGGCTGTCCGCGCCCAGTTTTGGACACCTGATGTCCCAAACTCGACCGCAGGGGGTCGCCTGCCCCGAGGAATGGACACCTGATGTCCCAAACCTGGCCGAAGGGGGCCGTCCGCGCCCAGTTTTGGACACCTGATGTCCCAAACTCGACCGCAGGGGGTCGCCTGCCCCGAGGAATGGACGCCTGATGTCCCAAACTCGACCGCAGGGGGCCGGGTGCGCCCAGTTTTGGACACCTGATGTCCCAAACTCGACCGAAGGGGGCCGCGGTCAGCGGGTCAGAGCAGACCCTTGCCGCTGAGGAAGCCGTACGGGTCGACCGCGCCGCCGCCACCGGGGTGGATCTCCAGGTGGAGGTGCGGGCCCGTGGACTGACCGGTGTTGCCGACGGTGCCGACGGACTGGCCGGAGATGACGGACTGGCCGGTGACGACCGAGATGCTGTTCATGTGGCCGTAGTAGGAGACGGTGCCGTCCTCGTACGTGATCTCGACCTTGTTGCCGTAGCCGCCCTGGATGCCGGCGAAGGTGACCGTGCCCTTGCTCATGGCCAGCAGGGGCGTGCCGATGCTGGCGCCGAAGTCCATGCCCGCGTGCAGTCGGCCCCAGCGGTAGCCGAAGCCGGAGGTGATCGGGGCCTTGACCGGCAGGGTCCAGGCCTTGGCGAGGGCGCGCTGACGCGCGGCCTCCTTCTGCGCCTTCTCCTGGGCCGCTTTCTCGCGGGCGCGCTCGGCGGCGGCCTTCTTCGCGATGGCCCGGCGCTCCTTCGCGCGGGCGGCACGCTCGGCCTCGGCCTCGCGGATCTGCGCGACCGACTCGGCCGATGCAGCGGCAGCGCGACGTGCGTTGAGGTCGACGGTGTCGCGACGGGCGTCGGCCTGTTCGGTCTCCGCGACGGCGACGGCGTCACCGAGCGAGGGGGACGCGCTGAGGGTGGCGGCGAAGGCGTTGGGGGAGAGCGGCTGAGCCGAGGACTGGGCGACGGAGGCGCCAGCCGCGGACACGACGAGCGCGGCGGCGGCGAGGCCGGGGAGCGCGTTGCCGGTGCGGAGCGTGCGCGACACGGCGGTCGCCGGCACCCGGACGAAGGCGGACCCGCGGCGGGCCGGGCGGGGCGCGGCACGGCGCGGAACGTAGGGCTCGCTGGCGTCGCGACGGATCACCGCAGGCGCGAGGGCCTTGTGGCCCGTGCCTGCTCCGGGCTTGGCGCCGTGGCGCCCGCTGTACTTGCTCACGACGTCCTCGTGGGGGTGGGGATCACGCCGGTGGGGGACGTGCACTGTGCGGCGAAGCCTACCGTGATCATTCCGTTACCCACAATCGCCGCCTCCGCCCGGGCGCACCGGGCATGACGGATCGTGTCGGAGCGGCACATGTCAGCGGCGTCGCGTATCGAGGGGCGTGACTCCGGAGGCGACCGTGTGCCCCTCGGCGTCGAGCATGGCCAGGGAGGTCGAGATGCCGGAGACGACGGCGGGCAGGATCGGCAGCGACAGGTGCCCGACGCCGCTGAGGTCGACGTTCGTGACGTTGAGATCGTCGTGCCGCAGTTGGGCGTACTGCGCGGGGATGATCGCCTCGTCGAGGTCCGACCAGTAGGAGATGAAGCGCGTCGCGCAGGACGGCACGGGCTGGGCCAACTCGCGCAGCAGCGGCGAGCCGGGTCGCATCTGCCGGCCGATCGACGTCGGGAGCAGGTGCGCCGCATAGGTGCCGTTGTGCGGGGTTCCGAGGGTGACGACGGTGTGGACTCGCTCGTCGCCGCCGAGCCGGGTCACGTAGTAGCGGGCGATGAGGCCGCCGAGGCTGTGGCCGACGATGTGGATGCGCTCGTAGCCGGTCTCGGCGCAGACCCGCTCGACCTCGTGCGCGAGCCGGGCGGCGGCCACCCGGACGTCGGCGGTGAAGATCGAGTAGTTCATGACGTGCAGCTGCCCGAAGCCTCGGCGGCGTAGCCCACGGCGCAGCAGGGTGAAGATCGAGTGGTTGTCGATCATCCCGTGCAGCAGCAGGATCGGCGTGCCCGCAGCCTCGACGTCGGCGATGAGCAGGCCGCGCTGCGACGGGGTGAGGTCCTCGACGCGGTAGCCGCGATGTCCGGTGGCGCGTTCGCCCGCGAGGAGCCCGAAGGGGTAGGTCACGGCGTGCGCGGTCAGCCACAGCGTCTCGGTCGCGGTGCCCAGCAGGCCGGCCGGGGTCGCGGTTGCCGCGGCGCGCTCGCGCAGGACGCTGCCGACGTCGCGCAGGACGTGGCTGACACCTCGGGCTGCGCCACGCAGACTCCGGGAGGTGCTGCCCGCCGCCTGGCCCACGTCGTGGTCCCAGCGCGTGGTGGGGGCGGCGGTCGTCACGCTGGCGAACCTAGCCCATGTCGTCGCGAGATTGAAGGGTCAACGAGACCGTCAACCAGTCAATTCTTGACGAAGGCGGCCGCGCCGCCGGATTGTCGCCAAGGACAGGTCAGAAAATCTCCAGCCCACCGCCCAGGTTGGTCAAATCCATTGCCGCGCGGGGTATCCCGCCGCGAGCGTGCCTCCGACGCCGAGTCCCGGGCCATACCCAGCCCCACGGTCCCGGCGCCGCAGTCGGCCCCGGGAACCGCCCGGGGCTCGCACGTGAGGAGAAGTACGTGAATCGACTGTCCACGGGTGCCGCCTTCGGTCTCGCCGTCGTCGCCACGGCTGTCGCCGGTTCGTCCGTCGCCACCGCCACCCCGTCCACCGTCCGGGCCGCCGCCGCTCAGCCCGGGGATCCGAGCCCCGCGCTGCGGGCCGCCGCCTCCGGTGCGGACGCCACCGCCGACCGGCTCGGCCTGTCCGCCGACGAGGGCCTCGTGGCCCGCAGCGTCGTGACCGACGCCGACGGGACGACGCACACGCGCTACGACCGCACCTTCCGCGGCCTGCGCGTCGTCGGTGGCGACCTCGTCGTGGAGGCGAGCCCGTCCGGCAGCGTGCGCCAGGTCCGCACGAACGCGAGCGGCAAGGTCGCCGTCTCCTCGATCACGCCGACCCTGGCGAAGGCGACCGCGCTCGCGACCGGCGAGCGGCAGGCCCGCGCGACCGGCGAGAAGTCAGTCGGTGAGCTCGTCGTGTGGGCCGGCGGGGCGTCGCCGCGCCTGGCCTACGACGTCGTGACGACCGGCGTCCGCGCCAACCAGACCCCGTCGCGCCTGCACACCATCGTGGACGCCCGCTCGGGCAGCGTCCTCGCCTCGTGGGACGAGATCGTCGAGGGCACGGGCTACTCGATCTACACCGGCACCGTCACCCTCAACACGACCGGCAGCAGCGGCGCCTACCGCCTCCGTGACAGCGTCGGGAACTACACGACCGACCTCAACCAGGGCACGACCGGCACGGGCACCGAGTTCACCGACGCCGACAACGTGTGGGGCAACGGCAGCACGACGAGCCGCCAGTCCGCGGCCGTCGACGCGCAATTCGGGGCCGAGCGCACCTTCGCCTACTACTCCACGCAGCAGGGCCGCAACGGCATCTGGGACAACGGCGCCGGCGCGCGCAGCCGCGTCCACTACGGCAACTCCTATGTCAACGCCTTCTGGGATGGCACCCAGATGACCTACGGCGACGGCTCCGGCAACACCAATCCGCTGACCGAACTCGACGTCGCCGCCCACGAGATGAGCCACGGCGTCACGGAGAACACGGCCGGCCTCGTCTACAGCGGCGACGCGGGCGGGCTCAACGAGGCCACGTCGGACATCTTCGGCGCGGGCGTCGAGTGGTACGTCAACTCCTCCGTCGACAAGCCTGACTACCTCATGGGCGAGGAGATCGACATCAACGGCAACGGGACGCCGCTGCGCTACATGGACAAGCCGAGCCGAGACGGCCGCTCGCAGGACTGCTGGACGACCGGGACGAAGAACCTCGACCCGCACTACTCCTCGGGCCCGCTCAACCACTGGTATTACCTCGTCTCCGAGGGCTCCAGCGCCAAGACGATCAACGGTGTCAGCTACAACAGCCCGACGTGCAACTCCTCGACGATGACGGGGATCGGGCACCTCAAGGTCGAGAAGATCTGGTACCGCACGCTGAGCACGAAGCTCACGAGCAGCAGCTCCTATCAGGCCGCCCGCGAGGGCGCGATCGCCTCGGCGAAGGAGCTGTACGGCGCCTCCAGTGCCGAGTGCGCGGCGGTCGAGAAGGGTTTCAACGCCATCGCGGTCCCGGCCGGCAGCCAGACCTGTGGTTCGACGACCCCGGTCCCGGAGCCGACCGGCAACCTCCTGCAGAACCCCGGCTTCGAGTCCGGCGCGACGATCTGGACCGGCTCGGCCGGTCCGATCACCAACAACACGGGCCGCCCGGCCCGCACCGGCTCGTGGAAGTTGTGGCTCGGCGGCAACGGCAGCAGCGCCTCGGAGTCCGAGCAGCAGACGGTGACGGTCCCGTCGACGGCGACCGCCCCGAAGCTGACCTATTGGGTGCGCGTCGACACGGCCGAGAGCCTCACCACGGCCTACGACACCTTCAAGGCCCAGATCGTCGTCAACGGCGTCACGACGACCCTGACGTCCCTGAGCAACCGGGACGCCAACAGCACCTGGGTGCAGAAGTCGTATGACCTGTCCGCGTACAAGGGCAAGTCGGTGACGGTGAAGTTCAGCGCCACCGAGGACAGCTCGCTGCAGACGTCGTTCGTCGTCGACGACACGGCGGTCAGCACGAGCTGACGACGGCCCAGCACGAAGGGGGGTGGCGCGCGATCCGCGCCACCCCCCTTCGTCGTGCATCCGGCTGGTGTTGGCCATGAATGACCCCGGGTTCGGTCAAGACTTCACCAAAATCATTGCGCCACAACGCAATCGGGGAGGACGGTTCACCGACGCCGCCGACCGGGCCCCCCACACGGGGCGCGGCCACGGCGCCGCAGTCGCCCCCGGGAACCGCCCGGGGCTCGCACGTGAGGAGAAGTACGTGAATCGACTGACCCAGGGCGCCGCCTTCGGGCTCGCCACCGCGGCCGCCGTCATCGCCCCGCTCGCCGCCACCGGTGTCGCGAGTGCCCAGCCCGCCGTCACCGCGGCCGCCCAGCCCGGCGACCCGAGCCCCGCGCTGCGGGCCGCCGCCTCCGGTGCGGCCGCGACCGCCGCCCGGCTCGGCCTGTCAGCGGACGAGGGCCTCGTCGCGCGCAGCGTCGTCACGGACGCCGATGGCACGACCCACACGCGCTACGACCGCACCTTCCGCGGCCTGCGGGTCATCGGTGGCGACCTCGTCGTCGAGGCGAGCCCGTCCGGCAGCGTGCGTCAGGTCCGCAAGAACTCCTCCGGTGACGTCGCCGTCTCCTCGATCACCCCGACCCTGGCGAAGGCCGAGGCCACCTCCACCGGTGCCCGCGCGAGCAAGGCGATGGGGGAGCAGTCCCGCGCCGAGCTCGTCGTCTTCGCCGGCGGCACCAGTCCCCGCCTGGCCTACGACGTCGTCACCACCGGCATCCGCGCCAACCAGACGCCGTCGCGCCTGCACACCGTCGTCGACGCCCGCAACGGCAGGATCCTCGACTCGTGGGACGAGATCGTCGAGGGCACCGGCAACTCGATCTACTCCGGCACCGTCACGCTGAACACCACGGGCACGAGCGGCGCATACCGGCTGCGCGACGCCCACGGCAACTACACGACCGACCTCAACCAGGGCACGACCGGCACCGGCACCGAGTTCACCGACGCCGACGACATCTGGGGCAACGGCAGCACCTCCAGCCGCCAGTCCGCCGCCGTCGACGCCCAGTTCGGCGCCGAGAAGACCTTCGACTACTACCTGACCCAGCAGGGCCGCAACGGCATCTGGGACAACGGCGCCGGTGCCCGCAGCCGCGTCCACTACGGCAACTCCTACGTCAACGCCTTCTGGGACGGCACCCAGATGACCTACGGCGACGGCTCCGGCAACGCCAACCCCCTCGTCGAGATCGACGTCGCGGCACACGAGATGAGCCACGGCGTCACCGAGAACACGGCCGGGCTGGCCTACCGCGGCGATGCCGGCGGGCTCAACGAGGCCACCTCCGACATCTTCGGGACGGCCGTGGAATTCCACGCCAACGCCGCGAATGACGCCCCGGACTACCTCATCGGCGAGGAGATCGACATCAACGGCGACGGGACGCCGCTGCGCTACATGGACAAGCCGAGCAAGGACGGGCGCTCGCAGGACTGCTGGAGCAGCAGCACCAGCCGCCTCGACCCGCACTACTCGTCCGGTCCGCTCAACCACTGGTTCTTCCTCGCCTCCGAGGGTTCGGGTGCGAAGTCGATCAACGGCGTCAACTACAACAGCCCGACCTGCAACGGCTCCAGCGTCACCGGTATCGGCCACACCAAGGCGGAGAAGATCTGGTACCGCACGCTCAGCACGAAGCTGACGAGCCGCAGCGACTACAAGGCCGCCCGCCAGGGGGCCATCGCCTCGGCCAAGGAGCTCTACGGCGCCGGCAGCGTCGAGTGCCAGGCCGTCGCAGCCGCCTTCAGCGCGATCGCGGTCCCCGCGGGGACGCAGACCTGCTGACGTCGGCGGGTGGCCGCCGCCGGTGAGCGGAGGCCGGAGCGAAGGGGATGGTGCGGGGAGACCCGCTCCATCCCCTTCGTGCTGTGTGGTCCCGTGCTGGCCGTGATGCTGGCCCCGTGTTGCTGGTCACAGACGGCTGTTCACCCCGGCGCCCCCGCAGCGCCGGGGCCCGGTGCGGGTCTAGTCTCGGACCCGACCATCTTCTACACGAGTGAGGACGGACTTAGTCTCGTGGATCTCTTCGAGTACCAAGCACGCGATGTGTTCGAGAAGCACGGTGTCCCGGTTCTGGCCGGCGCCGTCGCGACGACCCCGGAGGAGGCCCGCGCAGCCGCCGAGACGATCGGCGCCAAGAGCGGCGGCGTCACCGTGGTCAAGGCCCAGGTGAAGACCGGCGGGCGCGGCAAGGCTGGCGGTGTCAAGGTCGCCAAGACGGCCGACGAGGCACAGCAGCACGCCGAGGCCATTCTCGGCATGGACATCAAGGGTCACACCGTCAACACGGTGATGATCGCCCAAGGCGCACGGATCGCCGAGGAGTACTACTTCTCCATCCTGCTCGACCGCGCGAACCGCTCCTACCTTGCGATGTGCAGCAAGGAAGGCGGCATGGACATCGAGCAGCTCGCTGTCGAGCGTCCCGAGGCCCTCGCCAAGATCGAGGTCAACCCCAACGTCGGCATCGACGACGCCAAGGCCAAGGAGATCGTCGACGCCGCGGGCTTCGACGAGGCGGACAAGGCGGCCATCGCCGACGTCCTCAAGAAGCTGTGGGTCGTCTACCGCGACGAGGACGCCACGCTCGTGGAGGTCAACCCGCTCGTCAAGGACGAGGACGGCAAGATCCTCGCGCTCGACGGCAAGGTGACCCTGGACGGCAACGCCGAGTTCCGTCACCCGGAGCACGCTGCGCTCGAGGACAAGGCCGCGGCCGACCCGCTCGAGGCTGCTGCCAAGGAGAAGGGCCTCAACTACGTCAAGCTCGACGGCTCCGTCGGCATCATCGGCAACGGCGCGGGCCTGGTCATGTCGACCCTCGACGTCGTCGCCTACGCCGGCGAGGAGTTCCCGGGCCAGCCGAAGCCGGCCAACTTCCTCGACATCGGTGGCGGCGCCTCGGCCGAGGTCATGGCCAACGGCCTGCACATCATCCTCGGTGACGAGCAGGTCAAGTCGGTCTTCGTCAACGTCTTCGGTGGCATCACCGCCTGTGACGCGGTCGCCAACGGCATCGTCGGCGCGCTGAACGCCCTGGGCACGGAGGCCACCAAGCCGCTCGTCGTCCGTCTCGACGGCAACAACGTCGAGGAGGGTCGCCGCATCCTCGCGGAGGCCAACCACCCGCTCGTGACCATCGAAGAGACCATGGACGGCGCTGCCCGCAAGGCCGCCGAACTGGCATCCAAGTGAGGAACTGAGACACGCAATGGCAATTTTTCTGGATGACAACTCCAAGGTCATCGTCCAGGGCATGACCGGTTCCGAGGGCATGAAGCACACGCAGCGCATGCTCACCTCGGGCACCACCATCGTCGGTGGGGTCAACCCCAAGAAGGCCGGCACGAAGGTCGAGTTCGAGGGCGGAGTCTCCGTCCCCGTCTTCGGCAGCGTGGCCGACGCCATCGCCGAGACGGGCGCGAACGTGTCCGTCATCTTCGTCCCGCCGGCCTTCGCCAAGAGCGCGGTCGTCGAGGCGATCGACGCGGCGATCCCGCTCGCGGTGATCATCACCGAGGGCATCGCGGTCAAGGACTCCGCCGAGTTCTATGCCTACTCCGTCGAGAAGGGCACGACGCGCCTCATCGGCCCCAACTGCCCCGGCCTGATCAGCCCCGGCAAGTCGAACGCGGGCATCATCCCGGCCAACATCGCGGGCCCGGGCCGCATCGGCCTCGTCTCGAAGTCGGGCACCCTGACCTACCAGATGATGTACGAGCTGCGGGACTTCGGCTTCTCGTCCGCGGTCGGCATCGGTGGCGACCCGGTCATCGGCACGACGCACATCGACGCGCTCGAGGCCTTCCAGGCCGACCCCGAGACCGACGCCATCGTCATGATCGGTGAGATCGGTGGCGACGCCGAGGAGCGCGCCGCGGCCTACATCAAGGAGCACGTGACGAAGCCGGTCGTCGGCTACGTCGCCGGCTTCACCGCTCCCGAGGGCAAGACCATGGGCCACGCCGGCGCCATCGTCTCCGGCTCCTCGGGCACCGCGGCCGCCAAGCAGGAGGCCCTCGAGGCCGCCGGCGTCAAGGTCGGCAAGACGCCGTCCGCGACCGCCGACCTGATGCGCGAAATCATGAAGGGCCTCCAGAAGTAAGTCGGAGCGCTCGAGAAGGAGGCCCTCACCCGCTCGCGGGTGGGGGCCTTCGTCATCCCCCTTCCCGAGTTTGGGACATCAGGTGTCCATTCCTGGGCGGCTGGGGCCTTCTTCGGCCGGGTTTGGGACATCAGGTGTCCATTCCTGGGCGGCTGGGGCCTTCTTCGGCCGAGTTTGGGACATCAGGTGTCCATTCCTGGGCGGCTAGGGCCTTCTTTGGCCGAGTTTGGGACATCAGGTGTCCATTCCTGGGCGGCTAGGGCCTTCTTTGGCCGGGTTTGGGACATCAGGTGTCCATTCCTGGGCGGGCTCGGGTGTGACGTGGACCAACGGGCGAAGGGGAATGGCCGGCGCGGCGGTAGAGTTCCCCTCTGTACGAGATCAGCTTGCGTGCTCCGGGGTCGGTGTAATTCCGAACCGGCGGTGACAGTCCGCGAACCCGAGGATCCTCCCGACATCCGTCGAGAGTCCGAGGGCCGAACCGGTGGAATTCCGGTGCCGACGGTGAAAGTCCGGATGGAAGGCAGCGCGCGGCGGATCGACGCACTCGGGTGACCCCTGCGGTCGGTCGTGGGTGGCGGTCCGTCGATCTCCGGTGTGCCCGCCGAGGGCTGCATCGGAGCACCCCGGAGGACGCCCCACGAGAGGCGGACCGGGTGCCCACAGCCCCCAGCAGCGAGACCGCGGCGATGCGCCGCGCCGTCGAGCTGGCCGCGCGCGCCCTCGGCCGGACGAGCCCCAACCCCGTCGTCGGCTGCGTCATCCTCGACGCCGCGGGCGAGATCGCGGGGGAGGGCTGGCACGAGTTCGCCGGCGGTCCGCACGCCGAGGTCGTCGCCCTCGCCGCGGCGGGGGAGCGCGCTGCGGGCGGCACCGCCGTCGTCACCCTCGAACCCTGCAACCACACCGGCCGCACCGGCCCGTGCAGCGAGGCCCTCCTCGCCGCGGGGATCGTCCGCGTGGTCGTCGCCGTCCCCGACCCGACGGACGAGGCCTCGGGCGGCGTCGCGCGGCTACGGGCGGCGGGCCTCGACGTCACCGTCGGCGTCCTCGCCGACGAGGCTGAGCGGGTCAACGAGGCCTGGCTGACGGCCATCCGCCGCCACCGCCCGCACCTCACGTGGAAGGTCGCGACGACCCTCGACGGTCGCGTCGCCGCCGCGGATGGCACGAGTCGCTGGATCACGTCGGAGCAGGCCCGCGGGCAGGTCCACGCCCTGCGCGCCGAGCGGGACGCCGTGCTCGTCGGCGGCGGGACGCTGGCCGCCGACGGCCCGCACCTCGCCGTCCGCGACGAAGGGGGCAGGCCGGCCCCTCGTGAGACGCAGCCGCTGCGGGTCGTCCTCGATTCCCGCGCGACCCTTGGCGCGAGCGCGCGCGTCCTCGACGACGCGGCGCCGACCCTCGTCGTCGTCGCGGACGACGCCGACCCCGCAGCCGTCGAGGCGCTCCGGGGTGTCGCCACCAGCCGCGGTCACGAGGTGCTCGTCCTGCCGCGGGTCGGTCGTGACGGTGGCCTCGACCTGGACGCCCTCCTGGCTGCCATGCACACCAAGGGCATCCGTTCCGTGCTCCTCGAGGGCGGACCGACGCTCGCGGCCGCCTTCGTCCGGGCCGGTCTCGTGGACCGGGTCATCGCCTACATCGCGCCCGCGCTGCTCGGCGAGGGCGCGGCGGGGCTGGCCCCCTTCGGCGTCACGACGATCGACCGGGCCCGGCGGCTCGTCATCGACGACGTCGCCCGCGTCGGCCCCGACGTGCGCCTCGACGCCCACTTCCTGCCCCAGCCCAGCACCACCACAGCCACCACCCTTCGCCACCCGGCGGAGCGAGAAGGAGAGAACTGACGTGTTCACCGGAATCGTCGCCGAGCTCGGCGAGGTCGTGTCCATCGACGACCTCGGCGACTCCGTCCGCCTCACCGTCTCGGCGCCCGTGACGACCGCGGACGCCCACCATGGCGACTCGATCGCCGTCAACGGCGTCTGCCTCACCGTCGTCGACGACGAGATCCGCGATGGCCGCTTCACCGCCGACGTCATGGCGGAGACGCTGCGCGCCACGAGCCTCGGGGCGCTGACGCCGGGCGACCGCGTCAACCTCGAGCGCCCGCTCCTCTTCGGCGGCCGACTCGACGGACACCTCGTCCAGGGGCACGTCGACGCGGCGACCAGCATCACCGACCGGATCCCCGGCGAGCGCTGGGAGATCGTGCGCTTCGCCCTGCCGGCGGACGTCGCCCGCTACGTCGTCGCCAAGGGATCGATCACCGTCGACGGCGTGAGCCTGACGGTCGTCGAGGTCGGGGACGACTGGTTCACCGTCAGCCTCATTCCGACGACGCTGGCCGCAACCACGTTGGGGCACAAGGGGATCGGCGACCCCGTCAACCTCGAGGTCGACGTCATCGCCAAGTACGTCGAGCGCCTCGACCAGGCCGCCGCGGCCGAGCACAACAACGGAGGACCCGCATGAGCACCGACGAGACCCCGATCGTCCTCGACCGCATCGAGGACGCCATCGCCGACATCGCGGCGGGCCGCCCCGTCGTCGTCGTCGACGACGAGAACCGTGAGAACGAGGGCGACCTCATCTTCGCCGCCGACGCGGCGACGAGCGCCATCATGGGTCTGACGGTCCGGCACGGCTCCGGAGTCATCTGCGTCGCCATGACCGGCGACGACCTCGACCGCCTCGGCCTGCCGCCGATGACCGCGATCAACCAGGACAGCAAGGGGACCGCCTACGCCGTCTCCGTCGACGCCCGCGACGGCGTCAGCACCGGCATCTCCGCGGCCGACCGCGCGCGAACGGCCCGTCTCCTCGCCGACCCGGCCACCCGGATCGACGACCTCGCCCGCCCCGGTCACGTCTTCCCGCTGCGCGCCCGCGAGGGTGGCGTGCTCATGCGCCCCGGCCACACCGAGGCCGCCGTCGACCTCGCCCGCCTCGCCGGGCGCGCCCCGGCCGGGGTCATCTGCGAGCTCGTCAACGACGACGGCTCGATGATGCGCCTGCCGGAGCTGGCGACCTTCGCTCGTGAGCAGGGCCTGCGCCTGATCGCCATCGAGGACCTCATCGCCCACCGCGCCCGCACCGAGTCGCACGTCGAGCGGGTCGTCACGACGCGACTGTCGACCCGACACGGACAGTTCACGGCGCACGGCTACCGGCCGAGCATCGAGGGGCTCTTCGAGGACCAGATCGCGCTCGTCCACGGCGATCTCGACCGCGCCGTCGCCGCGGGGGCGCCCGTGCTCGTGCGGGTGCACAGCGAGTGCCTCACCGGCGACGTCTTCGGCTCGCGCCGCTGCGACTGCGGCCCCCAGCTCGAGGCGAGCCTGCACGACGTCGTCGAGGCCGGCACCGGCATCGTGCTCTACCTGCGCGGCCACGAAGGTCGCGGCATCGGCCTCGTCGACAAGCTGCGCGCCTACGCGCTCCAGGACGAAGGGGCCGACACCGTCGACGCCAACCGTCGCCTGGGTCTGCCCGACGACGCCCGCGACTACGCCGCGGCCGCGCACATCCTGCGCGACCTCGGCGTGCACCGGGTGCGCCTGCTGACCAACAACCCGGCGAAGGCGGCCGCCCTCACCGCCCACGGCATCGACGTCACCGAGCAGGTGCCGCTCGTCGTCGGGGTGAGCGACGACAACATCAGTTACCTGCGCACGAAGGGCGTGCGCATGGGCCACCACCTACCGTGGCTCGAGGTCGAGAGTCCCGCCGGGTCGGCGGGGCGGACGGGAGAGAACGCATGAGTGGCCACGGAGCACCGAGCCTGGCGGTCCGGGCGGAGGGCCTGCGGGTGGCGATCGTCGCCTCGCAGTGGCACACCGTCGTCATGGACGGGCTCATCGACGGGGCACTGGCGGCCCTGCAGGACGCCGGGGTGCGCGACGTACCCGTCGTGCGGGCGCCGGGCAGCTTCGAGCTGCCGATCCTCGCCCGGGGCCTGGCCCAGCGCCACGACGCCGTCGTCGCGCTCGGTGTCGTCATCCGCGGCGGCACCCCGCACTTCGACTACGTCTGCTCGGCGGCGACGGACGGCCTGAGCCGCGTCGCGCTCGACACGGGCACCCCTGTGGGGTTCGGGCTGCTGACCTGTGACACCGAGGAGCAGGCGCTCGACCGCGCCGGCCTGCCCGGATCGTCGGAGGACAAGGGACGCGAGGCAGCGGAGGCCGCCGTCGCGACGGCTGTCCTGCTGCGCGACCTGCACCTGGGCTGACGGGAGCTCTCGACAGCCCCTGTCAGCCCAGGTGGTGACGCGCGCCGATCACTGGCGCTCGTCAACCGCCGCTCAACCGCGCGCCTTGGCGGCCAGCCGCGCGACCTCGTCGAGACCGGCCTGCTGGTCGGTGACGCCGTCGAGCACGATCGTGATGATCGCGTTCGGGGCTCCGGCGGTCGTCACGGCGACGTAGCGGGTGACCGGGTCGCCGTCGTTGTAGGTCGTCGTGGTGGCCCACGTGCCGTCGACGTCACCGGCCTCGGCGGTGGTCTTGCCGTTGGCGAAGGTGCAGCCGTCGGCCACGGTCGACTGGAGCTGCGCGCTGTAGTCGGACGCTGCGGCCGCGGACTCGAAGAGCCGAACGCGCTGGCGGCCGACGAAGGAGCCGGTCGTCGTGTCCTGGATGCCCTGGATGATGACGTTCTCGTCGCCGACATACGTGTCCGAGGCCGCGAAGGGGTCACCGCTCAGGCCGTCGTTGTCGCTGTCGCAGTCGAGCAGGGTCGCGATCAGCGTGTCCTGTCCCTCGTAGTGCAGCTGCGCCCCGGCCGTGGGGTGCCCCTTCGTCAGGGCCTGGGACGACCAGTCCGCGGCGGGCACGAACATCTCGCCGCTCAGGGCGCTCGCCTCCGGCGCGCCGTCGCCCTCGGAGGACGTGCCCAGCACGCGCATGCCGAGGGAGGTCACCTGCTCGCGCGTCCACGGGTCGCCCTCGGGGTCGGCCAGCCAGAGGTAGCCCACCTCGGAACCCGCGACGTTCGTCATCCACCAGCCCGTCCCCGCGTCGGGGGTGGACCAGCGCCACAGCCGCATCGCGGTGTCGGTGCTGATCACCTCGGCCTGGAAGGGGGCGGCGCAGGTGGTCATCCCCTCCGCCAGCGCGGAGGCGGCAGTCGCCGCGGCCGTCGCCGAGGGCGCCACCCAGATGCTCTGCCCGCCGACCTCGGCGTCCGCGGAGCCGGCGTGCACGCTGCGGGCCGTCCCCGGCAGGTCCGGCGGGACGGCGCAGTCGGCGGCCTCGT
Source organism: Janibacter zhaoxuefangae (assembly GCF_050271985.1). GTDB lineage: Bacteria > Actinomycetota > Actinomycetes > Actinomycetales > Dermatophilaceae. The sequence continues at coordinate 2,191,602 of NZ_CP189849.1, read as the reverse complement.
CGGCGGCCGCGTCGACGAGGGTGAGGGGAGTGGCACCCACGACGGTCGCCCAGTCGGCCTTGGTCAGCACGTGCAGCGAGGTGGGGGTGACCTGACCGGACGACGACGGGGCGGACGACGACGAGGAGGGCGAGGGCGACGACGAGGAGGGCGAGGGCGACGACGACGTGCTGGTCCCCGACGACGCGGGGTCGGTCGAACTGGCCGTGGGGCGTGCCAGCTGGGAGAACCCGATCGCGGCGACGGCGACCGCCGCGGCGGCGATGCCCGAGGTCCAGGCGAGTTGCCGGTTGCGGCGGCGCCGGGCCCCTTCGGCCCGCAGGAAGTGGGGGTCGGTCAGAGGCAGGGCGTCGACGTCGTGGCGCAGACTCGCGAGGGCGGCACGGACGCGCTCGTCGTCGTCGGCGTGCCAGCCGGTGTCGATGTCGTTGTCAGTCACGGGGTGCCTCCCTGGGGGTGAGGGCGAGGGCGAGCTGGGCTCGTCCGCGGTGGAGCCGGGCCTTGACGGTCCCGCTCGGGCTGTTGGTCTGTTGGGCGATCTGGTCGACGGAGAGGTCGGCCAGGTAGTGCAGGGCGAGGGCTTCCCTCAGGTCGGGTTTGAGTTGGCGCAGGGCCTCGACCACGAGGACCCGGTCCTCGGTCGGGGAGCTGCCGTCCGGCAGGGGGCCGTGGCGGACGGCCGCCTTCGTGCGGTTGGTGTCCTTGCGCCACTGCGAGATGGCGAGCCGTCGGGCCACGGTGCGCACCCACGAGAGCGGGTCGTCCGCGTGGGACACGGTGGACCACCGTTGCCACGCTCGCGTGTACGCCTCCTGGGTGCAGTCCCGCGCGAGTTCGAGGTCACCCGTCGTCGCATAGACGAGGTGGATCACGCGAGACGCGGTGTCGCGATAGAAGGCGTCAAAGTCCTGCTCCGACATTGGCCTCTCCTTGCTGTCAACTCACCGGACGCGGGGGAGGGCGCCTCGGTTGCCCCGTGCGGGCACGATTTCGGGTTGTCGCGAAGGAGGGTTCGCCCGTCCACGGTCCCACAGTCGGGGGCGCGGGGAGGGGAGCCCGAAGGGGGTTTCCCGGGTCTGCCCGGAGTGGCACCGTGATCTCGCGGCGCGCGTCGGGGAGCATGGGCGGCGATGACGATGAGGCTGGCATGACCGTGATGGAGATGTTCCGCGCCGCTACCACGCAGCCGCGGGCGACGCGCGACCTCGGGGGTCGGTGGACCGCTCCCGTGCTCGGCGGGGCGCTGACGGCGCTGCTCGGGTGGCTCGTCGTCACGGCACTCGTGACGTTGGGCGTGCTCACCGCGCCGCACTCGCAGACGTCCTTCGGGTCGGCGGTCGGCGGCGGCTCGGCCGTGTGGCTCCTCCTCGGCGGCGCCAGGCTCGGCGTCGGCGACGCCGTCGTCGCCTTCACCCCGCTGCTGGGACTGGCCGGCGTCGTCGCGCTCGCCGCGTTGGGGTTCTCACGGTCGGTGCGCTGGCCGGATGACGACGACGTGGACGACGCGGCCGGGGATGGCCCGATCGGGATCGATGCGCTCGCAGCACGCTCCGACGCGGACGACACGGATTCGGCTGAGCCGTTCGAGCCTGCCGACCCCGAGGACCCGCGCACCTGGGCGGCCTGGCTCGGCGGCTGGATCGTCGTCGGGGTCCTGGCCTGGCTCGTCACCCTCGCCGGCCCCGTCCGGCCCGTCGCCATCACGCTCCTGCTCCCCTTCGTCCTCGCTCCCGCCCTCGGGGCGGCCTGGGTTCTGCACCGCCGCGGGGACCTCGACGACCTGCTCGATCGGCTGCCGTCGAGCGTCCAGCGCGCCCTGCGCCCGGGGCTCCAGGGAGCCGCGGCGCTGCTCGTCATGGGCACGACACTCATCGCCCTCGCGGTGGTCTTCCACTTCTCGCGGGTGGCGCACGTGCAGGCCGAGCTCGGCGCCGGCCTCCTCGGCGGGCTCGTCCTGACGCTGGCGCAGGTCCTTGCGCTGCCGAACCTCGGCCTGTGGGGCGTCTCCTTCCTCGCCGGTCCCGGCTTCGACCTCGCCGAAGGCGCCCACGCGGGCTGGGGTGGCGCGGAGACGTCGCTGCTGCCGCTCATCCCCGTCTTCGCCGCGCACCCCGAGCCGGGCGGCTTCCCCGTCGTGACCCGCCTCCTCGTGCTGCTGCCGGTCATCGCCGGCGCCTATGTGGCGCGTCGAGTGCTCGGGTCGATGTCGCGACTCGCGTCGCCGGGAGTGAAGGTCGCCACCGTCGGCTCCGCGGTCGTCGTGGCGGTGGCCGCCCTCGTCGCGCTCGACGCGGTGGGTGGCGGTTCGCTCGGTGCGGCCCGCCTCTCGGATGTCGGTGCCCCCGCCGCCGCACTCGGCCTCGCGCTGCTCCTCGAACTCGGCATCGGCGCCGCGGTGGTCCTCGGCCGCGATGTCTGGCGGCTGCGGCGCTGACCGCCAGGCTGTCCGATCGAGGCAGCCGCCTAGGATCGTGGGCGTGAGTCAGCCCTTGCGCGTCGTCGTCCTCGTCTCCGGTTCGGGGACCCTGCTCCAGGCCATCCTCGACGCGACGGCCGCATCCGACACGGCCGCAACCGACGCGGCCGACGGCGCCGTCGAGATCGTCGCGGTCGGTGCGGACCGGCCCGGCATCGAAGGACTGACGCGGGCCGAGCGCGCGGGCGTCGCGACCTTCGTCGTGCCCGTCGGCGACCACCCCGATCGCGCGGCGTGGGACGTCGCCCTGCGCGAGGCCATCGCCGCGCACGCTCCCGACCTCGTCGTCTCGGCCGGCTTCATGAAGATCCTCGGCCCGGCCACGCTCGGCTTCGTCCCCGTCATCAACACCCATCCGGCGCTGCTGCCCTCGTTCCCCGGCGCCCACGGCGTCCGCGACGCGCTGGCGCACGGCGTGCGGGTCACCGGCTGCACCTGCCACGTCGTCGACGCCGGCGTCGACACCGGCCCGATCCTCGAGCAGCGGGCTGTCTCCGTCCTCGACGGCGACACCGAGGACACCCTCCACGAGCGGATCAAGGTGCAGGAGCGAGAGCTCATCGTCGACGTCCTCGCCCGCATCGCGCGCGGCGAACTGGCCGTCGAGGGCCTCCCCGCGCGCCGGTAGACTGGCCCCACACGACTGGCGCAGGTGGGCAACCACCAGGGAGTGAAGGTCGAGCGCATCGAACGCCTGGGTGCCTCACGACGACAACGTCCGACCCATCTCAGGAGAACGATGACCGCCGTGTCCGATGCCCCCCGCCCCCTCAAGCGCGCCCTCGTCAGCGTCTATGACAAGACCGGCCTCGAGGACCTCGTGCGCGGGCTCCACGACGCGGGCGTCGCCCTCGTCTCGACGGGCGGGTCCGCGTCCGCCATCGAGGCGCTCGGCCTGCCCGTGACGAAGGTGGAGGACCTCACCGGCTTCCCCGAGTGCCTCGACGGGCGCGTCAAGACGCTGCACCCGCGCGTGCACGCCGGCATCCTCGCCGACACCCGCCTGCCCGACCATGTCGCGCAGCTCGAGGACCTGGAGATCGCCCCCTTCGATCTCGTCGTCGTCAACCTCTACCCCTTCGCCGACACCGTCGCGTCCGGCGCGGGCGTCCAGGACTGCATCGAGAAGATCGACATCGGCGGCCCGACGATGGTGCGCGCGGCGGCGAAGAACCACGCGTCCGTCGCGATCGTCACCGATGTCGCCGACTACCCGGCCACGCTCGAGGCGGCCCGCGCGGGCGGCTTCACGCTCACGCAGCGCCAGGCGCTCGCGACGAAGGCCTTCGTCCACACGGCGACCTACGACGTCGCCGTCGCGTCCTGGATGGGTTCGGTCGTCAGCCCCGACGAGGAGAGCAGCTTCCCCGCGTGGGCCGGCGCGACGTGGTCCCGCTCCGCGACCCTGCGCTACGGCGAGAACCCGCACCAGGCCGCGGCTCTCTACGCCCAGGGCGACAGCACGCAGCAGGGGCTGGCGCAGGCCGAGCAGCTCCACGGCAAGGCGATGTCCTACAACAACTACGTCGACGCGGACGCCGCCGTGCGCGCCGCCTACGACCACGGCGACCAGCCCACCGTCGCGATCATCAAGCACGCCAACCCCTGTGGCATCGCCGTCGGTGACGACGTCGCTCAGGCGCACCGCAAGGCCCACGCGTGCGACCCCGTGTCCGCCTTCGGCGGCATCATCGCCACGAACCGCCCCGTCACCCTCGAGATGGCCGAGACGGTCAAGGACATCTTCACCGAGGTCGTCGTGGCGCCCGGCTTCGACGACGACGCCCGCGCGCTGCTGTCCGAGAAGAAGAACATCCGCCTGCTCGTCTGCCCGGCGCCGACGCCCGGCAGGGTCGAGATCCGTCCGATCTCCGGTGGCCTGCTCATGCAGCAGCGCGACGCCATCGACGCCGTCGTCGAGCCCACGGCCGACGACAAGCCGACCGCCGGTCACGGCGACGACGCCCAGCACTGGACCCTCGTGGCCGGTGAGGCCGCGGACGAGGCGACCCTCGCCGACCTCACCTTCGCGTGGCGGTCCGTGCGGGCCGTGAAGTCCAACGCGATCCTCCTCGCCAAGGACGGCGCCTCCGTCGGCATCGGCATGGGGCAGGTCAACCGCGTCGACTCGTGTCACCTCGCGGTCAACCGCGCGGGCGCCGAGCGCGCGACCGGGGCCGTCGCGGCCTCCGACGCCTTCTTCCCCTTCGCCGACGGACTGCAGGTGCTCCTCGACGCCGGCGTGCGCGCCGTCGTCGCTCCCGGTGGGTCGATGCGTGACGCCGAGGTCGTCGAGGCCGCGCAGGCGGCCGGCGTGACGCTCTACTTCACCGGCACCCGCCACTTCGCCCACTGATGATGCCCGTGGAGCACCGCCACCGGCGGCTGGCGATGGTTGGCGCGCTGGTCGGCGGTGTCTTCACCTCCATCCAGGGGCGGATGAACGGACGGCTGTCGGCGCAGCTCGGCGTGCCGCTCGAGGCGGCGCTGTGGAGCTTCGGGTCCGGCCTCGTCGTGCTCAGCCTGCTCGTGCTCGCGGTGCCCGCAGTCCGGCGCGGGTTGGCGCGGGTGCGGGCAAGTCTGGCCGAAGGGGGCCTGCGCTGGTACCAGTGCATCGGCGGGCTCGCGGGGGCCCTCTTCGTCGCCGCCCAGAGCCTGTCGGTGCCGCTGATCGGGGTGGCCCTCTTCACCGTCGCCAGCGTCGCCGGGCAGACCGCCAGCGGGCTGGTCGTCGACCGGCTCGGCATCGGCCCCGGCGGGCCGAAACCGGTGCACCTCAACCGGATTGCCGCGGCGGTGATCGCGCTCGTCGGCGTCGTCATTTCGGTGTGGGACCGCCTGGGCGGGGGAGAGTTCGACCCGATCCCGCTGCTGGTCTCGCTCGTCGTCGGCGGGCTCGTCGCGGTGCAGCAGGGCACCAACGGGCGGGTCAACATCGCCAGCCGCAACGTCCTGTCGACGACCTTCATGAACTTCGTGACCGGGACGACGCTGCTGGTGGTCATCGCCCTCGTGCGGCTGGCCACCGGATCGCTGACCCTCGTGTCACCGGCGGGCCGCGACGTGCCGTGGTGGGCGTGGTTCGGTGGCCTCATCGGCATCGCGTTCATCGCCATGTCGGCGTGGGCCGTCCGGCACCTCGGGGTGCTCGTCTTCGGGCTCGTGCTGCTCACGGGGCAGGTCATCTCGGCCGTCGTGCTCGACCTCCTCTCGCCGCAGACGCGCGACCTCGTGACGACCCACGTCGTCGTCGGCGTGCTCGTCACGGTGGCTGCCGCCGCGATGGCGGCCTGGTTCGCTCGACCGGGGCGTACTGTGGCGAGATGAAGCCACTCAGGCTTCCCCATCAGGGAGAACCATGAGCGACAAGTCGCCGCGCCACACGATGAGCAAGAAGGCCACCAAATCCATCAAGGAGAAGCGGGCCGAGAAGCGCGACAAGGCCAACGGGCCGACCAGCAGCATGGAGAGCCTCGGTAGTAAGAAGAAGTGACACTCCTGAGTCTGGGCCTCATCGGCACGTCGACGAAGGAGAACGAGCACCGGCTCCCGCTCCATCCTGACCATCTGACCCGGCTCGCGCCCGACGTGGCCTCCCGGATCACCCTGGAGCACGGCTTTGGCGGGCGCTTCGGCCGCAGCGATGCGGATCTGGCGTCGCTGGTCGGGGGCTTTGCCACGCGGGCGGAGATCATCGCCGAGTCCGACGTGGTGGTGCTGCCCAAGCCGCAGCACGAGGACGTCGCCGCCATGCACGCCGGGCAGGTGTTGTGGGGCTGGCCGCACTGCGTCCAGGACCCGGTGATGACGCAGTTGGCCATCGATCGGCAGCTGACGCTCATCGCCTTCGAGGCGATGAACCACTGGACGGTGGACGGGCACGTCGGGCTGCACGTCTTCCACAAGAACAACGAGCTCGCCGGGTATTGCTCCGTGCTGCACGCGATGGAGCTGATCGGCGTCACGGGTGACTACGGCCGCCGACTCAGCGCGGTCGTCATCGGCTTCGGCGCCACGGCGCGGGGGGCCGTCACCGCCCTGCGGGCGCACGGCGTCAGCGATGTCGCGGTGCTCACGACGCGAGGGGTGGCGGCCGTCGGGTCGCCGATCCACTCGGTGCGGATCCGCCAGATCGACCATGACCCCGACGACCCCTCGATGATGCACGTCATCACCGATCAGGGGCGGGTGCCGCTGGCGCCCTATCTCGCGGAGAACGACATCGTCGTCAACTGCACGCTTCAGGACACGGCCGCGCCGCTGACCTACCTGAGCACGCGCGACCTCGACGCCTTCCGCTCCGGCAGTCTCATCGTCGATGTGTCGTGCGACGAGGGCATGGGCTTCGAGTGGGCGTCACCGACCACCTTCGAGGAGCCGATGATCACCGTCGGCGACCACATCGGTTACTACGCCGTCGACCACAGCCCGTCGTATCTGTGGAACTCGGCGACGTGGGAGAACAGTGAAGCGCTGCTGCCCTTCATCGAGACCGTGATGTCGGGGCCGGAGGCGTGGTTCGGCAACGAGACCCTGACCCGAGCCACCGAGATCCGCGACGGCCGGATCCTCAACCCGGCGATCCTCGAGTTCCAGGGCCGCTCGGCCGAGGAGCCGCACCGCGTCGGGTGACGCGGCGGCGGGCGGAGCGCCCGGATAGTTGGAGGATGCCGCGTTGAGTCCACGGATCATCCCCGCGGATGGTGGGGCGTGGACCGGGGACACGTCGAGGTGGTGGCGGCCCGCCGGAACGGGGTCAGCCTGTCAGATCCTTGCCGAAGCACCGGCTCAGCGGGCTCCACGCGTAGTACCCGAAGGCCGGGATGGACTGGTAACCGTGGGCCTCGTAGAGGGCGATCGCCTCCGGCTGGGCGGTGCCGGTCTCGAGGATGATCCGGCGCGCACCCAGCGCAGTCGCGCGCCGCTCGGCCTCGGCGAGGAGTTCCTTGCCGAGCCCGGTCCCGCGCGCCTGCTCGCGCACCCACATGCGCTTGAGCTCGACCGTGTCGGTGGGCGACGCGACCGTGCGCAGCGCGACGCAGCCGAGCGGGTGGCCGTCGCGGCGGGCGATGACGAAGGTGCCCCGAGGCGCCTCGAACTCGGCCGGCTCGACCGGCGTCGCATCCCCTTCGCTGTCGTCGCCGTTGCCGTAGCGGCGCGACAGGTCGCGCATCAGTTCCCCGATGAGGACCTGCGCCTCGTCGTCGGTGTAGGGGTGCGTGGTGAAGGTGGTCGCCGGGCGGGCGCCGTGAGGGGTGTGCGGCACCGTGGCAGGATATGGCGCGTGACGGCTCAGATTCTCGATGGCAAGGCGATCCTCGCGACGATCAAGGACGAGCTGCGGGAGCGCGTCGCCGCTCTCGCCGAGCGGGGCATCGTCCCCGGCTTGGGGACCGTCCTTGTGGGTGACGACCCGGGGAGCCAGTGGTACGTCGGCGCCAAGCACAAGGATTGCGCCGAGATCGGTATCACGAGCATCCGTCGCGACCTGCCCGCCGGCTCCACGCTCGAGGAGGTCCTCGCCGTCGTCCGCGAGCTCAACGAGGACCCGGAGTGCACCGGCTTCATCGTGCAGCAGCCCACCGGCCTCGACGAGTTCGCGATCCTCTCCGCCGTCGACCCGGCCAAGGACGTCGACGGCCTGCACCCGACGAACCTCGGCTGGCTCGTCCTCGGCAAGGAGGCGCCGCTGCCATGCACCCCGGTCGGGTGCGTCGAGTTGCTCCGCCGCTACGACGTGCCGATCAAGGGCGCGAAGGTCGTGGTCGTCGGACGCGGCATCACCGTCGGTCGTCCGCTCGGCCTGATCCTCACTCGGCGCACCGAGAACGCCACGGTCACGTTGTGCCACACCGGAACTCGCGACCTGGCCGCCGAGGTGCGTCAGGCCGACATCGTCGTCGCGGCGGCCGGTGTCCCCGGCCTCATCACGGCCGACATGATCAAGCCCGGGGCCGCGGTCCTCGACGTCGGCGTGAGCCGCGTGACGGGGGAGGACGGTCGCTCGCGCGTCGCCGGCGACGTCGACCCCGGCGTGCGTGAGGTGGCGGGCTGGTTCAGCCCCAACCCCGGCGGCGTCGGCCCCATGACGCGGGCGCTGCTGCTGTCGAACGTGGTCGAGGCCGCCGAACGCCGTGCCGGTGTCGAGCGGGCCTGACGCGGACGACGGCGCTGACCTGCCCGTCGCTCCCGCGGAACCGGCGCCGGCGCCCCCCATCTCCGGGTTGCGGCCGCGACCCACGGAGTACCCGCTCAACGTGTGGTGGCTGCTCGTGCCCGTCCTCGCGGGGTCTGCGACCCTCTTCGTCCTTGACCGCACCCGGGAGGCGGGCCTGACCCTCGCGGGGGCGTGCTTCCTCGCCGCGGCGTTGCGGATCTCGTTGCCTCGCAGTCGTGCCGGCGGCATCGCCATCCGCTCGGTGGGTGCGGACGTGAGCGTCTATCTCACCCTCGGGGTCCTGCTCGTCCTGAGCACTCTCACGCTTCGCGGCGTCTGACCCGCGCCCTCTCTCCTCGAGTTTTGGATACCTGATGTCCACAACTCGGCCCGCGGACGGGTGTAGCGCCTGATTTGGGACACCTGATGTCCAAAACCCGGGGGGAAGGGGGCCGATCGGGCGAGTTTTGGATACCTGATGTCCAAAACTCGGCCCGCGGACGGGTGTGGCGCCTGATGTGGGACACCTGATGTCCAAAACCCGGGGGGAAGGGGGCGGATCGGGCGAGTTTTGGATACCTGATGTCCAAAACTCGGCCCGCGGACGGGTGTGGCGCCTGATGTGGGACACCTGATGTCCAAAACTCGGGTGGAAGGGAGGGGGCGGGCGGAAGGGAGGGGTGGGGGGAGAGGCACCCGGGCATGACGAAGGGGGCCGGTGACCGGCCCCCTTCGCGCACGTCGTCCCGCGGTCGGGACTACTTGATGAGGCCCAGCGCCTTCACGGCGTCGCGCTCCTCGACGAGCTCAGCCGTCGACGCGTCGATCTTCTGACGCGAGAAGTCGTCGATCTCGAGGCCCTGGACGATGCTCCACTCGCCACCGGAGACGGTGACGGGGAAGGAGGAGATGATCCCCTCCGGCACGCCGTAGGAGCCGTCGGACACGACGGACATCGACACCCAGTCACCTTCGGGGGTGCCGAGGGCCCAGTCGCGGGCGTGGTCGATCGTGGCCGACGCGGCGGAGGCGGCCGAGGAGGCGCCACGGGCGTCGATGATCGCGGCGCCACGCTTGGCGACGGTCGGGATGAAGGTGCTCTCGAGCCAGGCCTGGTCGCCCACGGCCTCGGCCGCGTTCTGGCCGGAGACCTCGGCGTGGAACAGGTCGGGGTACTGGGTCGCCGAGTGGTTGCCCCAGATCGTCATCTTCTTGATCTCGGTGACCGGCACGCCGAGCTTGGCGGCGAGCTGGCTGATCGCGCGGTTGTGGTCCAGGCGGGTCAGCGCGGAGAAGCGCGACGCCGGGATGTCGGGCGCGTTCTGCTGCGCGATGAGGGCGTTGGTGTTGGCCGGGTTACCCGTGATCGTCACGTGCACGTCGTCGGCCGCGACCTCGTTGAGGGCCTGACCCTGCGGGGCGAAGATGCCACCGTTGGCCTCGAGCAGGTCGCCGCGCTCCATGCCCGGGCCGCGCGGGCGGGCACCGACGAGGAGGGCGTGGTTGACGCCGTCGAAGACGCGGCGCGCGTCGTCGCCGATCTCGACCTTCGCCAGGGTCGGGAAGGCGCAGTCGTCGAGCTCCATGACGACGCCCTCGAGGGCCTTGAGGGCCGGGGTGATCTCGAGCAGGCGCAGCTCGACGGGGGTGTCGGGACCGAAGAGGGCACCGCTGGCAATGCGGAAGAGGAGGCTGTAGCCGATCTGGCCGGCGGCGCCGGTGACGGCGACCTTGACGGGAGTGGTGCTCACGGGAGGGACCCCTTCGTGCGGGAGGCAGGGAAACTGTCGCTTCGACGCTAGCAGCGACCCACGTGGCGACGTGCGGCAGGCTCGACGCACGAGAGGAGGCTCACGTGGCTAGCCTTGATCGGCATGGACGTCCTCCACACCGTCGTGGCCATCGCGCTCGCGATCCTGCTCATCATTCGTTTCAAGGTCGACCCGGTCATCTCGCTGATCCTGTCGTCCCTCTACCTCGGGCTGGCGGGCGGCGTCGGGCTCGAGGGGACCGTCACGGCCGTCACCGGTGGCTTCGGCGAGATCATGGCCGAGGTGGGCCTGCTCATCGGCTTCGGCGTCCTCATCGGGGCGCTGCTGCAGGCGACGGGCGCCTTCCGTGCCCTCGTCGAACTCATCGCCCGCCGCGTCGGTGGCCGCCTGCCCTATGCCATGGCGGCGGCGTTGGCGACGATCTTCCCGTCGATCTACGTCGACGTGCAGGTCGTCCTCGCCTCCCCGATGGCCCGCCAGGCCGCCCCCGTCGTGCACCCCCGCCGGGGCCTGCCCCTGCTCGCGGGGGCCATCGGCATCGGCATCTTCGCCGGCTACGTCTTCGTCGTGCCGGGCCTGGCGGCCGTTGCCGTCGCGGGCCTGCTCGAGGTGCCGCTGGGCACCTACCTGCTCTTTGGCGCCCCGATCGGCTTGGCCACGGCTTTGATCACGACGGCCCTCTTCAAGGTGCTGCTCAAGGCCGGCTGGTGGAACGAGGCCGCCGACATCGACGAGGACGAGGTCGAGCACCCGGCGCATGCCGGTCACGCGTCCTACGTCGCCGCCGGGGAGGCCATCCACGAGACCGGCCACGTCACCGGCACGAGCGACGCGGACGACCTCGTCCCGGAGAGCGCTCGCAGCCTGCCGCTGCTGCTGCGTCTCAGCCCGATCCTCGTGCCGCTCGTGCTCATCGCGACCGGCGCCTTCACCGAGCTGGCCGGAGTGTCCAATGACGTCCTCGCCTTCCTCGGCAATGCCAACATCGCCCTCTTCATCGGCCTGCTCATCGCCTTCCTCCTCGCGCGCCGCACGCTCGGCGGTGACCGGACGGAGGAGGCGCTGTCGGCCGGCTTCCGCACGACCGGCGAGATCCTCCTCATCACCGGCATCGGTGGCTCGCTCGGCGCCGTCATCAAGGCGACCGGCCTCGACAAGACGCTCGCGGGTCTCTTCTCGGCCGACTCCGGTGCGCCCGTCGTGCTCAGCATCCTGCTCGCCTGGTTCATCGCGGCGGTGCTGCACTTCGCGATCGGCTCGGTCTCGGTCGGCGCGATCACGGCGGCCGGCATCATCGCCCCCGTCGTCGCGTCCACGGGTGTCGATCCCGTCGTCATCGGCCTGGCGATCGCGTCCGGTGCGATGTTCGCCCTGCACGTCAACAGCAACTTCTTCTGGATGTTCAAGAGCCTCCTGGGGCTCTCGACGCAGGGTGCACTCAAGACCCTGACGCTGGCCACGAGCCTCGGCGCGCTCGTGTCGCTGCCGATGGTGCTCCTCGTCGGGTTGGTCGCCTGACTGTGCCCCGATGTCACAGGGGTCACGACCGTCACAGACGCCACTCCAGGTGCGCCTGAACTGGCATTCCGGCGCGGATGTGCATAGGTTCGTTGACGGAGCAGATCGGGGACTGCGGTCCCTGACCTGCCGTGCAACCCAGTGAAGTCAAACCCACAGAAGGGCTTAACCATGGGATTCTTGGACACGATCAAGGACGTTCTCACCGTCGACGAGGCCGAGAAGGCCGAGCGCGCGGCGAAGGAGGCCGAAGAGGCCAAGGCCGAGGCTGACAAGACGATCGCTGAGGCCACGAAGGAGGCCGACGAGGCTCGCCGCCGCGCCGACGAGGCTGCAGCGAAGGCCGACCCGGAGGCTGCGGAGAAGGCCAAGAAGGACGCCGAGGCCGCCGAGGCCAAGGCCGAGGCCGCGAAGAAGAAGCAGGCCGAGAAGTCGGCCGAGTGGCAGAAGCACAAGGCCGAGGTCGAGAAGCGTCAGGCCGAGCGCGCCCAGCGCGGCACCGAGCGCGAGGCGAAGGCGGACAAGCCCAAGCCGTCCGCCGGGCACAAGACCTACACGGTCAAGCCGGGCGACACCCTCTCGGAGATCGCGGCTCGCCACGGCGTTGACTGGCGCGAGATGGCCGAGCTCAACAACCTCTCGAACCCCGACCTCATCCACCCGGGTGACGTCTTCAAGATCCCCAGCAAGTGATCTTGCGTTCGTGAGCGTCTGACCCTCGGGTCGGGAGCGCACCGAGAAGGCCCCCGGAGCTGATGCTCCGGGGGCCTTCCGCTGCCCCGGCGCGGGCGCGCCGAGTGCGTGTGTCGATCAGGCGCGGTGCTCGATCGGGTCGAGCTCGCCGGAGATGTCGTAGCCCGAGCGGTCCTCGCCCGTGATCAGGGCGTAGGTCGCACCGGCGATGACGGCACCGACGATCGGGGCGAGCCAGAAGGCCCACAGCTGCCCGGGGGCGCCGGCGCCGTTGAAGAACGCAACGGCCGTGGAGCGGGCCGGGTTGACGGAGGTGTTGCTGATCGGGATGGAGATGAGGTGGATCAGCGTGAGCGACAGGCCGATCGCGATGGGCGCAAAGCCGACCGGGGCGCGCCCGTCCGTGGAGCCGAGGATGACGTAGAGGAAGAAGGCCGTGAGGATCGCCTCGGCGATCAGGACCGCGGCAAGGGTGTAGCCGCCGGGGGAGTTGTCGCCGTAGCCGTTGGCGGCGAAGTTGCCGGTGGCTTCGAAGCCGTCCTTGCCGGCGGCGATGACGAGCAGAGCCGCGCCGGCCACGAGGCCAGCGACGACCTGCGTGGCGATGTAGGCCGGGACGTCCTTCCAGGCGAAGCGCTTGGCGACGGCGCAGCCGATGGTGACGGCCGGGTTGAAGTGGCCGCCGGAGACGTGGCCGACGGCGTAGGCCATCGTCAGGACCGTGAGGCCGAAGGCGAGCGCGACGCCGAGGAAGCCGATGCCGAGCTGAACCTTGTCGGTCTCGTCGATGACCTTGGCCGCGAAGATCGCGCTGCCGCAGCCGCCGAAGACGAGCCAGAAGGTGCCGAGGGCCTCGGCGCCGAGCCGGGCCGGGAGCGAAGGGGTCATGGGTGAACTCCTGCTGTGGGGGAATTGTGGTCATCTGCAGCCTCTCGGCCGCGGCAGGCAGGAGCAACAGGGCGCGCGGGCGGCGCTCAGATCGACCATTCCGGGTCGGCGGCGATGAGATGGCCCCGCTCGCGCAGCAGGGCGAGCACGGCGTCGCGGCACGCGGCCACGCTCCGACGCGACGTGTCGAGGGTGAGGTCGGCGTCCGCGGGCACCTCATAGGGCGCGTCGACCCCGGTGAATCCGGTGATCGCCCCTGCGCGGGCCTGGGCATAGAGGCCCTTGCGGTCGCGACCTTCGCAGACGTCCAAGGGGGTGGCGACGTGGACGAGCACGAGGTCGCCGCCGCGCTCCGCGACCATGGCCCGCACGGCCTCGCGCGTCTGCTCGTGGGGCGCGATCTGGGCGCAGATCGCCAGGCCGCCGTGCCCGGCGATCTCGGCCGCCACCCAGCCGATCCGGAGCACGTTGGTGTCGCGGTCCTCCGGGGAGAAGGTCAGGCCAGCGCTGAGTTGGCGCCGCACGACGTCACCGTCGAGCAGCGTCACGGCGCGGCCGTCCTCCTCGAGGACCGCCTCACGCACGGCTCGCGCGATCGTCGACTTGCCGGAGCCGGACAGGCCCGTCAGCATCACGACGACGCCACCGGACGTCCCGTGGCCGGCCTGGATCACCTCGGATCCGGCGAGGGCGCTCCCGGCGCGGTCGAGCCAGGCCACCGGCCCGGCCGCCCACGCGTCGACGATCGCGTCCTGGCGCGCCGGGTCGGCATGGGCGCGGGCGGCATTGAGCGGGAGGGTCACGACGCGCGCGTGCAGCGCGCGAGCCGCGTTGAGGACGGACCGGATCGTGGCGACGGTGTGGGCGTGCGGGTTCGTGCTGGGTCCGGCCGGGACGAGCACGAGGACGGGTCGGCCGTCCGCCCAGTCGCGGATCGCCGCGACGTCGGTCCGGCGCAGGGGCCGGGCGACGACGGCGGTCACCTCGTCGGCGCTCCGGGTCGCGTGCACCTGCTCGGGGGAGAGGTAGAGCCGCTCGAAGGGGCGGGGGGAGAGGTGACCGAGCCACACGATGTCGCCGGGGCGACCTTCGTCGGTCGTGCTGGCCGCGCCGAGGCGGGCGACGGGCACTCCTTCCGCGTCGATGACCTCGGCGCCGGACGCGGGCACGGGGAGCGCCACGCCGGCGAGGTCGACGACGCCGTGCCGGACGAGCTCGAGGTCGTCGAGCGCGTCGCCGCCGGGGAAGAACTGCGGCCGGCCAGCGGTGGGGGTGCTCACGGCCGCATCTTGCCATCCGGTCCCCGCGTTATGGGTCGCATAACGGCGCATTATGCTGCCCGGGTTGCACCCCACCGAGAAGGACGCCCACTGATGTCGACCCATCCCGAATACCGGCTGACCCACCTGGATCAGCTGGAGTCCGAGTCCATCCACATCTTCCGCGAGGTGGCCGCCGAGTTCGAGAAGCCGGTCCTGATGTTCTCCGGCGGCAAGGACTCCATCGTCATGCTCCGGTTGGCGGAGAAGGCCTTCCACCCCGCGAAGGTGCCCTTCCCGCTGCTCCAGGTCGACACCGGCTACGACTTCCCCGAGGTGCTCGCGACCCGCGACGCGTGGGTCGACCGGCTCGGGCTGCGGCTTGTCGTCGCCTCCGTCGAGGACGCCATCGCCGACGGGATCGTCGTCGACGACGGCAAGACGACGCGCAACCGGCTCCAGATCGGCACCCTCCTGCACGCCATCGAGCAGGAGGGCTTCACGGCCGCCTTCGGCGGGGGACGACGCGACGAGGAGAAGGCGCGCGCGAAGGAGCGGGTCTACAGCCACCGCGACGAGTTCGGCCAGTGGGACCCCAAGATGCAGCGGCCCGAGCTGTGGTCGCTCTACAACGGGCGCCTGCACGAGGGCGAGCACATGCGCATCTTCCCGCTGTCGAACTGGACCGAGCTCGACATCTGGCACTACCTCGACCGTGAGCAGATCGAGATCCCGTCGATCTACTTCAGCCACCAGCGGCGCGTCTTCGAGCGGGACGGGATGCTGCTCAGCGAGCACGAGGCCAACCCGCTGCGCGACGGTGAGTCCGTCACCGAGCGCACCGTCCGCTTCCGCACCGTCGGCGACCTCACCCTCACCGGGTGCGTCGAGTCCGGTGCCGCCACGACCCGACAGATCATCGACGAGATCTCGGTGGCGCGACTGACGGAGCGCGGTGCCACTCGTGGCGACGACCGCTTCTCCGAGGCCGCCATGGAGGACCGCAAGAAGGAGGGCTACTTCTGATGAACGCCCCGCACGCCACCATGGACCTGCTCCGGTTCGCCACCGCCGGCTCCGTCGACGACGGCAAGTCCACCCTCATCGGGCGGCTGCTGCTCGACTCGAAGGCGATCTTCGAGGACCAGCTCGAGGCCGTCGAGGCGACGTCGGTGTCCAAGGGCTACGACTACACCGACCTCGCGCTGCTCACCGACGGCCTGCGCTCCGAGCGCGAGCAGGGCATCACCATCGACGTGGCCTACCGCTACTTCGCGACGCCGCGGCGGAAGTTCATCATCGCCGACACCCCCGGGCACGTGCAGTACACGCGCAACATGGTCACCGGGGCGTCCACCGCCGACCTGGGGCTCGTCCTCGTCGACGCACGCCAGGGGCTGACCGAGCAGTCGCGTCGCCACGCCGTCCTGCTGTCGCTGCTGCGGGTGCCGCACCTCGTCCTCGCCGTCAACAAGATGGACCTCGTCGACTACGACGAAGAGGTGTACGAGCGGATCCACGCCGAGTTCACCGCCTTCGCGACGAAGTTGAACATCCCGGACCTCGAGGTCATCCCGATCTCGGCGCTCAAGGGGGACAACGTCGTCACGCGCTCCGAGCACATGCCCTGGTACGGCGGCCCGTCGCTCATGCACCACCTCGAGCACGTCCACATCGCCAGCGACCGCAACCTCAAGGACGTCCGCTTCCCGGTGCAGTACGTCATCCGTCCCAAGTCGGACGAGTACCACGACTACCGGGGCTATGCCGGGCGCGTGGCCAGCGGCGTCCTCAAGCCGGGGGACGACGTCATGATCCTGCCGAGCGGGATGACGACGACCATCGCCGGGATCGACCTGCACGACCGCGAGGTCGCGGAGGCGTTCGCGCCGATGTCGGTGACGGTGCGGCTGACGGACGACGTCGACGTCTCGCGCGGCGACATGATCTGCCGGGTGCGCAACGCGCCGACGCCCGTGCAGGACCTCGACGCCCAGGTCGCGTGGATGACGACCGCGCCGCTGCGGCCCAAGCAGAAGCTCCTGCTCAAGCACACGACCCGCACGACCCGGGTGCTCGTCAAGGACGTGCAGTACCGGCTCGACGTGAACTCGCTGCACCGCGACCAGGAGGCCGGCGAGCTCGCGCTCAACGAGATCGGCCGCGTCCACCTGCGCGCCATGCAGCCGCTGCTCGTCGACCCCTATGAGCAGAACCGCGAGACCGGGTCGTTCATCCTGATCGACGAGGCGACCGGGGTGACCGTGGGCGCGGGGATGATCAACTCCCGCTGACCCCCCTTCGCCCTCTCCCTCCCCGAGTTTTGGACACCTGATGTCCATTTCTGGGGTCCGGGGGCGGGTTTGACCCGAGTTTTGGACATCAGGTGTCCATTCCTCGGGTCCGGGGGCGGGTTTGACCCGAGTTTTGGACATCAGGTGTCCATTCCTGGGGTCCGGGGGCGGGTTTGACCCGGGTTTGGGACATCAGGTGTCCATTTCTGGGGTCCGGGGGCGGGTTTGACCCGGGTTTGGGACATCAGGTGGCCATTCCTCGGGGCTGGCACCCTGTGGAAAACTCCGGAGGCTCCTCCGCGCATTCGGCCATCGTGGACGCGTGCGATTCCTCCACGATCCCAGCTTCAGCGATCCGTTCACGCGCGCCGATGCCCGAGCGGCCGGCGTCTCCGACGACGACCTTGCCGGCCCGCACTACCGACGCCTCTTCCACGGCGTCCACATCCGGGCCGGGGCGCCCATCACCGCGGTGACGATGGCCCGGGCCGCCCTGCTCCGCTCACCGCCGGACGCCATCATCGGCGGGCGTGCCGCCGCGCGACTGTGGGGAGGGGTGGTCCCCGACGGCGGGCCCGTCGACGTCCTGCACGAGCAGGGCCACCAGACCCGCGCGGTCGGTCTGCGCAGTCATCCTCTCCGGCGGATGCCACGGACGCGCATCCGCGAGGGGATCCGGGTGACGACGCCCGAACGCACCTTCGCCGATCTGGCAGCCGAGCTCGACCTCGTCGATCTCGTCGTGCTGGGGGACTCCCTCATCCGCCGGGGCGTGACGACGCCGGCCAGGCTGCGGGAGGAGGCGCCGACGGGGCGAGGCGCGCGGGCGCGGTTGGCGCGGCGGGCCGCTGGCCTCGTGCGCTCGGGCGTCGACTCTCCGCAGGAGACGCGGCTGCGGCTGCTCATGGTGCTCGCCGGCCTGCCCGAGCCCACGGTCAACCACATCATCCTGAGTGATTCGGGCCGCTGGGCATTCCGCTTCGACCTCGCCTTCGAGGAGCACAAGCTGATCATCGAATACGACGGGCGGCAGCACGCCGAGGACGACAAGCAGTGGCTGCACGACCTGCGTCGGCGCGAGGAACTCGACGACCTCGGATGGCGCATCCTCGTCGTCATCGGTGCGGACCTGTACCGACCGGCGGCGACGCTTCGGCGGATCTGTGGGGTCCTCGAGCAGGCCGGACTGCCGAGCCGGATCACGAAAGACGAGTGGCGTCGCCACTTCGCACTGCCGCGCATCGACGACGAGTTCGGGACACCTGATGTCCAAAACTCGGCGGAAGGGGGCCGTCAGCCCCGAGGAAGGGACACCTGATGTCCAAAACTCGGCGGAAGGGGGCCGTCAGCCCCGAGGAATGGACACCTGATGTCCAAAACTCGGGGGAAGGGTGGGGCCGGCAGGAAGGGGGCTAGCGGATGAGGGACGAGGTCGACGTCGCCGCCCGGCTCGTGTAGCCCGTGCGCTTCGCCGTGACGGTCACGCTCACGAGCCTGCCGCGATCGGCGGAGTCGAGGCGGTAGGTGCTGTAGTACGCGCCGGAGATGGCGACGCCGTCCCGCTTCCACCGATAGGTGTACGACGTCGGCGTCGGACTGAACGAGCCCGTCGTCGCGCGCAACGACGACCCGACGGTGCGATAACCGATCACCTTCGGCACGGCGACGACGGTGAACCGGCGTTCGATCCTCTTCGCGGCCGACGTCGTGGTCGTCGTGCGATATCCCGAGCGCGTCGCCGTGGCGCGGACGGTGATGTCCTTGCCCTCGTCCGCGGTGACCACCTTGTACCTCGTGCCCGTCGCGCCGGGGATGGCGACGCCGTTGACTCGCCACTGATACATGACCGCGCTCGCGCTGGGGCTGAAGGTCGGCGGCGTCACCTGCAGCGTGGCCCACCGCCGCGGCGTCCCGGTGATGACCGGCTTCGCCGTGACCGTGAGCGTCGTCAGCGGCGCGACGTCGTTGGCGATCGCGACGACCGCCCCGGTGCTGCTCGTCGACAGCGTCTGGATCGTCACGTCGCCGTCGTAGTCGTGGAAGGTCGCCCCGGTCCGCAACGTCGGGTCGCCCCACGTGCTGCCGGTCGGGCTGGCGTCGAGGACGATCGACCCTCCCGAGAGCGGGCTGTTGCGCAGGATCCGGACGCCGTAGCGGTGCCCCATCGGGTTCGAGCTGTCGCGACCGGTCTGTCGGCGGTACTCCACGTAGTACGTGATCCCCGTCGACGCGTTGCGCACGATCGCCACGCGAGTCCCCGACGTCGCGGTCAGCGGTCGCAGCGTCACGTCACGGCGGGTGCCGTCGGGGACGGTCACGACGTCGGCGGTCCCGAGGATCCCGAGCCGCCGCGCCTGCGGGCTGGAGAGCAGCGGCGCCGAGTCCGGAGCGGAGACGGACATGACGTCCATGCTGTCGCCGTACTCCTCCTCGCCGTCGCACGACGAGGGCCACCCGCCCATGGACGTCATCCGGGCGTCGGCGGTCGGGCAGTGGAGGTAGTTCGCGTGGAACAGCGAGATGTTGTGGCCGACCTCGTGGGCGAGGACCGGCCACTCCGCGGCGGACGTCAGGAAGGTGCCGGCCTCGTGGAGGTCCACGCCGAGGGACCCGAAGCCGTAGTTGCACTCCGGGTAGTCCTGCCAGATGCCCGGGGGCAGCGAGACGTAGAGCGAGGTGTCCGGGGCGAACGCGAAGTCTTCACGCTGGGCGGCCTGGTCCCACATGCCCCACGGCTCGTCGCATCCGTACGTCGAGCGGAAGGTCGCCCCGACGTCGGCGAGGCTGAGCGTGAGGTTGCCGCGGGTGTTGTCCGCCCAGTAGTCGCTCGCTCCCGCGATCTGCTCGGTCAGCTGGGTCGTCGTCGCCTGCGGCCGGGCCGTGGTCACGCCCGCCGGGCGGACGCGGACGGCGGTGAGAGCCCGGTCGGTCACGGGGACGGCCGCCACGCTGGGCGGTGCCTCGTCGCTGACGACGTCGGCCACGGCGAGTTCCGCTCCGCCGGGCGCCTGCGCCGTGAGGACCGTCGCGCGGCCGACGGCCGAGGAGGCGCTCGCGGGTGAACCGTCACCGGCGTCGGCCAGTTGTTCGGCCGCGAGGGCGACGGTGTGCTCGCGCCCATCGACGCCGTCGCGCCGCACGGTGGCGTTGCGCGCGGCGGCGCTGCGCACGTCGGCCGGGACTCGCACGTCGAGGGTGACGCGGCGCCCGCTGGGCACGCCTGCGACCGTCGATGCGTCGAGTGGGACGTGCCGGGTGCCGACGCGCAGGGCCGCGAAGGCGGTCCCGCCGCGTTCGGCGGGCACCGTCACCAGCGTGCCGGTGAGGCGGACCAACGCACCGGTCGCGGTGCGACCTTCGCCCTGATCCGGCGCCGCCGAGGACGTCGACGGCGACGTCATCGCGATGGCGAGCAGCGCCGCCGTCGCCACGCCTGCCAGCCGTCGCAGCCTCATGCCCGCTCCTGTCATCGGGCGCATTGCCGCCGTCGTTGCACGTCGTTCACTCATGATGTCCCCCCCGGAGATCACCGGCCGGAATGGCCGGTTCTTCTCAGGGTAGAGCTGCCCCTCGAGGAAGGGACACCTGATGTCCAAAACTCGGCCGAAGGGGGGACCTCGCCCCGAGTTTGGGACCGCTGATGTCCCAAACTCGACAGAAAGGGGCCCCCCGCCCCGAGGAATGGACACCTGATGTCCAAAACTCGGGGAAGGGGGCCCCAAACTCACGCGATCAGAGCGCGTCGATGATGCCGTTCAGCGTGGCGCTCGGACGCATCGCCGCGGAGGTCTTCGCGGTGTCGGGACGGTAGTAACCGCCCATGTCGACCGGCTGGCCCTGCGCGCCGATGAGCTCGTCGTTGATCTTCTGCTCGTTGTCGGCCAGCTGCTGGGCGACGCCGGTGAAGCGCTCCTTCAGCTCGGCGTCCGTGTCCTGCGCCGCGAGTGCCTGCGCCCAGTAGAGCGCCAGGTAGTAGTGGCTGCCACGGTTGTCGATCTGACCGAGCTTGCGAGCCGGCGACTTGTTCTCGTCGAGGAAGCGCGCGATGGCCGCGTCGAGGGCGTCGGCGAGGACCTGCGCCTTCGGGTTGTCCTGCGTCGTGGCGAGGTGCTCGAGCGAGGCACCCAGCGCTGAGAACTCACCGAGCGAGTCCCACCGCAGGTAGTCCTCCTTGATGAACTGCGCGACGTGCTTGGGAGCCGAGCCGCCGGCACCCGTCTCGAAGAGGCCGCCGCCACCGAGGAGCGGCACGACCGACAGCATCTTCGCGCTCGTGCCGAGCTCGAGGATGGGGAAGAGGTCGGTGAGGTAGTCACGCAGCACGTTGCCGGTGACCGAGATCGTGTCCTCGCCGCGACGGATGCGCTCGAGGCAGTAGGTGATCGCCTCGACCGGCGGCAGGATCTGGATCTCGAGACCGTCGGTGTCGTGGTCACCGAGGTAGCGCTCGACCTTCTCGATCACCTTCGCGTCGTGCGCGCGCGCGGAGTCGAGGTAGAAGACGGCCGGAGCGCCGGTCGCCCGAGCGCGGGTCACCGCGAGCTTGACCCAGTCCTGGACGGGGATGTCCTTGGTGCGCGCCATGCGCCAGATGTCGCCGTCCTCGACGGCGTGCTCCATGAGCGTGTCACCGGCGCCGGTGACGACGCGCACGACGCCGTCGCCCTTGATGACGAAGGTGGTCGGGTGCGACCCGTACTCCTCCGCCTTCTGCGCCATGAGGCCGACGTTCGGCACGGAGCCCATCGTCGCCGGGTCGAGGGCGCCGTTCTTCTTGCAGTCCTCGATGACGGCCTGGTACATCGGGCCGTAGCTGCGATCGGGGATCATCGCGAGCGTCGGCTGGAGGGCGCCGTCGGCGTTCCACATCTGGCCGGAGTCGCGGATGACGACGGGCATCGACGCGTCGACGATGACGTCGTTGGGGACGTGCAGGTTGGTGATGCCCTTGTCGGAGTCGACCATCGCGAGCGCGGGCCGCTCGGCGTAGACGGCCTGGATGTCGGCCTCGATCTCCGCCTTCTGGTCGGCCGGCAGCGACGCGATCTTGGCGTAGAGGTCGCCGAGCCCCTGGTTCGGGTTGACGCCGAGCTCCTTGAGGACGGCGGCGTGCTTCTCGAAGACGGGGGCGAAGAAGACGGTGACGGCGTGGCCGAAGAGGACCGGGTCCGACACCTTCATCATCGTCGCCTTGAGGTGCAGGGACAGCAGCAGGCCCTCGGCCTTGGCGGCGTCGATCTGCTCGGCATAGAAGGCGCGCAGTGCGTTCTTGGCGAGGAAGGTCGCGTCGAGGATCTCGCCGTCGGCCGACGTCAGCCCGTCGGCGAGGATCGTCGTCCCCTCCGGGCCCTCGTGCTCGATGCGGAAGTCGATGGCCTCGTCGGTGACGACGGACTGCTCGTTGCCGTAGAAGTCACCGGTCGCCATGTCCGCCACCCGCGCGGGGGAGTCGGCGGACCACGCCCCGAGGCGGTGCGGGTTCTTGCGCGCGAAGGCCTTGACGGCCTGGGGCGCGCGACGGTCGGAGTTGCCCTCACGCAGGACGGGGTTGACTGCGGAGCCGAGCACCTTGGCGTAGGCCGCCTGGATCGCCTTCTCCTCGTCGGTGGCCGGCTCTTCGGGGTAGTCGGGCAGCGGGAAGCCCTGCCCCTGCAGCTCCTTGATCGCGGCCTGCAGCTGCGGCACGGAGGCGGAGATGTTGGGGAGCTTGATGATGTTGGCGCTCGGGTCCTGCGTCAGCTCACCGAGGCGTGCCAGGTTGTCGGGGACGCGCTGGTCCTCGCTGAGCACGTCGGGGAACTGCGCGAGGATGCGTGCGGCGAGCGAGATGTCGCTCGTCTCGACCGTGACGCCGGTGCCGCGGGTGAATCCGCGCACGATCGGCAGCAGGGAGTAGGTGGCCAGGGCGGGCGCTTCGTCGATCTGCGTCCACACGATGGTTGAAGTCATGCTGTCTCCAGTTTCTGGCGGGATCTGTGGTCCCCGGCCGGTCTCGTAACAGTCCGGGCGCATCATCCCACGGGTCGCGGGCCCGGCTGCGGGCCGTCCGCTTGCCGAATCTGGACGTGATCGTTACCTTTAAGTAACTCGTTGCGCGGGGGCAGGTCGCACGAGGTCCCTCTTTCTCAGTGAAGGGGACGCTTTCGCCCCAAAAAGGGTAAAGGGTCGGTAAAGTTCGACCCCAGGGATGGTCAAGCGGGTAGGGGCAGATCGTGCAGGGTGAGCAGTGGATGGTCGTGGGGTGGGTGATCCTCCCGATCGTGGCCTACGTCATCGGGCGCGTGGGGATCGCGCGGCTCGAGTGGCGCACCCAGAAGGACAAGCCGTCCGACCCCGTCGACCGACTCGCTGAGCTCCGCCGTCGTCAGGACAGCCGCCGCCGCGTGACCGGTGGTCGCCTCGCCGAGGCCACGCGCCTGGCTGAGAGCGCCGGACTCGGCGCCACGCTGCAGGCCCGGCACCGCTGACCATGACGCCGCCGTCGCGCGGTGCGTCCGCAGGTGCCAGCGGGGTGCGGTCCCCGGAGATGCGACGCCTCCAGTTGTGGCTCGCGCTGACCGACCTCCTCGTCATCGTCTGGGCGACCTTCGGGGCCCAGGTCCTGCGCTTCGGCGTCCTTGGCGGGAGCGACCTCGCCGCCCGATCCACGTACGTCAAGCTCAGCTACACGACCTTCAGCATCATGCTCGTGCTGGCCTGGTGGTTGGCGCTGCGCGTGCACGGGGCCTATGCGGTGCACCTGCTCGGCCACGGCACGGGGGAGTACCGCCTCATCGGGACGGCGACGCTGCGCGTCTTCGGCGCGGTCGCGATGCTGGCCTACGCGCTGAAGGTCGATGTCGCCCGCGGTTACATCCTCCTCGCCCTGCCGGCCGGCCTGGTCGGTCTCTACGTGGCCCGGCGGATGTGGCGGCGGTGGCTCGCCGCCCGTCGCGCGGCGGGGCAGTTGAGTCACGACGTGCTCGTCGTCGGTGACGGGGTGCACTCGCGGCACCTCATCCGTGTGCTCGCGGACGTGCCCGAGGCCGGCTATCGCGTCGTCGGGGCGTGCACGTCCGGTGAGACCGACGACGTCGACGGGGCGCCCTTCGTCGGGGGCGTCCCCGTCGTCGGCGCGGAGTACGAGGCCGCGCGGTTGGCGATCGAGCTCGGCGTGGACGTCGTCGCGTGCAGTTCGTCGAGCCGCCTCGGCCCGGCAGGCCTGCGCCGCCTCGGGTGGTCGCTCGAGGGCAGCGGCATCGAACTCGTCGTGTCGCCCGGTCTGACCGACGTCGCCGGCCCGCGCGTCCTCACCCGACCCGTCGCCGGGCTGCCGCTCCTGCACGTGGAGGCGCCGACCTTCTCGGGGCCGAAGCTCGCACTCAAGACGACCATCGACTGGGTGGGCGCCTTCGTGTTGTGTGTCCTGCTGGGTCTGCCGCTGCTCGTCATCGCCGCCATCATCAAGCTGCAGGACGGGGGGCCGGTGTTCTTCCGGCAGCAGCGCGTCGGCCTGGGCGGCGAGCTCTTCGACTTGGTGAAGTTCCGATCCATGGTCGTCGACGCCGAGGCTCGCCTGCCCGAGGTCCGCGCGCTCGAGGAGCGTCAGCGGGCGGCGCTGCGCGCCGAGGCGGGCGAAGGGGCTCGCGCCGGTGACGCCGCGGCCGCCGCAAGGGAGACGGCGGTCATCGACCGGGGCGTGCTCTTCAAGATGGAGGACGACCCGCGCGTGACGCCGGTCGGCCGGTTCATCCGGCGTTACTCCATCGACGAGCTGCCGCAGCTGCTCAATGTCCTCGCCGGGCAGATGAGCCTCGTCGGCCCGCGCCCGCCGCTGCCGTCGGAGGTGTCGCGCTACGAGGACGACGTGCGCCGCCGACTCCTCGTGAAGCCGGGCATGACCGGGCTGTGGCAGATCAACGGTCGCAGCAACCTCACGTGGGACGAGTCGGTCCGCTTCGACCTCTACTACGTGGAGAACTGGTCCGTCGCGCAGGACTTGCTCATCCTGTGGCGCACGCTCGCCGCCGTCGTCCGCAAGGACGGCGCCTACTAGGTCCGAGGTCCTGTCCGATCGGCACAGTGGGGCACCGTCCGCCCTACGCTGATGGCATGTCTTCTGGCCAGGATCAGCGGCGTCGGCTCAGCGCCCCCTTCCGACCACGCAATTACCGCGCGTTCGCCCACACGCTGACGACCTATCGGCGCCCGGTTGATGCCCTGGACCGTTATGTCCGCGGCACGGGGGACTACCCGTGGCACCCGGTGCTGCGGACCCCCATCGGCGAGATCGAGCTCGTCGTGCCGCACCCCCACGACGTGCGCACGGTCAATGAGGTCTTTTGCCGGCGGGACTACGGCTCGGGCGCTCCTGAGGTCGTCGTGGATGTGGGGGGCAACATCGGGGTCAGCGCGGCGTGGTTCCTCAGCCGGACGCCGACCAGCCGTGTGTACGTGTGGGAGCCCGTGCCACACAACCTCGAGTCATTGCGGGCGAACACGGCGGCCTTCGGGGACCGTTGCACCATCCACCCGACGGCGCTCGCGCCGGTGAGTGGACCCGCCACCTTCCTCATCGATCCTGTCGGCCGCTACAGCGGCCTCGCGCAATATCGAGACTCGGCGAGCGGCGCCGTCCCCGTCGAGGTCGAGTGCGAAGCGGTCGGCGAAGCGCTGCGGGGCGTCCTTGAGCGGGAGGGCCGGATCGACCTCGTGAAGGTCGACACCGAGGGCAGCGAGGAGGCGATCGTGGCCGCCATTCCGGCGGACATTCGCGCCGCGATCGGGGAGATCGTCTACGAGTACCCCGGCGGCGTGCGCCGCCTGCGTCTTCGCTAGTCGCTCTCGAAGGGTGCGAATGTGAGCAGCCGCGTGCGGACGAGTTCGTCGACGAAGGTCGCCACGTCGTCACGCACCGTCGCGAGGGGCTCCCCGACCTCCGCGGCCACGCGCGCCGCAAGATCTGGGGCCTCGCCTTCGGGCGCCAGGCGCCAGATCGTGGCGGCCGGCCCCTCGAGGATCGCGATTGGTCCCTGCGGCAGGGGTGCCACGAAGACCCGACCGTCGTCGTCGACGGTCCACGCGACGTCGTCGGGCACGACGTATCGTCCCGGCGTCCCCGTCACCTGCGCGCCATCGGTCGTCATGTCGTCCCTCCCGGCCTGCGCCGCATCGCTCGGATCTCGCGCACGCCGCGCTGGGCGCGATGGACGAACTCGCGCGCGATCTCGCGGCGTGTGGGCCGCCTGCCGTGCTGCATGGCGAGGTGGTCGGTGTTGACGAGCGGGAGGCGGGCGACGATCCGGGCGCGACTGCGCAGGTCCGGGGCCGCCGCGATCCGGGCGCGCCATTCGACGATGCGGTCGCCGCGGCGTGCCACGGCCGACCACAGCTCGTGTTCGGGGGTGGGCGGCAGCCCCTCGAGGTCGCCGGTGCCCGCAGCGAAGGCGACCTGGGCGCGGAGCCTCTCGACCTGCGCGTGCACGCGCGCTCGCCCGGCGGCGTCGGCGCCGTGCCACGAGTGCGTCACGTCAGCCGTCGACTGGCCGCCGTTGACGTTGCGGGCCGCGTGCACCACGAGGATGACGACTTGGGCGGCCACAGCCGGGGTGGTGCACCGATGCCCGCCGAGCACCTTCGTCGTCCGGTCGGCCCACAGCACGTCGAAGGCGTCCGCCGGCGGCAGACCGAAGCCCGGGAAGAGCCGATGGACGTCGACCAGCCCCCAGTGCGGGTGGCGGAGGGTGGCCGAGTGCTCGAAGGCGGAGCTCGTCGCGAACCGTCCCACGACCTCGAAGCCGGCCGCCGCGGCCGCGTGCAGGAAGCGGTCGACGTGGCTGGGCCGCACGAGGACGTCGATGTCGGAGGCCTGCCGGCCGGGGTACAGCAAGGAGGCGTCGAGGGCCTGCCCCTTGATGTGCAGCAGGTCCACCCCGTGGGCGTCGGCGAGCCATTGGATGGCGGCGTGCCCGAGTGCCACGCGGGCGTCGAGGGGCACGTCGGCCTCGCCGGAGGTCGTCGCGGCGACGCGGTCGATGACCCGGCTCATCTCGCCGACGCGGTCGGCCCAGGTCGGCACGTCGGCGTCCACCCCGGTGGGGAAGGTGTCGCGCGCCGGGACCGCCGCGGCCACGGCGTCGGCGAAGGCGTTGCGGTCGACGACCGCGACTCGCGGACCCGCGGCCTCGCGGAACCCCGACACCGGCGTGCTCACGACGGGACGCCCGACGGCGCGGTACTCATACAGCTTGATCGGGTCGAGGCTCTCGGTGAAGTCGTCGACGACGTGCGGCACGACGAGCACGTCGGCGTGTTGCAGGTAGGCCGGGACGTCATGGCGGTCCTTCGCCCCGAGGCGCATCACCCCGGCTGCCTCGAGCCGCGCGTCCTCGGCCGGGGTCAGCGCGTTGGGTCCGACGAGGACGAGGGTGGCGCCGTCCGGCAAGCGGGTGGCGGTCTCCTCGCAGAGGTCGACGTCGAGGCGGTCACCGTGCAGCGTCCCCACATAGACGGCGAGGGGCCCGGTGGGCAGGTCGCCGGGTCGGGCCGTCGGGACGCGAGCGGCCTCGGCATCGACGGCGTTCTGCAGGAGGGTGACCGGGCGCTGCGGTGACTTCGTCCGCTCGAGGCCGGGGGAGCAGACGACGACCTCGACGGCATCGCGCATGAGCACCGCCTCCTGGCGGACGAGGCGCGTGTGGGTGGCCTCGTCCCGGTCGGCCTCGAGCCAGTCGTCGGTGATGTCGTAGAGGGCCGGCCAGCCCGTCAGCGTGAGGACCTCGGCGCCGCCGGGGTCGTTGACCCACAGCATGGGTGCCCGGAAGCCGAGTCGATCCGCGGCCCGACGCACCCCTTCGGCCCATCGCCGGTCCTGACCGGGGTCGACGCGGCGGGGCAGCACCTTCGTCGGTTGGTGGAGCCACAGGGCGTCCGGATCGATCCCCGACAGGTGTGGACCGCGTCGCAGCCCCAACCCGCGGCGGGGTCGCGCCCCGAGCCGCACGGCGTGCACCGGGTCGGAGGCGGGCTCGACGAAGAGGATCCTCAGCCCGGGGTCGGCGCGCAGCAGGCCGGCGACGAGGTGCTGGTTGCGCCGCCACACCTCGTCCCACGGCTCGAGGGAGATGACGACGAGCTCGCGGGTCGCGGCCGGCGCGGCCGGCAGGGGGGAGGTCGCCTCGGCGATGG
Source organism: Janibacter zhaoxuefangae (assembly GCF_050271985.1). GTDB lineage: Bacteria > Actinomycetota > Actinomycetes > Actinomycetales > Dermatophilaceae. Next base: position 2,163,379 of record NZ_CP189849.1, on the reverse strand, counting down.
CGTGGCGATAGAGCGCCTCGGTCGCCTCGGCCTGGGTCGAGATGGCGAAGGCGGTCCGCTGCCGCTCGCGCAGCGCGGCGCCGTAGGCGTCGCGCAGGTCGGGGTCGGCGGCGAGGTCGGCCAGGAGGGCGCCGGCCGCGGTGGGGTTGCCGACGGGTAAGAGGGCCGCGCCGGGGACGGGCCCGACGCTCTCGAGGTGGCCGCCGGCGCCGGCCGCGACGACGGGCAGGCCGCTGGCCATGGCCTCGAGGACGGACAGCCCCATCGGCTCGGCGGGCGCGGGAGCGAGGAAGATCGCTGCCTTGTCCATGAGGTCGGCGATGTCATCGCGGTGACCGAGGAAGTCAGTGGACTCGGATATCCCTAGTTCAGCCGCGCGGGATTCAAGTTCGCTGCGAAGCGAGCCATCGCCTGCGATCGCCAAGCGCCATCCGCGCTCGGTGAGCCCAGACGTAGCAAAAGCGCTCAGACCGATGGCCGAGTCCTTTTCCGCCTCGAGGCGCTGGACCATGAGGACCACATCAATACGCCCTCGGGCCGGGCGTCCGGGGGGTCGGTTGGCGACACCCGGCAAGATGACCGTTGCCTCCTCCGGGATCGCGGCGGCGATGAAGGCGCTGACGGCGATCTCCGCGTGGATCCGCCGCGCGGCCAGCTCGGAGGCCGCCTTGGCCCCCGTGGACGAGCCGCGGCCCGCCGCGAAGTGACGGGTGCTGACGATCGGCGTCCCGATGAGTCCGGGTGAGAGTGACGCGGCGATGTCGGCTGCGGTCATGTGGGTGGCCACGACATCCGCGCGCCGCCCGACCGGACCCGAGAGGCGCCGCAGGGCGTCGTCGACACCGTCCACGGCGATCACGCCGACTCCCGGCCGGTCGATGGCGGCCACCATGCGGTCGACGTCACCCCCGAGGACGGTCACGGTGTGGCCGGCGTCGTGCTGCGCCGCGGCAAGTACGGCGACGTGTCGCTCGACGCCGGCAAAGTTGGCCGTCGCGACGACGTGCGTGATCCTCATGGCATCGCTGCGGCGAGTCCAGCCGACCGCGGGTCCGTCTGGTGTCCGCCGGCCATGTCCAGGGTGTCGGGGACGATGTCCTCGTCCTCGTGGAGGGCCTGGACCCCGAGGCAGATGCCGGCGATGGCGAAGGGGATCGAGCACTGGGCCGCGACCCAGAAGAGGTCGAGCTGCCCCTGGACGAACCGCGACAGGACCGCGAGCAGGGCAAGGGTGCCGTAGGTCGGCGTGACCCGCCACAGGACGACGATCGACCCGACCATGAGGACAAGGAAACCGATCAGACCGATGATTCCTGAAGACGTGAGCACCTCGATCTCGGCATTGGGCGGTTGGAACCCCTCGGCGAAGCGGTCGGTGTACCACCAGCGCAGCCCGACGCCCCAGACCGGACTCTCCTGCCAGATCGCCAAGGCGTCCTCGAACCACGTGAGGCGTTGGAAGACGGAATTGAACTCGTTGCCGCTGGCCACCTGGTCGCGCACCAGGGTCATGACGAGGACAACGGCCGGTCCGACGGCGAAGAGGATCGCCTTGGAGCGCCGACGGTCCGTCTTGGACCGGAGCACGAGGATGACGAGGGCGACGCCGAGGCCGACGATGGCCTGACGTGACTGGCTCAGGGCGACGCCGACGGCGAGCCACCAAAAGATCGCGGCGCCGATCCGGCGGCTCATCCCGAGCCAGACGGGTCGCACGTAGGCGATGAGGGCCGTGATGGCGAGGACCGTGCCCAGGAAGTTCTTGTGCATCCCATACGGGAGGTACACCGGTTCGAACGAGCCGTGCGACAGATTGATCGCAGCCTGGACCATGACCCACCCGGAAAGCACGGAGGCGGCCGCGAGCATGAGCCGCAACCCCGTCGGGCCGTGCCCACCGCGGCCGACCGCCCAGCCGAGGACGAGGGCGCCGCCGATGAGGAACCACGCGTGCACCCACTCGACGAGGTTCGCGAGGTAGGGGTTGGCGATCACCGTGAAGAGGGTGGCGACCTGGTAGATCGCCACGATCCACAGGAGATTGCGCAGGGGCGGGGAGAACGGTCGCTTGGCCAGCAGGAGGGCGGGGGCGGTGGCCAGCCCCAGAGCGACGTCGGAGACGGAGAGGTCGACGCCGCCGCCCCCGACGCGGAACGCGACGTAGAGCAGGGGAAGGAACATCAGCGGCACGAGGGCCGCGTCGACGGCCACGAGGCCGAGGACGAGGGCGGCGCCAGCCAGCACGACGGCCAGCAGTGGTTGGGTGGCGACGAGCCCGCCGAGCGCGAGGGCGAGGGCGATGCCAGCCGCGGCGGCTCCGACGTGACCGGCGCGCGAGTCGAGGCTCGCCATCACCGCGGGTCCGGCTCGGGTGCGGTGCTCGCCGACGCCGCGCGGGCGACCACGTCCGCCTCGACCGCCAGCGGTCCCCGCAGGTAGCGCCGGACGCGGTCGCGCGCGCCGACGGCACGCGCGTCGCGCAGGACGAGGGACCGCGCGGCCGACCCGAGGATGACGGCGGCGCGGGTGACCTGCCAGCCAGCCGAGCCGAAGTGCTTGCGGTGGAAACGCTCCTGGGAGCCGTGGAAGTGGGCGTCGCGCCGCGTCGAGTCCGAGCTCGTCGCCGCTCCGAGGTGCATGGCCGTCACCTCGGGGACGAGGCGGTGACGCCAGCCGAGGTCGGCGGCGCGGCGCGCCCAGTCCGTCTCCTCGGCGTAGAGGAAAAACGACTCGTCGAGGCCGCCGACCTGACGCACGGCCTCCGCCCGAAGCAGCAGCACGGAGCCGATGACGTAGGAGTCGCGGCGCAGACGACCGAGGCCGAGCGCCTCGACGACGGCGCCGCCCGGCGACGGGAAGGGCCAGGCGACCCGGCTCGCGTGGCCGTCGCCGTCGACTTGGGCGGGTCCCACGCTCGCGAGGAGCGGGTCGGCCAGGAGCGCGGCGTGCAGTGCCCGGATCCCGGGCTCGTCGATGACGGCATCGGGGTTGAGGAGGAGGACGTCGGCGTCCGGCAGCAGGCGATGGGCGAGGCCGTGGTTGACCCCCGCGGCGAACCCGCCATTGCGGGCCGGGTCGAGATAACGCACGCCGAGGTCGTCACAGACCGCACGGACCTCGGGGTCGGAGGAGTTGTCGACGACGGTGACGGGCAGGTGCGCGACGGGTGTCAGCGAATCGCGCAGCAGCGCCGCTGAGTGGTAGGCCACGACGATGATCTCGGGTCCGCGGTCGCCCGAGGGGATGGCGGCCTTGGCCACCTCGTCATAGAGCTCCACGTAGTCCCCGCCGATCACGTCCCAGTCGTACGCGCGTGCGCGCGCGACACCCTCCGCACGCATTGTCGCTGACAGGACGGGATCGGCGCCAACCCGCGTGAGGGCCGCGGCCAGGGCTGCGGGGTCGCCGGGTGGCACGAGCAGGCCCGCGCCGCCGACGACGTCGGGCAGGGCGCCGCTGTCACTCGCCACGACAGGGGTGCCGCACGCCATCGCCTCGACGGCGACGCGGCCGAACTGCTCGAGCCACCCCGGCGTCGTCAACGACGGCACGGCGAGGACGTCGAGGCCGCGATAGAAGGCGGGCAGGTCCCCTGGATCGAGGGACCCGAGGAAGGTGACGCGCCCTTCGAGATCGGGGCGGGCGGCGCGGGCCCGCAGGTCGGCCTCGTGAGGGCCGGCGCCGGCCAGCGACAGCGTGAGCTCGGGGGCCAGGGCCATCGCCTCGAGCAGGACGTCCACGCCCTTGTGACTGGCGAGGCGGCCGACGTAGCCGACGCGGGGCGGTCCGTCGTGGGCGGCGCGCGGCTGCGCCTCGAAGGCGGTGGTGTCCAGCCCGAGGCCGATCACGGCGGCCCGGCCGGTGAGCCCCTTGCGCGTGAGGATCGCCGCGGCCTCGGCATTGCAGACGCTCGCGGCCGAGGCGTGCCGCAGCGCCCAGCGCTCCAACCAGCGGAAGGGGGGCGGATACCGCTTCTCGATGTTCTGCGCCGAATAGATCAGATAGGGCACCCGTGACCGGCGCAGCGCCCGCAGTGCCAGCACCTCGGCCGTCGCGAGGGCGAAGGGCTCCTCGTGGAGGTCGAGGACGTCCCAGTCCTGACCGAGCAGCCGCCACAGCGGCCGCGGGTCATAGACGAAGCGGGCAGGGTGCCGACCCCACGTGCGAACCCCTTCCACGTCCTCCCCGGGGCGGGCGACGAGGGGCACGTCCACGCCACCCTCGTCCCAGACCGCGGCGCTGACCGAGTGGACGTCGTGGCCCCGGCGTCGGGCCACGCGCTCGCGCTCGCGCCACACATCGACGACCGCCGAGTGAGAGATCCGCAGGACCCGCACGCTATAGACTCCTCGGAAGCAGGTGGGGGGCGTCAATGACCTTAGACCCCGGATCCGACGGCCGACGCCCACGCGCCGTCATCCGGCAGGAGTGCCCGTGCAGTTCCGAGAGTTCCTCAACGTCCTCAAGACCCGGTGGCGGGTGATCGCCGCGAGCGTGCTGCTGGCCGTGCTGGCCGCCACGGTCCTGACCATCCTCACGAAGCCGGTCTACACGGCGCAGGCGCGCATCTACCTCAGCGCCGAGAACGACTCGTCCAAGTCCGAGGGGAACGGCGTCTTCGTCCTGACGACGAAGGACCTCGACACCTACGTGTCCATCCTCAACACCCCTGCCGTGCTCGACCCTCTCCGCAAGGAGTTGGGCATGCCGGAGGGTCACCCGATCGACGTCCAGGCCGGCGTCACCGACGCGACCTCCATCCTCGACATCACGGCACGCTCCTCCGACCCGGACGAGGCGGCTGCCGTCGCCAACGAGGTCGGCCCGCAGCTCGGCGAGGTGGCCGGCAAATTCTCGACCCTGCTGAGCGCCTCCGGTCAGAAGGTCATCTCCACGCCCATCCAGCCCGCCGTCGCCCCCGCGACGCCGACGTCGCCGGACCCGGTGCGCAACATCGGTCTCGCGCTGCTGACCGGTCTCGCGCTCGGCATCGGACTGGCGCTCATCCGGCACACGCTCGACACGAGGGTCCGCACCGAGGCGGACATCAAGGCCCTCTCCGATGCCCCCATGCTGGCGAGCCTGCCGCTCGAGCGGAAGACGCCTTCGGCGGGGGAGGGGCTGCTCAGCGTCGAGAGCGACCCGCACGGTCACCACGCGGAGGCCATCCGGCGCCTGCGCACCAACCTCATGTTCGTCGACGTCACGACGGGGCGACACTCCTTCGTCGTCACCTCCTCGATGCCCGGTGAGGGCAAGACGACGACGGCGGCGAACCTCGCGCTGGCCATGGCCGACGCCGGGACGAAGACGCTCCTCGTCGATGCCGACCTGCGCAACCCGTCGGTGGCCAAGACGCTCGGGATCGAAGGCGGCGTCGGCCTCACGACGATCCTGCTGGGGCAGGCCGCGCCTGGCGATGTGATCCAGCGGTGGGGCACCACCGACCTGCACGTCCTGCCGGCCGGCCAGATCCCGCCGAACCCGAGCGAGCTGCTCGGGTCCGAGCCGATGGAGGCGCTCTTCGCGACGCTGCTGCACGACTACGACTTCGTCCTCGTCGACAGCCCGCCGGTCGTGCCCGTCATCGACGCCGTCATCATCGAGCGCCTGACGGGTGGTCTGCTCATGGTCGTCGGCGCCGACCGGACGAAGAAGAAGGACCTGGCCAGCGCCATGAAGCAGTTGGCGACCGTCGACGCGAAGGTCTCGGGGTTCGCGCGCAACATGGTGGCGACGCGACGCGGCAGCGAATACCGCTATGGCTATCACCGCTACGAGGCGGCCGTGGCCCAGGGCACCCGGCGCGGGCGCAAGAACGTCGCCAAGGTCTGACCCCTCACGCCTTTGGGCATGACGAAGGGCGCCACACGAGGTGTGGCGCCCTTCGTCATACCCTGTCGATTGGAGACCGGTCAGGGAGTGGACGTGTGCGGGTAGTCGAAAGTGCAAGGCTCGAGCGAGCTCACGTTGATGGAGACTCTCTCGGCGACGACGTTGCCCTGGCAGTCGGTGTAGGTGTACGTGATGTCGACCTCGCCGTTGGCGATGTTGCCGACCTCGTCGGAGTCGTACTCCCACGAGAGCGAGCCCTTCGCGGGGATCGTGAAGTCCGTGTCGACCGCAGGACTGGTGAACGAAACGTCCGAGCCGCTGTTCGGGTCGACGACGAAGGAGACGATGTGGACGTCGGTGGCGCAGTTGAGCGAGTTCGAGAACTCGAGCTCAATGTGGTAGCGCTTGACACCCTTGGTGTGCTTGCACGAGTCGTCACCCACGGAGGGAGCGACGGGCGGCGGGCTGGCGGCGGCCATGGGCGCCGCGGCAGCGAAGGTGACGACAGGCGCCGCCCATGCGGCCCCCTTCACGAGGGTGCGGCGCTTGACGCCCTGCTCGCCCCCAGAGATCTGGTTGTCCTGCATGTGTTTCCCCTTAGCAATTGCACGCGTGGTGCCACGATGATAGGTGCAGGCTAGCAGCGCCGAGGGGGCTGCCGATACCGAACGAGGGAACTTCTCGGCCTCGCCACGAGTAGCCCACACTGTCAACGTCATGATGTCGGTTCAGCTGACTCGGGGGTAATAATGCTAAATACGACAAAGGCGCACATTCTTGTCGTGTGTACGGGCAACATCTGTCGCTCGCCGGCGGCCGAACGGCTGTTGGCTGACGCGCTGGCGGGTGTCGACGACGGCGTCAGGGTCTCAAGCGCCGGGACGCGACCCATGGAGGGCGACCCGATCGAGCCGACGATGGCCCGTCTCCTCGACGAGGGAGGGGTCGACACCGGGGGCTTCGCCGCCAGGTGGCTCACCCCCGACCTGATCCGGGACGCCGACGTCGTCCTGGCGATGACGCGCGATCACCGGAGCAAGATCGTCCAGATGGCGCCGGCCGCGCTCAAGCGGACCTTCACCCTGCGCGAGCTGGCACGTCTCGCCCAGCGCATCGCCCCGGATGAGCTGGACGCGGTCGCCGGCCCCGAGGCGGACGTCTCCGCACGTCTGGCCGCGCTCGTCCAGCTCGCCCCCCGCCATCGCGGCCCCGTCCCGCCCGAGGATGATGACGTCGTCGACCCCTACCGGAAGGGGGACGACGTCTTCGCCGAGGTGTACGCCCAGCTCGTCGGTGAGGTGACCGCCCTCGTGCGGGTCCTCGCGCCCGACCGGGCGTGAATCGTTCGCTGCGCACGGCTCTCTGGTGCGCCCTGGGCTTCGTGGGGCTCTACGCCGTGGCGGTCCTGACGAAACCGGGACAGTGGGCCGACGACCGGTTCTTCGCCCTCGCTCAGGCGGTCGCCGTCGGCCCGTCGCAGCAGTGGCTGCCGGTGCTGGCCCGTGACGTGTTGCCGGGGGCGATGGCGGTCGTGGTCCTCATCGGCGCCATACGAGCCGTCGCGACTGGCCGCTGGGGTGCGGTTTTGGCGTGCCTGCCGATCGTGGTCGTGCCGGTGCTGTTGGGGCCGTTCCTGCGGGACGTCGTCCTGTGGCGACCTCAATTCGGGTACTCGTACCCCGAAAACACGCTGCCGTCGACGCACGCGAGCGCGGTCGTCGCCCTCACTGTCGCGGTAGCGATTCTGTGGCCGCGGCGACCGGGGTGGATCGATCGGGGACTTCTGCTTGTCGTCGGCCTGGCCTTGGTGGGCAACGTCGTCGACTACGCCCACCGCCCCAGCGACGTCGTCGCCTCCCTGCTGCTCGTGGGCGCCGTGGCAGCCCTCACCGGCTGGATCGTGCCGCGACCTTCGCCCACACTGCGGCGTGACCCTGCAGGCACCGCTCCCACGTGAAGTCGCTCGCGCGCCGGCGCCCCCGTGCTGCGGTGATGGTCACCTGCGGGTCGCCGGAGGTGGCGTCGATGATCCCCTGCGCCAGCGAGGGGCCATCCGGTGCGACGAGGATGCCTCCGTCGCCGACGACCTCGGGCAGGGAACTCGTGTTCGACGAGACCACCGGCGTGCCGACGGCCATGCCTTCGAGCGCGGGGAAGCCGAACCCCTCATAGAGGGAGGGGACGACGACGGCCTCGGCCGCGGCCATGAGGTGCGGGACGATCGCGGCGTCGACCATCCCGGCGAGGACGACGTTGGGCAGGCCGTGGAAGAGGGCCGTCCGTCGGGGGTGCGGCGGCCCGGTCAGCACGAGGGTGAGGCCGGGTCGCGCCCGGCGAACGGTCGGCCAGGCCTCCGCGAGGCCGGCGAGGTTCTTGCGCTCCGAGGCGCCGCCGGTCGTGAGGACGAAGGGGCCGTCGATCCCGAGCGCTGCCAGGCCCGCGGCGTCCAGGGGAGTGGCGTCGTAGAAGCGCGCGTCGACCCCGTTGTGCACGACGTGCGGCTCGTCGATGCCGAGGAGGTCGACGGCTTCGCCGGCGCTGAAGGCGGACACGCAGATGACGCCGGCGGCCCGGCGGATCTCGTCCTGGGCAGCCGGGACGGGCGCGGACTCGTCGGGGAACTTCCACGACACGACGTCGTGCAGCGTGAGGACGTCGGCGTGCGGGGACGGCGGCAACTCCAGGCTCATCCGGTGGACGATCGCGTCCGTGGGATACAGCGCTCGACCGATGAGACGCCGAACCGAGGCGGGCGCGGTGGCGACCTTCCCCATGGGGATCCGATGGGTGCCCGCCAGGGGTGACCGGAGCGAGCGGATGACCGCCTCCTCGACGGTCCAGCCGGCTGCCGCCAGCGCCTCCGGGGCCCGGGCGATGACCTGCTGCTCATAGATCCCTGCGCCGAGGACGGTGTCCGTGGCGATGCGGGCGATGGTCAGGCGTGGCATGGAAGGTCCTCGGGGGTGGGCGGTCGCGCGGCGCGCGGCTGCCATGATGGCACGCGGCACCAGGGTCCAGCGGCACATGGGGGATGACGTGACAGGCGCACAACCGGCACGGCGCATTGCGCTCATCGCGTCGTCCTTCCATCCCCACACGGGGGGCGTGGAGGAGCACGTCCGGCATGTCGCCCGCGAGTTGGTCGCCCAAGGCGCGGACGTCCAGGTGTGGACGGTGGATCGCGGCGAGCACCTCGGGAGCCGGGTCGTCGACGGCGTGCCCGTGCGCTACCTCCCGACCCCGTTGCCGGCGCGGGACGTGCGGTCGCTGGCGAGCTTCGGGTTCCGTGCCCCTGCTGCGTGGTCGCGGTGGTGGCGGGCGTTCCGCGCCTTCCGACCCGAGGTGTTGCACGTCCAGTGCTTCGGCCCCAACGGGCTGTATGCGCTCGCCCTCCACCGGGCGACCGGCACGCCACTCATCGTCAGCGCCCATGGCGAGACGCTCGCCGACGACCATGGCGCCTTCGAGGAGTCGGCTCTGCTGCGGGCCGGGCTGCGTGAGGCGATCACGCGGGCCGCCGTGGTGACGGGGTGCTCCGAGTTCGCCCTGCGGGACCTGCGCGAGCGGTTCGGTCTCACGGGCGGCGTCGTCGTCCCCAACGGCGTCGACCTTGACGAGCCGGTGGGTCCGCCCCCGGTCCTGACCGACGGTGCTCCGGTCGTCTTCGCGGTGGGGCGGGTGGAGCGAATGAAGGGGTTCGACCTCCTGCTCGACGCCGTGGCCCGCTTCGACGACGTGCGCGTCGTCATCGGGGGCGACGGGGCCGCGCTCGCCGACCTTCGGGAGCAGGCGAGCGCCCTCGGTCTGGGGGAGCGGGCGACCTTCCTCGGTCGGTTGTCGCGACCCGAGGTCGGGGCGTGGATGGGTCGGGCCGACGTCGTCGCGGTCCCGAGCCGACGTGAGGCCTTCGGCATCGTCGTGCTCGAGGCGTGGCGCGCCGGCACTCCCGTCGTGGTGACGAACCGTGGCGGCACCGGTGAGTTCGTCATGGACGGGCAGGACGGCCTGCTCGTCGATCCCACCGACATCGACGCCCTGGCCGCAGCGCTGCGTCGAGTGCTGGCCGATCCCCGCCTGGCCGACGAGTTCGCGAGCGCGGGACGTCAGCGGGTGGAGTCGTACACCTGGGCGATGGTGGCGGAGCGCTACCGGAGCATCCAGGCCGAGGCCGAGGCCGAGGCCGAGGCTCGGGATGAGGCGTGATGGCTCCTGGCGGCGAAACCGCAGGCTCCCCCTCCCCGATCCCAGGACGGCACCTGCCATCCCTGACCGGAATGCGGTTCCTCGCGGCGATGCTCGTCGCTCTCTTCCACGCGACCATGTGGGCGAGTCCGACACGCGCCGCGAGCGGTCCGCTCCGGTTCGGCTACGTCGGGGTGGCCTTCTTCTTCGTCCTGTCGGGCTTCGTCCTCACGTGGACGTGGCGGCGTGGTGATCGAGCGGGGGCCTTCTACCTGCGACGCGTGGCTCGTGTCTATCCGCTCCATCTGCTCATGACGGCGGTGGCCGCCGTGCTCGCGAGTGCCGGCGTGCTCATCGACGCGAACGTGAAGGCCCTGCCCTGGCATCTGCTGCTCCTGCACGGATGGGTCCCCGACACCTCTGTCACGTATGCGTACAACGGCCTGTCATGGTCACTGTCTGACGAGGCGTTCTTCTACCTCGTGTTCCCTGTGCTCGTGGTGCTGGCAGCGTCGAGGTGGGTCGGCCCCAAGGTGCTGGTCGTCGCCGGTCTCGTTTGGCTCCTGATCGGTGGCCTCGTGGTCCAGTGCGTCGCGCCCGAGTTCTCGTGGTTTCTCTACACCCTGCCCCTCTACCGGGTGGGTGAGTTCGCCCTCGGCATGGGGGTGGCGTTGGCGATGCGTTCGGGCTGGCGGCCGCCCCTGCCGCCGTGGGCAGGGTTGGCGGCGGCAACCGTCGGATACCTCTCGCTGTGGGTCGCCAACCGGTTGACCGGAGGGCTGGTCGAGGGCAGCTACTGGATGACACACCTCATCGTGTTGCCCGGATTCGTGCTGGCGGTGGCGACCTGCGCCGCCGGGGATCTCACGGGCTCAGGAATGGGCCTGCTTCGACACCCCTGGCTCGTCACCTTGGGTCAGTGGTCCTTCGCTCTCTATCTGGTCCACGCCCTGATGATCCGGTCCTCGTTGCCGCTGCTCGAGATGACTCCCCCGGGAGCTCGTGTGATGGTCACGACGGGTGCGGTATGTGTCAGCATCCTCCTCGCTGGAGGCCTCTATGAATGGTGGGAGAGGCCCATCGAGCAGCGGATCCGGCGCTGGAGTGGACAACGGGCGTCCGTGGTGATGGACAAGCAGTGACCACCGGCGGCTCGGCGGGATGCCGTTGATATTCGTGAAAGAGTCCTCAGCATGTCTCGGACAATTCATGCTCTCTGCGCATCTGAGCCTGAGCCGGAGGTCGTCGTCGACACCAGACGATCCGCATCTGGGGAGCGACGATGACGAGCCGGGCGGCGCAGCAGCACCGGCGCGCATCAAGGGACGAGCGGTTGATTGACGAGCGCTGGGCCTATGACTCGGCGTCGCGGCGCAGGGCGCGCTTCGCCGGCCGAACCCTCGATGCGGTTGTGCGAGCGAGGGCGGTCCGACCCGGGATGCTCCCCGCGTATTGGTGGGACGGTCATCCCAACTTCGGGGATGCGCTCACCCCGTGGGTGTTGGCGAGGTACGGGGTGGTGGCGGTCCATACGCCCCCGGAGCGGGCGCGGCTTGTGGGGATTGGGAGTCTCATCGAGCAGTTGCCCGACGACTTCTCCGGTGACCTCTGGGGCACCGGGCTTCTGCGTGGCCAGCCACGCACCTTGCCGTTGGCGCGACCGTTGGCCGTTCGGGGCCCTCTCACCAAGGCGCTCCTCGGCATCACCGACGACATCGCCCTGGGTGATCCGGGCATTCTGGTCGCCCGCCATGCCCGACGCGGCAGGATGCGTTGGCGTCTCGGCGTCCTCCCCCACGGGTTGCACCGTGACGATGCCGGGCTGCGGGAGCTGGCGGTCCGTGGAGGGGACGACGTCCGGGTGATCGACGTGCGGTCGCGGCCCAGCGCTGTGATCGGGCAGATCTCGCACTGTGGCGCTGTGCTCACGACCTCCCTGCACGGGCTCATCGTGGCCGACGCTCTGGGGATACCCGCAGTGTGGACCCAGCGTGAGCCCCTCCTGTGGGGTGGCCGGTTCAAATTCGACGACTACGAAGCCGTGCTGACACCCGGGTGGTCACGGGAGGTCGACGTCGACGAGGTCAACACGATGGAGCGGGTCCTTGCGCACGCGGACATCGCCGACCGCACAGCCCGGGACCACACGATCAACCGACTCGAGGGCACACTGCCGCACCTCCGGGTGACCGAGGCGTCACTGTGGGAGGCCCACCGAGTTCGCCAGAGTCCGGCCAACCCATGACCATCGACCCTCAGCGTCATCGGTGGATGGACGTCCTGCGGGGGGCCGCGGTGCTTCTGGTCATCGCCTGGCATGCCGCGACCATCCCCGACGCCTACGGTTTTGTGGTTCCCGAGGCTGTGCACAGGGTCAACAGGGCAGGCGCGCCGTACCGCCAGCCGCTCCTGCTTTTCCTCTCCGGCATGCTGCTCGGGCGGTCTCTCGACAAGCAGTGGCGCAGCTATGCAGCAGGCAAGGCCCGCGCAATACTGTGGCCGCTATTCGTCTGGACGTTGATCACCGCTGCGGTCGCCGACGTAAGTGCTCTGGCGCAGCCTGTGACGTGGCTGGCCGGATACCGCCACTTGTGGTTCCTGAATGTCCTGCTGGCCTGTTATGCCGTGGGTCTACTCGGTAAGCACATGCGTGCCCCGTGGTGGCTGGTCGCTGCGTCGTTGTGGAGCGTCTGGCTCGTGTTCTCCCCCCAACTGCCGGGCGTCACCAACTTCCTGTGGTTCGGCGGCTTCTTCTTCGCAGGGAGTGCCGCGGCGAGCCTTGTGCCCCGTTTTCAAGGGGGGGGGGGGGCTGGTCCTCGTGCCGGTGGCCGTTGCGGCAGTTGGCGTGGTTGGTGCCGTGACGGGATCGGCCGGGTACGCATGGCGACCTCACTGGTTGATCATCTCCCTCTGTGGCGTGGCCGTCCTCGTGTGGGCAGCGCCTCGCATTCCGTCGTCCCGCGCCATGACGATGTTCGAAGCAGCGGGCCGTCGATCCATCGTCTTCTACGTTGCTCACGTCCCGGCGATCATCGTTGCTTGTCGCGTGCTGAGCGGGTCGTCCCTCAACGGCTGGGTGGTCTATGCCATCTTGGCCTCGGTGGGCGGGTGCGTCCCGTTGGCCCTCATACACGCCCGGCGCGCCGACAGGTTGTTTGCACTGCCAGACCGATCACCCGCCGCGTTACATGTCAGAGAGCTCGGGTGAGGGCCCGTCGCACGCATCAGCCGCCAAAGAATCTGGAGCCGGCCGCCTGCGCGGAGCATGGGGTCAAGGGGCGCGCGAGTCAGAGGGGGATTGGGATCCGGGGGCTAGCACCAGCGGTGAGGGGAAAGGCGCCTAGGCGCCAGCCGCGCTGAGCTCCAAGTGCCACGACGGGTCGTCAACGATCACGGCGATATCTACAGTCGGCGCGCCTCAGCCTCGGTCGGCCGCTCGGCATCAAAGACAGGGAAGTGGGCCCGACCGTAGTGGTGCGATGGCCGTTCCACTACGAGGTACAGGGCGAAGGCAACCAGGCAGGTCACCGCGAGTCCCACCGTCATCCCGGCCACGAGAGCGACCCAATCATTCTCGAGCGAGGGCCGGAGGACGTGTCCCACCATAAGCAGGACTGGTTGGTGCACGAGATAGAAACTGTAGGACGCAAGGCCCCACCGTTCGAACGGAGTCGCGGCGAGCGACGGTCCCACGGACGTCGCTACCAGCAGGATGGCGGCTGCCGAGGGGAGCGACCAGATGACGGCGCGCCCGAGAGCGACATCGGCCGTCGACCACCCCACCGCCAGCAGCCCGCCGATGACCAATGCTGCCCACAGGGCTGTCGCTCGAGGGACACGTCCTCGTGACACGAGGTGTGCGCAGGCCACTCCGACGCAGAACTGCACGAGCCGTATCGGGAGGTTGTGCTCGTCCGTCAGAGCGTCACCGAGCGCTCCGGGGAGCGAGACCATCGTCAACGATGTGGAAAGAACGGCGGCTGCACCCACGACAGGCCAGATCCCGAATCGTCGTGCGAACAGGATGACGAGGGGGAAGGTTAGATAGAGTTGCGCCTCCAGTGCGACGCTCCAGAGCGAACCGTTGATGGTCCCGAGCGTCGGTGGATTCCACGTCTGGAGGAGCGCTGCGTGCCAGGCGAGATCCGAGGCGCTGGCCCGCTCAGCCACGATCCACGTGGCCATCGGGGAGAGGGCAATTGCTGCTGCAAGCCCAAGGGCGACAAAGTAGGGCGGGAGCAGGCGGGTTGCGCGCCGGCGAAGGAAGTTGCCCATGTTCAGCGGGCGGTCCGTGCGGAAGGCAGGCAGCCCGAGGACGAAGCCCGAGAGCACGATGAAGACGTCCACGCCCTGGGCGCCGATCGCCATCAGCTCGGGGAGTCGAGCCGGTAGATCCGTCAGGGACCAATAACCGCCCAAATGGCACACGAAGACGGCGAGCGCCGCGATGGCGCGCAAGGCATCAATGCCCACGACGCGGGGGCCGCGCCCGGTCGCGGCGGCGCCGGGAACAGATGTCGTCACGGCTTGAAGGTAGCCGATCGGGGTCCACAGGCGGACGGTCTTGGACACACCGATCAACGGGTCACCAGCGACAACGCCATCCGAGCGGTACGCGTCAACCGCGCGGGAAGGACGCGGACGATCGTCTGGGTGTCAGCCGGGCTGAGTCCCGATCGCGTCACGCGCATGCCAAGGAGGACGAGTGCCAGAGCCACGAGGGACGCGAGGCACGCTTCGACGATGGGTGCCAGTGATGTCCCCAGGGTCGCGCTCCAGCCGAGCAGGCACGCCGCCCCGCCGACGAGGGCGGGCATGACCATGGCAGCCGTCGCGGCGAACGTCAGTCGGAGGTCACGGGCTTCGCTCCCCACGAGGATGAACAGGCGGGTGAGCGTCCCGGCAGCGTTGGCGATCACGGCACCCCAGAGCCCGAAGGCGGGAATGAGAGCGAGTGCCAGTGCCACGTCGATGGCCAGTGCGCACAGATTCGCGATGAGGAAGACCCTGGCGGAGAGGCGGGCGAGGACAAAAGCCGAAACGGGTCCGGACGCCACGGCGAGGCCCCCGATGACGCCGAGCGCCAGCACGGCCGGGGCAGCGTCGGTGTACTCGTGGCCGTAGAGCACGGGCACCAGGACCGTGAGTGCGCAGTGCCGCAGTGCCGCGGCAGTCAGCAGCGCGACCACGGTCGACGAAGCCCGCAGAGCCCGGCCGAAGGCCGTGGCCACTTTGTCGAGCCCGACCTCACGGAGGCCGGCGATGGCCGGGATGAGCGGTCCTGTCAGGGCCTGGGCGGGCGCGAAGATGTGGCTGCTGACGCCGAAGGCCAGGGCGAAGAGGCCCACGGCCGTGGGCGTGGACAGCCAGTTGAGGAAGAGCACCTCGGTGCGGGAGACGACCAGTTCACCGATGAGGCCGGCGATGCCCGTGGGCAGCGCGAAGCGCCAGAAGCCCGCCGGGAAGTGTCGGGGCAGCCGGGGCCGGAGGACCGCCCGGCGGTAGGCCGGGGCGATGGACAGCAGCGCCAGGGCGATGCCTGCGGCAGAGAGGACAACGCGCGCGGCCCACACGGCATCGGCGGTGCCGGCCCACAACGCCGCCGCCACCACACCGGCCTGCACGACGAGGCCGGACACCATGGCGATCCGTCCGTGCTCAAGGCTGCGGTCGGTCTTGTTCTCGATGAAGAGCGTGATCGGGCCGCCGTCGAGAGCGGCGGGCACCCACACACCGAAGACGATCGCCAAGATCAGCAGGGCGGTGGGGACGTCGACGAGGGCGATGACGAGCAGTGTCAGGACCGGGGCCACGACAAGGAGCCGGAAGCCCTGGGATGAGGAGAGGATGCCCCGCACCTCGTCCGTGCGACCCGACGCATGGGCCTTCGCGCCGAACTGGATCATCGCCGATGACAGTCCGAGCGCGAGGATGCCGCCCGCGATGCCGATCAACGTCGTGAGGAAGGCCAATCGGCCATACCCCTCGGGTTCGAGGACGCGGGCAAGGAGCAGGTTGACGGCGAAGGCGATCGGCACGGACACGACCGTGTGGATCATCGTCCAGGCCACACCGCGGACGGCGCGGTCCTGGAGCTGGGCGCCGTCGAGAGTCCCCGACTCCTCCGGAGGTACAGGCTGGCTCATGCGACCTCGTCCTCGGTGATCGGCGGGCTCGTCATTCTGGCTCCCAGGTCATGACCTCTCGAGTCTCTGACACGATGCGCGCATGACACCCAGACTTGGCGCGTACGTCTTGCCAGGCGACCCGGTTTGGCTGAGGTCGAGTCTCGCACGCTATTACCCCTTGCTTGACGACCTTGTGGTCCCTGTGCCCACGAGCGGACGCGGATGGACGGGACACCCGATCCCCGTCGACGAGTGTCTGCGAATCATCCGTGAGATTGACGTGCGGGGCATCGTGCGGGAGGTCGAGGGCGACTGGGTTGACACGGACCGACCCATGCGCGCCGACACAGCACAGCGCCAAGCTGCCGTCGACGCGCTCGGTGAGCGTGTCGACTGGATCCTTCAAGTCGACAACGACGAGGTCCTCCCCGATACGGGCGCGCTCCTGGAGGCCCTCGGACGTGCCGACGCCGCGGGCTGTGACGCGGTCGAGTGGCCAATGCGGGTGCTGTTTCGGGCACGGAGCCGGGGGCGATTCCTGGTGGTCACCGGCCCCGTGGAGAGGACGTCTTCGAATATCCCGGTCCCGTCGCTGTGCGCGCTCGAGCGACGTTGGTTGATGCTCGTCGGCCTGCTGACGCGCGCCTCCTGCGCGTGGTCGTCCGAGGGGACGAGACGAGCCTTCAAATCACACATCCGCTAGGGGAACACGAAACCCGGGAGCTCGGGCTTCCCGCGGACGCGGCCATCCTGCACAACTCCTGGGGAAGATCACCGCGCGACGTCTGGCGCAAGACACGCTCGTGGGGGCACGCTGCGGGTCCGCGAGGTGTTGCCTACTTCCTGCTGCGTTGGCTGCCGTCGCCGGTCACCTGGCGGATGATGCGCAACTTTCACCCGTTCGCGGATGGACTGTGGATGACGCTTCGCCCCATGGCCATCCCCGTGGAGGTTCTCAATCAGGATGACCTTGGGCCCCGAGCGTTACGTGATGCTCAGACGAAACGCTTGGCGTAGCCGAGCGTGTAGCGCAGGTCCTGGTTGCGTCGCCTGATCGGCACCGCCGGATTACCACCCACGATCATGAACGGCTCGACGTCCTTGGTGACAACGGCACCCGCCGCGACGACGGCGCCCCGGCCGATCGTGACACCGGGCAGGACGATCGCGTGGCTGGCCACCCAGCAGTGGTCCTCAAGGGTCACTGGTGCGCCCGTTTCGGCGAAGGATGGCGAGTCGACGTCGTGCTCCCTCGTGTAGATCGTCACGTGGCTGCCCAGATTGACGTTGTTGCCGATCCGCAGTCCTGATCGGCCGTCCAAGAACGCGGTATCGCCAATGGTGACGCCTGTACCGATACGAATGTGTTCGGGGGCGTAGAACTCCGCGCGCCAGTGGATCGATGACGAGTCGGGGATGGTGAGTCCGGCCTTGCGGTAGATCGCCCTCCGCACCGCATGCGACGGAATGCCGCCTGCCTCACTCAGAAGTCGCAGGCGCAGATCCGACCAGACATCGCGGCGCCAGGCATTGGCCGTAGTGCGACAGGAGGAGGAGCGATCGCCTTGAGTTGATCCTTGGTGAGCGGCACGGTGCCTCTCTCGTTGAGGGTCTGTCATGGGGCGCGCCTAGTCTGACACCGGACGGGGTCGCGCTGGGCGTCCCAGAATGCAATGGGGAGGGGCTTCGTGGTCGGGGATGTCGTCGTCGTGCTCAACTTCCACGGTCGCGCCGACACCGAGGCGTGCGTGGCCTCGTTGGTGACGGGCGCTCCCGCGGCGACCGTGCTCGTCGTCGACAACGGTTCCCACGACGGAACGGTCGACTCCGTCCGGCGCCAGTGGCCCCACGTTGCGACGATTCAGAACGAGGTGAATCTCGGGTTCGCCGGAGGAATGAACACCGGGCTGAGATGGGCGCTCGACCACGGCGCGGAGACCATCACGGTCCTCAACAACGACACCCTGGTGCCGGTGGGCGTGATGGATCGGTTGATCGCGACGGCCCGCACGGGAGCAGCGGTCAGTCCGGAGTCCGGAGGTGCGTACTACGCCGACGGATCCGAACGGGTGTGGTTCGGCGGCGGGACCATCGACGGAGCCACGGGTCTTGCACGCCATCAATCCGACGCGGAGTTGGCGAAACTCGCCCTGCGTGACGGCTTGCGGGCGACGACGACACTGGCGGGTTGTTGTGTGACGGCGAGCGCGGACACCTGGCGTCGGGTCGGGCTCTTTGACGAGCGCTACTTCCTCAACTTCGAAGATTCGGACTGGAGCCTGCGTGCCGCCGCGGCCGGCGTTCCCCTCGTCGTCGACCCGACCATTCACATCCACCACCGCGTGTCGGCGAGCTTTGTCGGCGCCTACAGCTACCTGGGTCTGTACTACTACGCGCGCAACGGACTCCTCTTCGTCCGTGGCCGGCAACGCGGCACCGCTCGGCAGGCCGCGATATTCCTTCGGCGCCACGTCGTCCCTGGCCTGGGCCATCACGCGCGCACGCGCGACTGGACGGAGCTGGCTCGCAGGTCGGTCATCGTCAGCGCGGCGCTCGCTTCCTACGCCTCGTCACAGTTCGGCCGCGCCCCCCGATGGCTGGAGCGCCGAGCGGCTGCGTGGTCGAGGCAAGGACAGCCCGAATGACGGCACCGAAGGCACCTCAACGTCCCCTGCGCGTCGCGATCCTCGACCACACGGGAGAGCTCGGCGGAGCGGAGCTCGCGCTCGTGCGACTCCTCGACGCGCTCGCCCCGCGCGCCGACGTCGAAGCGCACGTCATCCTCTTCGCCGACGGCCCCCTCGTGTCGCGCCTGCGCGACGGTGGGCACTCCGTCGAGGTGCTGCCCCTGCGCGCCGACGTCGCCCGCGCCGAGCGGCACGCCGTCGGTGGCTCCGCCCGGGCGGTGGCCGCCGCGGCCGCGGGGGCGACCCCCTTCGTCCGGCGGCTCGCCGCCCGACTGCGAGCCCTGGACGTCGACGTCGTCCACACGACCTCCCTCAAGGCCGACCTCCTCGGCGTGCCCGCCGCCCGGTTCGCGCGGCGCCGCTCGTGTGGCACGTGCACGACCGGATCGCTCCCGACTACCTGCCCGCCCCGATGGTGCGGCTGATCCGACGGCTCGCCCCCCCGCGCCCCCCGCCGCGTCATCGCGAACTCCCACGCCACCGCCGCGACCCTCCCCGGCGCTCGCGGCCTCGTCGTCGCCCACCCCGGTCTCGCACCGGAGCAGCTCGCACCCGCCCCACGCCCGCGCCCCGAGCGCCCTGTGGTCGGCCTGCTCGGCCGGATCTCCCCGACGAAGGGGCAACTCGAGTTCGTGCAGGCCGCCGCCCTCGTCGCCCCGCGTCACCCCGAGGCCACCTTCCGGATCGTCGGCGCCCCGATGTTTGGTCACGAGGCGCACGAGGCGCTCGTCCGCGCCGAGATCGACCGGCTCGGGCTGACCGGCCGCGTCGAACTGACGGGCTTCGCCTCCGATCCGGCCGCCGAGCTCGACGCCATGACCGTCGCGGTGCACGCCTCGCCGACGCCGGAGCCCTACGGCCAGGTCGTGGCCGAGGCGATGGCGCGCGGCGTGCCCGTCGTCGCCACCGCCGCGGGGGGAGTCCCCGAGATCGTCGACGGGGGGCCCGGCCGCCGTCGGCTGGCTCGTGAGCCCCGGCGACGTCGACGCGCTCGCGGCGGCGATCACCAGCGCGCTCGATGACCCGGACGAGGCCGAGCGGCGCGGGTCTGCCGGGGGGAGCGCGCGCGCACGACTCTCGGCATCGAGCGCACCGCGGACACGGTGGCGCAGGTGTGGCTGGAAACGGCCGGCCGACGATCCGCGCCACGGATCGCCATCGCGCACGACTACCTCACCCAGCGCGGCGGCGCCGAGCGGGTCGTGCTCGCCATGCTCCGTGCCTTCCCCGACGCGACGATCCACACGACGCTCTACGACGCCGACGGCACCTTCCCCGAGTTCCGCGACGCCGACATCCGCGTCAGCCCCCTCAACCGGGCCGGCGTCCTGCGCCGGCACCACCGCGCCGCGCTGCCGCTGCTGCTCCCCTTCGCCGCGAGCGGGTTGAACATCGACGCCGACCTCGTCATCGCCTCCAGCAGCGGGTGGGCACACGGCTTCCCGACGACGGGCCGCAAACTCGTCTACTGCCACGCCCCCGCACGGTGGCTCTACCAGAGCGAGCGCTACCTCGGCGGCGACCCACGACGCTCGCCGGTCGGGCTCGCGCTGCTCGCGCTCAAGGCACCGCTGCGCGCCTGGGACCAGCGGGCCGCCGCGACGGGCGACACCTACCTGGCGAACTCGCACGTCGTGCGGGAGCGCATCGGGGAGGCCTACGGCATCGACGCCCAGGTCCTGCCGCCCCCCTTCGCCGTCGACACGACCGGCCCCATGGAGCCGGTGCCCACCGTCGCGGCGTGGGCCGAGGGCGGCTACCACCTCGTCGTGTCGCGACTGCTGCCCTACAAGAACGTCGACCGCATCATCGACGCCTTCCGCGGGCTGCCCGAACGACTCCTCGTCATCGGAGCCGGCCGCTCTTGGACGACCTGCGCGCGTCAGCCCCCGACAACGTCGTCCTCGCCAGTGGCCTGACCGACGACCAGATGCGGTGGGCCTACGCGCACGCGACGGCGCTCGTCGCGGCCAGCCACGAAGACTTCGGCCTGACACCGCTCGAGGCGGGCGCGTTCGGCAAACCGACGCTCGCGCTGCGGGCGGGCGGCTATCTCGACACCATCGCCGAAGGGGTCAACGGCGCCTTCTTCGAGGAGCCGACCTCGGACGCGATCCGTGCTGCGGTCCTCGCCAACCGTGGTCGGGCCTGGGATGCGGACGCGATCCGCGGGCACGTCGACCAGTACTCCCCGGAGCGGTTCATCGAGCGGCTGCGCGCCGCCGCCGCGGACCTGCTCGCCCGCCCCTGACCCGACCCCTTCCGCCTGCCCCTGCCCGCCTTCACTCCACCCGCCCCTGCCGCCCCGACCCCTTCCATCGAGTTTTGGACATCAGGTGTCCCTTTTCGGGCGGCTGAGCCCCCTTCGTGCCGAGTTTGGGACATCAGATGTCCTTTTCTCGGCTGTCGGGGTCGGCGATTAGGGTCAGGCCCCATGCGCCTGATCACCGCCAACGTCAACGGCATCCGCGCCGCCCACAAGCGAGGCGGGCTCGGCTGGCTGGCCGCCCAGGAGCCGGACGTCATCACGCTGCAGGAGGTCCGCGCCTCCGACGACGAACTGCGTAAGACCCTCGCCGACGGGGGACTGGGGGACTGGCACGTCGCCCATGCCGCTTCGAGCGCGAAGGGGAGGGCTGGGGTCGCCGTGCTCGCGCGCGAGGAGCCACTGCGGGTCGGGACGGTCGTCGGCTCGGAGGACTTCCACGCCCAAGGTCGCTGGGTCGAGGTCGACCTCGCCTCGCCCGCCGGGCCGGTCACCGTCGTCTCGACGTACGTGCACACGGGGGAGGCGGGGACCGACCGCCAGATCGAGAAGTACCGGTTCCTCGACGCCATCACCGAGCGCCTCGACGCGCACGCGCAGTCAGGGCAGTTGGCCGTCATCACGGGCGACCTCAACGTCGCGCACCACGAGCACGACCTCAAGAACTGGAAGGGGAACCTCAAGAAGTCCGGGTTCCTCGCGGAGGAGCGGGCGTACTTCGACCGGTGGTTCGACGGCGGCGAATGGGTCGACGTGACCCGCTCGCTGCACGGCCCCGGCCCCGGTCCCTACACGTGGTGGTCGTGGCGTGGCCAGGCCTTCGACAACGACTCCGGCTGGCGCATCGACTACCAGCTCGCGTCCCGGCCGCTCGCCGAGCGAGCCACCGCCTCCTCCATCGGCCGGGCCCCCAGTTACGCGGAGCGGTGGAGCGACCACGCCGCCGTCACGGTCGACTACGACCTGGGCTGAGCCGCAGGGCCGCCGCAGCAGCACACTCTTTGGTCAGGAGCACACCGACAACGGTGTGCCACTGGCCAAACGGTGTGCCACTGGGCGTGCGGGCCGGCTGGGCACCCTTCGCGCGGGGCGGCTGAGCCCCCTTCGCGCGGGCCGGCTGAGCCCCCTTCGCGCTGGGCTTCACCCGACTTGCGCAGCGTTACCCGACATGCGAACCCGGGTAACGCTGCGAGTATCGGGTGACCCGATACTCGTGGGACTCGTGGGACAGGTGGGGCCCCGGGACTCGTGGGACAGGTGGGGCCCCGGAGCGCGGGGGCTCGACGACGCGGACGGCGACCTCAGGCGTCGCGGCCGCCGCGCCGCCGACGCCATCGCCGCCAGCGACGCCGGCGCCGTGAGCCCGCGCTCCGCGAAGGCGTCCTCGACGGCGACGACGAGGCCATCCGCGAGGTCGATCGGCACGAGCGCGATGATCGAGCCGCCGAAGCCGCCGCCCGTCATCCGCGCCCCGAGCGCCCCAGCGCCACGCGCCGCCTCGACGGCCACGTCGAGCTCATCGACGGTCACCTCGTAGTCGTCGCGCAGCGAGTCGTGCGACGCGTTGAAGAGCGCGCCGACCTGGACAAAGTCCCCAGCCCGCAGGGCCGCCACGGCCTGAGCGGTGCGGTCGATCTCCGTGACGACGTGCCGCACCCGCCGGCGGGACTCGTCGTCCTCGAGCCGCTCCAACGCCGCGTCGAGCTCGCCCGGGGCGACGTCCCGCAGCGAGGCGACGCCGAGCGTGCGCGCCGCCTCCTCGCAGGTGGCCCGGCGCGCCGCGTACTGCCCGTCGACGAGGGCGTGCGGGGCGCGGGTGTCGATGACCTCGAGCGTCAGCCCCTCGGCCGCCAGATCGAAGGGGACCTGCACCGTCGACATGTCGCGGCAGTCCAGCGCGAGCGCGTGGCCCGGCGTGCACAACAGCGACGCGGCCTGATCCATGCCCCCGGTCGCGGCGCCAGCGACGTCGTTCTCGGCGCTGACACACGCGGCGGCGAGCACGGCACGCGACGCGTCGTCGGCGAGCAGACCCAGCCCGAAGAGGTCGCTCGCGGCCGCGCCCACGGCGCACTCCAGCGCGGCCGAACTCGACAGCCCGGCGCCCGAGCGGGACCGCGCCGTCGACGAGCACGTCCATGCCGCGCACGGCGTGACCGGCCTGCCGGAGCGCCCACAGCACCCCGGCCACGTAGGCGCCCCAGCCCCCGGGCGTCCCCGGACCGACGTCGGCGAGGTCGACGGCGACCTCGCCGTCACCGGCCTGGCCGGCGTCCCCGCTCTGGATGCTGCGCATCCGGATGACGTCGTCCTCGCGCGCGGTGGCCGCGACCCGCGTGCGCTGGGGCAGCGCGATCGGCAGGCAGAGGCCGTCGTTGTAGTCGACGTGCTCGCCGATGAGGTTGACCCGCCCGGGTGCCGACCAGACCCCCTCGGGGGCGGCGCCATAGGCGGCCCGGAAGCGTTCGGTCAGGGCGGCGACATCGTGGTCGGACACATGGGGGGCCGAGTCTAGGCAGGGCGCGGCTGACAGAATGACGGGCATGACGACCGCCGCACCTCAGCACCAGCCGCGCATCCTCTCCGGGATGCAGCCGACGAGCGACTCCCTCCACCTCGGCAACTACATCGGCGCGCTGCGCAACTGGGTCGGGCTCCAGGACGACTTCGACACGTTCTACTTCGTCGCGGACCTGCACGCGCTGACCGTGCCGACGGATCCGGAGCTCATCACCCGCCGCACCCGGATCACCGCGGCCCAGTTCATCGCCGGCGGCGTCGACCCGGCCGGGTCGGCCATCTTCGCCCAGAGCCACGTCGCCCAGCACCCCGAGCTGATGTGGGTGCTGGCCTGCCAGACCGCCTTCGGCGAGGCGAGCCGGATGACGCAGTTCAAGGACAAGACGGCGAAGGGGCAGAACGCCAACGTCGGCCTCTTCACCTACCCGATCCTGATGGCCGCCGACATCCTCATGTACGACGCCGAGAAGGTGCCGGTCGGCGACGACCAGCGCCAGCACCTCGAGATCACCCGCGACCTCGCGGTCCGCTTCAACCAGCGCTTCGGCGAGACGCTGACCGTGCCCGACGCGCACATCCTCAAGGAGTCCGCGCGGATCATGGACCTCACCGACCCGACGTCGAAGATGTCCGGCAGCACCTCGCCCGACAAGGGACTCGTCCTGCTGTCCGACGAGCCCGCGCGGATCACCAAGAAGCTCAAGTCGGCCGTCACCGACGCCGACGGCGAGATCCGCTACGACGTCGAGGGCAAGCCCGGCGTCTCCAACCTGCTCGTCATCCACAGCGCGCTCTCGGGCACGCCCGTCGCCGAGCTCGAGGCGCACTTCGCCGGTCAGGGCTACGGCGCGCTCAAGGGTGAGGTCGCGGAGGTCGTCGTCGAGACGGTCGGCCCCTTCAAGGCCCGGATGGACGAGCTCCTCGACGACCCGGCCGAGCTCGACACCATCCTCGCGAAGGGGGCGGAGCGCGCCGCCGAAGTCGCCGCGGCGACCATGGACCGTGTGCGCGACGCGGTCGGTCTGCTCCGGCCGGCCCGCTGACGTTAGGGTCGACGGCATGCCCACGATCGGAGTCGCTCTGGCGATCCCCGCCCCGCATGGAGATTTCCTCCAGGCCAAGCGTGAGGAGTTCGGCGACCCCTTGGCGCGCGACATTCCGCCGCACGTGACGCTGCTCCCGCCGACGGAGGTTGACGCCGAGGATGTGCCGGCCTTCGAGGAGCACCTCGCCGTCGTGGCGGCCGGCGCGGCCCCCTTCCGCGTCGTCCTGCGCGGCACGGGCACCTTCCGGCCGGTCTCGCCGGTCGTCTTCGTCCAGGTGTCGCAGGGGATCGCGGGCTGCGAGCAGCTCGAGCAGGCCGTGCGCAGCGGACCGGTGACGCGTGACCTCGACTTCCCGTACCACCCGCACGTGACCGTCGCACATCACCTCGATGACGCGGCCCTCGACCACGCCTTCGACGACCTGGCGCAGGTCGAGATCGCCTTCGACGCGACCGAACTGCACCTCTACGAGCACGGGGACGACGGCGTCTGGCGGCCGGGAGTGTCCTTCCCGTTCGGCCCCGGCGCGGGTCCGGCCGCCACTCACTGACCGACTCAGGAGCCCGACCCATGGATGCCCTCAAGAAACTCTGGCGCACGGTGCAGCTCACCCGGCCGTGGAAGGCGTGGCAGCGCTACAGCAACGTCCGCGGCAATCTCCTCGCCGGTGGCATCAGCTACTTCGCTTTCTTCTCGATCTTCCCGGTCATCGCCCTCGCCTTCACCATCTTCGGGTTCGTGCTCCAGGACCAGCCCGACCTCGTCGATGCCATCCGCGAAGCCATCGACAAGCAACTCCCGGGCTTCGTGCAGGACCCGGACAACCCCGAGGCCGGCGGCCTCATCCCGATCGAGGCGCCGACGAGCGCGACCCTGTCCGTGACGGGTGCCGTCGCCGTCCTCGGCCTGCTCTGGGCCGGCCTTGGCTGGCTCGGTGCCCTGCGCGACGGGATCCGGGCGATCTTCGGTGCCGAGGGTGCCCCCGGCAACTTCGCCCTCGCGAAGCTGCGCGACCTCGGCGTGCTCGTCGTCCTCGGCCTGGGCATCGTCATCGCGGCGGCTGTCTCCTCCGTCGCCAATGCCGCGGCGGACTGGGCGGCCAACCTCATCGGCCTCGGCGACCAGGGCTGGATCGTCACCCTCGTCGGCCTGATCGTCACCGTCCTCGTCAACGCCTTCGTCACCGCGCTGATGATCCGGATGCTCTCGGGCGTCGACCTGCCGTGGGCCGGCGTGCGCCACGGGGCGATCTTCGGCGGCATCCTCCTGACGATCCTCCAGGTCTTCGGCACCCGGCTCATCGCGGGGACCATGAGCAACCCGCTCTTCGCGTCCATCGGTCTCGTCGTCGGGCTGCTCGCCTTCCTCAACTTCATCTCGCGCGCGATGCTGCTGGCCGCCTCGTGGGCCGCCAACGACCTCGACGCCACCGCCGACGTCAGCGAGGCCGAGGCGATCAAGCTCGCCGAGGGTCCCGAGACCCCCGAGCAGGTCGCCGTCCGCGAGCGGAACGAGGCCCTCGTCGGTGCCGGCGCTGTCGGTGTGGCGCGCCGCCGGCTCCGGGCGACCTGCGGCGAACGCCGGCGGCACGCTCCCGGCCCTGCCGGGCGCACCGGCGCTGCCCACCCGTCAGGCGGACCGGCTCTCGATCGCCTCCGGCGCGGTCATCGGCGCGGGCGCCACGCTCGCGCTCGGCGCCCTCCTCAAGCTCGTGGGCGGGCTCGTCCGCCGCTCCTGACCCTCGCGGGGGGACACCTCAGCGGGCTCGACTCAGTGTCGCGGGCGGTAGCGGCCTCCGCCGCGCCGACCCCGGACGAAGGCGCCGACCACGGCCAGCCCGCACAGGGCCAGCCCGCCGCCGGCGACGACACCGGTCCGGCCTTCCACGACCTGGGAGGCGCGCTGCCGGGCCTGGGCGATGACCTCCGTCGCGACGATGGTCTTCTTGGGCGAGGCCACGGCTGACGACGAGGACGAGCTCGACGACGAACTCGAGGACGACGCGGCCGCCTCGGCCTCCTTCGCCGCCTGGGCCTCCGCCTCCTCGACCTCACCGGGCTCGACGAGTTCACCGACCGGGGTGACCTTCTCGCCGTAGCGGAACGCCCAGTCGTAGAGCGCGGACGTGGGGCGCCAGCTGCCGGACAGCCCGTGCATCTGGGCGATGAGGTACGTCTTGTCGCCGCGCTTCACGGCTGAGATCAGGGTGTGCTTGGCGACGGTCGTGTAGCCGTTCTTGATGCCGATGGTGCCGGGCACGTTGTACAGCAACGAGTTGTGGTTGTTGATCGCGTAGCGGTCGCGCTTCCAGCCGTGCTTGTTGCCGGGCAGGGTCGTCTGCTTGCGGCGGACGATGCTGCGGAAGGTCGGGTTGTCCATGGCGGCCCGACCGATGAGCGCGAGGTCGTAGGCCGACGAGTGCTGACCCGGGGCGTCGAGCCCGGACGGGTCGCCGGGGGTGGTGTCGAGGGCGCCGAGGTGTCGGGCCGTCTCGCTCATCCGCTCCAGGACCGCGTCCTGCCCGCCGGCGATCCGCGCCGCGCGTAGGCGGCGTCGTTGCCCGAGGCCATGAGCAGCCCGTTGAAGAGGTCCTGCCCGCTGTAGGTCAGGCCCGGCACGAGACCGACCCGGGTGCCGTCGGCGAGGACGTCCAGCGAGGTGACCGTGTACTTCTTCGTGAGGTCCACCTCGGGCAGCAGCGTCAGCGCGGTCAGCGTCTTGAGCGTGCTGGCGGGCGGCAGCTGTGCGTGCGGGGCCTTCGCGGCGATGACCTCACCGGTGTCCATGTCGGCCACGATCCACGACACGTTCGGCATCGACGGCGGCCGCGGCACACCTGCCGGCGCGTCGAGCACGAGGCCCGTGCCGGCCAGCGCGGGCCCACCGATGGAGCTCTCGGCGTCGACCATGACCGTCGGCTTGGGCAGCGTCGGCGTCGGCTCGGCCGACGCGGGAGCCGTCGGGAGGACGGGCAAGCACGGCGGCGGCGACGGCGGCGGCCAGGGCGGGATGCTGGGGGCGGGCAGGGACGTTCACGAGCGACATCGTGCCAGACCAACCCGTACGTGCTCGTCCCCGCCAACGTCCGCGCGCGCGCCCGCGTGGCTGCCTGGCGCACGCGCCCCCGTCGACGGTCAGGCGGCGAGGCTGACGTTCTGCGCGGCGCCGTAGTGCGCGACGAGCTGCTCGGTGAGGCTGTGCCACGAGCGCTGGCTGACCATCTCCAGGCCCGCCCGGCCCATCCGGTCGCGCAGGGCGGCGTCCTCGACGGCCTCGTTGACCCACCGGGCGAGGTCGCCGGGGCGGTCCGGGTCGAAGAGATAGCCCGTCTCGCCGTGTCGCACGATCGATCGAGCGGCCCACCGCGACCGGGGGCCACGACGGGCAGGCCGATCGCGGCGGCCTCCTGGAGCGTCTGCCCGAAGGTCTCCTTCGTCCCCGTGTGGACGAAGACGTCGAAGGCGGCGTACGCGCGGGCGAGATCGGCGCCGCTGCGTTTGCCGAGGAAGACCGGCGGCAGGTTGGGGCGGCCATGGCGGGCGGCGACCGCCTCCGTCAGCTGCGTGCCGATGTCGGAGCGGCTCGGTCCCTCGCCGACGATGACGAGGCGGGTGCCGGGGACCGTGGCGAGCTCGACGAGGCGGTGCAGTTCCTTCTCCGGCGCGAGGCGGCCGACATAGCCCAGCAGCACCTCGCCGTTGGGGGCCAGGGTCTGGCGCAGCTGCTGCGTGCCGGCCTCGTCCTTCCAGGACGGGTTGAAGAGGGCGGTGTCGACCCCCCGACCCCACAGCTGCGTGCGCGGGATGCCGTGACTGCGCAACTCATCGAGGGTCGGCTGCGACGGCGCGAGCGTGAGGGTCGCTTTGCGGTGCAGCGCGCGGATCCACGACCAGGCGCCGGCCGCGGCGGCGTGGGCGAGCATCCCCGTGCCGTGCTGCTCGACGTAGCTGGGCATGTCGGTCTGGTAGATCGCCACGCTGGGGATGCCCAGGGTCTGTGCCGAGTGCAGCCCGCGCGCCCCGACGAGGAAGGGGGAGGAGGCGGCGTGCACGACGTCGGGGCGGAAGTCACGCAACACCCGGGTGACCGTGCCCGTCGGGACGCCGGCGGTGAAGCCGCGCACCGGGACGCCGGGGATCGTCTTGACGACGTGCCCGGCGAAGGTCGGCGGGGCAGGCCGCGGGGCGACGATGATCGCCTTGTGCCCCTGCTCGCGCAGGCACTCGGCCACCCGGCAGACGCTGGTGGTGACCCCGTTGAGTTGGGGCAGGAACGACTCGGTCACGATGGCGATGCGCACGATGACCACGGTCCTCGCCCCGGGTGCTCGGACCACGACGAGTGCGGGTGAGTCGGGTGAGCGGTAGGTGACGCGTGGGGGTCGGGGACCACCGGCGGTCACCGAGCGTTCACCGCAGGGTCGCGAAGGGGGCCGCGCGGCCCCCTTCCTCCCGTGCCGCTGGGAGACACCGGCCCGGCCCTGCTCTACCGTCGACCCGTGACGAACAACGGGACGGTCGAGGGGTTCTGGGCCGTCGTGCCCGCGGGCGGGGCCGGCACGAGGCTGTGGCCCGTGAGTCGGCGCGACGCCCCGAAGTTCCTCCACGACCTCACCGGCGTCGGGCGGACCCTCATCCAGGGGACCGTGGACCGGCTCACCCCGCTCGTGGGGGAGCGGGTGCTCGTCGTCACCGGCGTGGCCCACCAGGCGGCCGTGCGCGAGCAGCTGCCCGAGCTGCCGCACGACGGGGTCATCGCCGAACCGTCGCCGCGCGACTCCATGGCGGCGATCGGGCTCGCGGCCGCGATGCTCGAGGTCCGCGATCCCGAGGCGATCCTCGGGTCGTTCGCCGCGGACCACCTCGTCGACGACGACGACGCCTTCCGCGAGGCCGTCGTCGCGGCCATCGACGTCGCTCGTGAGGGCTACCTCGTGACCATCGGCATCGAGCCGACGCACCCGGCCACCGGCTTCGGCTACATCCAACTCGGCCCCCTGCTCGACGGCGGGGTCCGCGCGCACCGGGTCCGCCAGTTCGTCGAGAAGCCCGACGCCGAGCGCGCCGCCCGCTACCTCGCGACGGGCGAGTTCCGGTGGAACGCCGGGATGTTCGTCGTGCGCGCGCGCGATCTGCTCGACCTCCTCGGGCGCTGGCACCCCGCGCTCGCCGAGGGCCTGCGCGCCATCGCGGCGGACCCGGACCGACTCGACGAGCTGTGGCCCGGCCTGGAGAAGATCGCCATCGACCACGCCGTCGCCGAGCCCGCCGCCGACATCGGCCGGGTCGCCGTCGTCCCCGCGACCTTCGGGTGGGACGACGTCGGCGACTTCTCGACGCTGGCAGGGATGCTGCCGACCTCCGCGGACGGCATCGCCCTCCTCGGCGACGGCGACGCGGTCACGGCGATCGACACGACCGGGCTGATCAGCGCGCGTGCCGGCCGCGCCATCGCCGTCGTCGGCCTCGAGGACGTCATCGTCATCGACACCCCGGACGCGCTCCTCGTGACCACGCGCTCGCGCGCCCAGGACGTCAAGAAGGTCGTCGACCACCTCAAGGACATCGGCCGCACCGACCTCGTCTGACGCGGTTCAGCGTGGCGACCCTGGCATCTGAGGTCAGGTGAGGTCGCGGCTCCGGTGGCCGACGAACCCAGCCGCCACGAGCCCGCCGGCGACGAGCGTCGTCCACACCAGCGGCGTCCACGACCAGTCGCCGCCGGGCAGTTGCGGCACGTGGGTGAAGGGGGAGACGTCCGCCAGCCAGTCCGGCAGCCCGAGCAGGGCGCTGAACTCGCCGAGGGCGAAGAAGGCGACGTAGGCGACCCACGCCAGGGGTGCCCAACGGGGGAGCCACCCGTGCAGGGCCGTGGCGATGCCGACGCACACCCACGCGGCCGGCGCGGAGGCCAGCGCGGCGGGCACGAGGGACGCGATCGCCCCGCCGACGTCCCCGACCTGGCGGCCGTGCGCCCAGCCGATCGAGACCCCGAGCACGACGAGCAGCCAGACGACCCCGAGGGTCGCGATCCCGACGTGAGCCCCGAGCAGGCGGCTGCGCCGCACCCCGGTGGCGAGCACGGTCTCGCTGTGTCCGCTCTGCTCCTCGCCGTGCGCGCGCAGGACGGCCGAGCGAACCCGGCCGCGCAGCCGACGGCGAGGACGAGCGCGGCGGGCACGACGAGGGCGACCCGGTTGGCGCCGAAGGGGGCGACCTTCTCCGCCCATCCCAGCGGCGAGAGCCAGGTCAGCACCTCGACGGCGCCGTCCCCGGTGTCACCGATGGCCCGGGCGAGGTAGGCCACCCCGAGCCACGACGCCACGATGGCCGTCATCCCGCGGCTCGTGTCCGTCAGCTGCGCCGCCAGCGCGGCCACCCCGACGGTGGCCAGCCCACCGACGAGCCAGGTCGCGCCGAAAGCCACGGAGCCGGCAACGGGGAGCCCGGTGGCGACGAGGGCGCCAGCCGCGACGAGGGCGCTCAGGGCGACGGCGCCCGAGGCGACGGTGACCCCCACGGCCAGCGGCACCCGGCGCCCCATGACGCCCGACCCGAGGAGCTCCAACCGGCCCGCCTCCTCGTCGCCACGGGTGTGTCGCCGCACGAGCGCGAGCGCGAGGAACCCGACGGCCACGGCCCCCATCAACAGCACCTTGAAGGTCGCCAGCGACCCGACCGTCTCACCGGACAACGGTCCGTAGAGGGCAATGGTGGCCGGGCTGCTGGTGACCGCACGCGCGTCGCGGATGGCCTCGGCCGGGTCGGGGTAGAGCTCCACGGTGGTCGCGGCACTCGCGCCGACGAGGATGGCCAGGGCGAGGAGGGTGACGGCGACGAGGATCCGGTCGCGGCGGATCGCCAACCTCAGGACGGGGCCGTAGCCGGTGAGGGCTCCGCCACGGTCGGTGGTCGCGGCATACGGGCGCCCGACGGTGGTGGTCATGGCACGGCCGGGGCCGCGGCGGCCTCGCCGTAGGCGCCGAGGAAGAGCTCCTCGAGCGTGGGCGGCGCGGTCGTCAACGAGGTCAGTCCGGCCGCGGTGAGTGCGGCCATCACGGGCTGGAGCGCGGAACCGTCGACGCTGCAGTGGATGCCGTGCGCGTCGGTCACGAGGTCGTGCACCCCGGCGATGCGGCTGAGGTCGGGCGGGGGGCCGGAGGTCGTGGCCGAGACGTGGGTGCGGCCGAGGTGGCGCAGTTCGCTGATCGCGCCGGTCTCGACGGTGCGGCCCTCGCGGATGATCGTCACCCGCTCGCAGAGTCGCTCGACCTCGCTGAGGATGTGGCTCGACAGCAGGACCGTCTGGCCCCGGGCGACGCCCTCGGCGATGCACCCGGCGAAGACGCGCTCCATGAGCGGGTCGAGGCTGCTGGTCGGTTCGTCCAGCAGCAGCAGCGGGACGTCCGAGGCGAGGGCGGCGACGAGGGCGACCTTCTGGCGGTTGCCCTTGGAGTAGGTGCGGGTGCGCTCGCGGCGGTCGAGCTCGAAGCGCTCCAGCAGGTCGGCGCGCCGGGCGGCGTCGACGCCGCCGCGCATCCTGGCCAGCAGGTCGATGACCTCGCCGCCGGTGAGGTTCGGCCACAGGGCGACGTCGCCGGGCACGTACGCGAGGCGACGATGGAGGTCGTGTGCGTCGGCCCACGGGTCGCCCCCGAGGAGGCGGACCTCGCCGGCGTCGGCGCGAAGGAGGCCCAGCAGGATCCGCAGCGTCGTGGACTTCCCGGACCCGTTGGGGCCGAGGAAGCCGTGCACCTCGCCGTGCTCGACGTGCAGGTCCAACCCGTCGATGGCCCGCGTCGGGCCGAAGGTCTTGATCAGTCCGGCGATGCTGATGGCGGCCACGTTTCGAGCGTACGCGCGCCGCGCGCCGCGTGTGGTCGACTCAGCCGCGGTCGTAGGCCTCGAGGATCTGGTCGGCGGCGGCGGCCGCGGGCAATTGCCCGGAGAGGACGTCCTGGCGGAGGGAGTCGACGGTGTCGGCGACCGCGCTCGAGCTGCGCAGGCGCTGCTCGAGCTCGTCCCGCACGAGCGCCCAGGTGAACTCCAACCGCTGCGAGGCGCGCTTCTCGGCGAGCCCCGCCATCCCGAGGAACTCGCGGTGGCGGATGACGCGCGACCACACGGTGTCGACGTCCGTGCCCTCCAGGGCGGAGCACGTCAGCACGGGCGGGACCCACGTGTGCGTCCCGGCGTGCACGAGCCGCAGGGCGCCCGCGAGGTCCTTGGCGGCCGCCGCGGCCTCGACCGCGCGCTCGCCGTCGGCCTTGTTGACGGCGATGACGTCGGCGATCTCGAGGATCCCCTTCTTGATGCCCTGCAGTTGGTCGCCGGTGCGAGCCAAGGTGAGGAAGAGGAAGGTGTCGACCATCCCGGCCACCGTCACCTCGGACTGCCCGACGCCGACGGTCTCGACGAGCACGACGTCGTAGCCGGCCGCCTCGAGCACGAGGATCGCCTGCGTCGTGGCGCGCGCCACCCCGCCGAGCGTGCCGGCGCTGGGGGAGGGGCGGATGTAGGCCAGCGGGTCGGCGGCGAGCGTCGCCATCCGGGTCTTGTCGCCGAGGACGGACCCGCCGGTGCGCGCGCTCGACGGGTCGACCGCGAGCACGCCGACCCGGTGTCCGGCGGCGGTCAGCCGTCCGCCGAGCGCCTCGATGAAGGTCGACTTGCCGACGCCGGGGACGCCGGAGATGCCGACCCGGACGGCGCCGCCCGTGTCATCTGCCAGAGCCGTCAGCAGCTCGCGCGCGGCGAGCCGATGATCGGCCCGCCGCGACTCCACGAGCGTGATGGCGCGGGAGACGACGGCGCGGTCGCCGGCGCGCACGCCCTCGACGAGGGCGGCGACGTCGACGGGCCGCGGACCGGCCGACTTCGCTCCCGTCATCAGTGACCGAGGTCAGCCGAGAGCCGCTCGAGGAGTTCGAGCGCGGAGTCGGCGATGACCGTCCCCGGGGGGAAGACCGCGGCCGCCCCCATCTCCTTGAGCGTGGGCACGTCGTCGGGCGGGATGACGCCGCCGACGACGATCATGATGTCGGAGCGGCCGACCGCCGCGAGGGCGTCGCGCAGGGCGGGCACGAGCGTGAGGTGACCCGCGGCGAGCGAGCTGACCCC
This sequence comes from Janibacter zhaoxuefangae, assembly GCF_050271985.1. Lineage (GTDB taxonomy): Bacteria > Actinomycetota > Actinomycetes > Actinomycetales > Dermatophilaceae. The sequence goes on along the minus strand of NZ_CP189849.1, from coordinate 2,129,596 downwards.
GACGATGTGCACGTCCGCGTCGACCGCCTGCTGGGCGACCTCCTCCGGCGTCGAGAAGAGCGGGCCCACGTCGACGTCGAATCCCATGTCGGCGAAGGCGGTGACGATGACCTTCTGGCCGCGGTCGTGGCCGTCCTGGCCCATCTTTGCGACGAGGATGCGCGGGCGCCGACCCTCGGCCTGCTCGAAGGCCTCGGTCGCCTCGACGACGCGGGTGATGTTGCCGGCGCCACCGGCCTCGGAGCGGTACACACCCGAGATCGTACGGATCACCGCGGAGTGGCGCCCGTAGACCTTCTCGAGGGCGTCGGAGATCTCGCCGACGGTCGCCTTGGCGCGGGCCGCGTCGACGGCGAGCGCCAGGAGGTTGCCCTCGAGGCTGCCGTCGCGGCTGGCGCCGCGCTCGGCGGAGGCGGTCAGGGCGGCCAGGGCCGCGTCGACCTCGGACTGGTCACGCTCGGCGCGGAGCCGCTCGAGCTTGGCGACCTGCGAGGCGTAGACGGCCTTGTTGTCGACCTTGAGGACCTCGAAGGGCTCCTCGTCGGCGACGCGGTAGGTGTTGACGCCGATGACGGCCTGGGTGCCGGCGTCGATGCGCGCCTGCGTGCGGGCCGCGGCCTCCTCGATGCGCATCTTCGGGATGCCGGCCTCGATCGCCTTCGCCATGCCGCCGGCTGCCTCGACCTCCTGGATGTGCGCCCAGGCCCGCTCGGCGAGGTCGTGGGTGAGCTTCTCGACGTAGTAGCTGCCACCCCACGGGTCGATCGTTCCGGTCGTGCCCGACTCCTGCTGGAGCAGCAGCTGGGTGTTGCGGGCGATGCGCGCGGAGAAGTCGGTCGGCAGGGCGATGGCCTCATCCAGCGCGTTGGTGTGCAGCGACTGGGTGTGGCCCTGCGTGGCGGCCATGGCCTCGATGGCCGTGCGCCCGACGTTGTTGAAGACGTCCTGCGCGGTGAGGGACCAGCCGGAGGTCTGGCTGTGGGTGCGCAGCGAGAGCGACTTCGGGTTCTTGGGGTCGAAGTCGGCCACGAGCCGGGCCCACAGCGCGCGGGCGGCGCGCAGCTTGGCGACCTCCATGAAGAAGTTCATCCCGATGGCCCAGAAGAAGGACAGCCGCGGCGCGAAGGCGTCGATGTCCAGGCCCACGTCGAGACCGGCGCGCAGGTACTCGACGCCGTCCGCGAGCGTGTAGGCGAGCTCGAGGTCGTTCGTCGCCCCGGCCTCCTGGATGTGATAGCCCGAGATGGAGATGGAGTTGAACCGCGGCATCTTGGCCGCCGTGTACGCGAAGATGTCGGAGATGATCCGCATCGACGGCGCCGGCGGGTAGATGTACGTGTTGCGGACCATGAACTCCTTGAGGATGTCGTTCTGGATGGTCCCCGTGAGCTTCTCCGGCGGCACCCCCTGCTCCTCGGCCGCGACGATGTAGAGCGCGAGCACGGGCAGCACCGCGCCGTTCATCGTCATCGACACGCTCATCTCGTCGAGCGGGATGCCGTCGAAGAGCTGGCGCGCATCATAGATGGAGTCGATCGCGACGCCCGCCATGCCGACGTCGCCGACGACGCGGGGGTTGTCGGAGTCGTAGCCGCGGTGGGTCGCGAGGTCGAAGGCGACCGAGAGCCCCTTCTGTCCGGCGGCGAGGTTGCGCCGGTAGAACGCGTTGGACTCCTCGGCGGTCGAGAAGCCCGCGTACTGGCGGATGGTCCACGGCTGGGTCGTGTACATGGTCGGGTAGGGCCCGCGCAGGAAGGGGGCCAGCCCGGGGTGGGTGTCGAGGGCGTCGAGTCCCTCGAGGTCCTCCGCCGTGTAGAGCGGGTCGATGGTGATCCCCTCGGGCGCGCCCCACGGCTTCGTGCCCGCGGTGGCGGAGTCGTAGGCGGCCCGGTCGGTGGGTCGCGGCTCCTGCGGGTCGAGCGGCTGGTCGGCGAAGGTGCTGGGGATGGTCATGCCTGGTCTCCGTCCTGGGGGCGGGTGGCCGCGCCGGGCTGGGCGAGGTGCTCGCGCAGCGTGTGGTGGAAGGCGAGGAGGTCGGTGCCGACGGCGATGTTGGCGTCGCTCCCCTCGAGGGGCTTGCCGGCGACGACGATCCAGCGGGCACCGGCGCCGCGCAGGGCCTCGATCAGCTCCGCGCCCCACTCGGCATACACCGGGTCGGCGGCGGCGAGGACGACGACGGGCTGCGCGGCGTAGGCGGCGAGGACGTCGTCGACACCGGCCGTCGCGCCGGCGACCTGGGTCGCGACGCCGCCGGCCGCGAGCAGGTTGATGGCGAAGGTCGCCCGCGCCGTGTGCGACGCGATGGAGCCCATCGTCGCGAGGAAGACGGGCGTGTCCGCGGGAGTGTCCCGCAGGGCCTCGAAGTCGCCGCCGTAGGAGATGGCGCTGACAGCGCCCTCGGGGTGCGGGCGCCGGGCCGGGAGGGTCTCGGCGAGGTTGGGGAACTCGGTCAGGCCGGTGATCGGCCGGCGGCGGGTGGCCACCTGCGCCGTGCGCTCGGTGACGGTCTGCGCGATCCGCGCGCGCAGGCCGGCGAGGCCAGCGCCGGGCAGGCCACCTTCGCTCTCGATGGTGCCGAGCTCGGCCCACGCGGCCCGGGCGAGGTCCTCGGTGAGCCGCTCCACGGCGTGCGCGCCGCCGGCCGGGTCGGTGACCTCGGCGACGTGCGCTTCGCTGATGAGCAGGGAGGAGGTGTTGCGGGCGATCCGTCGGCCGAAGGCCTCCGGGATGCCCAGGGGAGTGTCGAAGGGGAGCACCGTCACCGACGTGGCGCCGCCGACACCCGCGGCGAAGGCGGCCACGGTCGTGCGGAGCATGTTCACGTAGGGGTCGTAGCGGCTCATCATCGGCCGCGACGTCACGGCGTGCTGCTCCTGCGCGCGCGCCTCCTCGGTGACCCCGCTGAGCTCGGTCACGCGGTTCCACAGACGGCGGGCCGCGCGCAGCTTGGCAATGGTGACGAACTGGTCGTCGGTCGCGGCGTAGCGGAAGGAGATCCGGCGGGCGGCGTCGTCCACGTCGAGACCGGCCGCGACGAGGGAGCGCAGGTAGGCGGCGCCGACGGCCAGCGAGTAGGCGAGCTCCTGGACGTCGGAGGCGCCGGCGTCGTGGGCGGCGCTCGCGTCGACGACGAGCGCGCCGAGGTCGTGCGTCGTGGCGCGCTCGGCGATCTGTGCGACGAGCGCGTCGATGGCGGCCGCGTCGAGGTCGGACGCACCCTCGCGGACGGCCGCACCGATCGGGTCGGCGCCCAGGCTCGTGCCCGGGGCGGCCGTGAGTCCGCGGTCGGTGAGCACGGCGAGGAAGGCGTCGGCCGCCGCGACCGGTTCGGCCGGGGCGTCGAGGACGACGGGGGCCAGGTCGAGCAGGACCCGCTCGAGGACGGCGGGCAGGTCGGTCAGCGCGAGGCCGCCGCGGCCGAGCGCGAGCCAGAGCGAGGTGACGCCGTTCTCGAGGTCGGTCAGGACGGCTTCGGCGGCCACCTTCGCGTCGGGGTCGGCGTGCAGCGCCCGCACGTCCCACGCCTTGTCGGCGCGCGCGGCGACGCTGCCGCGGACGAAGGGGGCCTGCCCCGGCAGACCCGCCGACGGGACGTCCGCGGTGAGGGCGGGCGTGCCGAGGGGGGTGATGGCGACACCGTCGAGGGTGCGCAGGGTGAGCTTGTCCCAGACCCGCGAGTCGGCGTCGTCGTCGCCGAGGCGGCGGGCCTTGCGCAGGACGGCCGCCGCGCTGGCCTCCCAGTCGGCCTGGGTCGACGAGGGCAGGTCGGAGCTGAGGGAGACGTCGGGCATGCGGGCATCGTACGGACGGAGAGCCCGTTGCGGCCGGGCGTGTGAACTATCTGACCTTGCCACCGCCGGCGTCCCGCGGAGAGGACAGATCCGGTCGATCGCGCGGGCCAGCGCTAACCTGACCGGGCCATGACCACCACCCCCCTCACCGCCGACGTCCTCGCGACGCTCGACGCCCTGCTGCCCGAGCTGATCGGCTTCCGCCGGGATCTGCACGCGCACCCGGAGCTGTCGCGCGAGGAGGTCCGCACGGCGGCCGCCATCGCCGACCGGCTGCGGCAGGCTGGGCTGACCCCCGTGTCGGTGTGCGGCACCGCGGTGGTCGCGGACATCGGGGCGCACGAGGCCAGCCACCGGATCGCCCTGCGCGCCGACATCGACGCACTGCCCGTCCAGGAGCGGACCGGACTCGACTGGTCCTCCACGACGCGCGGGGTCTGTCACGCCTGTGGCCATGACGTGCACACGGCGATCGTGCTCGGGGTGGGCCTGGTGCTCGCGACCCTCTCGGACGACCTGGCCGCGGCCGGGGTCGGGGTGCGGCTGATCTTCCAGCACGCGGAGGAGCGGATCCCCGGCGGTGCCCATGACCTCCTCGAGGCGGGCGTCATGGAGGGCGTCGACTCCGTCTTCGCGCTGCACTGCGACCCGAGCATCGACGTGGGCCAGGTCGGCCTGCGCGAGGGCGCGATCACCGCGGCCTGCGACAGCGTCACGGTCCACGTGACCGGCAAGGGCGGCCACACCTCGCGCCCGCACCTGACCGAGGACCTCACCTTTGCTCTGGCGAAGGTGGTCACCGAGGTGCCTGCGGCGCTCTCGCGTCGGATCGACCCCCGGGCCGGCTTCGCGCTCGTGTGGGGTCGGGTCGAGGCGGGCGTCGCCAGCAACGTCATCCCCTCGTCCGGGGTGGCCGCCGGCACCCTGCGGATCCTCGACGCCAGCGCGTGGGACGCCATCGGCGACCTGCTCGAGCAGGTCATCGAGGACGTCGTGGCGCCCTACGGGGTCCGCACCCGGATCGAGCACGTGAAGGGGGTCCCCCCGGTCGTCAACCGTGGCCCGGCCATCGCGGCGCTCGGCAAGGCGGCGCGCGCCGTGGACCTCACGCCCGTTCCGACGGCGCAGTCCATGGGCGGCGAGGACTTCTCCTGGTTGATGCAGGACACCCCCGGCGCGCTGGCCCGGCTCGGCACGCGCACGCCCGGCGGCCCGACGTACGACCTGCACCAGGGCGATCTCATCGTCGACGAGGGCGCCATCCGCGCCGGGGCGGCCCTGCTGATCCGGCTCGTCCTCGACCGCGGCGCGCTGGGTTGATCCACTCCGACCGGTGAGGCGCTGCACCTGACCTCAGGCGTCACAGCAGCCACAGTCCGGTCGCGGATGTGTAACAACTGACCACCGATGTCGGTGCGAGCGACCTTCAAGTACCGAGCGGGTGCTTATCCTCAAGCCTTGCGGGCGCGACCGCGCCCCTGCTTACCTGGAATGAAGGAGACAGCCTTGCGTCAGACGATGAAGGTTGCAGCGGTCCTCTCGGCCGCCTCACTGGCCCTTGCCGCGTGCGGCAGCGACACCTCGACCGATGGCACGACGACCGACGACGCGGCTGCCAAGACAAGCGACGTCAAGGTCGGTCTCGCGTACGACGTGGGTGGGCGTGGCGACCAGTCGTTCAACGACTCCGCAGCCAAGGGCCTCGACAAGGCGAAGGACGAGTTCGGTCTGGAGACCAAGGAGGCCGCGGCCACCGCTGGCGAGAACGAGGCGGCTCAGAAGGAGCGCCTCCAGCAGCTCGTCGACGCCGGCTACACGCACATCATCGCGGTGGGCTTCGCCTACGCGAAGTCCGTCGGCCAGGTCGCCAAGGAGAACCCGGACGTCAACTTCGCGATCATCGACGACGCGTCCGAGGACTCCGCTGGTGACAACGTCGCCCAGCTGACCTTCGCGGAGGAGCAGGGCTCCTTCCTCGTCGGTGCGGCCGCGGCCCTCAAGACCAAGACGGACAACATCGGCTTCGTCGGTGGCGTCAACGTCCCGCTGATCCACAAGTTCGAGGCGGGCTTCGAGGCCGGCGCGAAGGCGGTCAACAAGGACATCAAGATTCAGTCCAAGTACCTCACCGAGCCGCCGGACTTCTCCGGCTTCGCCGACCCGGCCAAGGGCAAGACGGCCGCCGAGGGCATGCTCGACAAGGGTGCCGACGTGATCTACCACGCGGCCGGCGGCTCCGGCGGTGGCGTCTTCACCGCCGTCGCGGCGAACAAGGCCATGGCCATCGGTGTCGACTCCGACCAGGCCCTGACCGCCGAGGAGGGCGTCCGCGACGTCATCATCACCTCGATGGTCAAGCGCCTCGACACGGTCGTCTACGACTACCTCAAGGCCTCCGTCGAGGGCGAGGCCCCGGCTGGCCCGCAGGTCTTCGACCTCAAGTCCGAGGGTGTCGCCTACGCCACCACCGGTGACAAGGTTGCCGACATCGCCGACAAGCTCGACGCCTACAAGCAGCAGATCATCGACGGAGAGATCACCGTTCCCAGCGAGTGACGACTTCTTCCCGCAGGAGGCCCGGTCCGCGATAGCGTGGCCGGGCCTCCCGCGTGAGGCGCCTCGTGCCCCGCACCGCGGGGCCAGACCGACCAGGAGTGTGAGCTATCACTGTCACCCCGAGCGAGACCGCGACCGCGGCCTCCGATGTGGCCGTCCGACTGGACGGGATCACGAAGCGCTTCCCCGGCGTCGTCGCCAACAAGGACATCGCCTTCGAGGTCCGTCGCGGCACCGTGCACGCCATCGTCGGCGAGAACGGCGCCGGCAAGTCGACCCTGATGAAGATCCTCTACGGCGTGCAACGCCCGGACGAGGGCACCATCGAGGTCAACGGCAAGCCGGTCACGCTGACCTCGCCGTCCGACGCCATCGCGGCGGGCATCGGCATGGTCTTCCAGCACTTCATGCTCGCCGACAACCTCACCGTCCTCGAGAACGTCGTCCTCGGCGCGGAGAAGCTGCACGGCATCGGCGGCGCGGCACGCGACGAGATCCGTCGGATCTCGCACGACTACGGCCTTGACATCGACCCCGACTCGCTCGTCGCCGACCTCGGCGTCGGCGCCCGCCAGCGCGTGGAGATCCTCAAGGTCCTCTACCGCGGCGCCAAGATCCTCATCCTCGACGAGCCGACCGCCGTCCTCGTGCCCCAGGAGGTCGACGAGCTCTTCGACAACCTGCGCGACCTCAAGGACGAGGGGCTGACCGTCCTCTTCATCTCGCACAAGCTCGACGAGGTGCTCTCGGTCGCCGACTCGATCACCGTCATCCGTCGCGGCACGACCGTCGACACGGTCGACCCGAGCAGCGTCAACGCCAAGCAGCTGGCCGAGCTCATGGTCGGCTCCGAGCTGCCCACGCCGGAGACGTCCGAGTCGACCGTCACCGATCGCGTGGTCCTGCGCACCGAGGGAGTCAGCCTCTCCGGCGGCGCCACCCGCGACCTGCTCTCCGACATCGACCTCTCGATCCACGCGGGGGAGGTCGTCGGCATCGCCGGCGTCGAGGGCAACGGTCAGGCCGAGCTCGTCGAGGTCATCATGGGCATGCGCGAACCCACCTCCGGCCTCGTCTTCCTCGGCGACACCGACATCTCCGACTGGGACGTCCGCGAGATCCGCGAGGCCGGCGTCGGCTACATCCCCGAGGACCGGCACCGCCACGGTCTGCTCCTCGACGCGCCCCTCTGGGAGAACCGGATCCTCGGTCACCAGACGGAGGAGCCCAACGAGCGCAACGGCCTCATCACGATCAAGGAGGCGAAGGCGGACACCGAGCGCATCGTGCGCGAGTACGACGTCCGCACGCCGTCGATCAACGTCACCGCCGGCTCCCTCTCGGGTGGCAACCAGCAGAAGCTCATCGTCGGGCGCGAGATGAGCCACTCGCCGAAGGTGCTCGTCGCCGCGCACCCGACCCGCGGCGTCGACGTCGGCGCCCAGGCCGTCATCTGGGACCTCATCCGCGACGCCCGTCGCGACGGGCTCGGCGTGCTGCTGATCAGCGCGGATCTCGAGGAGCTCATCGGGCTGTCGGACACGATCCGGGTCATCCTGCGCGGGCGCCTCACGGGTGAGTTCGACCCCGACACGGTGACGTCGCAGGAGCTCGGCTCGGCCATGACCGGGGCCGACTCCACCACTGACACCCTGACGAAGGAGAGTGACCGCTGATGGCGTCGGCACGTTTGCGCCGGATCGGCCTGGCCCTCGCGGCCCCCCTGCTCGCGGTCCTCGTCGCCTTCGTCGTCACCTCCGCGATCCTCCTCGCGGTCGGTGACCCGGTCGGTGACGTCTGGAAGCAGATCCTCACCCCGCCGAAGCCGCGGCAGTTCGTCAACATCATCAACGCGTCGTCGGTGTACTACCTGTCGGCCGTCGCCGTCGCCGTCGGGTTCCGGATGAACCTCTTCAACATCGGTGTCGACGGCCAGTACCGCGTCGGCGCCTTCGCCGCGGCCGTCTTCGCCGGCCAGGCGTGGCTGCCGGGCGTGCTCAACGTCGTCGTCGCCATCGTCGTCGCGATGCTCGCCGGCGGCATCTGGGCCTCCATCGCGGCCTGGCTGAAGGTGCGCCGCGGGGTGTCCGAGGTGATCTCGACGATCATGCTCAACACCATCGCGACCGGCCTCGTGAGCTGGTTGCTCGCCAAGGTGAAGGTGGAGGTCAAGGGCTCCAACGCGACGAGCACGAAGGAGATCCCGGACTCCTCGCAGCTCGAGGGGCTCCAGCTCATCCCGGGGGCGACGAACAAGGTCTACACGCTCATCGTCCTCGCGCTGCTGGTCGGCCTCCTCTACTGGTTCGTCCTCAACCGCACGCGCTTCGGCTTCGACCTGCGCGCCACGGGCGAGTCCGAGACCGCGGCCCTGGCCTCGGGAGTCAAGGTCCCGCGAATGGTCATGACCTCGATGATCATGTCGGGCGCGCTGGCCGGCCTCGTCGGCATGCCGCTGCTCTTCGGGCAGGACCACTCCTACGGCACGACCTTCCAGAGCGGGCTCGGCTTCGCCGGCATCGGCATCGCCCTGCTGGGGCGCAACCACCCGATCGGCATCGCCGTGGCGGCCCTGTTGTGGGCCTACCTCGACACCCAGAGCAACGGCCTCCAGATCAACGCCGGCGTGGCCTCCGAGCTCGTCTTCATCATCCAGGGCGTCATCCTCTTCGCCGTCGTCATCGCCTACGAGGTGGTGCGCCGGATCGAGAAGCGGACCGAGGCGACCCGCGTCGCGGCGGAGCTCGCCGCGGCCCATCCCACCGCCAAGCAGCAGGGAGCGACGGCATGAGCACCGGACTGAGCGTGGGCACCGAGACGGTGCCCGAGCGCCACGCCACGCGTCGGGGTCGCTCGCCCCTCTTCTGGGCGGCGGTCGCCGTGGTCGCGGTGTTCGTCATCGCGATCGTGCGGGTCATCACCGGCGTCAACGTCGGCGGATCCGGCGTCCTCATCGCCGCCTTCGGCCTCGCCGTCCCGATCGCGCTCGCCGGTCTCGGCGGTCTGTGGTCGGAGCGCGCGGGCGTCGTCAACATCGGCCTCGAGGGAATGATGATCCTCGGCACGTGGTCGGCCGCCTTCGGCGCGATCCACTTCGGCCCGTGGGGCGGTGTCCTCGGCGCGATCATCGGTGGCGTCGTCGGCGGCGCGGTCCACGCGGTCGCCACGGTCTACTTCGGCGTCGACCACATCGTCTCCGGTGTCGCGCTCAACATCATCGCGCTCGGCGTCGCCAAGTACCTGGCCTCGCGGTTCTTCTCCGACCTGCCCGGTGGTGGCCCGACCCAGTCGCCGCCCCTCGACCGGCTGCCCGCCTTCACCTTGCCCGGGGTCTCCCCGGCACTGGGGGACCTCGAGGCGAAGGAGATCTTCTTCGTCTCCGACCTTGCCGGCGTGCTCAAGGCCCTGTGCACCAACCTCAACGTGCTGACGATCATCGCGGTGCTGCTCTTCGTGGCGACCTACGTCATCCTGTGGCGGACCGCCTTCGGGCTGCGCCTGCGCTCGGTCGGTGAGGCTCCGCACGCGGCCGAGACGCTCGGCATCAACGTCTACCGCTACAAGTTCTACGCGGTGCTCGCCTCGGGTGCGCTCGCCGGACTCGGTGGTGGCTTCCTCGCCCTCGTCGCGGCCAATGTCTTCCGTGACGGCCAGACCGGTGGACGCGGCTACATCGGCCTCGCGGCCATGATCTTCGGCAACTGGCGGCCCGGTGGCCTGCTCGCGGGATCGGCCCTCTTCGGCTTCACCGACGCGACCCAGCTGCGCGGCGGCGGCGAGGCGGTCCACGCACTCCTCGTGGCGCTGGCCATCCTGCTCGTCCTCATCGGCATCTGGCAGATCGTCCGCTCGCGGCGCATCCTCCAGGGCGCCATCGCCATCGGTGTCGGCGCCCTCGTGGCCCTGTGGTGGACCTTCACGGACAGCATCCCCGGCGAGCTGAGCTCCTTCGCCCCGCACCTGACGACCCTGCTCGTCCTCGCCTTCGCCTCACAACGCTTGCGCATGCCGGCCGCGGACGGCGTCATCTATCGCAAGGGCGAGGGGAGCTGACCGTGTCCGGCGGTCCCGAGCAGGTGCACGGCTCGTCGGCTGGTGAGGCAGCGGCCGACGACACCGACTGGGACGGCCTCCAGCGCGAGGCCATCGCCGCGATGCGTCGGGCCTACGCCCCGTACTCGCACTTCCCGGTCGGGGTCGCCGGCCTTGTCGACGACGGCCGGACCGTCTCCGGCTGCAACGTCGAGAACGCCGCCTACGGCGTCGGGCTGTGCGCCGAGTGCGGCATGGTCTCGGAACTCGTGCGGACCGGCGGGGGACGACTCACGTCCGTCTACTGCGTGGGTGGTGACGGCGAGGCGCTCATGCCCTGCGGTCGGTGCCGGCAGCTGCTGTGGGAGCACGGCGGTCCCGATTGCCGACTGATGACCCCCGAGGGCGTGCTGCGGATGGACGAGGTCCTCCCGCAGGCCTTCGGACCCGACAACCTCGAGGAGTCCCGATGAGTGACGCCAGCTCGACGACCGCACAGTTCGACGCCGTCGACGTCATCCGCACGAAGCGCGACGGTGGCGCTCTCTCCGACGGGCAGATCGACTGGGTGATCGACGCCTACACCCGCGGCGGTGTGGCCGACGAGCAGATGTCCGCGCTCGCCATGGCGATCCTGCTGAACGGCATGGACCGCCGGGAGATCGCGCGCTGGACCGCGGCGATGATCGCCTCGGGTGAGCGGATGGACTTCTCCGGCCTCTCGCGTGGCACCGCCGACAAGCACTCGACGGGGGGAGTGGGCGACAAGATCACGCTGCCGCTCGCCCCGCTCGTGGCCGTCTTCGACGTGGCCGTCCCGCAGCTGTCGGGCCGAGGGCTGGGCCACACCGGCGGGACGCTCGACAAGCTCGAGTCCATCCCGGGCTGGCGCGCCGATCTCAGCAACGACGAGATGCTGCGCCAGCTCGAGGACGTCGGCGCCGTCATCTGCGCGGCAGGTGCAGGCCTGGCCCCTGCGGACAAGAAGCTCTATGCGCTCCGGGACGTCACCGGCACGGTCGAGGCCATCCCGCTGATCGCCTCGTCGATCATGAGCAAGAAGATCGCCGAGGGGACGGGGGCCCTCGTGCTCGACGTCAAGGTCGGCACGGGCGCCTTCATGAAGACCCGCGAGGACGCCACCGAGTTGGCCCGCACGATGGTGGCCCTCGGCACGGACGCCGGGGTGAAGACCGTGGCTCTGCTGACCGACATGTCGACCCCGCTCGGCCTGACCGCCGGCAACGCCCTCGAGGTGCGCGAGTCCGTCGAGGTGCTCGCCGGTGGGGGACCGGCCGACGTCGTCGAACTCACCGTGGCGCTGGCTCAGGAAATGCTCGCCGCTGCGGGGAAGCCGGACGTCGACGTGGCCGCCGCACTCCAGGACGGACGCGCCATGGACGTGTGGCGCAGGATGATCGCGGCCCAGGGCGGCGACCCGGATGCCACGCTGCCGGTGGCGAAGGAGAACCAGCAGGTCCTCGCGGACGCGGACGGGGTGCTCGGTCGCCTCGACGCCTACCAGGTGGGCGTCGCCGCGTGGCGCCTCGGCGCTGGGCGCGCTCGCAAGGAGGACCCGGTCCAGGCCGGCGCCGGCGTGGAGCTGCACGCCAAGCCGGGCGACACCGTTCGCAAGGGCGAGCCCCTCATGACGCTGCACACCGACACCCCGGACAAGTTCGCCCGGGCGATCGAGTCCCTGGATGGTGCGTGGGACATCGCCGACGGGGGAGCGGTGGCTCCGACGCCGCTGCTCATCGACCGCATCGACTGAGCGCGCCATCTCTGAGGGCGTGCGGGCTGAGGGCCTGCCCGCCGGCAGGGGACCGCGTCGCGAGCACCCTTGTCCGGCAAGGGAATCCGGCACCGGAGGTGCCTCAGACCCCCGCCCGGGGACCGGATTTGGTGTTCACGCTCCGTATGTGTAATCTTCTCGAAGTCAGCCCGCAAGGGAGGAACGGACACCACAGCAGGAGCTCCTCGGAGCACCGCGAGGCAGGCCGGTCCCACGAGCTGATGTCCAGCCGATGACCAAAGCCGGAGAGGCTTCCACCAGGAAGCGGACACGGATTTGGTTGCAGCCGACAAGGCCGCTAAGGTTGGAAGCCGCCGCAGAAGATCCAAGCGCGACGGACTCGGCCGCTCAGAGAGCGGGTCACGAGTTTGACGCCCAAGCATGGAAGCGGTAAGTTAGAACGGTTGCCCCTTTCACTCCCGCGAGTTTCGTGTGGGTGGGGTGCGCGTCCGATCCTTGAGAACTCAACAGCGTGTCAAAAATCGATGCCAATACCTCGTCTGTGGGGTGGCGTTCTTCCTGTCTTCCTGGCAGGGGAGTGTTGCTTCATGGGTGAATATATTTCTTTGGTTGAATTGGAATTGCTAGTTTTTTGCTAGTTGTTCTTGCTCAGTCAGATCTGAACCCTTCGGGTTTATTGTTGTAACGCCGCGCTTTTGGTGTGGTGGTACGCATGACATTAATGGAGAGTTTGATCCTGGCTCAGGACGAACGCTGGCGGCGTGCTTAACACATGCAAGTCGAACGATGAAGCCCAGCTTGCTGGGTGGATTAGTGGCGAACGGGTGAGTAACACGTGAGTAACCTGCCCCAGACTCTGGAATAAGCGCTGGAAACGGCGTCTAATACCGGATATGACACCAACTCGCATGGGTATGGTGTGGAAAGTTTTTCGGTCTGGGATGGACTCGCGGCCTATCAGCTTGTTGGTGAGGTAATGGCTCACCAAGGCGACGACGGGTAGCCGGCCTGAGAGGGCGACCGGCCACACTGGGACTGAGACACGGCCCAGACTCCTACGGGAGGCAGCAGTGGGGAATATTGCACAATGGGCGAAAGCCTGATGCAGCGACGCCGCGTGAGGGATGAAGGCCTTCGGGTTGTAAACCTCTTTCAGCAGGGAAGAAGCGAAAGTGACGGTACCTGCAGAAGAAGCACCGGCTAACTACGTGCCAGCAGCCGCGGTAATACGTAGGGTGCGAGCGTTGTCCGGAATTATTGGGCGTAAAGAGCTTGTAGGCGGTTTGTCGCGTCTGCTGTGAAATTCCGAGGCTCAACCTCGGACTTGCAGTGGGTACGGGCAGACTAGAGTGTGGTAGGGGAGACTGGAATTCCTGGTGTAGCGGTGAAATGCGCAGATATCAGGAGGAACACCGATGGCGAAGGCAGGTCTCTGGGCCACTACTGACGCTGAGAAGCGAAAGCATGGGGAGCGAACAGGATTAGATACCCTGGTAGTCCATGCCGTAAACGTTGGGCGCTAGGTGTGGGACTCATTCCACGAGTTCTGTGCCGCAGCTAACGCATTAAGCGCCCCGCCTGGGGAGTACGGCCGCAAGGCTAAAACTCAAAGGAATTGACGGGGGCCCGCACAAGCGGCGGAGCATGCGGATTAATTCGATGCAACGCGAAGAACCTTACCAAGGCTTGACATATACCGGAAACATCCAGAGATGGGTGCCCCCTTTGTGGTCGGTATACAGGTGGTGCATGGTTGTCGTCAGCTCGTGTCGTGAGATGTTGGGTTAAGTCCCGCAACGAGCGCAACCCTCGTTCTATGTTGCCAGCACGTTATGGTGGGGACTCATAGAAGACTGCCGGGGTCAACTCGGAGGAAGGTGGGGATGACGTCAAATCATCATGCCCCTTATGTCTTGGGCTTCACGCATGCTACAATGGCCGGCACAAAGGGCTGCGATACCGTAAGGTGGAGCGAATCCCAAAAAACCGGTCTCAGTTCGGATTGGGGTCTGCAACTCGACCCCATGAAGTCGGAGTCGCTAGTAATCGCAGATCAGCAACGCTGCGGTGAATACGTTCCCGGGCCTTGTACACACCGCCCGTCAAGTCACGAAAGTCGGTAACACCCGAAGCCGGTGGCCCAACCCTTGTGGGGGGAGCCGTCGAAGGTGGGACTGGCGATTGGGACTAAGTCGTAACAAGGTAGCCGTACCGGAAGGTGCGGCTGGATCACCTCCTTTCTAAGGAGCATTCGGCACATAGTGTCGTAGAGCCTGGTCTGTCCCCGAATGTGGGGCAGCAGGTGCTCAGGGTGGAACATCGATTATTTGGCAGCTGATGGTGCTTCGTGGCGTCTAGTACGCCCGTCATGCTTTCTTTGGAGAGTGTGGGGGGATGGAACGGCAAGGCGGGGTGTGGTCGGCTGCTTGACACGTTGTTGGGTCCTGAGGGCTCGGACGACGGATTGATCCTGGTGGGTGTGAGCTCACGTGGGGTTGGTTTGTTGGCTGGTCTCTTGGAAGTGCGAGGCCCTGCTCGAGTTTCATACTGCCGGCGGTTGCTGGTGGGTGGCTCATCTGGGTGGGGTTGTCTCGTTTGTATGTTGAGAACTACACAGTGGACGCGAGCATCTTAATCTTTGTGGCTCAAGTTTTTAAGGGCGCACGGTGGATGCCTTGGCACCAGGAACCGAAGAAGGACGTAGGAATCTGCGATAAGCCTCGGGGAGTCGATAACCAGACTGTGATCCGAGGATTTCCGAATGGGGAAACCCGGCTGGAGGCAAGTCCAGTCACTCCCACCTGAATATATAGGGTGGGTAGAGGGAACGTGGGGAAGTGAAACATCTCAGTACCCACAGGAAGAGAAAGCAACCGCGATTCCGTGAGTAGTGGCGAGCGAAAGCGGAAGAGGCTAAACCTTATCTGTGTGATACCTGTCAGGGGTTGCAGGTAAGGGGTCGTGGGATCTTTCAGTTGTCACTGACATGACAGCATGGAGTCAGAAATTCGTGTCATAGTCGAAGGGTATTGAAAGACCCGGCATAGAGGGTGCGACCCCCGTAGACGAAATGGCTCGAACTCCAGAGAGATATCCCAAGTAGCACGGGGCCCGAGAAATCCCGTGTGAATCTGGCAGGACCACCTGCTAAGCCTAAATATTCCCTGGTGACCGATAGCGGACAAGTACCGTGAGGGAAAGGTGAAAAGTACCCCGGGAGGGGAGTGAAATAGATCCTGAAACCGTGTGCCTACAATCCGTCGGAGCCTCCTTGTGGGGTGACGGCGTGCCTTTTGAAGAATGAGCCTGCGAGTTAGTGCTCAGTGGCGAGGTTAACCCGTGTGGGGAAGCCGTAGCGAAAGCGAGTCCGAATAGGGCGTTTTAGTCGCTGGGTCTAGACCCGAAGCGGAGTGATCTACCCATGGCCAGGTTGAAGCGACGGTAAGACGTCGTGGAGGACCGAACCCACTTAGGTTGAAAACTGAGGGGATGAGCTGTGGGTAGGGGTGAAAGGCCAATCAAACTCCGTGATAGCTGGTTCTCCCCGAAATGCATTTAGGTGCAGCGTCACGTGTTTCTTACCGGAGGTAGAGCTACTGGATAGCCGATGGGCCTCACCAGGTTACTGACGTTAGCCAAACTCCGAATGCCGGTAAGTGAGAGCGTGGCAGTGAGACTGCGGGGGATAAGCTCCGTAGTCGAGAGGGAAACAGCCCAGACCACCAGCTAAGGTCCCAAAGCGTGTGCTAAGTGGGAAAGGATGTGGAGTTGCCGTGACAACCAGGAGGTTGGCTTAGAAGCAGCCACCCTTTAAAGAGTGCGTAATAGCTCACTGGTCAAGTGATTCCGCGCCGACAATGTAGCGGGGCTCAAGCACACCACCGAAGCTGTGGCATTGACATATTGCTCGGCCCTTTTGGGGTCCAGGCGTGTTGATGGGTAGGGGAGCGTCGTGTGGCGAGCGAAGCGGCGGAGTGATCCAGCCGTGGATGCCACACGAGTGAGAATGCAGGCATGAGTAGCGAATGACGGGTGAGAAACCCGTCCGCCGAATAACCAAGGGTTCCAGGGTCAAGCTAATCTGCCCTGGGTAAGTCGGGACCTAAGGCGAGGCCGACAGGCGTAGTCGATGGACATCCGGTTGATATTCCGGAACCGGCGAAGAACCGCCCATGATGAACCGAGTGATGCTAAGCGCCTGAAACCCACCGTGGACTTCGGTCCTGGTGTGGGTGGAGCGCGCGACCCGATCTCGTAGTAGTCAAGCGATGGAGAGACGCAGGAAGGTAGCCTCCGCGTGGCGATGGTAGTCCACGTCTAAGGGTGTAGGGCGAGTTGTAGGCAAATCCGCAACTCACATAGCCTGAGACCTGATAGTGACCCCGTATGGGGGAAGTAGGGTGATCCTATGCTGCCTAGAAAATCTTCTAGCGAGGTTCGAGCCGCCCGTACCCCAAACCGACTCAGGTGGTTAGGTAGAGAATACCAAGGCGATCGAGTGAATCGTGGTTAAGGAATTCGGCAAAATGCCCCCGTAACTTCGGGAGAAGGGGGGCCCGGATTCTGAAGCCCCTTGCGGGCTAGGAAGATGGGCCGCAGAGACCAGGGAGAAGCGACTGTTTACTAAAAACACAGGTCCGTGCGAAGTCGCAAGACGATGTATACGGACTGACGCCTGCCCGGTGCTGGAAGGTTAAGAGGACGGGTTAGATCCCTTTGGGGGAAGCTCAGAATTTAAGCCCCAGTAAACGGCGGTGGTAACTATAACCATCCTAAGGTAGCGAAATTCCTTGTCGGGTAAGTTCCGACCTGCACGAATGGCGTAACGACTTCTCCACTGTCTCAACCGCGAACTCGGCGAAATTGCACTACGAGTAAAGATGCTCGTTACGCGCAGCAGGACGGAAAGACCCCGGGACCTTCACTATAGCTTGGTATTGGTGTTCGGAATGGCTTGTGTAGGATAGGTGGGAGACTGTGAAGCATGCACGCCAGTGTGTGTGGAGTCAACGTTGAAATACCACTCTGGTCATTTTGGATGTCTAACCTCGGTCCGTGATCCGGATCAGGGACATTGCCTGGTGGGTAGTTTAACTGGGGCGGTTGCCTCCTAAAATGTAACGGAGGCGCTCAAAGGTTCCCTCAGCCTGGTTGGCAATCAGGTGTCGAGTGCAAGTGCACAAGGGAGCTTGACTGTGAGACTGACAGGTCGAACAGGGACGAAAGTCGGAACTAGTGACCCGACGGTGGCTTGTGGAAGCGCCGTCGCTCAACGGATAAAAGGTACCCCGGGGATAACAGGCTGATCTTCCCCAAGAGTCCATATCGACGGGATGGTTTGGCACCTCGATGTCGGCTCGTCGCATCCTGGGGGTGGAGTCTCTCCCAAGGGTTGGGCTGTTCGCCCATTAAAGCGGTACGCGAGCTGGGTTTAGAACGTCGTGAGACAGTTCGGTCCCTATCCGCTGTGCGCGTAGGAAACTTGAGAAGAGCTGTCCCTAGTACGAGAGGACCGGGATGGACGAACCTCTGGTGTGTCAGTTGTTCCGCCAGGAGCACCGCTGATTGGCTACGTTCGGAAGTGATAACCGCTGAAAGCATCTAAGCGGGAAGCACGCTTCAAGATGAGGTTTCCATGGACTTTTAGTCCGAGAGGCTCCCAGTAGACTACTGGGTTGATAGGCCAGACGTGGAAGTGCAGTAATGCATGTAGCTGACTGGTACTAATAAGCCGATAACTTGATACACACTTAAAAAGATTTCTGTTTGCTCGCGTCCACTGTGCAGTTCCCGAGATACAAACCTCCGACACTAGCTCGTGACTGGTTTGACATCTCCATAGAGTTTCGGCTGTCATAGCGAAGGGGAAACGCCCGGCTCCATTCCGAACCCGGAAGCTAAGCCCTTCAGCGCCGATGGTACTGCACTGGTTACGGTGTGGGAGAGTAGGACGCAGCCGGACAAACATTGTGAAGAAGCCCCCGACATGAGTCGGGGGCTTCTTTGCGTTCACCGCACACTTCGCGTTCCACGACAGCCGGCGTGGGGGCGCGAGTAGGGTGGCGTAGTGCCTCAACTCATCACCTCCCCGACCACCATCCCCGTGCCCGGTGGCAAGGTCATCGACGAACACGTCGGCCGCGTCAACACCGGGACAGACGCCGTGTCGGTGGCCCACATGAAGGCGCCGCCCGGGTGGGCGGAGCCTGGGCAGCGGCCCGCCTTCGATGAGATCACCCTCGTCCTGGCCGGCCTCGTGCTCGTCGAGCACGACGGCGGCACCATCGAGGTGCCGGCCGGCCAGAGCATCCTGACCCATGCGGGGGAGCGGGTCCGTTACTCCTGCGGTCCGGAGGGCGCGGAGTACGTCGCCGTGTGCCTGCCCGCCTTCTCCCCGGAGACGGTCAACCGCGAGGACGAGGACCCAGCCGGCATCGGAACGACGACCGAGGAGACCCCGTGATCTTCGGCCGGCGGCGGCCCGACGGGGCCGCGGTGACACCACCCTTCGCCGATGACGTCGTGCGCAAGGCGCCCAAGGCGCTGCTGCACGACCACCTCGACGGTGGCCTGCGTGCGCAGACCATCATCGATCTCGCGGACGAGATGGGCTACGAGTCGCTCCCGGCGACCGATGCCGGCGAACTCGAGGCGTGGTTCGTCGACAGCGCCAGCTCGGGTTCCCTCGTGCGGTACCTCGAGACCTTCGACCACACGGTCGCGGTCATGCAGACGCCCGAGGCTCTCCAGCGCATTGCGCGGGAGTGCGTGCTCGACCTCGCCGCTGACGGTGTCGTCTACGCCGAGAGCCGGTATGCACCCGAGCAGCACCTGCAGGGTGGGCTGGCGCTCGAGGAGGTCGTCGAGGCGGTGAACGACGGCTTCCGGGCGGGGGAGGCCGAGGCCGCTGCGGCTGGCACTCCGATCCGGGTGGGTGCGCTGCTCACCGCCATGCGTCACGCGGCGAAGTCGCGGGAGATCGCCGAGCTGGCCGTCCGCTACCGCGACCAGGGTGTCGTGGGCTTCGACATCGCCGGCGCGGAGGCCGGACACCCGCCGACCCGTCACCTCGACGCCTTCGAGTACCTGCGGCGGGAGAACGCGCACTTCACGATCCACGCCGGTGAGGCCTTCGGACTGCCGAGCATCTGGGAGGCCATCCAGTGGTGTGGCGCCGACCGACTGGGCCACGGGGTGCGGATCGTCGATGACATCGTCTCCGGTGGGGTCGCCTTCGTGGACGATCCTGCGGCCGCACTCGCCGGCGCCCCTGCAGAGGCGAAGCTCGGTCGGCTGGCGGCCTACATCCGGGACGCCCGCATCCCCCTCGAGATGTGCCCCAGCAGCAACGTCCAGACGGGCGCTGCCGAGTCCATCGCGCTGCACCCGATCACATTGCTCAAGGACCTGCGCTTCCGCGTCACCCTCAACACCGACAACCGGCTCATGAGCGGCGCGACGATGAGCCACGAGGCGCAGCTGCTCATCGACGACGCCGGCTGGGACCTGGCGGATCTGCGGTGGGTGACGATCAACGCGATGAAGTCCGCGTTCATCCCCTTCGACGAGCGACTCGACCTCATCGATCGGGTGGTCAAGCCCGGCTACGCCGCCCTCGGCGTGGCCTGACCGACCACCAGATCAGGGGAGGTCCTCGAAGAGGCGCTCGACCACCTTCGCCCTGGCCGGCTCGGCGCCCTGCGCCTCCTGCCGGGCGACGACGCCGGGCTCGTCGCGCATGAGGGACAGGCCGCGCCGGACGAGGGTGAGCGGCGGCTTGCGTCGCTCCTTGAGGTCGCGGGTGAGCCGGCGGAGGAAGGTGACCGCGGGCCGGTGGTGGATCGCCCAGGCGGAGTGGAGCAGGCCGGCCTTGCGCAGGTCCTCGATGATCTCCGCGGCGAAGATGCCCTCGGTGAGGATGAGGTCGTCGGGTTGGGCCACGACCTCCGTCGTGCCGACGGCCGCGCTGGCCGAGATGTCGTAGACGGGGGTGTCGGTGGTGCCGGTCTCGCACAGCCGGCGCAGGGCGCTCAGGGCGGAGGCCGCGTCCCACGAGCCGGGGTGGTCCCAATCGACGATCCCGAGGCCCTCGCTGCGGGGCAGGTCGGGGTGGTCGGCGTCGTGGTAGAAGTCGTCGAGCCGCACGACGGGCCAGCCATGGGCCTCGTGCAGCCGCTGCGCCAGTCGGGACTTGCCGGCGCCGGAGGGGCCCGCGAGGACGACCACGCGGCCGTGTGGCGTCTGCGGCGTCGGGGCGGGGGAGTGAGGCACGGCGCGTAGTCTAGGCGGATGCTCGACGGTGGTCGTCGGGCCGGGATGAGGAGTGCGTGGCGTGACGTTTGCGGTGACGGGCGATCGGACGACGGCCCGTGCGTGGTCCGCGCCGCGGCTGGTCCTGCGGCAACTGCCGTCGGTGGTGCTCGGCTGGGCGCTCGCCCTCGGGGTGGTGGCGCTCGTCGCCTTCCTCCTCGTCACGGACCCCACCCACCACGTCCTCATGGCGCTCCTGCTCGGGGTCGCGCTGCTTGCGTGGCTCTACCTCGGCCGGCCGCGCGTCTCGCTGCACGACGAGGGTGTCGAGATCCGCAACCCGCTGACGACGACCATGGTCGACTGGGGCGCCGTCGAGGACGGCGTTGCGCGGTGGAACCTCGAGGTGTGGTCCAGCGCGGGCACGCACGGGGCGGTCGCGGTCAGCGCCGCCCGGCCGGTCCGCTCGCACGGACTCCAGAGGTCGGAGCAGCTCCAGGACGAGTTCTACGTCGGCGACGCCGCGGGGAAGGTCGAGAGCGGGCGGATGACGCCCGCTCGGGCCGCCGACCTCGTGCGCCAGGCCAAGGGGGAGTGGGACGAAGGGGTGTCCCTCGGCCTCATCACGGCGCCGTCGGATCCCGGCGTCCGGCACCGTCGCCACCTGCCCGGGCTGGTTGCCTCGGTGCTGGTCGTGGGCTACCTCGTGGTGGCGCTGGCGCTGCTGGTCGTCTGACCTGCCTCCTGCTGACCCGTCCCGCCACGGGGCAGCTCAGAGGGCGGTGAGCCGCTCCATGTCGGCGCGCACCCCGGCGAGCCGATCCGCGGCACGAGCCCGGGCATCCGCGAGGTCCTCGCGGCCGGCGACGGGTTCGATGACCTCGAGGTAGACCTTGAGCTTGGGCTCGGTCCCGGAGGGCCGGACGATGATCCGCGAGTCGTCGTCGAGGACGTAGCGCAGACCGTCCGTGGGCGGCAGCGTCTCGGTGCCGTTGGCGAGGTCCTCGGCCGAGGTGACCGGGACCGACGCGATCTGGGTCGGGGCGTTCGTGCGCAGGCGCTCCATGAGCGTGGCGATGTCGGCCAGGTCGGCCACGCGGATCGAGAAGGAGTCGGTGGCGTGCACGCCGAGCTGCTCGTGGAGGTCGTCGAGCACGGCGAGGAGGGAGCTGCCCTCGGACTTCATGATCGCGGCCAGCTCGGCGATGAGGAGGGCGGCGGACACGCCGTCCTTGTCGCGGACGAGGTCGGGCGCCACGCAATAGCCGAGTGCCTCCTCGTAGCCGAAGTGCAGGTCGGGCACCCGGGAGATCCACTTGAACCCCGTGAGCGTCTCCTCGTGGTCGACGCCGGCCTGGCGGCACATGGCGGCCAGCAGTCGCGACGACACGATGGAGTTGGCCATCCGGTGCCCGTCCGGCACGCCCCGCATGAGCAGGTGCGAGCCGAGCAGAACGCCGAGCTCGTCCCCACGCAGCAGGCGCCAGTCCCCGGTGCGCACGCCGTCTGCGTCGAGGGCGGGCACCGCCACGGCGCAGCGGTCGGCGTCGGGGTCGTTGGCGATGACGAGGTCGGGACCGACCTCCGTCGCCAGCGCGATCGCCGCGTCGAGGGCGCCGTCCTCCTCGGGGTTGGGGAAGGAGACGGTGGGGAAGTCGGGGTCCGGCTCGGCCTGGCTGGCGACGGTGACGAGTTCGGGGAAGCCGGCGAGGGCGAAGGCGCGGCCGACGACCTCGTCCCCGACGCCGTGCAGCGAGGTGTGGACGATGGTCAGGTCACGAGGGCTGTCCGCTGCGACGACCCCGGCCACGGCGGTCAGGTACGCCGCGACGAGGTCGTCGCCGAGGGTCTCCCAGCCGTCGGCGGCGCGGGCGATGTCCGCGACGCGGGCGACCTTCGCGATCTCGTCGGCGATGCCGGCGTCGGCGGGCGGCACGATCTGGCTGCCGTCGCCGAGGTAGACCTTGTAGCCGTTGTCCTGCGGCGGGTTGTGGCTGGCCGTCACCATGACCCCGGCGTCGGCGCCGAGGTGCCGCACGGCGTAGGCGAGCACCGGCGTCGGCAGGGTGCGCGGGAGGAGGGCCGCGCGTCCGCCCGCGGCGACGACGACGGCCGCGGTGTCGCGCGCGAAGACGTCGGAGTTGTGCCGCGCGTCGTAGCCGATGACGACGAAGGGGGCCGCGACCTTCTGCTGCAGGTACGCCGTGAGGCCGGCGGCCGCGCGGAGCACGACGGCGCGGTTCATCCGGTTGGGGCCGGCCCCGAGGCGGCCACGCAGGCCGGCCGTGCCGAACTCGAGAATGCCCGCGAAACGGTCCTTCAGGTCGGCCTCGGCTTCGGCGTCGCCCGTCTCGACCTTCGCGATGACGGCCTCGAGCTCGGCGCGGGTCGCGTCGTCGGGGTCGTCCTGCGCCCACGCGGTGGCGGCGGCCAACAGGTCCGAGCGGATCCCGTCATCGGCGGTCGTGGTGTGGCGTCCCATATAGGCCATGGGTCTCTCCTGAGGGTGCGTCGGGCGACGTTGGCGAAGGTGGATGAGGCGGTCAGAGTCGGCCGACGACCTGGGCGAGCAGGGCGCCGCAGCGGGCGCTGGCCGCCTTGCCGGCCTCGACGACCTCCTCGTGGTTGAGCGGTGTCGCCGAGATCCCAGCGGCCGGGTTGGTGACGAGGGAGATGCCGAGGACCTCGAGGCCGCTCTGGCGGGCGGCGATGGCCTCGAGTGACGTCGACATGCCGACGAGGTCGCCGCCGATCGCCATGGCCATCCGGACCTCGGCGGGCGTCTCGTAGTGCGGCCCGCGGAACTGCACGTAGACGCCCTCCTCGAGGCTGCCGTCGACCTCGCGCGCGAGCTGGCGCAGCCGCGGGCTGTAGAGGTCGGTCAGGTCGACGAAGTTCGCGCCCTCGATGGGGGAGGTCGCCGTGAGATTGATGTGGTCGCTGATGAGGACCGGCGTGCCGGGAGCCCACTCGGGGTTGAGGCCGCCGCAGCCGTTCGTCAGCACGATGGCGGAGCAGCCGGCCGCGGCCGCGGTCCGGACGCCTTGCACGACGGAGCGGACACCGCGACCTTCGTAGTAGTGGCTGCGGGTGCCGTAGACCAGCGCGCGCTTGCCGGTGTCGCCGATGGCGACCGAGCGCATCGAGCTGGTGTGGCCCGAGAGGGCCGCGCCGTGGAAGCCCGGGACGTCCGTGTTGTCGATCTCGGCGAGCGTCTCGCCGAGGAGGGTCCCGGCCTCCTTCCACCCGGTACCGAGCACGAGGGCCACGTCGTGGTGGTCCGCCCCGGTGCGCTCGGCGATGACGGCGGCGGCCGCGCGGGCGACCTCCATCGGGTCCGTGGCGGGGTCGTCGAGATCGAGGGTCGTTGCGTCAGTGGTCACCCACCGCAGGCTACCGGTCGCCCCGCCCATCCACGAGGTGATGGGCGGGGGTGGTTGGATGGCCTCGTGACGAAGCGCAAGACCTCAGTGGTCATCATCGGTGGCGGACCCGGCGGCTACGAGGCGGCCCTCGTGGGCGCCCACCTCGGGGCCGACGTGACGATCATCGACAGCGACGGCCTGGGCGGGGCCGCGGTGCTCACCGACTGTGTGCCCAGCAAGACGCTGATCTCGACGGCGGACTACATGTCCGAGTTCGAGACCGCCTCCGATCTGGGGGTGCACCTCGAGGACGAGGAGGGTGACGAGGTCTCCGACGCGCGCGCCCAACTCGCCGAGGTCAACGGCCGTGTCCTCGCCCTCGCCGCCGCGCAGAGCGCGGACATCGGAGCCCGTCTGGCGGAGGTCGGAGTCCGAGTGGTGAAGGGGGTCGGTCGCCTGCTCACGCCGACGTCCGTCGAGGCGACGACCGAGGACGGCGTCGAGACGCTCGCCGCCGAGGTCATCCTCATCGCGACGGGCGCGACGCCGCGTGTTGTGCCGACCGCCCAGCCCGACGGCGAGCGGATCCTCACCTGGCAACAGATCTACGGGCTCGAGGAGCTCCCCGAAAAGCTCATCGTCGTCGGGTCCGGTGTCACCGGCGCCGAGCTCGCGCAGGCCTACCTCGGCCTCGGCGCTGACGTCACCCTCGTCTCCTCGCGCGACCTCGTGCTGCCCGGTGAGGACGAGGACGCCGCCGCGCTCATCGAGGACGTCTTCCGCAAGCGCGGCATGGAGGTGCTCAACCGGTCCCGGATGGCCGGCGCCGAGCGCACCGAGGACGGCGTCATCGTCCGCCTCGAGGACGGTCGCACCGTCGAGGGGTCGCACGTGCTGCTCGCCGTCGGCGCCGTCCCGCGCACGGCGAACCTCGGTCTCGAGGAGGTCGGCGTCGAGGTCGCGGACTCCGGTCACATCACCGTCGACCGGGTGTCCCGGACCTCGGTGCGTGGGATCTACGCCGCGGGTGACTGCACCGGTGTCTTCGCCCTCGCCTCCGTCGCCGCCATGCAGGGCCGCCTGGCCATGCAGCACGCCCTCGGCGACGCCGTGGCGCCGCTGCGGGTCGGCGCCGTGGCGGCCAACATCTTCACCGACCCCGAGATCGCGACCGTGGGGCGCTCGCAGCGGGAGATCGCCGAGCGTGGTGTCGAGGTCGACAGCGTGATGATGCCGCTCGCGACGAATCCCCGGGCCAAGATGCTCGGCATCAACGAGGGCTTCGTGAAGCTGTTTTCCGCGAGGGGGTCCGGCACGATCCTCGGTGGCGTCGTCGTCGCGCCGCGCGCCTCGGAGTTGATCTTCCCCGTGGCGCTCGCGGTCCAGCACCGTCTCAGCGTCGACCAGGTGGCCTCGACCTTCACCGTCTACCCGTCGCTGACGGGTTCGCTCGCGGAGGCGGCGCGCCGCCTCCACGCGATCGACTGATGAGTCCGGCCGACGGCCGAGGAGCCGGGGCAGGGGGCATGGGCGCCCGCCCGGCGCCGCTCGTGCTGCGCGGACGCACCTTCGACGCGGCGCACCCGGCGGTGATGGCGATCATCAACCGCACGTCGGACTCCTTCTTTGCCGGGGGACGGCACGCCCACCTCGACGACGCGCTGGCCGCCCTCGGGCGGGCCGTCGACGACGGGGCCGACCTGATCGACGTCGGTGCCGTGCGCGCGGGGCAGGAGGGCGAGCACGTCTCGGCCGAGATGGAGATCGACCGGCTGACCCCCTTCGTCCTCGAGGCACGTCGCCAGCACCCCGACGTCATCCTGTCGATCGACACGTGGCGCTCCGAGGTCGTGCGCGCGCTCGCGCTCCACGGCATCGACGTCGTCAACGACACCTGGGCGGGGCACGACCCCGAGCTCGTGGCAGTCGCGGCCGAGATCGGCGCGGGGATCGTCTGCTCGCACACCGGTGGCCTGCCGCCGCGCACCGACCCCGTCGGTGTCACCTATCCACCCGAGCCCGACGGCGTCGTCAAGGACGTCGTCGCGACCCTGCGCGCCGCCGCCGAGCGCGCCCTGGCCGCGGGTATCCCGGGCGAGCGGATCCTGCTCGACCCGACGCTGGACTTCGGCAAGACGACGCGGCACTCCCTGACGTTGGTGCGGCACACGGCCGACGTCGTGGCCCTGGGACATCCCGTGCTGCAGGCCATCTCCCGCAAGGACTTCGTGGGGGAGACCCTCGACCTGCCGGTGGAGGACCGCCTCCACGGGACTCTCGCCGCCACGGCGATCTCCGCGTGGCTGGGGGCGACCGTCTTCCGTGCCCACGACGTGCGGGCGACCCGGGAGACGCTCGACATGGTCGCCTCGATCGGCGGCTGGCGCCCGCCCGCGGTCAGCCGCCGCGGCGAGCCGGCCTGACCCCGCAGGGGAATCCACAGTTTCCTCGGGCCGCGCGACGCCCACGGCGTGGGTAATGTCGAGGTGGTGGGCTGGTCATGGGGCCCCGCC
Source organism: Janibacter zhaoxuefangae (assembly GCF_050271985.1). Taxonomy (GTDB): domain Bacteria; phylum Actinomycetota; class Actinomycetes; order Actinomycetales; family Dermatophilaceae. The sequence continues at coordinate 2,103,330 of NZ_CP189849.1, read as the reverse complement.
CGATCGTGGAATCCGTCTCGAACCGAGGAGCAACCGCATGAGCGACGCCGCCGACAACATCATCAACAAGGTGAAGGACATCATCGCCGACAACCCGGACACCGCCCGGAGCGCGATCGACAAGATCCAGGACGCCATCGACGAGCGCACCGGTGGGAAGTACACCGACCAGATCGAGCAGGGTGGGGACGTGCTCGAGGGGCAGCTCGGGGTGCCGGAGGAGACGAAGCCTGCCGAGCCGACGACGCCCGCTGAGCCGACCACGCCGTCTGAGCCCAACACGCCTGCCGAGCCGACTGAGCCCACGGCGCCGACGCCGGCGCCCAACCCCTCGCCGGGCACCGAGGACCCGCAGCCCGCGGACCCGAACGCCCCGGCCACTCCCGGCGAGACGCCCGGTGGCGCTCCCCAGGAGACTCCGGGTCAGACGGTGCCCGAGCCCGACACGAGCGGTGTCCCCGCCGACCCGGGAACGCCGTCGACGACGGAGACCCCTGCACCCGACACGACCACGCCCGACACGACCACACCCGACACGGCCACACCCGACACCACGACGCCGGGCACGCCGTCCACCCCGGAGCCGCAGCCGGGCACCGCGAGCCAGGCCGAGCCGGGCAAGGGCGCGCTGCCCGCCGAGTGACGACGGTCGCACCACGACGACGAAGGTCGCCCCACCAACTGGTGGGGCGACCTTCGTCGTCGTGCGGTGAGGATCAGGCCTCGTCGGCCGCGGCGTCCTTGATCTCGCAGAGGACGGCGCCGTTGGAGACCGTCGCGCCGACCTCGGCGTCGAGGCCCGTGACGGTGCCAGCCTTGTGTGCCTTGATCGGCTGCTCCATCTTCATGGCCTCGAGGACGATGATCGTGTCGCCCTCGGCCACGGTCGCGCCCTCCTCGACGGCGACCTTGACGATCGTGCCCTGCATCGGGGCGGTGAGGGAGTCACCGGACGCGCCGGCACCCTTCTTGCCGCCGACCGACCGCTTGGGCGCCTTCTTCTTCGCGGCACCCGCGCCACCACCGAGCGACAGGCCACCCGGCAGGACGACCTCGAGGCGCTTGCCGCCGACCTCGACGGTCAGCTTCTGGCGCTCCGCGGGCTCCTCACCTTCGGCGTGCTCCCCGGCGAAGGGGGCGATCTGGTTGTCGAAGTCCGTCTCGATCCACCGCGTGTAGATCGTGAAGGGCGCGTCGCCGTCGGGCGCGAAGGCCGGGTCGTTGACGACGGCCTCGTGGAAGGGGAGGACCGTCGGCATGCCCTCGACGACGAACTCCTTGAGCGCGCGGCGGCTGCGCTCGAGCGCCTGCTTGCGGTCGCGTCCGGTGACGATGAGCTTGGCGAGCATGGAGTCGAAGGCGCCCGCGATGGTGTCGCCCTCGACGATGCCGGTGTCGAGGCGCACGCCGGGACCGGTGGGGGGCGAGAAGCGGGAGACGGTGCCGGGGGCAGGCATGAAGTTCATCCCCGCGTCCTCGCCGTTGATGCGGAACTCGAAGGAGTGCGCGTGCGGCTTGGGGTCGTCGTAGCCGAGCTCCTCGCCGGCCGCGATGCGGAACTGCTCGCGCACGAGGTCGATGCCGGTGACCTCCTCGGTGACCGGGTGCTCGACCTGCAGGCGCGTGTTGACCTCGAGGAAGGAGATCGTGCCGTCCTGGGCGACGAGGTACTCGCACGTCCCGGCGCCGACGTAGCCGGCCTCCTTGAGGATGGCCTTCGACGCGCGGACGAGCTCCGCGTTCTGCTCGTCGGTGAGGAAGGGGGCCGGGGCCTCCTCGACCAGCTTCTGGTTGCGGCGCTGCAGCGAGCAGTCGCGGGTGGAGACGACGACGACGTTGCCGTGCTGGTCGGCGAGGCACTGCGTCTCGACGTGGCGCGGCTTGTCGAGGAACTTCTCGACGAGGCACTCGCCGCGACCGAAGGCGGTCACGGCCTCACGGACGGCGGAGTCGAACAGCTCGGGGATCTCCTCGAGGGTGCGGGCGACCTTCAGGCCGCGGCCGCCACCGCCGTAGACCGCCTTGATGGCGATGGGGAGACCGAACTCCTGGGCCAGCGCGACGACCTCGTCGGCGTCCTTGACCGGGTCCTTGGTGCCCGGGGCCAGCGGGGCGTTGGCCTTGACGGCGATGTGCTTGGCCTTGGCCTTGTCGCCGAGGGCGTCGATCGCCTCGGGGGAGGGGCCGATCCAGGTGAGTCCGGCATCGATGACCTTCTGGGCGAAGTCGGCGTTCTCCGCGAGGAACCCGTAGCCCGGGTGCACGGCGTCGGCGCCGGCCTGCTTGGCGACGTCGATCAGCTTGTCCTGCAGGAGGTAGCTGTCTCCGGGGGTCGAGCCGCCGAGGGCATATGCCTCATCGGCGACCTTGACGTGGAGAGCGTCACGATCGGGGTCGGCGTAGACGGCGACGGAGGCGATCCCGCTGTCCTGGCAGGCGCGGGCGATGCGAACGGCGATCTCGCCACGGTTCGCGATGAGGACCTTGTTGATGCTCGGCATGCGACGGACTCTAGCGGGTCAGCAGCGGCGCCACCGCTCTCACAGGCCCGGTGGGACGGACGTCTCACACCGGCAGGATTCGGGTGACGAAAAGTCGCAGTTGTTCGATGTTGCGGCACTCGTGCATGTCGACGATCTCGGCATACGTCGGGGCCACCGAGTCGCCCGATCCCCACTGCGCGACGGGCTCGGGATTGAGCCACGCGACGTGCTTGGCCTGCGCGGCGATGTCCCGCAGGGCGTCTGGCCGCGGGTCGGTGTTGTTGCTGCGGGCGTCGCCGAGGATGAGCACCGTGGTCCGCGGGCCGATGGCGTCGAGGTGGTGCTCGACGAACTCCGCGAGGGCGGTGCCGTAGTCACTGTTGCCGTGCCAGGCGGCCATCGTCGCGGTGGCGACGACGACGTCGCGCACGTCCTCGCCGAGTCCGGCCGCGGCGACCTGCTCGGTGATCTCGTCGACGACATTGATGAAGCCGAAGATGCGCACCCGCCGGAACTGCCCGGACAGCGACTGCATGAGCAGCATCGTGAACCGGCTGAACCCACTGACCGAGCCCGACATGTCACAGAGCAGGACGAGGTCGGGGCGGCCGCGCACCCGACGCCGCCAGGCCGGAGCGATGGGGACCCCGCCGGTCGACATGCTGGCGCGCAGCGTGCGGCGGATGTCGATCGTGCCGCGCGCGTGCCGGCGCTGCTTGGCCGCGAGGCGGCTCGCGAGCGTGCGCGAGAGGGGTGCGATCACGGCCCGGATCTCGTCGGCGTCGGTGCGACCGGTGAGGAGGAACGGCCGGCGCTCGAGGGGATCGCGCACGCCGTAGCGGCTGATCCGCTCGGCGCCGCGCACCTCCACGTTGCGCCGAGTGCTCTCGGTCTCCACCGCCCGTCGGAAGGCGGCCACGGCCGCCCGGATCTCGTCGCGATCGAAGCGGTCGGACAGGTGCTCCGCGCGCGGGGCGCCGGGCGCGGACCCGCCGCCGGCCCCGCCCCCGCTGCCTTCGCCCGACCCGCCGCCGCCGGAGGCCCCCGACCCGTCACCCGACCCCGCGCTCCCGGTGCCGGAGCCCCCTTCGGCATCGCCCGCGTCGCGGGCGCGGCGGAGCGCGGCGACGATCGCCGTCTGCGGGGCGAGGGTGTCGAGCGCCTGCATGGCCGACCAGCCGCCGTTGCTCGCCGCGTTGCGCAGGCGGCCCAGTTCCTCGACGGTGCGCACGGCGAGGAGGTCGAGCGCGGCCTGGTCCCGCTCGGCGAGGGCGCGGGCGAGCAGCTCCCGCAGGTGCGCGGCCTTCTCGGTGGGGGAGGCGTCGTCCGGGAGTGGCGACTCCGGGTCGAGTAGCGCGGCGCGGCCGCCGACCGCGGCCGGGAAGTGGATGTCGAAGAGTTGGTCGAAGACGGATCGCTGCCCCGCCATCCGCATCATCGTCGCCGCGAGCCCCTCGCGCAGGCGCTCGCGGTCGTCCATGCCGAGCGCGACGACGACGGCCGCCGCGTCGACGACCTCGCTCGTGCCCACGGTGATCCCGTGGCGCCGCAGCTCGCGCGCGAGCTGCACCAGCCGCGCCGTCAGGGGCGAGGCGGGCGAGGTCGCGTCAGCGGGTGAGGTCACGGTCGAGGTCGAGCGTCGCCGAGGCCCGGAGGATGTCGTCCTGGTGTTTGAGGACGACGCCGAGGGTCTCGCGCACCCACGCGGGCGTGAGTTCGTCGACGCCGAGGGTCTCGAGGGTGCGGGCCCAGTCGATGGTCTCGGCGACGGACGGCGCCTTGCGCAGTCGCTGCCCGCGCAGCGCGCGCACGAGCCGGACGAGGGAGGCGACGAGGGCGTCGTCGAGGTCGGGGACGGTGAGTTCGACGATCCGCCGCTCGAGGTCGGCCTCGGGGTAGTCGATGTGCAGGAAGAGGCAGCGGCGCCGCAACGCCTCGGACAGTTCGCGGGTGGCGTTGGAGGTGAGGACGACGAAGGGGCGGTGCGTGGCCGTCATCGTCCCGAGCTCGGGCACGGTCACCTGGAAGTCGCCGAGGACCTCGAGCAGCAGGCCCTCGATCTCCACGTCCGCCTTGTCGAGCTCGTCGACGAGGAGCACGGCGGGGCGCTCGCTCCGGATGGCGCGCAGCAACGGGCGGGCGAGGAGGAACTCGTCGGTGAAGATGTCGGAGTGGACCTCGTCCCACTGCGCGCCCTCGGCGTGCCCGGCGCCCGCCGCCGTGATCCGCAGGAGCTGCTTGGCGTGGTTCCACTCGTAGAGGGCGCGGGCCTCGTCGACGCCCTCGTAGCACTGGAGGCGGATGAGTTCGGAGGAGGTCGCGTTCGCCACCGCGGCCGCCAGCGCGGTCTTGCCGACACCGGCCGGGCCCTCGATGAGGAGTGGTTTGCCGAGCGCCTCGGCCAGATAGACGGTCGTCGCGATGGCGTCGGACGCCAGGTAGCCGACGTCGGCGAGGCGGGTCAGCACGTCGTCGACCGAGGCGAAGCGGGGGGTGGTCTCGATCGCCATGGTGGCCTCTCGCTCGGGTCGCGGTGGGGTGGGGGTGAGGCGGGGGTGGTGCGACACGTCCTAGCAAAGCAGGCGGGTCTGCTCAGGTGTTCGCCTGGCTGCGTTGCCGCACCTGGATGATCCGGATGGCCGCACCCAGGGCTCCCAGCACCGCCACCAGACCCAGAACGGCCCAGGGCAACCAGCCCGAGCCCCCGTCATCCGTGGCGACGTCGTCCGGCGCGGCTGCGGTCGTGTCCGACCCACTGGGTGACGCCGAAGTGCTGGGGGACGCTGAGTCGCTGGAGGACGCGGACGCGTCGGGGGAGGGCCCGGCATAGGCCGGTTCGGCGGTCGGTTCGCCGTCCACCGCGACACGGATGCGGACGGTCAGTGGGACGTTGGCCGTGGAATCGGCAGCCTCCACGTCTCGTCCGAGGGAGAAGTAGTAGTACCCCGCGATGGACGCCGGCGCGACGTCCAGGTCATCACCCTCGCGGTTGCGGTACCGGACCTCCGGGACGAAGGCGTTCGCGACGACCGGGCCATCTCCGTTGAAGGCTTCCCGGGAGGAGGGCTCGGCGGAGGAGTGGTTGAACGGCTCCCGCGCGGGATTCCACGACACGATGTCGAACATCGCCGCGTCGGTGCCGTGGAACTCCGGTGTGGCGGTCCCGGGCGCGGGGGCGTCCAGGGTGAACGCCGCACGCTGGCCGTGCTCGAGTCGGATCTTGTAGAAGAGTTGTTCGCCCGGGAGGACGACCTCGGTGTGCATCCCCTCGGTGATCGTCACGGCATCGGAGAAACCCCCACCGCCCACGATCGGCTGGGCCTTGCCCGTGGCCGGTGCGGTGATCGACTGGGCTTCGCCGAGTGCCGCCGGCAAGGAGTCGACCTCGGACACGGGAGGCTCCTCCATGACGAGGACCTCCACCGGGGCATCGGGCGCCCCGTTCTTGCCCCGGACGACGCTGGCGATCAGCGAGCCCGTCTGGCACGGGTCGTCGCCGTCGCCGTCGACGACCACGCGGGCGACCATGACCTGGAGGAGTCCCTCGGGATTGAACCGGTTGTCGAGATCCGAGGCGCACAGCGCGCCCTGCTCATCCGTGACCTTGAGTTCCATTTCCTCCAGCCACGTGTCACCCGGCTTCGGCGGCCGCATGCTCACCGACATCCGCACCGTCGAGCCGGGCGCACGCTCGATCCGATAGAAGCGGGCCGGGCCGCCCGGAGCGAACGTGTCCGTGTACTGACCGGCCTTGAGCACCGGCCCCGTCTCGGCGGACGGGGCTGCGGTGACGGGCGTGCCGGTGGTCGTGAAGGGGCGGAGGGCGCGTTGTCCGAGCTTGCTCAGGCTGTTGGCGAGTTGGGAGGCGTCCTGGGCGTCGTAGTAGCTGCCCTTGCCGGCGTCGGCGAGGCACTGGAGTTGCTTGCGGGCTTTGGCGTCGACGCCGAAGCCGACGGTGTCGATCTGGAGGTCGACGCCGGCTGTGGTGAGTTTCTTGATGGTGGGGCAGGGGTCGGGGACGCAGGACTCTTCGCCGTCGGAGACAAGGACGATGTTGCGCTTGCCTTCCGTGCCGAGGTCGTTCAGGGCCTCTTTGAGGGAGTGCGCGATGGGGGTTTCGCCCAGGGCTTTGATGTCCTTGATGGTGGACGTGAGCGTGGGCTTGTCCAGTGCCTCGATGGGGTGGATGAGTTGGGTGTCGGCGCAGGCGGCGGTGGTGGGCTTGCCCTTGCCGTCGACGGTGGCGCCGTAGACGCGCAGGCCGACCTGGGCGGTGTCGGGCAGGGCGTCGACGAGGCCGGTGAGGGCCTTCTTCGCCGCGTTGATCTTGGTGAGTCCGCTGGGGTCCTGGGCCTTCATCGATCCGGACGCGTCGAGCATGAGCAGCAACTTGCCCGGCACCGGCTCATCCACGCTGGTGGTGGCGGCAGCGGGCGAGGCCGACTGCGCCGCTCCGGTGAGCGTGACAGTGGCGGCAGTGATGAGAGCGGCAAGGATCCGCATCGTGAAGTCCCCCTTCGTTGGCGGTGCGCGCTCACCCTACTATTTGCAATAGCAAAGATGCAATCGGAAGGAGATCGGTGTGCTTCTCGGCGCAGGCGGGCGGACGCAATACGCTGCCGTCCATGTCTCCCCGGGTGATCCACACCGCTCAGGCGCTCGTCGACGTCGTCGTCGAGGTGCCGTCCCTCCCTCGTCGCGGTGGGAACGTCATGGCCCCGCCGCCGAAGGAGTATGCCGGGGGAGCGGTCAACATCCTGCTTGCCGCCGCGCGGCAGGGCGCGGAATGCGTCCACGCGGGAGCCACTGGCACCGGCCCGCACGGTGAGCTCGTCCGTGCGGCGCTGAAGGCGGAAGGTGTCACGGTCTCCAGCCCCGTCGTGCCCGACCTCGACACCGGCATCTGCGTCGTCATGCTCGAGCCGACGGCCGAGCGCACCTTCGTCACGACCCAAGCCGCGGAGCGGCTCATCACCGTCGAGTCGCTGCAGACGGCCGACCCACAGGCGGGCGACCTCGTCTGCGTCAGCGGTTACAGCCTCACGGGCACGACGCGAGACCCGTTGCTGCAGTGGCTGGCCGGGCTCCCCGCAGGTGTCGAGGTCGTCCTCGACCCTGGGGCGATCTTCGAGGAACTCCCCGACGAGACGCGCACGCAGATGCTTGCGCTGACGACCGTGTGGACGGGCAACGCAGAGGAGAGCGAGGCGCTGACCGGAGAGTCCGACATCGTCGTCGCCGCCCCGAAGTGCCTGGAGCACCTGCCCACGGGCGCCGTCGCCGTCGTTCGTGATGGGCCGCAGGGCTGCGCCGTCCATGCCGATGGCGAGACCACCGACCTCGACGGCTACCCGCAGAAGCCGGTCGACACCAACGGGGCCGGCGACACCCACACCGGCGTCCTGGTCGCCTGCCGCGCAGCCGGCCTGCCGTGGGCCGAGTCCGCGCGGCGCGCGAACGCCGGTGGGGCGATCAAGGTGACGCGTCGCGGACCCTCCACGGCACCCTCCGCGGTCGAGATCGACGCCTTCCTCGCCGCTCAGTCCTGAGCTGAGACGGAGCGTCGACCTATGCTGCCGGTGTGACGACCGCCGACGCCCTGGAGCAACAGCGCGCCCTCTATGGTGCGCCCTTGTCAGAGCTTGGTGCCGAGGTCAGGACGAGTCTGGGTCTCACGCAGGGCCGGCTCGCCGAGGCCCTGGGTCTGTCGGCTCCGATGCTCTCCCAACTCCTGAGCGGCCAGCGCGTCAAGATCGGGAATCCCGCTGTCGTGCACCGGTTGCAGCGTCTGCTCGCCCTCGCGCACGAAGGCGGCAACCTGACGCCGGACGAGCTGCAGGCGCGCCTTGGGGAGATCCGTGAGGAGCAGCCGACCCTGACCGGCGTCCACGGCGATGACCTCCAGGTCGCCCGGGCGCTGGCCGCGTCGGCCACCGTCGAGCAATTGCTGACCACGGCCGATGCCGCCGATGCCACCGGCGCCGCGGCCCTCGCGGGCCAACTGCGCCGAGCCGCCGGTCTCGCGCGTGGGTGAGGTCTTCGCGGGGCGCTACGAACTCCTCGACCACCTGGGCGAGGGTGGGATGGGGACGGTGTGGCGAGTGTGGGATTCCCGGGAGAAGCGCATCGTGGCGGCGAAGGTGCTCCGGCAGTCCGACGCCGTGTCGCTGTTGCGCTTCGTGCGGGAGCAGGCCCTCCGGGTCGTCCACCCTCACGTACTCACACCCCTGTCGTGGGCGGGGGAGGACGACCGCGTGCTCTTCACCATGCCGATTGTCGAAGGCGGATCGGTCGCGACCCTGATCGGGGACCACGGGCCGCTGCCTCCCGCGTTTGTCGCCGAGATCCTCCGTCAGCTCGGCAGCGGGCTTGAGGCCGTGCACGCGGCCGGCATTCTTCATCGCGACGTGAAGCCGGCCAACGTCCTGCTGGCGGCCACCGGCGCCGAGCGACCCCACGCCTTCCTTACGGACTTCGGCATCGCCATCGAACTCGACGGGGTGCGCCTGACCCAGACCGGGCAGTGGTCCGGCACCCCGGCCTATGGCGCGCCCGAGTCCCTGAGCGGTGCCGAGCCTCACCCGACCGCCGACCTGTACGCCTTGGGACAGGTCGGCATCGCCATGCTCACCGGCGCGCACCCCACGCCGCCACCGACGCGTCCGGACGGCACGCCGGATGAGTTGTGGCAGCTCGTCACCGAGTTGATCCGGGAGGATCCGGTCGCTCGCCCGCAGTCGGCAGGTGAGGTGGTCCGGCGGCTGGACCTGCCATCGCTCGCGTGGGATCCCGACGCGATGGGCGACGTCGAGGTGCTCCGCCAGGTCGAGGCCTCCGCCGATGGCGTCGAGCCCCCCGAACGTGACCGGCCGTCCCGTCGCGCGCTCCTGCTGACAGCGCTCGTCGTCCTGGCGGCGCTTGCCGCGGTGCTGATCTGGGCGCCCTGGTCGTCGGACGGCGAGGGACCGAGTGAGCAGGTCACGACCCCGTCCACGCCCAGCACGACGCCCGGCGCCGAGACGTCGCCGAGCTCGAACACGCCCGCGCCGAGCGACACACAGGGGTCGGTGGGAGTCGGCACGGTCGTCGTCGCTCCGGGGCAGGTCTGCGAGTTCAGTGATGTCGGTGTGCACGAGGAGACCGTGGACGGTGTGGACGTCACCTGCCAGCGGCGCGATGACGGCAGCTACGCCTGGGACCCACCGCCACGCTGACTGCGAGCAGTCCCAACCGGTGGAGCGGCGGCCTCAGGCGAGGCGGTCGAGGTCGGCGCGGCAGCGCTGCTCGAAACCGTCCAACTCCGTGAGCGCGTCCTCGATGTCGCGGCGACGCTGCTCGAGGTCGGCGCGCCGCTCGTCGATCTGGTCGAGCACGTAGGTCAGCTGGCTGCGCCTGCCCCGAGGGGCGTCGTAGAGGTCGATGATCTTGGCGATCTCCTCGAGCGGGAAGCCGAGTCGCTTGCCGCGCAGGATGAGGTTGAGTCGGGTCTTGTCCCGACGGTGATAGATCCGCGTCGTGCCCTGCCGTTCGGGCGAGATGAGCCCGATGTCCTCGTAGTGCCGGACCGTCCGCGTGGTGATGCCGAACTCGTCGGCGACCTCACGGATCGTCCACGTCTGACCGTCGCCGGATCGGGTTGCCATGTCGCGGAGTATTGCTTTACGTTGACGTCAACGTCAAGCACCGGCGGTAACCGTCGCGCCACCATCAGGGGACATCGATGTTCGAGCTGAGCAAGGACCACGAGGACTTCCGCAAGGTCGTTCGCGACTTCGCCGAGCGCGAGGTCGAGCCCCATGTGGCGCAGTGGGACAAGGACCACCACTTCCCGGCCGACCTCGTCCCGAAGATGGGCGACCTGGGCCTCTTTGGCCTCGTCGTGCCCGAGGAGTACGGGGGCATGGGGGAGGACGGCGACTTCACCAGCCTCTGCGTCGCGATCGAGGAGCTCGGCCGCGTCGACCAGTCGATCGGCATCACCCTCAGCGCCGGTGTCGGCCTCGGGATCAACCCGATCCTCACCTACGGCACCGACGAGCAGAAGGAGCGCTTCCTGCCCGACCTCGTCGCCGGCCGCGCGCTCGCCGGCTTTGGGCTCACCGAGCCCGACGCCGGCTCCGACGCCGGGGCCACCCGCACGAAGGCGGTCCGCGACGGCGACGAGTGGGTCGTCGACGGCGCCAAGGCCTTCATCACCAACTCGGGCACGGACATCACGTCCGTCGTCACGGTCACCGCCCGCACCGGCACCCGCGAAGACGGCGCCCCGGTGATCAGCGCGATCATGATTCCTTCCGGCACACCGGGATTCACCGTCGAGCCCGCCTACGACAAGCTTGGCTGGCACATCTCCGACACCCACGGACTCACCTTCGCCGACTGTCATGTGCCGGCCGGCAACCTGCTCGGTGGCGAAGGGGAGGGTTACCGACAGTTCCTCAAGACCCTCGACGACGGCCGCATCGCCATCTCGGCGCTCGCGCTCGGCATGGCCCAGCGGATGCTCGAGGAGTCGATCGAGTACGCCAGGACCCGCAAGGCCTTCGGTCGGCCGATCGGGGCCAACCAGGGCATCTCCTTCCAGATCGCCGACCTCGCCGTCTCGGTCGAGGCCGCTCGCCAGCTGACCTACAAGGCGGCTTGGCTCAAGGACGAGCACAACGCCGGTCGCCGCTCCGTCGCGGACGTCAAGCAGGCCGCCTCGATCGCCAAGCTCTACTCGAGCGAGGCCGCCGTCAGCGCCACCCGGGTCGCCGTGCAGATCTTCGGCGGCAACGGCTTCATGGAGGAGTACCCCGTCGCCCGCTTCTATCGCGACGGCAAGATCCTCGAGATCGGCGAGGGGACCTCCGAGGTCCAGCGCATGCTCATCGCCCGCCACCTCGGCCTTCCGGCCTGATGACGCGTCCGACTGACACAGTGAGGGTATGCCGGTGAACGAGCAGCCGTCCCAGACCGATCCGAAGGTCGCCGACGTCCGCGCGCGGCTCGCCGCGGCGCACGCCGCCTCGGCAGCCGCGCCGGAGAAGGCCGCCGCGAAGCTCGCCGCCCAGGGCAAGCTCTACGTCCGCGATCGCATCGCGCTGCTCGTCGACGAGGGCAGTTTCGTCGAGGACGGTCGCTACGCCAACGCTCTCGCGCCCGGGCTGCCCGCCGACGGCGTCGTCACCGGCCGCGGCACGGTCGACGACCGCCCCGTCATCGTCATCGCCAACGACCCCACCGTGAAGGCCGGGTCGTGGGGCGCCCGCACCGTCGAGAAGATCGTCCGTGCCACCGAGATGGCGCTGCGCGAGGAACTGCCGATCTTCTGGTTCGTCGACTCCGCCGGCGCACGCATCACCGACCAGGTCGAGATGTTCCCGGGGCGCCGCGGCGCCGGACGCATCTTCCACAACCAGGTCGCGCTGTCGGGCAAGGTCCCGCAGATCTGCTGCCTCTTCGGTCCGTCGGCCGCGGGCGGCGCCTACATCCCGAGTTTCACCGACCTGCTGATCATGGTCGAGGGCAACGCCTCGATGTATCTCGGCAGCCCGCGCATGGCCGAGATGGTCGTGGGGGAGAAGGTCTCCCTGGAGGACATGGGTGGGGCGCGGATGCACTGCACCGTCTCCGGCGTCGGCGACATCCTCGTCCAGGATGACACCGAGGCCATCGAGATGGCCAAGCTCTACTTCTCGTACCTGCCCCAGAACTGGCAGTCGCCGCCGCCCTCGTACGAGCCCGAGATGCCGGCCACGCCCCTCACCCGGGCCGCCATCCCGGAGCGCGAGAGCGAGCCCTTCGACGTCCACGACGTCATCGACTCGCTCGTCGACGACGAGAGCTTCTTCGAGATCAAGGCCCTCTTTGCCGCGGAGCTCGTCATCGGCCTGGGCCGGATGAACGGCGAGACCGTCGGCATCGTCGCCAACAACTCCGCCGTCAAGGGCGGCGTGCTCTTCACCGACAGCGCCGACAAGGCAGCCCGCTTCATCTGGCTGTGCGACGCCTACTCGATCCCGCTGATCTATCTCGCGGACGTCCCCGGCTTCATGATCGGCTCTGAGGTCGAGCGCGGCGGCATCATCCGCCACGGCGCCAAGATGGTCTCGGCGGTGTCGAGTGCGACCGTGCCGCAGTTCTGTGTCGTCGTGCGCAAGGCCTACGGCGCCGGCCTCTATGCCATGGGCGGGCCGGGCTTCGGGCCGGACGCGACCATCGCGCTGCCGACTGCTCGGATCGCGGTCATGGGCCCCGAGGCCGCGGTCAACGCCGTTTACGCCAACAAGATCGCCGAGGTCGAGGCGGCCGAGGGTGTGGAGGCGCGGGACGCCTTCGTCGCCGAGAAGCGCCGCGAGTACGAGGAGGACGTCGACCTCGAGCGGCTCGCCGCCGACCTCGTCATCGATCACGTCGTCGAGCCCGAGGAGCTGCGCGAGGAGTTGCTACGCCGGCTGCGCTACGCGGCGCATCGGGACCGCGCCTTCGCGACGAAGCGCCGGGGGATCCCCCCGGTCTGAGCCCCCACGCGCCCCGGGCGATCGGGGCGGCCCGGCGGTCGGGCGATACCCTCGCCCGGTGACCAGCCTCGTCCTCGCCTCCGCGTCCCCCGCCCGTCTCGCCACCCTTCGCGCCGCTGGCGTCGACCCCATCGTCGTGGTCAGTGACGTCGACGAGGACGCGGTCGTCGACACCGCCCAGTCGCACTACGGGACGCTGCCCGCGGAGGACGTCGCGCTCGTCCTCGCCAAGGCGAAGGCGGAGGACGTCGCCGCGACGATCGAGGGCGATGGGCTCGAGGGCGACCTCGTGCTGGGCTGCGACTCGGTGCTCGAATTCGACGGCGAGGTCCACGGCAAGCCCGTCGACGCGCAGGAGGCGACCTCGCGGTGGCGTCGGATGAGCGGCCGATCCGGGGTGCTGCACACGGGTCACTGGGTCATCGACGTGCGTGACGAGGACGAAGGGGGCACGGGCGCCACCCTCGGCGTCACCGCCTCGACCACGGTGCACTTCGCCGCAGTCTCCGACGAGGAGATCGACGCCTATGTCGCCACCGGCGAGCCGCTGCGCGTGGCGGGCGCCTTCACCCTCGACGGCCTCGGCGCGCCGCTCGTCAGTGGGATCGAGGGCGACCCGAGCAACGTCGTCGGGGTGTCCCTGCCCGTCCTGCGCGAGCTGCTCGTCGAGCTCGGGATTGCCTGGTTCGACCTCGTCGACTGACCTCGGGCACGACCGATCGACGCGTTCCCCCGATCCCCGCGTCAGGACCTGCCATGATACGGGTAGCACCGTCGGGGGAGGGTCGTCGCGCTGCTCGTCGGCGTTGCCGTGGTGGCGGTCGCGCTCTGGTCGTTCGCGACCTTCCGGATGACGGAGGACGTCCCGGACCCGACCGCCTCGTCCTCACCCGAAGAGGCCGTGCGCACCTACCTGCGGGCGATCGACGCGCGTGATTTCGAGACCGCCAACCGGCTCATCGCCGACCCGGACGAACGCCTCGGCCGCTGGGATCGGCCGGTCCGGTGGAGCGGGTTGCGGGACGTCCGCCTCATCGACGAGAAGGCGGCGATGGCCGGCAGCGGCGGCCAGTCGACGTCGGACGACTACGCCCAGGCCTGGATCGTCGCCTTCACGGGGCGGTCCGAGGGCGGGGACAGCTCCTTGTCCGACGAGGAACGCGGGTGGGGCTTCATCGTCGGCCGGCAGTCCGACGCCGAGGTCTGGCAGATCATCGATCAGGGCGTCGGCTGAGCGGTGCTGGGCTGAGCGGTGCTCGACTGAGCGGTGCTCGACTGACCGCTGCCCAACAGGACAAGTCGGTTACCCCGACGTAGGGTTCAGGCACCAGCCCCTCCGAACGGAATGGACCTGACAATGACGTCACTCCAGCGTGGCTCCCGCCGCCGCGCCCTCGCCCTCGCGCCCCTGCTCGCCGCCGTCCTCGCGATCGGGTCGAGCCTGGGCGCACCCCAGGCGGCCACTGCCGCCACTGCCGCCGTCCCCGGCGACGACGCGATCCCCTTCTATCAACCGCCCGCCACCCTGCCCGCGGCCAACGGCGACATCGTCCGCTCGGAGCCGATGACGTGGTACCTCGACCCGCTCAAGGTGACCCGCTTCCCGGGCAAGGCCACGCGGCTGCTCTACCGCACCACGGACAACGACGGCCAGCCCATCGCCGTCAGCGGCGCCCTGCTCGTCCCGTCGACGACCTACACCGGTCCCGGTGCCTCGCGCCCGATCATCGGCTACGCCGCTGGCACCCAGGGCATGGCCGATCGCTGCGCCCCGTCCCGGGCGGGTGGCGAGGGCACGGAGTACGAGTCGCTCTTCGTCTCCGGCCTGCTTGCCGCTGGCTACGCCGTCGTCCTGACCGACTACCAGGGTCTGGGCACGCCAGGTGTGCACACCTACATGAACCGTCGAGTGCAGGGGCACGCCGTCCTCGACTCGGTCCGCGCCGCCCAACGACTCCCCGGCACGGGCCTCGCCCCGAACGGTCCGGTCGCCCTCGCCGGCTACTCCCAGGGTGGTGGCGCCTCGGCCGCGGCCGCCGAACTGGCCGGGTCGTATGCGCCCGAGCTCGATCTCAAGGGCAGCGTCTCGGGGGCGGTCCCGGCCGACCTTGCGGCCACCGCCAAGATCCTCGACGGGTCGCTCTACTCCCTCTTCCTCGGCTACGCCGTGAACGGGCTGGCCGCTGGCTACGGACTGGACATGTCGCAGTACCTCAACGCGCCGGGGCTCGAGCGGCTCGAGAGCGCGAAGGACACCTGCGTGACCGACCTCCTCTCCTACTCCTTCATGACGTCGCGGGACCTCACGAAGGACGGTCGCCCGCTCACGGAGTACTTCGGGGAGGAGCCCTTCCGCTCGGTCCTCGCCGACAGCCGGATCGGGACCATCAAGCCGAAGGCGCCCGCGCTCGTCGTCCACTCGCTCGCGGACGACATCATCCCGTACTCCGTCGGCAAGCGGATGGCCTCGGACTGGTGCGACCGCGGCGCGCGGGTCACCTTCCACACCAGCCTCGTCCCGACGCATGCCGGGGGGACGGTGCCGAACTTCGTCGCCGAGATGGCCTACCTGGACGCCCGCTTCCGCGGCTGGGCGCCGCTCACGAACTGCTGGGCCGTCTGAGGGCGGCCGTGCCGCGCCCCGGCGATCTCGCCGGGGCGCGGCACGGCACGTCGGATCAGGAGAAGTCCGCGATGTAGGCGCCGTCGCCGCGTCCGGCCACGACGGCCTGCGGCTCGACCCACAGGGTCAACGTCGTCCCGGAGGCGTCGGTGTACGTCGCCGAGTACGCGTCACTGGAGGAGCGACTCCAACTGCCACCCTCGGTGCCGTAGCCGTCGAACAATTGGGTCATGGCGGTCTGGGTGGCGTACTTGTCCGCCGTCGACCGCTGACCCGCGCCCCAGGCGCGCACGAGCGCGTCGCAGTAGGCCGCGACGGTCGTCTCGGCGACCGCGATGTCCGAGACGCCCGCGGCCTCCTCGCCGGCGTCGTAGCCCGTGGAGTCGCCCTCGTACTCGAGGTTGGCGGCGACGATGGCGTCCTCGCTGCCCGTGGCGGTGAGGCCCCGGTCGATGAGCACGTACAGCGCGGTCCCCGCGCCGTCGGTGTACCTCACCTGCATGCGGCCGTCCTGCTCCACCTGCGATCCGCGCTTCCACGTACTGCCGCCGCGGGGGTCCATGGCGAAGAGGCTGCTCACGGTCGTCACCGTCGCGTAGCGCGAGGCGCTCGGCTGATCGCCGATGCCCCAGGCCCTGACGAAGGCGTCGGCGTAGCTGCCGATGTCCGTGGGGAGGGGGCCCATGGTGGGAGTCGTGCGGGGCGTGGTCGTGGGCGCCGGGCTCGTCGTGCGCGTCGTGCTCGCCGTGGCCGTCACCGTGGTCGTCTTCGTGACCTTCTCCGGGCGGCTGCTCGAACTCGTCGCGGTCACCGTGGCCGAGGCGTCGCTGGATGGCTCGGCGGAACACGCCCCGAGCCCCGCCATCGATGCCACCGCGACGATTGCTCCCCATGTCATCCGCACGTCGCGAGCCTATGGCTTCCGTCAGTGGACGTCAGGCAGTTCCCACGAACCCAGGACGGCCGAGCGAAGGGTGTCGAGCCCGACGCCGCCGACGTCGAGGGCGCGGCGGTGGAAGGCCTTGAGGTCGAAGGCGTCACCCTCGCGCTCGCGGGCCTCGTCGCGCAGCTGCTCCCAGAGTCGCTGGCCGATCTTGTAGCTCGGCGCCTGGCCCGGCCAGCCGAGGTAGCGGTCGAGCTCGAACCGCAGGAACGCCTCGTCCATGCGAGCGTGCGCGGTGAGGAAGGTCCACGCCTTGTCGTAGGTCCACTCCCCGCCGCCGACCTCCGCCGGCGCCTCGAAGCCGCAGTGGATGCCGATGTCGATGACGACGCGCGCGGCCCGCAGCGACTGCCCGTCGAGGAGGCCGAGGAGGTGACCCGGGTCGTCCATGTAGCCGAGCTCCTGCATGAGTCGCTCGGCGTAGAGGGCCCAGCCCTCGCCGTGCCCGGAGGTCCACGAGGCGAGGCGACGCCAGCGGTTGAGCAGGTCCTTGCGGTGCACGGTCTGCGCGATCTGGAGGTGATGTCCGGGCACGCCCTCGTGGTAGACGGTCGTCAGCTCGCGCCACGTCGTGAACTCGGTGACCCCCTTCGGCACGGACCACCACATCTGGCCCGGGCGGGAGAAGTCGTCGCTCGGCCCGGTGTAGTAGATCTGCCCGGTGTGCGTGGGCGCGATCATGCAGGCGATGCGCCGGGCCGGTCCGGGGATGTCGAAGTGCTCGGCGCCGAGGGCGTCGATGGCGTTGTCGGCCATGGCCTGCATCCAGACGCGCAGCGCCTCGGTGCCGTGCAGTTGGTAGGCGGGGTCGGCGTCGAGCGCGGCGATCGCGTCGTCCACGGTGCCGCCGGGCACGATCCGGTCGGCGACCTCGGCCATCTCCTGAGTGATCCGCGCGAGTTCCTCCTGCCCCCACGCGTAGGTCTCCTCGAGGTCGACGGTGGCGCCGAGGAAGGAGCGCGAGTGGAGGGAGTAGGCCTCGCGCCCACACGCGTCCGCCTCGGGGGCCAGCGGTAGGAGCCGCTCGGTGAGCGACTCGCCGAGGGTGGCGTAGGCATCGCGAGCGCGGCCGGCGGCGGCGGTGAGCCGGTCCAGCAGGTCCGCAGGAAGGGGGTCGTCGCCAATGCGCGGCTCGCCCAGCAGGAGCGCGAACCAGCCGTCGTCGGCGACGAGGTCGGCGCACTGTCGCGCGCACGCCGCGACCTGGCGGCGCGGCGAGACGCGGCCCGCGGCGGCCGCGGCGAGGAGCGTCTCGGTCCAGCCGGCGAGGGCCGCCGGCACCTTGTCCAGTCGCTCGGCGAAGGTCGCCCACTGCTCCACCGAATTGGTCGGCATGAGGTCGAAGGCGCCGTGGATGGCCTGCAGCGGCGAGGCGAGGACGTTGAGCTCGGACTCCTCGAGGCCGGCCGCCCGAAGCTCCTCGGCGAGCTCGAGGCGCTCGCGCAGCGCCGAGATGGTCGCGCGGTCGACGTCATCCACCGGAGTGGCGTTGGCGAGGGCGGCCAGGGTCTTGCGACGCTGCTGTGAGCGGGCCTCGTAGCCGGCGGGGGAGAAGTCGTCGAGGTCGCCGTCGTGCCCCGGGACGCCGAGGTAGGTGGCCTCGAGCGGGCTCAGCCGGATGCTCGCCTCGAAGTGGGCTTCGGCGATGGCGTCGACGGGGGTCGGGGTCCGCGGCCCCTCGGGCGCGCTCGCGGCAGGGGTGCTGTTCGGCGACGGGGACGGGGCGGGGGTGTTGGCGTCGGTCACGGCCCGAACGTACCGCAGGCCGGTGGCGCCGTAGGCTGCCCGTATGAACGTCTGCGTGCTGCCCCCGGTCGACGCCCCGTGAGCACCACGTCGGACCCGAATCCCGCGCACGCCACCGCAGTCCCGACCAGTCGCGCCGGCACGCTCGCCCTCGTCGGCCTCCTGGCCGTCGTGACCATGATCGGTCCCTTCACGATCGACACGATCTTCCCGGCCTTCGAGGTGATCGGTCGCGACCTCGGCGGCGACAAGGTCGAGCTCCAGCAGCTCATCAGCATTTACCTGCTGTCCTTCGCGGCGGCCAGCATCGTGCACGGACCGCTCTCCGACGCGCTGGGCCGCAAGCCCGTCATGGTCGGCGGACTGCTGCTCTACGCGGGGGCGTCGGTCCTGTGCGCGCTCGCCACGAGCATGCCGCTGCTCCTGCTGGCCCGGGCCGTTCAGGGCCTCTTCGCCGGCGCCGGACTCATCATCGCCCGCACCGTCGTCCGCGATCTCTACAGCGGACCGGATGCGCAGCGGTTCATGAGTCAGATGTCGATGGTCTTCGGCATCGCGCCGGCGATCGCGCCGATTGTCGGCGGCTGGCTGCTCGGCTGGTCGAGTTGGCAGGGCATCTTCTGGGTCCTCGCCGTCTACGGCGTCCTGCTCGCCGGCCTCGTCGCCCTCGGGTTGCCCGAGAGTCACCCGCCGCAGGACCGCACCCCCGTCCGGGTCGGCCCCATCGTGCGCTCGCTGTGGCAGTGCACGACCGACGTGCCCGTCCTGCGCCTCGCGGCGGCCGCGGCGCTCAACTTCGCCGGGCTGTTCCTCTACATCTCCTCCGCGCCGGCCATCGTCGTCGACCACCTGGGCCTGGGGGAGCGGGACTTCGGCGTCCTCTTCATCCCCATCGTCGGCGCGATGATCGTCGGCTCGTGGCTGAGCGGACGACTGGCGGAGCGGACCCCGAAGCACACGCTCGTCATGGTCGGCTTCGGACTGTCACTGATCGGCGCTGCCTTCCAGGTCGCGCACGAGGCCGTGTCCTCCCCATCGCTGCCGTGGACCGTCGCCGCGCCAGCCTTCCTCGGGATCGGGATGGCGCTCGCCTTCCCCGTGATCATGCTCGACCTGCTCGAACTGAGGCCGCGTCAGCGCGGCACGGTGTCGTCCGTCCAGTCGCTGTCCAACACGCTGCTCAACGCGCTCGTGGCCGGGGTCGTGTCCCCCTTCGTGAGCCACTCGATGACCGTGCTCGCGCTCGTCGCCGGCGCGTGCACGCTCGCGGCGGCGGGGCTGTGGATATGGCACGTGCGCGTGCACCCTGCCGTGGCCGACAGCGCTGCGGTCAGCACCGACACGACGACCGACGCCTGAAAAAGCTGAGCCGGCCCGACATCAGCCGGGCCGGCCCCCTTCAGCGCGGTTGCGCGCTCGCGCGCCAGTTGCCCCGGCCGTGACTCAGCGGCGACCGCACGAGGCGTCGCCGGTCGGTCCACCCGGAGGGCCGGGGCGCGGGAGTCTCCTCCGCGCCCCCGGACAGGCCCGAGAGGACCGCGACGAGCGCCGCGGTCTCCTCGGGGGTCGCGTCGCCGATGATGCGGATCGTCTGCGCCGACTGGTCGGCGCTCTCGACACCTGCTTCGGCCGCGGCCTGCTCCTGCTCGCTCACAGCGGGATGTTTCCGTGCTTCTTGGGCGGCAGGGTGGCGCGCTTGCCACGCAGGGCCCGGAGCGCCTTCGTCACGTTCATGCGCGTGTTCGACGGCGAGATGACGGTGTCGATGTAGCCCCGCTCGGCCGCGACGTACGGGTTCGCCAGCGCGTCCTCGTACTCGGCGATGAACCGCTGACGGGCCGCCTCGACGTCCTCGCCGTCGGCCTGCGCCTGCGCGATCTGCTTGCGGTAGAGGATGTTGACGGCACCCTGCGCGCCCATCACGGCGATCTGCGCCGTCGGCCACGCGAGGTTGATGTCGGCACCGAGGTGCTTGCTGCCCATGACGTCGTAGGCGCCGCCGTAGGCCTTGCGCGTGATGACCGTGACGAGCGGGACCGTGGCCTCGGCGTAGGCGTAGATGAGCTTGGCGCCGCGGCGAATGATGCCGTTCCACTCCTGGTCGGTGCCCGGCAGGAAGCCCGGGACGTCGACGAAGGTGAGGACGGGGATGTTGAAGGCGTCGCAGGTGCGCACGAAGCGGGCGGCCTTCTCCGAGGCGTCGATGTCGAGCGTGCCGGCGAACTGCATCGGCTGGTTCGCGACGACGCCGACCGGGCGACCTTCGACCCGGCCGAAGCCGATGATGATGTTCGGCGCGAAGAGCGCCTGGACCTCGAGGAACTCCTCGTCGTCGAGGACGTGCCCGATCACCGTGTGCATGTCGTAGGGGACGTTGGGGCTGTCCGGGATGAGCGTGTCGAGCTCGAGGTCGAGGTCGCTGACCGTGAGGTCGTTCTCGATCTCGTCGGCGGGTGCGTCCTCGAGGTTGTTGCTCGGGAGGTAGGAGAGCAGCGCCTTGACGTACTCGATGGCGTCCTCCTCGTCGTCGCCCATGTAGTGCGCGACGCCGGAGCGGCTGTTGTGCGTCTTGGCGCCACCGAGCTCCTCCATGCCCACGTCCTCGCCGGTGACCGTCTTGATGACGTCGGGTCCGGTGATGAACATGTGCGAGGTCTGGTCGACCATGACGGTGAAGTCGGTGACGGCGGGGGAGTAGACCGCACCGCCGGCGCACGGGCCCATGATCAGGGAGATCTGCGGGATGACACCCGAGGCGTGCACGTTGCGGCGGAAGATCTCGCCGTAGAGGCCCAGCGAGGCGACACCCTCCTGGATGCGCGCGCCGCCGGAGTCATTGAGGCCGACGACCGGACAGCCGATCTTCATGGCGAAGTCCATGACCTTGACGATCTTCTCGCCGAAGACCTCGCCGAGGGACCCGCCGAAGACGGTGAAGTCCTGCGCGAAGACGCAGACCTGGCGGCCGTCGACGGTGCCGTAGCCGGTGACGACGCCGTCACCGTAGGGGCGGTTGCTCTCCTGCCCGAAGGCGGTCGAGCGGTGACGCGCGTACTTGTCCATCTCCACGAAGGAGCCCTCGTCGAGGAGCATCTCGATGCGCTCGCGGGCCGTCTTCTTGCCGCGGGCGTGCTGCTTCTCGACCGCGCGCTCGGAGCCGGCGTGCGCGACCTCGTTGACGCGGCGCTTGAGGTCGGCGAGCTTGCCGGCGGTGGTGTGGATGTCGATGTCGCCGGGGACGTCGGTGCCGCCGATGGCGGTCGCCTGCCCGGGGACGGTCGGGGAGTCAGTGGTCTGGGCCATGCCGCGCAGCCTAGCCTTGGCCGCATGCGCGCACGCTTGGAAATCCGAGCCTTGAGAGAGGCGTTGATCACGCCGGGGTCCCCCTTCGGGGAGCCGGTGGTCCTCGACGAGGTCGACTCGACGAATCTCGAGGTGCGGCGCCGCATGGTGCCGTGGCAGCCGGTGCTCGCCGAACTGCAGACCGGGGGCCGTGGCCGACTGGGTCGCTCGTGGGAGGAGGTACCGCGCGCGGGCCTCGCGATGTCGGTGCTCGTCCCCGCGCCCGCCACTCCGGAATGGATGCCGCTCATCGCCGGGATGGCGGTTGCCCGGGCGGTGACGTCCGTGGCCGGGCTCGAGGCGGACCTCAAGTGGCCCAACGACGTCCTCCTGCCCGCCGACGGCGACCGCAAGACGTGCGGCATCCTCTGCGAGCTCGCCGAGGGCCAGGTCGTCGTGGGGATCGGGATCAACGTCGACCACACCCGCGAGGAACTCCCCGTGGACACCGCGACCTCCCTGGCGCTCGCGGGCGCCATGGCCGCCGCGACCCTGCGCGAGACGGTGGCCGCCGCCTGCCTGCTCGAGCTCGCGCGGCTGCACACCGCCCTCGGCGACCCCACGACGGCGAAGGGGGTCCGCGACACCTATCGACGACTGTGCGGCACCGTCGGCCGGGACGTGGATCTGCACCAGCCCGGGGGGCGGGTCGAGCGCGTGCGCGTGACGGGGATCGACGACGGCGGCCGACTGCTCGTTCGCGGCGAGAACGGCTCGGCTACGGTGGCGGCAGGTGACGTCGTGCATGTCAGGAGGATCGGCTGAGGATGGAAGGTGAGCCGACCCCGGACAGCATCGAGCAGGCGCTCCTCGGCCGCCCTGCATCCTTGGGCCGCCGGGAGGTCTCCCGGGGTGCCGGCGTCTCCATCCGCTCCGCCCGCAAGCTGTGGCACGCCCTCGGCTTCCCCCAAGTCCCGGAGGGCGAGGCGATGTTCACCGAGGCCGACAGCGAGGCGCTCGCCATCGCGGCGCGGATGGTGCGCGAAGGGGGCTACGAGGAGGAGTTCATCCTCGCCATGACGCGGGCGCTGGCGCGCAACACCGACCGGCTCGCCGTGTGGCAGACCCAGCTCGTCTCCGAGGCGCTGGCCGGGCAGGCCGCGGGCTTCGCCGGCGACGCCGTCGAGCCTGACTCCGAGGAAGGGGGCCGCCGGGGCGTCACCCCGGAGGTGGCCCGCGAGACCGCGCGACAGCTCGTCGACATGGTCGACGTCCTCGAGCCCCTGCTCGTCTACGCGTGGCGCCGCCAGCTGACGGCTGCCCTGTCCCGTTTCCTCGCCGACGCGGACCCGACGACGGAGACGCTCGGCCACGAGCGGACCGTCGGCTTTGCCGACCTCGTCAACTTCACCAACGTCGTGCGGCGGCTCAGCGAGACCGAGCTCGGGCACCTCGTCCAGCGGTTCGAGGTGACGGCCTCGGACATCATCACCGCGCACGGTG
Organism: Janibacter zhaoxuefangae; assembly: GCF_050271985.1. Taxonomy (GTDB): domain Bacteria; phylum Actinomycetota; class Actinomycetes; order Actinomycetales; family Dermatophilaceae. The sequence goes on along the minus strand of NZ_CP189849.1, from coordinate 2,080,248 downwards.
GTCGGGTGATCAAGACCGTGGGCGACGAGGTCATGTTCACGACGCACGAGGCGGCCCCCGCGGCCGCCATCGCCCTCGACCTCGTCGAGGCCTGCGCGGAGGACGACGTGCTGCCGGACGTCCGCGTCGGGATGGCCTACGGGCCGGTGATCTCCCGACTCGGCGACGTCTTCGGCACCACGGTCAACCGTGCGAGCCGACTGACGGCCGTCACCCCCAAGCGCGGGGTGTTCGTCGACGACGCGCTGACTCGTCGGCTGGCGGCGCTCTCCGGCTTCGAGACGTGGCCCGAGCGACGGCGGGTGCTGCGGGGCATCGGCTCCGTCACCCCGAGTCGGCTGCAGCGCAGCACCGGCGCTCGCGTGCCCGGCACGCCGCACCACTGAGCCTGACTCGCCGGATCCCGCCCCAGGACGCCACCGCCACGCACCGGGACACCGCCGTCGAGGAGCGCCATCCGGAGGGGGCACCTACGATGCAGCGCATGACTCGTGTGCTGCTCGCCGAAGATGACCCGGCCATCTCCGACCCCTTGGCGCGCGCCCTGCGCCGCGAGGGCTACGAGGTCGAGGTCTTCGCCGACGGGCAGGACGTGCTCGCCGCCGCGCGACTGCACCCCGACCTCGTGGTCCTCGATCTGGGTCTGCCCACCATCGACGGCCTCGAGGTCTGCCGTCGCCTGCGCAGCGAGGGGAGCTCGGTGCCCGTCCTCGTCCTCACGGCGCGCGCCGACGAGGTCGACACCGTCGTGGGGCTCGACGCCGGCGCGGACGACTACGTCACCAAGCCCTTCCGTCTGGCCGAACTGTTGGCCCGTGCCCGTGCCCTGCTGCGGCGCAAGGCCGGCGAGACCACGACGGATGACGACATCGTGCGGATCGACCCCGAGGGCCGGCGCGCCTGGTTCCACGGTGACGAGCTCCAGCTGACCGCGAAGGAGTTCGCCGTCCTCCGCGTCCTCGTGCGCGAGCGGGGCAAGGTCGTCTCCCGGGAGCAGCTCATGCGCGAGGTGTGGGAGACGGCCTGGTACGGGTCGACCAAGACCCTCGACATGCACATCTCCGTCCTGCGCAAGAAGCTCGGCGACGACGCGACCCAGCCCACACACATCACGACCGTCCGCGGCGTGGGTTTCCGCTTCGACGCCGACGCGGTCTGAGGTCCGCGTGCGTCAGGCGCTGATCCGCTCGACCACGATGGCCGTGCTCGCGGCGGCGGCCGTCATGGGCCTGCCCCTGCTCGCGCTCCTCGTCTGGGTGGCCGCGCGCGACCGCGCACAGGTCGAGCACTACCTGTCCGCGGAGCGGATCGGTGAGCTCGTCGTCCGGGCGACCTTCGGGGTCGCGGCCCTCACGGTCATCGCCGTCGTCGTCGGCACGCTCATCGCGAGGCGCCAGGCGAAGGTGCTCGCAGACCCGCTGCGGCGGCTCGCCGAGCGGGCCGAGCGGCTCGGTGCCGGCGAGTCGCGCTTTGAGCCGCTCGACTCCGGCATCGCCGAGGTCGATCTCGTCGCGGACGTGCTCGCGCACTCCGCCGCGGAGTTCAACCGCACCATCGCGGACGAGCGACGCTTCGCCGCCGACGCGTCCCACCAGCTCCGCACGCCGCTGACCGCCCTGCTGATGCGCCTCGAAGAGATCGCGATGACCGACGATCTCGAGGCCATCCGGGAGGAGGCCAACATCGGCACGACCCAGGTCGAGCGCCTGACCCAGGTCGTCGACGACATGCTCAGCCGCAGCCGGCAGGGCGCCGGGGCCGACAGCTCCGTCTCCCTCGACAGCGTGCTGGCGTCACTGCAGCGCGAGTTCCAGCCCTCCTTCGGGCAGGCGCGTCGCTCCATCCACGTGAAGGGGACCCGCGGGCTCGTCGTGCGCTGCACGCCGACGAACCTCTCCCAGATCCTCGCCACGCTCCTGGAGAACTCCCTCATCCACGGCGCCGGGACCGTCGAGGTCGACGCGCGCCGCTCGGGCCCGTCCGTCGTCATCGAGGTCCGCGATCAGGGCCAGGGGGTGCCGCTGGCGCTCGCCCCGCACATCTTCGAGCGGTCGGTCACCTCGGGCGGCAGCGGCCTCGGGCTCTCGCTCGCGCGCGACATCGCGGAGAAGAGCGGCGGACGCCTCGAGCTGCTCAGCGCCCAGCCGGCCGTCTTCGCGGCCTTCCTGTCCGAGGCCGGCGCGGTCCGCTGAGTCCGCCTCGGGCGGCGGGGACTCAGCCGCCGTGCGGGGTCTCGTCCTCGGCGGGTTCGTGGGCGAAGACGAGGGTGCGGTAGGCCCAGAAGCGGAAGGCCGTCCCGAGGACGATGCCGACCACCTTCGCGATGTTGTCGCCGACCAGCGTCGCGTAGCCGAGCACGTAGTGCGAGAAGGCGACCGTGAAGGCGCTCAGCAGCAGGGCGACGCCGTTGGTCCCGAAGAAGAGCGCCAGTTCGTGGTGCGGCGGCCGGTTGCGGCGGCGGCGGAAGGTCCAGTAGCGGTTGCCCAGCCACGCCACGACCGTCGCGATCGACGTGCTGAGGATCGTGGCGGTCGTCGGCTTGTCGCCGGCGAAGACCGCATGGCTCAACAGGTTGAAGGTGCCCAGATCGACGACGAAGGCGACGGCGCCGACGAGGCCGAACTTGATCAGCTCGCGATAGAAGGTGCCCATCATGTCCCGCGCGCGCTGCAGCACGCGGCTCGGGAGCGAGGTTGCCGGGGGGATGGGCACCGGACGAGACTAGAGGACCGCGCGGCTATCCTCGGTCCGTGACCACCCCCCAGCGTGCCCCCGGCGGTTTCCCCGTGGTCGGGATCATCGGCGGCGGCCAGCTTGCCCGGATGTGCGCGGCCCCCGCCGCCGAGCTGGGGATCACCCTCAGCGTCCTCGCCGAGGCCCCCGACGCCAGCGCCGCCCTCGTCATCCCGTCCGCGCCCGTCGGTGACCACACCTCCGTCGCGGACGTGCTGGCCTTCGCCGCGCACTGCGACGTCATCACCTTCGACCACGAGCACGTCCCCGCGGACGTCCTCGCGGCGCTCGAGCAGGCCGGTGTGCCGATGCACCCGACACCTGCCGCGCTCGTCTTCGCGCAGGACAAGATCGCCATGCGCGAGCGGCTCACCGCCGCGGAGGTGCCCTGCCCCCGCTGGGCGACGGCGCACACGGCCGCGGATGTTGACGATTTCGGCCAGCGGGTGGGGTGGCCGGTCGTGGCCAAGACGCCGCGCGGCGGCTACGACGGGAAGGGGGTCCGCCTGGTCGGGTCCTCGCCCGAGCTGGCCGACTGGCTCGCGACCGCGCAGCAGCAGGGGGAGCCTCTGCTGCTCGAGGAGCGGGTCCCCTTCGTCCGCGAGCTCGCCGTGCTCATCGCCCGCAGCCCGTCCGGGCAGGCCGCGGCGTGGCCGGTCGTCGAGACCGTCCAGACCGACGGCGTGTGCACCGAGGTGCTCGCCCCCGCCCCCGGCCTCTCGCCGGAGGCGGCGAGGGAGGCCACGGCGATCGGCCTGCGGATCGCTGCCGAACTCGACGTCACCGGCGTCTTCGCCGTCGAGCTCTTCGAGGTGAGCGGCGACGACGGCAGCCACGTGCTCGTCAACGAACTGGCGATGCGGCCGCACAACTCCGGCCACTGGTCGATGGACGGCGCGGTCACCGGGCAGTTCGAGCAGCACCTGCGGGCGGTCCTCGACCTGCCGCTGGGGTCACCGCTCCCTCGGGCACCGTGGACGGTCATGGCCAACGTCCTCGGCGGCGACTACCCGGACCTCTACCCGGCCTACCGCCACATCCTGGCGCGCGACCCGGACCTGAAGGTCCACCTGTACGGCAAGGGTGTCCGGCCCGGCCGCAAGATCGGGCACGTGACGGTCTGCGGCGACGACCTCGCCGACCTGCGCGAACGCGCCGGCCACGCGGCCGACTACCTCCAGGGAGTGATCACGGAATGAGTGACCAGCAGCCGCTCGTCGGCATCGTCATGGGCAGCGACAGCGACTGGCCCGTCATGGAGCTGGCGGCCCAGGCGCTCGAGGAGTTCGGCGTCCCGCACGAGGTCGACGTCGTGTCGGCGCACCGCATGCCCGACGAGATGATCGCCTACGGGCAGGGCGCAGCGGACCGGGGGCTGCGGGTCATCATCGCCGGGGCCGGGGGCGCCGCCCACCTGCCGGGGATGCTCGCCGCGGTCACGCCGCTGCCGGTGATCGGCGTGCCCGTCCCGCTCAAGCACCTCGACGGCATGGACTCGCTGCTCTCGATCGTCCAGATGCCCGCGGGCGTGCCCGTCGCCACGGTGTCCATCGGTGGCGCCCGGAACGCCGGGCTGCTCGCCGTGCGCACCCTCGCGGCGGGGGAGGGGCCGGCGGCCGAGCGGCTCCGCGCGGCGATGGTCGACTTCCAGTCGGCGCTGCGCGACCAGGCGCAGGCGAAGGGCGCCGCTCTGCGGGAGCGGCGCACCCGCTGAGTCGGGCGACCTTCGCTCGAGGTGGGTCAGCGCCCGAAGGGGTGTGACTGCACCTTGGTGTACTCGATCTTGGGGCAGGCATCCATGACGACGCCCAAGCCCGCGGCGCGAGCGCGCTCGGCCGCGGCCTCGTCGGAGACGCCGAGCTGCATCCAGATCGCGTCGATCGTCAGCCGGTCCTTGTTGGCAATGGCCTGATCGACGACCGCGCCGACCTCCGCGCTGTTGACGAAGCAGTCGACGACCTTGAGGTCCGTCCCGTCCGGGATGTCGTCGAGGGTGGCGTAACCCTGCTCGCCGTGCACGACCTTCGCGTCCGGGTGGACCGGGATGATCCCCTTCCCGAGCTCGAACTTGATCCAGCGCGCGATGGTGAAGGCGTCGCGGGACTCGTTGTCCGAGAGACCCACCACGGCCCACACTCCGGGGTCGTGCAGCAGGTCACGGATCAGGGCGGGGTCATTGCGATGCGGGAGAGGCATGACCACATCACACCCCACATCCTCCGCGAGGGCAACGGCCTGTGCGTACGATGCTCGGGTTCGTCCCCCGCAGACAGGATCACCCTCCATGAAGATCGCAGTCGTCGGGACCGGCTATGTCGGCCTGTCCATGTCCGTCCTCCTCGCGCAGCACAACGAGGTCGTCGGCTTCGACATCGACGCCGGACGGGTGGCCGCCCTCAACGAGCGTCGCAGCCCCATCTCGGACACCGAGATCGTGGAGTACCTGACCACGAAGGACCTCGATCTGCGCTTCACGCTCGACAAGGAGGAGGCCTACGCGGGGGCTGCCTTCGTCATCATCGCCACGCCGACGGACTACGACCCGGAGACGAACTACTTCAACACCTCGACGGTCGAGGGCGTCGTCGCCGACGTCATGCGGATCAACCCCGACGCCGTCATGGTCATCAAGTCGACGATCCCCGTGGGCTACACCGTCGGTCTGCGCGAGTCCCTCGGCGCGACGAACGTGATCTTCTCCCCGGAGTTCCTGCGTGAGGGCAAGGCGCTCTACGACAACCTCCACCCGTCGCGGATCATCGTGGGCGAGGTGAGTGACCGGGCCAAGCAGTTCGCCGAGTTGCTGCGCGAGGGTGCCATCGACAAGGACTGCGAGGTCCTCCTGACGGACAGCACCGAGGCCGAGGCGATCAAGCTCTTCGCCAACACCTACCTCGCGATGCGCGTCGCCTACTTCAACGAGCTCGACACCTTCGCCGCGACCCACGGGCTCAACACGCGTCAGATCATCGACGGCGTCGGCCTGGACCCGCGGATCGGCTCGCACTACAACAACCCGTCCTTCGGCTACGGCGGCTACTGCCTGCCCAAGGACACCAAGCAGCTGCTGGCGAACTACAAGGACGTCCCGCAGACGCTGATGAAGGCGATCGTCGACTCCAACACGACCCGCATGGACTTCGTCGCCGACGACATCCTCGCGCGCAGCCCGCGGACCGTCGGCGTGCACCGCCTCATCATGAAGGCCGGCTCGGACAACTTCCGCGCCAGCAGCGTCCAGGGCGTCATCGAGCGGATCAAGGCGAAGGGGGTCGACGTGGTCATCTACGAGCCCGCCCTCGATGCCAGCGACTTCCTCGGGACGCCGGTGACCACGGACCTGGACTCGTTCGTCGAGGCGTCCGACGTCATCATCGCCAACCGGCTCGTCGACGAGCTGATGCCGGTGCGCGACAAGGTCTACACGCGCGACCTCTTCGGCAACGACTGACGCGTCACCCGCTGCGCCCCCTTCGGCGGCAGCACCCAGGCAAGCACCACCCCGTCACCCTCATCACACCGCTCGACAGGACAAGGACGCCCATGGCCGGCAACGCCGATTTCGACCTCTTCCGAACCAACGAGGATCACGAGGCTCTGCGCGAGGCCGTCCGGGCCGTCGCCGAGGCCAAGGTCAAGCCCTTCGCCGCGGCCGTCGACGAGGAGGCCCGCTACCCGCAGGAGGCCCACGACGCGCTCGTCGCGGCCGACTTCTTCGCCCCGCACGTCGGTGAGGAGTACGGCGGCGTCGGCGCCGACGCCCTCGCCACCTGCATCGTCATCGAGGAGGTGTCCCGGGTGTGCGCGGCCTCCGCGCTCATCCCCGCCGTGAACAAGCTCGGCTCCATGCCGGTCATCCTCGGCGGCAACGACGAGATCAAGCAGCGCTACCTTCCCGACCTCGCGTCCGGCAAGTCCGGCTTCTCCTACGGCCTGTCCGAGCGCGAGGCCGGCTCCGACACGGCGTCGATGAAGTGCCGCGCGAAGGCGGACGGCGACGGCTGGGTCCTCAACGGCCAGAAGTCGTGGATCACCAACGCCGGCGTCAGCGACTACTACACGGTGCTCGCCGTGACCGACCCCGAGGGCCAGCGCGGCAACAACGTCACCGCCTTCGTCGTGGAGAAGTCCGACGAGGGGTTCACCTTCGGTGAGAAGGAGCGCAAGCTCGGCATCAAGGGCAGCCCCACGCGTGAACTCCACTTCGACAACGTGCGCATCCCCGGCGACCGCATCATCGGCAAGGAGGGCGAGGGCCTCAAGATCGCGCTCCGCACCCTCGACCACACCCGCGTCACCATCGGCGCGCAGGCCGTCGGCATCGCCCAGGGCGCCCTCGACGAGGCGCTGGCCTACGTCAAGGAGCGCAAGCAGTTCGGCAAGCGGATCGCCGACTTCCAGGGCATCCAGTTCATGCTCGCGGACATGGCGATGGAGGTCGAGACGGCCCGGCAGATGGTCTACGTCGCCGCCGCGAAGTCCGAGCGCGAGGACAAGGACCTGTCGTTCTTCGGCGCCGCGGCCAAGTGCTACGCCTCCGACGTGGCCATGAAGGTCACCACCGATGCGGTCCAGCTGCTCGGCGGCGCCGGCTACACGCGTGACTTCCCGCTCGAGCGGATGATGCGCGACGCCAAGATCACCCAGATCTACGAAGGCACCAACCAGATCCAGCGCGTCGTCATGGCGCGTCAGCTCCTCAAGGGCTGAGGCCGCCGGGCAGCCGCGCCCGTCGCGCCCGCCCATGTGCCGCCCCACTGAAGCCGCACCCCACTGCCACCAGGCACGTGGGGTGCGGCTTCAGTCGCGGTAGGACAGCGTCGTCATCATCCCGGCCTCGCCGTGGTAGGCGTTGTGGCAGTGGGTCATCCACTGTCCGGGGTTGGTCGCGTCGAGGTCGACGACGACGCTGCGCATCGGGGCGACGATGACGGTGTCCTTGCGCGCTCCGGGCCGTCCGGCGGCGTCCACGACCGCGAAGGTGTGGCCGTGAACGTGCATCGGGTGGAACATCATCGTCGCGTTCCGCAGGCGCAGCCTGACTCGCTCGCCCTGCCGCACGTCCAGCGGTTGCTGGTGCTCGAAGGTGCGCCCGTTGATGGTCCAGACGTAGCCGGACGAGGAGCCACCCATGCCGCCCATGCCGCCCATGCCGCCCATGGATCCGCCCAGGTCCAGATCGTGGGTGCGGTCCACGCGGCGGACCGGCAGCGCAGCCGACGTCGCCGGGGCGAGGTCGGCCACCGTCAGGACGCGCCCGTCGAGCTCGGTCGTCCGCGCCGTGGAGGACGGGGCCGCGCCGGCGGCGGTGCGCACGACCGCCAGGCCGTGGCCGTGTTTGCCCTCCGCGGCGGCGACCAGTGGGAACGCCCCGTCACCGAGGGTGAGCACGAGGTCGACGCGTTCACCCATCCCGAGCAGGACCGCGTCACCGGTCACCGGCACGACGGGGAAGCCGTCCGCGTGGGTGAGGCTCAGCTGGTGGCCGCCGACGGCCAACCGGAAGGCGGTGTCCGCGGCCGCGTTCACCACCCGCATCCGGACCCGCTGACCGGGGCGACCGGTCAAGGTCACGGGCGACACCGGCACCCGGCCGTTGACGAGGTAGTGGGGGTAGGCGATGTCGCCGGCGCCCCCGAGCAGCGGTGACGTCATGTCGCCGCTGGTGCCGTACCCACCGGGGCCGTATCCACCCATGCCGCCCATGTGGCCGGAGGTCGAGCCGGATCCGGAGAGCAGCTCCGACATGACGTCATCGGGCGTGCGTCCGGTGCCGTCGACCCAGTCGTCGAGGACGACGACCCACTCCTGATCGTGGTCGCCGGGCTCGGCCGGATCCTCCACGACGAGGACGCCGTACAGGCCGCGGTCCAGCTGGACCCCGACGTGGGGGTGGAAGAAGTAGGTGCCCGGGTCGGGGACGGTGAAGTCGTAGCGGAACGAGCCGGCCGGGGCGATGGGTGCCTGCGTCATGCCCGGCACGCCGTCCATGTCGTTGCGCAGGGCGATCCCGTGCCAGTGCACCGTCGTGGGAGCCGGCAGGTCGTTCGTCAGATCGACGACGAGGCGGTCACCGGCACGGGTGCGGATCGTCGGCCCCGGGACGGTCCCGAACGACCACGTGTCGACCACGGGTCCACCCAGGTCGATCGGGCCGGGAGCCGCGGTGAGCCGAGTGGTCACGGTCCGACCCGTGTGCCGGCGAGCCCGCTCGGCAGCCTCCACCGCGGACGACGTCGGCGTGACGAGACGCGACGTGGCGGACCCGCAGGCCGACAACCCGAAGGCGCTCAACCCCAGGGCGCCCAACCCCACGATCCCGGCGCCACCGGCGAGCAGCGTGCGCCGTGCCACCGGCCCACCCGTGGTGGGAGCGCCGTCGGCCGGGTGTGACGCTGCCGTGCTCGACGACGTCACGACCGGCCCATCAACGCCGCCAGCCGCGAGCGGAACTCGGCCTCGTCGATGTCTCCCGCGGCGAAGCGCTGCTCGAGCAGGGCACGTGCCGCCGGTGAGGCCTCGTGACGGAGCGCGGGGGCCGTGGCGTGATCCGTGGGGGGCTCCGCCGCGCGGTCGGGCCGACCCCAAGGCCAGCGCAGCACCGCCACGATCGCCACCGCCACCAGAACCCACAGTCCGGACATCATCACGATCATGACCACCCAGTTGCCCCAGCCGTTGCCGTAGCCACCCATCATGGGGATCACCTTCTCCTTCTCCGTGTCCGTCCTCCCAGCGTGCGACCGCGGCACCCCACCTCCGATCGCGCAACGATGAAGGTTCGCTGAAGAACGGTCCGGTCGGACTCGAGTGGCCACGGCCGCCCGTGGGGGCCTGCGACGATGGCGCCATGAGCACCCAGGACGCCGCCCGTCGACCTGGTGTCGTGCGCGGGCTGCGCGCTTTGGTCGTCGAGGATGACGTCCCCATGGCGGACGTCATCGCCAGCTACCTCGACCGCGACGGATTCGAGGTCCGCACCTGCGGCAACGGGTTCGACGCCGTCGACATCGCCCGCGAACTCGACCCCGATGTCGTCGTGCTCGACCTCGGGCTGCCCGGCCAGGACGGGCTGGAGGTGTGTCGAGCGCTGCGCACCTTCTCGGATGCCTATGTGGTCATGCTCACCGCCCGCACGGACGAGGTCGACACCCTCGTCGGGCTGTCCGTCGGCGCCGACGACTACATGACCAAGCCGTTCAGCCCGCGCGAGCTCGCTGCCCGGCTGCGCGCCATGTTGCGTCGCCCGCGGGCCATCGGTGGGCACGGCGCCGCGCAGCCGCAGTTGCGTACCTTCGGCGACCTGTCCATCGACCCACTGGGCCGCGATGTGTGGGTCGGCTCCGAGCCGGTTCCCTTGACCCGCACGGAGTTCGACCTGCTCGCCGCACTGTCGGCCCGACCGCAGATGGCGTTCAGCCGGCGGCAACTCATTCAGGAGGTGTGGGGGTCGGGCTGGGTCGGCGACGAGCACCTCGTCGACGTCCACGTCCTGCACCTGCGCCGCAAGCTCGGCGACGACGCCACCACATCGCGGTTCATCCGCACGGTCCGCGGCGTCGGGTACCGGATGGGGACCGGCGCATGACCACCGATCCCGAGGCGATGCCCTCGCCCGGCCCCGGGCGAGCGCCCTCGTCCGAGCGGACGTGGCTGCGCCCCGCTGGACTGGCGACGCGTCTGCTGTTGGCCCAGGGGTTGCTGCTGCTTGCCGGCGCCGGGACCGCGTGGCTCATCGCCATCACCGTCGGGCCCGGCGAGTTCCACAAGCACATGCTGGAGGCGGGCGGTCGGCACACGGCCGCCGAGCTCGAGCACATCGAACGAGGGTTCCGCCGCGCACTGGTCGTGGGCCTCTCGGTCGGTCTGGTCGCGTCCGTCGTCATCGCCCTGGTCGTCACGTGGTGGTTCAGCCGGCGGTTGCGCAGCTCCACCGCGGCCGTGGCCACGTCGACCACCCGGATCAGCCACGGGCACTACGACACTCGCGTCCCGACCGTCGGCCTCGGCCACGAGTTCGACCACCTCGCGGCGACGGTCAACGAGCTCGCCACCCGCCTCGAACGCGTCGAGCAGACCAGGGCGCGCCTGCTGGCGGACGTCGCGCACGAGATGCGCACCCCGCTGGCGAGCATCGACGCTCACCTCGAGGCCATCGAGGACGGGGTCCGCAGCGCCGACCCCGCCACGCTGGCCGTCCTGCGCGGCAACACCCATCGCCTGCGCCGCCTCGCCGACGACATCACCACCGTCAGCCGCGCCGAGGAGGGCCGCCTGGACCTGAGGCCCACAACCACTCCAGCGGCCGACCTCTTGCGCGGGGCCGGCGCGGCGGCCGCGGACGCCTACGCCACGGCCGGTGTCACTGTGCGGGTCGAGGCCGACACCCCCGCCACCGTCGACGTCGACCCCGACCGGATCAGTCAGGTCCTGGGGAACCTGCTCGACAACGCCCTGCACCACACCAGCGCGCCGGGCACCGTCACGCTCACCGCGCGCCGCGGCCGTGACCGCACCGTCGAACTCGTCGTCGCCGACACCGGGAGCGGGATCGACGAAGCCGACCTGCCGCACATCTTCGATCGGTTCTACCGGGCCGACCCTTCCCGCCAGCACCGTGGCGGGAGCGGGATCGGGCTGACCATCAGTCGCGCCATCGTCGATGCCCATGGCGGCACCCTCGTCGCGACCAGCGACGGCCCCGGTCGCGGGGCGACCTTCGTCATCACTCTCCCCGTCACCAGGTGACCTCCTCGCAGCCGGTGTGGCTGTCGGGCTCGACCTGGAGGGTCGCGTGCTCGACGCCGAAGGTCGCGCGCATGACCTGTCGTGCGCGGTCGAGGACGTCGTGCGCATCGACCCCGTCGGCCGTGACCAGGTGCGCCGTGGCCACGTTCATGCCGGAGGTCAGCGTCCACACGTGCAGGTCGTGGACGCCACTGACGCCGGGCACCGCGGCCAGCGCCTCGGCGACCCGGTCGGGATCCATCCCGGCGGGGGCGTGCTGCCCGAGGACGACAAGCACCTCCCGGCCGAGCAGGATCGCGCGGACGGCGACGAAGGCGGCGATGGCCAGGGCGATGCCGGTGTCCCACCACGCGTTCCCGGTCCGGGCGACCATGACGCCGGCGACGATGACCCCGATCGAGCCGAGAGTGTCGGCGAGGACCTCGAGGTAAGCGCCCTTGACGTTGAGGGACTCGTCGGCGCCGCCGCGCAGCAGGACGATGCAGACGAGGTTGACGACCAGGCCGAGTGCTCCGACGAGGAGCATGGGGCCGGAGGCCACGTCCGGGGTGCCGCCGATCCGGCGGACGGCCTCCACGGCGATGAAGGCGGAGACACCGAGCATGAGCAGGACGGCCAGGCCGGAGGCGAAGACCTCGGCGCGGTAGGAGCCGAAGGTCCGCCGGCCGGTCGTGTCCGGTCGGGCGGCGATACGGGTGGCGGTCAGCGCGGCCCCGAGGGCCACGACGTCTGCGGCCATGTGCCCGGCATCGGAGAGCAGCGCGAGGGAGCCGGAGACCAGACCGGTGACGAGCTCGACGCCGAAGAAGCCGGCCACGAGGACGAAGGCGGTCCGCAGCCGCCAGCGGTGCGCGGCGCCGGCATGCCCGCCGTGCGAGTGACCACCGCCGTGGGAGTGGCCACTCATGAGGCGGCGGGGGTGTCCGTGGGCGTGATGTCCCTGGGTGCCGAGCGCATGTGCCGAGCCTAGGCGCGGCTCGGCGGGACTCAGGCGAGGGTGAGGAAGAGCTTCTCCATCGTGGCCAGATCGTCGTCGCTGATCCCGTCGGGGGAGGTGAGGCACTCGCGCAGACCCGCGGAGACGATCGCGAAGCCGGCCCGGTCGATGGCGCGGTTGACCGCGGCCAGCTGCGTGACGATGTCCTTGCAGTCGCGACCTTCCTCGATCAGGCGGATGACGCCACCGATCTGGCCCTGGGCACGACGGAGACGGTTGAGGACGGGCGCCATGTCGTCGTCGTTGAGGGTGACCATCGGGGACTCCTGGTGTGGGAAGCGTGTGGAAAGGGGGCGTCAGTGTGGTGTCGCGCCTGGGGCTCTGCTGCCGTCGAGTCAACTTGACTCGTATACCCCCTAGGGTACTACAGTGCAGGAAGAAGATACCCCCAAGGGTATGAACGTCACGCCAAGGAGCCCACCCCATGACGCACAGCGCCACCCCCGCCGGGCCGGTCATCGTGCCCATCGAGACGCCCTCCCTCGGGGACCGGTCCTACCTGGCCCACGACGGAGACGTCGCGATCGTCGTCGACCCGCAGCGGGACATCGATCGCGTCCTCGCGCTGGCCGCGGAGCACGGGGTGACGGTCACCCACGTCTTCGAGACCCACATCCACAACGACTACGTCACCGGCGGACTCGCGCTGGCCGAGGCCGCCGGCGCCGCCTACCACGTCAACGGTGCCGACCCCGTGCGCTTCGAGCGCACCCCGGTGGCCGACGGCGACGTCATCGACGTCTCGCCGTCGATGCGGGTGCGGGTCATCGCCACCCCCGGCCACACCTTCACCCACCTCTCCTACGCCCTCGAGTGGATCGCCGACGACGTGCAGTCCGTGGGCGTCTTCACGGGCGGTTCGCTGCTCTTCGGAGCGACCGGCCGACCCGACCTGCTGGGCCACGAGCACGCCGATGCCCTGGCCCGCCACCAGTTCTCGTCCGCGCACCGGCTCGCCGACGAGCTGCCGGAGCACACCCACGTGCTGCCCACCCACGGCTTCGGGTCGTTCTGCTCCGCCGGCTCCACCGGCGACGCCACGGCCTCGACCATCGGCACGGAGAAGCGGATCAATCCCGCCCTGACCCAGGACGAGGAGCGCTGGGTGGCCGACATCCTTGCCGGCCTCGACGCCTATCCCGCTTACTACGCCCACATGGACCCGGCCAACAGCGCCGGACCGGGGGCCCCGGACCTGTCGGCTCCCGAGGCTGCCGACAAGGCGACGCTCGCCGCCCGCATCGCGGCGGGGGAGTGGGTCGTCGACCTCCGCACCCGCACCGCCTTCGCCGCCGGTCACGTGACGGGCACCCTCAACATTGGCCTCGACGGTCAGTTCTCGACCTACCTCGGTTGGCTGATCCCGTGGGGCACTCCGCTCACCGTCCTCGGAGAGTCCGCCGAGCAGGTCGCGCAGGCGCAGCGCGAACTCGTCCGGATCGGCATCGACCACCTCGAGGGCGCCGCCACCGGCACCCCGCAGGAGTGGACCGACGGGGCGCTCGGCTCCTTCGAGCGGGCGACCTTCGCCGACCTCGCCCAGGTGCGACACCACCGCGAGGTGGCCGTCCTCGACGTGCGCCGCGTGACGGAGTTCGCCGACGGTCACATCGACGGCGCGACCAGCATCCCGCTGCACGAGCTGCTCGGCCGCCTCGCCGACGTCCCGGCCGGCGAGGTCTGGGTCCACTGCGCCGGCGGCTATCGCGCCTCGATCGCCGCGTCGGTCCTCGCCGCGAACGGTCACCCCGTCGTGGCCATCGACGACAGCTTCGGCGAGAGCGCGGCCGCCTCCGGTCTGCCCGTCGTCGCCGCCTGAGCCACCCCCACCCTCACCACCAACGCATCACCCAACCCCACCAAGGAGAAACCATGTGCCGTCCCGTCAACTGCAAGATCTGCGGCAAGACCACCTGGGCCGGTTGCGGCCAGCACGTCGACCAGGTCATGGCGCGCGTGCCGAACAGCGACCGCTGCGCCGGCCACGACAACGACGCGCCGAAGTCCGCCTCGTCCTCCGCCTCGGTGCTGAGCCGCCTCTTCGGCCGCGGCTGACCGGCGGCCGACGACCTTCATGACTCCCTTCGTCCTGCCCGCCGGGCTGCTCATCGGCCTCGCGCTCGGCGCCCTGGGCGGGGGCGGATCGATCCTCACGGTCCCGGCGCTGGTCCATCTCGTGGGCCAGGACCCGCGAGTGGCGACGACGGGCTCGCTCGTCATCGTGGGGATCACCTCGCTGATCGCGCTCGTCCCACATGCCCGACGCGGCAACGTCCGCGTCGGGCAGGGGCTGGCCTTCGGCGCCCTGGGCACGGCCGGCTCGTTCGCCGGGTCGTTCGCCTCGCGCCAGGTGTCGCCCGCGGTGTTGCTCGGGGCTTTCTCTCTGCTGATGCTGCTCGTCGCCGGGCTCATGGTCCGGCGCGCGCTCAGCGGCCGGGCCGCCGCAGCCGGTGCGGACGACGCCGGTCCCATGCTGAGCCTGCACCCCTTCGCGTGTGCCTGCCCCCGCGTCCTCAAGGTGCTCGTCACCGCGACCGCGGTCGGCCTGCTCACCGGGTTCTTCGGCGTGGGTGGCGGCTTCGCCCTCGTGCCCGCGCTCGTGCTCGCGCTGTCGTTCCCGGTGCCCGTGGCCGTCGGCACGTCGCTGCTCGTCATCGCGGTCAACAGCGCGACGGCGCTCATCGCGCGCACCAGCGGGGGCCTCACCCTCGACTGGAGCGTCATCGTGCTCTTCACGGCGGCCGCCATTGCCGGCAGCCTCATCGGCGGGAGGGTCGCGGCGAAGGTCGCTCCGCGTCACCTGACGCTGGCCTTCGCCGGCCTGCTCGTCGTCGTGGCGCTCTACACCGCGGGCAGCACGCTCGCCGGCGCGCTCTAGTGTCCTTACCTCTGAGCGCCCTAACTGTCCTTACCTCTGAGCGCCCTAACTTCTGAGCGTCCTTACTTCTGAGCGTCCGTCGAGACGGTCAGTTCCTCGTCGTTGATGAGCTGCTGGAAGAGCGCCTTCGACTCCTCGGGGTCCCACTCGACGGCGGAACCCGAGGGGGTGGCGAGGTTGTTGTTCGAGATCGGGACCGTGACGGAGTTGCCCTCGTCCTTGGCCACGGCGCGCAGCGCCCACATGCCGCGAGCGGTGCCG
Source organism: Janibacter zhaoxuefangae (assembly GCF_050271985.1). Classification (GTDB taxonomy): domain Bacteria; phylum Actinomycetota; class Actinomycetes; order Actinomycetales; family Dermatophilaceae. Next base: position 2,064,631 of record NZ_CP189849.1, on the reverse strand, counting down.
ATCATCGAGTCGTCCTCGCCGACGGTGAGGGCCTTGCCCGCGGCCTTGCCGAGCGAGCGCGCGCGCCAGGGGAGCAGGACGTTGGCCGGCGTGGCCGCCTTCCCCATGAGGGCGCCGAGGAACTGGCGCTGACGCTTGACGCGTCCGAGGTCACCCTCGGGGTCGGAGTAGCGGGCTCGCACGTAGCCGAGGGCGGTCTTGCCGTCCATCGTCTGGCAGCCCTTCTTGAGGTCGATGTGCGCCTTGTCGTCCTGCATGTCGTTCTTGACGCAGATCCGCACGCCGTCGAGGGCGTCGACCACGTTGGCGAACCCGCCGAAGCCGATCTCCATGAAGCCGTCGACGTGCAGCCCGGTCGCGTGCTCGATGGTGCTGGCCATGAGCTTGGGGCCACCGAGGGAGTAGGCGGCGTTGATCTTGTTCATGCCCTGACCCGGGATCTCGACGTACGAGTCGCGCGGGATCGACAGGAGCGTCGGGTCGCCGGAACCGGTGTGCAGCACCATGATCGAGTCGGTGCGGGCGCCGCCGGTGTCGCTGCCGGTGCCGAGCTCGTTGCGCTCCTTCGCCGTCAGGCCGGCGCGCGAGTCACTGCCGACGAGGAGGATGTTGCGGCCCTTGCCCTCTGCGGCGCGCTGCCCGTCCGGCGTGGCCGGGACCTTGTTGACCGAGTCCCACGCGGCGTTGATGGCCCATGCGGTGAGGCCGCCCCAGAGGACGACGAGCACGAGCGCGATCGACAGTGCCTTGCGCAGACCGCCGCCGCGTCGCGGCGGGGGAGCGACCGGGCGGGGGGCGACGGGGCGGCGCGGGGGCTGGCCGCGGCCGTCCCGGATCGGCGGCTGGGGCTGGCGGGGGCGGTATCCCGTGTTCGTGGGGGCCGGGCGGCGCGTCGAGCGGGCCTGGTCCGGACCGGGTGTCCCCGCAGCCGAGGCGCGCTGCCCCGCGGCCGGCATCCGGCGGGTCGACCCGGCACCGGACTGCGGGATGCGCTGCGTGCGGTCGACGTCGGGACGGGCGGCGGATCGGGGTGCGGGGGCATTGCGGGGAGTGGCCGGGCGCCGCGTGCCCTGGGGGATGGGGCGGGCGTCGGAAGAGGTGTCCCGGCCGCGGGGCGCCGCAGGTCGGCGGGCGCTGCTGCGGGTGTCGAAGGTCATCGCGTCGTCGGAGCGCGGGCGCCGTGGGGCGGGCCGCCCCGATCGTCCTCGGGGGTTTGCGTCCTCGGGCTGTTCGGGATCGACGGGGCGTGCAGGCATGGGGGACAGCGTAGGGACTTCGCCTGAGAGTTGCTCCCACCGACTCGCGCCGGGTCACCTTCGCCCAGTTTGGGATCGCTGATGTCCCAAACTCGGGGGAAGGGGGCTGTCGGTGCCCAGTTTGGGATCGCTGATGTCCCAAACTCGGGCGAAGGGGGCCGTCGGTGCCCAGTTTTGGATCGCTGATGTCCCAAACTCGGGGGAAGGGGGCTGTCGGTGCCGGGTTTGGGATCGCTGATGTCCCAAACTCGGGCGAAGGGGGCTGTCGGCGCCGGGTTTGGGATCGCTGATGTCCCAAACTCGGGGGAAGGGGGCTGTCGGCGCCGGGTTTGGGATCGCTGATGTCCCAAACTCGGGGGAAGGGGGCTGTCGGTGCCGGGTTTGGGATCGCTGATGTCCAAAACTCGGGGGATTGGTGGGGGTTGGGGATACTGGGGCCCGTGACCAGCCCGACGACGCCCGCCCCAGCCGCTCACCCGCCCGTCAGCGTCGTGATGCCCGTCCTCAACGAGGAGCGCCACCTGGCCGCCGCCGTTCGCGGTGTCCTCGAGCAGGACTACCCCGGCACGCTCGAAGTCGTCCTCGCTCTCGGCCCGTCCCGCGATCGGACCGATGAGGTCGCGGCCGAGCTCGCGGCCGCCGACCCCCGCGTCGTCACGGTGCCCAACCCCACGGGCCGCACCCCCAACGGACTCAACGCCGCCATCGGCCGGGCCAGCGGCGACGTCATCGTCCGCGTCGACGCCCACGCCGAGATCCCGACCGACTACGTCCGGGTCGCCGAGACCACGCTCGCCGAGCAGAGCGCCGACAACGTCGGCGGCATCATGCAGGCCGAGGGGCAGGCCCCCTTCGAACGGGCCGTTGCCTGCGCCATGCGCAGCCCACTCGGCGTCGGCAACGCGCGGTTCCATGTCGGCGGCGGCGCGGGGGAGTCCGACACCGTCTATCTCGGGGTCTTCCGCCGGTCGGCGCTCGCCCGCGTCGGCGGGTACGACGAGCATTTCGCCCGTGCCCAGGACTGGGAGATGAACCACCGCATCCGCGAGACCGGCGGGCGGGTGTGGTTCACCCCCGACCTCGTCGTCACCTACCGCCCGCGAAACTCGCCGCGGGCGCTCGCCAAGCAGTACTTCAACTACGGGCGGTGGCGCCGCGTCGTCGCCCGTCGTCACCCGGGCACGGTCAACGTGCGCTACCTCGCGCCGCCGGCCATGGTCGTCGGGACGACCGCGGCCACGGCCGTCGGGCTCGCCTGGGCGCCGGCGCTCATCGTCCCCGCTGGGTACCTCACGGGGGTGACCGTCGGCGGCCTCGCCATCAGTCGCGCCGAGGACTGGGCCACGCGCGTGCGCACCCCCGTCGCGCTCGCCGTCATGCACTGGTCGTGGGGGATCGGATTCCTCACCAGCCCGAAGCGGATCGCGCACCCCGGCACCGACTGATCGGAACTTCGCCACCCCCTTCGGCCGCTCCGGCGTACGCTGAAGGTGTCGCGTTCGCGGCCCTCATCGAAGGTCGTCAGTCATGTCTCAGCACTCTGTCGCCGCCCATCGCCGCCGCCGAGCCGCCGCGCTCGCCGCCTTCGTCGGCGCACTCCTCGTCGCCGTCCCCGCCGGGTCGGCTGCTGCCGCCGACGAGCCCGGGGACTTCTCCTCGTGGGGAGTCGGGCAGGAGCGGCAGGGGCCCGTCGACACCTCTGAGCCGGCCGAACCGACGCCGTCGGTCACCACGGCCGGCCCCGACCGCATCCTGCGCGGGTCCGGGTGGGGCCACGGGGTCGGCATGAGCCAGTACGGCGCGAAGGCGATGGCCGCAGCCGGGTACACGGCGCGCGAGATCCTCGCGTTCTACTACCAGGGCACGACCTACGACGCCGTCACGGACACCTCGAGCGTGCGCGTCAACGTCGGCCACAACGTCACCAGCACGAAGCTCGGCTCCGTCGCCACGGCGACCGGCGGCGGGACCGTGAAGGTCGCCCTCGGCGGCACGACGATCACCGTGCACCCCGGGCAGGTGGCCACCCTGACCCGCTCCGGCTCGAACGTCGTCGCGTCGTGCCCGGCGTGCGCCGCACCCACCAGCGCGACCGGGACGCAGGCCGTGGTCACCTTCGACGACAACCGCACCCTGCTGACGATCGACGGTGTGCGCTACGGCGCCGGCTCGGCGCGTGTCCTGGCGTCGACGGGCTCCGGCCTCGAGGTGCTCATGGTCGCCCGACTGCACGACGAATACCTCGACCAGCTCCGCGAGGTGCCGTGGTCGTGGCCCGCAGCCGCCCTCCAGACCCAGGCGGCCGCAGCCCGCTCCTACGCCCTGCGCGCGATGTCGGCCGGCATCCGGTCGGACTGCGCCTGCCACCTCTACAACTCGACGCGCGACCAGGTCTACGGTCCGTGGCCGAGCGACGCCGAGGCCCCGGCCTGGCCGCAGTGGAAGGCGGCCGTGCGCGCCACCGGGTCGACCACCACGGGCTACGTGCCCCGGTCGAACGGAACGATCATCCAGGCGTTCTACTCGTCCTCGAGCGGCGGCTGGACCCAGCGCAGCGAGGACGTCTTCATGACCGCGCTGCCCTACCTGCGTGACCGCTACGACCCGTGGTCCCTCACCGCGGACAACCCGAACCGGTCCTGGAGCGCGACCGTCACGGGCGCCACGCTCGCGACCGCCTTCGGGCTCCCCGACGTCGCGCGCCTCGACCTCTCCGACCGCACCGTCTCGCACGCGGTGGACACCGCGGTGGCCACGTCGGCCGGGGGAGCCACGAGCAGCCTGTCCGGCGCCCTGATGCGTTCGCGGCTGGGCATCAAGTCCACGACGGTGCGGCACACGACGATTCGCACGTCCGGGGACGGGCGGTACGCGCTGGCGGGCGCCGTGGCCCGGCGAGTGTCCTCGAGTGCCACGAGTGTCGTCATCGCCGGTGGGTACGACTCGGCGCTGACCGACGTCGTCATGGCCCGCCCACTGGCCTCCACCCTCGACGCACCCCTCCTGCTGTCGGGCCGCTCGACGCTGTCGTCGGCCACGGACACGGAGCTCTCGCGCCGGCCGGCGCTCCAGACGGCCTACGTCGTGGGCAGCACGACGGAGGTGCCGGAGGCGATCGTCCGGAAGCTGCAGGATCGCGGACTCACCGTCAAGCGGATCTGGTCGGGCAGCAGGACGTCCACCGCCGGGACGATCGCCCGGATGATCGACGCGCGCGTGCCGGTCAGCCGCGTCGCCATCGTGCCCTCCGCCGGGATGCTCGACTCCGCGGCAGTGACCGCGCCCGCGTCGGCCCTCACGATGCCGGTGCTGATCTCGTCGACGAACACGCTCCCGTCGGCCACGGCGTCCGCGATCGCGGCGATCGATCCGTCCCGCGCCTACGTCGTCGGCAACCCGGACAAAGTCTCGGACGCGGTCCTCGACACGGTGCGGGGCCTCGGTGCGACGACGTCGCGGATCTGGGGGAGTGGCGACACGGCCCTGGCCGGGGCGTTGGCGCGGACCTTCCGCGGGGTGACGACCCAGACGGAGATCAGCCTCGCGTCGGGGTCCGCGACGCGCCGGCACGAGGTCGCCGTGGCCGGGGGCATCGGCTCGCCGGTCGTCCTCGTCGACGACTCGGTCGTCCCGGAGGACACCCTGCGCACACTGCAGACCGGTGCGCGGCTCGAGCGGGTTCGCGCGGCCGGTGGCACGGACGCCGTGCCGTCACTGGCGCTGCGCCGCGCCCAGGAGTCCTGAGCGTTCAGGGGCCCCGGAGACGGCGCAGCCCCAGCGGGTCAGAGCAGGTCAAAGCAGGTCGACGGTGAACGGCGGCTCGGTCCGCTCCCGGACCTCCTCCTCGGTGACCCCCGGCGCCAGCTCGCGCAGCACGAGCCCGGCGGGGGTGACGTCGAGGACGGCGAGGTCGGTGATGATCCGCTCGACGACGCCCTTGCCGGTCAGCGGCAGCGAGCACTCGTTGACGATCTTGTAGGACCCGTCCTTGGCGTTGTGCTCCATGAGGACGATGACCTTCTTCGCGCCGTGCACGAGGTCCATGGCGCCGCCCATGCCCTTGACCATCTTCCCGGGGATCATCCAGTTCGCGATGTCACCGTTGGCGGCGACCTGCATGGCGCCGAGGATGGCGGCGTCGACCTTGCCGCCGCGGATCATGCCGAAGGAGGTCGCCGAGTCGAAGGTCGAGGCCCCCTTCCGCAGGGTGACCGTCTCCTTGCCGGCGTTGATGAGGTCCGGGTCGACGTCCTCGTCGAGGGGGTAAGCCCCGACCCCGAGGAGGCCGTTCTCCGACTGGAGGACGATCTCGGTGGCCTCGTCGACGTAGTTGGGGACGAGCGTCGGCAGGCCGATGCCCAGGTTGACGTAGTCGCCGTCACGCAGCTCCGCCGCAGCGCGGGCCGCCATCTGCTCTCGGGTCAGCGCCATGTCAGGCCTCCGTCGTGGTGGTCGGAACGTTCGTGTCGGCAGGAGTGGTCACCGTTCGCCGCTCGATCCGCTTGTCCGCGGCCTGCTCCGGCGTCAGCGCCAGCACGCGGTGCACGTAGATGCCGGGCAGGTGGATCGTGTCGGGGTCGAGTGCGCCGGGTTCGACGAGCTCCTCGACCTCGGCGACGGTGATGCGTCCGGCCATGGCAGCGAGCGGGTTGAAGTTGCGCGAGCTCGTGCGGAAGACGAGGTTGCCGTGCCGGTCGCCCCGCCACGCGCGGACGAGGCCGAAGTCGGTGACGATCGCGTTCTCGAGGACGTACTCCTTCTCCTCGCCGGCGAACTCGATCGCGCGCGTCTCCTTGACGGGAGAGGCGACGGTCACGCGACCTTCCGCGTCGTAGCGCCAGGGCAGGCCCCCTTCGGCCACCTGCGTGCCGACCCCGGTGGCCGTGAAGAAGGCGGGGATGCCCGCCCCGCCGGCCCGCAGCTTCTCGGCCAGCGTCCCCTGCGGCGTCAGCTCGACCTCGAGCTCGCCCTGGAGGAACTGCCGGGCGAACTCCTTGTTCTCACCGACGTAGGAGGCGATGATCCGGCGGATCCGCTTGTCCCGCAGGAGGATCCCCAGCCCCCAGTCGTCGACGCCGCAGTTGTTGGAGACGACTTCGAGGTCGGTCACCCCCTGCGTGTGGAGCTCCTGGATGAGGACGGAGGGGATCCCGCAGAGGCCGAAGCCCCCGACGGAGAGGGAGTGTCCGTCGGCGATACCGGCGACGGCTTCGGAGGCTGAGGAGACGACTTTGTCCATGCTCGTGAGCATACGACCGGCCGATTCCGCGGGTCTGAGCCGAGCCCGCCTGTGGCGCCTCGTGCACAAAGAGGCTCGGGAACCCCTTTGTGCTTCGTGTGCCTGTTCAAACAGGCACGCGAGCACCAAACCGGCTCGGGAGCCTGTTTGGGCAGAGAGGGGAGAGGGCGAAGGGGGGAAGGGGGCGCAGGAGGGGAAAGGGGAAGGGGGCGAAGGAGAGCGGGCTGCGTGGGGCAGATGTGACTGAAGGTGGGAAAGAGGCCAGTGAGGCGGGTGGGATGACACCGCTGTGTTTCCGCAGGTCAGAGAAACCACAAGTCTGTAATTAGCCTCCCGGGCTTGTCACCCCGATGGGGGCGGTGGGAGAACTGTCATCGGCTGAGGCTCCAGTGACGGTTGTGACCGCTGGGGTCGCTCCCTGCTCCGTTGCTCCGCCGCATCACCGCCCTTCCCCCTGAGGAGAGACCCGTGTCTCGCACCGCCCGCATCCTCGGCTCCGCCTTGGTTCCCCTGGTCACACTCCCGACCTTCGGTGCCCACGCGACCGCCGCCCAGGCCGCCCCCACCCTCGATGAGGTGCCGGCGCCGCCCACCAAGTGGCTGCCCAGCGCCCTCGACTCGGCCGCCGTCTACGTCGGGCAGACGACCTGCTCGCCCGACCCCAAGCCGGGCACCGCGCAGTTCGCCAAGCTGATGGCCGAGCACTACGACGAGTGGAACTACGGGATCGCGCGGGCCTGCGGATCGGGTCAGACCGAGCACTCCGAGGGCCGTGCCCTCGACTGGATGCTCAACGTCAACGACGCCCGCGAGAAGGCGATTGCCGACTCCGTCGTCGCGTGGCTCGTCGCCCCCGACAGTGAGGGGCGCAAGGGGGCGATGGCCCGCCGCTTCGGGATCATGTACATCATCTGGAACCGCAAGATGTGGCGCGCCTACGACCCCGACCGCGGGTGGGCCGACTACTCGGGCGTCAGCCCGCACACCGACCACATCCACTTCAGCTTCAGCTGGGACGGCGCCTACGCCAAGACCTCGTGGTGGACCGGCAAGGCCCTCATCACCGACGGGACGACCGAGGCCCCGGCCCCCACGAGCTACCCGACCCTGAAGTACGGCGCCACCGGCGCCGACGTGAAGCTCGCGCAGGAGGTGCTCGGGGTCACCGCGGACGGCGCGTTCGGTCCGGCCACCCTGTCCGCGCTCAAGGCGTGGCAGACCAAGCAGGGCATCCCCGTCACCGGCGTGCTCGACTCCGCCACCTGGACCCGCATGGTCAAGCTCGGCCTCATCGAGCCGCGCGGCACGATGGACGCCGGCCTCGCGAAGTACCTCGACGTCAAGCTGCGGCTCGGCTCCACCGGCGAAGCGGTCGTGGCCCTCCAGCGCGCGCTGGGCATCACCGCCGACGGCAAGTTCGGGCCCGCCACGGAGACCGCCGTCAAGAAGCTCCAGACGGCCAACGGCAACTGGGCCAGCGGCATCGTCACGCGCAACGTCTGGCTGCTGCTCATCGCGAAGGAGATCGGCACGGGCTCGACGGAGACGCCGACGACACCGACGCCGGTCGAGACGGTCGTGACGACCACCGAGTTCACGCCCTACAAGGACGTGACGCTGCGCAAGGGCAGCCGCGGCACCGCGGTCAAGGTCCTGCAGAAGGCGCTCGGCGGCATCACGGTCGACGGCGCCTTCGGGGCCAAGACCGAATCGACGCTCATCGCCTTCCAGAAGGCGCAGGGCCTCTGGGCCAACGGGATCGCGAACAAGAACGACTGGAACGCGCTCGAGGACAAGTGGCACCCCTACCTCGACTACCGCTCCGTCGTCCTCAAGGAGGGCTCGACGGGCGCGGCCGTCACGGCGCTGCAGCGCGGCCTACGGATCCCGGCCGACGGCAAGTTCGGCCCGATGACCAAGCAGGCCGTCATGTCCCTCCAGGGCCGCCACAGCCTGACCCGCACCGGCGTCGTCGGCTCGCGGACCTGGATCGCCCTCGAGGCGGAGGTCGCTGCGCGCAGCTGATCGAGCTGGTCGAGCAGGCCCAGCGGGCCGCGAGACCGACGGGGTCGACCACCGGGGAAGGTGGTCGACCCCGTTCGCGTGTGCGAGGCCGCGAGTGGTCGGGCCGGCCGGGCAGGATCAGTCGGCCAGGAGCACGGCGCCCTCGGTCGCGGCACGCGCCGCGACGGCCTCGGGCGCGAGCGGGCCGGCCCCGAGCACGATCGAGCCGTCGACGCCCCAGGCCGCCAGGGCCGCGCGCAGGAGCGTCTCCAGATCGGGGTCGTCGAGGAGGATGCGCGCTCCGGGGGCCACCGCCGGACCCGCGGGCGACCCACCCCACGTCTGCGTCCCGTCGTCCGTGCGGAAGGCGGGGTCGTCGTCCTCCGGCTCGGCCCACGCGGCGAACTGGTCCGGGTGCGTCGAGAGCTCCTTCGCCTCGTCCATGGCGCCCTCGGGCACGGGGACGGTCGCGGCGCGCGCGAGCGAGGCGCGGGTCAGCAGGATGCCCCCGCCGGGCCGACCGTCGAGCAGCGCCGGATCGTCGGTGACGAGCACGTCGCACGGGCCGTCATCGAGCGCCACGCACGCGCCGACCGACCACGCGGCCAGCGCCCAGTAGAGCGGCCGCCAGTGCGGTGCCGCGGCGATCCGCACGACCGTGCCGGGCTCGGCGTCCCAGTCGTCCTGCAGGGCGTTGGCGGCCTTGCTGACCCAGTTGCCCAGCACCCGGGCGGAGAGTTCGATGCGTTCACCGCGCGTGGGTCCCTCCACGTCGTCGTAGCAGGTCACCCGCGGGCGGGCGGCGTCGGAGCGGAGCAGGGTGGCCAGGGGGAGGTAGGCGGACATGCTCGAAGGGTAGGCGGCTAGCGTTGCGTCCGTGGATGACCCCGTCGCACTGCGCATCGCCGTCGTCGGCCCGACGCACCCCTACAAGGGGGGCGTCGCCGCGCACACGACCACGCTCGCCCACCAACTCGCCGAGGCCGGCCACGACGTCACCCTCGTCTCCTGGCTCCACCTCTATCCGAGCCTGCTCTACCCGGGCGAGGAGCCGGTGCTCGGCGGCGAACCGGAGGTCACCCCCTTCCCGCGCACGACCCGGCCGCTGAGCTGGGCCCGGCCCGACACCTGGATCCGCACCGGTCGCGCGCTGCGCGGCGCGGACGTCGTCATCGTCGTGCACGTCATCCCGGCCGTCGTGCCGTGTCACCTCGCGCTGCTGCGGGCGCTCGGCGCGTCCCGGACGAGCTCGGACCGCCACGGCTCGCGGACCATCGTCATCGCCCACAACGTGCTGCCGCACGAGTCCCACCCCGGCGACTCCCAGCTCATGCGCGTCTTCTTCCGGCGGATCGACACGGTGCTCGTCCACACCGCCGAGGAGGCCGCCAAGGCCCGCGAGCTCGAGGCGGATCACGTCGTCGTCGCCGACCTGCCGCCGCACCTGCCGGGCGGCGCCCCGGTCGAGCGCGTGCCGCCCACGGGCCAGACCCGGTTGCTGTGCCTCGGTCTCGTCCGCGGCTACAAGGGGATCGACGTCCTGCTCCGCGCGATGATGACCGTCCCCGGCGTCAGCCTCACCGTCGCCGGTGAGATGTGGGGCGAAGCGGGCGACACGGTGCGCCGGCTCGCGGCCGACCCGCGGTTGCGGGGTCGCGTCGAGGTGCACGGCGGCTACGTGCCGGCCGAGCGTCTGGCCGAGCTGATGGCCCGTCACGACGTCCTCGCCCTGCCGTATCGCAGCGCCACGGCCTCGCAGAACGCGCTCCTCGGGCAGCAGCACGGGATGGTCGTGCTCGCCTCGGACGTGGGCACCTTCGGGCAGGACGTGCGCGACGACGTCGACGGGTTGCTCGTCCCGCCCGCCGACGAGGAGGCGCTCGCGGCCGCCCTTCGCCGCCTCGCCGATCCGGCCGAGCTGGCTCGCCTGCGGGCCGGCGTGCGCCCCCCCGACCTCTCCGGCCCGTGGGCCCGCTATGTGGGCACGATCGAGGCCCTCAGCAGCGTCGACGCCCTGGCCGCGCCCGAGTGGGAGGACGACTCCACCCCGGCGGCCCCGACCGGCCCGCGGGCCGCGCTGACCCGCGGACTCACCGACGTCCGACGGTCCGTCGCCGCGCGCCGCCGACGGATCGTGGAGCTGAGCCGGACCGACCTGCCGACCTGGGTGCGTCCGACGGACGTGCTCGGCACGGAGGAGGAGGCGAAGGAGGCGCGAGACCTCGCGCGTCGCCTCCACCTGCCGCGGTCGAGCGACCCGGTCGCGGCGTGGGCGGCCCTCGGGGCGCTCGCGGCGATCCTGCGGGTGCGGGACGACGGGCACCGTTCGGCGCTCATCGTCGATGCCTCGGGCACGGCGTCGCCCTTCGTCCGCTGGGCCCGCGCCATCGGGTTCGCCCCGATCGAGATCGAACTCGTCGGGACGCGGCCGCACGTCTCGTCGATGGACATCGACACCGCCAGCCTTGACGTCGTCACGCGACTGCACCCGAGTGACTGCGAGCCCGACGACATCGACGAGGTCCTCTACGACGCGTCGTGGTCGCTGCGCACGGGCGGGTTGCTCATCCTCACGCTCGCGGTCGGGGGACAGCACGAGGCCGGGGCGATCACTCCGGCGGATCTGCGGGCCGTGCTCGCGCGGGCCGACGACATCGGGTTCGTGCTCGTGGGCGACCTCGACGGCGACGTCACCCAGCGGTTGGCCCGTGCGGCGAAGGCGGCCACGGACGAGGACGCCGCGTACGCCGTCGTGCGGCTGACGTTCCGCCGGCGCTGAGTCCGTGCACCGATGGCTGCTGGACCTATGACTGCTGGACCGATGACTGCTCGACCGCGGAAGCATGGATCGCTGACGTGACGGAACGCGTCGTCACCGCACGGTCGGCCGTGGACCTCGACGCGGTCCTCGGCCCCTTCCTCCGTGGCGCCGGGGACCCGTCGACCCGCCGCGATGCCAGCGCCCGCTGGTGGCTCGCCCGTCGCACCCCCGACGGGCCGGGCACCCTTGCGCTGCAGGCCCGCCCGGCCGAGGGCGCGGTGCTCGCGCAGGCCTGGGGGCCGGGAGCCGGCTGGCTCCTCGACAGCGTGCCGGACCTGCTTGGCGAAGGGGATGACGACGCGACCTTCGTCGCTCACCACGACCTCGTCGCCCGCGGACGGGCGAGCCACCCCGGGTGGCGGGTGCCGCGCTCGCGGCTCGTCCTCGAGGCCCTCGTGCCGGCGATCATCGAGCAGCGGGTGACGGGCCGGGAGGCCTTCGCGTCGTTCCGGATGCTCGTGCGCCAGTTCGGGGAACCGGCGCCCGGACCGGCCGGTGAGGACCACCTGATGGTCGGACCCGACCCGCGCGGCTGGGCGCACATCCCGTCGTGGGCGTGGCTCAAGGCGGGCGTCGAGCGGCAGCGATCCGCGACCGTCGTCGCCGCAGCCGGCCGCGCGGGACGGATCGAGGAGTGCGTCGACCTCTCGCTCGAGGCGGCCACCGCGCGGCTGATGGCCCTGCCCGGGGTCGGGGTCTGGACCGCTGCGGAGGTCGCCCACCGCGCCCTCGGGGACGCGGACGCCGTGAGCTTTGGGGACTACCACGTGGCGCGCAACACGACCTATGCGCTGACGGGGGAGGTCGGCGACGACGCCGCGCTGGCTGCGTTGCTCGAGCCCTATGCCGGTCACCGCTATCGCGCGCAGCGGTACATCGCTTTCAGCGGAATCACCGTGCCGCGGCGCGGCCCTCGCCGGTCGCTGCCGACGCACCTGCCCACGCGCTGGTAGATCAGCGACGCAGGTGACTCGGGGAGGCGATGACGATGCGGATGACTCAGGGACGCAGGTCGGTCAGCGTCAGCGCGATGGTCGCCCCGACGGTCTGACTCTCCGCCGCCAGCCCCTCGGCCCACAGGGCCACCTCGAGCCGCGCGACGAGCCGCCCCAGGACGAAGGGGTCCGGCCCGCTGATCTCGATCGTGCCGTCCCCGAGGTCGAGACCCACGCCGTCGGCGGCGTCCTCCTCGAGGCCGTGCATCGCGGCCCGGACGGCCCGAATCGTCCGGGGGAGAAGGGGGTCGGGGCCCAGCGGGACCAGCCCCACCTCGGTGGCGGCGGCCGATCCGGGAGGCAGACCAAGCGCCGCCCACACGGCCTCGTGCGTCCCGTGGCTGAACCAGTCGTGCCCCCGGCCGCGCACGAGCGAGCGGGCGCCCGCCCCGTCGTCATGGCACCCGGCTTCCTGCCCGGCCGGCACGACCCAGCGGTCGGCGCCGCGCACGAGCGCCGCGGGGATCCGGTCGACCTTGCCCTTGACGAGGTCGGCGGCGGCGGCGAGTTCGTCGGCGATGGCGCGCGCGGTCACGGCGAGCCCGCGCCCGTCGGCGTCCTGGCCGCCACGGTGGTCCTCGAGCACCCGCAGCCCGCTCGCGCCCAGAGCGAAGTCGGTCTGCCCCACGCGCCAGGGCCGGCCGGCGGTGTCCGTGACGACGACGGCCAGATCCCCGTCGCTCAGACCAGCGCGGGCGGTCAGCTCCTCCCGGAGCGCCGCGGCGTCGGCGTCGGCATCCAGTGGCAGGGCCAGCACGTCGTCGGCCGGTCCCACGTTCGATGCGTCGACCCCGGCGGCGGCCATGACCGGCCCCGCCGCGGACTCGACGATGCGGGTCACGTGACCCGACCCGGTCACCCGCTCCGCGACCACCCGCACGGTGGCGGCGGCGACCACGGACTCGCGGGAGGCCGCCGGTGCCCGCAGCCCGGCGACCTTCGACAGGGCCTTGCTGGACACGACGAGCACGTCACCGGCCCGGATCCCACCGGCGGTCTCGGCCGCGGCGAGCAGGATGCCCACGAGGTCGTCGCCCTGCGCGAGCTCGGGGATGCCCGTCAGGGGCAGGACGGTGAGCACCTGTGGGGCTACTTCGTGAGTTCGGAGGCGAGGTCGAGGGCCGCGCTCGCCAGTTCGGCCGCGCCGGCGACGTCCGGCATGAGGAGCGGCCCGGTGTGGACGCGCACCTGGGCACCGCGCACCGTCGCGTCCGCGTCGGCGGGGTCGACGAGCCACCCGTTGAGGAAGTCCTGGTAGAGCCCGCCGACGGCGGCGGCCGTGGAGTCGACGCCGATCGCGGCGAGGCAGGCATCGGCGTGGCCGCGCACGGGGCGGCCGCCGATGAGGGGGGAGACGCCGACGACGGGGGCTGCGGTGCCGCGCAGCGCGTCCCGCACCCCGGGGACGCCGAGGATGATTCCGATCGACACGACCGGGTTGCTCGGGGGCCGGCGACGACGAATCGCTGGGCCGGGACGGCGGCCCGCAGCCGCACCCACCACTCCTGGAAGTGGATGGCGCGCTGCTCGCCGTCCTCCTCGATGACGACGTGCGTCTCGACCGGGACGTCGGTCATCGGCAGGAGGCGGACACCCTGATCGGGCAGACCCCAGCGGGCGGCGAGGTGGGCGGTGACCTCGCTCAGCGTCGCCCCCTGCGCGAGCATCCGGGTGCGCACGATGTGCGTGGCGAAGTCCTTGTCGCCGAGGGTGAACCAGTCGGGTGCGGAGCCGAGCGCCGCGAGTTCCGTTGCGACGGAGTGGGTCTCGTCGGCCACACCCCACCCCTGGGCCTCGTCCACGGCGCCACCGAGGGTGTAGAGGACGGTGTCGAGGTCGGGACAGACCCGCAGCCCGTGCAGGGTGATGTCGTCGCCGGTGTTGCCGATGACCGTGACCTCGTGCGGGCCGGGGACGGTGTCGAGGTGGGCGAGGAGGCCCCGCAGGAAGCGGGCGCCACCGACGCCACCGGAGAGTGCCGTGATGCGCATGGGGACAGTCTCCCGCATGCGCCGGCTGGCCCCGGACCCCGTCGGCACCACCTCGATCAATCTTTTCCGACACGCGCGAGCGCGTTGTTGACTTCTTGACTTCCGCTTGACTTGGAGTGGACTACACGCGTGTAATTTCAGTCATGTTGCCGCGAGAGCGGCCACAGCGAGCAGGTTCAGGGTCGAGTGTCATGAGGTCGAGGAGGGACCATGCACGAACTGCAGTTGTTGACATTGGTGAGTGACACCGAGGACGAGATGTCCTGGCAGGAGCGGGGTCTGTGTGCACAGACGGACCCCGAGGCGTTCTTCCCCGAGAAGGGCGGCTCCACGCGCGAGGCCAAGAAGGTCTGCGTCGGGTGCGAGGTCCGACAGGAGTGCCTCGAGTACGCACTGTCCAACGACGAGCGCTTCGGTATCTGGGGCGGGCTGTCCGAGCGCGAGCGTCGCAAGCTCAAGAAGCGCGCGGTCTGAGCCCTGAGCTCCGCCGCAGCCGCACCCCTTCCCACAGCCATGAGCCCGGGCACGCCCGAGCCAGTGAGTGCCGCCCCCTCCCGGCGCTCACCCGCTCGACCCGTCCGGGTGACCACTCTCCTGACCGTCCTCGGTGACGACGACCCCTTCCTCGAGGTCCTCGACGCCCTCGTGGGCCAATCCCTCCATCCGGCCCACCTCGTCGTCATCGACCGAACGTCCTCCGGCGCCGCCGAGACGATCGTCCGCCGGCACACCGACCTGGCGGCCGCGATCGGGCGGGTCGATGTCGTGCGCGGCGATCGCACGCGAGGCTTCCGGGACGACCTCCTGACCCAGCTCGACGCCGCGACCGGCGCCACCACCCCGCCCGAAGGGGGCTCGCCCACCGCGCCCGACGCTGCGGACGAGCTGGTCTGGATCCTCACCTCGCGCAGCGCCCCCGGGCCGCAGGCCCTGAGCCGGCTCGTCGCGGTCCTGTCCGGATCGCCCACGGTCGGCATCGTCGGTCCGAAGACGGTCCACTGGCAGGCGCGCGGGCGACTCGTCTCGCTCGGCCTCGCCTCGACCGAGTCCGGTCGCCTCGTGCCGCTCATCCGGCCGGGGGAGTACGACCAGGGCCAGCACGACGACCGGATCGACGTCCTCGCCGTCCCCGTCGAGGGGATGCTCACGCGGCGGTCCGTGCTCACCGCACTGCGCGGACACGACCGAGCCGCCGTCGGCGCCGCGGCGGACCTCGACCTCGGCTGGCGGGCGCAGGAGGCGGGTCACCGCGTCGTCGTCGTCCCCGGCGCACGCCTGGCCCTCCTGCCCGAGAGCCATCACCGTGAGCCGACGCCGGCGATGCAGCGCAGCGCCCGACGCGTCGCGCTGGCGCGCGGCCCGTGGTGGTCGCTGCCGTGGCGCGCGCTCAGCATGCTCGTCGGCAGCCTCGTCGGTGCCCTCGTCCTGCTCCTCCTGAAGTACCCCGGCGCCGCCCGCGCCGAACTCGCCGGCGTCGGTGCCGCCCTGACCCCGTGGAAGGTCGCCCGCGCGCGCTGGCGCTCGCGCGGCCAGCGTTCCGTCTCGCGGCGTCACCTCGAGTCCCTCTTCGTCCCGTCGGGTGTCGCGCTCCGGGCGATCGTCGACGGCCTGCGCGCCGACTCCCTGCCCGAGCACGAGGTCGAGCGGAGCGACCAGCTCACGCCCCGCGGTCTCCTGGGCCAGCCCGCCCTGTGGCTCGTGCTCGCCGCGACCGCGATGTCCGCCTGGGCGGGTCGAGGCACGGGCGGCGGGATCTTCCGCCAGATCGGCTCCGGCTTCGTCGGCGGCGAGCTGCTCGGCGGTCGGGCCCACGCCCGCGACCTCGTCTCGGCGTGGTGGGACGGCTGGTCCGGCGCCGGCTTCGGCGGCGCGGCGGAGCAGTCGCCCGCCCTGCTCGTCGTCGCCCTCGGGGCCTGGATCGCCGACCACCTCCCCGGGGTGACCTCGGGCTCCCCGGCGGGCGCCGCGCTGGCCGCCTTCGTCGTCGCGGCTCTGCCGCTCGCGGCCCTCAGCGCCCACCTCAGCGCCCGCGTCATCACCCGCCGCGCCTGGCCCCGGGCCCTGACGGCCCTCGCGTGGGTGACCACCGGCGTCGCCGGCGCCGCCGTGGGCGAAGGTCGCGTGGGCGCCCTCGTCGCGCTCGTGCTCCTGCCGCCGGTCGCCGCCGGACTCGTGCGCCTGAGCCGTCCGCAGGGCAGCGCCGCCGGCGCCGCGGTGACGGCCATCCTCGGCGCCGTGCTGGCCGCCTTCGTCCCGGCAGGCGGGGTCGTCGTCCTCCTCGGGGCGCTCATCGTGCTCGTGCGCGGACCGGGCGCGGCCCGCGGCCGCGCGCTCGCGGTCCTCGTCCTCCTTCCGCTGCTCCTCGGCCCGTGGCTGGCCGATCTCGTGGCGGAGCCGCGTCGCCTGCTCGGCGGGTGGGGCGTCACGGCGACCGACGCCGCCTCGGTCCCGGCCTGGCAGTTGCTCCTGGGTCAGCCAGGGGGAGCGGTCTCCTTCGCCGGCTGGTGGCTCGTGCCCCTGCTCGTGCTCGGCGGCCTCGCCGTGGTCGGCCGGACCCGGCGGGCCCTGTCGTGGGGCGCCGTCGCGCTTGCGCTGGTCGGCCTCGCACTCGCCGTCCTCGCGCCGCACGTCGTCGTCGACCACGCTCCCGAGCACGGCGCGGACGCCGGTGCCCCCGTGACGGTGTGGACGGGTCTACCGCTCCTGCTCCTCGTCCTCGGCGCCTGCGCCGGGGCGCTGCTCACCCTCGACCGGATCGCCCCGGCGCTCTCGCGTCACCCCGACCCGCGCACCGTCGCCGGCCACGTCGAGGGCGTCCCGACCGGTCGGGCGCCGCGCACCCGCCGCGCCCTTCACGCCGGCGGCGCCTGGCTGCTCGTCGGGGCACTGGCCATCGGCGCGCTCGGCTCCGGCGTCGTGCTCGCGCTCACGACCTTCGGTGATGAGCTGCAGGCGTGGCACGACCCACGTCCCGCCGTCGCGATCGACCAGGCCGAGGGGCCGCGTCAGAACCGTTTCCTGCTCATCGACCTCGCGCCGGACGGCGTGACCTACCGCCTGCTCGGCAGTGAGCCGGGACCGCTCGTGCGTGACCTCCCGCGCTCCGACGCCGCAGCTCTGGATGCGGCCCTCGCCGATGCCGTCGCCGAACTCGTCGGCAGCGCCGAAGCCGCCGGGACGACCACCTCGACCGAGCTGACCCGCCTGGGCATCGGCTTCGTCGCCGCCCGCGGAGATGTGACCACCGGGCAGGAGCACCGGCTCGGGGCCACCCCCGGGCTCGGGCGCATCGGTGGGACGGACGGTATGGCGGTCTGGACCGTGCGCTCGTCCGAGGGGACCGCCGATCCGTCGCGACTGCGCCTCGTGCGCGCCGGGACGAGCGTGGTCGTCCCCGCGGCGGGGGCGCACGGCGCGACCAGCACCGACGGCACCAGCCGTGGCGGCACCCTCGTCGTCGCGGAGGACGCGGCCTGGGCCGAGCACGCCCGCGTCACCGCCGGTGCCCGCGTCCTCGAGGCGGACACCGAATGGGGGACGCCGAGTTACGTCGTGCCTCGCGGCGCGAAGGACCTCACCATCGACCTCGACACGACCCACCCGTTCTGGCGCGCCGGGTCCGGCGCCGCCCTCGTCATCGCGGCCTTCCTTGCCATCCCGACGGGCCGACGGGGGAGGAACCCATGAGCGACGACGTCACGCCTCGACCCGCCCTCGGTGGCCCGGAACCGCGCCGGGGCGCCGGCACGGCCGCTCGCCTCGTGGCAGGGGCCGCGAAGGTCGCCCTCGTCGGCGCCGTGGGCGCCGGTGTCGTCCTCGCCGCGGAGCGTCTGCCGGAGGTCTCGCTCGCCTCGCCCCCGTCGTCCACCGCCTCGGGGCAGGGCGCCGAGCCGCCCGCCGCCGCGACCTCCTATTGCCCGGGCGCCCCGCTCTCCGGGACCGAGGGGGTCGAAGACGTGACCGTGCGGTCCGCCTTCACCGCGGTGCAGCCGGACGGCGACACCCTCGAGGCCCTCGTGCCCGGCATCGCGGCGGACGGCTCGCTGCGGATCGAGGAGCTCGGGGAGCCGGAGCCGTTGGCAAGCAAGGCCGGCCCCATGGTCGAGGTCGACGGTCAGACCGGTGACAAGGCCATCCGCGTGGGTGGCACCGACCGCGGCGCAGTGGCGCTGACCGGGGCCCAGGAGTGGTTCACCTCGAGCGACACCGTCCGGGGGATCGGTTCGCTGTCGTGCGCGGCCCCGACCACCGACGCGTGGCTCATCGCGGGCGGCAACGCCCCCGGTCGTCAGGAGCGACTCCTGCTGACCAACCCCGGCGCCAACCCGGTCGAGGTCGACATCACCGTCCTCGGCCAGAAAGGCCCGGTGACCTCGGGCAACGCGCAACCGACGACCGTGCCCTCCGGCGGGCGCACGTCGGTGCTCATCGACGCCGTCGGCGGCGTCGACACGACGCCGGTCGTGCGGGTCGAGTCACGCGGGGGACTCGTGGCGAGCGCGCTCACCGACGTGTGGACCGACGGACTGGTCCCGGCGGGTGTCGACTCCGTCGGTGCCAGCGCCGATCCGGCGGAGTCCCTCATGCTGCCGACCGGTTCGTCCCTGGCGGGATCGACCGTGCGAGTGGCCGTTCCCGGTGAGCGCGACGGCGTCGTCCGCCTCCGCGCCGTGACCTCGAGCGGCACGACGACGCTCACCTCGACCGTCACCACCGTCCCGGCCGGCTCGGTCCGCGACATCCGGCTGCCGTCCTCGCTCACCGATGCGCGCGCCATCGAGGTCGTCGCCGACGTGCCCGTCGTGGCCGCGGCCGAGGTGACCCGGCGGACGACCCCGGGTGCGCCGCGCGACTTCGCGTGGGCGAGCGCCGCCCCGGGAATCGGCCGACTCGCCGGCGCCGCCTTCACCAACGGCCTGCCGAAGGGGGACCTCACGACGCAGCGCACGCTGACGCTGACCGCGCAGGCAGAGGACGCCCGCGTCGAGGTGATCACCCGCACGCCGAGCGGGGTCGACACGGTGACGCGCGAGCTCACCGCCGGGACCGCCGGATCCTGGGCGCTCCCGGAGGGCGTGCAGGGCGTGTGGGTGCGACCGGTCTCCGGGGAGGGTGTCGTGCGCGGCGCCGTGCTGACGACCGTCGGCACGCAGGACAGCGCCTCGCTCGTCACGTCGCGCGTGCTGCGGCCGCTGCGGTTGACCGACCGCGACGTGCCGGTCCACCGCGCTCCCTGATTCCGTCCGGAGCGAGAGCTCCTGACCCGTCGGGACCATGACGGGCTGACCCGTCGGAACGACGAGTCGGCCCCGCATCGACGCCGGGGACGGCGAGGGTTTACCCGCTTACCGCACCGCGCGCGACCCCGCAGCCTTGGAGGACAGGGGCATCCTCCAACGCTGTCGAAAGGTCTTGTCATGCGCACGTTCACCAAGGGCTCCGGCCTCCTTCTCGGGGGGATCGCCGCCCTCACCCTCGCGGCGGGGCCGGCCTTCGCCGCGGTCACGGTCAAGTCGGCCCCGTCAACATCCTTCAGCGGCGCCTCGGCGACCGTCTCCGGCGGCAACTTCAGTGGGCTGGGCAACATCCCGCTCTACGGTGAGCTGACCGTCTCGGGCGTCGCCAACTACGACTGCCTCAACCCGCAGGGGCACCGCGCCCCGGGTCAGAACCCGGTGCAGGCCCAGGGCGGATCGTCCGGTCCCGTCCAGCTCCCGACGAGCAAGAACGGACGCGCGACGGTGCCCAACATCACTGCCACGGTGACGGCCCCGCCGACGCCCAGCGCGCAGCAGGTCGGCTGCGGCGGCTCCGGCAGCACCCAGTGGACCGTCGAGTTGACGTCGCTCGAGGCGACGTCGGCGACCTTCACGGTCACCCAGTCCGGCGCGACCCTCTTCGTCTGGGACTACCTGAAGGGTGGTTCGCCGACGGGCACCCTGCGCTGACACCAGCGCTCACGCGGACTCCTCAGCCGGGGTCCTCGACGTCCTCGGGGGAGACGCCGAGGAGCGCCGCGACCTGCTGGACCACGACCTCATGGACGAGGACCGGCAGGTCCGCGGCGTCGGCTGCGCGGGCCTCGACGGGCCGGCGATAGACGACGACGCGGGCGGGGATGCCCGGCTCGGCGGGGAAGACACGGCCGAGCACGACGGCCTCGTCCTCCCAGGCGGCAGGGTCGCTCGGGGGCACGTCCTCGACGGCGAACTCGGTGTCCGAGTGGCGGCGTCCGAGGACGCGCTCGAGCCGGTGCGCGCTGTCCAGGACGAGCTCGTCGAAGGCCTGCGAGCGCGTGGTCATCGCCGGGACGGGCGGCCAGGCGAGCGGACCGCGGCGCCCTCGGCCGCGCCGATCACGGCGCACGCGCGCCGGGGCACCGGCCGAGCGCGCGGGGTGACGAGTGGGTTCCTGGGTCACCCGAGGCATCGTACGGCGCGGCGCTTGACCCCGCTCCGACCCCGTCCCGTACTGTGCAGCACGTGAGTCTGTCCCGGAAGTGCTCCCGTACCGCGTGCCCGAACCCAGCGGTGTCGACGCTCACCTACGTGTACTCGGATTCGACCGTGGTGCTGGGCCCGCTCGCGACCTACGCCGAGCCTCACAGCTATGACCTCTGCGCCGACCACTCGTCCCGGATGACGGCGCCCCGCGGGTGGGAGGTCGTCCGGCTCTCCGGGGACCAGACCCCGCCCGACAGCCACGACGACCTCGTCGCGCTCGCCAACGTCGTGCGTGCGGCGAAGGCGGCCGAGGGCACCCCGAGCGCGGCCGCCGCACCCGCCGCACCGGTGCCGCTGGCGGCCCTCCCGCGCCGCGCCGGCACCGAGCCGGGCTCCGTGCACGAGACCGGACGCCGCGGTCACCTGCGGATGCTCCAGGACGAGTCGGAGTAGTCCCGCTGGCGTGGTCGGCGTGCGCCGATCGACCACTAGGCTGCCCGGGTGAGTGACTCCCGACTGGCCGGCCTCGTCAAGGCCTACGACGTCCGTGGCATCGTCCCCGACCAGCTCGACGCCGAGGTGGCGCGGGCGCTGGGCGCCGCCTTCGCCGAGGTCATCGCGCAGCGCGAGGACGCGCGCGCGGTCGTCATCGGCCACGACATGCGGCCCTCGTCGCCGGAGCTGTCGCGCGCCTTCGCCGAGGGCGTCACGGCGCGTGGCGTGGACGCGATCCTCATCGGGCTGTGCAGCACCGACGGGCTCTACTACGCCAGCGGGCACCTCGACGTCCCGGGCGCGATGTTCACGGCGAGCCACAACCCGGCGCAGTACAACGGGATCAAGCTCTGCCGCTCGGGCGCGCGGCCCGTCTCCAGCGAGAGTGGACTGGTCGAGATCCGCGAGATCGCCGAGCGCCTGCTCGAAGGGGGCCCCGACGGCCCCGTCGAGGTGGCTTCCGGCGCCGACGGCGCCGACGGCGCCGGCACGATCACCGAGCAGGACCTGCTGACCGGCTACGCGACCTTCCTGCGAGGTCTCGTCGACCTGCGCGGCATCCGGCCGCTGCGCGTCGTCGTCGACGCGGGCAACGGGATGGGTGGTTTCACCGTCCCGGCGGTGCTCGGCACCGGCGCCGGCCTCGAGGCTCTGCCGCTGACCATCGAGCCGCTGTACTTCGAACTCGACGGCACCTTCCCCAATCACGAGGCCAACCCTCTCGACCCGAAGAACATCGTCGACCTCCAGGCCGCCGTCCGGGAGCACGGCGCCGACCTCGGGTTGGCGTTCGACGGTGACGCCGACCGCTGCTTCGTCGTCGACGAGCGGGGGGCGGCGGTCAGCGCGAGCGCCATCACGGCCCTCATCGCCGAGCGCGAAGTGGCCCGCGAGGTGGCCAGGGGCGTGCCGGTCGGCGACGTCAGCATCGTGCACAACGTCATCACGTCGGCGACGGTCCCGGAGCTGCTCGCGGCACTCGGCGCCCGCTCCGTGCGCACCCGCGTCGGTCACTCCTACGTCAAGGCCGACATGGCGGCGGCCGACGCCGTCTTCGGCGGGGAGCACAGCGCGCACTACTACTTCCGCGACTTCTGGTTCGCCGACACCGGGATGCTCGCGGCGATGCACGTCCTCGCCGCGCTCGGGGAGCAGGACGCGCCCCTCAGCACGCTCATGGCGCCCTACGACAAGTACCCGGCGTCGGGGGAGATCAACTCCGTCGTCGAGGACGTCGCCGCGGCGACCGATCGGGTGCGCGACTGGGCGCGCGAGCAGGGTGCTCGGACGGAGGACTTCGACGGCCTGGGGGTCGAGCGCGAAGGGGGCCCGGCCGGCCCGCGCTGGTGGTTCAGCCTGCGTCCGTCCAACACCGAGCCGCTGCTGCGACTCAACGTCGAGGCCGACGACGAGCCGACGATGACGAGCGTGCGCGACGAGGTCCTCTCGCTGGTGAGAGGATCGGGGGCATGAGCACCGACGCGACCCCCACCCCGACCTCGGGCACGCCGACCATGGAGCCGTGGCTGCGCGAGATCCTCCGCTGCCCGAAGTGCCGCGCCGAGCTGCGCGACGCCACGGGCGACGCCGGTCCCGAGCTGGTCTGCACGGGCCAGGACTGCGGCCTCGCCTACCGCGTGGACGACGGCATCCCGGTCCTGCTCATCGACGAAGCCCGCCACCCGGCCTGACCAACCATGGTCGCGCAGATCGACGACGAGTTCCTCGAGGATCCCGAGGCGATTGGGGCGCGCGACACCCAGGGCACCTTGCGTGCCCTGGCCACGGCCGGGGCTCAGGTCCGCTCGAGTGGTGAGCGCGCCGGCGAGGCGGGCATCGAGCGGGTCAACCGCGGCGATCGCCCCCGCGCCGTCCTCGTCGCCGCTCTGGGCGGGGCGTCCGCCGTCGCCGACGTGCTGCAGTTCCTCGCCGAGCCGGGGTCACCGATCGCCGTCACGAGCCGCGGCAACCTGCCCCTGCCGGGGTGGGTCGGCCCGCTCGATCTCGTCATCGCCGTGTCCCAGTCGGGCAAGGCACACGGCCCCGTCGGTCTCGCCCGGGAGGCCGCGCGTCGCGGCGCCGGACTGCTGACGATCGGGGCCGCCGACTCACCGCTCGCGGAGGCCTGCGCCGATGCGCGCGGCGTGCACGTCCCCTTCGACGGGATGCGGATCTCCTCCCGCACCGCGCTGTGGTCGATGCTGACGCCGGCACTGCTGGCCGGCTCGCACCTGGGCCTCTTCACCCTGCCGCCGGGCACCTTCGCCGCGGTGGCCGACCTCCTCGACGATCGGGCGGGGGAGTACCGGCCCTCCTCGGAGTCCTTCGTCAATCCCGCGAAGTCGCTCGCGCACGACCTCGCCGGGACCGTGCCGGTCGTGCTCGGCGACGGGCCGCTCACCGGCGTGGCCGCCCGCCGCGCCGCCGCGATGCTGACGCGTACCGCGCGGGTCCCGGCCGTGGCCGGCGAACTGCCCGACGCCGCCTCACCCGTCGTGGCCTGCTTCGACGGTCCCCTCGTGCGGGGCGGGGGCACGGCGCCCGGCGGCGGTCATGACCTCTTCGCGGACCCCTTCATCGACGGGCCGACGGGGCCGCGGCTGGGGCTGCTCGCCCTGCGCGACGTCCTGCCCGATCCGATCACGCGGGAGGCCGCCGCGGCGCATGATCTCGCGCAGGCCGTGGTCGACTCCGCGCACGATGCGGGGGCGAAGGTGGCCGAGGTCAGCGCGGAGACCGGTCACCCGCTGGAACGGTTGGCCGGGCTGATGGCGCTGACGGACTTCGCCGCGACCTATCTGGCGCTGGGGACCGGGCTGGACCCGGGCCGCTCGGCGCACGTCGCCGATCTGCGCGACCGCACCTCCTGACCCAGGCCCGCCGCGCTTCCACCCGAGTTTGGGACATCAGCGGTCCCAAACTGGGCGCTCTGGTCCGCTTCCACCCGAGTTTGGGACATCAGCGGTCCCAAACTGGGCGCTCTGGTCCCGTTCCACCCGAGTTTTGGACATCAGCGGTCCCAAACTGGGCGGTCTGGTCCCGTTCCACCCGAGTTTGGGACATCAGCGGTCCCAAACTGGGCGGTCTGGTCCCCTTGCACCCGAGTTTGGGACATCAGCGGTCCCAAACTGGGCGGTCTGGTCCCCTTGCACCCGAGTTTGGGACATCAGCGGTCCCTTCCTCGGGTGCCGGGGTGGGCCGAAGGCGGCCGCGAGGCCGACCTAGGCTGACCGCGTGACCCATTACGACCTGGCCATCATCGGCAGCGGCAGCGGCAACTCCCTCGTGACCGAGGACTTCGCGGACAAGCGTGTCGCGGTCATCGAGAAGGGCACCTTCGGCGGCACCTGCCTCAACGTCGGCTGCATCCCGACGAAGATGTACGTCCACCCCGCCGACCTCGCGGCCTCGGTGGCGCACGCGGAGCGGCTCGGCGTCGACCTGCGGCTCGACGGGGTGCGTTGGCGCGAGATCCGCGACCGGATCTTCGGCCGGATCGACCCGATCTCCGCGGGCGGTCGCGACTACCGGCGCGACGCCGACGGCACCGACCTCCACGAGGGCACCGCGCGGTTCACCGGGGACCGCGAGCTCGAGGTGACGGCGGCGGACGGCAGCACGGCCACGGTCACCGCCGACCAGATCGTCATCGCGACGGGCTCGCACACGGTCGTCCCCGACGTCTTCGACGGCATCGTCGTGCACACCTCGGACACGATCATGCGACTCGAGGACCTGCCCGAGCGGATCGTCATCGTCGGCGGCGGGTTCGTCGCCTGCGAGTTCGCGCACGTCTTCTCCGCCTTCGGCAGTCGCGTGACCCAGGTCCAGCGCGGCCCGCATCTCCTGCGCCACCTCGACGACGACCTCTCGGCCGCCTTCACCGACCGGGCGCTCGCGCAGTGGGATGTGCGACTCAACGCTACCGTCACGGCGGTCGAACCCGCAGTGCCGGGCGACACCACACACGGCGCGACCTTGACCCTGTCCGACGGATCCCGGCTGGAGGCGGATGTCGTCCTCGTCGCGACGGGGCGGTTGGCGACGACGGCCGAGCTCGATGCGAAGGCCGGCGGTGTGGAGCTGCGCGAGGACGGCCGCGTCGTCGTCGACGCCCACGGCCGCACGACCGCCGAAGGTGTGTGGGCGCTCGGTGACGCCTCGTCCCCCTTCCAGCTCAAGCACGTCGCCAACCACGAGGCGCGGGTCGTCGCGCACAACCTCGTCCACCCTGAGGATCTGCGGTCGTTCGCGCACGACGTCGTCCCGGCCGCGGTCTTCACTCGGCCGCAGCTGGCGAGCGTCGGTCTGACCGAGGCGGAGGCGCGGGCTGCCGGGCACGACGTGACGACGAAGGTGCAGCGCTACGGCGACACCGCCTTCGGGTGGGCGATGGAGGACACGACGAGCATCTGCAAGCTCGTCGCGGACCGCCGCACCGGCCTCCTGCTCGGGGCGCATCTCATGGGGCCGCAGGCGTCCACCCTGATCCAGCCGATCGTCCAGGCCATGGTCACCGGCCTGCGCGCCGACGACATGGCGCGCGACCAGTACTGGATCCACCCCGCGCTGACCGAGGTCGTCGAGAACGCGCTCCTCGGCCTCGATCTGGCGCCCCGATCAGCCGGATAGGCTGACGCGCATGTCGACAGCGATCGCCGCCGGACCGTCCCCGCTCCCCGCCCACGGGCCGGAGCGCCACCACACCCACCGAGGGCCGCGCGCATGAGCGGCGGCCTCGTCGCGCTGCTCGACGACATCGCTGCGCTCGCCAAGCTGGCCGCCGCCTCGGTCGACGACATCGGCGCCGCCGCGAGCCGTGCCAGCGTCAAGGCCGCGGGCGTCGTCGTCGACGACACCGCCGTCACCCCGCGCTACGTCCACGGTCTGACCGCCGACCGCGAGCTCCCGATCATCAAGAAGATCGCCATCGGCTCGCTGCGCAACAAGCTCTTCTTCATTCTCCCCGCGGCGCTGCTGCTCAGTCAGTTCCTGCCGTGGCTCCTCACGCCGATCCTCATGGTCGGCGGCACCTACCTCAGCTACGAGGGCGCGGAGAAGCTCTGGGAGGCGATCCGCGGCCACGATGAGCACGAGGTCGTGGAGGGGGCCGAGGTTGACGAGGACACCGTCACCTCGGGCGCCATCCGCACCGACTTCATCCTCTCCGCCGAGATCATGGTCATCTCGCTCAACGAGGTCGCCAACGAGCCGTTCTTCACGCGCGCCGCGATCCTCGTCGTCGTCGCCATCCTCATCACGGTCCTCGTCTACGGCGTCGTCGGTCTCATCGTGAAGATGGACGACGTGGGCCTGCACCTGGCCGAGACCCGCGACGGCAGTGCCCTGGGCGCCCTGGGCCGCGGCCTCGTCAAGGGCATGCCGGTCCTGCTCAGCGTGCTGTCGACCGTCGGCGTCGCGGCCATGCTCTGGGTCGGCGGGCACATCCTGCTGGTCGGCATCGACGAGCTCGGTTTCCACCCGCTCTACGAGTTCGTCCACCACCTCGAGGAGCGCGTCGCCCACGCCGTCCCGGCCATCGGCAGCATCGCCAGCTGGGTCGTCAACACGGTGTCCTCGGCGATTCTGGGCCTCATCGTCGGGGCGATCGTCGTCGCGATCATGCACCTCGTGCCGCGCCGCGCGAAGGCGGACGCCACCGCCCACTGACGCCGGGCGAAGGGGGCCGGCTGGCCCCCTTCGTCGCAGTGGTGGCGGCCGGCCGCGCCCGCCGCACGCGTTAGAGTGGGCGCCGCCGGCGTGGGTGATGCCCCGCAGGTCCGCCGTCCGAGGTGGACCCCGCCCAGAAGGGCTACGCCGGGTCGAGAAGCACAGACGATCCAAGGAGATCTCCCATGTCCTTCGACCACCGTGTCGCCGACCTGAGCCTCGCCGAGGCCGGCCGCCACCAGATCCGACTTGCCGAGCACGAGATGCCCGGCCTCATGTCGCTGCGCGAGGAGTTCGGGCCCACGCAGCCCCTCGCCGGCGCCCGCATCGCCGGCTCCCTGCACATGACCGTGCAGACCGCCGTCCTCATCGAGACCCTGACCGCCCTCGGCGCGCAGGTCCGGTGGGCGTCGTGCAACATCTTCTCCACTCAGGACGAGGCCGCCGCGGCGATCGTCGTTGGCCCCAGTGGCACCCCCGAGGACCCGCAGGGCGTCCCCGTCTTCGCGTGGAAGGGCGAGACCCTCCCGGAGTACTGGGACTGCACCGAGCAGATCCTCACGTGGGAGGGCGAGGGCCCGAACATGATCCTCGACGACGGTGGCGACGCGACGATGCTCGTGCTCAAGGGCCGCGAGTGGGAGCAGGCCGGTCAGGTCCCGCCCACGACCGAGGAGGACTCCGAGGAGTTCGGCGTCTTCAAGGAGCTCGTCCGGCGCACCATGGCGACCGACCCGCAGAAGTGGACCACCGTCGCCGCCGGCATCAAGGGCGTCACGGAGGAGACCACCACCGGTGTCCACCGCCTCTACCAGCTCGCCGAGGCAGGCGGCCTGATCTTCCCGGCCATCAACGTCAACGACTCCGTGACGAAGTCGAAGTTCGACAACAAGTACGGCTGCCGGCACAGCCTCATCGACGGACTCAACCGCGCCACCGACGTCCTCATCGGCGGCAAGGTCGCGATCGTCTGCGGCTACGGCGACGTCGGCAAGGGCTGCGCCCAGTCGCTCGCCGGCCAGGGCGCCCGCGTCATCGTCACCGAGGTCGACCCGATCTGCGCGCTGCAGGCCGCGATGGAGGGCTTCCAGGTCGCGCGCCTCGACGACGTGGTCGGGATCGGCGACATCTTCGTGACGACGACAGGCTGCTACGACGTCATCCGCGCCGACCACATGACGCAGATGAAGAACAAGGCGATCGTGTCCAACATCGGCCACTTCGACAATGAGATCGACATGGCCGGTCTGGCGAAGGTGCCCGGCGTCACCAAGACGCAGATCAAGCCGCAGGTGCACGAGTGGACCTTCGAGAACGGCAACTCGATCATCGTCCTGTCCGAGGGTCGTCTGATGAACCTCGGCAACGCCACGGGTCACCCGTCGTTCGTCATGAGCAACTCCTTCGCGAACCAGACGATCGCGCAGATCGAGCTCTTCACGAAGCCGGGCGAGTACGAGAACAAGGTCTACACGCTGCCCAAGCACCTCGACGAGAAGGTCGCCCGCCTGCACCTGGCGGCGCTGGGAGTCGAGCTCACGGAGCTGACGAAGGCCCAGGCCGACTACCTCGGCGTCGACGTCGCGGGTCCGTACAAGCCGGAGCACTACCGCTACTGAGCCGGTCCGGCTCGGTGGCAGCGGTACCGCCACTGAGTCAAGGCGTGAGCCCGGATCCACGTCGCCCCGGGGCGCATGTCATGCCATGCACGGCATGTCCGACATGTGCCCCGGGGCGATGCCAATTCTACTCCGCGACAACGGATTTCGGACGGGTCCGGCGATACCCGACCCGCCCCTTCGCTCGCTCCCTAGCGTTGATGCAGGCCCGGACAGCGGTCCGGGACGACCGTCTTCACAAAGGGGTTGGCTTTGTCATGTCTGTCTTCTCACGCTCCCGCTTGCGGCGTCGCGCCGCGGTCACCGGGTTGGGCTCCGCTGCGGCGGTAGCCCTCGTCCTCGCCCCCACGGCCTCGGCCGTCACGGGCACCTCGGACCTCACGACCCTCACGGCCACGCAGGTCGCGCAGGCCCTCGTCGGACCCGGTGTCACCATCGCCAATGTCACCCACGTGGGTGCCGCGGCCTCGGCCGGCACCTTCGCCGGTGGTGCCGCGTCGATCGGCTTCGACTCCGGCGTCATCCTCGCGAGCGGTGCGGTCGCCAACGCGATCGGCCCCAACACGGCGGACAACGCCATGACCCAGTTCGGGACGGCCGGCGACGCCGACCTTGCGGCGCTCGCTGGGTTCGCCACGAACGACGCCTCGGTCCTCGAGCTGGACTTCACGCCCAACGGGGACACCGTCTACTTCCGGTACGTCTTCGCCTCCGAGGAGTACAACGAGTACGTCAACAGCCAGTACAACGACACCTTCGCCTTCTTCGTCAACGGCGTGAACTGCGCGACCGTCGACACGGGGGCGGGGCTCCAGCCGGTGTCGATCAACACGATCAACAACGGCAACCCCTACGGAAGCGCGACGGCGACGAACCCGTCGCTCTTCGTCAACAACGACCTCGACGACGGCGGCGGCGCCCTCAACACCCAGTACGACGGCATGACCGTCGCCCTGACGTGCATGGCTCCCGTCAACACGGGCGTGCCGAACCACCTCAAGCTCGCCATCGCCGATGGGTCGGACTACAGCCTCGACAGCGGCGTCTTCCTCGAGCAGGGCTCCCTCTCGACGACCCCGCCGGCGGGCGACGGCAAGGTGACCGGGGGCGGGCGGCTCGACTTCGCCGACGGCGCCGTGACCCTCGGGACGAGCGTCATCGACGACGAGCAGGGGCTGCGCGGCAACCTCCAGGTCAACGACCACCGGGACGGGACCCGCTTCCACGGCTCCACCGTCACCGCCTTCTCGCGTGTCGACACGACGGCCACGTGGAGCGGTGAGGGCCGACTCAACGGCGTGGACGGCTACACCTACACGGCGGAGGTCGTCGACAACCGCAATGGCAACGCCACCAAGAAGGGGAGCCCCGACACCGTGATGATCACGGTCCGGGACGCCGCCGACGTGGTGGTGTGGTCGACGATGTCGGCGATCGATCTGAACCGCGGCAACATCACGGTCCACCTCGGCTGAGGGCCGGTGTTCGGGGGCCGGGCACGCGACGTGCCCGGCCCCCTTCGGCATGGGCGCGCGCGTGATCAGTCCCGCGGGACGGAGGGGCGCGTGAGGAAGAGGGGATACAGCGGGACGCAGGCCAGGGCGAAGGCGACGAGCGCGAAGGGGTCGCGCAGCATCGTCACGATGGACAGGTGCAGCAGGATGCCCACGAGCACGGCCCAGCGTCGGGTGCGGGGGTGCCACAACGCCAGGGCCAGCGCGACCTCCGTGACGATCGTCAGGCACGCCAGCCCGACCTGGACCGCGGGCGGCACGCTCCAGCGCAGCTCGTCCGCGAGGACCGACCCGTCGAGCCAGATCGGGTTGATCTTGCTCAGGCCCGCGAAGAGGTAGAGCACGCTGATCTGGACCATCATCAGCAGCTGCGGCCACCACGGGACGGCGTGGACCCGACCGGACAGGCGGGCCTGGAGGGACCGCCCCGCATCGGAGTGGGCGAAGGCGAGGAGCGCCGTGAGCGCGATGACGAGCGTGTGGTGGCTGCTGTAGGTCTGGACGTCGACGACGTAGTAGGCCACCTGCACGAGGCAGACGAGGGCGGCCATCGCGTTCGCGAGCAGGCCGATGGCCAGGCACACTCCCGCCGTGAACCCGACGACCATGAGCGCCACGGCCGCGGTCCCGTGCACCGGCGGGATGAGCGACAGGAGCGGTCGTCGGATCCGGTCCTCCTCGAACAACAGCGCGGTGTACTCGAAGATGCTGAGCAGGGCGGCCAGGGCGAGCCCCACCCGGGCCACGGCGATGGGCCCCGGCGTGGTCGTCGCCGTGGCGGCACGGTCGAGCCAGCCGAGGATGTCGTGGCGGCGGGATCGCAACGGAGGACTGGGCGCGTCGGTCACGGGCATCGCGCCGTCCACGTCGCGGTCCGGGTGATGAACCGTTGCTCGACTCGCACCGACGCGGCGTCGGGGAGCCGCTCACACAGAGCGTCGGCGAGACCCGACCAGTCGAGCTCCGGGCGGGGGTGAACGACCTGCTCACGAAGGTCGATCTCGCGCTCGGCGCCGTCGGCGGCCACGGCCGTGGCCGTCACCGCGCCCGGCCCCGCGTACATCTGGAAGCCGAGCCTCGTGGGGTCCTCGAAGCCGACGAGAGCCATCAGGGGGATGAGGACCTGTGCGGCGATCACCCCGGCGAGGAGTCGACCCGAGGGACGCCACCCGACACGCCTCGTACGTCGTTGGTCCACCACGGACGCGAGGCTAGTGGTTGGCGTGCGAAACTGTGCGCACACGGGCCGATCGGTCCGGTGACGCCACGGAAGGACATGGTGTGAAGGGTCGCGTGCTCATCGTCGACGACGATCAATCGCTGGCGGAGATGCTCGGCATCGTCCTGCGCAACGAGGGCCTCGACGTCGTGCACGTCGCGGACGGCAACGCCGCCCTCGGCGCCTTCCGCGAGTCGCGCCCCGATGTCGTCCTCCTCGACGTCATGCTCCCGGGCATCGACGGCATGGAGGTCTGTCGCCGGATCCGCGCCGAGTCCGGCGTCCCGATCGTCATGCTCACGGCCCGCACCGACACCGTCGACATCGTCGTCGGTCTCGAGTCCGGCGCCGACGACTACGTCGTCAAGCCGTTCAAGCCTCAGGAGCTCATCGCCCGCGTCCGCGCCCGCCTGCGCCGCGGTGACGACCCGGAGCCCGAGCGCCTGACGATCGGCGACCTCGAGATCGACGTGGCCGGTCACTCGGTCAAGCGCGACGGCGCCTCGCTGTCGCTGACGCCCCTGGAGTTCGACCTCCTCGTCGCCCTCGCGCGCAAGCCGCAGCAGGTCTTCAGCCGCGAGACCCTCCTCGAGCAGGTCTGGGGCTACCGCCACGCCGGGGACACCCGCCTCGTCAACGTGCACGTCCAGCGACTGCGGTCCAAGATCGAGCACGACCCGGAGAACCCCCAGATCGTCGTCACGGTCCGCGGCGTGGGATACAAGGCCGGACCCGCCTGAGCATGTCCGAGCCGGCCGGGCCGGCTGACTCCCCGGACGAGTCCGCCAGCGCCCCCACGAGCACGGTCGGGGCGAGCTGGCGGCGCGTGCTCGAGGGGATCGAGGGCGCGTGGGCGTCCTTCGTGCGCCGCTGGCGCCGCTCCCTGCAACTGCGCATCGTCTCCACGACGCTCGTCCTGGGCCTCATCGTCACCGGTCTCGTCGGGTCCTACATGTACCGCGAGATCGCCCGCGGTCTCCAGTCCGACCGGGTGGCCTCCGCCCAGGCCGAGGCCCGCGAACTCGCCGCGGAGGCGCAGCAGAACTTCGACACGACGACGGCGGGCACCGACGAGGCCGCGCTCAACGCCTTCGCCGAGGAGCTCGTCCGCACCAAGCTCACGCCGCCGCGGGCCGACACCAGCCGCTACGTCATCCTCGCGGCGTCGATCAACAACACGAGCGCCCCGGTGCGCCTCAACACGGTCCTGCCCCGGGATGTGCCGCTCGAGGCCGTGCCGGACGAGTTGCGCACCGCGGTGGCCGCCGACGCCGACCGTCAGCAGAGCACCCTCACCGAGATCAGTCACCCGGCCGACAGCGACGCGGACGTCGTGGCCGGTGGGGAGGCCACCGACACGATCCCGGCCGTCATCGTCGGCCAGCAGGTGCAGGTGCCGACGGCCGGTGCCTACGACCTGTACTTCATCTATCCGATGGACCGGGAGCGCCAGACGCTCGGCGTCGTCAGCCGCTCCCTCCTCCTCGGTGTCCTCTTCCTGACGACCCTCGTCAGCGCGGTCGCGTGGTTCGTCACGCGTCAGGTCGTCTCGCCGGTGCGTCGGGCCGCGGCCGTCGCGGGGCGACTGTCCTCGGGACACCTCAACGAGCGCATGCCCGCGCGCGGCAGCGATGATCTGGCCGCACTGGGCAAGGCCTTCAACGAGATGGCCGACAATCTCCAAAGTCAGATCCGCCAGCTCGAAGGGCTCTCCCGCGTCCAACAGCGGTTCGTCTCCGACGTCTCGCACGAGCTGCGCACGCCGCTGACCACGATCACGATGGCGGGCGACCTCATCCACGCGAGCCGCGCCGACTTCCCGCCGGCCGTGGGCCGCGCGGCCGAGTTGCTGCACATCGAGATCGAGCGGTTCGAGGTGCTGCTGACCGACCTGCTCGAGATCAGCCGCTTCGACGCGGGCGCGGCGATCATCGAGCAGGAGGACACCGACCTCTCCGAGAT
Organism: Janibacter zhaoxuefangae; assembly: GCF_050271985.1. GTDB lineage: Bacteria > Actinomycetota > Actinomycetes > Actinomycetales > Dermatophilaceae. Next base: position 2,031,403 of record NZ_CP189849.1, on the reverse strand, counting down.
CGTGCGCCGCGTCGTCGTCGCCACCCAGGCCATCGCCGACGCCCGCGGCAGCGAGGTCACCGTGCACGCGCCACTCGAACCCGTCGTCGCGGCCATCGACCCGCGCCGGGTCGAGCGGATCGTGCGCAACCTCGTGGTCAACGCCGTCGAGCACGGCGAAGGTCGCCCCGTCGAGATCCACGTCGCCCGCAACGAGACCGCCGTGGCGGTCGCCGTGCGCGACCGCGGCGTGGGCCTGCGCCCGGGGGAGGCCGGCCTGGTCTTCAACCGGTTCTGGCGCGCCGACTCCTCCCGCGCCCGGACGACGGGCGGCACCGGCCTCGGTCTGGCCATCTCCCTCGAGGACGCCCGACTGCACGGCGGCTGGCTCCAAGCATGGGGCGAGCCCGGCCGCGGGTCCTGCTTCCGTCTGACTCTGCCGCGCGAGCGGGGCGGTGAGATCCGCGAGTCCCCGCTGCCGTTGGCGCCCACCGACGGGAGTCTCACGGAGGCCTCCACATGAGAAGGGGACCGTGGGCGCTGCTGGCCGTGCTCTCCTTCGTCCTCACCGCCTGCGGTGGGCTGCAGTCCTCCGGGCCGGTCCGTCCCGGCCTCGAGGTCGGCGGCGCGGGCCGCGACCAGGTGAAGGTGCTCCCGCCGGCGCCCCAGGAGGACGCCACCCAGACGCAGATCATCCGCGGCTTCCTGAAGGCGGGTGCCGCCACGGGCGGCGACGTGTCCGTCGCGCGGTCGTTCCTCACCGACCCCGCCGGCAAGGCGTGGGTGCCCGACTCGGGCACGGTCGTCCTCAAGAGCGACGACGAGGTGAAGCTCAAGCGGCTGAGCGATCGCCGCTGGCAGCTCATCGCCGAGGCCGAGGCGACGATCGACGGGTCAGGCCGCTACCAGAGCGTCGAGCCCCACACCATCGTCCGCTCCGACGTCGAACTGGAACTCGTCGACGAGCAGTGGCGGATCAGCGGGCTCGAGGAGGGCTTCGGCCGGTGGCTGACCCCCGGGGCGGTCAGCCGCCTGCTGCGCCCCTTCGACGTGCACTACGTCTCGACGACGAGCAACACCCTCATCCCCGACACCCGCTGGTTGCCGCTCGACCGGCAGGCCACCCGGCTCGCGCGGGCCCAGCTGTCCGCAGTGCCGGTCCACCTGCGCGGAGCGGCCACCACGCAGACCGACCTCGCCCTCGTCGTCGACGCGGTCCCCGTCGTCGACGGGGTCGCGACGGTCGACCTGCGCGCGGCCGGGGTCCCGTCCAAGCCGGCCGAGCGCCGCACCCTCTATGCCCAACTCGTGTCCACGCTGCTGCAGGCCTCCGACGTGGAGGCGGTGCAGGTGACGGTCGAGGGCGCGAGTCTCGAGGCTGAGGGGATCGCCGTGCCGGCGCGCTCGGTGGAGTCGCTCGGCTACTTCCAGGACAGCGAGGACGCCGGCGGCGACCTGCTCCTGCGGGTCCGCAACCACGTCATCCCGGTGACCCGCAACGAGATCCTCGAGGGCGACGTCACGGGGGACGAGGAGACCCCCTTCCCGGACATCCCGCAGGAGTGGCAGGACCTTGCCCAGTCGTGGGACGGCACAGAGGTCGCCGGCGTCACCCAGGGCCGCGACGTGCTGGCCCGCTGGCACACCGACGCCCGCGTCCACGAGTTGCCTTCCTTCGCGACGAATCTCGGCGCGCCCAGCTTTGACCGGCACGGCATCCTCTGGGTCCCCGGACAGGGGGAGGGCGGCGACCACCTGTGGGCGATCAACGCGGCGGCCGACCTCGACGACGACGTCCGCTCCGCCCCCGTGCCGGTGAAGGTGCCGTGGCTCGGGCGCCGGATCGTCTCGGCTGCCCGGGTCTCCCCGGACGGGCAGCGGATCGCCCTCGTCACGACGACGGCCAGTGGGAAGGCGGCCCGCGTCGAGATCACGGGCGTCGTCCGGCAGCCCAACGGCCTGCCCTCGATCCTCGCCCCGGAGTCCCTGCGGGTCGCGGCCGAGCTGACGACGGTCCGCGACGTCGCCTGGACCTCGGAGACGGCCCTGGCGATCGTGGGGAAGGCGGACGCCGACCGCGCCATCGGGATCCACCTCGTCGCCGGTGGGGGACAGCCGAGCCTCCTGAGTCAGCGCCCCGGCGCCCTCCGGATCTCGACCATCGACGGCACTCGCGGCCTCGTGGTGCGCTCTGAGGCCGGTCTCCTGCTGCGCGCCGGCGGGACGTGGCTGACCGCGCCCGTCGGTCGCACCCTGCTCGTCCCCGGCGGCTGACACCCGCTCCACAGGGGCGGCTGGCGGCGACCGGCCGTCCACACCCGGGCCGGACGCCCGCCTGCGCGGCTGGCTGGTCACCACCCTGAGGGGGTGACGTTCCGCATCGACGAGGCCCTGCGGGCGGCAGCCGATCTCGTGCTGCCGGGTCAGTGCGCCGGCTGCGGGGCCGCCGGCGCGATGCTGTGCGAAGGGTGCTCCGCCGCCTTCGCCGCGGGAGCCCTGGGTCCAGGCGGCCTGGCCGCCAGCGTGGTGCCCGACCCCGTGCCGCGAGGCCTCCCGCCGAGCACGGCCTGGGGGCGCAACGACGGCACGGTCGCGGCCCTCGTGCGGGCGCACAAGGACGATGACCGCCGTGACCTGACGCCCGTCCTCGCCGATGCGCTCGCGGGGGCGATCGGCGTGGCCGTACGCGACTCGCCACCCCTGCGCGCCGCGCTCCTCCGCGGCGACGGACCGATCCTGGCCGTGCCCGTCCCGACGTCTCGGCGGGCGCGACGGCGCCGGGGCGACCACCCCTTCGCCGCCGTGGTGCGGGCGGCCCTCGCCGGGATGCACGCGCAGGAGATCACGCTCGCGCCGGCCCTGAGGTGGCGGCGCCGGGTCGGTGATCAGCGTGGTCTCGGTGGGCGGGAGCGCGCGGTCAACGTCGAGGGCGCCATGGGGTTGGACCCGGGGTGGGCCGCCGCCGTGGCCGGTGCGCCGTGCCTCGTCCTCGACGACGTCCTCACCTCGGGGGCGACGCTCGCGGAGGCGGCGCGTGCCCTGCGAGTCGCGGGTTCGGGACCCCTCGCGGCGGCGACGATCGCGGCCACACCGCGCCGATCGTCCTCTCCTCACGGCCTTTCCGCTGTCAGCACAGCGCCATCACTGTCGCTTTCCGGCTCGGACGACTAGCGTGTCGTCATGGCCCCCTTTGTCGCCGTGACGGACTTCGGGCGGACGTCAGACCCACTGGGTGACGCCGCCGGTCACGGCCGGGCGAGGAGCGGCTGGGGGAGGTGGTGCCGCGGTTGATCTGGCCCCGACAGGCCGACGTCAGCACTCCATCACGCACCCAAAGGAGGACGACAAGTGGACATTGTCGTCACAGGACGCCACCTGACCATTTCCGAACGATTCCGAGAGCACGTCGAGGACAAACTCGACAAGGTGACGCAGCTCGCGCCGCGCGCCCAGCGCATCGACGTCCTCGTCACGCATGAGCCCAACAAGCGCCAGGCCAAGGCGAGCGAGCGGGTGGAGATCACCTGCCACGTCAAGGGCCCCATCATCCGGGCGGAGGCTTGCCACGATGACAAGTACGCGGCGCTGGAGATGGCTCTCGACCGACTGATGGAGCGCCTCCGCCGAGCGCAGGACAAGCGGAAGGTGCATCGAGGCCGGCACACGCCCGAGTCCGTGTCCGCCGCGACGGCGCGCTTCCAGCAACTGCCGGAGTCGGGAGCGCCCGCCGAGGAGGCGGAGGCAGAGGAGGTCGACCTCTTCGGAGCAGTCGGCAACTCGCCCATCGAGGTCCGCGAAAAGGTGCACGCGTCCTCACCGATGGATCTGGCGCAGGCCCTGCGGGAGATGGAGTTGGTCGGTCACGACTTCTTCCTCTTCCACGACGTCGAGACCGACAAGCCGAGCGTCGTCTACCGGCGGCGCGGCTGGTCCTACGGCGTCATCCACCTCGACTCGGAGCAGGCCAACGGCGCCGCCGTGCCCGACTCCTCGCGGGTGACCGCTGAGCACGAGAGCCCGGTCGCGGTCACGACCTGATTCCGTGGCGTCACCGAAGGGGACCTGCCGGTGGAACCGGCGGGTCCCCTTCGTCACCTCCTACCGGGACGGACTCGGGGTGGGGCATCATGGGGACGCGTCCCCAGGGCGCCCCGAGGTCAGGAGGTGGGGACTCGCATGAGCCCCGACATCAGCAGCAACGGCGACCGGCCGGACGTGGGCGAGTCGATCCGCGTCCTCGTCGTGGACGACCACGTCCTCTATCGTCGCGGGCTCCAGGCCGTCGTCGGGATCGAGCCCGACATCGAGATCGTCGGCGAGGCCTCCGATGGTGCCGAGGCCGTCGAGGTCGCTCGTGAGGTCGCGCCCGACGTCGTCCTGCTCGACGTCCGCCTGCCGGGCCTCAGCGGTCCGGCCGCGGCCGCCCGGATCCGGGAGGAGTCGCCGTCGACGCGCATCCTCATGCTCACCGGGTCGGATGAGGAGGAAGACCTCTTCGACGCCGTGCGGGCGGGCGCCAACGGCTACCTGCTCAAGGACGGTGAGCCCGACAAGATCGCGGCGTCCATCCGGGCGGTGCACGGGGGCCAGTCCCTCATCCCGGCCTCTCTGGCCGCGCAGTTGCTCGCCGAGTTCGCCGCGATGGGTCGGCGTGAGAGCGCCTTCGAGCCCGGTGCGCCGACGCTCACGGAGCGGGAGCGGGAGGTCCTCGCCCTCGTGGCGCAGGGCCGGAAGAATCGCGAGATCGCCGAGCTCCTCTTCATCTCCGAGAACACCGTGAAGAACCACGTGCGCAACATCCTCGAAAAACTCCAGCTCCACTCGCGCGTCGAGGCAGCCCTCTACGCGGTGCGCACCCGCCTCGTCGACGGCTCGTGACCCCTCGTCGGATCTCGCTCGCGGCGGCCCGCCGCATGGCCCTCGCCGCGCAGGGGTTCGCCAGCCCGCGCCCGCCCGAGGGCGGGGTCGGGACGCGGCATCTCCAGCGGGTCATCGACACGGTCGGCGTCATCCAGATCGACAGCGTCAACGTCCTCCAGCGCAGCCAGTACCTCCCCTTCTTCTCGCGGCTTGGGCCCTACGACACGGGCCTGCTCGACCGGGCACGTGACGTCGCCCCGCGACGCCTCGTCGAGTACTGGGCCCATGAGGCGAGCCTCATCCCACCGTCGACGTGGCCGCTGCTCGACTTCCGGATGCAGCGCGCCCACGACGAGGCGTGGGGCGGGATGCAGCGCGTGCGCCGCGAGCACCCGGGGCTGGTCGACGCGGTGCGCGACGAGGTGCTGTCGGGTCCGCCGCGGACGGCCCGGCAGATCGAGGCGGCAATCGAGCACGACGCGCCCCGCGACAGCGACCACTGGGGCTGGAACTGGTCGCTCGTCAAGCACGCCCTGGAGCACCTCTTCTGGGCGGGGGAGATCGGCAGCGCGGGCCGGACCCCGCAGTTCGAGCGGCGGTACGCGGCGCTCGAGCGGATCTTCCCGCCGGCCCTGCGCGGCGCCGTTCTCGACGCCGACTCGCGGCCGGATCCGGCGACGGCGCACCGCGAGCTGATCGCCATCGCCGCGCGGGCGCACGGGGTCGGGACGGAGCAGGACCTGCGGGACTACTTCCGGTTGGGGCCCGAGGAGTCGCGTCGCGCGATCGCCGACCTCGTCGACGAGGGCGTCCTCGAGCCGGTGAGCGTCGAGGGCTGGCGGCGGGCCGCCTTCGTCCATGTCGACGCCCGCACGCCCCGGCGGGTGCAGGCGCGTGCGCTGCTGAGCCCCTTCGACTCCCTCATCTGGCAGCGCGAGCGGACGGAGGCGCTCTTCGGGTTCCGCTATCGGTTGGAGATCTACGTGCCGGCGCCCCAGCGGGTGCACGGCTACTACGTCCTGCCGTTCCTGCTCGGGGACCGTCTCGTGGCGCGCTGTGACCTCAAGGCGGACCGCGCCGCCGGGCTCCTGCGCGTGCAGCGCACGACCTGGGAGCCGGACGCGCCCGCCGACGGGCCCGACGAGTTGGCCGCCGAGCTCGACCTGCTCGCCGGATGGCTGGGCCTCACCGGCGTCACCCACGCCTGACGCGGGGGAGCGTGAAAGGGCACGCGCTCCCTCGCTACAACTCCGCCGGGGGACTCGACTAGCCTGAGCAGGTCCCGGACGGGCCCAAGTCCGGACCTATTCCTTCAGGAGTGTTTTTCGTGGTCAAGATCGTCGAGCGCCTGCTGCGTGCGGGCGAAGGACGTGCCGTCAAGCGGCTCGAGGGCATTGCCGCCCAGGTCAACGCGATCGAGGAGGACTTCCTCAAGCTGACGGACGCCGAGCTGCGCGGCGAGACGGACACGTTCCGCGCCCGGCTCAAGGACGGCGAGACGCTCGACGACATCATGCCGGAGGCCTTCGCCGCCGTCCGTGAGGCGGCCCGGCGCACGACGGGGCAGCGGCACTTCGACGTCCAGATCATGGGTGGCGCGGCGCTCCACGGCGGCAACGTCGCCGAGATGAAGACGGGTGAGGGCAAGACGCTCGTCGCGACCCTCCCGTCCTACCTCAACGCCATCGAGGGCAAGGGCGTCCACGTCGTCACGGTCAACGACTACCTCGCCGAGTACCAGGCCGAGCTGATGGGCCGCATCCACCGCGCCCTCGGTCTCGAGACCGGCTGCATCCTCTCGTCGATGACCCCGGCCGAGCGCCGTGAGCAGTACGCGAAGGACATCACCTACGGCACGAACAATGAGTTCGGCTTCGACTACCTGCGCGACAACATGGCGTGGTCCCCGGACGAGCTGGTCCAGCGCGGCCACAACTTCGCCATCGTCGACGAGGTCGACTCCATCCTCATCGACGAGGCCCGCACGCCGCTGATCATCTCCGGCCCGTCCGACGCGCCGCAGAAGTGGTACGTCGAGTTCTCCCGGCTCGTCGCCCGCCTCGAGCGTGGCGAGGACGGCAAGGGCGACTACGAGGTCGACGAGAAGAAGCGCACCGTCGGGGTGCTCGAGGCGGGCATCGCGAAGGTGGAGAACCGCCTCGGCATCGACAACCTCTACGAGTCCGAGAACACGCCGCTCATCGGCTACCTCAACAACGCGCTCAAGGCCAAGGAGCTCTTCCAGCGCGACAAGGACTACGTCGTCGTCAACGGCGAGGTCATGATCGTCGACGAGCACACGGGCCGCATGCTCTCCGGGCGCCGCTACAACGAGGGCATGCACCAGGCGATCGAGGCCAAGGAGGGCGTCGAGATCAAGAGCGAGAACCAGACGCTCGCGACGATCACCCTCCAGAACTACTTCCGCATGTACGACACCCTCTCGGGCATGACGGGCACGGCCCAGACCGAGGCCGCCGAGCTCAACTCGATCTACGGCCTCGGCGTCATCCCGATCCCGACGAACCGCCCGATGGTCCGCAAGGACCAGCCGGACCTCGTCTACCGCACGGAGGCCGCGAAGTTCCGCGCCGTCGTCGACGACATCGCGGCCCGTCACGAGACGGGCCAGCCCGTCCTCGTCGGCACGACGAGCGTCGAGAAGTCGGAGGTCCTCTCCGACCAGCTGCGTCGCCGCGGGATCCCGCACGAGGTCCTCAACGCCAAGCACCACGAGCGCGAGGCGGCGATCGTCGCGCAGGCCGGGCGCAAGGGCGCCGTCACCGTCGCGACGAACATGGCCGGTCGCGGCACGGACATCATGCTCGGCGGCAACTCGGAGTTCACGGCCGTCGCCACGCTGAGACAGCGCGGGCTCGACCCCGAGGAGACGCCGGAGGAGTACGAGGCGGCGTGGGACACCGCGCTCGCCGAGGCCGAGGCATCCGTCAAGGCCGAGCACGACGAGGTGAAGGAGCTCGGCGGCCTCTACGTCCTGGGCACCGAGCGCCACGAGTCGCGGCGCATCGACAACCAGTTGCGCGGTCGCTCCGGCCGTCAGGGCGACCCGGGTGAGTCGCGGTTCTACCTGTCGCTCGAGGACACCCTCATGCGGCTCTTCAACGCCGGCTTCGTCGACCGCGTCATGACGAGCGCGAAGATCGACGAGGACACTCCCATCGAGGGCAAGCTCCTCAACCGCTCCATCGAGAGCGCGCAGAGCCAGCTCGAGGGCCAGAACTACGAGATCCGCAAGAACGTCCTCAAGTACGACGACGTCCTCAACCGCCAGCGCCAGGTCGTCTACGAGGAGCGCCGTCGCGTCCTCGAGGGCGAGGACCTCGAGGAGCAGCTGCGCGGCTTCGTCAACGACGTCGTCGGCGGGTACGTCACGGCCGAGACGGCCGAGGGCTTCGCGGAGGAGTGGGACCTCGACCGGCTGTGGACCGCCCTCGAGTCGCTCTATCCGACGAAGGTGACCCAGAGCCAGGTCATCGACGCCGCCGGCGGTCGTCCGGGCCTGACCTCGGAGGGACTCCTCGAGGAGATCACCTCCGACGTCCACCACGCCTACGACGAGCGCGAGGCCCAGCTCGGGGAGCGCGGGATGCGCGAGCTCGAGCGGCGCGTCATCCTGTCGGTCCTCGACAAGAAGTGGCGCGAGCACCTCTACGAGATGGACTACCTCAAGGAGGGCATCGGGCTGCGCTCGATGGCCCAGCGCGACCCGCTCGTCGAGTACCAGCGCGAGGGCTTCCAGCTCTTCGAGGCGATGAACGACGCGATCAAGGAGGAGTCGGTCAACCTGCTCTTCCACGCCGACGTCCAGGTCGAGGAGGCGCCTGCACCGGCGATCCAGCCGATGCACGTCAGCGACCTGCTCGGCGACCTCCCGGACGCGGCCCCGGCGGCGACGGACGAGGCCGGCGCCGAGGGTGCCGTCCCGGCGGCGGAGCCCGGAGGCGAGACGCACGTCCAGGTCCGGGGCCTCGACGAGCCGCGTCGCGGTCAGCGCCTGCACTACAGCGCGCCGAGCGACGCCGGCGGCGTCGAGGAGCGGGACGAGGAGTTCGATGTCGAGCTCACCCCGGAGCAGTTGGCCGGCGCGCGTCGCAACGACCCGTGCCCGTGCGGCAGCGGCAAGAAGTACAAGATGTGCCACGGCAAGAAGGCCTGACGCAGGTCCGCACAGCCGAGCGCTCGTGACGAGGGCGGCTCCTCCCCACTGGGGATGGGCCGCCCTCGGCCGTTCGGCCGATGGGGAGTGGGTGATCGGCGTCGGCGACGGTGGACGTTCGCCCGTGCCGTGGACCGGGCTGGCGGCGGTTGACTGCTCGATGAGCGGGGGGAGCCTCCGCGACCTGGCTTTCAGCCCTGAAGAAGGAGTCATCATGACCCGCGCTCTCGTCAACCTCCAGTCCCGCGTCCACATGCGCCTCAACTCCGAGAAGGGTGCGACCGCCGTCGAGTACGGCCTCATGGTCGCCCTCATCGCGATCGTCATCATCACCGCCGTCGCCCTGATCGGGACGAACCTCGAGAAGGTGTTCAACGACGTCGCGGGCAAGCTCAAGGGCATCGCCTGATCGTCCCCAGCCAACCCGGTGACTCGTCGACGGTCCATTGGATGGCGCCGTCAAAGGCCACCGGTCGCTCGCGAGGAGTCGGCTGATCCGCCGACTTCCAGCTCTGAACAAGGAGTCTCAATGACCTGCGCTCTCGTCAACCTGCAGTCCCGTGTCCGCATGCGCCTCAACTCCGAGAAGGGCGCGACCGCCGTCGAGTACGGCCTCATGGTCGCACTCATCGCCATCGTCATCATCACCGCCGTCGCCCTGATCGGGACGAACCTCGAGAAGGTGTTCAACGACGTCGCGGGCAAGCTCAAGGGCATCGCCTGAGCCACGTGATGATCACCCGAGCGCGTCTCCGCATTCGCGACCAGTGGTCGAGAGCAACTGGTGCCACGGCGGTGGAGTACGCCCTCATGGCGGGACTCATCGCCCTGGCGATCGTGCTCGCGGTAACCGCCTTGGGAACGACCTTGGTTGGCATCTTCCAGGATGCCGCCGACGGCTTCCCATGATCGGGTGACTCGTTTCTCGGTCGGGCGTCCCTGACGCCCGACCGAGTTTCGCCGTTTCGCCACAGCGGGGCGCGCGGTACGGAGAAGATGGGCTGTCCCATGACGGGCGGCCCGCCGCAGGTGAGTGGAAGGGGGTGGACCGGGTGACGACACGCACGCGCAGCGAACGAGGTGCGGCCGCGATCGAGTTCGCCCTCGTACTGCCCCTCCTGCTGCTGATCGTCGCCGGTATCACCGACTTCGGCCGCGCCTTCTACATGCAGATCTCCACCGCCAGCGCGGCACGCGAAGGCGCCCGGATGATCTCCATGAAGTACACGGACGAGGAAGCCGAGGCGCGGGCCCAGGCCGCGGGTGGTGACTGGGTCGACCTGTCGGTCACCACGGATTGCACAGGTGGGGCGAAGAACAGCGAGGTCACGGCGGCGCCGATCGCGCCCTTCGAGTGGATCTTCCTCGACGACATCATGAGTCTCTTCCCCGGGCCGGCCCTGGGCACACCCACCATCGCTTCCGAGGGGGCCATGAGATGCAACGGTTGAGCGTGCGCACGTGGGGAGTCTGGCTCCGGCGTCGACTGGGGTCGGGGCAGCGGGGTGCGGCGGCCACACTCGTCGCGGTCCTGCTCGGGTCGGGCACGCTGCTCGGCTTCGGTGCCGTGACGATCGACGTCGGTCACCTCATGTGGGAGCGCCGCGAGCTCCAGAATGGCGCCGATGCGGCCGCCCTCGACCTGGCCCGGATCTGCGGCACGAAGCCGACGGCCTGCACGACGAGCGACACGACCACGCGGGCGGACCTCCAGGAACTCATCGACGCCAACGCGAAGGACGAGGCGGGGACGCTCACGTCCTACTGCCTGGGTGGGCCCGCGGTCGCCGGAGCCTCCCTGCCCGTGTGCGCCCCCGGCGACAACGCCCAGCTGACGAACTGCCCGGCGCTTCCGACCGCCTATGCCACGGGGTTCCCCTACGTCCAGGTGCACACGAGCACGAAGACGTCCGACGGAGGAACGATCCTTCCCTACGCCGTGGCCCAGACGCTCACCGGCACCTCCGGCTCGTCCGTCGGCGCCTGCGCCCGCGCGACGTGGGGGGCGCCCGCGAGCGCCACGGCGAAGACGCCGATCACCATCTCCGAGTGTGAGTGGAACACGTTGACGGCGGACGGGCTGACCTACGCCGAACCGCCGGTCTACAACGGCTCGACGTCGCATGGCTACGGCGGCGCCGGACAGCCGGCGCTGCCCCCGGCGTCCCAGCGGGTCGTGCTCCAGTTGAAGACCGTGGTGGAGGCGACGGAATGCCCAAGCTGGGGGCCGGGCATCGACATGCCCGGCGGCTTCGGATACCTCTCGAACGAGGACTGCAAGTCGGAGGTGACGCCTCCGGGGTGGATCAAGGTGGACAACGGCGGCGACTTCCCTTGCGACAAGGTCATGTTCGCGAATCTGCTCGGAACCGTCGTCGATGTCCCCGTCTATGCCTGCATGGAGAAGGACGGGACGAGCCCGCCGACGTGGAACCCCATCCTCGACCCGGTCAAGGCGCAGGCCGAGTGTGACGACAAGATTGGCGGGAACTGGTCCTACTACTTCATCCGCGGCTGGGCGAAGTTCTACATCAGTGGCTGGCATTTCACCAGTGGCCCCCCGGATGCCGCCGTGCCGGGGACGACCTATGGCTGTAAGGGGGGAAATCTGTGCCTGAGTGGGTGGTTCACGTCCGGCGTGCTGCAGGCCGACGAGGTCGTGGCCCCCGACCCCGGCGGCAACGTTTTCGGCTCCATCGGCGTCGTCCCCGCCGGCTGACGCACCACTCGACCTTCTGCACACCCCCCGACCGAGAGCTCATCGATGAAACGCAGCATGGCCATCATCCTCGCCACGGCGCTCGCGCTGATCGGCGCTGTCCTCGTGCTCCTCTACGTCAACGGGGCGGACGAGCGGGCCGTGGCGGAGCAGCAGCCGAAGCAGGTCTATGTCAGCCAGGAGATCATCCCGGCGGGGACCTCGCTCAAGGACGCGCTGCGGCAGGAGATGATCGCCCGCACCACGGTCGCGGCCAAGGGGATGCCGGCGGGGGCCCTCACCGACGTCAACGAGGGCAACCGCGAGCTCATCGCCACGGGCGACATCGCGGCGGGGGAGTACCTCCAGGAGGCACGCTTCGGCAAGACCCAGCTCGGGACGAAGGCGATCACCGTGCCCGGAGGCATGGTCGCCATCTCCGTTGAACTGTCCGACCCGGCACGGGTCGGCTCCTTCGTCACCCCCGGCAGCAAGATCGCCGTCTACGAGACCCACAAGATCGTCAAGCTCCCCGGTGTCTCCGACGCCGACAAGGCCTTCAACGAGTTCGCCTTCCAGGGCACCGATGTCCTGCTCGACGACGTCCTCGTCATCGGCAAGGGCGAGACCCCACTCACGCCCGGTGCGGCGCCCACGGCCACCGACGACGAGGAGCAAGCAGCGGCGACGTCCGGCCAGCCCTCCTTCCTCGTGACCGTCGCCGTCAGCCCGGCGGACTCCGTGAAGCTCGTCCACGCCATCCACTCGCGCACCCTCTACGCCGGCCTGCGCGGCTCCGATGTCGACTTCGGCGACTCGACGGGCGTCACCGACCTCACCCTCGGGAGCATGACCAAGGGCGGTGACCAGTGAACCTCCTCTGGGACCACGACCCGGGAGCGGCCGAGAAATACCGCTTCGCGCTCGGCGGTGACGTCTCCTTCCACGAGAGCGCGGCGGCCGTCGGTCGTGCCGTCCAGGAGAACCCGGCCGTCAGCCTCATCGTCATCGGCCCCGAGGTCGCCCTCGACTCGGCGTGCGATCTCGCCGAGGCGATCCGTCTCGACCGCCCGCACGTCGGTGTGCTGCTGCTGCGGCACCGCCTCGAGGTCCAGGCGCTCAGCCAGGCGCAGCGCTCGGGTGTGCGCGAAGTCCTGGGAGCCGAGGACCTCACCGCGGTCGCCGACGCCGTCCGGCGCAGCCACGAGCTCACGGCCCGGCTCGTCGGCGGCAGCGATCTGGCCGGCAGCGGGCACCACGCTCGCGTCATCACCGTCTTTTCCGCGAAGGGCGGCGTCGGCAAGACGACCCTGAGCACCAACCTCGCGGTGCACTTCGCCGCCAGCGGCGCCCGGACCCTGCTCATCGACCTCGACCTCGCCTTCGGCGACGTCGCCATCAGCCTCCAGCTGCTGCCCCAGTCGTCCATCGCCGACGTCGCCGCCATGAGCGGACACCTCGACCCGGCCGGTCTCGCCTCGCTCGTCATCACGCACGCGGCGAGCGGGCTCGACGTCGTCGCGGCGCCGTCGGACCCGGCCCAGGCCGACCGCGTCCCCGTCTCGAGCGTCGCCGAGCTGCTGCGGGTGGCCCGCACCGAATACGACTACGTCTTCGTCGACACCCCGCCCAGTTTCACCGAGCACGTCCTCGCCGCCTTCGACGGCTCCGACCTCTCCGTGCTCATCGCCACCCTTGACATCCCCGCCGTGAAGAACCTGCGGCTCGCCCTCGACACCCTCGACCTGCTCGGCCACCCCGCGGAGAGCCGGGTGATCGTCCTCAACCGCGCCGACACGAAGGTCGGCCTGCGGCTCGAGGACGTCGAGACCGTGCTCAAGCGGTCCATCGCCGTCTCGGTCCCCAACAGCCTCGACGTGCCCGCATCGATCAACCGGGGCGACGCGATCGTCCTGTCGAACACCAAGCACCCCGTCAGCGGCGCCATGCGCGAGCTCGCGGAGAAGCACCTTCGCGTCGCCACCGACGCCGGGGCGGAGCCGGAGACACGCCGCGGCCGCGGCCTGCTGAGGAGCCGGCGATGAGCCTCGCCGATCGGCTCGAGAGCGCCCGGACGAGCCAGAACCCGGTGGCGGCGCCGCCGCCCGGAGCTGCCGCCGGACCGACGCGCCGGACCAACCGGCGACGGGACGCGGACCCCTTCGCCGCAGTCAAGGGCCGCGTCCACCAGACCCTGCTCGAGTCGCTCGGGGCCAAGCTCTATGACCCGCACCTGACCGAGACCGAGATCGCCTCGAAGGTGCGGCTCGCCCTCACCGAGGTCATCGCGACGGAGCAGAAGCCGCTGTCGCACAGCGACCGCACGCGGATCGCGCAGGAGGTCTCCGACGACATCCTCGGCCACGGGCCGCTCGAGCCGCTGCTGCGTGACCCCGACATCACCGAGATCATGGTCAACGGTCCCGACCAGATCTACATCGAGCGCCTCGGCAAGATCCATCCCGTGTCGACGACCTTCGCCGATGATGCCCACCTGCGGCGCACCATCGACAAGATCGTCTCCCGTGTGGGCCGCCGCATCGACGAGGCCAGCCCGCTCGTCGACGCGCGCCTGCCCGACGGCTCCCGCGTCAACGCCGTCGTGGCCCCGATCGCGCTCGACGGCGCCATGCTGACGATCCGCAAGTTCGCCGCCGACCCCTTCACCGACCTCGACCTGATCTCCTTCGGGACCATGTCGCCGCAGGTGCGCGACTTCCTGCGGGCATGCGTCGTCGGCCGACGCAACCTCGTCATCAGCGGCGGCACGGGTTCGGGGAAGACGACGACCCTCAACGTCGTGTCGTCCTTCCTGCCCGACGACGAGCGCATCATCACCATCGAGGACGCCGCCGAGCTCCAGCTGCACCAGGACCACGTGCTGCGGATGGAGTCGCGACCGTCCAACATCGAGGGCCGCGGCGAGATCGCCATCCGCGACCTCGTCAAGAACGCGCTGCGCATGCGCCCCGACCGGATCATCGTCGGTGAGGTCCGCGACGGCGCTGCCCTCGACATGCTCCAGGCCATGAACACCGGTCACGACGGGTCCATCACGACGGTCCACGCCAACAGCCCGCGCGACAGCCTCTCCCGCCTCGAGACGATGGTGCTCATGGCCGGCGTCGACCTGCCGATCCGCGCCATCCGCGAGCAGGTGGCCAGCGCCATCGACCTCGTCGTGCAGCAGCAGCGACTCAAGGACGGCACGCGGCGCATCGTCGCCGTCAGCGAGGTCGTCGGCATGGAGGGCGACATCGTCACCCTCCAGGACATCTTCACCTTTGACTGGGCCGCCGGGCGGGACGCCAACGGCCGCTTCCTCGGCCACCTCGTGAGCACCGGCCTGCGACCGAAGTTCAGCCAGGACCTCGCTGACGTGGGCGTCGAGCTGCCACCGTCGATGTTCATCCGGGGCGCCTCGTGACCCGACGCGCCCCGGCCCTGCGGGTCTGGGTGGCCGCGATCGCCCTCGCCGTGCTTGGCGCCGTGCCCGTCGCGGCGCCCGGCGCCGCCGCACCCAAGCCCATCCCGGCGACCCTCAGCGACATCGCCACCGACGCCGGCGACCTCACCGGCGTGCTCACCCTCCGCTCCGGGGGTGGCGCCGTCGAGGTCGACGACGCGAGCCTGCACGCCACCGTCGGCGACGACGACGTCCCCCTCGAGGTCGACCCCGTCACCCAGGCGCCCCGGCGGGCCATGCTCGTCGTCGACACGAGCGGGTCCATGGGCGAGGCGGGCATGGCCGTCGCGCGCGACGCCGCGGCCTCCTTCCTCGAGGCCGCGCCGAAGGACGTCCGCATCGGCCTCGTCTCCTTCGCGAACACCTCGGGCGTCGACGTGCCACTGACGACCGACCGGGCCAGGCTGCTCCGGTCGGTGAACGCCCTCGAGTCCGACGGCGAGACGAGCCTCTACGCGGCCATCCGGGACGCGGTCACGGCCCTGGGTGCGTCGGGCGACCGCAGCATCCTGCTCCTCAGCGACGGCGGCGACACCATCGCCAAGGACAAGGCGCGCGCGCAGAAGTCGGCCGTCTCCGCGCTCAAGCGGGCCGGCATCCGTGCCGAGATCGTCGCCTTCAAGACCGACGAGACGGACACGTCCGTGCTCGACCGCTTCGCCGCCGCCGGCGGCGGATCCGTCGCCCAGGCCGGCGACGACAAGGCCGTCAAGGCCGCCTTCACCGCGGCCGCCACGGCCCTGGAGAGTCAGGTCCGGTGGCGGTTGACCGCGCCGGAGACCCTGTCCGGGCCGCAGAAGGTCGTGCTCACCGGGACGGCGGGCGGGCGCGACTTCCGCGCCGCCTCGATGGTCGACCTCGGCGACCTTCGCGCCAGCACGACCGACGACCCCAGCGCCCCGGCCCCGACCGTCGTCACCTCGGCCACGCCCGAGTCCTTCGCTGCGCCCGCCACGTCGTGGATGAAGCCGGCCGCCGTCGCGGCCCTCTTCCTCGGCATCCTCGGACTCGTCATGGCGCTCGTCGCCCCCGCCTTCCAGACCCGCCGGGCGGCGCGCGTGGCCGGGGTCGAGACCTACCTGCCCGCCACCGAGTCGCTCACGCGGGACCGGCCGAAGGCGAGCGGCGCCGGCGCGCTGACGACCTCCCTCGTCGCCTACGGCGACAAGCGGATGGAAGGGCGCTCGTCGGCGTCGAAGACGATGGCGCTCATCGAGCGCGCGGACCTCGCCCTGCGGCCCGGGGAGTGGTGGGTCCTGCGGGTGGTCTCGCTCATCGTGGGTGCCGCCCTCTTCATGCTCCTCCTCGGTGGCGGCTGGGGTCGGCTCGTCGGGCTCGCCCTCGGCCTCGTCGTCGGGGGCGTCGTGCCGGCACTCGTCCTGCGCTTCCTCGCCAAGCGCCGCGCGAAGAAGTTCGACACCCAACTGCCCGACGCGCTGTCGCTCGTCGCCAGCAGCCTCGGCTCCGGCTTCTCCCTGCCGCAGGCGCTCGACGCCGTCGCGAAGGACTCCGCCGACCCCCTGGCCAAGGAGTTCTCCCGGGCGCTGGCCGAGGCCCGCATCGGCTCCGACATGGCCGAGGCGCTGGAGCGCGTCGGCACCCGGATGGACAGCCAGAACATGCGCTGGACCTCCATGGCCATCACGATCCAGCGTGAGGTCGGCGGCAACCTCGCCGAGACCCTGCGCACGACGGCCGCGACGATCCGCGACCGGGCCTCGCTCAAACGGCACGTCCAGGCGCTGTCGGCGGAGGGCAAACTCTCGGCCTACATCCTCATCGCGCTACCCATCTTCATCTTCGTGTACATGCTTTTCGTCAACAAGCCCTACATCGCCCTGCTGTGGACGACGCTGCCCGGCATCGCCATGTGCATCGCCGGAGCGGTCTTCCTCGCCTTCGGCATCTGGTGGATGTCCAAGGTCGTCACGGTGGAGGTCTGATGCTCTTCCTCGTCGGATTCGGCGTCATCCTGCTGGCCATCGGCGTGCTCGCGGCGGGCCTGTCGACGGGTGGGCCGCGAGGGGTGGCCCAGTCCCTCGTCCTCATCGAGCAGACCCTTGATCGCCGCGAGGTGGCCGCGGCCGACCTCAGCGCGCGTGACCGGCTGGTCAACCCCGTCCTCGACGCGACGAAGGGGCTGGCTCGCCGGCTGACCCCCGCGGACCGGGTGGCCCGGATCAGCCGCAACCTCGACAAGATCGGCAGCCCGCCCGCGTGGCCCGTCGAGCGGGTCCTCGGCGCCAAGGGCGCCGGGCTCGTCGGTGGCGCACTCCTCGGCCTCCTCTGGGGAGGGCTGGGCGCGAAGGGGATCCTCGCCGCCATCGCCATGGGCGGCTTCGGCTTCCTGCTGCCGGACATCCTCCTCTACAACGCGGGCATCCGGCGCAAGGACGCGCTCCAGCGTGGCCTCGCCGAGGCCCTCGACATGCTCACCGTCTGCGTCGAGGCCGGGCAGGGATTCGACGCCGCACTGCTGCAGGTCGCCCGGTCGCTCGAGGGGCCGATGGCTGGGGAGTTCGCCCGTGTTCTGTCCGAGATCCAGATCGGCAAGAGCCGCGCGGACGCCTTCACCGCCATGGCCGACCGCACCGACGCCCAGGAGGTGCGCACCTTCGTCAGCGCACTCGTCCAGGCGGACCGGCTGGGTGTGCCCATCGGCAACGTGCTGCGCGAGCAGGCGCAGCAGATGCGCCTCATCCGTCGTCAGCGGGCGGAGGAGAAGGCGCAGCAGGTCCCGGTGAAGATCCTCTTCCCGCTGCTGCTGTGCATCTTCCCGGTGCTCTTCATCGTCATCATCGGCCCGGCCGGGATCCAGCTCTTCGAGCTCTTCACCAGTGGAGCGCTCTGACGGTCCGCCGTCCCGGCGGCGTCACTCCCTCGGTGCGATGCCGTGTTTCACGGCGGCGACCGCCAGTCCCGCCCGGTTGTGCACGCCGAGCTTGTCGTAGACCTTGCCCACGTGGGTCTTGACGGTCGACCGGCTCATGTAGAGGCGCGTGGCGACCTGATCGACCGAGTACCCCGCGAGCAGGGCGGCGACGACCTCCCGTTCGCGCGGCGTCAGCAGCTCCGGCGGGGCATCGCGTCGACGCCGCAGGGCGGCGGACAGGCCCTCGGCGCTGAAGGCGCTCGGGGAGCGGTGCGCGTGGACGATGGCGCCGAACACCTGCTCGGCCGGGGCGGTCTTGAGGACGAGCGCGGAGGCGCCGGCGTCGAGCGCGCGGAGCAGGGTCGCGTCGTCGTCGAGCATGGTGAGCACGACGAGGCCGAGGCTCTCCGAGCGCGTGCGGCACTCCTCGACGAGGTCGAGGCCGCTGCCATCGGGGAGGTTGACGTCGATGACGAGGACGTCAGCCGCTGAGCCGGCCAGATCAGCCCGTGCCTGGGCCAGGCTGCCGGACTGGCCGACGACCTCGAAGCCCTCCTCGCCGCCGATGAGGTGGGCCATGGCCTGCCGCACGGCGGCGTGGTCGTCGACGAGGTGAACGCGGATCGTCATGCTCGGTGTGCCCCCTGTGCGTTGTGCTGATCATTCCCGCCGTCCGCCACGGTAGTGGCCGCCGGGGACAACGCCGGGGCCTGTCGCCCCGCGTCGTCGGGGAGGGGGATGACGACGCGGACGACGGCACCCTCCGCGGAGGCGTCCATGATCCTCAGGTCCGAGCGTGGCACGAGGATCGTGTGCCGGGCCAGATCGTCCGCCACGAGGCGCGTGGCCCCGTCGTGCGAGACGATGAGCGTGACCTGCTCCCGCGTCGTCATCCGGACCGACACGTGCGTGGCGCCCGAATCCACGGCGTCACGCAGCACGGCGACGAGCACCCGGTAGAGCGCGAGCTCGGCGCCCGTGCCGAGGGCGTCCGGGGCGGGGTCGACATGGGAGTTCACCGCGATGCCGGTGGCGCTCCGGAAGGCGGACAGCCGGGCCTCGATGGCCACGTGGGCCCGGGGCAACTGGGGCGCGCCCCGGCGCAGGTCGGAGATGTGCAGCCGCACGTCTCCGGCGATGTCCGTGAGGTTGGTCCGGACTTCGTCGAGGAGGGGCTCGATCTCGGGGGCGCTGCGCCGTGCGAGCAGGCGGACGGCGTCGAGCTGATAGCCCAGGGCGGCGATCTCCTGGCCGATGCCGTCGTGCATCTGGCGGCTGAGTCGGTCGCGTTCCTCCTGCAGGGCTTGGTCGCGCAGCCAGGCGAAGAGGACGGCCAACTCGATGAAGGTCTCGTGTCGGCGAGCGACGGACTCGCCCACCGCGACATCATCGTCGGTGAACGGGGCGTCGGCCGGGCGGCTGGCCACGAGCATCCCGATGGGCGAGCCGTCGCGGGCGCGCAACCCCACGGCCAGCACCGAGCGGTCGCGGCCGTTGACGTCGCGCCAGCGGGGCAGGACCGTCGGCTCGGAGCGCCGCCACGTCGCCGCCAGGAGGGAGTCGGGCGAGTCCGCGGGGGGCCACGTCTGACGGGTCACGCCGGTCTGGGCCCACGTCTGCGGTCGACGCTCGAGGTCGGCGACGACCGCGCTCCCGCGGTCGGAGCCGGTCGCCTGGAGCAGATCCGCGAGGGCCCCTTCTGCGTGGCCCGGGCCGTCGAACCCGCGGTGGAAACCGGAGGCGAGCTCGGTGAGTCGCTCGAGCATCTCGGCGGCCTCGGCGGCGTGCACCTGAGCGATGCTCGTGCGACTCGTGCGCGAGGCCGCCAGCCACGCGATGAGGAAGGCGACGATGACGGCGAGCGCCAGCCGCTGGTGGAAGGCGATCGCGCCGGGCGACGTGAGGACGTCGCTGCGTGCGGCGACGAGCAGGGCGAGGAGCAGCTCGAGGGTGGTCAGGAGGCTGGCCCCCAGCGGACGGAGTCGCTCACCCGCCATCGCCGCGGGGACGAGCAGGAGCAGCAGGCCGCCGGGGCCCGCCGTGACGGCGCCGGCGCTCGCCACCGCGGCGACGGCCACGGTCGCCCATTCCGCGAGTGGGCGGGAGCGGATGAGCGGTGCCGGGCCGTCGAGGAGATAGGAGGAGGCCACGTCGACGAGCACGACGAGCAGTGCCCACGGCAGGACCTGGACGTGCCCGGCGATGAGGGCGTTGATCCCCACGGCCGCCAGTGCCACCCCGCTCCGCAGGAGGAGCCCGAGGGGGACCCTGAGCCGCGTCGGGGACGACTGGGGCACGGGATCTCCCTCGTGGCGAGTGGGTGAATGCGGGTGAGGCACCTGACATCCTGCCCCGTCCGGGCCGCGGGCGTGGTCGAACCGGCGCGAATGCCGAACCGGCCAGATCCCCCGATCCCGCCCTCGGTGTCCGACCCGAGCGGCACAATGTGGCGGGTGAGCGATCAGCCCGAGGTCCGTGCGAGGACGACGCCCGTGCGCGTCGTCCTCGCCGACGACCACGTGCGTCATCGCCAGCTCATGGCGATGGTCCTCGGTCTCGACGGGCGGATCGACGTCGTGGGGCAGGCCGACGACGGCGAGGGCGCCATCGAGCAGGTCCTGGCCCTCGACCCCGACGTCGTCCTCCTCGACTGCCGGATGCCCGGCATCGGGGGGATCGAGGCGTGCTCCCGGATCCGGGTGCAGGCGCCGCGGACCCACTGCCTCATGCTCACGATGGCCGACGATCGCGAAGACCGTGACGCCGCACTCGCCGCCGGCGCCGAGGCCTATCTCTTCAAGGCCGCCGACGCGGACGAGATCGTCGAGGCCGTCCTGCGCGTCGCGGATGGCGTCACCGCGCTCTGACCGGACGGCCGGGGCGCCGTCGTCCCCCGGTCAGGCGATCTGGAGCGCGTCGACGATCCAGCGGCCGTCGAGGCCGCTGAGGCGCATCGCGATCGCGCGCACCCTGCCGCCGTCGAGGACCGTGACTGCCGCCTCGACGACCCCGTCGGCCGGGCACTGGACGTGCACGCGCCGCACGACGGTGCGTGGCGCGGGGGACCCGGGCCGGCGTCGGCGCTGGGCGAGGACGGACCGGGTGAGCGCCGCGTCGTAGACGTCCGCCGACGCCCACCGCGCCAGCTGGGTCGCCGGGCGCGTGCCCGCCATGACCTCGACCAGGGCCTGGGAGATCTGGCCCACCCAGGCCGTCGGCTCGGGCAACTCCGAGGTCGACGTGGCCTGCGGTCCGAAGAACAGGTCGTCCTCCGCCTCGATGGTGCTCGCCTGGCGACCGCTCGGCTGCGGCGCCCGCTCGAACCGCGTGCGCAGGGGAGGCTCCGGCAGGGCGCGCACGTCAACCCGCGACAGGGCCGGCGCGGGCAGGGGCGAGGCCAGCCGCAGGTGCCGCCGAGGGGGCTCGTGCGGCAGCCGCTCGAGATCAGGCAGGACCTCCGCGGCGCTCACCGGGCCACCGCCTCGGGGGCGTGGAGGACCTGACCGGGCAGGAGCCGGTCCGGGTCCGGCCCGATGACGTCCCGGTTCGCCGCGTGCCAGCGGGGCCACTCGCGCGTCACCTCGGCGTCCGTCGCCGCATCCCCGAGGTGGGCGGCCACGATGCCCCACAGCGTGTCACCGCGCAGCACCACGACCTCCGGAGGCGCCTCGCGAGTCCGGCCGACGACCAGCTCCGGTGCGGGCATGGGTCGCACGCGCGGCCGGGTGGGCCGCCACTGCGCGCCGGGCTCCCGGACCGACGGGGCGTCCGTCGTCGCGCGCGACTGCTCGGTGACGGGCCGCGGGCCCGTCGGCGCGAAGGCGGGCGACCCACCTTCGCCCTGGCGGTCACCAGCCACACGCGGCGCCGTCGCGATGACACCCGGACCCGGCGGCGGGGTGTCGGCCGCGGCAGTCCCCGGCAGCAGGGCGCCGGTCGTGCCGACCCCGACGAGGAAGGCGGCCGTGCGCCGGATGAGCGCCGGGGAGACGTGGTCCTGCAGGGTGCGGGCCGCCCGACCGAGGCGCCCCGGCACCTGCGCGACCACGCTGACGACGAGGGCCACCGAGAGCCACACGGCGATCGACGTCGCCGCGAGTGCAGCCACCAGCACGAGCCCCTCGTCCGCACTCATCGGGCCCGGCGCGGCGACCTCCGCCCACGCGCGCGTCACCACCGTCGCGCTCCACAGCCCCGTCACCCCGACCGCGAGCGCCGCCCCCGTGGCGCCGCACCACCATCGCGACGTCGGGGCATCCCCCTGCAGTGTGCTCATTTCCCCTCCAATGATGTCGTTTGATGTCGTTTGACATCGACTGAAGTGAAACACCGACGGATGGTGCGCGCAACCGGTGGTGTCGGCCTAGGGTGAGGCCATGCGGTGGGAGCGGTTGTTCGACGACATGGAGTCGCAGTGGGCGGCGGAGGCGAGGCGCGACCAGGACGCCGAGGTGGCCGACCGGACGCGCGCCGAGCGAGCCGGCATCGGACTGACCGAGCGGCTGGCCGCCCACGTCGGCGAGGACCTCGAGGTGCGCACCCACTCCGGGGCGGTGGTCACCGGGACGCTCGACGACCATGGCGACGGGTGGCTGCTCGTCGGTCAGGCGCTCGTCCCCCTCGAGGCGGTGGCCTGCCTCACGGGCCTGCGCCCGCGCGCCGGGGACGCCGCGATCGCGCGGCGGTTCGCGCTCGGCTACGCCCTTCGCGGGCTCAGCCGCGACCGGGCCGTCGTCGCCGTCACGGACCGTTCGGGCCGGACGTGGCACGGCACGATCGACGCCGTCGGTTCCGACGCCCTCGACCTCAGCGAACACGCCCCCGACGAGGCTCGACGGCGCGACAACGTGCTCGCGGCGCGGGTCATCCCCTTCGCCGCCCTGGACGTCATCCGGGTGGTGCGCTGAGGCCGGCTCGCCGGGCGCGCAGCAGGGCGGCTTCGGCCGGGTTGGTGGCCGATGCGAGGGCCAGGTCGTACTCGGCGCGGGCCTCGTCGGTCCGGCCGAGGCGACGCAGGAAGTCGGCCCGCGTCGCGTGGAAGGGGTGGTAGCCGGTCAGGTCCAGGGCGTCGACCTCGGCCAGCCCCGCGGCCGGTCCACGGACCTCCGCGAGCGCGACCGCCCGGTTGAGTCGGGCGACGGGCGTCGGTGTCACGACGACGAGTTGGTCATAGAGCGCCAGCACCTGAGTCCAGTCCGTCTCCGACGCGCGCGCCGCATCGGTGTGCACCGCGTTGACCGCGGCCAGCAGCTGGTGGTGCCCGGGACGGTTGCGCCGCAAGCACTCCCGCACGAGGGCGTGGCCCTCGGCGATGAGCTCCCGGTCCCACAGCGAGCGGTCCTGCTCGTCGAGGGTCACGAGGACGCCGTCGGCGACCCGGGCGGGGCGACGTGCCTCGGTGAGCAGGAGCAGGGCGAGCAGCCCGGCCACCTCCGGTTCGTCCGGCATGAGGGAGCGGAGGACGCGGGCGATGCGGATTGCCTCGTGGCAGAGGTCGGTGCGGATGGCGGCGTCGCCCGAGGAGGGGAGGTAGCCCTCGTTGAAGATGAGGTAGATCGTCGTGAGGACGGCGTGCAGGCGCCCCGGCAGCTCATGATCGCGGGGGACGCGGAAGGGGATGTTGGCGTCGCGGATCTTGCGCTTGGCGCGGGTGATCCGCTGCGCCATCGTCCGCTCGGGCACGAAGAAGGCCCCGGCGACCTCGGCGACGCTGAGCCCGCCGAGGAGGCGCAGGGTCAGTGCCGCCTGGGTCTCGGGGGACAGCGCCGGGTGTGCGCACGTGAAGAAGAGGCGCAGGTGCTCGTCGGTCATCGCGCTCGCACTCGCGGACGAGCCACCGGCGGTGAGGCGGCTGAGGATCCCATCGGGCTCCTCGACCCGCTCGACGGCGTCGTCGGCGGGGTCGCGTGGGGTGGCTCCGTGCAGCACGTGAGCCTCCTCCTGCCGCTGCGCGCCGACCGCCTCGCGACGGATCCGGTCGATGGCCCGGTGGCGGGCCGTCACCGTGAGCCAGGCGCCCGGGTTGGGCGGGAGGTCCTCCGCCGGCCAGCGGCGGAGAGCCTCGGCGAAGGCTTCCTGGGCCATGTCCTCGGCGAGGTCGAGGCGGCCCAGGCGGCGGGTCAAGGTCGCGACTATCCGGCCGAACTCCTCGCGGAAGACACGCTCGATCGCCCCTTCGTCCGTCACGTCCTGCCCGTCGGTGGTCATCCGTGTCCGTGCGGTCCCGGCGCGATGCCGTCAGGCGCCCTCGTTGAGTTCCACGTCGTCGGACTGGAAGGGGCGCACCTCGACCTTGCCCTCGCACGCCTTCGATCCACGGGCGGCGAGCTCGAGGGCGACGTCGAGGTCGGGTGCCTCGATGACCCAGAAGCCACCGATGAACTCCTTCGACTCGGCGAAGGGGCCGTCGGTCATGACGACGTCGTCGCCCGTCGCGTCGACGACGGTGGCGTCCTCGATCGGCTGCAGGCCGCCGGCGAAGACCCAGTGGCCCTTGGCCTTGACGTCGTCGTTGAAGGCGCCGACCTGAGCGAAGAGGCGCTCCATGTCCTCGGGTGCGGGAGTGGCGTCCGTGGTCGAGCCGATCACGGAGATCATGTACTGGGTCATCGTGTGCTCCTGGTGGTGTCGTGGGAGGAGCGCTCGTGCTCCATCCTCATCATCCCCACGAACGCGTGGCCGCGTCTGCGACACCGGCTCCACGAAAATCTTTGGCTGCACCCGGCTTCGGAGGCTGCGCGTCAGTCGAGGGCGGCGGGGTCCGACGTCACGGCCTGCTTCGTCTGCGCGTACATCCGCTGGATGTAGGCCTCGAGCTCGGTGACCTCGACGCGCCACTGGCCACGACCGCCGACCTTGATCGCGGGCAGGTCGCCGGAGCGGACGAGGGCGTAGGCCTGAGCGGACGAGATGTCGAGGATCTCGCTCACCTCGGACAGCTGGATGAATCGCTTGGCCATGGGGTCCCTTTCGCGTCGGACGATCCAGTTTGGCACGCGGTGGGTCCGTTGACTGGTGGAGGTGGTCGTTCCCTGTGGATGGCGCTCCCTCGAGTGTGGGACATCAGGTGTCCCTTCCTCGGGGCACCGGGCCCCCTTCGGTCGAGTTTGGGACATCAGGTGTCCATTCCTCGGGGCACCCGGCCCCCTTCGGTCGAGTTTGGGACATCAGGTGTCCATTCCTGGGGGCTGGGGGCCGCCTTCGGTCGAGTTTGGGACATCAGGTGTCCATTCCTCGGGGCACCGGGCCCCCTTCGGTCGAGTTTGGGACATCAGGTGTCCATTCCTCGGGGCGACCGGCCCCCTTCGGTCGAGTTTGGGACATCAGGTGTCCATTCCTCGGCGGGTGGTGGGGCGGGGCCTGTGGATGACGACGAGCGAGATCGGTCCCGCTGGGTCATGATCGACGGGGCGTCCGGGCCGTGCGGCCGGACACCTGACCGGCCGAACCATGTGCAGGGGGAAAACGCAGTGCCTGACTTGACCATGCCCACCGCCGACCGGCTGAAGCCGCCCTCGTGGAAGGACGCGCGACTCCTCACGGGGCTCCTGCTCGTCCTCGTGTCCGTCGTCCTGGGGGCCTACGCCGTGCGCAGCGCGGACCACCGGGTGGCCCGTTACGCCGCCGCCGGTCCGCTCGTCGTCGGACAGGAACTCGGCCCCGAGGACGTCGTGCGCGTCGACGTCGCGCTCACCGAGGAGACGGCCGACTACCTCTCCGCAGCCGAGGCGCTGCCAGCCGGCGCACGGATCCTGCGGGACGTGCGCGAAGGGGAGTTGGTGCCTGCCTCAGCGGTCGGCAGCCGGTCGTCCGTCAGCGTCCAACAGGTGCCGCTGCCCGCCGACGACAAGGTCGTCGCGCGCCTCGCGAAGGGGTCCCTCGTCAACGTCTACGTCGCCGAACGGGTGAAGGGGGACGTCGCCGAGACCTACGGCAAGACAAGCCTGCTGCTCGAGGGGGCGACGGTCGCGCGGGTCCCGGAGACCACCGGATCGATCATCGGCGGCAGCCAGTCCCTCGAGGTCGACGTGCTCGTCCCGGTCGACGACGTCCAGGAGGCCATCGACCACAAGGTCGCCAAGGACCGGTTCGAGATCGTCCTCGCGCCGGGGTCCGCGCCGAGGCCCGCCGCATGAGCGTCCGGGTCCTGACCGCCCTCGTGCCGCACGTCGAGGCGTCCGTCATCGAGCGACTCGAGGGCGCGCCCGGGATCGAGCTGGCCAGACGCTGCGCCGACCTCGCGGACCTGCGGGCCGCCGCTGCGGCCGCCCTCGGTGACGCCGCCCTCGTCTCGGCCGCCCTGCGTGGCTGCGACCGTGGCGTCATCGGCGAACTGCGTCGCGCCGGGCTGCGCGTGGTCGGCCTCGCCGCCGACGAGGCGGGGGAGCGGCGCCTGCGCCAGCTCGGCGTGAGCGCGGTCGTGTGGGAGAACGCGGGGACCGAGGAACTCGGGCAGGCCCTCGCGCCCGCCGACGACGAGTCGGACGCCTCGTGGATCGATGCGGCCGGGTTGGACCCGGCGTTGGCGTCCGCCCGGCTCGGCCCCGACGAGACCGACGAGACCAGTGCGGACGGAGCCGAACCACACGAGGCCGGATCACACGGTGCCGGATCACGCGATGCCGGATCACGCGGTGCCGGATCACGCGATGACTGGCCGGTCGACGAGGCCGCTGCGGCCCCCTTCGCCAGCCGTGGGCGGCTGATCGCCGTGTGGGGGCCGACCGGCGCGCCGGGGCGCACGACCATCGCGATCAACGTCGCCGCCGCGCTCGCGGAGGCGGGCTCGCGGGTCGTGCTCGTCGACGCCGACACGTGGGGAGCGAGCATCGGGCAGGCGCTGTCGCTGCTCGACGAGGCGCCCGGGGTGGCGGCGGCGGCTCGGGCCTCGGAGCAGGGGACTCTCGACCTGCCCGCCCTGGCCCGCCTCGCGCCGCAGGTCTCACCGCGCCTGCGCGTCCTGACCGGACTGCCGCGGGCCGACCGCTGGCCGGAGCTGCGCGCCGACGCGATCGAGCACGTCCTCGACCTCACCCGCTCGCTCGCCGACCACGTCGTCGTCGACTGCGGCTTCAGCATCGAGGACGACGAGGAGCTGAGCTATGACACGAGCGCGCCCCGCCGCAACGTCACGACCCTGGCCGCGCTCGCCCAGGCCACCGAACTCGTGGCCGTCGGCTCGGGAGACCCCGTGGGGCTCCAGCGGCTCGTGCGCGCGGTCCAGTCCGTGGCCACCATCCCCTCACCCCGGCCGCACGTCGTCGTGACGAAGGTGCGTGCCGCGGCCGTCGGGTCGGATCCGCATGCCCGGATCGCCGAGGCGCTGCTGCGTTTCGCGGGGATCGAGCAGGTGCAGTTCGTCGGGTGGGATCCGGACACCCTCGACGCGGCGATGCTCGCCGGGCGCTCGGTCCTCGAGCACGCGCCGGGGTCGGCGCTCGCGGCTGAGCTGCGGGCGGTGGCGGCCGTCGTGGCGCCCGACACGGTCACGGCGCCGAGCCGGACCGGCCGGCGCGGCCTCCTTCGCCGCCGTTGACCCGCCGGCGACCTCACCCGCCGGTGATCTCACCCGCCGGTGATCGGACGCGATGTGAGATGCGGTTCCACCTGTCGGACAGGCCCTCCTAGACTGCGGTCATGACCGACACCGCGACCGGAGCGACCGCCGAGACGTCCACCGCCATTGACGGCATCGACATCAAGCCGCGTAGCCGCGACGTCACCGACGGCATCGAGAAGTCCGCCTCGCGCGGCATGCTCCGCGCCGTGGGGATGGGCGACGACGACTGGGCGAAGCCGCAGATCGGTGTCGCGAGCTCGTGGAACGAGATCACCCCCTGCAACCTCTCCCTGGATCGCCTGAGCAAGGCCGCCAAGGACGGGGTCCACGCGGCCGGCGGCTACCCGCTCGAGTTCGGCACGATCTCGGTCAGCGACGGCATCTCGATGGGCCACGAGGGCATGCACTTCTCGCTCGTCAGCCGCGAGATCATCGCCGACTCCGTCGAGACCGTCATGAGCGCCGAGCGCCTCGACGGCTCCGTGCTCCTCGCCGGCTGCGACAAGTCCCTGCCCGGCATGCTCATGGCGGCCGCGCGCCTCGACCTCGCTTCCGTCTTCCTCTACGCCGGCTCGATCCTGCCCGGTGTGGCGAAGCTCTCCGACGGCACGGAGAAGGAGGTCACGATCATCGACGCCTTCGAGGCGGTCGGAGCGTGCGCCGCCGGCACCATGTCGCGCGAAGACGTCGACACCATCGAGCGGGCGATCTGCCCGGGCGAGGGCGCGTGTGGCGGCTTCTACACCGCGAACACGATGGCCGCCGTCGCCGAGGCGCTCGGCATGTCCGTGCCGGGCTCGGCCGCCCCGCCGGCCACCGACCGTCGCCGCGACGGCTACGCCCGCAAGTCCGGCGAGGCCGTCGTCGAGATGCTGCGCCGCGGGATCACCGCGCGTCAGATCATGACGAAGGAGGCCTTCGAGAACGCGATCGCCGTCGTCATGGCCTTCGGCGGCTCGACCAACGCCGTGCTGCACCTGCTCGCCATCGCCCGCGAGGCCGACGTCGACCTGACGCTCGACGACTTCGCGCGGATCGGTGCGAAGGTGCCCCACCTGGCGGACGTGAAGCCCTTCGGCCAGTTCGTCATGAAGGACATCGACCACATCGGCGGCATCCCCGTCGTCATGAAGTCCCTGCTCGAGGCCGGGCTCTTCCACGGCGACTGCCTCACCGTGACCGGCAAGACGATGCGGGAGAACCTCGACGAGCTCAACCCGCCGCACATCGACGGCAGCGTCATCCGTCAGATGGAGCGCCCGATCCACGCCACCGGCGGCCTCACCATCCTCAAGGGGTCGTTGGCGCCCGAGGGTGCGGTCGTGAAGTCGGCCGGCTTCGACTCCGAGGTGTTCGAGGGCACGGCGCGCGTCTTCGACGGCGAGCGCGGCGCGATGGACGCCGTCGCCGAGGGCACCCTGAAGGCGGGCGACGTCGTCGTCATCCGCTACGAGGGCCCCAAGGGCGGTCCGGGGATGCGCGAGATGCTCGCCGTCACCGGCGCCATCAAGGGTGCCGGGCTCGGCAAGGACGTGCTCCTGCTGACCGACGGACGCTTTTCCGGTGGCACAACGGGCCTGTGCGTCGGCCACGTCGCGCCCGAGGCCGTCGACCTCGGCCCGATCGCCTTCGTGCGAGACGGCGACCCGATCCGCCTCGACGTCAGCGCGGGCACGCTCGACGTGCTCGTCGACGAGGCCGAGATGGACCGTCGTCGCGAGGAGGGCGTCACCGCGCCCGAGCCGAAGTACACCCGCGGCGTCCTGGCGAAGTACCGCAAGCTCGTCCAGTCCGCCAGCCTCGGCGCCGTCTGCGAGTGACGCCCTAGGCCTCGCCGTCGACCTCGTCGAGGTCACGCACGAGGTGCACCCAGGTGGAGGTGACCTCCATCCCGATGTGCTCGTAGAGCGTGAGGGCGCCGGTCCGGGTGTCGGTCGACAACTCGGACCGGGTGGCGCCGTGCGCGCGGGCGATCGTGAACGCGTCCGCGAGCAGCGCCCGGGCCAGACCCTCACCGCGGCGGTCGCGGCGGACGGCGAGCATGGCCACGAAGCCGATCTCCCCGTCGATGATGAGGAAGAGGGCTCCGACGACCGCGCCCTCGGCGTCGGTGAGCAGCCTCAGGTGCCACGGCTCGTACCCCGGGCGGCGCACCGTCGTCGCCGACCAGTCGTCGAACCGTCGGCGCGGGCGGTCCGCCCACTCGAGGAACGCGTCCTCGATGACGACGTGCGCGGCCCGCTCGTCCGTGTCCCCGCTCGAGGCGCGGATCGTGTGTCCGGGCGGAAGCGGGTACCGGGCGATCTCGCGATCGGCGGGGAGGCTGAGCACCCACGATGACCACGCGAGCCGGTAGCCCAGGGACGTGAGCAACGCCGCGCCGGACGAGCCCTCCGGGACGGGCTGGCCGACCAGGGTCCCGCCGTCCCGTCGCGCCACGCGGTGGGTCCACCGAGCCAGGGCGGTCCCGAGGCCGCGACCCCGCGCGGTGGGATGGACGACCCCGGTCGCCCAGCGACCTTCGGAGACCTCGGCGTAGCCGACCACCGTCTCACCCTCGAAGATCCCCACCGACTGCGTGGCCAGGTCGAAGATCGGCCGCTGCCAGTCGCCGACGACGTCGGCCTCCTCGATGACGGGTTCGCCGACGTCGAGGGTGTTGCTCGCCGCGATGAGGGCCGTCACGGCCGGCGCGTCCGCCATCGTCAGCGGCCGTACGGTGAGGTCCTCGGGGACGGCGGAGACGAGCTCGTTCATGCTCCGAGTGTCCCGAGCAGCGCGGCGCTGCGCCATCGGTTTTCGCCGCCCCATGGCGGGGGACGGCAGGGGGAAGGGGATCAGCCGGCGGAGCGCGCCAGGGCGGCGTAGGTCGAGGCGTGGGCATGCACGGCGCGCACGTAGTCGGCGTCCTCGTTGTAGGTGAGGATCGCGTCGCCCCAGGCCGTCGTCGAGAGGTCGGCGCCGCTCGCGCAGAGGTAGCGGGCCGCGGTCCACGCCGCGTCGTTGATGTTGGTCGGGTCGGCCACTCCGTCCCCGTTTCCGTCGGAGCCCCAACGGGTCCACGTCGACGGGATGAACTGCATCGGGCCGACGGCGTGGTCCCACAGCGGGTCGCCGTGCCAGCGCTGCGAGTCGGCCGTCGACGGGATCGCGGCCAGCCCCTCCGACCCGTCGAGGGCCGGTCCGAGGATGGGAATCGTCGTGCGTCCGGCGCCGTCGAGGCCGCCGCCCCCATGCCGCCCGTGATCGGACTCCACGGCGCCGATCCCGGCCAGGGTCGGCCAGCCGAGTCGGCAGCCCGGCTGGGCGCTCCGCAGGCGCAGCGCCGCGCGGCCATAGGCGAGCATCGCCACCGGAGGAATGCCCGTGGCGGCGGCGACGCGCCGGACCCAGCCGTCGTCGACCGCGGGCACGTCCGATGCCGCGACGCTCGGTGGGCCAGTGGGCGCCGGGTCCGCTGCCGCCTCGGGAGCCACCTCCACGAGCGGGGGTGCGTCCAGCCCGACGCCGGGCAGCGCGGTCAGCGCCTCCGGTGCGGTGCGGTCCGTCTGACCGACCGCCCATCCCGTCGCCCCGAGCAGGGTGACGAGGGCCGCCGCGCCAGCGACGACGGCCGGCACGACCCTCCCGCGCGACCCGCGGCTCAGCCGAATCGCCCGTTGACGTAGTCGTGCGTGCGCTGGTCCTGCGGGTTCTCGAACATCGAGCGGGTGTCTCCGTGCTCGACGATCGCGCCCGGCGTGCCGTGCGAGGCGAGGAAGAAGGCGCAGCGGTCGGACACACGCTGGGCCTGCTGCATGTTGTGGGTGACGATGACGATGGTGACCTCGCGGGCGAGCTCGTGCATCGTCTCCTCGATGACGCGCGTCGACGTCGGGTCGAGGGCGGAGCAGGGCTCGTCCATGAGCAGCACACGCGGCTTGATGGCCAGCGAGCGGGCGATGCACAGGCGCTGCTGCTGCCCGCCGGAGAGGCCGCCGCCGGGGGCGTCGAGGCGGTCGGCGACCTCGTTCCACAGGCCGCCGCGGATGAGGCACTCCTCAACGAGGTCGTCCTTCTCGGAGCGGCTCGCCTTCGTGCCCGTGAGCTTGAGGCCGGCGAGCACGTTCTCGCGGATCGACATGGCGGGGAAGGGGTTGGGCTTCTGGAAGACCATGCCGATCTGGCGGCGGGCCTCGATGAGCTTCTTCTCGGGGCGGTAGATGTCCTCGCCGTCGAGCAGCACCTCGCCGGCCATCGACGCGATGGGCACGAGCTCGTGCATGCGGTTGAGGATCCGCAGGAAGGTGGACTTGCCGCACCCGGAGGGGCCGATGAGGGCGGTGATCTCGCCGGCGTGCATCGTGAGCGAGACGCGGTCGAGCACCTTCCGCTCGCCGAACCAGGCCGACACGTCACGGCCCTCGAGCGTGGCCAGCGGCGCCGACAGCGGCGGGTCGTCGACCACCGTCGGGTCGGGCGACAGCAGGTCGCGCGGGTCGACGTGGGTGGTGGTCTCGCTCACGGGAATCCTTGGTGGTGGTGGGGCCGGTGACCCCGACGGGGTGGGCCGTCCGTGTGGACGACCCACCCCCGGGGGATGGTGGTGGGGCGTGGGCCCCGCCGATCAGGAGGTGGTGACGTAGAAGGAGGCGGAGGACGGGTTGACGTAGGTGGAACCCGCGTAGGAGACCTTCACCAGGTACCGGGCGGCCTTCGTCGTCGGCGGGATGGAGATGTTGCGGTTGCCCCAGACGTCCAGCGTGTAGGACTTGATCTTCACGCCGTTCTTGTAGACGTAGAGGTTGCCCTGCGGGCGGACGGTCGTGGAGTCCGTGCGGCGCACCTTGATCGCGAACTTGGCGTAGGCCAGGCGCGAGATCGTACGGTCACCCGTGTAGGCGACGGTGGAGCCGGTCTTGACGGCGAGCGCCTTCGACCCGGTCGAGCCGGTGAAGTTCGTGCCGGCGGTCGGGACGTAGACGGCCTTGAAGGTGTGCTTGGTCGCCGTGAGGCCGGACTTCTTGAGGCTCGCCGTGCCCTGCGTGATCGTCAGCGTCGCGAGGTACTTCGAGCCGTCGTAGAACTTCACCGCACCCTGGGCGGCGGCGCCGCCGGCGGCGACGGTGGCCTTCAGCGTGGCGGCGTTGTTGCCGGAGCGGACGGCCGAGAGGGTCGTCGTCGTGGCGCGGACCGTGGCCGTGTTGGTGCGGAAGTCGGTCGTCGCGGCCTGCGTGGGCTCACCGCAGACACCGTTCGGGGCGACGGCGAGCTGCTCGAGGCCGCCGGCCTCGATGAGGAGCTTGGCCTGCGGGGAGCAGACGAAGCCGGCGCTGCCGAAGACGCCCGTGCCCGTGTAGGTGCCCAGCTCGGTGCCGCGGACGACGTTGTAGACGGCGCGCTCGGCACGCCAGCCGGTGTGGAGCTTGACGGTGCCGGCGAGCTTCGCGCGGCCGACGGAGAAGGGGACGATCGCGTTCGGGTTGCTCTTGACGTCGACGTCGCTGTGCTCCTGCGTCTCCTTGACCGAGGCGGCGAGCGTGACGTCCACGCCGCCGTTGGCCTTCTTGAGCTCACCGAGGAAGAAGGAACGCGTGCCCGAGCCGGTCTGCGGGATGAGCGGGACGATCGTGCCGGGCATGCCGCCGACCTGGGCCCAGTCCTGCACCTCGCCCTTGTAGATCTTGACGATCTGGTCGATGGTCAGGTTGGCCGGGACGTTCGTCGTCTTGGCCGAGGCGGACTCGAGGGCGTCGAGCGCGAAGGGGATCTGCTGGAGGCCGGCGTTCTTCTCGGCGTCGTTCAGCGACGAGGACGAGCGCGCGAAGTCGACGTCCGGGTTGTTGCCGGGGCCGTAGAGGAGGGCCTTGCCGGCGCCCGAGCCGTTGGGCCGCGGGATCGCGGGGGCGCCGGAGTAGAGGCTGATCGTGGGGGAGTTGCCGCCGACGAGGGCGTCCCACGAGGCGATGCGGCCGGTGGTGCGGCCCTCGTTGTAGCCGGGGACCTTCACGCCCCCGACCGTGGCGCCATCGGCGATCGCCGTGACGGCCAGCATGGTGGTGTCCGAACCGACGCCGATGACGTCGGTGGTCTTGACGGTGAAGGCGGGGTCGGCCTGGGCCGGAGCGGCGGCCAGGGCGGTGCCCGCGAGAGCGAGGACTCCCGCGACGGTCATCAGCTTGCGCGACATGAGGATCACTTTCTGAGGAAGGCGTGGCCCCACCGTGGATCGGTCAGGCGGCTTCATTGTAGTGACGGATTCTGTTGTGCCACACCGGAACTGGTGAACACTCAGGGTTGTTTGCATGTCGAATGTGTCGCAATCGGACGCCATCGACGTCGTGTCACATGAGGTTGGGCAACAGGCGCATCGCCGTCTCGGTCACGAGCCACGCGAGGGTGATCGCCAGGGGCGTCGCGAGCACCCAGACCAGCGCCGTGGACATCCGCCGGGACAGCGTCACGACGGCGAACGCGAGGACCACCAGGATGCCCAGCAGGAGGCTCAGCAGCGGCAGCGCCGACCCGTCCGCGGCCATCGCGCGCTCGGACGCGGGGACGCTCGCGGCCCGACCGCCAGGAGCCTCGAACGCCTCACCGGTGAGGTCCGCGTCGACGTAGACGACCGACTCGGGGGCGACCGCGGCCAGCCGACCGGTCACCTCGCTCTCGGCGGAGACCAGGGTCAGGCGACCTTCGCCCTCGGCCAGGGTCGTGGGCACGGGGTCGCCCTCGCGGCGCACTCCGCTGACGCGGAAGACGGCCTCGCCGACCCCCGTGACGACGGTGATCTTGTCGCCGCGCTTGAGCTGCGCGATGTCGCGGAAGGGGGCCCCGTGCGTGCTCGCGCGGCCGTAGACGAGCGAGACGCCGGCCTGCCCGGGAAGGGGAGTGTCCCGTCGGTGGCCGGGACCGGCCAGGGTGTCACCCGAGGCAGTGCCCTCGATGACGACCTGGTGGAGGCTGAGCCGGGGGATGCTCATGAGCGCCACGGGTTGCCCCGGCTCGATGAGCCCACCGACCGGCGCCTCGGCCTGGGCGAGCTCCTCGCGCAGCTGGGAGTAGAGCTCGTCCTGGGCCCGGCCCTGGCTGATCCCGCCGAGGAAGAGCAGCTGGAGGACGAACCACACGGTGACGAGGCCGACCATCAGCGCCGCACTCGTCGCCGCGGACAGCCCGGCGCCCGCCGGGGGTGGTGGGTCGGCCCACTCCGGACCGGCCGACTCGAGCACGGGGTCGGCGACGGCGTCGTCCTCGGATGCCTCCGCCGACTCGATCCGCGTGCGGGAGTCGGTCACGCTGGTCATGCGCGCCTCCGCCGGGCCAGGGCGCCGGCGCCGGCGAGCAGCAGCGCCGCCGGGCCGATGGCGATCGCCGCGGGGAGCAGGACGCGGGCGACGCCGGACGTCACGCCGGGTGTGCGCGGCCGGGGCGCGGCCGCGATCGTCGGGCCGGACGCGGTGTCCTGACCCGGGGCCCCCGCCGGAGCAGCGGCATCGTCCGCGGGGACCTCGCCGCCGATGGCCGCGGGGTCGACGGGCTCGTCGTCACCGCCCGGCAGGTCCGGGAGGTCGGCCGACCCGTCGGGCAGGCCGCTGGGGAGGTCGCCGAGGCCACCGGTCCCGATGGCGGCCGGATCGCTGTCGCCACCGGCGGGCAGCTCCGGCGTGGGAAGCCCGTCCTGGGCACGAATGGCCGCAGCCACCTTCGTCGCCGTCGCGAGCAGCGGCGCCGTCGAGCCGGTCTTCGTCAGCGGCACGAAGCCCTCGGGCAGCCGACCGTTGCCCGACCCGGGCTTCTGGCCCTCCGTCGTGGCGATGGTGATGAAGTCGGCCACGGTCGCGGCCGCCTTCGCGTCGGCGCCACTGAGCCGGGCCGCGGTGTAGACGAGCTGCGTGCCGGGGTAGGCGTCGCCGGCCTTGCTCACCTGCGCCTGCGTCCACGTGAAGGGCCCGTACGGCGTCTCCTGCGTGGCGAGGCCGACGGCCGCGAGGATCCCCTTCTCCGTCGGGCCGACGAAGGTGCGGCCCGTGGCGCTGGTGAAACGGGCGCCGGTGTTGCTCGCCCGGGTCTGCAGGGCCGCGGAGCGCAGGCCGTAGCGCTCGGCGTCGCCGAGGCTCGTGACGCCGATGACGAAGCGGGTGCCGACGCCCTGACGGTCGACGCGACCGAGCTTCCACGGCTCCGTCGGGCTCGGCCGCTCGCAGCGCGTCTGCACGTTGGGCCACGCGTCCAGGATCGCCTCGGACACCTTGCGCATCGTCGAGACCGGGGACGCGACGAGCGGGAGGTAGGGGACCGGGTTGGCCTGGCGGCACTCCTGCGCCGTCGTCGGGACGAACGTGTCGAGGATCGGCCACTCCGCGACCGGGAGCGCGATGCCCTTGTAGCTCGGGTTGATCGTCATGCCCCACGGGTCGGCCTTGCCGGCGATGAAGTCCTTGGCCTCGGGGTCGGCGGCGAGGTACTCCGTCAGCGTGCGGGTGACGTCGGACGCGTCGCTGAGCGCCAGGATCGTCGCGGCGGCCTCGCGGTCGATGGTGTCGAGGCCGGGGTTGAGCGCCTGGAACTCGGGGTCGAGGTTGATCGAGATCGGGTTCGTCTCCAGGCCCGGGTGCTGCCGACCGAGGTCGCTCGCGGGGTAGGACTGCGTGAGCAGCTTGGCCAGCAGGCGCGCGTTGAGTCGCAGGGCGCCGACCTCGCCGCGATTCTCGGGGCGGTCGATCGAGTAGGCGATGGAGAAGCCGGTGAGCGCCGTCGGGGCGTAGCCGACCGGATCCGCCCCGGCCTCGTGCGCCGAGGAGACGAAGGCGGCCGGTGCTTCACCGCCGGTCATCTGGGCGAAGGCGGCCTCGTCGCCCATCCGGCTGTGCTGGAACTTGAAGCGGTCCTTGCGCAGACAGTAGGCGGGCGCCCACTGCAGCGAGGCCTGGCTCATGAGCTCCGAGCCGAAGAAGCTCGTCGGCGCGCGGTCGTCGAGGATGTCGCAGGCATCCGGGGGGAGGCCGAGCGTGATCGGCACCGAGATCCGGCCGCGCCAGTTGGACGCGGACCACCAGTAGCGGGGCGAGACGGCGTCGTCGACGCCCTCGCGCGAGAAGTTGTTGGAGCCCGTCACGAAGCGGCCCGTCTTCTGGCACTCCGCGTCCTCGTCGAGGCAGGAGATGCCCATGATCGGGATGACGACGATGGAGCAGTCGACGGCCTCACTGCAGCCGAGGGACTCGTTCTCCACGTCGCTGCGGATCTCGAACTGCACCTCGCCGCGACCGTCCTCGTCGGTGAAGGCGGCGATCTCGGCGGGCGGGAAGGCGGCGCCGACGGCGGCCTCCGGCGGCATGTCGTCGGCGGAGCAGGCCGCGTAGGTCGTCCCCTCGGCCGCGACGAAGGGGGTCAGGTGCACGTTGAGGAAGGTCGCGTCGGGGCACGACGCGGGGTAGGGGTCGAGGCCGGACACGGGCTGACGGTCGGCCTCGGTGGCGTGGAGGTCGTGGCGCCAGACGGCGGTGCGCTCGATCGCCGAGACGGCGCGCTGGAGGCGGGTCGAGGTCCAACACGTCTCGGGCCGCAATTGGGTCTGACCCTTGGTCGGCTTCTCGACGCCGCGGCACTGGAGCACGACGACGGGGTACTCCTGGTCGAGGCCGGCTTCGCCGTAGGGGTCGGCGGCGCGCCCACTCGAGGGGTGGGCACCCTTCCACGTGACGTGCACGCGCTCGCGGCCGCGCAGCTGGGCGGTCTTCTCGACGGTGACCGTGACGGTGCGCTTGTCGACGACCTCCGTCGTGCCGTCGGCGTGGACGAAGGTGCGGCTCAGCGCCTTCGACTGGGTCACCGCGGACGACTCGTCGTCAGCAGCAGCAGCAGCAGTGGTGGCGGCGGTCGTCGTGGCGGTCGTGGTGGCGGACGCCGGGGAGCCGGCGACGGCCCCGAGCGCCGACAGCGTCGCGATGACCGCGACCGTGAGGGAGCGCCTCATCGGACACCGCCCGCGAGCTGGCGGCGGCGGTACCAGATCCCGGCGAGGCCGGGCACGAGCACGAGGGCGAGCAGTTCGAGCGCGGCCAACCCGCCGAAGAGGCGGCTGTCGTTGCCCCGCGAGGCGAGCAGCTCGACCGGCACCCCGGTCACCTGACCGGGCGCGGCCGCGGCGGCCACCACGGCGGCGCCGGTCTCGGGGTCGATGGTGCTCGCGGCCTCGTCGACGCTCCCCTTCGGGCCGGCCGCGGCCACGTCATCGGACCCGCCGGCCGCCGCGGCGCCGCCGGTCGTGCCCGCGCCCGTCGTGGCGCCGGAGCCGGCTCCGCCTGCGGCCCCCTTCGTCGCCGTCTTGATGCCGACGGTGGAGCCGGCATTGGGGTTGGCGCTCGCCTTCTCCTCCGCCTTGTTGGTGGAGGACTCGCCCGTGCCGGTGACCATGTTGCACGGCCCGGCGCCGGTCTTGTCGCACGCGGCGGGCATCGGGGCGATCTTCGCGAGCTTGTTGCTCGAGAGGTTCTTCCCGTCGAAGGTGGGGTTGTTGCACGACGTCACGTCACGGTTGGAGAGGTTGACCCCGGCGTCGGCCTGGTTGAGCTTGCGGATCTGGTCGAAGCCGGCCTGGACGAGGTTGACCGGCAGCGGCGAGTAGCCGTACGGGCCGGCGTTCCGCTGTCCCTGGCAGAGCGAGTAGTACATGAAGTCGGCGAGCGTCTGGCGCTTGGCCGTCGTCATCCGTCGGTCGTTCTTGCCCGTGGGGAGCAGCAGGTACGAGTAGGACGACAGCGGGTAGGCGCGCGGGTCCGGGTGCGAGTAGACGTACTCGAGCTTCTGGGTCAGGTAGAGCGGCGAGCTCTTGTTCGTCTCGATCTGCGCGCGGGTCATGGCGACGGCGACGTTGTACTGCGTCGGCTCGACGTAGTAGCCGGACTTGTTGAGCACCTTGACGACCGGGTAGCGCTTGTTGAGCGGATAGCTGTACTCGACGTAGCCGATGGTGCCGTTGCCCGACGCGCTGGCGATGGTGTTCATGACCTGGTCCGAGCTCGACGCGGCGATGCTGCGGCCCTTGCGCGGGTAGTAGGACGTCAACCCGGCCTTGCCGTAGAAGGAGCGCCACTGGCTCGGGTGTTCCTTGTCGAGCCACGTCGTGAACTGGGCCGTCGTGCCCGAGCCGTCGGAGCGGACGACGGGGGTGATCGGGAGGCTCGGCAGGACGCGACCGTTGTTGTCCGCCTTGATCGCCTTGTCGTTCCAGTTGGTGATCTGGTTGGTGAAGATCTTGGCGATCGTGGCACCCGACAGGCGCAGGTTCTTCACCTGGTTGCCCGCGACCTTCAGGTTGTAGGTGAAGGCGGTGCCGCCCGCGACGATCGGCATGTAGGCGAACTCGCGGTCACCGGCGGAGTCGACCTGACCGTACTCGTCACGCCCCTGGTAGGGGATCTCCGAGATGCCGAAGTCGGTGAGGTTGTTGGCGAAGTCCTTGCGCCCGCGGGAGGAGCCGCCACCGGAGTAGATGACCTTCATGCCCGAGGCGTCGACGTCGGAGATCCACTGCTGCAGGATCACCTCGGACCAGGTGGAGCCGTTGCCCTCGATCTGGGCGTACTGCTCGGCCGACGCGGTCGGCGCGGCGGCGACGGCGGCGGTGGCCACGAGACCCGTGACGGCGACCGCGGCGACGGAGCGGACGAGGGCGCGAAGGCGGGTGAGGGCGGGGGAGGAGGTCTGCGTCATCGAGGATCCTGGGTCAGTCATCGGGTGGCCTGGGCGGGGCGGCGGGTGCGGCGTGAGGTCGTGCGCCGCGGACGTGCGAGGCGGCGGGCGACGACGAAGAGGACGAGGACGAGTGCGAGCAGCGCTGAGGCCGCGCCGAACCCGCGCTCGACCAGGGCGGGCTCGCCGCTGCGGACGGCGTTGAAGATGAACAGCGGCAGCGAGTTCATCGGCCCGTCGAACGGGTGGGTGACGAAGAAGGGCGCGGCGCCGGAGGTGAGCAGGATCGGCGAGGTCTCGCCGACACCGCGGGCGATGCCGAGGATGAGCGCGGTCGCCAGGCCCGGGCGGGCCGTCGGCAGGACGACGTGCCAGACCGTCTTCCACCGTGAGGCGCCCAGCGCGAGGCTCGCCTCGCGGAGGTTGCCGGGCACGACGCGCAGGACGACGTCGGCGGCGCGGGCGATGATCGGCAGCATCATGACGCTGATGGCCAGGCCGGCCGCGATGCCGGAGCGGCCGACGCCCAGACCCATGATGACGACGGTGTAGATGAAGAGGCCGGCGACGATCGAGGGAAGCGCGGTCATGGCCTCGACGACGGTGCGGACGACCTTCGCGAACGTGCCGCCGACCTCCGTCATGAAGACGGCCGTCCCGATGCCGAGCGGGACCGTGATGGCGACGGCGATGCCGATCTGGATGAGGGAGCCGACGATCGCGTGGGCGAAGCCGCCCTTCGTCAGGGAGTCGCGGGGGCCGACCCCGGCCATGTCGTCGGTGTACATGTTGAGGTGTGGCAGGGCCTCGAGGCCGCGCAGGAACGTGAAGATGACGGCCGAGGCGAGGGCGCCGAAGACGATGAGGGCGCCGACGTGGACGACGACGGAGGCGACCGCGTCGGCCACCTCGGGGCCGCGGCCCCGCAGGGCGGCGACGACTGCGGTCAGGATGATCGTCAGGGCCGTGCCGACGAGGAAGAGGGCCAGCAGCCCGGACCACGGCAGCAGTCGGTGACAGATGAGCCAGGCGAGGGAGAAGCCGGCGAGGACGGGACCCCAGCGCGCGACGAGGTCCTCGTCGGTGGCCTGCCCGAGGGCGCGACGCGGCGGCGGGGGCGTGGTCGGCCGGTGGTCGGCGGGCCGCACGGTGCCGATCACGGTCCCGGCGTCGGGCACGGGGGCTGTGGGTGAGGTGGGGGAGGCCGGGGCGCCGTGGAGGAGCGTCATGTCAGGCCTCCGCGTCCGCGCCGGAGCGGCTGCGCGCCACGACCATGGCGGCGAGCGTGTTGATCACGAGGGTGATGACGAAGAGGACGAAGCCGGCCGTGAGGAGCGCCTGGAGCTGGGCCTCGCTCGCCTCCGAGAACCGTCCGGCGATGAGGGAGGCGATGCTGTTGGAGCCGATCTCGAGGATGCGGATCTTGATGTCGAAGGCGGGGGAGATGATCAGCAGGACGGCGATCGTCTCGCCGAGCGCGCGACCCATGCCGAGCATGGTGCCGCCGATGACACCGCCACGGCCGAAGGGGAGGACGACGCTGCGGACCGTGCCCCAGCGGGTGGCGCCGAGGGCCAGTGCGGCCTCGCGCTCGCCGGGCGGAGTCTGCGAGAAGACCTCGCGCATGACGGCGCAGATCATCGGTGTGACCATCATGGCGACGGCGATGCCTGCGATGAAGGCCGAGCCCTCGTAGCGGGTCTGGTCCGGCACGGCCGAGTTCGGGTCCGTGCCGACCTCGAAGATCGGGATCCAGCCGAGATGCGTGTGCAGGAAGCGCGCGACGTCGCCGGCGTGCGGCTTGATCAGGAAGAAGCCCCACAGGCCGTAGACGATGGAGGGGACCGCGGCCATGAGGTCGACGAGTGAGACGAGCGTCGGGCGCAGGCTGGCCGGGGCGTACTCGCTGATGTAGAGCGCGGTGAGCAGGGCCAGCGGGAAGGCGATGACGAGGGCGACGATCGCGATGCTGAGCGTGCCGACGAGGACCGCGGCGATGCCGACGATGTCGAAGTCCGGGTTCCACTCGGCCTCGGTGAAGAAGTCCCAGCCGTAGTTGCGGAAGGTCGGGACGGCCTGGATCGCCAGGAAGAGGCCGATGCCGCCGGTGATGGCCAGGACCGTCGCGCCGATGGCGGTGGACGTGAGCTGGAAGACGCGGTCCGCCCCGGTCGTGGATCGCGACAGGCGGCGAGGAACGTCCTCGGTACCTGTCGGGACCGCGGGAAGGTGGGTGCTCACGGGGGGAAGTATGGAGGCACCGAAGGGTGCAATCAGCCACCTCTGGTGAACCGGGCGTGAACAGGGGAGGGCGATTTGGGGCAGCCGAAATGCCCTGTGCGACAGGGGTATTGGCCAAGGAGGCCGTCCCCGCAGGAGTCCGCCTGGCCGAACGGGAGGGCCATCCCATGTTGCGATCGTGTTGCAAGAGCGCGCGCCACCCTCCGTTCACCGGCGCGACAGCGGGAGGCCCGCCCGCCTTCTCCCCCGAGCGGTTGGCTGCTCGCGTCGGCGCCCGAGTCGCGGGTGCCCGCGCCACCTCCTTCGTCAGGAAAAGGACAGTCATGGGCCACTCGCACGGACCGCACGACCACCACGACCACACGCACGGCCACTCGCACGACGAGGTCGTCACCCCCGCGACCGACCTGTCCGTCCCGGACGCCGAGCTGCCCCCGCCGGACCTGGGCCGCCGCAACTTCCTGCGCGCGGCCGGCGTCATCGGCGCGGGCGTCGCCGCGACGAGCCTCGTCGACGGCTCCGGTCTGGCCACGGCCTCCGCCGCCGAGGGCAGCCAGGCCGCGGGCGCGAACCCGCAGCGCGGCTTCCGCTGGCTGGCCGGCGACCACCACATCCACACGCAGTTCAGCTCCGACGGGCTCTACACGGTCGAGGACCAGGTCAAGCACGCGGCCGCCTTCGGCCTGGACTGGGTCGTCATCACCGACCACGGCGGCAGCCAGCACTCCCGCATCGGCGTCGAGAAGGTCAACCCGCACATCCGGGCCTCCCGCGAGCGCCACGAGGGCATGTTTGTCTTCCAAGGCCTGGAGTGGAACATCCCCTCCGCCGAGCACGGCACCGTCTTCGTGCACCCGGGCCGCAACGAGGTCGACGTCCTCAAGGCCTTCGAGCAGGGCTATGACGGCAGCGTCATCGGCGCGGGACACAGTGCCGCGTGGGAGCAGCGGGCCATCGAGGGGCTGCAGTTCCTGCAGACCGCCGTCGACAGCCAGCGCGTCGCCGACGCCGTCATGCTCGCGAACCACCCGGCGCGCCAGGGCATCGACTCCCCACATGAGGTGCGCGCGTGGCGCGACGCCGCCGACATCGCCATCGGCTGGGAGGGCGCCCCCGGGCACCAGGCCGCCGGCATCGCGGCGCCGCTCGGCCCGGGCAGTGCCCGCGGCTACTACGGCAACGCGCCCCGCGCCGACCGCAGCCACCCCGGCTAC
Organism: Janibacter zhaoxuefangae; assembly: GCF_050271985.1. Classification (GTDB taxonomy): domain Bacteria; phylum Actinomycetota; class Actinomycetes; order Actinomycetales; family Dermatophilaceae. The sequence goes on along the minus strand of NZ_CP189849.1, from coordinate 1,988,661 downwards.
CCGCTGGAGTCCTACCGCACCTGGGGCGGCTTCGACTTCTACACCGCCGCCGTCGGCGGGCTGTGGGACTCGCTCCTGGCCGAGGGCAAGCCGTGGTGGATCTCCGCCAACTCCGACAGCCACTCGAACTACCTCGACACCGCGCAGCGGGGCCCGGGCAGCGACTTCACGACGAACGGGCAGTACAACGACCCCGTCTACTCGGGCAAGCCGAACACGACCGCGGGCGACTACTTCCCGGGCTTCTACAGCCGCACCAACGTCGGCGCGACGCGCGCGTCCTACGCCGGCGTCATGGACGGCCTGCGCGCCGGCAACGTGTGGGTCGACCACGGCCGACTCGTCGACGAGGTCGACGTCCGCGTGCACGCCGGTGGCCGCACCGTCGGTCTCGGTGGGGTCCTGACGGCGCGCCGCGGCAGCGAGGTCGAGATCACCATCCGGATCACGCCCGCTCAGGGGAGCAACTGGGCGCAGTTCGTGCCCCAGCTGGCGAAGGTCGACCTGATCAGGGGCGCTGTGACCGGCCCGGTCGCCGACAAGGACACGCTGACGGCACCGGAGACGCGCGTCGAGCGGACGTGGGACGTGCGCGGCCAGGAGGTCATCGAGATCCGGCAGTCCCTGGGCCGGGTCGACGACCGCGGCTTCTACGTGCGCTTGCGCGGCTCCGACGGCAACCGCACCCAGGCTGGGTTCTACGCGTCGGCGCAGGACGCGACGGGTCCGGCCATCGACGTCGTCGGCGACGCCGACCCGTGGCGCGACCTGTGGTTCTACACGAACCCGGTCTTCGTCCTGCCGCAGGCGTGACCGACCCGGCGACTCCAGCCATGACGACGACTGCCGGCGACCCGGGCCTCCTCCCCGGGGCGCCGGCACTCGGCGTCGACCTCGGCATCGGGGACGAGCTCGACGCCGAGCACGTCATCGGCGACGCCTGCGCGGCGCTCGTCGCTGCCGGTCTGGGGGACGGGTGCTGGGTCACCACCCACGCCGTCGGCGGGACGACGGGCGGGCCGGGGGACCGGTCGCCGCGGCGGCACAGCGCCATGGTCGTGGTGCTGCCGGCCGCGGCCGGGCGGGGCGACGCCGAGATCGTGGGGCTCGTCGCCTCGGCCTTCGGTGGGCACGGCGGGCTCGGCGAGCCGGTCGTCGTGCTCGGCGACGCCACCGCCGGGGCCGGTTCGGGCCAGCTCGCCGGCTCCGGCGCGGAGCAGGCCCTCGTGGCCCGGCGCGCGGGGGAGCAGGGTCGGGCCGTGGTCTACCCGGGCAGCGACGCGCTCGTCGGGACCGTGACGGTGGCGGACGTGCTGGCGACCGCGGTGGACGACGTCGTCCTGCTGGGCGGGGGAGAGGTGGCGCCGGACGCCCGCCTCGCGACGCGGGACTTCGTCCGCCCGCGCCGCGCCGGCGGCCGGTGGGTGCTGCACGTCATGCCCTCGGTCGGGGGCACCCTCGTGCCGTTCGAGGAGCCCGACCCGAAGCGCTGCTGCCAGGACAAGTGACGCCCCGACCCGACCGGTCCCGGGCGCCAAACGTGACGCATCCCATGTCGTCCGGATGTTGGGATGCGCTGTCCCGAATATTGACACTGGCAGGGCGCGGGGGGATGGTTCTCATGTGGCCCGAATCCTCGTACTTCCCTAGCGCGCAGCAGCTGCACACCCGCAGCGGCAGCGCGCTGACCCTTCTGTCCGCCACCGGACCGAGGGGCTTTTTTGTGGGCTGGTGCAGGCTGCCGGCCGCCACCTGATGAGATGACAGTGATGATGAGCAACGAGTGGAGACGACGGTGAGTGAAGGTACGGCGGCATCGCCCGCCCCGACCGCGCCCAGCCCGGCCCAGATGGCCCGGCAGACCCAGGCGAAGGCGCCTGTAGAGGTCACCGGGGCCCAGAGCCTCGTCCTCTCGCTCGAGGCCGTCGGTGTCGACACGGTCTTCGGCATCCCGGGCGGCGCGATCCTCCCGGCCTACGACCCGCTCATGGACTCCGGCTCCGTGCGCCACATCCTCGTGCGCCACGAGCAGGGCGCCGGCCACGCTGCCGAGGGCTACGCCTCGGCCACCGGCAAGGTCGGCGTCTGCATGGCGACCTCCGGTCCCGGCGCGACCAACCTCGTGACGCCGCTGGCCGATGCCTACATGGACTCGGTCCCGATCGTCGCGATCACGGGCCAGGTCGCGAGCGCCGCGATCGGCACCGACGCCTTCCAGGAGGCGGACATCCGCGGCATCTCGATGCCGATCACCAAGCACAACTACCTCGTCACGAACGCTGCCGACATCCCGCGCACGATCGCCGAGGCCTTCCACATCGCCTCGACCGGTCGCCCGGGACCCGTCCTCGTCGACATCGCCAAGGACGCGCTCCAGGCGCGGACCACCTTCGCGTGGCCGCCGCGGATCGACCTGCCGGGCTATCGCCCCGTCACCAAGCCGCACCAGAAGCAGATCCGTGAGGCCGCCAGGCTCATCGCCCAGGCCGAGCGCCCCATCCTCTACGTCGGTGGCGGTGTCATCCGGGCGCAGGCCCACGCCGAGCTGCTCCTCTTCGCCGAGATGACCGGCATCCCCGTGGTCACCACCCTGATGGCCCGCGGCGCCTTCCCAGACAGCCACGAGCTCCACCTCGGCATGCCCGGCATGCACGGCTCCGTCGCCGCGGTGACCGGCCTGCAGCGCTCCGACCTGCTCATCACCGTGGGCGCGCGCTTCGACGACCGCGTCACCGGTCACCTGCCGAGCTTCGCCCCCGGGGCGAAGGTCATCCACGCCGACATCGACCCCGCGGAGATCTCCAAGAACCGGATCGCGGACGTGCCGATCGTCGGCGACGCGAAGGGGATCCTCCAGGACCTCATCGACGCCGTCGGCGCCGACCTCGACGCCGGCCGCAAGGGCGATTACGACGCCTGGCGCGAGCGCACCCAGGGCTGGAAGGCCACCTTCCCCGTGGGCTACACCCCGGCGGCCGACGGCGAGAACTGCTCGCCGCAGCACGTCATCGAGCGGATCGGCGCCATCGCCGGACCCGACGCGATCTACGCCGCGGGCGTCGGCCAGCACCAGATGTGGGCCGCCCAGTTCGTCGGCTACGAACGTCCGAACAGCTTCCTCAACTCCGGCGGCGCCGGGACGATGGGTTACGCCGTGCCGGCGGCCATGGGCGCGAAGGTCGGCGAGCCCGACCGCGTCGTCTGGGCCATCGACGGTGACGGCTGCTTCCAGATGACCAACCAGGAACTCGCGACCTGCGTCATCAACAACATCCCGATCAAGGTCGCGATCATCAACAACAGCAGCCTCGGCATGGTGCGCCAGTGGCAGTCGCTGTTCTACAACGAGCGCTACTCCAACACCGACCTGCACACCTCCGTCGGCAACCGCATCCCCGACTTCGTCAAGCTCGCCGAGGCCTACGGCTGCGCCGGCCTGCGGTGCGAGCGGACCGAGGACGTCGACGCGACGATCCAGGCGGCCATGGAGATCAACGACCGCCCCGTGGTCATCGACTTCATCGTCGAGCGCGACGCCATGGTGTGGCCGATGGTGCCCGCCGGCCTGAGCAACGACCTCATCCAGGACGCCCGCGACGCCGCCCCCGTGTGGGACCGCGAGGAGTCCGAAGCGGACGAGCAGGACACCGACGCCGACCACGACGGCAAGTGAGGGAAGAGACCATGTCCAAGCACACCCTGTCGGTCCTCGTCGAAAACAAGCCCGGCGTCCTGACCCGCATCTCCGCGCTCTTCTCGCGGCGTGGGTTCAACATCGACAGCCTCGCCGTGGGGCCGACCGAGCATGAGGAGATCTCCCGCATGACGGTCGTCGTCGACGTCGACGCCCTCCCGCTCGAGCAGGTCACGAAGCAGCTCAACAAGCTCGTCGAGGTGCTCAAGGTCGTCGAGCTCGAGTTCAACCAGTCCGTCCAGCGCGAGCTCGTCCTCGTCAAGGTCCGCGCCGACGCCGGCACCCGCAGCCAGATCCTCGAGGTCGTCCAGATGTTCCGCGCGAAGGTCGTGGACGTCGCCGCCGACTCCCTGGTCATCGAGGCGACCGGCGACGAGGGCAAGCTGACGGCGCTGCTGGAGATGCTTCAGCAGTACGGCGTCAAGGAGCTCGTCCAGTCCGGCCGCGTCGCGGTCGGCCGCGGACCCCGGTCGATCACCGACCGGGCTATGCGCGCCAACTGACGCGCGGATCCCCTTCGCTCACAACGCCATTCAGACCGAAACCACCCAGCAGCACCCAACCAAGGAGTCACCCGTTATGGCCGAGATGTTCTACGACGACGACGCCGATCTGTCGATCATCCAGGGGCGCAAGGTCGCCGTCATCGGCTACGGCAGCCAGGGTCACGCGCATGCCCTCAACCTGCGCGACAGCGGAGTCGACGTCCGCGTCGGCCTCAAGGAGGGCAGCAAGAGCAAGGCGAAGGCGGAGGCCGAGGGCCTGACCGTCCTCACCCCGCGCGAGGCAGCCGCCGACGCCGACGTCATCGTCATCCTCGCGCCGGACCAGGTCCAGCGTCACCTCTACGCCGACGACATCGCGCCGGAGCTCACCGAGGGCGACGTCCTCGTCTTCGGCCACGGGTTCAACATCCGCTTCGGTTACATCCAGCCGCCGGCCGGCGTCGACGTCATCCTCGTCGCCCCGAAGGCTCCCGGCCACACGGTCCGTCGCGAGTTCGTCGACGGCCGCGGCATCCCCGACATCATCGCCGTCGAGCAGGACGCGTCCGGTCAGGCCTGGGACATCGCCAAGTCCTACGCCAAGGGCATCGGCGGCACCCGCGCCGGCGTCATCAAGACGACCTTCACCGAGGAGACCGAGACGGACCTCTTCGGCGAGCAGGCCGTCCTCTGCGGTGGCGTGTCGCACCTCGTCCAGGCGGGCTTCGAGACGCTCACCGAGGCGGGCTACCAGCCGGAGATCGCCTACTTCGAGGTCCTCCACGAGCTCAAGCTCATCGTCGACCTCATGTGGGAGGGCGGCATCGCCAAGCAGCGCTGGTCCATCTCGGACACGGCCGAGTACGGCGACTACGTCTCGGGCCCGCGCGTCATCGACGGCAAGGTCAAGGAGTCCATGCAGGGCGTCCTCAAGGACATCCAGGACGGCACCTTCGCCAAGCGCTTCATCGACGACCAGGACAAGGGCGCCGCCGAGTTCCAGCAGCTGCGCGAGAAGGAGGCCGGCCACCCGATCGAGGCCACCGGCAAGGCGCTTCGCGCGCACTTCGCGTGGAAGTCGGGCGACGACGACTACATCGAGGGTTCCGCCGCGCGTTGATCTGACCGCAGCATCTCCCTGCACGAAGGGGACCGACGTCACGTCGGTCCCCTTCGTCGTCGCGCCGAGATGGACGGTCGTCCCCTTCGTCGTCGCGCCGAGATCCACGGTCGTCCCCCTTCGTCGTCGCGCCGAGATGGACCTTCGTCCGCACTTTCCGGGCCTGTGGCCCGAAAAAGGTCCATCTCGGCGGTGCGGGGGCCTCATCACGCGCGCTTCCGTCTCAACAAACCCGTTAAAGATCCCAAGAACCATTGCCTTTGTAACATTCGGGCTGGTACAAATAGCAGGACCGACATCGCTGTCGCCGTCGCCAGCCAACGCTCCTCGTTGGGTGGGGCCGACCGTGCGTCGGGGCCCCGCCACAACCCAGCAAGGAGCAGTCGATGACCGACAACACTGGAGCGGCGACCATGGAAGCGGTCGTCTGCCACGGACCCCTGGACTACCGCTTCGAGCGCGTCGCGAAGCCGACGCCCGGGCCGGGCGAGGCCCTCGTCCGGGTGCAGGCGGTCGGGATCTGCGCGTCGGACCTGAAGGCCTACCACGGCGCCGCCAAGTTCTGGGGCGACGAGAACCGCCCCGCCTGGGCCGAGACGGACGTGATCCCCGGCCACGAGTTCGTCGGCGTCATCGAGGAGCTCGACGACGAGGCGGCCCAGCACTGGGGCGTCGCCGTCGGCGACCGCGTCGTCGCCGAGCAGATCGTGCCGTGCTGGAAGTGCCGCTACTGCCTCAACGGGCAGTACTGGATGTGCGCACCCCACGACATGTACGGGTTCAAGCGCAGGACCCCCGGGGCGATGGCCGAGTACATGGTCTTCACCAAGGAGTCCCTGGTCCACAAGATCTCGGCCGACCTCCCGCCCGCGCACGCCGCCTTCGCGGAGCCGCTCTCGTGCGCCCTGCACGCCGTCGAGCGGGGCGGCATCACCTTCGAGGACGTCGTCGTCGTCGCGGGCTGCGGCCCCATCGGCCTCGGCATGATCGCCGGTGCCAAGGCCAAGTCGCCGAAGCTCGTGGTCGCGCTCGACATGTCCCCGACCAAGCTCGAGCTGGCCCGGGCCACCGGCGCGGACATCGTGATCAACATCGCCGAGGAGGACGCCGTCGCCCGGGTCAAGGAGCTGACGGACGGCTACGGCGCCGACGTCTACCTCGAGGGCACCGGCCACCCGTCCGCCGTCGGCCAGGGGCTCAACCTCCTGCGCAAGCTCGGGACCTACGTCGAGTACAGCGTCTTCGGCTCCGAGGTCACCGTCGACTGGTCGATCATCAGCGACGACAAGGAGCTCGACGTCCGCGGCGCGCACCTGGGCCCGCACTGCTGGCCCGCGGCAATCCGGATGATCGAGTCCGGTCTGCTGCCCATGGACGACATCTGCACCCACCAGCTGCCGCTCAAGGACTTCCAGCAGGGACTCGACCTCGTCGCCGCCGGCGACGCCTCCGTCAAGGTCAGCCTGATCCCGTGACCGCGTCGGCGCGGCCCGTGTGGATCGGCACGAGCTGGAAGATGACCAAGACGCTCGCCCAGGCGCGCGCCTTCGTCGACGAGGTGTCGGCCAGTCCCGTGCCGGCCGGCGTCCAGCCCTTCTTCCTGCCCGCCCACACCGCGCTGGCCGCGTCCCGCGCCGCCCTCCCGGCCGACAGCGGCTACGTCCTCGGGGCGCAGAACGCGCACTGGGAGGCGGAGGGCGCGGCCACCGGCGAGGTGTCCATGGGGATGGTCGCCGACGCCGGGGCCACGATCGTCGAGATCGGCCACTCCGAGCGTCGCGCCCGGTTCGGCGAGACGGACGAGACCGTGTCCCGCAAGGTCGAAGCTGCCCTCGAGCGTGGGCTGACCCCGCTCGTGTGCGTCGGTGAGTCGGCCGCGGACCGGGAGGCCGGCGACACCGATGCGGTCGTCACGGGCCAGGCGCGGGCGGCGCTGAGCCGGGTGGCCCCCGAGCGGCTCGGCGAGGTCGTCCTCGCCTACGAGCCCGTCTGGGCGATCGGCGAAGGGGGCCGGCCGGCCGAGCCGGCCGAGGTGGCGGGCGCCATGGCCGCCCTGCACGACCTCACCACGGCCTCGTCGCCGGCGGGCCTCCGTGCGCTCCTCTACGGCGGCGGCGTCACCACCGGCAACGCACCCGCCCTGCTGCGGGTGGCGCACACCGACGGCCTCTTCGTCGGGCGGGCCGCATGGCGGGCCGCCGGCTTCCTCGAGCTCATCCGCCTCGCCGCCGCGCACGCCCGCACGCGGCTGCCCCGTGCCGGAGCGGGAGCCCCCGCGACCCGTGACGAGCCTGTGACGAACGCGCACGTCCCGGCCGACGGCGCAGAAGGTCCCATGAACCACACACCGGTCCCCATCCACCCCGCCGGCGCGACGCACCACCCGCGTCCGGCCTTCGTCCCGGGAGTCGCCCGATGAATCGCCAGTCCCTCCGGTCCAGCCTCGGCGGCGCCCGACTCATCGGCCTCGTCGCCCTGGTCGTCCTGCTCGTCCTCATGGTGCTGAACACCAAGTTCCTCACGCCCGAGGAGGTCAAGGCCCTGCAGCCGAAGCAGTTCGACCCGGCGGCCGAGGCCGCCACCCTCTTCGCCAGCGCGGAGGAGTCGATCCCCGGGTCCGCGACGCCGCTGGCCGACATCGTCACCGCCGTGCAGGACGACCCCGCGGCCGCCGCCGAGGAGTTCTCGGCCGTCTCGGCGGCCGAGGGCAGCTATGCCTTCCTCGCCACGGCGGAGGGCACCGTCACCGAGGCCACGGCCAACTCCCTCCGGCTCGAGGTCGAGGGCGTGCCCTCCGAGACGCCCGTCATCGTGCCGCTCAAGACCGCCGTCAACGGCACGGCCGTCCGGGACGCGATGGGCTTCAAGTTCGCCGACGCGCCCGGCCAGACCGAGTACCAGTACGTCGGGGACGAGCTGAAGAAGCTGATGCAGGCCAAGGTCGCCCAGGTCTCCGCGGACGCCGAGTCCCTCAAGGGCAAGAAGGTCACCGTCAACGGCGTCGTCCCGCTCGTCGTCTCCGGCGGTCCGCCACCCGCCGCCAAGCCGGTCAACCTCCAGCCCGTCAGCATCGAGGTCGGGTCATGAGCGACGTGTCCACGCTCGACGTCGCCCCCGCGGCCCCCGAGGGCGTCGGCGAGGTCGTCCTCGAGGCCATCGACGTCACGAAGACCTACGGCGCCACCCGGGCGCTCAAGGGCGTCAGCCTCCAGATCCGCAAGGGTGAGGTGACGGTCCTCTTCGGTGAGAACGGCGCCGGCAAGTCGACCCTGATGAAGATCCTCAGCGGCGTGGAGAGCCCGACGACCGGCCGGCTGGTGCACGACGGGGAGGAGATCACCCTCGCGTCGACGACTGAGGCCCTCGACCGCGGCATCGCGATCATCCACCAGGAGCTCAACCTCTGTCCCAACCTCAGCGTCCGCGACAACATCTTCATCGGTCGCGAGCTGCGCACCCCGCTCGGCGCCGTCGCCTACGGGCGCCAGCGCGAGATCACCCAGCAGCTCATGGACCGGCTCGAGGAGCAGATCGACCCCGGGACGCTGGTGCAGCACCTCCGGGTCGGCCAGCAGCAGGTCGTCGAGATCGCCCGGGCCCTGGCCGCCGACGCCCGCGTCCTCATCATGGACGAGCCCACGTCGGCCCTCAGCGCCGCGGAGGTCGAGATCCTCTTCAAGGTGATCCGCGAGCTGACGTCCCACGGGGTGGCCATCGTCTACATCTCGCACCACCTCGAGGAGGCCATCGAGATCGCCGACCACGCGGCCGTGCTGCGTGACGGTGAGCTCGTCGCCACCCGGGAGGCCGCCGACCTCACGCTCCCGTGGGTCGTGCAGACCATGGTCGGCCGCGAGGCGGACTACGACTTCCGCGACGAGCCGCGCGACTACGGCGACGTGGCCCTGACCCTGGAGAACATCACCGTCGCCGACCGGGACAGCGCCCGGGTCACGGTCAACAACGTGTCCCTCACGGTGCGCGAGGGCGAGATCGTCTGCCTCTACGGGCTCATGGGCGCGGGGCGCACCGAGCTCATGGAGGCGCTCTCCGGTCGGGACGAGCTGTCCGGGGGACGGGTGCTCCTCGGTGACACCGACCTGGCCGGCCGCGACATCGCCGAGCGGATCGAGCTCGGCGTGGGCCTCGTCCCCGAGGACCGTCAGCGCGACGGCCTCATCCAGATGATGAGCGTGGGGCAGAACCTCTCGCTGTCCAGCCTGCTGGCCCGGCTGCGGGGCCCCTTCGTCCGCCGTCAGGCGGAGCGCAAGGACGTCGCCAGCCAGATCGCCGACGTCCGGGTCAAGACGTCCGGCCCCGACGCGCCCATCTCCTCCCTCTCCGGCGGCAACCAGCAGAAGGTCGTGATCGGCAAGATGCTGATGACCAACCCCAAGGTGCTGCTCCTCGACGAGCCCACGCGCGGCATCGACGTCGGGGCGAAGGGGGAGATCTTCTCCCTCCTCTTCCGCGAGGCCCGCAAGGGGCTCTCGGTCCTCTACGTGACGTCGGAGATCGGCGAGGCCCTGACGGCCTCCCACCGCGTCCTCGTCATGAGCAAGGGACGCATCGTCCGCGAGTTCGACCCACGCACGTGCACCCGGGACGAAGTCATGGCCGCCTCCGGAGAGAACGAACCCACCCACACCGCCAAGGGAGAGCACCAGTGAGCACGACGACCGCACCCACCGCGCCCGCGGCGACGCGGAGGGCCTCCGCAATCCCGTGGAGCCGCGTGTTCATGGAGGGGCGCGCCTTCATCGCCCTCCTCATCATCGTGGCCGTCTTCGCCCTCATGAGCGACAACTACCTCACGGCCGGCAACCTCATCACGATCACCAAGCAGGTCGCCTTCAACGCGATCATCGCGCTGGGCATGCTGCTCGTGATCCTCAACGCCGGCATCGACCTGTCCGTCGGGTCCACCGTGGGCCTGACGGCCGCCGTCGCGGGCAACCTCTTCCGGGGCCTCCACCTGCCGTTGTCCGATGCCGTCATGTACCCCAAGGTCTGGGTCATCGTCATCATCGCCGTCGCCATCGGGATGCTCGTCGGGCTCCTCAACGGGTTGTTGATCGCCAAGCTCAACCTCGCGCCCTTCATCGTCACGCTCGGCATGCTCTACGTCGCCCGCGGCCTGACCCAGGTGCTGCTCAACGGCCAGAACATCACGAACGAGCTCAGCGGCCAGCCCTACCTGGGCAACACCGGGTTCTTCGACGTCTTCGCCAGCCGGCCGCTCGGCCTGCCCATCTCCGCGTGGGTGATGATCCTCCTCGCGGTCCTCGCGTCCATCCTCCTCACGAGGACCCCCTTCGGCCGCTGGCTCTACGCCACCGGCAGCAACGAGCGCGCGGCCGAGCTGTCCGGCGTGCCGGTCAAGAAGGTGCAGACGCGGGTCTACATCATCGCGGGCTTCTGCGCGGGGGTCGTCGGCATCCTCCAGATGGCCAACATCAACTCGTCCACCGCCGACCTCGGCACCTTCTACGAGCTCAACGCCATCGCGGCCGTCGTCATCGGTGGCGCCTCGCTCGCGGGGGGCCGGGGCACCGTCCGGGGCACCATCATCGGCGCCTTCGTCATCGGCTTCCTCGCCAACGGGCTCGTGATCGTGGGGGTCTCCCCCTTCTGGCAGCAGGTGATCACCGGCGCCGTCATCATCCTCGCCGTCGCCGTCGACCAGATCCAGCAGATCATCCAGCGGCGCGGCAACGCCCGGCGTGCCGTGGCCGCGGCGAAGAGGGCCGCCAAGCAGCCCAAGGACGACCAGCAGGAGGCCGGTGTCACCCCACGCTGACCGTCGCGGCGTCGTCCGGCCTCGGGTGCCCAGACGCCCACGACCGCCGGACCCGCCCCACTGCAACCCAGCACCACCTCAACCCCAGCACTGCTGAACCCACGCACCACACGAAAGGCACACCATGAACGTCAAGAAGCTCGCCGGCGCGGTCTCCGTCGGCATCCTCACCCTGGGGCTCGCGGCCTGCGGCTCCGACCCCGAGCCCTCCGGTGACGGCGCGACCTCCGCCAGCAAGACGGAGGGCGGCACCATCGCCGTCATCACGGTCGACCCGTCCAACCCGTACTGGAAGGCCGAGCAGGACACGGCCAAGAGGGAGATCGAGAAGCTCGGCTACACCGCCAGCCTCAGCGCCCACAAGAACGACCCCGAGGCGCAGAACGAGCTGATCGAGACGGCCATCAACGACAAGGTCGTCGGCGTGGTCCTCGACCCGGCCGGCGCCGACGAGAGCGTCGCGGCCGTGCAGAAGGTCGTCGACGCGAACATCCCGATCGTGCTCGTCAACGCCGAGATCAGCAAGACCGGCCTGGCCAAGTCGCAGATCGTCTCCAACAACGCCCAGGGCGCCACCATCGGCGCCGAGGCGTGGGCCGAGGCCATGGACTACAAGGGCACCTACGTCGAGCTCTTCGGCCAGCCGAGCGACAACAACGCGCAGGTCCGCTCGGACGGCTACGCCGGCGTCATCTCCCAGTACCCCGACCTCAAGAAGGTCGGCAAGGAGATCGCCAACTGGGACCGTCAGCAGGGCCAGGAGAAGATGGAGGCGCTCCTGTCCAAGTACCCGGACGTCGACGGCGTCATCGCGGGCAACGACGAGATGGCCCTCGGCGCCATCAACGCGCTCAAGGAGCAGGACAAGCTCAAGGACGTCAAGGTCCTCGGCTTCGACGGCAACCAGGACGCGGTCGACGCCGTGGCCAAGGGCGAGATGGTCGCCTCCGTGCTCCAGCCGATCGTGACCGGCACCCAGAAGGCGGTCGAGCAGCTCGACAGCGTCATCAAGACCGGGGAGACCGGCGTGGCCGAGGAGAAGCAGGCCATCGACTGCGTCCTCGTCACCAAGGAGAACGCGACCAAGCTGGACAACTTCGTCCTGTCCGAGTGACCCACCGCCCCGGCCGGCGCGACGCGCCGGCCGGGGCACCCCACCCGTTCGACCCCTCCCGGAGGACCCCATGACCCACGTCTTCGACGATCCCGCCCAGTTCAAGGACGACGTCCTGCGCGGCTTCGCCGCGGCCCACCCGCGCCACGTCAGCCGCGTGCCCGACGCGAGCGGGTTCGTGCGCGCGGGCGGCCCCCTCGAGGGCAAGGTCAGCCTCGTCATCGGCGGCGGGTCGGGCCACTACCCGTCCTACAACGGGGTGGTCGGCCCGGGGTTCGCCGACGGCGCCGTCCTGGGCGACCTCTTCGCCTCCCCGTCATCGGAGCAGGTGTACCGGGTCGCCCGGGCCGCCGACGGCGGCGCCGGTGTCATCCTCTCCTTCGGGAACTACGCCGGCGACCGCCTCAACTTCGGCGAGGCGGCCGAGCGCCTGCGCGCCGAGGGGATCGACACGCGCGTCGTCTGGGTGACTGATGACATCGCCTCGGCCGGCCCCGCGGAGAAGGGTCTCCGTCGCGGCATCGCGGGGACGTTCACGGTCTACCGCGTGGCCGGTGCGGCCGCCGAGGCCGGCCTCGACCTCGACGCCGTCGAGGAGGTCATGCGCCGCGCCAACGACCTCACCTACTCCTTCGGAGTCGCCTTCGCCGGGTGCACCATGCCCGGCGCGAGCGCGCCGCTCTTCGAGGTCGCGCGCGGCCAGATGGACTTCGGCCTGGGCATCCACGGAGAGCCGGGTGTCTCCTCGGCGCCGTGGATGTCCTCCCGGGACCTCGCCCGGTCCCTCGTGGAGAAGGTGCTCGCCGAGCGGCCCGCGTCGGCGAGCGGCCGCGTGGCCGTCCTCGTCAACGGCCTGGGGGCGACGAAGTACGAGGAGCTCTACGGGCTCTACGGGCACATCGTGCCGCTCCTCGAGGGCGCGGGCCTGGAGCTCGTCGGACCCGAGGTCGGCGAGCTCGTCACGAGCCTCGACATGGCCGGCTGCTCCCTCACCGTGACGTGGCTGGACGACGAGCTCGAGCAGCTCTGGACCTCCCCGGCCGACACCCCCGCCTACCGGCGCGGCGACGCCGCCGCGTCGACCCTCTTCACCAGCCGGCACACGACCACGGCCACGCAGGCCGGGGCCGCCGCGGAGGAGGCCGGCGACGAGTCGGTCGCCGCCGCCGCGGTCGCCCGCCGGTGCGTCGCGGCCCTGCGCGACGTCGTCGAGGCGCACAAGGAGGAGCTCGGTCGCATCGACGCCATCGCCGGCGACGGCGACCACGGCATCGGCATGTCCCGCGGGGCCGCCGCGGCCGCGGAGGCCGCCGCCCAGACCCAGGGCGGGGTGCTCACGGTGCTGCGGGCGGCCGGCGCCGCCTTCAGCGACCGGGCCGGCGGCACCAGCGGCATCCTCTGGGGTCGACTCCTCGGGGGCCTCGGCGCGGCGCTCGGCAACGAGCACGCCGTGACCGCGCCGCTCCTCGCGGCGGCCGTGCGCGAGTCGTCCGACGGGCTCAAGGCCTTCAGCAAGGCGGAGCTCGGCGACAAGACGATGCTCGACGCGCTCTTCCCCTTCGTCGAGGAGCTCGAGGCCCGGGTCGCGGCGGGCGAGTCCACCGCGGACGCCTGGGCCGAGGCCGCCAAGGTCGCGGTCGCGGCCGCGGACGCCACCGAGTCCCTCGTGCCGCGGATCGGCAGGGCGCGACCCCTCGCGGAGCGCAGCGTGGGCAGCCCCGACCCGGGGGCCATCTCCCTGGGCCTCATCGTGACGGCCGTGGGCGACGTGCTCGCGGACGGCCCGACCACCGAGCAAGGAGAGTGACATGGCACGGAGCTACAGGGTGCTCATCGGCAGCGACAAGGCCGGCATGGACCACAAGGACGCCATCTACGCGGACCTGCGCGAGGACGACCGCGTCTCGGAGGTGACCGACCTGGGCGTGGGCGCCGCGGACGCCGACGAGCGCTCGTACCCCTCGGTCGCCATCGAGGCGGCCACCCGCATCGCGAAGGGGGAGGCGGACCGGGCGATCCTCGTGTGCGGCACGGGGATCGGGGTCGCCATCGCGGCGACGAAGGTCAAGGGCATCCGGGCGACCGTGGCCCACGACTCCTACAGCGTCGAGAGATCGGTCCTGTCGAACGACTGCCAGATCGTCACCTTCGGCCAACGAGTCATCGGCCGCGAGCTGGCCCGGCGACTCGCGCGCGAGTGGCTGTCCTACGAGTTCGACCCCTCGAGCCACTCGCAGGCCAACGTCGGGGCGATCGACGACTACGAGGCCTCCTGCTGAGTCCGAGGTGTCAGGGGCCGACGGCCGGCCCCATGAGCGGGGTGGGCGCGAGAGGATGCGACCCGGGCACGGGCCCGGCCGGAAGGAGCAGCAGCGCGATGGCAGAGGGAGCGGTCACCCCACCGGCGGTGCCCACGACGGCGCCGAGCCGGCACGCGTACATCAGGGAGCTCGTGCACCGCGAGGGGTCCGTGACGGTCGACAACCTCGTGACCGTGCTCGGCGTCAGTCGGATGACCGTGCACCGGGACCTCGACGCGCTCGAGGCGGAGCACGTCCTGCGCAAGGTGCGCGGCGGGGCGACGGCCACGCGCTCGAGCCTCTTCGAGAGCGACTGGCCCTATCGGCTCAACACCGCCGTCGAGGCCAAGCGCGCCATCGGCCGCATTGCCGCGAGCCTGCTCGACGGCGGGATGGCCGTGCTGGCGGACGAGTCCACGACGACCCTCGCGGCGCTCGAGGAGGTCAGCGATACCGAGCCACTGACGATCATCACGAACTCGTACCCCTTGATCACCCACGTCACGCAGCAGTCGGTGCATCGGCTCATCGCGCTGGGGGGCGACTACGTCCCGAGGTACCAGGCGTTCCTCGGCATGGTCTGCGAGCGGGCGGTCCGCAGCCTCTATGCCGACGTCCTGCTCGCCTCGTGCTCGGCGCTGCGGGACCTCGAGATCTATCACCAGGACCAGCAGATCGTCGGCGCCAAGCGCGCGATGCTCGAGGTGGCGCCCGTCCGCATCCTGCTGGCCGACAGCTCGAAGTTCGACGTGGGCGCCATCTACCACCTCGGCAGCATCAGCGACTTCACCCACCTCGTCACCGACGACGGGGTCGATCCGGCGGTCGTCGAGCGCGCCCGGGACGCCGGCGTGGACGTGCGCGTGGCCAGCGTGGAGCGCCGGTTCCGCGCGGCCGACCCCCTCGCCTGACGCTCCCCGCTCTCACCCGCACCCCACCTTCGCGCACCCCACCTTCGCGAACCCCACCTTCGCCGAGATGGACCTTTGTCCTCATTTTCCGGGCCCGTGGCCCGAACAAGGTCCATCTCGGCGAGTCAGGGGGGTCAGGTGTGCGGGTCCGCGTCGAGCCAGTCGCTGAAGCTGCGCCCGCGCACGTCGACGTCCGGGCCGGGGAGGTTGTCTCCGCGCGCGAACGAGCGGAGCGTGGCGCCGATGGGCGGCAGCGGGAGGACCCGCGGAGCCGGGCGCCCAGCCCGGCGCGCGACGAGGGTCGCGATCTCGTCGAGGCGCAGGACGTCGGGGCCGGCGATGTCGCGGGCGCGAGCAGGCCCCCGGGGCGACGGCCCGGCGGCGATCTCGGCGAGCCGGTCGGCGACGGCGTCGACGTCGATGGGCTGCATCCGCAGCCCGCGCAACCCGAGCGCAAGCGGTCCGAGGGTGCTCGACCGGGCCAGCGACGCCGCGAGCGGGTGGAACTGCGTGGCCCGCAGCACCGTGGTGGGGACGTGGGCGTGGCGCGCGAGCGCCCGCTCGGCGGCCGCCTTCGCGCGGTAGTACCGGAAGGCGCTGCGGTCACACCCGACGATGGAGATGTAGACGATGTGCGGGGGCGGATCCGTCGACGCCGCCGCGTCGATGAGCGTCATCGTGCCGCCGATGGTCACCTCGTCCCACTGCAGCGGGTTGCCCGTGTCGGCGGTGTGCACGACGACGTCGGCCCCGGCCAGTGCCTCGGTGACGCCCTCCCCGGAGGCGAGGTCGACGCCGGTCCGGCGGCTGGCCGAGGCGACGTCGTGCCCCGCGTCGTCGAGCCGCTCGACCACGCGTGACCCGACCTGCCCCGCCCCGCCCCGCCGGTGACCACGATGCGCATGCCCCCATCGTCTCACCCGGGCGCGTGCCCGCACTTCGGGCGGCGGGTCTCACATGTCGGTCTCACATGCCGGTTGGTGGGTTACGGCGGCGAGGGCCCGGACGTAACCTCGACACATGACGCGGCGAGTACTTCTCCTCATTCCCCGCCGCGGCGAGTTCCGGTAACACAGCACCTCGCCGCGGAGACCCCGCTGCGCCGCTGCAGGGTTCGCCGACATCCGGCTCGAGCCCACCGAGGACCCACGAGACCACCTGTCCCGCCCGCACCTCCGGGCACCGAGAAAGGCACCACGATGAGCGAAGAGGCCAAGCAGGCACAGCAGGCACTGCAGGAGTCGATGGACCTGCGCGACCAGGGCCACGCCGAGGACTGATCTCCTCCCACGCACGACCTAGACGAAGGGGACCCGCCGGTCAGCGGGTCCCCTTCGTCATGTTGTCCCTCGGCTCATCGGCTCGCGAAGAGGGCCCTCAGCTCCGGAGGGGTCCGGCCGTTCAGCTCGAGTTGGAGCGGTCCCTCCTGGGTGGGTTGACCGCTCGTGCGGCGTGCTCCGGCGGTGCAGCGTCGTCCAAAGTGCGAGACGCGGGTTTCACATGACGGGACGAGGCCTACGCTGGCTCCCATGTCTGAGACCCCTGCGAAGTCGTGGAACCTGGCCGTCATCGGCGGCGACGGCATTGGCCCCGAGGTCGTCGCCGAGGGCCTCAAGGTCCTCGAGGCGATCGGCGCCCAGAGCGGGCACACCTTCCACACGACCGAGTACGACCTCGGCGCCCGGCGCTGGCACGCGACGGGGGAGACCCTGCCCGAGTCCGTCATCGACGAGCTGCGTGGACACGACGCGATCCTCCTCGGCGCCATCGGCGACCCGTCCGTCCCGAGCGGCGTCCTCGAGCGCGGCGTCCTGCTGCCGCTGCGCTTCGCCCTCGACCACTACGTCAACCTCCGCCCGGCCAAGCTCTTCCCCGGCGTGACGAGCCCGCTCTCGAGCGAGATCACCGACAAGGGCCTCGACTTCGTCGTCGTCCGCGAGGGCACCGAGGGTCCCTACGTCGGCAACGGCGGCTCCCTGCGCGTCGGCACCCCCGGCGAGATCGCGACCGAGGTCAGCGTCAACACCCGCTTCGGAGTCGAGCGCGTCGTGCGTGACGCCTTCGCCCGCGCCCAGGCCCGCCCGCGCAAGCACCTCACGCTCGTGCACAAGCACAACGTCCTCGTCCACGCGGGCCACCTCTGGCGCCGCACCGTCGACGAGGTCGGCGCGGAGTTCCCCGACGTCGAGGTGGCCTACCAGCACGTCGACGCCGCGACGATCTTCCTCGCCACGGACCCGGCCCGGTTCGACGTCATCGTGACGGACAACCTCTTCGGCGACATCATCACCGACATCGCCGCGGCCGTCGCCGGCGGCATCGGTCTCGCCGCGAGCGGCAACATCAACCCCGACCGCACGGCCCCGTCGATGTTCGAGCCCGTCCACGGCTCGGCGCCCGACATCGCCGGTCAGGGCAAGGCCGACCCGACGGCCACGATCCTGTCGGTCTCGATGCTCCTCGACCACCTCGGCCTGACCGACGAGGCCGCGCGCCTCGACAAGGCCGTCGCGGCCGACCTAGCCGAGCGCGGGGATGCCGTACGCACGACGAGCCAGGTCGGCGACGCCATCGCCGCCCGTCTCTGAGGCGCAGCCACAGCCACCGACACCCCCTTCGCGCCCTCGACCGAGGGCCATCAGCCAGGCAGGGTTCGGCCCCCGGAGACGATCGCTCTCCGGGGGCCGAGCCGTGCCGCCGCCACCCGACCGCCAGATAGTCTGCGGGGACGCCCGCCCCGCGCCCGCCGCTCGCAGACGCCACACTCGATGAGGAGCACCACGATGTCGTCCCTGACCTACACCCTCGAGCGCCGTACCGACCCGGCCGACGAGGCCACCCGCGAGGGCGTGCTCGCCAACCCCGGCTTCGGCAAGACCTTCACCGACCACATGGTCCTCGCGACGTGGACGAGCGGCGAGGGATGGCACGACGCGAAGGTGATCGCCTTCGGCCCCCTTCAGCTCATGCCGAGCGCCGCGGTCCTGCACTACGCGCAGGAGATCTTCGAGGGGATGAAGGCGTACCGGCACGAGGACGGTTCGATCTGGACCTTCCGCCCCGAGAAGAACGCCCAGCGTTTCGCCCGCAGCGGCCGCCGGCTCGCCCTGCCGGAGCTGCCGGAGGAGGACTTCATCGCCTCGCTCAAGGCGCTCGTCGAGGTCGACCAGGCCTGGGTCCCCGCGGCCGGCACCGGCGAGACCAGCCTCTACCTGCGGCCGTACATGTTCGCCTCGGAGGCGTTCCTCGGCGTGCGTCCCGCGGCCGAGGTCACCTACGGCGTCATCGCCTCACCGGCCGGCGCCTACTTCAGCGGCGGCGTGAAGCCGGTCTCGATCTGGGTCTCCCAGGAGTACGTGCGCGCGGCCCCCGGCGGCACCGGCGCGGCCAAGTGCGGCGGCAACTACGCCGCGAGCCTCGCCGCGCAGACCGAGGCGACCGAGCACGGCTGCGACCAGGTGGTCTTCCTCGACGCGATCGAGCACACCTGGGTCGAGGAGCTCGGCGGGATGAACCTCTTCTTCGTCAAGGCCGACGGCACCGTCGTCACGCCCGAGCTCAACGGCTCGATCCTCGAGGGCGTCACCCGTGACTCGATCATCACGCTGCTGCGCGAGGCCGGCCACGAGGTCACCGAGGCCAAGATCTCCATCGACGAATGGCGCGAGGGCGCCGCGTCCGGCGGGATCACCGAGGTCTTCGCCTGCGGGACGGCTGCCGTCGTCACGCCGGTGGGGACGCTGCGCTGGCCCGACGGTGAGGTGACGATGTCCGGCGGCGAGACCGGCGAGGTCACGTCGAGCATCCGCCAGACCCTCCTCGACATCCAGTACGGCAAGGTCGAGGACGCCCACGGCTGGCTGACCCGTCTCGTCTGAGCGGTCATGACCACCCCGCGCCTCGTCGCCACCGACCTCGACGGGACCCTCCTGCGCAGTGACGGGAGCCTCTCGTCGAGGTCGAGGCGGGCGCTGCGCGCCGTCGAGGCGAAGGGGATCGAGACGGTCCTCGTGACCGCGCGGCCGCCGCGGTGGTTGCACGACCTCGCGGACGTCGTCGGCGGGGCGGGGACGGCGATCTGCGCGAACGGCGCCTTCGTCTATCACGTGGCCTCCCGTGAGGTGCTCGCCTGCACGGCCATCGACGGCGACGTCGTCGCCGAGGTCGTGGCCGACCTTCGTCGGGAGCTGCCGGGGATCGGTTTCGCGGCGGAGCGGATCACCGGGCTGGCGGCCGAGGACGGGTTCGCCGCGCTGCACCAGCACCCCGAGGGGTGGGTGCGGGCCGCGGCGATCGAGGACCTGGCCGAGGCGCCGGGGAAGCTGCTCGCGCGGGCGCCGGCGATGGACGACCTGGCGTTCGTCGAGGCCGTGACGGACATCGTCGGGGACCGGCTCATCGTCGCGTACTCCGGGGCGGGCGGGCTGGCGGAGATGTCGGCGCCAGGGGTGACGAAGGCGGTCGCGCTCGCCGCGCGGTGTGCTGCGCTCGGGATCGACGCGGCTGGGGTGTGGGCCTTCGGGGACATGCCGAACGACCTGCCGATGCTCGAGTGGGCCGGTGTCAGTCACGCCGTCGCGAACGCTCACCCCGACGTGCTGACCGCAGCCGATCGCGTGGTGCCGAGCAACGACGACGACGGCGTCGCCGCCACCCTGGAGCCTCTGCTCGACTCCTGACCGCCCTTCCCCCCACCCGAGTTTGGGACATCAGGTGTCCATTCCTCGGGGCTGTGGCCCCCTTCCGCTCGAGTTTTGGACATCAGGTGTCCATTCCTCGGGGCTGTGGCCCTCTTCCGCTCGAGTTTTGGACATCAGGTGTCCATTCCTCGGGGCTGTGGCCCTCTTCCGCTCGAGTTTTGGACATCAGGTGTCCATTCCTCGGGGCTGTGGCCCCCTTCCGCCCGAGTTTGGGACATCAGGTGTCCATTCCTCGGGGCTGGCGGCCCCCTTTCGCCCGAGTTTGGGACATCAGGTGTCCATTCCTCGCGGCTGTGGCCCTCTTCCGCTCGAGTTTTGGACATCAGGTGTCCATTCCTCGGGGCTGTGGCCCCCTTTCGCCCGGGTTTGGGACATCAGGTGTCCATTCCTCGGGGCTGGGGCCCCCTTCCGCCCGAGTTTGGGACATCAGGTGTCCATTCCTCGCGGGGGTGCCTCTTCGTCCCCTCGAGCGAAGGTGGGGAGACTGGACCCGTGAGAATCCCGGGACTGGCCGTGGCTGCAGGCACCGTCGGTGTCGCCGCGTGGATGGTGCGCGCCGGACGCCCCGTGCCCGAGGCGATCGGCGGCCGCCCGAGCGGTGCACGACTCGACCGGTCGCGCGAGTCGGAGGCCTGGTCCGAGGGCCGATTCCGCAACCAACGCGTGCGCCACGAACCCGCCGGGCGCACCGCCGCAGGCACGGCCAAGCAGCTCGTCGTCGGCCGCGGACTGCGCCACCCCTCCGGGGACGTCCCCATCATCCGGGGCCCCATCGCCCATGCCCCCGACGGCACCCACGTCACCTGGCTCGGGCACTCGAGCGTCCTCGTCCAGGTCGACGGCGTCGGCGTGCTCATCGACCCGGTGTGGAGCGATCGCTGCTCGCCGTCCCAGCAGGTCGGGCCGCGTCGCTGGCACCCGGTGCCCTGCGCCATCGACGAACTCCCGACCGTCCACGCCGTCGTCATCTCGCACGACCACTACGACCACCTCGACATGCACTCCATCAAGGAACTCGCCGCACGGGACGCGCAGACGCGGTTCGTCGTGCCGCTCGGCGTCGGGGCCCACCTGGAGAAGTGGGGCGTCGAGTCCGCCCGCATCGACGAGCTCGACTGGCACGAGGAGGTCGCCGTGGCCGGGGTCCGCCTCGTGGCCACGCCCGCACAGCACTTCTCCGGCCGCGGCCTCGTGCGCGACGCGACGCTCTGGGCCTCGTGGGTCATCGCCGGCCCGACCACCCGGGTGTTCTACTCCGGCGACACGGGCTACTGCGACGCCTTCGCCGAGATCGGGGAGCGGCACGGACCCTTCGACGCGACGCTCATCCAGGTCGGCGCCTACGACGCCGGGTGGCCGCTCGTGCACATGACACCCGAGCAGGGCATCAACACCCATGAGGACGTCCGGGGCGGGCTGCTCGTGCCGCTGCACTGGGCGACCTTCAACCTCGCCTTCCACCCGTGGAGCGAGCCTGTCGAACGCCTCGTCACCGAGGCGGCCCGCCGCGGGGTGAGCACCCACGTGCCGCGCCCGGGCGAGCGAATCGACGTGGCGGCGCCGCCCACCGAGCGGTCCCCCTGGTGGCGCGCGCTGGGCTGAGCGGCTTCTTCGCCAGGCCCGACAGCGCCCACCATGCGGACGGGGGAGGCGCGCGGGGCACTCGGGGGAGCATGGTGGACCCGTGAGTTCCTTCACCGTGGCCACCGCCACCGTCATTATCGACTAGCGCGACGAGAGCACGTCCTCGTCGCGCAGACCTCCCACACCCGGGGGGTCTTTTGTTTGCCCGGTGGCCGCGCACGAGGACCTCCGGACAGCAAAGGTCGCTCAGCCCCACCCCCGGCCGAGCGATGGCTGCGCCAGTCGAGACCTGACCGGAGGATCCCCCCGCCCCGCGGGATGATGGTGTCGACGTCCGCACCCTCATCCCGCGGGACGGACCACCGCCGGACCGGCACCGAGCAGAAGAGAATTCCGATGAGTGACCTGCACGTCTACGACACGACCCTGCGCGACGGCGCCCAGCAGGAGGGGCTCAACCTCTCGGTGACGGACAAGCTCGCGATTGCCGCGCACCTGGACGATCTCGGCGTCGGCTTCATCGAAGGGGGTTGGCCGGGGGCCAACCCCAAGGACACCGAGTTCTTCGCCCGCGCGGCCACCGAGCTCGACCTCAAGAACGCCCAGCTGGCCGCCTTCGGATCGACCCGGCGAGCCCACGGCGTCGCCGCCGACGACCCGCAGGTCCGTGCCCTCCTCGACTCCGGCGCCGGCGTCGTCACCCTCGTCGCCAAGTCCCACACCGGGCACGTCGAGCGCGCGCTGCGGACGACGCTCGAGGAGAACCTCGAGATGATCCGCGACACGGTCGGCTTCCTCACGGGCGAGGGCCGACGGGTCTTCGTCGACGCCGAGCACTTCTTCGACGGCTACCACAGCGCCCGCGACTACGCCCTCGAGGCGATCCGCGCGGCGATGGAGTCGGGGGCCGAACTCGTCGCGCTCTGCGACACCAACGGCGGGATGCTGCCGGGGCAGGTCGCCGACGTCGTGGCCGACGTCCTCGACGCCACCGGGGCGCGCCTGGGCATCCACTGCCACAACGACACGGGCTGCGCCGTCGCCAACTCGATGGCCGCCGTCGACGCTGGCGCGACGCACATCCAGGGCACGGTCAACGGCTACGGCGAGCGCACCGGCAACGCCGACCTCGTCACCGTCGTCGCCAACCTCCAGCTCAAGCAGGGGCTGCCCCTGATCGAGCCCCACCGGCTCGCGGACGCGACCGGCATCGCCCACGCGATCAGCGCGATCACGAACATCACCCCGTACGGTCGCCAGCCCTACGTGGGGGCGAGCGCCTTCGCGCACAAGGCCGGGCTGCACGCCAGCGCCATCAAGGTCGACCCCGACCTCTACCAGCACACCGACCCGACGGTCGTCGGCAACGACATGCGGATGCTCGTGTCCGACATGGCGGGCCGCGCGAGCATCGAGCTCAAGAGCAAGGAGCTGGGCATCGACCTCTCCGGCGACGGGGATGCCCTGGCGACGGTGCTCGCCCGCGTGAAGGAGCTCGAGCAGCAGGGCTGGACGTTCGACGCCGCCGACGCGTCCTTCGAGTTGCTGCTCCGTCGTGAGGTGACGCAGGACCTGCCGAACCACTTCGTCGTCGAGTCCTGGCGGGTCATCACCGACACCCGCGACGGCGGCGAAGGTGCCCTCTCCGAGGCCACGGTCAAGCTGCACGCGGGTGGTCGGCGGTTCGTCGCCACAGGTGAGGGCAACGGGCCCGTCAACGCACTCGACCACGCGCTGCGCGAGGCGCTCGTCGGGGTCTATCCCGAGATCGCCCAGCTCGAGCTCATCGACTACAAGGTGCGCATCCTCGACGCGGCGCACGGCACGGACGCCGTCACGCGCGTGCTCATCGAGACCTCCGACGGGACGACGTCGTGGGAGACCATCGGCGTCGCCGGCAACATCGTCGAGGCGTCCTGGCGGGCCCTGAGCGACGGGATCGTCTATGGGCTGCTCCGGGCCGGTGGCCCCGCACGCTGACGCGGGTCGTATCGTCGCAGGGAGGACACGCCGAAGGTCGCCCGCGGCGGCCGGCGAGGACGGTCGTGAGAGCGATGAGAGAGGACGGAACCGCGATGACGGACTACGGACACGAGCTGGAGTTCGGGGTGTTCGCGAGCCCGGACGCGGCCGACGTGCACGCGACGCTGGAGTTGGCGCAACTCGCGGACGTCGTCGGGCTCGACCTCTTCACCGTGCAGGACCATCCGTACAACGCCAAGCACCTCGACACCCCGACGCTCCTCACCGCGATCGCCGCCCGCACCACCGCGATCCGCGTCGCGTCCAATGTGACCAACCTGCCGCTGCGCACGCCCGTCGGGATCGCCAAGCACATCGCGACGCTCGACGTCATCAGCGGCGGACGGGCCGAGCTGGGACTCGGCACGGGCGCCTTCTGGGACGGCATCGAGGCCGCCGGCGGACCGCGCCGCGAGCCCAAGCAGGCCGTCGACGCTCTCATCGAGGCGATCGCGATCATCCGCAAGACGTGGGGCCAGGGCGAGGACCGCGACGCCCGGTCCGTCGTGCACGAGGGGGAGCACTACCGGGTCAAGGGGATGCACGTCGGGCCGCGCCCCCTCCACGACGTGCAGATCTGGCTCGGCGCCTACAAGCCCCGCATGCTCCGCACGACGGGTCGGCTCGCCGACGGCTGGCTGCCGAGTCTCGGCCCGGTGACCGCGGAGCAGCTGCCGGCCCTCAATGCCCTCGTGGACGAGGGTGCGGCGAGAGCCGGCCGGGCCCCTCAGGCGATCCGCCGCATGCTCAACGTCAGCGGGACCTTCGGGCGTGGTGCGGGGTTCCTCCAGGGCCCGCCCGACGCGTGGGCCGAGCAGCTCGCCGACCTCAGCCTGACGGCCGGGATGTCGACCTACATCCTCATGACCGACGACCCGGACACGCTGCGGAGGTTTGCCGAAGAGGTGGCGCCCGCGGTGCGCGAACGCGTAGCCAGCGAGCGTGCGGCCACCCACCGCGTCGGCGCGTCCACTGCGGCCCCGGCCGACCCGGGATCCGCTGCGGCGCAGGGCACCCCGCAGCTGGGGTCCAGCCCATCACCAGCGGCCGCCCCGCCGCTCGAGGTCGTGCCGACGCCCGACGACGGCACTCGACTCTCGGCCGTCCAGCCGTGGGACGAGGCGACCCGACCGGCGGCACCGACGCCGGCGACCTTCGCCTACTCGGCCGCGCAGCAGGCGGTCCCGCAGCACCTCATCGACGTTCACGACCACCTGCGCCGCGAACTCGACCAGGTCCGCGACATCGTCGACCAGGTGCGGCAGGGGTCGCTCGAGATCGGGGCGGCACGGTCGGTCATCAACACGATGACGATGCGGCAGAACAACTGGACGCTCGGCGCGTACTGCGAGTCCTACTGCCGCGTCGTCACCGGACACCACACGCTCGAGGACCGCAGCATGTTCCCCCACCTGCGCGGAGCCGACCCCGACCTCGCCCCGGTCCTCGACCGTCTCGAGGAGGAGCACCACGTCATCGCGGAGGTCCTCGAGCAGGTCGACCGGGCACTCGTCGGGCTGGTCGGGCACGAGGGCCACGGCGCGGCGGGCCGCGGCGCGCTCGACGAGCTCCAGCGCGCGCTCGACCTGCTGACCGACACCCTGCTGTCGCACCTGGCCTACGAGGAGCGCGAGCTCCTGCACCCGCTGGCACAGCACGGTTTCGGCTGACAGTGCCCCGGTCTCCGGGCGCGGGTGCTGTTGGCCACAGCCGGGAGGCGCGGGGCGGGCTACCGTGGGGTCAGGGCTGATCCCCGATCGACCGGCCATCCAGCCCGCCCCACGGACGCCACACCGCCCGCACCGACCACAGCGAGGATGACGACCCGTGCCACGCATGGCTCCACGGAAGGTCGTGCTCCACAGCCACGAGCTCTCCTACCTCGACAGCGGCACCGGCCCGGTCGTGCTCTTCATCCACGGGATCCTCGGCTCCCAGCGGCAGTGGGCCCACCTCGTCGACAAGATGGACGACCACCACCGGGTGCTGGTGCCCGACCTCTTCGGCCACGGCGAGTCGGCGAAACCGCTGGGGGACTACTCGCTCAGCGCGCACGCCGCGGCCCTGCGTGACCTCCTCGACCATCTCGGCGTCCATCGGGTGACGCTCGTGGGGCACTCGCTCGGGGGCGGCATCGCCATGCAGTTCCTCTACCTCTTCCCCGAGCGTGTCGACCGCCTCGTCCTCGTCGCCAGCGGCGGGCTGGGACGTGAGGTGCACCCCATCCTGCGCTCGGCCACCCTCCCCGGCGCCGAGCAGGTGCTCGGCGTCGTGGCGTCCTCGCCAGTCCTCTCCCGGGTCGGCGCGCTCGGCCGCGGGGCACGGAAGCTCGGGTGGCGCCCCGGCGCGGACACCGACGCGATCTGGCGCGGCTTCACCTCGCTCGGGGACCGCGAGAGCCGACGCGCCTTCCTCGCCACCACCCGCGCCGTCGTCGACCTCGGGGGGCAGAGCATCAGTGCCCACGACCACCTCAAGGCCGTCGTGCCGGTTCCGACGCTGGTGGTGTGGGGATCCAAGGACCGGATGATCCCCGCGTGGCACGCCATCAACGCGCAGCGCTCGGTGTCGGACTGCCGGGTGGAGCTCTTCGACGGAGCGGGGCACTTCCCCCACCTCGACGACCCGGACCGGTTCGCCCGACTGCTCCGCGAGTTCATCGCGAGTGACGCGAGCGACGCGACCGCAGACGAGACGGACTGACGCACCTCGCCCCTCAGGTCTGGGTCCCAGCACCACTGAGGGGGCCGCACCACCCCCGCGAGGGCGTGGCCGGCCCCCTCAGGGGTGGGTGCGCGGTCAGTGCCCGGGAGCCAGCGTGCGCTCGCTCGGCGGCAGGTGACCGAAGCGGTGCTTCGTGCGGCTGATCGCCTGCTCGCGCAGGAAGGTCAGCAGCTCGCGGCGGCCGGTCGCGAGGACCGGGCCCGGGAGCACGTCGACGTCGGTCGCGCCGAGGGCGTCGAGGACGCTCTGGGCGTCGCCGAGGACACGCACGCGCAGGTCGTGCTCACCGGCGATGCGCTTGGCGAAGACGGCCGTGTCCTCCTCGTGCACGCTCACGCCGGCCGCGGAGAGACCGGCCACACCGGTCAGCACCCCGACGGCGGCGGACACCTGGGCGCCGGACCCGGCCAGCGCGGCGGCGGCCAGCAGACGGGCCAGCTCGACCGCCTTCGCGCCGGGCTCGACGCGCAGGGTGACCCGGGGCGCCGGACGGTAACGGAAGACGTTGGCCTCGGCGGAGAGCCCACTGCGGTCGTGCTCGACACCGAACTCCGTGGACCAGGCCGCGGCGTCCGAGCCGAGAGCGGCATCGAGCCACGCGCGCTCGTCGGCGGAGGGCTCCGCGCTCAGGGCGGTCAGCGCAGCCTCGGCGACACCGCGCGCGGCGACGGACGCGTCGGCGCGGAAGGCCGGCAGGCCAGCCGGCGCCCACGAGCCGAGCTGGGCGACGTAGTTGGGGCCGCCCGCCTTCGCACCCGGGCCGATCGAGCTGGCCTTCCAGCCACCGAAGGACTGACGCTCGACGATGGCGCCGGTGATGTGCCGGTTGACGTAGGCGTTGCCGACCTCGACCTTGTCCATCCACGTGGCGATCTCGTCGGTGTCGAGGCTGTGCAGGCCGCCGGTGAGGCCGTAGGCCGTCGCGTTCTGCAGCGTGATGGCCTCGTCGAGGTCCTTGGCGCGCATGAGGCCGAGCACGGGGCCGAAGACCTCGGTCGTGTGGAAGAAGGAGCCCGGGCGCACGCCGTCCTTCAGGCCGGGCGACCACAGGCGGCCGGTGTCGTCGAGCTGCTTCGGCTCGACCAGCCAGGTCTCGCCGGGCTCGAGCGTCGTCAGTGCGCGGCGGAGCTTGCCGTGCGGCTCCTCGATGACCGGGCCCATGGTGGCGCCGAGGTCGATCGGCCAGCCGACGGCGAGGGAGCGGACCGCGTCGATGAGCTGGCGACGGAAGCGGTCGGACGTGCCGACCGAGCCGACGAGGATGCCGAGGGAGGCAGCCGAGCACTTCTGGCCGGCGTGGCCGAAGGCGGACCGCACCAGGTCGGCGACGGCGAGGTCGAGGTCGGCGGCCGGGGTGACGATGAGGGCGTTCTTGCCCGACGTCTCGCCGTAGACGCGCGCGCCACCGGGGCGGCCGGCGCGCCAGCCGGCGAAGAGGGCCGCGGTCTCGCTCGCGCCCGTGAGGACGACGGTGTCGACGTCGGCGTGCGAGATGAGCGCCTGGCCCACCGCCCCTTCGTCGGTGCGGACGACCTGGAGGACGTCGGCCGGGACGCCGGCCTCGTGCAGAGCGGCGACGGCGACCTCGACACAGCCGGGGGTCTGCGGCGCGGGCTTGATGACGACGGCGGAGCCGGCCGCGAGGCCGGCGAGGACGCCACCGATCGGGATGGCGACGGGGAAGTTCCACGGCGGCGTCACGAGCACGACGCGGTCGGGCGTGAAGGTCGCCCCGTCGGCCATCGCGCCGCGGTCGAGCTGCTCGGCCGAGTCGGCGTAGTACCGCGCGAAGTCGACGGCCTCGGAGATCTCCGGGTCGGCCTCGCCGAGGGTCTTGCCGGCCTCGTGGGACATGACCGTCAGCAGGTCACCGCGGTGGGCCTCGAGGGCGCGGGCCGCTTCGCGCAGGATCGCGGCACGCTCGCTCGCCGGGCGCGCGGCCCAGCTGGCACTCGCACCGGCCGCGCGGGCGATGACCTCGTCGACCTCGGCGGGGGAGCCGAGGATCGGGGAGGTGAGCCCGGGTGCGGGACGCTCCAGCGCCTCCTGCGCCCAGACGCGGATGTCCGGCAGCGCCGGGTCGGAGTCCGGGGTGTTGGCGAAGGTGCCGTCGATCGCGGGACGCTCGATCGCGCGGCGCGGGCCGACCGGGGTCGTCGCGATGTCGTCGATGGACCGGCGGAAGCGCTCGAGCTGGTCGGTCATGGCCGGGCCGGGGGCTCCGGCCGTGTCACCGGAGAAGAAGGCGTGCAGGAAGTTCTGCGGCGCGGCGTTCTCCTCGAGGCGACGCACGAGGTAGGAGACGGCCACGTCGAAGTCCTCCGGCGCGACGACCGGGGTGTAGAGGATGACGGTGCCGACGGTGTCGCGGACGGCGCGAGCCTGCGACGGGGACATGCCCTGGAGCATCTCGACGTCCATCGCGGCGGTGACGCCACGCTTCTGCGCGAGCAGGTGGGCGAGTGCGACGTCGTAGAGGTTGTGGCTGGCGATGCCGATCCGCAGGATGCCGGTGAGTTCGGGGCGCAGGGCCCGCTCGAGGCAACGCAGGTAGTTGGCGTCCACGGCCTCCTTCGACGTGTACGGCGCCTGCGCCCAGCCGTGGACCTCGGCCTCGACGGCCTCCATGGCGAGGTTCGCGCCCTTGACGAGGCGGATCTTGATCGGGGCGCCGCCGGCCTCGACACGGTTGCGGGCGAAGGCGATCAGCCGCTCCATCGCGGGCAGCGCGTCGGGCAGGTAGGCCTGCAGGACGATGCCGGCCTCGAGGTTCTTGAACTCCGGCTCGCTGAGCATGGCCGTGAAGACCTCGATGGTGAGGTCGAGGTCCTTGTACTCCTCCATGTCGAGGTTGACGAAGGAGTGCGGGCTCGTCTTGAGCGCGGCGCGGTAGAGCGGGCGGAGACGCTCGAGGCAGCGGCGGACCGTGCCCTCGGTGTCCCACTGGTTGATCTGGCTCACGAGGGAGCTGACCTTGATCGACACGTAGTCGACGTCGTCGCGCTCGAGCAGGGCCTGGGTGCGCGCGGTGCGGGAGGCCGACTCCTCCTCGCCGAGCACGGCTTCACCGAGCAGGTTGATGTTGAGCCGGAAGCCGTCGGCGCGCGAGGCGGCGAGGTGCTTGGCGAGCTTGGGGTCGTTCGCGTCGACGACGAGGTGCCCGACGATCTGGCGCAGGCGGCGGCGGGCGATCGGGACGACGACGTCGGGGGCGATGCGGGAGGCGATGGCGCCGGCGCCGAGCAGGGACCGGTCGATCCGGCCGAGGAAGGAGGCGGCGCTGCCCGAGGTGAGGGCGCTGAGCTCCTTCGCGGCCACCTTCGTGTCCTCGGGGCGGGCCACGCGGTCGACGAAGCGGACGGCGAGGTCGAGGCCGGACGGGTCGCGCAGCAGCGCGGCCAGCTGGCCGGTGGTGGCCTTCTCCTTGCGGGTGGCTCCGGCCTCGGTGGCACGGGCCCACTGGTCCGCGAGGCGTTCGGCCTCGGGGGCGAGGGCGCGCAGCTGCGCGATGGCGTCGGACGGGACGGCGGCGGCGGGGGCGCTCGACATGGGTTCTCCAGTGGACATGAGCAGAAGGTAGGCGCCGATCCGAGTGTGGGGGAATCGGCAGATGTCACGACTACACTGCCAATTCTTCAGACAGATGTCACGAGGCGTCCATGCGCCGGAGCGGAGTCGGTGGTGCCCGAGCTGCAGGAGATCGTCGAGGAGGTCGCTGCCCTGCTCGGCATGTCGACGACGTTGGAGAGTCGACACTTCCGGCTGCTCGCCTTCGCCGCCCAGCCGGAGGCCGCCGACCCGGTCCGACTCGAGACGATCCTGGGCCGCGGGTCCTCGCCGTCGACCCGGGCCTGGTTCGAAGGTTTCGGGATCGCGTCGGCAACCGGGCCGGTCCACATCCCCGCCGACCCCGAGCGTGGACTGCGCGCCCGACTCTGCCTGCCCGCGCGCTCGCGGGGGGTCGTGCACGGCTACATCTGGGCCATCCACGACCTCGGCGGCGAGGTGACGACGGGCCCGAGCGAGGAGGCCGTGGCCGAGGCGATGCTGCTGGCCCGGCAGGCGGGCGAGGCCCTCGCGCGCCGCACACGCAGCCGCCGGGAGACCACTCGGCTCGTCCACGACCTCATCCAGGCTCCGGCCGGTGCGACGGAGGCCCCGGCCCGCGCCCTCGCCGTCGACACCGGGCTGCGCCTCGACCAACCCGTCGTCGCCGCCGTCCTCGGCTCGCCGGACCCGTCCGTCATCCTCGCGCCGGCCGTCTTCGAGACCCCGGGGATCCTGCCCCGGACCGCGGCCGTCGCGGCGGACGGACCCCGCCTGGTCCTCGCGCTCGCCGTGCCGGCTCGTGGGGTGCACGACACCCTTGCCAAGGCGCGCGCCCACGCCCAGCGTCACCTCTCCGACGACGAAGGTCGCCCGGTCGCCGCTCCCCGCGTCGTCGCCGGCGTCGGGGGAGTCCGGCCCGGGTTGGAGGAGCTCCGCGCGAGCTGGGCCGAGGCGACCCAGGCGTGGACGGCGGCGGTCGCGGCCCCGGCCCTGCATGACGTCGCGGACTGGACGACGCTCGGCATCGACCGGCTCCTCGGTGGGTCCGCGGCGACCGAGGTGGTGGCCGCGACCCGCACGCCACCGATCCAGCGGCTGCTCGACGAGGGCGGGGCCGAATTGGTGCGCACGGCGTTGCTCTATCTCGACGCAGCCGGGAGCATGGCGCGCACCGCAGCCGAGCTCGGCCTCCACCGGCAGAGCGTCTATCACCGGCTGCAACGGATCGAAAGCATCACCGGGTTGGATCTCGACTCGGGGCGCGACCGCCTCGAGTTGCATCTGGGCCTGACCATGGCGCGCGCCGTCGGCGCTGGCCCGGACGACGACAGGAGTGGACGACGATGACGGGCCCATGGCTGCTGCGCGGAGGCCGGACCGATGAGGCCGAGCTGCTGAGCGATCTGGCGCTGCGCAGCAAGGCCCACTGGGGCTATGACGACGCCTTCCTCGAGGCTGTGCGGGGCGAACTCACGCTGTCCGGGGCGAGCGCGCTGCGGGCCGTCGTGGCCTCGACCTTCGGGACCGTCGGCGGCTTCCACCTCATCCGCGAGGACCCGGACGGGCCGCTCGATCGCGGATCGCTCGACATGCTCTTCGTCGACCCGGCGTACATCGGCACGGGCCTCGGGGCGGCGCTGTGGGACGACGCCCTCGAGCAGGCCCGGCGCCGCGGGTGGCGGGTGCTGACCATCGACGCCGACCCCGACGCCGAGGGGTTCTACCTCTCGCGCGGGGCGGTGCGGGTCGGGGACGTTCGGAGCGGATCGCTGCCGGGTCGCATCCTGCCGCGCCTCGAGTACTCCCTCAGCTGAGCCGCGGGCGAAGGGGGGAGGCCTGGGGCGCGTTGGAAGCCTCGGGGGAGGCGGCCAGCAGTCGGTCGCACACCTCGATCAGCCGGTGCCGCAACGCATTCGACGCCTCCGTGTGGCCGCGCTGCCGCTCGACGTACTCCGCCTTGCCCTCGGCCGTCTCGATCCGGATCGGCTCGTAGCCGAGCTCGCGCAGGTCGTAGGGCGCCGCGCGCATGTCGAGTTCGCGGATCTCCTTGGCCAGCGCGAAGGCGTCCGCCGTCAGCTCCGACGGCACGGCCGGGGCGAGCTTGAAGGCCCACTTGTAGACGTCCATTCCGGCGTGCAGGCAGCCCGGCTGCTCGAGGTCCACCTGACTCTCGCGGGTCGGCTGCAGGAGATTGAGGGAACGCGCGGGCGGCGTGTAGAAGCGGAACGCGTCGTAGTGACTGCACCGGATCCGGTGGCGCTCGACGACCTCGTCGGTCCCCTTCGCGCCGAGGCGCAACGGCCAGCCGACGTGTCGCACCTCGTCCTCGTCCTGGCCGTAGACCATGGCCCACTCGTGCAGGCCGAAGCAGCCCAGGTGCGCCGGCCGCGACAGGGTCGCCGCGAGGAGGTCACGCACGAAGGTGACCGTGCGGCCCCGCTTCGCCATGAAGGCGGCGACGTCGAGGGAGACCGATCCGTCGTCCGCGCTCGCGTAGTGCGTCCACCTGGCGCGCTCCTCGCCGGCCGCGTCGGCGAGGGCGACGCCCGGCCCGGGGTGCCAACGACGAAGGTGCGCGGGGGAGTGGTGGTAGTACTCGAAGAGGAAATCCTCGACCGGGTGCGATCGCCCCTCTCCGCGGCGCTCGCGGTGCGCGGCCGTCAGGACGTCGACGCGCTCCGCGTGTGCCTGCGCGCGCGTCACCCAGACGTCGCGGGGCAGGGGAGCGGACACCGGACGAAGGGTAGCCGGGGTGCCGGTCAGGGCACGGACCACCAGTCGGGGGTCGCGGCGCGGAAGGTCGCCGGCGCGAGTGCCGAGGCGCCGGCCGGCACCGTCGCGACGACGTCGGGGGCGAGGTGGGCGTGGTTGAGCTCCTCGGTCCGGGACGGCGTGGGCGGGACGCAGCCCAGCGCCACCCCGACGAGGGGCAGGCCGCGCGCCGCGAGCGACTCGAGGGTCAGGGCCGTGTGGTTGAGCGTGCCGAGCCCGCTGCGGGCCACGACGACGAACCCCGTGGCCGCGACCTCGACGAGGGCGTCGGCGAGGTCGCGCAGGTCCTCCCCGGCGTCCGTGAGCTGGACGAGCAGGCCGCCCGCCCCTTCGACGAGGACGTGGTCGTGGCTCGCCGCGAGGTCCTCGATGGTCGCGACGTGCGCGCTCAGCGTCGGCAGTGCGGCGCTCTGCTCCACGGCCGCCTGCCGCGGGGCCATCGGCGCCCGCAGCCGGCATCCCTGCGCCGTGGGCACCCCGGCCAGGCGGGCCACCACGGCCATGTCCTCGGGCATCCCGTCGTCGTCCTGGCCGCCCGGTCCGATGCCGGTCTGGACGGGCTTGTACGCGGCCACGGTGCGACCGGCCGCGGCCAGCGCCGCCGCGAGCGCCGCCGTGACGACGGTCTTGCCGACGCCCGTGTCGGTCCCCGTGACGATGACGATCCGCGGCAGGGTCGCGCGGGCGCTCATGCCGACACCTCGTCGACGACGTCCGCGACGAGGCGGGCGGCGCGCTCGATCTCGGCGCGCGAGAGGTCGGCCCGGGCCGTGATCCGCAGTCGGGACCAGCGGTCGGGCACGCTCGGTGGCCGGAAGCAGCCGACGAGGACGCCGCGCTCGCGCAGGGTCAGGCAGGCCGCGACGGCGACGTCGGGGCTCGCGAGCGGGATCGACTGCACGGCCCCGGCCGCGGGCTCGATCCCGCAGATCGACGCGATCGTCGCGGCGTGGTCGCGCACCCGGGCAGCGATCGCGGGATCGCCGGCGATGATCCGGGCCGCTTCGGCGGCGGCGCCGGCGGCGGCCGGGGCGAGGGCGGTGTCGAAGATGAAGGAGCGCGCCTCGTTCACGAGGTGGTCGCGGACGGCCCGCGAGCAGAGCACGGCGCCGCCCTGGGCGCCGAGGGACTTCGAGAGCGTGGCGGTGACGACGACGTGCGGGGCGCCGGTGAGGCCGACCTCGTGGACGAGCCCGCGACCCTCGCCCGCGACGCCGATGCCGTGCGCCTCGTCGACGACGAGCAACGCGTCGTGGCGGGCGCACACGGCGGCGAGGTCGACGAGCGGCGCCGCATCGCCCAGCACCGAATAGATGGACTCGACCGCGACGACGACGCGGTCGCCGGCCCGCTCGCCGAGCAGGCGGTCGAGATCGCCGACGTCGTTGTGCGCGAAGGTCGCCCACGGCACGCGGGACATCCGCGCCGCGTCGTGGAGGGAGGCGTGTGCGTGCTCGTCGAGCAGGATCTGCGCGCCCCGCCCCGCCATGGCCGTGACGACACCGAGGTTGGCGGCGTAGCCCGTGGCGAAGGCGAGCGCACTCGGCTGCCCGGTGAGGTCGCAGAGGGCGGACTCCAACTCGCGATGGACGGTCAGCGTCCCGGTGACGAGCCGCGAGGCCGCCGCCGATGCCCCGAACCCGTCGAGCGCGCGGTGGGCCGCGGCCACGACGCGCGGGTCCTGCGAGAGCCCGAGGTAGTCGTTCGAGGCCAGGTCGAGGACGTCCCCGCCCCGACCGTGCCGGAGCACCGGATCGGCCCGGACGGTGCCGCGTTCGGTCCGCAGCGCGGACCGCCCGGCCAGCCACGCATCCCACTGACTCATCCGTGCACCTCCGCGACGGCCCCGACGATGGCCGCGCCGATCGCGGTGACGTCCTCGTCGGAGGTGATGTAGGGCGGCATGGTGTAGACGAGGTCGCGGAAGGGGCGCACCCACACCCCGCGCTCGAGGGCCGCGGCGCTGACCGCGGCGACGTCCACGGGTCCGTGCAGTTGGACGACGCCGACGGCGCCCAGCGTGCGGACGTCCCGGACACCGGCGAGCTCGGCGGCGGGGGCGAGGTGCGTGGCGAGGCCGCGGCCGACGCGGGCGACCTTCGCGCTCCACGTGTCGCCGAGCAGGTCGAGCGATGCGGCGGCGACGGCGCACGCGAGCGGGTTGGCCATGAAGGTCGGCCCGTGCAGCAGGGCACGGAACGTCGA
Organism: Janibacter zhaoxuefangae; assembly: GCF_050271985.1. Lineage (GTDB taxonomy): Bacteria > Actinomycetota > Actinomycetes > Actinomycetales > Dermatophilaceae. The sequence goes on along the minus strand of NZ_CP189849.1, from coordinate 1,953,681 downwards.
GCGTGAGATGACGTCACCGACGGCCCGGGTCGTGAGGACGGCGGCGAGTGTCAGGTAGCCGCCGGTCAGGGCCTTGCCGACGCAGACCACGTCGGGCGCGATGCCGGCCCATTCGCTCGCGAAGAGGCGTCCCGTGCGCCCGAAGCCCGTGGCGATCTCATCGACGATGAGCAGCAGCCCGAGGTCGTCCGCGACCTCGCGCATCGTGACGAGGCAGTCCGGGTGGTAGACGTGCATCCCGCCGGCGCCCTGGAGGACCGGCTCGACGACGATCGCCGCGAGTTCGTCGGCGTGCGCCGTGGCGAGCTCCCGGAAGTCCGCGGTCCACGCCGCCAGGGCGGCCTCGTCCACGTCCCAACGCTCACCGCCGCCGCCGTCGGGCACGAGGCGTGCCGCGGGCGGGCGGGGCGCGAAGACGTGCGTGGCCACGACGCCGGGGAAGGCGGCGTGCATGCCGTCGACGGGATCACACACGCTCATCGCGGCGAAGGTGTCGCCGTGGTAGCCGCCACGCACGGTGAGGAACCGTTGGCGGCGGCCACGCCCCTTCGCCGCCTGGTACTGGAGCGCGAGCTTGAGCGCGACCTCGACCGACACCGAACCGGAGTCGGCGAAGAAGGCGTGCGCCATCGAGCCGGGGGCGAGGGAGATCAGGCGCTCGGCGAGGTCGACCGCGGGTGCGTGGGTGAGGCCGCCGAACATGACGTGGGCGAACCGGTCGATCTGCGCGTGGGCGGCGGCGTCGAGGTCCGGGTGGCGGTAGCCGTGGACCGCGCACCACCACGAGGCCATGGCGTCGATCGCCTCGTGCGTGCGCCCGTCCGCGTCGGTCAGGGTGAGCCGGACGCCGTCGGCGGCCGTGACCGCGCGGGGGGCCGGCCCGTCGAGGGGGGCGTAGGGATGCCAGAGGAGGCCGCCGTCGCGGGCGACGATCCCCTCGATGGTCGACGCGACGGACTCAGGCATTTGCGGGGACGTCGGTGCCCGCGCCGCGACGGCGGATGGCCGGGTCGGCGCCGACGCGCTCGCCCTGCTGCGTGCCCTGCTGCGTGCCAGCCAGGGGAGCCTCCTCGCCGCCGAGCACGACGAACCCGTTGTCGCGGATGAGCGCCAGGTCGGCCTGCGCGTCCTGTCCCTCGGAGGTGAGGTAGTCGCCGAGGAAGATCGAGTTGGCGACGTGCAGCGCCAGCCCCTGCAGGGAACGCAGGTGCATCTCCCGGCCACCGGCGATCCGCACCTCGCGGTCGGGGCAGACGAAGCGGGCCATGGCGAGGATCCGCAGGCACCGTCCCGGAGTCAGGTCCCACGTGCCCTCGAGCGGCGTCCCGTCGAAGGGCATGAGGAAGTTGACGGGGATCGAGTCCGACTCGAGGTCCCGGAGCGCGAAGAGGGCCTCGACGAGCTGCTCGTCGCTCTCGCCGAGTCCGGCGATGAGACCGGAGCACGGGGAGAGGCCGGCGGTCTTCGCCTTCGTCACGGTGTCGACGCGGTCGGCGTAGGTGTGGCTCGTGACGATCGCGTCGTGGTGGGACTCCGCCGTGTTGATGTTGTGGTTGTAGGCGTCGACGCCCGCCTCCCGCAGTCGCTCCGCCTGGCCGTCCTTGAGCAGTCCCAGGCACGCGCACACCTCGACCGTGGGGTGTTCGTCCTTGAGGGCGCCGACGAGTCCGGCGACGCGCTCGACGTCGCGGTCCGTGGGGCCGCGACCGCTCGAGACGAGGCACACACGGCTGGCGCCCCCGCGCAGTCCGGCCGCGGCCTGCTCGATGGCCTCGTCGGTCTTGAGCCACGTGTACTTCAGGATGTCCGCCGTCGAGCCGAGCCGCTGGCTGCAGTAGCCGCAGTCCTCGGGGCACAGGCCCGACTTGAGGTTGACGAGGTAGTTGACCTTGACCGTGTTGCCGAAGTGCGCGCGGCGCAGGCGACCCGCCGCCGCGGCGAGCTCGAGCAGTTCCTCGTCGCTGGAGCGCAGGATCGCCAGCGCGTCCTGCTCCGTGACGGGGGTGCCGGCCAGGACGGCGTCGGCCAGGGTGGCGAAGGGGGTGCTCACAGGGTCTCCAGACGGTCGGGGCGATGCGGGCCGGGCAGTGCGGCTTGAACGGTGTTCAGGTGCGCGTCCCGCACAGTATGGCCGGGTGGGTACGCTCGCTGTCAACGACCACGACGCGGACTCGGAAGGGGGCCCACGGTGTCCCTGACCCGGGAGGACGTCGTCGACGCGGCGCTGAGCCTGCTGCGCACCTTCGGCCTCGGCGACCTGTCCATGCGGCGCCTCGCGCGCGAGCTCGGCGTCCAGCCCGGCGCGCTCTACTGGCACGTGGCCAGCAAGCAGGCGTTGCTCGTCGAGGTCGCCTCGCGCCTCCTCGAGCCCACCCGGGCACCGGCGGCGCAGGGCCTGACCCCGGAGGACGCACTCGTCGAGGCCGCCACGGGTGTCCGGCGGGCGCTGCTCGGGGTGCCCGACGGATCGGACGTCGTCGCCCTCGCCTGGGCCGTTGACCCGGCGGCCGTGCCCGCGCTGACGGACCTCGCCGCGCTCGTCGAGGCGGTGACGGGGCCGGGGGAGCGGCACGCCGCAGCCACCCACCTCCTGCTCCACCACGTCCTGGGGTCCGTCACTGCCGACCAGACCCGCGAGCGGGCCGCCGCCATCGACCCGGCCCGACCGGCGCCCGAGGCCGCCGCGGCGGAGGCGACCTTCGCGTCCGGCCTCGCCCTCATCCTCCGGGGGATCGGCGTCGACGCCGAGACCGTGGCCTAGGCTCGACCCGTGCGCATTGCGAGATATACGACAGGGGACGAGCCGGTCTATGGGCTCGTCGACGGAGCCGGCGAGAAGATCGCGGAGGTCAGCGGAGACCCGCTCTACCAACGCATCGAGCTGACCGGCAACACCGCGCGGATGGACGAGGTGCGGCTGCTCGCGCCCGTCATCCCGCGCAGCAAGGTCATCGGGATCGGTCGCAACTACGCCGACCACGCGGCGGAACTCGGCAACGAGGTGCCCGAGAGCCCGCTGATGTTCCTCATCCCCAACACCGCCGTCATCGGCCCGAACGACCCGGTGGTCATCCCCGCCGTCGCGACCGAGGTGTCCTACGAGGGCGAGCTCGCCGTCGTCATCGGTCGGATGTGCAAGGACATCGAGCCCGAGGAGGCGAAGAAGGTCATCTTCGGCTACACCTGCGCCAACGACGTGACGGCCCGCAACCTCCAGAAGTCCGACGGACAGTGGGCCCGCGCGAAGGGGATGGACGGCTTCTGCCCCCTCGGCCCGTGGATCGAGACGGACCTCGACCCGTCCGCGTGCCGGATCACCACGCGCCTCGACGGCGAGGTCGTCCAGGACGGCCACACGTCGGACATGATCACGGGCGTGGCCGAGCTCATCTCTTTCGTCTCCAAGGCCTTCACGTTGCTGCCGGGCGACGTCATCCTCACCGGCACGCCTGCCGGGGTCGGCCCGGTCACCGCCGGCCAGCGGGTCGAGGTCGAGATCGACGCGATCGGCACCTTGGCCAACCCCTTCACCGCCGCGGACTGAGTCCGCAGCGGCGGGCGGACGCCGGGGCAGGGCTACGATCGGGGCATCATGAGCACCTCGCCCGACGCCCTGCCCTCGTCCGCCCCCGCCACGACCCCGGTCCCCGTCGAGGGGGCGCCGCGACTGCGTGTCGCGCCGTCGCCCACCGGCGACCCGCACGTCGGCACGGCCTACATGGCCCTCTTCAACCTGGCCTACGCGCGTCAGCAGGGCGGCCAGTTCCTGCTGCGCATCGAGGACACCGACCGGGCGCGCTTCAACGCGAGCAGTGAGCAGCAGCTCTACGACACGCTGTCCTGGCTGGGTCTCACGTGGGACGAGGGCCCGGACGTGGGCGGCCCCTTCGCGCCCTACCGGCAGAGCGAGCGGCTCGACACCTACCGGCCCTACGTCGAGCGGCTCCTGGCCGACGGCCACGCCTATCACTGCTGGTGCTCCTCGGAGCGCCTCGCCGAGATGCGTGACAAGCAGCAGAAGCTCAAGCAGCCCACGGGCTACGACCGCCTCTGCCACGGCAAGACGCAGGAGGAGCGCGCGCAGCTGCCGGGCTACTCCGAGACGCCCGTCGTGCGCATGTTCATCCCCGAGGACGCACCGATCGTCTTCGACGACGTCATCCGCGGCAAGGTCACCGCGCCGCGCCCCGATGACCAGGTCATCCTCAAGGCCGACGGCTTCCCGACGTACCACCTCGCCGTCGTCGTCGACGACCACGAGATGGGCGTGACCCACGTCGTGCGCGGCGAGGAGTGGATCAGCTCCACGCCCAAGCACGTCCTGCTCTACCAGTGGCTCGGCCTCACGCCGCCCGCCTTCGCGCACATGCCGTTGCTGCGCAACACGGACAAGTCGAAGATCTCCAAGCGCAAGAACCCGGCCGCGCGCCTGACGTGGTTCCAGGAGCAGGGCTACCTGCCCGAGGCGCTCGTCAACTTCCTCGCGCTGCTGGCCTACCCGCCGATGACCGCGGAGGACGGCAGCGACCGCGAGAAGTTCACCTTCGCCGAGTTCTCCGAGCACTTCGCCTGGTCGAAGGTCAACCCCGTCGGCCCCATCTTCGACCTCAAGAAGCTGGACTGGCTCAACGGTCTCTACCTGCGCGACCTCGAGCTCGGTGACTTCACCTCGCGGCTGCTGCCCTTCCTCGAGCGCGAAGGGGTCCTCTCGGGCAACCCGACGCTCGGGGAACTCGGTCGGCTCAAGGACGTCGCCGAGCTCATCCAGACCCGGATCGCGCTGCTCTCCGAGGCGCCCGCGCTCGTCAAGCCCTTCTACGTCGCGGACGGCGACCTCGTCATCGACGAGGACGCCCGGGCGCAGCTGAAGGAGAACGCGGGCGAGGTTCTCGACGCCGCCATCACGGCCCTCGAGGGGATCGACAAGGGGACCGGCTCGCTGCCGCCCAATGACGGTGACTTCAAGGCGGTCACGATCGAGGCGCGCCTGCGCGAGGCCATCGTCGAGGGGCTCGAGATCAAGCCGCGGCTCGCCTTCGGGCCGCTGCGCACGGCCGTCTCCGGCGCGCGCATCTCGCCGCCCCTCTTCGAGTCCATGGAGATCCTCGGCAAGGACTCGACGCTCGCTCGACTGCGTCGCCTGCGCGCCGAGATCTGACCCGAGATCCGACCCGAGATCCGACCCTCGAAGGGGGCCCCGCACGGGCCCCCTTCGGGAGGATTTGGGACCACGCCGGAGCGTGCCGTAGTATCTCTCTTCGGTTCACCCCGCAGAAGGCCCTCGGGCGCGCTCGGAGTGAATACCCTTGGGGTATGGTGTAATTGGCAACACAACGGTTTCTGGTTCCGTCATTCTAGGTTCGAGTCCTGGTACCCCAGCGCTGACATCGGTGCGCTTCACGCCCACCGATGGATTCGGAGAAATGGCCCGGACCGGGTATCGTTCCTCCGGTTGTCGAGGAGGGTTTCATCCCCTCCTGAGCAGCACATCTGGCCCCGTTGTGTAGTGGCCTAGCACGCCGCCCTCTCAAGGCGGTAGCGCGGGTTCGAATCCCGTCGGGGCTACCAGATGCAGACCCCCGCTCCTCGTGAGCGGGGGTTTTCTGTTGTCCCGAGGCCCAGTAATGGACACCTGATGTCCCAAACTCGGGCGAAGGGGGCCGGGTGCCCCGAGGAAGGGACACCTGATGTCCCAAACTCGGCCGAAGGGGGCCGCCGGCCCCGAGGAAGGGACACCTGATGTCCCAAACTCGACCGAAGGGGGCCGCCGGCCCCGAGGAAGGGACACCTGATGTCCCAAACTCGGCCGAAGGGGGCCGCCAGCCCCGAGGAAGGGACACCTGATGTCCCAAAACTCGGCCGAAGGGGGCCGCCAGCCCCGAGGAAGGGACACCTGATGTCCCAAACTCGGCCGAAGGGGGCCGGGTGCCCCGAGGAAGGGACACCTGATGTCCCAAACTCGACCGAAGGGGGCCGCCGGCCCCGAGGAAGGGACACCTGATGTCCCAAACTCGACCGAAGGGGGCTGCCAGTCCCGAGGAAGGGACACCTGATGTCCCAAACTCGGCCGACGGGGAGCGTGCCCCACGTCGCGGGCGCGGACTGGCATGCTGGCGCCCGACCCGACCGACGACGAAGGAGCCCCGTGAGCGACACCGGCGAGGAGACACGCGCCTCCATCGGATGGCTCGGCTGGGCGCGGGTGATCGCGATGGTCGGGGTGATCTGCATCCACGTCGTCGGCTCCAACGCCGTCATCGCGCGCGAGCAGCCGGGCCTGGACGCCACGGGCCTGACGGCCACCCTCATCGACTTCGGCTTCCGCTGGGCCGCACCCCTCTTCGTCATGGCGAGCGGCGTGACGCTGCTCAGCGCGAAGCACTATCCGGGCGACCGGGAGTTCTACGGCCGGCGCGCGTCCCGCCTGCTTCCGCCGCTGATCTTCTGGCACGTCGTCTACGCGCTGATCCTCTACTTCTTCAAGAACCAGCCGAACCCGGTCAGCATCATGGCGCGCATCCTGGACGGCACCCTCGTCGCGCAGCTCTACTTCTTCTGGATCATCCTCGGGCTCACCCTCATCACGCCGGTGCTGCTGCCATGGGTGCAGCAGGCGACGCTGCGTCAGGAGCTCGCCGTCGGTGCCGGACTCACCGCGGCCGCGATCCTCGGCACGATGATCTCGGGGCAGGGGAGTGCCGCGGCCGAAGGTGGCCGCTGGGAGCAGACCGCGGCGACGTACTGGATCCCCTACCTCGGCTACTTCCTCCTGGGGCACGCGCTCAGTCGGATCCGACTGACCCACTTCCGCGGGGTCGTCGCCACGGTCCTGGCGTTGCTCGGGACGGCCGTCCTCGTGACCCAATGGCTCTATCCGTGGCCGTGGCGGCACGCGGAGGAGCTCGCTCCGGCGGAGTCGTACTTCCACCCGGCCGTGCCGCTGGTGACGTGTGCCGTCTTCATCGCGGCCCGCTGGTTGATCAGCGAGGACGGCTGGCTTGCCCCGCTCGACCATCCGAAGGGGGCCGACCTCGGCCGCCGGCTCGGACAGGCGTCGATGGGCGCCTTCGGCGTGCACCTGATCGTCCTCGACTTCGCCCGCTGGGTCCCGCCGATCGGCGGCGACGCGGCCTCGGCCGACGTGCCGCAGATGCTCGGCCGGATCGCCGTCGTCACCGTGCTGTCCTTCGCCTTCGCGCTCGTCGCGGGGAAGGTGCCCGGCCTGCGCCGCGTGGTGTGACCCCCGCGGTCAGATCGTGTTCTGTGCCTCCTGCTGAGCGGCGTGCCGCTCCAGCACCTCGGTCAGCTTGTTGGCGCCGGCGATCACGGTCGCGGCGTGCAGGCGTCCCGGCTGACGGGAGAGTCGCTCGATGGGGCCGGAGATGGAGACGGCGGCGATGACCCGACCGGACGGGGAGCGGACCGGCGCCGAGACGGAGGCAACGCCGGCCTCGCGCTCTCCGACACTCTGCGCCCAGCCGCGCCGGCGCACCCCGGAGAGGGTCGTGGCGGTGAAGCTCGCACCTTGGAGCCCGCGGTGGAGCCGATCGGGCTCCTCCCACGCGAGCAGCACCTGGGCGGCGGAGCCGGCGTGCATCGAGAGCGTCGCGCCGATCGGGATGGAGTCGCGCAGGCCGACGGGACGCTCGGCGGCGGACACGCAGACGCGCTGCTCACCCTGACGGCGGAAGAGCTGCGCCGACTCGTTCGTGTGGTCGCGCAGGGCGCCGAGGACGGGCCCGGCCGCGGCGAGCAGACGGTCCTCACCCGCGGCCGCCGCGAGCTCACCGAGACGCGGACCGAGGACGAAGCGTCCCTGCATGTCGCGTGCAACGAGGCGGTGGTGCTCGAGGGCGACGGCAAGGCGATGCGCCGTCGGTCGGGCCAGCCCGGTGGCCGCCACGAGTTGCGCGAGGGTCGAGGGGCCTGCCTCCAGAGCACCCAAAACGACGGCGGCCTTGTCAAGGACGCCAACTCCACTACCGTTGTCCATGCACTGATACTGCCGTCTCATTCGATGAGACGCAAGTCCGGACCTCCCAAGCCCGCATGACACTGGTCCGGTCAGCCAGTCGCGCCCGGCCCCCGGGTGCCGATCCGACGGAACGATGAAGGTGGATGAGATGGCCGGGACCTTGGCCGAGAAGGTGTGGGAGTCGCACGTCGTGCGTCAGGCGGAAGGGGAGCCCGACCTCCTCTACATCGACCTGCACCTGCTTCACGAGGTGACCAGCCCCCAGGCCTTCGAGGGCCTGCGGATGGCGGGACGCCCCGTCCGTCGCCCGGACCTCACGCTGGCGACCGAGGACCACAACGTGCCGACGACGCCGGGCCCGATCACGGACCTGACGAGCCGCACCCAGGTCGAGACCCTCCGCAGCAACTGCGCCGAGTTCGGTGTCCGCCTCTTCCCGATGGGTGACGTCGACCAGGGCATCGTCCACGTCGTCGGACCGCAGCTCGGCCTCACCCAGCCCGGCATGACCATCGTCTGCGGCGACAGCCACACCTCGACGCACGGGGCCTTCGGCGCCCTCGCCTTCGGCATCGGCACGTCCGAGGTCGAGCACGTGCTCGCCACCCAGACCCTCCCGCTCAAGCCCTTCCGCACCATGGCGATCAACGTCGAGGGCGAGCTCACCGAAGGCGTCACGGCCAAGGACATCATCCTCGCCGTCATCGCCAAGATCGGGACGGGCGGCGGTCAGGGCTACGTCCTCGAATATCGCGGCTCCGCGATCCGCGCCCTCTCGATGGAGGCGCGCATGACGGTCTGCAACATGTCGATCGAGGCTGGCGCGCGCGCCGGAATGATCGCCCCCGACGACGTCACCTTCGAGTACGTCCGCGGCCGCGAGCACGCCCCCACCGGCGCCGACTGGGACGCGGCCGTCGCGGCGTGGCGCGAGCTGCGCACCGACGACGACGCGACCTTCGACGCCGTGGTGGACATCGACGCGAGCCAGCTGACCCCCTTCGTCACCTGGGGCACCAACCCCGGACAGGGCTCGCCGCTGGGCGACGCCGTGCCCGACCCGGAGCTCATGCCCGACGAGAACGACAAGGCCAACGCCCGTCGCGCCCTCGAGTACATGGGCCTCACCGCCGGCACCCCGCTGCGCGAGATCGCCGTCGACACCGTCTTCGTCGGCTCGTGCACCAACGGCCGGATCGAGGACCTGCGCGCTGCCGCGGAGGTGCTCAAGGGCCGGAAGGTCGCCGACGGCGTCCGCCTGCTCGTCGTGCCCGGCTCGGCGAAGGTGCGCCTCCAGGCCGAGGCCGAGGGCCTCGACGCCGTCTTCGAGGACGCCGGGGCCGAGTGGCGCCTGGCCGGCTGCTCCATGTGTCTGGGCATGAACCCCGATCAGCTCGCCCCGGGGGAGCGCGCGGCCTCGACGTCCAACCGCAACTTCGAGGGTCGGCAGGGCAAGGGCGGACGCACGCACCTCGTCAGCCCGCTCGTCGCCGCCGCCACCGCCGTGCGCGGCACCCTGTCCAGCCCCGCAGACCTCGACGCCTGAGCGTCCGTCGACCACCGAGAGGCACTGTCATGGAGCAGTTCACGACCCACACCGGCATCGGCGTCCCGCTGCGACGCAGCAACGTCGACACCGACCAGATCATCCCCGCCGTCTACCTCAAGCGCGTCACCCGCTCGGGCTTCGAGGACGGCCTCTTCGCCGCCTGGCGCGGGGACGAGACCTTCGTCCTCAACCAGCCGGCCTACTCCGCCGGGTCCGTCCTCGTGGCGGGTCCCGACTTCGGCACCGGTTCCTCGCGTGAGCACGCCGTCTGGGCGCTCATGAACTACGGCTTCCGGGTCGTCATCTCGAGCCGCTTCGCCGACATCTTCCGGGGCAACTCGGGCAAGCAGGGACTGCTGACGGCCGTCGTCTCCCAGGATGACGTCGAGCTCCTCTGGAAGTTGCTCGAGAACGAGCCCGGCACGTCCGTGACGGTCGACCTCGAGTCGCGCACCATCACCGCGGGCGAGCTCGTGACGACCTTCGAGGTGGACGACTACATCCGCTGGCGTCTGCTCGAGGGGCTCGACGACATCAGCCTCACGCTCCGTCACCAGGACGCCATCACCGCCTTCGAAGAGGGCCGTCCGGCCTGGAAGCCGGTCACCGCGGCGCAGGGCTGAGCCCCCACGCCTGCCCGTCGGCGGCGTGTCGCCCGTGAGTTTTCCGCGGCGACCGCAGTCCGGGCCGGGCGAGGCGAGCAGGGCTTGATGTCGGGCCGGGAGTCGTTGTCTCACAACGGCGCCCGGCCCGAGTCGTGTCCTCGCGAGGCTTCCTTCGGGCCGCCTCCGGGTGCCCCCGCATGCGCAAATCCGCTGTCCCACAACGAGAAGAGCGTCCCGTTGTGGTGGACGCGTGACGTTGTGAGTCCTAACGTCAAGGCAGGCGGGGCGATGCGGCCCAGCTGTCCACCGTCGGAGTCTCTCCGGCACGCATCCTTCTTGGGAGTAGATGTGAACAAGGGAGAACTGGTCAAGGCGCTCGAGTCCACGCTCGGGGGTCGCAAGGCCGCAGCCGATGCGCTCGAGGCCGTGCTCGATGCGATCGTCCGAGAGGTGGCCAAGGGCGGGAAGGTCGCCATCACCGGCTTCGGCACCTTCGAGAAGGCAGCCCGCGCCGCCCGCACGGGACGCAACCCCCGCACCGGCGAGACGGTGAAGATCAAGAAGACGTCCGTGCCGCGCTTCAAGGCCGGGACGTCCTTCAAGGACTACGTCGCCAAGCCCAGTTCGCTGCCGAAGGCGGCCCCCGCGACCGCGCGCGCCAGTGCCACGACGAGCACTGCGCCGGCCAGTAAGGCCGCGACGAAGAAGGCAGCAACCAAGAAGGCAGCGACCAAGAAGGCCGCGACCACGAAGGCGGCGCCCGCCGCGAAGAAGGCCACGGTCAAGAAGGCCGCGACGACGAAGGCGGCGCCTGCCACCAAGAAGGCCGCCACGACCAAGGCAGCGGCCACGAAGGCGGCGCCCGCGACGAAGAAGGCCGCCACCAAGAAGGCCGCCACGTCCAAGGCAGCGGCCACGAAGGCGGCGCCCGCGACGAAGAAGGCCACGGTCAAGAAGGCCGCGACGACGAAGGCGGCGCCCGCCGCGAAGAAGGCCACCACGACCAAGGCAGCTGCCACGAAGGCGGCGCCCGCCACCAAGACCGCAGCCACCAAGGCGGCGACCGCATCGACGAAGGCGACCACCAGCAAGGCCACTGCCACGAAGGCCGCCACCACGAAGGCCGCCACCAAGAAGGCCACCACCAAGAAGGCCGCCGCGACGCCGGTCATGCCGGTCACCCCGGCCACGGCCGTCACGCCGGACGCACCGGCAGCGGCGCCCACCGAGACGGCCTGATTCAGTCCGACGTCACGACGGACCCGTCACCCCACCGGGGGTGGCGGGTCCGTCGCTTGTCCCGTGCAGGGGGCCGGTGCCGGTGTCGGCTGCGGGTGCAGGGGGCACGCCGGGCACGGGCTCCTGCGACGTGCGACGGCGTGCCCGACCTATCCTCGAGGAGCAGACACCGCCCCCTGGCGGCGACCGACCGTCCCCGAGCCGAGAAGGCCCGCGCCTCAGCATGATTCGCTTCGACAACGTCAGCAAGGTCTACGGACGCTCCAAGCGTCCCGCGCTCGCGGAGCTCGATCTCGAGATCGAGCGGGGCGAGTTCGCCTTCATCGTCGGCCCCTCGGGGTCGGGCAAGTCCACGCTGCTTCGGCTCGCGATCCGCGAGGAACGCGCGACGAGCGGTCAGATCCTCATCGCCGGACACGATCTCCGTCGGCTCCCGCACCGCAAGGTGCCCCGCCTTCGTCGCCAGATCGGCACCGTCTTCCAGGACTACCGACTCCTGCCCAACAAGAACGTGTCGCAGAACGTCGCCTTCGCGCTCCAGGTCATCGGCAAGAGCAGTCGCCAGATCAAGTCCCTCGTCCCCGAGACCCTCGAGCTCGTCGGCCTCTCGGACAAGGCGAAGCGGATGCCGCACGAGCTGTCCGGTGGTGAGCAGCAGCGCGTGGCGATCGCGCGCGCCGTCGTGAACCGGCCGCCGATCCTTCTGGCGGACGAGCCGACCGGCAACCTCGACCCCGCGACGAGCCTGGACATCGTCCGGCTCATCGAGCGCATCCACGCCACGGGCACGACCGTCGTCATGGCCACCCACGACACGACCATCGTCGACGCCCTGCGCAAGCGCGTCATCGAGCTGTCCGACGGGCGGCTCGTGCGCGACGAGGCCGAGGGCACCTACGTGCCGCTGGACCTCCCGCGCGGCGACGACGCCGGGGTCGAAGAGGCGGGGGCCAACCACGCCCCGGGAGTCCTCGACGACGACGAGGAGGTGCGCTGACATGCGGATCTCCACGGTGCTCGGCGACAGCTTCCACGGCCTGCGCAAGAACGTCTCGATGGCCCTCTCGGTCATCCTCGTCACGATGGTCTCGATGTATTTGCTCGGCCTCGGGCTCCTCGCCCAGCGGCAGGCCGATCAGATGAAGGGCTACTGGTACGACCGCGTCCAGGTCTCCATCTACCTGTGCACCGACGACTCGATGCAGGGCAACTGCGAAGGCGGTGGGGTCACCGACGAGCAGAAGGAGACCATTGCCGCTCAGCTCGACGAGATGAAGCCGCTGGTCAAGGAGGTCTACCACGAGACCGAGGAGCAGGCCTTCGAGCGCTTCCAGGAGCAGTTCAAGAACTCGCCGATCGCCGGCAACGTGCGCGTCGGTGACATCCCGCAGAGCTATCGGGTCTCCCTGTCCGACCCCACGAAGTACGACGTCGTCGTCAGCTCCTTCGAGGGGGCGCCCGGGGTCGCGAGCGTCCAGGACCAGGAGAAGGTGCTCAAGAAGTTCTTCACGGTGATCAACCGGGTGACCTTCTTCTCGGTGCTGCTGGCCGGGCTCATGGTGCTCTGCGCCGTGCTGCTCATGGCCACGACCGTCCGGCAGGCCGCCTTCACCCGACGCCGCGAGATCAGCATCATGAAGCTCGTCGGCGCCTCCAACGCGACGATCCGCACACCGCTGCTGCTCGAGACGATCATCGCCGGCCTCATCGGCGCCGGCCTGGCCGTCGCGCTGTTGTGGTCGACGGTGCACTTCATCTTCAGCCGCTACCTCAACACCGTCGTCCTCGACCAGGCGATGATCGGCACGTCCGACGTGTGGTTCCTCGCCCCCTTCCTCGTCGTCGGCGTCGTCGTCCTCGCGGCGGTCACGGCCTCGGTGACCCTGTGGCGGTACCTGCGGGTGTGACGCGCCTGTGACTCGAGTTGCCCATGTGACACGGCGCGGGGCGGTACCGTGGCTCTCGATGCTGGCTCAAGGAACACGTCTGTCGTTGCTCCGAGGTCGCGCCGGGACCGGCGCGGCCCTCGCGCTGTGCCTCGCGCTGTCGATGGGCAGCGCCAGCGCCATGCAGTCCGAACCGGACCCGGGGCAGCAGAAACAAAAGGTCGATCAGCAGCTCGCCGACAGCCAGCACGACCTGAGTGAGACCTCGGCGAGCCTCGTGCACGCCTATGACGCCCTGAAGGCCACCCGGGCCAAGATCCCGGCCGCCCGTGCCCGGCTCGCGAAGGCGCAGAGCACCGAGGCCGCTGCCGACGCGCACAACGCCGAGATGGCGGCCGCGCTCGCGGTGGCGGAGGCCGACGAGGCCCGCGCCGTGAAGGACCTCGCCAAGACCAATGCCAGCATCAGCTCAGCCCGCAAGCGGGTGGCCGGCCTCGCCGCGCAGATGTACCAGGAGCAGGGACTGGGGCAGCTCTCCGTCGCGATGAGCGCCCAGGACCCGAGTGAGCTCGCGGACCGGATCGCCCTGTCCGACACCGTCGCCGAAGTGCAGAACCAGTCGATCAGCGCGTTGGCGACGTCCAAGGCGACGCTGACCTCGCAGGAGAGCCACCTGCGCGCCCTACGTGACCGCACCGCCGAGCTCAAGGACGAGGCGCAGTCCGCCCTCGACCAGGCCACGGCGGCACGTGCCGACGCAGCCACCGCCAAGGCGGAGGTCGAGCGCATCGAGTCGACCCAGACCCGGCAGGCGTCGGCCCTGCGGGACCAGCGGTCGAAGGAGCTCAACCAGGTCGCCAAGATGCAGGCCGAGTCGGACCGTCTCGGCAAGGTCCTCGAGGAGCGCGCACGTCGGGCTCGGATCAAGGCGGCCAAGATCGCCGCCGCCCGCGCAGCACGTGAGGCCGAACGGGCCGCGGCGCGTGCCGCAGCGGAGCAGGCCGCACGCGATGCCGCCCGGGATGCCGCGCAAACGCAGAACCAGCCACGCTCCAACCCCGCGCCCGACCCGGCGCCGCAGGCGCCCGCGCCTCCGGCACCTGCTCCCCAGTCCGGCGGCTACCTGTCGGTCCCGGTCAACGCCCCGGTGACGTCGGAGTTCGGCTACCGGATCCACCCGATCTACGGCACGGCCCGGCTGCACGCCGGCCGTGACTACGGCGCCGCCTGCGGCACGCCCGTGCGCGCCGCCGCCGGGGGCGTCATCGTCTCCGCCGGGGTCGCTGGCGGAGACGGCAACCAGATCGTCGTCGACCACGGCGTCCAGCGGGGTGTCGGCCTCGCCACGACCTACAACCACCTGCAGTCGTTCGCCGTCAGCGGCGGCCGGGTCTCGCGCGGCCAGATCATCGGCTACGTCGGCACGACCGGCACCTCGACGGGCTGCCACCTGCACTTCGAGACGCGGGAGAACGGGATCCCCGTCGACCCGCGCGAGTGGCTCTGACGCGGTAACGGCTTCGACCCCCTTCGCGCCGGCAGGTAGCCTGTCCCAGCGATCCGCGCGAGCTGCGCACGACCCCGCGAGGAGGTGGGAACCATGGCCAAGAAGGACACCGCCGAGGGCCGCAAGACCATTGCGAGCAACCGCAAGGCCCGGCACGACTACACGATCGGCGACACGTTCGAGGCCGGCCTCGCCCTGATGGGGACCGAGGTGAAGTCCCTGCGCATGGGACGGGCCTCCCTCGTCGACGGCTACGCCGTCTTCTACGGCGACGAGTTGTGGCTCGAGGGCGTCCACATCCCCGAGTACATCGCGGGCACGTGGACCAACCACACGCCGCGCCGCCGCCGCAAACTCCTGTTGCACCGCGCCGAGCTCGACAAGATCATGCTCAAGACCCGCGAGAGCGGGCGCACCGTGGTGCCGCTGTCTCTCTACTTCAAGGACAGCCGCGTCAAGGTCGAGATCGGGATCGCGACGGGTAAGCGGGAGTACGACAAGCGCCACGCCCTGCGTGAACGACAGGACAAGCGCGAGGCCGACCGGGCAATGAACACCAAGAACGCCAGAACTGCCGACGGGGGACGCTGATGGACAGCAGGGGGAGTGGTCGCGGCTTCGCGATCTCCACGCGATCGATGACCGCACTGGTGGGGGCCCTCTTCCTGCTCCTCGGCGCCCCGGCGCTGGCCTCGGCCACCACGTCGGCGACCGGCACCGGCCTGTCGGGCTCCGCCGCGGCCGACGAGCGGGTCACCGCCTACGACGTCGACATCGACGTCCGCGAGGACGGGTCGATCCGGGTCACGGAGCACGAGACCCACCGCTTCCCCGAGGGTGAGGAGCGACACGGGATCCTGCGCAACATCACGGTGCGCGCCGGCTACCAGGGGCGCACGGACGTCTACCGCAACTACGAGCTGAGCGACCTCGAGATCACCTCGCCGACGGGCGCCCCGACCGAATACACCGAGAGTGACGACGGCGAGGACCTCCAACTGCGGATCGGCTCGCCCGACGAGGTGGTCGAGGGGACCCACGAATACGTCATCTCCTACACCCTGGCCAAGGCCGTCAACGAGATCGACGCGGAGCACGTGGAGCTCTTCCACAACATCGTCGGCACGGCCAACCAGCAGTACATCGACGACCTCAGCGTGACCGTGTCGGGACCGGCCAAGGCCACGCGCGCGCTGTGCAAGTACGGCGTCTACGGGCAGGGCACGGACTGCACGGCGAAGGCGGGCAACCCCTCGACCTTCTCCCACACCGACCTCGGCCCGGGCGAGGGCATGACGGTGGCCGTCGAGATGCCGCGCTCGGCGTTCGGCGCCGACCTCGCCCCCGAGCTCGTCGAGGGTGACCCGGCCGACCCGGACGCACTGCCGGAGGACACGAAGAACGCCCTGAACGGTGCCCTGGCCGCCGGCGGAGCCTTCATCCCTCTCGCCGCGGCGTCGCTCATGGGCCTCCTCGTCTGGAAGCGGGGCCGGGACGAGCACTACGCCGGCCTGACGCCGGGTCTGCTTCCCGGGCCCGGCGAGGAGCCTGTCGTGCGGCGCGGCGCCTCGCCGCCGGTGGCGGTCCAGTTCAACCCGCCGCCGGGCGTCCAGCCGGGCCTGGTCGGCGTCATCATCGACGAGAGTGCCGACACCGTCGACGTCTCGGCGACCATTGTCGACCTCGCCGTGCGGGGCTACCTGCAGATGGCCGAGGTCGAGAACAGCCGCAATGACTGGCGGCTCCAGCGGACCGAGAAGCAGCAGGACGGCGAGGCGCTCAGCGCCTACGAGAACGAGCTCCTCGAGTCCCTCTTCGCCGGCGGATCCGAGGTCCTGCTGTCCGACCTGCGGGGCTCCTTCGCGAGCACCCTCGGGCTCGTCAAGCTGCACATGTACCAGGAGGCCGTGGACCGCGGCTGGTTCCGGCGCTCGCCGGAGGCCCAGCGTGCCACCTGGGTCGGGGTCGGCTCGTTCCTCATGATGATCGGCGTCGTCCTCGGCTTCTTCATGCCGTCGTTCCTCGGCATCGGGAGTGACCTCGGCATCGGCGGCACCCCCTTCAACGGCTTCCACGTCCTGGGGATCGGGATCGTCATCGCGGGGCTCGTGTGCCGCGCGCTGGGGCACCGGATGGCCTCCCGGACGGCCGTCGGCAGCGCCATGCTCGCGCAGTCCCGCGGCTTCCGCCGCTACCTCGAGACGGCCGAGGCGGGTCAGATCCGCTTCGAGGAGGCCAGTCAGATCTTCAGCAAGTTCCTGCCCTACGCCATCGTCTTCGGCGTCGCCGACCGCTGGGCCAAGACCTTCGAGAAGGTCGCCGAGGCCGCCGAGCTTGCGGGCCAGCCGATCATGATGCCGACGTGGTACGTCGGCTACGGGCCCTGGCAGTCCGGGGCCTTCGGCGGGCTCGCCCACGGGGTCGACGACTTCGCCACGCACGCGGCCGGCACCTTCGTCTCCACGCCGGGCTCGTCCGGTGAGAGCGCCTTCGGCAGTGGTGGCTTCGGCGGCGGCAGCTTCGGCGGAGGTGGCGGGTTCTCCGGCGGGGGCGGCTCGGGCAGCAGCGGCGGCTCCTGGTAGCGCTCGCGGATCGGAACCCACGCAGAAGGGCCGGACACCCACTGGTGTCCGGCCCTTCGTCCGTCTGCGCCATCAGGACGACGTCGTCCCTCAACGACAGACGATGTGTCTCACTTGTTGAAGGCGTCCTTGATCTTCTCGCCGGCCTGCTTCAGATCGGCCTCGGTCTGCTCCGCCTTGCCCTCGGCCTCGAGGCTGGCGTCATCCTTGGCGTCGCCGAGCGCTTCCTTGCCCTTGCCGACGAGGTCGTTCTTGGCGTTCTCGATCTTGTCGGAGAAACCCATGTCCGGAACCTTCCTCTCGCGGTCCCCGCACTCCGCGGGGGCCTTGGTCGACCCCGATGACCGGGGACGGTCCGTCGACCCTCGCACGGATCGGGGACCGCGCGCCACCGAGGTGACCGCGGTGTCGGGATTCAGGCGACGACGACCAGCAGGTCACCGCCTTCGACCTGCTGAGGGCCGCTGATCGCCAGCCGCTCGACCGTGCCGGCGAGGGGGGAGGTGATGTTGGCCTCCATCTTCATGGCCTCGATCGTCGCGACGACGGCGCCCGCCTCGATGGCCTGGCCGGCCTCGACATGGAGGGTCACGACGCCGGCGAAGGGGGCGGGCACCTGGCCCTTGACGCTCGGGTCGGCCCGTTCCGCAGCCTTGACGTCGACGGCCACCGATTCGTCGCGCACCTGCACCGGCCGCAGCTGGCCGCCGAGCGTCATCATCACGGTCCGGAGGCCACGCGCATCGGCGTCGGAGATCGACTGCAGTCCGATGATGAGGGTCTTGCCGGGCTCGATGTCGATCTCGGTCTCGGTGCCGGTCTCGAGGCCGTGCAGGTAGGTGCGCGTGCCGAGCACGGAGAGGTCGGAGTAGGCCTCGCGCGAGGCGAGGAACTCCGCGGACGGGCCGGGGAAGAGCAGCCGGTTGAGCGTGGGGCGCGGGTCCGCGGCAAGCGCGGCGGCGTCCTCGGCGGTGAGTTCCTCGTCCCGGGCGGGGCGTGGGGGTCGGCCGGCGAGCGCCTTCGTTCGGAAGGGCTCGGGCCAGCCGCCGGGCGGGTCACCGAGCTCGCCGTCGAGGAAGCCGATGACGGACTGCGGGATGTCGTAGGCGGTGGGGTTCTCCTCGAAGTCGGCCGGGTCCGCGTCGGCGCCGACGAGGGCGAGGGCAAGGTCACCGACGACCTTGCTGCTCGGCGTCACCTTGACGATGTTGCCGAGGATGTCGTTGGCCGCGGCATACATGTCCTCGACCGCCTCGAAGCGCTCACCGAGTCCGAGGGCGATCGCCTGCTGACGCAGGTTGGACAGCTGACCGCCGGGGATCTCGTGGGTGTAGACGCGGCCGGTGGGGGAGGCGAGGCCGGACTCGAAGGGGGCGTAGAGGCGCCGCACTCCCTCCCAGTAGGGCTCGAGGTCGCAGACCGCCGACAGGTCGAGTCCGGTGGCGCGCTCGGTGCCGTCCGTGGCGGCGATGAGGGCGCTCATGGAGACCTGGCTCGTCGTGCCCGACATCGGTGCGCTGGCCACGTCGACGGCGTCGACACCCGCGTCGACGGCGGCCAGCAGCGTCCCCAACTGGCCGCCGGCGGTGTCGTGGGTGTGGAGGTGCACCGGCAGGTCGAACCGCTCGCGCAGGGCGCTGACGAGGGTGCGGGCGGCCGGTGCGCGCAGCAGTCCGGCCATGTCCTTGACGGCGAGGACGTGCGCTCCCGCCTCGACGATCTGCTCGGCCAGCCGGAGGTAGTAGTCGAGCGTGTAGAGCCGCTCGTCGCGGCCGTGCAGGTCGCCGGTGTAGCAGAGCGCGACCTCGGCGACGGCTGTCCCCGTGGCGCGCACGGCGTCGATGGCGGGACGCATCTGGGACACGTCGTTGAGGGCGTCGAAGATGCGGAAGACGTCGACCCCGGTGCGGGCGGCCTCGGTGACGAAGGCGTCCGTGACCTCGGTCGGGTAGGGCGTGTAGCCGACGGTGTTGCGGCCGCGCAGGAGCATCTGGAGCGGCAGGTTGGGCATGGCCTCGCGCAGCAGCGCCAGCCGCTCCCACGGGTCCTCGGCGAGGAAGCGCAGGGCCACGTCGTAGGTCGCGCCGCCCCAGCATTCGACGCTCAGCAGTTGCGGGGTCGTCCGGGCGACGTGCGGTGCCACGGCCAGCAGGTCGCGGGTGCGCATCCGGGTCGCGAGCAGCGACTGGTGGGCGTCGCGGAAGGTCGTGTCCGTCACCGCGACGGCGGTCTGCTCACGCAGCGCCCGGGCCCACTCCTGCGGGCCGACGCGGGTCAGCAGGTCGCGCGACCCCGCGGGCGGCGCGGCGGACAGGTCGGTGGCGGGTAGGCGACTCGCGGGAGCGACGGTCGTCGTCGCCTCGCCGTGGGGCTTGTTGACCGTCACCTCGGCGATGTGGCGCAGCAGCTTGGTGCCGCGGTCCGCGGGGGTCCGCGATGTGCGCAGGTGCGGGCGCTGGTCGATGAAGGAGGTGGAGAGCCGGCCTGCGAGGAAGTCGGGCTCGTCGAGGAGCGCCTGGAGGAAGGGGATGTTCGTCGCCACGCCGCGGACGCGAAACTCGGCGAGGGCCCGGCGCGCGCGGCTCACCGCGAGCGGGAAGTCGCGTCCGCGACAGGTCAGCTTCACGAGCATCGAGTCGAAGTGGGCGCTCACCTCGGCGCCGACGAAGATCGTGCCGCCGTCGAGGCGCACCCCCGCGCCACCCGCGGAGCGATAGACCGTGATGACGCCGGTGTCGGGGCGGAACTCGTTGGCCGGGTCCTCGGTCGTGATCCGGCACTGGAGGGCGGCGCCGCGCACGACGATGTCCTCCTGCGCCAGGCCGATCTCGGGGAGGGTCTCGCCGCTGGCGATCCGCAGCTGGAGGCCGACGAGGTCGACGTCGGTGATCTCCTCGGTGACGGTGTGCTCGACCTGGATGCGCGGGTTCATCTCGATGAAGACGTAGCGACCGTCCGGTGCGAGCAGGAACTCGACGGTGCCAGCGTTGACGTAACCGATCTCCTTCGCGAAGGCGACGGCGTGGGCGCACATCCGGTCGCGCAGCTCGGGGTCGAGGTTGGGTGCCGGCGCGATCTCGACGACCTTCTGATGGCGGCGCTGCACCGAGCAGTCGCGCTCGTAGAGGTGGACGACGTTGCCCGCGCCGTCGGCGAGGATCTGGACCTCGATGTGCCGCGGGTCGACGACGGCCTGCTCGAGGAAGACCGTGGCATCGCCGAAGGCGGACTCCGCCTCGCGCATGGCGGCGCCGATGGCGTCGCGCAGGTCCTCGCGTCGCTCCACGCGGCGCATGCCGCGACCGCCACCGCCGGCGACGGCCTTGACGAAGATGGGGAAGCCCACCTCCTCGGCCTGCTCGACGAGGGCGTCGACGTCCGTGCTCGGGGGGACGCTGTCGAGGGTCGGCAGGCCGGCCGCGCGCGCGGCGGCGATGGCTCGCGACTTGTCGCCGGTCAGGTGCAGGACGTCGGACGGCGGCCCGACGAAGGTGAGCCCGGCGGCGGCACACGCCTCCGCCAGGTCGGGGTTCTCGGAGAGGAAGCCGTAGCCGGGGTAGACCGCGTCCGCGCCCGCCTTCACGGCCGTCGCGACGATCCCCTCGGGATCGAGGTAGGCGCGGACCGGGTGGCCCGGCTGCCCGATCTGGTAGGCCTCGTCGGCCTTGAGCCGGTGCTCGGAGTTGCGGTCCTCGTGCGGGAAGACGGCGACGGTCGTCGCGCCCAGTTCGGTGGCGGCGCGGAAGGCGCGGACGGCGATCTCGCCACGGTTGGCGACCAGGACCTTGCGGAACACGATGTGGCTCCTTCGCTGGAATGCGGACGTGTCGCTGACTCTAGCCAGCGGTCGCCGCGGGGGAATGTCGTTGTCCGGGTGGTGGTTGGACGAGTTACAGTGCAGGACGACAACTCAACAGCGTGACGTGTGCCCCATGGGGGTGATCGGTTTCGACATTGATCGGTTCACCAGGGGAAGCGGGTCGAGGATGCACGGTTATCTCGTAAACGCTCCGTGTAAACCAATAGGTGCCGATTCCAAGCGCACCGACTTCGCCCTCGCCGCCTGAGCGAGCCTCGAAGTCCGTCAGCCTGAGTTAGTTCTCGCCTCAGTGTCTGGCGCCAGCTAGAGAACTTGCTGCGCAACCATGTCGAGGGGTTGCGCGGGACTCCTACTCGACTGGGCCTGTCGGAGAACGTGTGTGCGCGAGCTCCGGGGCCGAGAAAATCCACAGCACACTGCACCCGGAGAAGTCCTGGTCATCCGTCAGTGGACGCGGGTTCAATTCCCGCCACCTCCACCACCCACAGTGCACACGTCACGCGAGTTGCTCGGGAGGGCCCGGTCAGGCGACCGGGCCTTCCGCATGTCCGGCTGTCAGCGGTCGTCGTGTCGGCGGCTCCGCCGTCAGGCCCACTCCCAGCGCACCGTCACGGACGCGGTGACGCTCGACCCGCCGGCCTCGAGCGGCATGCCGCCGGCTCGCATCTTGGCGAGGAGGTGGGGCGGTCCCTCGGCGCCGGTGGTGGAGTCGGTCACGAGGACGACGCGCCCCAGCTCACGACCCGCCAGCGCCGCGTACTGCTCGGCGATGCGACGGGCATCGGCGAAGGCGGCCTCGCGCGCCCGCTCCGCGAGGGGCTCGGGGTCGGCGATCTCGAAGCCGATGTGGTGGATCGTCAGGGCGTCGCCGACGGCACGGCTCAGCGTCGAGGTCAGTTCACCGGCGAGCTGACGATCGGAGACGCGGCACGTCAGCGACTGCCGGGCGGTGTAGCGGCGGGGCGTGTCCGACTCGAGGGGATCCTCGTGGACGCCGGCCCCGGTCGTGTGCAGGACCACGCCGTCGGGCCCGCCTTCGGCCCGGCAGGCATCGACCAACGTGCGCATGGCGGCGTCGGCGCCCACCATGGCCTGCGCGACGGAGGGCTTGGTGACGTGCACGCCCAGATCGAGGCGCACGACGTCGGGGGTCGCGCTGGCGACGCCGGTGCCGGTGACCTCGAGGTACTCCGCGGGCTGCGACGTGTGGTGGCTCATGCCACGAGACTACGACTGGCCCACCACGGCAGGGAGGGACTTCGCCGGATTGGCCCCGGTCCGCCCGACGACGGGCGATGGCCGCCTCGGCACCGGTTGCCGGATACCGGCGGGTAGTTGGTTTGATGGAGTCATGCCCGCGCCGTCAGTGTCCAACTCCATCACCATCCGCCTCACGATCCCCGCCCAGGCCACGAGCGTCAGCCAGCTCACGAGCCTCGTCGAGAAGGACGGAGGCGTCGTCACCGGCCTCGACGTGACGCAATCGGGCCACAAGCGACTTCAGGTCGACCTCACGGTGATGGCCAGCGACACCGACCACGCGGAGCGCCTTGTCGAGATCGTGCGCAGCGTCGAGGGCGTGGTGATCGACAAGGTTTCCGACCGCACCTTCCTCGCTCACCTCGGCGGCAAGATCGAGATCCGCTCCAAGATGCCGATCCGCAACCGTGACGACCTCTCGCTCATCTACACCCCGGGCGTCGCCCGCGTCTGCCAGGCCATCGCCGAGCACCCCGAGGACGCCCGTCGCCTGACGATCAAGCGCAACACCATCGCGGTCGTCACCGACGGCACCGCCGTGCTCGGCCTCGGCAACATCGGCCCGCTCGGGGCGCTGCCCGTCATGGAGGGCAAGGCGGCCCTCTTCAAGCGGTTCGCCAACATCGACGCCTTCCCGATCTGCCTCGACACGACCGATACCGAGGAGATCATCGCGGCGGTCAAGGCGATCTCGCCGGTCTTCGCCGGCATCAACCTCGAGGACATCTCCGCGCCCCGCTGCTTCGAGATCGAGGCCCGGCTGCGCGAGGAACTCGACATCCCCGTCTTCCACGACGACCAGCACGGCACGGCGATCGTGGCCCTGGCCGCCCTGCGCAACGCGCTGCGCGTCGTCGAGAAGGATCTCGCCGACGTCAAGATCGTGCTCAGCGGCGCGGGCGCCGCGGGCAGCGCGATCCTGCGGCTCCTCATGCACGCCGGCGCCCAGCACGTCCTCGTCACGGACATCAACGGGATCGTGCACTCGGGTCGAGAGGACATCGTCGGGCTCGGGGTCGAGACCGGTCTGGGCTGGATCGCAGCCAACACCAACGCCGACGGTCACACCGGCACACTGCGCGACGCGGTCCGCAACGCCGACGTCTTCATCGGGGTGTCGGCGCCGAACATCCTGCGCGGTGACGACATCGCGACCATGGCCGACGGCGCCATCGTCTTCGCCATGGCCAACCCCGTGCCCGAGGTCGACCCGGTGGAGGCGGCCGAGCACGCCGCCGTCGTCGCGACCGGCCGCTCGGACTTCTCGAACCAGATCAACAACGTCCTCGCCTTCCCCGGCGTCTTCCGCGGCCTGCTCGACGCCGCCTCGACCCGCATCGACCTCGACGTCCTCCAGGCCGCCGCGGACGCCATCGCCTCGACGGTGGGGGAGGACGAGCTCAACGCGGCCTACATCATCCCGAGCGTCTTCCACCCGGACGTGATGAAACGCGTGGCCGCTGCCGTCGTCGAGGCCGTGAAGCACTCCGGCACCCAGGTCCCCTCGCTGGCCGATCGCACCGCGATCATCGGTGACCTGAGCGACGCCGACGGGCTGGCCGCGTCGGACGGCTCGGACGGCTACGTCCCGGCCGGTCGCTGACCGAGGGATGTCAACGGCGCTCGACGGACAGCCGGCGAAGGTCGCCCGCGGCGCCCGACCGTGGGCGGCCGCCTTCGTGGTGTTGCTCGCGGTGCACCTGCTCTCGCTCTACTGGCCGCGGGTCGCGGTGTCCGGCCCCGTCTCGTGGTCGGACAAGGTCATGCACGTGCTGCTCTTCGCGGCGCCCGTCCTGGCCGGGCTGCGCGCGAGGCTCCCCCTCGTCCCGCTCGTGGCCGTCTTCGCGCTGCACGCGCCGGTGAGCGAGCTCGTGCAACACGTCGCGCTCCGTGGGCGCTCGGGCGACGTGTCCGACGCCCTGGCCGACCTGGCGGGGGTGGGTCTGGGCCTCGCGCTGGCGCTCCTCATCCGGGGTCCGCGCCGCGTGTCCTGAGGCAGCCCCGAGGGCTGGTAGCATGGACGGACCAGTTCGGCGCGCATGGCTGCGCCCCCGGAGCGATGACGCTCCCCATCCTGATTCCTACTCCGACTGGTCCCGCCGGATGACACATGTTGATCTGGCCCACCGGGTGCAACGCACCTGAGGTTCGTCTTCTTTAGTTTCCCTCGCCAGGTGACCCGAGACGTACCTGTTTCGAGTTGCTGAAGTGAGTGATTTTTTCATGCCCAAGAAGTCGTCGACCGAACCCAAGAAGGCGCGCTGGACCACGGCCCAGAAGGCCGCCAAGACCAAGAAGCCGCACCACCGCGGACAGGGCGGCGCCACGCCGTCCGACAAGCGTCGCGAGCGCACCGGCGAGCGGTCCTTCGACCGCCCCCGTCGCGACGAGCGCCCCGACAACCGTGGCGAGCGTCGTTCCTTCGACGGTCCCCGTCGTGAGTTCAACCGCGATGACAACCGCGGTGAGCGTCGCTCGTTCGACGGTCCCCGTCGTGAGTTCAACCGCGACGAGCGTCCGGACAACCGCGGCCCGCGTCGTGAGTTCAACCGTGATGACAACCGTGGCGAGCGTCGTTCGTTTGACGGCCCGCGTCGTGAGTTCAACCGTGATGACAACCGCGGTGAGCGTCGCTCGTTCGACGGCCCGCGTCGTGAGTTCAAGCGCGATGACAACCGTGGCGAGCGTCGCTCGTTCGACGGCCCGCGCCGTGAGTTCAACCGTGACGAGCGCCCGGACAACCGCGGCCCGCGTCGCGAGTTCAACCGTGATGACAACCGTGGCGAGCGTCGTTCCTTCGACGGTCCCCGTCGTGAGTTCAACCGCGATGACAACCGTGGCGAGCGTCGTTCCTTCGACGGTCCCCGTCGTGAGTTCAAGCGCGATGACAACCGTGGCGAGCGTCGCTCGTTCGACGGCCCGCGCCGTGAGTTCAACCGTGACGAGCGCCCGGACAACCGCGGCCCCCGCCGCGAGTTCAACCGTGATGACAACCGCGGTGAGCGTCGTTCCTTCGACGGCCCGCGCCGTGAGTTCAACCGTGACGAGCGCCCCGACCGTGGCGCTCGCCGCCCCGCCTTCGGCGCGCAGGGCCACGGCCCGCGTCGCGAGTTCAACCGTGACGAGCGCCCCGACCGTCCGCGCTTCTCGCGGGACGACCGACCGACCCGCGACACCCGCGAGCAGGACGTCGACCCCGAGGCCGAGCGCATGCAGGCCGACACCTGGGTGAAGGCGACCCGCGCCGAGGTCGAGGGTCCCGTGGACGTCGCCCAGGACAACGGTTTCGCCGCCCTCGGCCTGCCGGCCGTCCTCGTCGAGCGACTGGCCCGCGAGGGCATCACGACCCCCTTCCCGATCCAGGCCGCCTCGATCCCTGACGCCATGGCGGGTCGCGACATCCTCGGTCGCGGCCAGACCGGCTCGGGCAAGACGCTCGCCTTCGGCCTGCCGACCCTCGCCCGCCTCGCCGGCTCCAAGGCGGAGCCGCGCAAGCCGCGCGCGCTCATCATGGTCCCGACGCGCGAGCTGGCGATGCAGGTCAGCGACTCGCTCGAGCCGCTCGTGCACGTCGTCGGCCTGCGCCACAAGCTCGTCGCCGGCGGGCTGTCCTACACGGGTCAGCTCGCGGCGCTCAACCGTGGCGTCGACCTGCTCATCGCCACGCCGGGTCGCCTCAACGACCTCCTCGAGCGGGAGGCGCTGACCCTCGACGCCGTCGAGATCGCGATCCTCGACGAGGCCGACCACATGGCCGACATGGGCTTCATGCCCGAGGTCACGGCCATCCTCGACCAGATGCCCGCCGGTGGGCAGCGACTGCTCTTCTCGGCGACGCTCGACAAGGGCATCGACAAGCTCGTCGAGAACTACCTCACCGACCCGGTGACGCACTCGACGGACGATGCCACCGCGTCGGTCGACACGATGGCGCACCACATCTTCCTCGTGGAGCCGCAGCACAAGAAGGTCATCACGGCCGAGATCGCCAACCGCGAGGGGCGCACGGTCATCTTCGTGCGCACCAAGCTCGGCGCCGACCGTGTCGCCATGCAGTTGCGTGAGTCCGGCGTCTTCGCCGCGGCCCTGCACGGCGGGCTCAACCAGGGTGCGCGCAACCGCGTCCTCGGCGCCTTCCGTGACGGCACCCTCCCGGTGCTCGTGGCGACGGACGTCGCGGCCCGCGGCATCCACGTCGACGACGTCTCCGTCGTCGTGCAGGTCGACCCCCCGGCCGACCACAAGGACTACCTCCACCGCTCGGGCCGCACGGCCCGCGCCGGTGAGGAGGGGACCGTCGTCACCCTCGCCCTGCCGCACCAGCGGCGGACGATGGAGCGTCTGGCGCGTGACGCCGGCGTCGACGTCACCCCCGCGAAGGTGACCCCCGGTGACGAGCTCATCGTCGCCGCAGGGGGCAGCGCCCCCAGCGGCGAGCCGGTCGACCACACGAAGGTCGCCCGCGTGCTCGAGGCCCCGAAGCGGGGCGGTCGCCACGGCGGCCCGCGTCAGGGTGGGAACCGAAGCGGATACCGCGGCGGTCGCGACGGCGGCTATCGCGGCAACCGCGACGGTGGATCACGAGAGGCTCGCGGCGGTCACCGCGAGCGCTCGTACCGCGACTGAGTCGTGAGTGGCGGCGCCGCCGCGATCCGACCGCGCTGAGCGACCTTCACGCGCAGTGAGATGGGACGCCGGAGGCGCCACGCACCACCAAACACCAGTGCCCCGAACGCCAGTGGCGTTCGGGGCACAGTGCTGTGTGAGCCCTGCCCGGGGGAGTCTCATCCCGGCGGGGCCTGACGAGGCTCCGTCGGGCTTTCGCCGGCGAGGGGCACAATGGGGCCTATGGCGAGCGCGCACCTCACCGGACACCTCCTCGTGGCCAGCCCCGAGCTCAGCGGGGGCGTCTTCGAGCGCTCCGTCGTGCTCGTCCTGCACCACGACGAGTCCGGCGCGCAGGGCCTGGTGCTCAACCGGCCGGTCGACGCCGAGGTCGACTCGGTCCTGCCGGGGTGGGAGGAGCACACCACCAGCCCGCAGGTCGTCTTCCAGGGCGGGCCGGTCGGGCTCGACTCCGCCATCGGGGTCGTCTCGGTGCCGGGCGACGACGGCGAGCCGATCGGGATTCGTCGACTCTTCGGGTCCGTGGGCCTGGTGGACCTCGACGCGCCGCCGGTGGTCGTGCGGCCGCAGATCACGGGGTTGCGCATCTTCGCCGGATACGCCGGGTGGTCGCCCGGACAGCTCGAGGGGGAGATCGAGGACGACGGCTGGTACGTCGTCGACGCCGAGTCCGGGGACGTCTTCAGCCACGAGCCGCAGGAGTTGTGGGCGCGGGTGCTGCGTCGTCAGCGCTCCGAATTGTCGCTGCTCTCGACGATGCCGCAGGACGTCTCACTCAACTGAGCCGGACCGGGACTCGGCTCGGCGGGCACGCTTACACTGGCCGGATGAGCGAGCCACTGCCTCCCCTCGACGACCCCAACGCCCCCACGGGCCAGCCGTCCACGTCGACGGCGGTCCTCGAGCGCGAGGAGGTCATCCCGCAGCTCCAGGAGCCGGGTGACCACGAGCGCTTCGCACACTACGTGCGCAAGGAGAAGATCCTCGAGAGCGCCCTGTCGGGGGAGCCCGTCACGGCGCTCTGCGGCAAGGTCTGGGTGCCCGGTCGCGACCCCAAGAAGTTCCCGACCTGCCCGGTCTGCCAGGAGATCTACGACGGATTGCGGTCCCCGCAGGACGGCGGCGACGGCGACCAGGGGTGATCGAGGCGGCGGCGTCCTGCCGCTGCGCCCATGACCGCCGTGCGGTTGACCAAACCTTGACGGAAGTCGGCCTCGGGCTTGACCCTGAGCGCCGAGCGCGTGGCTAACGTGCCGAGGACCACCGACACCCCACCAGGGTCGTCGGGGCCATCGGAAAGGACACGCATGTCGCACCGCAAGGCGCTCGCCACCTCCTCGATCCTTCTCGCCCTCGTCGGGTTCGGCGCCACGAGCGCCCCCGCCTCGGCCCAGGTCGCCCCCACCGACGCACCGGCGGCCGCGGCGTGCGAGACGCACGACGAAGCGGGCAGTTTTGCCCGCACCGCGCGCGGTGGCAACCGCGTCGACCCGCACGAGCTCAGCCAGGCCCAGGTGGACCGCATGGAGGCCGCCTTCGACAAGGCCCTCGCGGCCAAGGGGCTGACGATCGGCAGCAACGGCAAGGTGGCCGAGAAGGGGAAGCCGGGCACGGGCACGCCGGGCACCTTCGTCCCCGCGACGATCGCGGTGCACTGGCACACCATCACGGACGGAGCCAAGGGCGCCGTCTCGTCGTCGCAGATCAGCAACCAGATCTCGGTCCTCAACAACGCCTACAGCGGCACCGGGCTCTCCTTCTCTCTCGCCTCGACGGACACGACGAACAACGCGGGTTGGTACAACCAGCTCGACCACGGATCCACCGAGGAGAAGGCCATGAAGACGGCCCTGCACGAAGGGGGCAAGGCGGACCTCAACGTCTACACGGCGGACCTCGCCTCGGGCCTGCTCGGCTGGGCGACCTTCCCCACCTCCACGGTGAGCGCCATGGACGGCGTCGTGCTCCTTGATGAGTCCCTCCCGGGTGGGGACGCCTCCCCGTACAACCTCGGTGACACCGCGACCCACGAGGTCGGTCACTGGGCCGGGCTGTACCACACGTTCCAGGGCGGCTGCCGCGACGGCGACGAGGTCACGGACACCCCGGCCGAGCAGTCCCCGGCCTACGGATGCCCGACGGGGCGCGACTCGTGCGCCACGAAGGCAGGCACCGACCCGATCAAGAACTTCATGGACTACACCGACGACGCCTGCATGAACACCTTCACGGCCGGTCAGGTGACCCGCATGCAGAACCAGTGGGTCGCCTTCCGCGTCAGCTGAGCCGACACGCCCGGCCCGCCGGGCGCCACGGCGGCGCGACACGCCGCAGGTCACGGACAGGCCCCGCCCCCACGGGCGGGGCCTGTCCTCGTGGGCTCCGAATCGCGGATATCGTGGGGAACCTATGAGTTCGACCGCGGCCACCCATCTCTCACCCGCCTTCCCGGAGCGGGCTGCGTGGGGTACCGCCTCGAAGCTGCGCGCCTGGCAGGCCGAAGCGCTCCGCCGCTACCTCGAGAGCGGCGAGAAGGACTTTCTCGCCGTCGCGACGCCGGGGGCCGGCAAGACCACCTTCGCGCTGCGCGTGGCCGTCGAGCTCATGGAGCGCGACATCATCACGGCGATCACGGTTGTGGCGCCGACGGAGCACCTGAAGACCCAGTGGGCCGACGCGGCCGCGCGGGTCGGCATCCACCTCGACCCCAAGTTCGCCAACACCTCGGCGGTGCACAGCAGCGAGTACGACGGCGTCGCGCTCACCTATGCGCAGGTGGCCGCGAACCCGGGGGTGCACGAGCGCCGCACGCGCGGCGAACGGACCCTGGTGATCCTCGACGAGATCCACCACGGCGGCGACGCCAAGTCGTGGGGCGACGCCATCCGGGAGGCCTTCGGAGCGGCCGAGCGCCGCCTGGCCCTGACCGGCACCCCCTTCCGCTCGGACACCAACCCGATCCCCTTCGTCCGCTACGAACTCGACGAGTCCGGGATCTTGCGCTCGTCGTCGGACTACACCTACGGCTACGCCGAGGCGCTGCGCGACGGCGTGGTTCGCCCCGTCCTCTTCATGGCCTATGGCGGCGCCATGCGCTGGCGCACCCGGGCTGGCGACGAGGTCGCCGCCAGCCTCGGCGAGCCGATGACGAAGGACCTCACCGCGCAGGCCTGGCGCACGGCCCTCGACCCGAAGGGGGAGTGGATCCCCTCGGTGCTGGCCGCGGCGGACAAGCGGCTCACCGAGGTGCGCCGGCACGTCGAGGACGCCGGAGCACTCGTCATCGCCTCGAACCAGACCGCAGCCCGCGCCTACGCGCGGATCCTCGAACAGATCACGGGGGAGAAGCCCACCGTCGTTCTGTCCGACGACGCCGGGGCCTCGGGGCGGATCGAGGAGTTCGCGGCCGGATCCCAGCGCTGGATGGTGGCGGTTCGCATGGTCTCCGAGGGCGTCGACGTCCCGCGCCTGTGCGTCGGTGTCTACGCCACGTCGACCTCCACCCCGCTGTTCTTCGCGCAGGCCGTGGGGCGCTTCGTGCGCGCGCGGCGCCGGGGTGAGACCGCCTCGGTCTTCCTGCCCAGCGTTCCCTTCATCCTCACGCACGCGGCCTCGATGGAGGAGGAGCGCGACCACGCCCTCGACCGGACCCCCGCGGACGACACCGCCGGGATGTGGTCGAAGGAGGAGGGGCTGCTCGCGCGGGCCAACGCCAGCGAGAGTGCGAGCGCCGACCTCGAGGGCAGCTTCGAGGCGCTCGAGTCCGACGCGCACTTCGACCACGTCCTCTTCGACGCACAGCAGTTCGGCCTGCACGCCGAGATCGGCTCGGAGGACGAGCAGGACTACCTCGGCCTGCCGGGGCTGCTCGAGCCCGACCAGGTGGCGACCCTGCTCACCGAGCGGCAGACGAAGCAGTCGAAGAAGACCGGCGCGCAGACTCGGCCGGAGCAGCCGGTGTCCGCGCACCGCGCGCTGGCCGCGCAGCGCAAGGAGCTCAACAAGCTCGTCGCGGCCTACGCCAAGAAGCAGGGCGTCCCGCACGCCAACGTGCACATGGACCTGCGGCGCTCGTGCGGTGGTCCCGAGCTCGCGGCGGCGACCTCCGACGAGGTCACGGCGCGGATCGAGGCGATCCGGCGCTGGTTCGTCGGTCGCCGCTGACGGCTCGCCGCGGGGCTGCTCCGGCGTCGAGCTGACGCTGGACCAGCGGCAGCGTCCGGTAGGGAATGCGGGTCGCGAGGGCGATCGAGGTGTTGGCGCGGATGACGTGGGTGTCGTCGACGACCTCGTCGATGACCCGCTGCAGGTCCGCGTTGTCCCGTGCGACGATCCGGATGACGAGGTCGCCCGAGCCGGTGATGGTGTGCGCCTCCAGGACCTCCGGCACGGCCTCGAGGTGACGCACCACCGGCCCGTGGCCGCGTCCCTGGCGGATCTCGAGCGTGCACAGCGCCATCACGGGATAGCCCAGAGCGGCCGGGTCGAGCTGCGGCGTGAAGGAGTCGATGACCCCGCGCTGGACGAGCGAGTCGAGCCGGGACTGCACGGTGCCGCGGGCGACGCCGAGCTCGCGGGAGGCCCCGAGGACCCCGATCTGAGGCCGCTCCGCCAGCAGGGCCAGGAGGCGGGCGTCGAGCTCGTCGATGGAGCGGTCCGGGGTCGTCATGGTCAAAGTGTCCACCGCATCCCCCATCTGCGGCAACACACTGCGCACACTGACCGATCTGAGGACGTACGGTTGCCCATGCCATGCCGAGGCGTCACCCTGACGGCATGACCGACACCTCCGTTGACCTGACCCCGGCCGAGCGGGCCGCCGACCTCGACCTCGAGACGCTCAAGCAGCTCGTCGGGCTCGTCGAGTACGACGAGAGCACCGACCCCTTCCCCGTCACGGGCTGGGACGCCATCGTCTTCGTCGTCGGCAATGCCACGCAGACCGCGCACTACTACCAGTCCGCGTGGGGGATGGAGCTCGAGGCCTACTCGGGTCCCGAGACCGGCAACCGCGACCACAAGTCCTTCGTCCTGCGTTCCGGCTCGATCCGCTTCGTCATCAACGGTGCGGTCGACCCCGACAGCCCTCTCGTCGCCCACCACGCCGCGCACGGCGACGGGGTCGTCGACATCGCGCTCGAGGTGCCCGACCTGGACCGCTGCATCGCGCAGGCGCGCGCGGCCGGGGCCACCGTCGTGCGGGAGATCGAGGAGCTGAGCGACGAGCACGGCACCGTCCGGATGGCCGCCATCGCGACCTACGGCGAGACCCGGCACACCCTCGTGGAACGCGGCGACTACACCGGCCCCTACCTCCCGGGTTACGTCGAGCGGTCCTCGACGTGGGTCAAGCGCGCGGGTGCGCCAAAGCGTCTCTTCCAGGCGCTCGACCACATCGTCGGCAACGTCGAGCTCGGCAAGATGGACGAGTGGGTGACCTTCTACAACAAGGTCATGGGCTTCGTGAACATGGCCGAGTTCATCGGCGACGACATCGCCACCGACTACTCCGCGCTGATGTCCAAGGTCGTCGCCAACGGCAACCACCGCGTGAAGTTCCCGCTCAACGAGCCGGCCATCGCGAAGCGGAAATCACAGATCGACGAGTACCTCGACTTCTACCGCGGCCCCGGCGCGCAGCACCTCGCGCTCGCCACCGGCGACATCCTCCGGACGGTCGATGAGTTGCGCGCCAACGGGATCGAGTTCCTCGACACCCCCGACTCGTACTACGAGGACCCCGAGCTGCGCGAGCGCATCGGCCAGGTCCGGGTGCCCATCGAGGAGCTGCAGTCGCGCAAGATCCTCGTCGACCGCGACGAGGACGGCTACCTCCTGCAGATCTTCACCAAGCCGCTGGGTGACCGCCCGACGGTGTTCTTCGAGATCATCGAGCGGCACGGGTCGCTCGGCTTCGGCAAGGGCAACTTCAAGGCGCTCTTCGAGGCGATCGAACGCGAGCAGGACAAGCGCGGCAACCTCTGACGAGGGGGTGAAGGGGGCCGGCGTCGCCGGCCCCCTTCGCGTGCCGTCGGACGACGGCCGGGGTCGGGTCGTGCGCGTGAGAGGGTGAACCCATGGGGAATCCGCAGAACCCGGGTTGGTACGAGGACCCGCAGGACGACAGTCAGCTCCGCTACTTCGACGGAGTCGTGTGGAGCAAGCACACGACTCCGCGGCAGACGCGGCCGCAGGCGCCGCAGCCGCAGCCCGTCGACCCGACGCTGACGTGGCGTCACGAGGGGAACGTGCACGGTCCCGGCGGGGGCCAGGGCCAGCAGAGCCCGTACCAGCAGTACGGCCAGACGCCCGGGCAGCAGGGACCGGGCCAGCCCGCGCCGTGGCGGCAGCAGCCGGCGGGCACTGCCCCCGCGAACTTCCGCGCGGCCCCCGACGGCACGCCGCTGGCGTCGTACTGGCAGCGCGTCGGGGCCTACCTCATCGATGCGGTGGTCCTGGGGATCGTCACGCTCGTCCTGCTCGGTTGGCTCTTCTACCGTGCCATGCAGCCCTTCTTCTCGGCTCTCGCCGACGCCCTCGAGACGAACGACCCCTCGGCGTTGGACGCGCTCGACCCCCTGGCACTCGTCGACATGCAGTACTTCGTGCCCGCTGTCGTGCTGTCGTACCTGCTGGGGGTGCTCTACCACGTCGGCTTCGTCGCGCGGTCCGGCCAGACGCCAGGCAAGCGGCTCGTGGGCATCAGCGTCCGCCGTCGTGATCGGGCCGGCGCTCCCGGTGTGGCCGTCGCCGCACGGCGTTACGCCCTGCCGCTGCTGCTCAACCTGCTCGGTTCGCTCCCCGTGATCGGGAGTCTGGCGGTCATCGGGTGGATCCTCGACCTGCTGTGGCCGGCGTGGGACGACCAGCGGCAGGCCTGGCACGACAAGGTGGCCGACACCCTCGTCGTGCAGGGGAGCCAGCAGGCTCAGACGTCGCCGCCCGGGCAGCCCGGACAGCCGCCGTACCATGGTCTACGGTGAGCGCATGAGCGACGAGAGCACCACTGCGCAGAGCGCGGACGGCGTCACCGCCGTCGACCGTGTCGCGGTCGTCAACGCTGCGGGCGAACACCGCTTCGAGATCACCGTGGACGACACCCTCGCCGGGTTTGCGAGTTATCTCGATGTCGAGAACCAGCGGATCTTCTTCCACACCGTGGTGTTCGATGCCTTCGGCGGCCAGGGGCTGGCCGGGCGCCTCGTCGACGTGGCGGTGGCCGAGACCAGCGATGCGGGTCTGCGGATCGTGCCCGTCTGCCCCTACGTCGCCACATGGCTCACGCGCCACGAGGAGTACGCCGGGATCGTCGACCCGGTGTCGCGGGAGTCGCTCCTGGCCGTCCAGGCCCAGGAGGAGGCGCAGCAGTAGCAGCGCCCACCAAGAGCCGTGACAGACGACGACGCCCGTGACCTCCATCGAGGTCACGGGCGTCGTCGTCTCGCTCAGCTGTAGAGGCGCGTGATCACGTCGGCGTACTTGTCGGCGATCGGGCGACGCTTGAGCTTCAGCGTTGGGGTCAGCTCGTCACCGCCGGCCTGCCAGAAGGACCCGAGCCATTGGCACTCTGTCAATAGGTGGGGTTGGTCAGCGCTCCCGCGGGCTGACGGAGGACCGCAGTGCGCCCACCCCGCGGAGGGGGAGACCGCGTCCGCGCATCCGGTCCACCCAGCGGCAGACGGTGGCGTCCGCGATGGGGTCACCCGTGGCCGGCAGCACCAGCCATGCGTCGACGAGGTCCTCGGGGCCGAGCGGCCGGTTCTCCCATTCGATGGCGCGCTCGACGAGGAGGTCCACGAGCGAGTCACAGATGCGGTCGGCGATGATCGTCACCGCGAGGCCGTCGCGCACGAACTGACATGCGCGTCGTGCCGCCGTCGGCCCGCCGCCGATGATGAGGATGCGCCGATCCGGGTGGCCCGGGGCCACGAGGCGCGAGCGCCACTCCGCAGGGACCGCTGTCATGATGACCTCCGACCTCACGTGCCCGATGTCGGGCCTGGGATCGACCCGATCCCGGCAGCGTGTCGCCTGACGGTTTCGCGGGACGCCGCGTCATGTGACGAGTGTGTTAACGCCTCGTGTGCGCCGGCGCCGATGGTCAGGGGGTGTCGGTGAGGAAGTGCGTCTCGATCGCGGCCTGACCACGGGAGAGCTGATGCGCTGCGCGCGGCAACTCCTGGGTCGAGGCCTCGTGCCGGGCGCGGGCCGCCTCGAGCATGGTGTGCTCCCGCCCGACGACGACACCGTCCCGGACGAGTTCGACCAGGAGCTCGCGGTCATCCCCGTCGCCCTCCGGCAGTTCGCCGATGCCGAGGAGCTCGGCCTCTGCCATACCGTTGGCAGACCGGCGCCGCAGGGCGTACTTCCGCCCGCCGACGGAGATCTTGTCCTGCGACTTCTTGGCCACCCCGATCATCCTGCCGTCGTCGTCGGCGCGGGCCACGAGCTTGTAGACCATGCCCGCCGTCGGCGCCCCCGACCCGGTCACGAGCTGGGTGCCGACGCCGTACGCGTCGACCGGGCCGGCTGCCAGCGCGGCGATGGCGTACTCGTCCAGATCGGAGGTGACGACGATCTTCGTCTCCGTGGCGCCGAGCGCGTCGAGCTGGGCACGGACCTCCTGCGCCTGGATCAGGAGGTCACCCGAGTCGAGCCGCACCCCACCGAGGCCGGTGCCAGCGACCTCGACGGCGGTGGCGACCCCCTTCGTCACGTCGTAGGTGTCGACGAGCAGCGTCGTGCCGACGCCGAGCGAGTCGACCTGCGCGCGGAAGGCGCTCTCCTCGTCGTCGTGCAGGAGGGTGAAGGCGTGCGCGGCGGTGCCGGTCGTGGGCACGCCGTACGTGCGGCCGGCCTCGAGGTTCGAGGTCGACGTGAAGCCGGCGATGTGGGCGGCGCGGGCCGCGGCGACGGCCGCGCCGTCGTGGGTGCGGCGCGAGCCCATCTCGATGCACGGGCGCGTGCCCGCCGCGCCCGTCATCCTCGAGGCGGCCGACGCGATCGCGCTGTCGTGGTTGAGGATCGAGAGGATCATCGTCTCAAGGATGACCCCGTGGGCGAAGTCGGCCTCGACGACGAGGACGGGGGAGTAGGGGAAGTAGGCCTCACCCTCGGCGTAACCCCAGATGTTCCCGTCGAAGCGGTAGCAGGCCAGGAAGTCGAGGGTCTGCTCGTCGACGATGCTCCGCTCCCGCAGGAAGGCGATCTCGTCGTTGCCGAACCGGAACTGCTCGATCGCGTCGAGGACCCGGCCCGTGCCCGCGACGACGCCGTAGCGCCGCCCGTCGGGCAGGCGACGCGCGAAGGTCTCGAAGACGCACTGACGGGAGGCGGCGCCGGAGCGCAGTGCCGCCTCGAGCATCGTCAGCTCGTAGTGGTCCGTCAGCAGGGCAGTGGAGGTCACGTCAGCACCTTATGGTGGGAGGCGTGTCCATCGCTCCCGCCGAAGCCGACCTCGTTGTCCCGGAGGACGTCACGGAGGCTGATGTCCCGTGGATCACCCTCGTCTGGAACGACCCGGTCAACCTCATGTCCTATGTGACCTACGTCTTCGAGACCCATTTCGGCTATCCGCGTGCCAAGGCGGAACGGCTCATGCTCGACGTCCACGAGAAGGGTCGTGCCGTCGTCTCCCACGGACCCCGGGAGAAGATGGAGATCGACACCGAGGCACTGCAGGGCTACGGCCTGTGGGCGACCTTCCAGAAGGACATCTGATGGCGCACGCCTTCGAGCGTGACGGGGACCGGCTGGTCGCGCGACTCGACGCCCAGGAGCGGCAGATCGTCGCCGAACTGATGGAGCAGGTGCGCGAACTCATCGAGCCCGAGGGCTCACGCCCGCCACTGTCTCCGTCCGCGGGGACCGGGGACGACCCCTTCGACGCCATCGTCGCCGGACTCGGCGGCAGCTTCGGCGTGAGCGTCTCCGCCGAGGATCAGCGGCCCGACCCGGTCGTGCCCGACTCGCCCGCGGACCTGCCGGGGCGGGACTTCGGCCTCGAGCGCCAGCGGGACCCGGCGCTCGACCGACTCTTCCCCGCCGGCAACCGCGAGGACGAGCAGGTCGCCTCGGAGTACCGGCGGCTCACCGAGCCGGGACTGCGCTCGCGGAAGGTCGCCAACCTCGACGTTGCGCTCGCGGCCCTGGACGCAGCGGCGGACTCGCCCACGGACGAGGTCGTGGTCGACGTGGCCCGTGCCCCGCAGTTCCTCATCGCCCTCACCGACGTCCGACTCGTCATGGGGGACCGCCTCGGGCTGCGCACCGACGACGACGCCGATCGGATCGAGGCGGCGCTGGCGGATGCCGACGACGACGACCCGACCGTTTTCGCGATGGCCGTCTACGACTTCCTGACCTGGCTGCAGGAGACCCTGACCCTCGCCCTGACCCGACAGGTGTGACGGAGCCGACGCGGCGGGGATGCGGCGCCTCGGCCGGGGCGTCCTAAGGTTGCCAGCGTGGTTGACGCGCCGATCGGGATCTTCGACTCCGGCTACGGAGGGCTGACGGTGGCGCGCGCCGTCCTCGATCAGCTGCCACACGAGTCGATCGCCTACCTCGGTGACACCGCTCGGGCGCCCTACGGTCCGCGGCCGATCGCCGAGAGTCGCCAGTTCGCCCTGGAGTGTCTCGATCGCCTCGTCGATCACGGCGTCAAGGCCCTCGTCATCGCCTGCAACACGGCCAGCGCCGCCGTCCTGCACGACGCGCGTGAGCGCTACGACGTCCCCGTCGTCGAGGTCATCCGGCCCGCTGTGCGGCGCGCGGCCGCGGCCACCCGGGCGGACCGTGTCGGCGTCATCTCGACCGTCGGCACCCACCAGTCCCAGGCCTACGTCGACCTCTTCGCCGCGGCCCCGCACGTGCAGGTCACGAGCCAGCCGTGCCCGCGGTTCGTCGAGTTCGTCGAGGCCGGGGTGACGGGTGGCAGCGAGCTCATCGCCGTGGCCCGGCAGTACCTCGAGCCGGTCATCGCGGCCGGCGTCGACACCCTCGTGCTCGGTTGCACGCACTACCCGCTGCTCACCGGTGTCATCTCCTACGTCATGGGTGACACCGTCACGCTCGTCTCCTCCGCCGAGGAGACGGCCAAGGACCTCTACCGGGTCCTGGCCGACCGCGACGAACTGCGTCCGGACTCGCTCCCGGCGCCGTCGCACGGCTTCTCGACCACGGGCGACCCGGACGAGTTCCGGCGCCTGGCCCGTCGCTTCCTCGGTCCCGAGGTCGTCGACGTCCACGGCAACCTGGGGGACGGATGGACCTGACGATCGTCGGCTGCTCGGGGTCCTTCCCCGGCCCCAACTCCGCCGCGTCCAGCTACCTCGTGACCGCCGAGCACGAAGGTCGCCCCTTCCGGATCCTCCTCGATCTGGGCAGCGGCGCCCTCGGGTCGCTCCAGCGGCACGTGGACCCCGCGGAGGTCGACGCCGTCCTCATCAGCCATCTGCACCCCGACCACTGCCTCGATCTCACCGGTCTCTACGTCACCCGCAAGTACCGGCCGGAGGGGCCGCTCGAGCAGCGTTTGCCCGTCTACGGTCCGCAGGGCACCGCCGACCGGCTCGCGGCCGCCTACGAGGGCATCGACGAGGCGGGGATGACGCGCGAATTCGACTTCCGCCGGATCGTCGACGGGCTGTCGATCCATGTCGGCCCCTTCGTCATCACGCCCGTGCTCGTCAACCACCCCGTCGAGGCCTACGGCTTCCGGGTGGAGGCCTACGGCGTCACGCTCGCCTACAGCGGTGACACCGACACGTGCGAGGCGCTCGGCCGCCTCTTCGGCGGAGCCGACCTCGTCCTGAGCGACTCCGCCTTCGTCGACGGGCGCGACGAGACAGCGGGCATCCACCTCAGTGGTCGCCGCGCTGCCGAGGCGGCCGTCGCCGCCGGGGGAGTGCGGCGCCTCATGCTGACGCACATCCCGGCGTGGAACGACCCGGAGGTGTGCCGCGCCCAGGCGCAGGACGTGTGGCCCGGCACCGTCGAGCTCGCGGTAGCGGGGGAGACCCACACCCTCTGAGCCGGGCGGCGTCGCGAGCGCCCAGGCGAGGCGGATCAGCGGCGGGTCGAGACGGTCACGGTGAACTTCGCGTTGCGTCCCGCCTGACGGGTGCGACCGACGATCTTGGCCAGCGCTCCCTTGTGGTCGAGGTGCGAGTTGTAGACGCACCAGAGCTCGCCACCGGGGCGCAGGACGCGGGCGGCGTGCTCGAAGAGGCGCGGGGCGATGTCGGGGGCGACGGCCGCGCCCGCGTGGAACGGCGGGTTGAGCACGATGAGGTCGGCGCTCGCGTCCGGCTGTGACGCGAGCCCGTTGTCGCGCACGACCCGGACCCGCTCGCCGACACCATTGGCCGCGGCCGTGGCGGTGGCCGACGCGACGGCGGCGCTGGACTGGTCGGTGGCGATGACGCGACTGTCGGGGCGGGCGAGGGCGAGGCTCGTGGCGAGTACGCCGCTGCCACAGCCGAGGTCGATGGCCGTGTCGGCGGCGCGCATCTGCGGCTCGAAGGTGAGCAGGTGCCGGGTGCCGATGTCGAGGCCGGTGCCGGCGAAGACCCCGCCGTGGGCGACGACGGCGAGGTCGCCGTGACGCTCGGTGCGGGGCCAGTCGAGGGTGCTCGTCGGGAGGGGCTCGGCCGCGTGGAGGACACGTGACTTCTGCTGCGCGAGGCTGACGTCGATGCGCGCGAAGTGGCGAGCGAGCACGTCGTTCATGGTGCGCGACATGTGCTTGAGGCGGCCGCCGGCGACGACGCGGACCTCCGGGTGGGCGTGCGCCGCGACGTGCGCCGCGATCTCGTCGAGGGCGTCCAACGAGCGGGGGAGTTGGAGCAGCACGAGGCGGGCGCCGGCGAGGAGGTCGGCGCCGAGGGGGTGATGGGTGAAGCCGGTCAGCCCGAGCGTCTCGGCGTTGGCGGCCAGGGCGAGTTCGCCGGTCAGTTCGTCCTGGTGGACCCGCACATGGTCGACGCCGCCGGCGAGGGCCGCGAGAGTGAGGGCGCCGTGGCGGTCACCGATGACGACGACGTCGGCGGGCAGTTGCCCGGGGGCGGCACCGAGTCCCAAGCCCTCGGCCTCGGCGAGCACGAGCCGGTCGGTGGCGTCGTGCGCGAGCAGCGAGGGCGCCTCGATGTCGGGCCGGCGGCCGAGCCGGGGGGCGATGTCGGCGAGGGCTGCGGAGGGGGTGGGGTTCACGTGGTCGGGCACCCGGCGAGCCTACGGCCCGGACGTCGAGTGATGGACCGCCGCGGCTTCGCGGGCCTGACGTGTATGTCGCGTTCGCCGGCCAAGCGCGAGCGCCTGTGGACAACTCAAGTTGCCGGTCGGTCGATTCTTGGCAGGATCGGGAAGGTACAAAACGGACTGCTCCGCAGGGGGAGCGGTCGCCAAGGGGGAATCGTCGCGATGGAAGCCGTGCAGACGGTCGAGCACGAGGTGCGGGAACTGATCCGCCGATCGGGCCTCGATCCGGTCCGTGACACCGGCGAGGTCAACCAACTCGTGCGTGACGCCGCCCTCGACTACGACGAGCGCTCGATCCACGGTGGACTGCCCCGGCTGGGCAACATCGAGGACACCGTGAAGGCCGTCATGGACGTCGTGGCCGGATTCGGTCCGCTCCAGAAGTACTTCGACGACCCGACCGTCGAGGAGATCTGGGTCAACAGCCCGAGCCAGGTGTTCGTCGCGAGGGGCGGCGTCGCTGAACTGACGACGACGATCCTCACGGCCGACGGGGTGCGCGACCTCGTCGAGCGGATGCTCAAGTCCAGCGGTCGCCGCGTGGACCTGAGTTCCCCCTTCGTCGATGCCGTCCTCGCCGACGGCTCGCGCCTGCACGTCGTCATCCCGGACATCACCCGCGCGCACTGGGCGGTCAACATCCGCAAGTTCGTCGTCAAGGCGGACTCCATGGACGACCTCGTGCGGCTGGGAACGCTGACCCCGCAGGCGGCCCGCTTCCTCGAGGCCGCTGTGGTCGCCGGCCTCAACATCCTCGTGGCCGGGGGCACCCAGGCCGGCAAGACGACGATGCTCAACTGCCTCAGCTCGGCCATTCCGCCGCGCGAGCGGGTCGTCACCTGCGAGGAGGTCTTCGAGTTGAAGCTCCCCCTGCGTGACGTCGCGGCGATGCAGTGTCGGCAGCCGAGCCTCGAGGGGACGGGCGAGGTTCCGCTCCGTCGCCTCGTCAAGGAGGCCCTGCGGATGCGGCCCTCGCGGATCATCGTCGGCGAGGTCCGCCAGGCCGAGAGTCTCGACCTGCTGATCGCCCTCAACAGCGGCCTGCCGGGGATGGCGACCATCCACGCCAACAGCGCCCGCGAGGCGATCACGAAGATGTGCACCCTGCCGCTGCTCGCCGGGGAGAACGTGGGGTCGCGCTTCGTCGTCCCGACGGTGGCTGGCTCCATCGACCTCGTCGTGCATGCGGCGCTCGAACGTGACGGCGTCCGG
Source organism: Janibacter zhaoxuefangae (assembly GCF_050271985.1). Lineage (GTDB taxonomy): Bacteria > Actinomycetota > Actinomycetes > Actinomycetales > Dermatophilaceae. The sequence goes on along the minus strand of NZ_CP189849.1, from coordinate 1,912,160 downwards.
CGTATCCGGGAAATCGCCGCCGTGCCCGGCCGCGCCGAGGGAGACGTCATCGAGATCGCCGACCTCTTCGTCCGTCGCAACGGCGAACTCATGCGGGCCGACGGGTTCCCGCCGCACGTGGACCGCTTCGAGGCGGCTGGCTACGACGTCGCCGCGCTGCTGGCGCCGGAGTGATCTCGTGCTGACCCTCCTGCCCGGCCTCCTCCTCGGCGCCGGACTCTTCCTCGTCTACTGGTCCTTCTGGCCGCGTCCCGTGCCGGCCGCCGCCGCGGAGGGGCAGGCCCGACGCCCGAGCGTCGAGGACCGGATCACGGACGCCCTCGTCCAGGCCGGGTACGAGAGCATCGGTGCTCGGACGCTGTTGACCGCCTGCGTCATCGCCTTCGTCCTCGTCTTCCTCTTGTTCTTCCTCATGACGAAGGTCGCGGCCATCGCCGCGTGCTTCGCCGCCATGGCGGCGTGGGCTCCGATCGCGCTCATGCGCATGCGAGCCCGCCGGCGCCGGGCCTCATTGCGCGACCTGTGGCCCGACGCGGTCGACAACATCACCTCCGCGGTCCGCGCGGGGCTGGCCCTGCCCGAGGCGCTGGCCCAGTTGGCCCATCGCGGTCCCGAGGACCTCCGGCCGGCCTTCGCCGACTTCGCCCACGACTACCGCACCACCGGCAGGTTCAACGACTGCCTCGACCGTCTGAAGGACCGTCTGGCGGATCCCGTCGGCGACCGGCTCATCGAGTCCCTGCGCATCGCCCGCGAGGTGGGCGGTTCGGATCTCGGCCTCTTGCTCCGCACGCTGTCCGTCTTCCTCCGCGAGGACGCCCGGACGCGGTCCGAGCTGGAGACCCGGCAGTCGTGGACGGTGAACGCGGCGCGGTTGGCGGTGGCCGCGCCGTGGATCGTCCTCGCGATGATGAGCACCCGAGGGGACGCGGTCCGCGCCTACTCGTCCGGTGCCGGCGCGCTCGTCCTGGCCGTCGGGGCGGCGGCGTCGATCATCGCCTACCGCCTCATGCTCTGGATCGGGCGGCTCAGCGAGGACCGGAGGGTGCTGCGATGAGCGATCTGCTCGCAGATCTCGGTCTCGGCCGCTCCGGTGCACTGCTCGGATTCATCGGCGGTCTGGGCCTGCTGTTGATCCTGCGCGGTCTGCCTCGACATCGCCGGATCACCCTCGAGGACCGCCTCGCCCCGTACCTCGTCGACACGCCACGACCCTCGACCCTCCTCCAGCGGCCGACCGTCGGCACCTCCTCGGCACTCGGCGTCCTTGCCGCGCCGGTCATCGCCGATCTCGGCCGCTGGGTCGAACGGATGCTGGGTGGCGCGGACTCGGTGCGGCGCCGACTGCTCCGCGCGGGACACGAGCCGGACGTCGAACGCTTCCGTGCTCAACAGGTGTTGTGGGGTCTCGTCGGGGCCGTCGGTGCGGCACTGGTCGGTGCCGTCGTCGTCGCGGCTCGCGGTACGTCGCCGGTGATCCTCGTCCTGTTGACGGGGCTGGGGCTGGCCGGGGGCGTGGTCCTCAAGGACCAGTCCCTCTCGCGGGACGCCACGAAGCGTGAAGCGCAGATGCTCGCCGAGTTCCCCACCATCGCCGAGCTGCTCGCGTTGGCCGTCAGCGCGGGCGAAGGGGCGGTCGGTGCGCTCGACAGGGTCGTCCGACTCTCCCACGGAGAGCTGTCGAGCGAGCTCGGCCGCTGCCTCGCGGATGCCCGTGCGGGGGCCAATCTGCCCACCGCGCTCCAGGGCCTCGCGGACCGCACGGGGCTGGCGAGCCTCGCCCGGTTCGTCGACGGCATGATCGTCGCGGTCGAACGCGGGACCCCGCTTGCGGAAGTGCTGCGCGCCCAGGCGCAGGACGTGCGCGAGGAGGGGCGGCGTGCCGTGATGGAGGAGGGCGGCAAGAAGGAGATCGCGATGATGATTCCGGTCGTCTTCCTGGTGCTGCCCATCACCGTCCTCTTCGCCCTCTTCCCCGGTTTCCAGTTCTTCACCTTCCGGATGTGAGGCCGAGCCACGACACGAGACATCTCCGCTGCCAGACACCGATCAGGTCACCCACCGATCCACATCCGACACAGCACCACCCCTTCAGAGAGGCAACAATCATGAACGTGCTCATCACGGCCCACACCCGGGTCCTGCACACCCTGTCCCGACCCGACGGCGAGCGCGGCGACGTCCCCGGCTGGGTCCTCATCACCATCATGACGGCCGGACTTGTCACGCTCATCTGGGCGCTGGCCGGCAATGCCTTCCAGACGATGTTCAACAACGCGATGAGCTCGGTCACCGGGCCGAAGTGAGTCGGGGGGACGACCGCGAACGGGGAAGCGCGGTCGCCGAGTTCGCCATGGTCGCCGCGCTGTTGAGCGTCCTCTTCCTCGGGGTCCTCCAGGTCGCCTTCACGATGCACGTGCGCAACACACTCATCTCGTGTGCGGCGGAAGGCGCCCGCTATGGCGCCCGGCTCGGTTCGAGTCCGGCCGAGGGGGCTGACCGGACGAGGGAGCTCATCGCGGCCTCGCTCGCCGACTCGTATGCCTCCGGCGTCAGCGCGGGGACCGGCGTGGCGGGCGGCGTCGAGGTCGTCGTCGTGCGGGTCCACGCGCCCGTCCCGGTCCTGGGCATCTACGGCGTGGGCGCCGACTTTGATCTCGTCGGGCGTGCGTTCCAGGAGGGGCAGTGACGGCTCTGACGACGACGAGAGCGACCACAACGACGACAACGACGACAACGTGGCTGCGAGCACGCTGGGCCCGGTTGTTCGGCGAAGGGGGCCGCGAATCCGGTTCTGCCATCGTCGAGTTCATCGTCCTGGCCGTCGTCCTCCTCATCCCGCTCGTGTACCTCGTTCTCGCCCTGGCCCGGGTTCAGGCCGGGAGCTACGCCGTGACGCAGGCCGCCCGCGAGGCCGGCCGCACCTTCATCACGGCCGGCTCCGAGCCGGAGGCGCGCCAACGCGCCGCCGCGGCTGCGGAACTCGCCTTCGCGGATCAGGGCTTCGGGGGCGCCGGGGAGCTGACGCTCGCCTGCGCAGCCACGCCCTGTCTGACCCCGCAGTCGGACGTCATGGCGACGGCGACGGTCGTGGTGCCGCTCCCCTTCGTGCCCGACATCGCCGCCGGGGCTCTGCCCCTGTCGGTGCCGATCACCGCGACCCAGGTCTCGGTCGTCCCGCGCTACGTGGGGGTCACGCCGTGACGACCCGCCTGACGTCCCGCCGTGCCGAGACGGGGGCGATCACCCCGCTCATCATCGGCCTCGTCGTCGTCACCATGCTGGCGATCGTCGTCGGCATCGGGGTGACGTCGGCGCACCTCGCTCGAATGCGTCTGCTTGACGCGGCGGACTCGGCCGCGCTGGACGCCGCCGACGCGGCCCGCGACTCCCTCTACGGGGAGCAGGTGCCCCAGGACGGGCTCGCCCTCACCGACGAGGAGGTCGTGGGGGAGGCCGCGGCGTACCTCGGCCGTCGGGGGCTTCCGCCCGGCATCGCCTCGTGGGACCTCGCTCCGGGCACCGGGGTCGCCGACGGGGACACCGCCGTCGTCGTTCTCACCGGCGTCGCGCCGATCCCGCTCGTCAGTTCGGTACTGCCCGGTACCGCCGGGAGTGTGACGATCACCGTCCAGTCCAGAGCGCGCGCGACGATCGAATGAGGGCGGACGTGCCTCGCCGCCCGCCGGGAGGACCCGGCGGGCGGCGAGGGTGGATCACTTCGGGGCGACGACGAGGTTCAGCTCGTTGCCCTGCTTCGAGGAGCTGACGACGCGCACGGTCGTGCCAGTCTTCGGCACGTCGACGCTGTACCAGCCCGGCTCGTAACGGCCGGCGTGGCTGCCGGTCGCGGCGTGCTCGTCGGCGTTGAACCACCACGACTTCGTGTCGTCGAAGACCGGCACCGCCGGCTTCGACGGGATCGTGGTCTCCATGCCGGCGTTGTGCACCGTGGTCTCATCCGTCGCCTCGAGCCCGAAGGTCGAGTCGGCCGAGAGGAACCGCGGCCGCAGCAGCGTCCCGTCCGACCAGTGACTGAAGTCCGGGTGCGCGTCGACGGGCAGGATCAGGCCCGCGCCGGGGTGGTCGCCGACGTTGTTGTCCGCCTGCGACGTGTCCCAGTACGAGACCAGGAGGCCGTTCTGGTACGGGAACGTCTCGACCCAGTCCGGCTTCTCCGGGGAGAACCCGAAGTTGTAGGCGGTCTTCAGCGACGCGTCGTAGCCGTCGTACTGACGGTTCTCGGCGACGTAGGCGTTGAAGAACGTCTGGGTCTCCGTGCCGGTCGTCTCCACGAACCCGTCGAAGGTCCACCCTTCGTCCGTCTCGGCCGTGCCGATGAGCGTGCCGTCGAGCGCCACGTCGTCGACGAGCAGGCCGGGCTCGGTGGCGGCGACGTCGGTCCAGTAGCGGAACCGGACCTGGGTCGTGCCCGCAGGCAGCGTGCCGGTCAGGTCGACCCACGCCCCGGCCGAGCTGCCGGTGATGCCGTGGCCCTGGTTCTGCTCGTTCGGGTTCGTCGACGTCGACACGTTCGTCTGCACCGGCGTCCACGTCGCGCCATCCGGCGAGGCCTCGAGGTAGGCGTAGTCCCAGTCGGCCTCGATCTGGTAGCTCACCTTCGCCGTGAGCGTCCCGGGCGTGGCCGCGTGCGTCATCGACGTCTCGAGCTCGTCACCGGCGGTGCTCCAGTACATCCGCTCGCCGGCATAGGGCGTGCCGAGGGACTGGGGCACCTCCTTGTCGGGGAGGACGACGAAGAGGGCCTGGGCCTTCTTCGTCGCTGGGACGTTGGAGCCGAGGGAGTGCGACGAGCGCTTGCCCGCCGTGGCGACGTCATAGAAGGCGCCACTCGAGCCCTGCGGCGAGAGCCAACCGAGCTGGAAGAGCTCCCACGCACCGAGGTCGGTGGGGGCGTCGCCGATGCCGTCGGGGGAGCCGTCGCCGATGTTCGAGCCGGACGACATGAGGGTCCAGAAGGCCGTGCTGTTCTCCGCGCCACCGGTGTTGCCGGAGGTGTCGTAGAGGTCCGGCAGGCCGAGGTCGTGGCCGAACTCGTGCGCGAAGACACCGAGCCCGCCGTTCTCCGGCTGCATCGTGTAGTCGTAGACCCAGATGCCCGTGGAGTTGTTCGGCACGAGGTCGCTCTGGACGATGCCGGAGTTGGTGCCGACGTCCACGCCGACGCCGTACGGGCCGCCCGACTGGAGGTTCGTCGACCAGCGGTGGCTCCAGATGGCGTCGGTGCCCTGGTGCGGGTCACCGGCCGCCTCGTCGCCGCCCGCGTGCACGATCTGGAAGTGGTCGATGACGCCGTCGGGCTCGGCGAAGTTGCCGTCACCGTCGATGTCGTAGCGGTCCTGCTGGTCGAAGGTCTTGAGGTAGTCCGTCACCTCGGCGAGGGCCTTGCCCTCGTCGAGCTGCTGCTGCACCCAGACCGCGAGGGCGTCGCGCACGAGGGCCTTGCTCGTGGCGCAGACGATGCCGCCGCAGTAGTTGCGGCCGTAGAGCGCCTCGTTGAAGGGGACCTTCACCCACTCGGTGACGTCACCCTCGACGGAGTAACGCCCCGAGGACTGGCGCTCGTAGTACGTGGCCATGCGGTTGAAGTACATGTCCTCGTAGTGCGCCTGGTTGTAGTCGGACTGCCACAGGGTCGAGTTGTCGATCGAGCGGTCCGGCTCCGGGATCTCGTTGTGCAGCGGACCGGTCACGTCGGTCGCGCTGCCGTCCGGCGGCGGACCCTGGAAGGTCGGGCTGGAGTACTGCTCGTCACCGAACTCCACGAGGAGGGTGAAGATCCGGTCCGTGCCCTCGCGCTCGAGCTCGACGTACTGCCCCTTGCCGAGCTTGGCGACGGAGCCCTGCGCGGACTTGTCGCCCCGGAGCCGCTTCTCGAGCGCCTTCTGCCGCATGGCGTCCTGCTTGATCGCCATCGGGTTGCGCAGGTTGTCGGAGACGTTCTTGTACGTGCTGTTGCCCTGGTCCTTGCCCTGATCGGGTGTGGCCTGAGACGGGGCCGCGACGGCGACTGCGCCGATCGCGAGGGTCGTGGCGGCGAGCAGGCCGGTGAGCCGTCGCCTCCTGCCGAGCAGTGACTGACTCACGTGAACCATCCCTTGTCGATGAACACTGTCCCTGCGCGGCGGAGGGGGAGCGGAGGCTACGAGCGCCGCGGGCGCATTGGACGAAGTCAAAGCCTCGTCCGGCTCCGACAGCGGACACGCGCTCGCTTCGTTATGCGGTTGTGACCTCAAAGTGCAGGGATCGTCCAGTTCCGCATGGGTCAGGACATGACGAAGGGGGCAGATCGGGACATGCGTCCCGACCCGCCCCCTTCGCTCAGGCGGTACTGCCGTGTCCGGTCAGACTCAGCGCTGGGTGTCCCACCACGCGCCGTCGACGTTGATCCCGGCAACGGCCGGGTCGTGGTCCGAGGACGCGAAGGCGGACGTCGTGTAGAAGTCCGTCACGTTGTAGTTGCGGCGGGAGTACTGCATGGCGATCGACTCGTCGCCGTTGATGTCCCAGATGCCCGCGCCCGTGACGAGCGCCTTCGCCTTGTCGTTGACGAAGATGTGGTCCAGGGAGCCGAGGCGACCGCTGAACTGGTAGCTCGCGGACTCCGGCTCGAACTCCTTGACGATGTTCGTGAAGCCGCCGGCCTCGATGATCTGGACCGGGGTTTCCTTGGCGTAGGCGTTGAAGTCACCCGTGAGGAAGACCGCCTCGTCCGCCCAGTTCTGGTCGACCCACGTCGTCAGCGCGCGGGCCTGGGCCTCGCGGGACGGGTTGGAGTTGCCCTGGCCGGTGCCGTCGTCCTCGCCGGAACCCTTCGACTTGAAGTGGTTGGTGATGGTCGTGAACTTCGTGGCGGAGTTGCGCGCCTGCCAGTCCTGCGCGAGCGGGTACCGAGCGTTGGCGAAGGCCTCGTCGAGCAGGATCGTCGACGCGCCCTTCGTCTTCACGAGGTCCGGGTTGTAGATGTAGGCCGTGCGGATGACGTCCTCGTTGTCGGCGTTGACGACCGGCGAGGCCGCGTAGGCCCAGTTGCCGCCCGCGGCGTTGAGCTCGCCGACGAACTCGGCGAGGGCGTAGTCGCGCTCGTGGTTGATCCACGTCAGGCCGGCCGAGTTCTCGATCTCGGAGAGGGCGACGATGCCGGAGTCGAGCGAGTTGACGGCCGTGATGAGCTTCGCCTTCTGGTCGGCGAAGGCGGCGTCGGTCCACGCGCCGCGGACCTCGCAGAAGTCCGTCGCGACGGGCTTGCCGTCGCGGTCGGCGAAGTAGTCGCAGTGCTTGAACTCGTTCTCGTCGACGCCGAGGTCGGTGAAGTAGTTCAGGACGTTGAAGGAGGCCAGTCGCACGTCGCCGCCGACGGCGGGCACGGTCTCCTCGCGGTCGTTCTCGGTCACCAGCGGGTCGTCCGAGTCGGTCGCGCCGACGATCTGACCGGTGGGCTGGTAGTTCCAGCCGAAGCGGTAGTCGAGGACGACGGGCTTGGCGAAGGTGACCTGCGAGCCCGTGCGCATCGGCTCGTCCTGCGAGAGCCACGGCAGGGGAGAGTCCTGCGCCGTCGCGTTCGTCATGTAGTTCCAGCTCGCGCCGTCGTCGAGGAGGATCTCCTTGGCCTTGTTGGCGGCCTCGTAGGCGACGGCCTCCGGGCCGGGGGCCACGACGTCGGTGGCCTGGTAGAGCGGCTTGTCGCCGGGGGTCAGGCCGAGCGTGCCGAACTGGTTGAGGCTGTAGTTGTTCGTGATCGTGTGCGTGCCGACCGGCAGGACGAGCTGGCCCTCGAGGGCCTCCTTCTCGGTGGTGCTCGGCACGGCGGCGAGCTCGACCGGCGCGACGGGGGCGCAATCGGTCGCGGGCGTCAGCGTGACGTCGGCCAGCTCGGTGAGGCTGCTGAACTCCTTGACCGTGCCGGTGACGGTGTAGCAGTCACCGATGGTGACGTCGGTCGTGCCGTAGACGAAGACGCCGTCCGAGGCGCCCGGGGTGGCGTCGGTGGCGCCGCCGGAACCGGGGGTCTGCAGGTAGAAGCCGTTGAAGCCGCCGGTCGGGTAGTTCGCGGTGACGACGCCCGTCGTCTCGACGACCTTGCCCGCGAGCGGGGAGGCCGTGCCGGCGCCCTGGATCTCGGCGATGGTGGCCTTCGTCGCGGCCTCCTCGTCGCCGCCGCCGCCCGTGCCGCCGCTGGCGACCGGCGTCGGGGCGCCCACGGCGAAGTCGGCCGCGTTGTTGTCGGTGTCGTCGAGGCTCTTGCGGGCGACCGACGTCGTGTTGCTCGTGCCCGCGGCCGGGGCGCCCTCGAACTTGGTCGTGGACGATCCCCAGCCGACGAGGTCGACGGTCACGCCGTCCTTGACGAGCGCGACGGTGCCGGCGCTGCCACTCATGGCGGCGGTGCAGACGGCGTCCGGCGTCGGCAGCGGCTGGGTGCCGCCGGTGCCCTTGGCCTGCTGGATGAGGAAGGAGGAGCCCGCGGCGATCGACGTGCCGGTCAGCGAGCACGTGTTGCCGAGGTTGCCGCTCGCGGAGAAGTACTGCACCGTGTAGCCGTCAAGCGAGATCGGGGCGCCGGTCGGGTTGTTGAGCTCGACGAAGTCGTTCGTCAGCGTGGCTCCGGAGTTGCCACCGCCGCCGTAGGCCTCGGTGATGATGACGTGGGTGGCGGCCGCGTTGGCCGGCAGGGCGACGACGCCGGTGAGCGCGAGGGCCGCGGTGGTGCCGAGCGCGAGCCCGATGGGGCCGCGCCTCCCGAGGGAGCGGACTGACATGGTTGAGCCTTTCCTTCAAGCATGAGTGGAGGGCGCCGACACGGCACCGCCCCCGAACCTATTCATGTCGGGACGTCCGAAACGGGAATAGGGGGTTAACAATTCGCACCGTCGGCGTCGGCACCTAGGCTGACCGCGTGACCGAGCCCACCCCGCAGACCGATCCCGATCGCCCCGTGACGGGGGAGGCTGGCGACGCCGACCCCGTGGGGACGAGCGCCGACGCCCACCACGACCACCACGTCGCGCCGGCCCCAGCCGTGCGGGCACAGCTCTCGCCGACCCTGTCCCTGCTCCTGGGACTCGGCGCCGCGACCATCGCCATCGGTGGTCTGCGGTCCATCGGGACCATCGTGGCCCCGACCTTCCTCGCCCTGACCCTCCTCATCGCCGTGTATCCGGTCTACCGCTGGGTGTCCCGCCACGTCCCGAAGGTGGTGGCCGGCCTCGTCCTGATCGTGCTCCTCTACGGGATCATCGCGGCCCTCTTCGCCTCGCTCGGGATCGCCGTGGGGCGGCTCATCGACGTCCTGCCCAACTACAGCGCCGAGTTCAACGACCTCGTGACGAACGCCGAGAAGATGCTCGCGGACCGTGGCATCGACCAGACGCAGATCGACGAGTTCTGGAAGAACTTCGACCTCAAGAACCTCATCGGCATCGGACAGGCCATCGCCGGGTACCTCTCCGGGATGGGCTCGGCGCTGCTCCTCATCCTCACCGTGATGATCTTCCTGACGATGGACGCCCTGGGTTTCCCGCGGACGCTCGGCGCCATCCACTCCTACAAGCCGGACGTGGCCGATGCGCTCGTCGACTTCGGTGAGCGCGTGCGCAAGTACTGGGTGGTCTCGACGATCTTCGGCGCGATCGTCGCGGTGCTCGACATCATCGCCCTGCAGATCATCGGCGTGCCGCTCGCCTTCACCTTCGGGCTCGTGGCCTTCGTGACGAACTACATCCCCAACGTGGGCTTCGTGCTCGGCCTCGTGCCGCCGGCGCTGCTGGCGCTCCTCGATGGCGGGGTCGGGCCCATGGTCACCGTGATCATCGTCTTCTCGGTGGTCAACTTCGTCATCCAGTCGATTCTCCAGCCGAAGTTCACCGGTGACGCCGTGGGCATCAACGCGACGACGTCCTTCCTGTCGCTCATGTTCTGGGCCTACGTCTTCGGGGCCCTGGGCGCGCTGCTCGCGATCCCGCTGACCCTCTTCGTCAAGTCGTTGCTCATCGACCGCGACCCGCGGGCGACCTGGGTCGGCCAGTTCGTGACCAACAGCCCGAAGGTGGCCGAGCGCGCGGCGCCCTCGCCCTGAGTCGCGACGTGGTCCCGGTGACCCTCAGCCGGTGACGCTCAGCCGGTGATTAGCAGCCAGGCGATCACGAGCATGACGAGCGCGACGACGCCGTCGATGACCCGCCACGTCGAGGGCCGGCCGAGCGGCCCGGCCAGGGCTCGCGCGCCGAGGCCCAGCGCCGGGAACCACAGGGCGCTCGCCGCTGCCGCGCCCAAGGCGAACCACCAGCGTGCGTCCCCGTGCGAGGCCGCGAGGGTGCCCACCATGAGGACCGTATCGAGGTAGACGTGGGGGTTGAGGAAGGTGAGGGCGAGGGTCGTCGCCAACACCGAGCCGCGTGAGACGGGCTCCTGGGCGGTCAGCGCCTGCGGGGCCAGGGCCGAGCGGATGGACCTGATGGCGAACCACACGAGATAGGCCGCGCCGAGCCAGCGCACGACCGTCAGTGCCGTGGGGTGACTGCTGACGATGGCCCCCACACCGGCGGTGCCGATGACGATGAGGACGGCGTCGGCCAGGGCGCACACGCCGACGACGAGCCACACGTGCTCGCGACGGATGCCCTGACGCAGGACGAAGGCGTTCTGCGCCCCGATCGCGATGATCAGCGACAGGCCGGTCAGGGCGCCGGCCACCATCACCCCGACGGTGCTGGTCGTGGCGAGGGGCAGCGGTCCGAGGGTGAGCACGTGGCGACGGTAGAGTGCCTCCTTGTGGCTGTCGACTTCGTCTCAGAGATCCAGAACCTCCGCACGACCATGAGTCAGGTGCGTGAGGTGACCGACGTGAGCGCGCTCGAGGCGCAGATCAAGGACCTCGAGGACCAGTCGGCCGACCCGCACCTGTGGGACGACCAGGAGAAGGCGCAGCAGGTCAACTCGGCGCTGTCCCGCGCCAAGGCGGAGCACGACCGCATCATCGGCATGGACGCCCGCATCGACGACCTTGAGACCCTCGTGGAGATGGCCGTCGAGGAGAGCGACGCGGACACCCTCGCCGAGGCCGAATCCGAGCTCGAGTCGGTCCGCAAGGCCGTCGGCGAGCTCGAGGTGCGCACCCTGCTCAGTGGCGAGTACGACGAGCGGGCCGCGGTCGTCACGATCCGCGCCGGCGCCGGTGGCGTCGACGCCGCCGACTTCGCCGAGATGCTCCTGCGCATGTACCTGCGCTGGGCCGAGCGCCACGGTTACCCGACCAAGGTCATGGACACCTCGTACGCCGAGGAGGCGGGGCTGAAGTCCGCGACCTTCGAGATCAACGTGCCCTACGCCTACGGCAACCTCTCCGTCGAGGCCGGCACGCACCGCCTCGTCCGGATCAGCCCCTTCGACAACCAGGGTCGTCGTCAGACCTCCTTTGCCGCCGTCGAGGTCATCCCGCTCATCGAGCAGACGGACTCGGTCGAGATCCCCGAGAACGAGATCAAGGTCGACGTCTTCCGCAGCTCCGGGCCCGGTGGTCAGTCGGTCAACACGACGGACTCGGCCGTGCGCATGACGCACATCCCGACCGGCATCGTCGTCTCGATGCAGAACGAGAAGTCGCAGATCCAGAACCGCGCCGCCGCGCTGCGCGTGCTCCAGTCGCGACTGCTCCTCCAGAAGAAGGCGGAGGAGGCGGCCGAGCGCAAGGAGCTCGCCGGCGACATCAAGGCGAGCTGGGGCGACCAGATGCGCTCCTACGTGCTCAACCCGTACCAGATGGTCAAGGACCTCCGGACGGAGCAGGAGACGGGCAACCCCACGGCCGTCTTCGACGGCGAGATCGACAGCTTCATCGAGGCCGGGATCCGCTGGCGCCTGGCCGCGGCGAAGGCCGCCGCCGGGGAGTGAGCCCGCGCGGCCGGGTCTGGTGCGTCGGCGCCTGAGCGCGACTTCGAGGCGACTTCTGCGGTAGACACGTGGTGAGGGGTGCCACGAGGGTGCCCCGCGAGCAGGAGGAGCAGCACATGAGCGAAACGCCGCAGCAGCCCACCACCCTGACCGAGGACGAGCAGAAGACCGTCCGTTCCGCCGCCGTGCGTGCGGGTGCCCTCGTCGCCCAGGCAGAGCCGGGCTTCTTCGACACCTTCAAGGAGTCCTTCGCCGCGAGCAAGGCGGTCAAGGCCGCCCCGCCGGAGATCCAGCAGCTCATGGTCGGGGGCATGCCGGAGATGCCGTCGGGGGGCAAGGACGAGGCCAAGGCCCGCACGCTCGAGCTCATCTCGCAGGCCGTCGCCGTCCTCACGCAGAAGGCGCCGACCCTGGTCGAGGGCTACAAGGCCGTCGTGCTCCAGTCGGCCAAGGACGTCGCGGCCGCCGCCGATGACACGTCCGCGAACGAGACCGCGGTGATCGGCGAGATCGAGCGCGCCCTCGCCGGTTGATCCGATGGTTGGATCCGAAGGAGGTGTCCCCGTCGGGGGCGCCTCCTTCGGCGTGTCACCGGGTGTGCGGAGGCCGGGCCGCGGCGTTCAGTCGATGCGCTGGTCGTCGCCGATGCCCACGATCCACAAGCGGGTCACCGTGCGGTCCTCGACCTCGAGGCTGAGCCGCTGACCCACGCGCACGTGCCGGAGCGAGCTCACCGCGAAGACCTCGGGGGACCACATCACCTCACGACCGTCGTCGAGCAGCAGCGATCCCGCGCCGGTCGACGGGTCGACGGTGTGGACGCTGCCCTGGGTGTGCTCGGCCATGGGGGAGACGCTACCGCCGCGCTGCCGTCAACACCGCCGCGGTGCGAGGCCCCAGACCGAGGAGCCGGGCCGCGGCGAGATCGTCCGCGTCGTCGACGTCGCGTCGCACGCTGGCCAACGACAGGGCCTCGGTGAGGACCGGGTGCCCCGCGGAGGCATGACGCGCCGACGAGCGCACCCCGAAGCGCGGCACGAGGTCGAGGCCTCGCAGCGCCGTCAGAAGTGTCGTGCCCTCGCCCTCGGCGTCGGGCAGATGGGCGCGCGGATGGGTACGCGCCTGCGCCAGCGCGGCCGCCAGCTCGGCGGGCACGAGCGCGGGAAGGTCGCCCAGCAGCACCGCGCGATGGCGGTGCGGGGCGTGTCCGGCCAGGTGTCGCAGCCCCGCAAGGACGGCCGCGTCGAGACCGGTCCCGGGATCGGCCACGACGTGCGCGCCGTGCTCACCCGCCCAGGCGGCGAGGGCGACGTCGCTCGTCACGACGACGAGCGTGCCGACCCCGCTGGTGCGCACCGCGGCGAGCGTGTCCTCGGCGATGGCGTGGGCGAGCCGCGCCCGGTCGACGCCGTCGGGCGCCGCGAGTCGGGACTTGGCGTCCGGTCCGCCCTTGACGGGCACGACGACGCCCCACCCGGCCGATCCGCTCGGGGCACCGTCGGCGGCACCGTCGGCGGCAGGCCGGGCGGCGTGATGGGCGGCCCGGTCCGTGGGACCGTCGCTGGCGTCCGACACGATCATGGAGGCTCGGTCGACCTTCCTTGGACGGGGCATAGGGTTGCGGCGTGACTGCTGGGCACTCCCTCAATGATGACGGCCGACAAGCGCTGAAGCGCGATCGGGTCCCGTGGGCCTACCGGTTCGCGGCCGGCATCCTGCGCCCGCTGCTCATGGTTCTGACGAAGCGAGACTGGCGCGGCCAGGAGCACATCCCCGCCACGGGCGGCTTCGTCGTCTGCGCCAACCACATCTCGCACTTCGACCCGCTCACCTTCGCGCACTTCATGTTCGACAGTGGTCGACCGGCCTACTTCCTCGGCAAGGTCAGCGTCTTTCAGGTGCCGTTCGTCGGGTTCATCCTGCGCAAGGCCGGCCAGGTCCCCGTCTACCGGGAGACCCCGCAGGCCGCGGACGCCATGCGGGCAGCCGTCGCCGCCGTCAACGCCGGCAAGCCGGTCGCGGTCTACCCCGAGGGGACGCTGACGCGGGAGCCGGACATCTGGCCGATGCGTGGCAAGACCGGTGCGGCGCGGATCGCGCTGGAGACGCGCTGCCCCGTCCTGCCCGTCGCGCAGTGGGGCGCCCAGGAGGTCATCCCGGTCCACGGTCACGTCCGTCCGCACCTCTTCCCACGCAAGACGATGCACATGCGCGTCGGCCCTCCCATCGACCTCTCCGACCTGTACGGCGCGCCGTTGACCCGCGAACTGCTGCTGCTTGCCACGGAGCGGATCATGGACGGCATCGAGAACGAGCTGGAGCAGATCCGCGGCGCGAAGGCACCCGCCGAGCGTTACGACCCGGTGGTCCACGGTCAGCCGTCCATCGGATCGTTCGACGCGGAAGACAGAAGGGACCGACCGGCATGACGAACGTGACCGTCTACGGCACCGGGAGTTGGGGGACCGCCTTCGCCCAGGTGCTCGCCGACGCCGGATGCGACGTGACGATGTGGGGCCGCCGCCAGGAGGTCGTCGACGCGATCAACGCCGGGTGCAACACGGACTACCTGCCCGACCTTCGCCTGTCCGAGCGGATCCGGGCGACGTCGGACCCGGTCGCCGCGGCGGAGGGCGCCGAGATCGTCGTCGTCGCCGTGCCGAGTCAGACGCTGCGCGACAACCTCGCCGCGTGGGCCTCGGCCGTGCCGCCGGACGCCGCGGTCGTCTCCCTCATGAAGGGGGTCGAGCGCGGCACCATGAAGCGGATGAGCCAGGTGCTGCACGAGGCCGGCGGGTTCGAGCCCGAGCGGATCGTCGTCGTCTCCGGTCCCAACCTGGCGAAGGAGATCGCGGAGAAGCACCCCGCCGCCGCGGTCGTCGCCTGCATCGACGAGAAGGTCGCCCAGCGCGTCCAGCACGCCTGCACCGCGTCCTACTTCCGCCCGTACACGAGCACCGACGTGATCGGGACGGAGTTCGGCGGGGCGTGCAAGAACGTCATCGCGCTCGCCGTCGGCATGGCCGAGGGCATGGGGATGGGCGACAACACGAAGGCGTCGATCATCACCCGCGGACTCGCGGAGATGATGCGGCTGGGCATGGCGCAGGGCGGGCAGTCGGTGACGTTCGCCGGCCTGGCCGGGGTCGGCGACCTCATCGCGACCTGCATGTCACCGCTGTCGCGCAACAGCACCTTCGGCGTGAACCTCGGCAAGGGGATGACCGTCGACGAGGTCGTCGCCGTGACCAGCCAGACGGCCGAGGGCGTGAAGTCGTGCGAGTCCATCCTCGCGCTCGCCCAGTCGCTCGGGGTCGACGTGCCGATCATCGAGCAGGTCGTCGGGGTCGTCCGCGACGGACACAAGCCCGCCGAGCTCGTCGGTGCGTTGATGAACCGCGCGACGAAGGCCGAGGCGGGCTGACGCTCAGCCCTCGAGCGCCTGCTCGAGGTCGCGCCACAGGTCCTCGACGTCCTCGATCCCGACGGACAGGCGCAGCAGCTGCGCCGGGACGGTCGGCGGCTCGCTGGCGTGCCGACCGCGGCGCTCGATCTGGGACTCGACGCCACCGAGGCTCGTCGAGTGCACCCACACCCGCGTGGCCGCCGCGACCCGCTCGGCGCCCTCGAGGCCGCCGGTCACCTCGATGCTGATGATCGCGCCGAAGCCGGGGTGGCGAACCCGCTCGACCCGGGCGTGCCCGCGCAACCGCTCGGCGAGGACGAGGGCGTTGGCGCAGGCCCGCTCGAGCCGGACGTGCAGCGTGCGCAGGCCCCGCAGGGCGAGCCAGGTCTCCGTCGGGCCGGCGATGGCGCCGCCGAGGCTGCGCCGAGTGTGCAGGCGCTGGTGCAGGGCGCGACCGCGCTCGGTGTGCGGGGTGACGAGGGCCCCGAGGATGACGTCCGAGTGGCCGGCCAGGTATTTCGTCACGGAGTGCGCGACGACGTCGGCGCCGTCCTCGAGTGGGCGCTGGAGCAGGGGAGTGGCGAAGGTGTTGTCCACGACGACGAGCACATCGCGCTCGTGCGCGGCGGCAACGAGGGTCGGGATGTCCGCGACCTCGAGCATCGGGTTGGTCGGGGACTCGAGCCACAGCAGGTCGGCCCCGTCCAACGCGGCGACGACCGCGGCCGTGTCGTCGATGCTGACCCGGCGCACGACCGCCGCGCCCTCCGCGGCCAGTGCGTCGAGGCTCGCGAGCGTCCCGTTGTAGGCGTGTCCGGGCACGACGATGGTGCCGCCGTGGGGGAGGAGGGACAGGGCTGCGCTGATCGCTCCCATCCCCGACGAGAAGACGAGGGCGTCTCCGCCCTCGAGCGACCCGAGCGCCTCCTCGAAGGCGTCCCACGTCGGGTTGCCCACGCGGGCGTAGTTCACCGGGCCGTCCGCGTGATAGGTCGACGTCAGCGCGAGCGGCGCGTTGACGCCGCCACCGGGCGTCGCCGGCGGGCGGCCGAGCTGGACGAGGCGGGTGGCCGGGGCGAGGTCGTCGGGGTGGGTGCGCTCAGTGGTCACGGGATCAGGGTAGGTCGCGCCGCCACGCCGTCGCCGATCGGTCGGTGCTGGCTCGCTCGGGCTAGAGTTCCTGCCGATGAGCACCGACCAGCAGCCCCAGTCCAGCGCGCCGACCCGACCCCGCGTCGCGATCGTCTTCGGCGGTCGCTCCTCGGAGCACGCCGTCTCCTGCGCGACCGCCGCCGGAGTGCTGCGCGCCATCGACCGCGACGCCTACGACGTCATCCCGATCGGGATCACGCCCGAGGGGCGCTGGGTCGCCATGCCCGACGATCCCGAGCCGCTGACGCTCGAGCGCGGCCACACCCCGCAGGTCACGGGCGACGGCTCCCGCGTGCTCGTCCCGCAGTCGACGGGCGAGCGCGACCTGCTCGTGTCCGCGCCGGGCGAGGTGCCGACGGTGCTCGGTCAGGTCGATGTCGTCTTCCCGCTGCTGCACGGGCCCTACGGCGAGGACGGCACCATCCAGGGGATGCTCGAGCTCGCCGACATCCGTTACGTCGGCTCCGGCGTCCTCGCCTCGGCCGCTGGCATGGACAAGCACTACATGAAGGTCGTCTTCGCCGGCGCCGGCCTGCCCGTCGGACCCTTCACCGTCATCACCGACGCCCAGTGGCGCCGCGACCGGGCCGCCGCCCTCGACGCCGTGGGCGCCCTCCAGTTCCCCGTCTTCGTCAAGCCGTGCCGCGCCGGCTCCTCCGTCGGGATCACGAAGGTCGCCCGCCTCGAGGACGTGGAGGCGGCCGTCGAGGCGGCCCGCGAGCACGACCTCAAGGTCATCGTCGAGGCCGGCATCGTCGGCCGCGAGATCGAGTGCGCCGTCCTCCAGGACCCCGACGGCGGCGCACCGCGCACGTCCCACCCCGGCGAGATCGTCGTCGAGGAGGGTCACGGCCACGACTTCTACGACTTCGAGGCCAAGTACCTCGACTCCAGTGCCGTCCAGCTCAGCTGCCCGGCCGACCTTCCCGAGGGCGTGGCCGCGGAGGTGCGGCGCCTGGCGGGGGCCGCCTTCGAGTCGCTGGGCTGCGAGGGTCTGGCGCGCGTCGACTGCTTCTACACCGAACAGGGCGACGTCCTCATCAACGAGATCAACACCATGCCGGGCTTCACCCCGCACTCGATGTACCCGCAAATGTGGGAGGCGTCGGGTGTGTCCTACCCCGAGCTCATCGACGCCCTCATCCAACTCGCCCTGACGCGACCCGTCGGCCTGCGCTGACGCGCCGCGGCGCCAGCGGCAACCCCGACTAGAGGCAGCTGCGCCCGTTGTCGGGCAGGGCCGCCGCGGCGTCGGCGAAGGCCGGGAGCAGCAGGGGAGCGGGCGCGTAGGCCTCCGGCACGAGGATCTCGACCGCGGGGTCCTTGCCGTAGGTCGTCAGTCGCACCCCGTCGCTGAGGTCGCTGACGACCCAGCCGAGCCCGTCAGCCTCGATGCACTGCTCGGTCGTCGGGGTGAGCGCCGGCACGCCGCAGCGGGCCACGATCGTCGGGTCACCCCAGGCGCGCACCGTGGCGCCGGCGCCGGTCGTCTCGACGACCGCCTGGTTGGCGACCGTCGTCGGCCAGGCCGCGGCCACCTTCGCGCAGGCGGGGTCCTCCGCCAGCGGTGCGTCGGCGACCTCGACCGCGCCGGAGCACGCGGACAGGCCACCGACGGCTCCGAGGAGGAGTGCGACGGTGGCCCGACGGTGGTGGGTCCGCGGCGAAGCGGACGTCAGACGTGGACGACGGTGCACGTGAGCGTGCGGGTGATGCCCTCGACGTCCTGGATCTTGGCGATCACGAGCTTGCCGAGCTCGTCGACGGTGTTGGCCTCGACGAGAGCGATCACGTCATAGGGCCCGGTCACGTCCTCGGCCAGGGCGACGCCCGCGATGTCCTTGATGGTCGCGGCCACGCTCGCGGCGCGGCCCACGTCGGTCTGGATCAGGATGTAGGCCTGCACCATCTGTCGCTCACCTCTTGCTCTCGTCGGGCCTCGTTGCCCGGTTGTGTGCCCGCGCGGTCCGCGGCACCGTCACGACGCTACAGTGCCGGGAGTCACCACGTCCTCAGGAGGTCCGATGCCGTCGTCCCCAGCGGACGAACCGAGGGTGACCGAGGGCGCCCCGGAGCCCGGCGTCCTCGCGGATCTGGACGAAGAGGGCCTGCTGCGGCGGATCCTCCCGCTCTTCGCGTCCGCCGGCGACGCCACGCGCGTGACCGTGGGGCCGGGCGACGACGCCGCGGTGCTCGCCGTCCCCACGGGCGCCGTCGTGGCGACGACGGACACGATGGTCCGGGGCCGGGACTGGCTGGACGAGTGGTCGACCGGGCGTGAGGTGGGGGCGAAGGTCGTGGCCCAGAACGTCGCCGACGTGGCCGCCATGGGCGGCGTCGCCACGGGCCTGCTGCTCACGCTCACGGCAGACCCGCAGACGAGGATCGACTGGGTCCTCGAGCTCAGCGCCGGCATCGCGCACGCCGCCGCCGACGCGGGCGTGGCCGTTCTCGGGGGCGACCTGTCGTCGGCGCCTGCCGGCGTCGTCATGGTCAGCATCACGGCGCTGGGGGAGATCCCCGGGCGCACCGTCCTGCGGTCCGGGGCGAAGGTCGGCCACGTCGTGGCCGTCTGCGGATCGCTCGGCTGGTCGGGCGCGGGCTGGTGGCTCCACGAGCAGGGACACTCGCCGACGATCACGGCACCCGACGACGACGGGCAGCGACTGCGGGCGCCGCTGATGGGGGAGCACCGCCAGCCTCGGCCGCCGTACGAGAGCGGACCCATCGCGGCCGCCGCGGGAGCGAGCGCCATGCTCGACATCTCCGACGGCCTCGTGCGGGACGCCGGCCGGATCGCCGCGGCGAGCGGGGTGGCCATCGACCTCGAGGGCGCCGCCCTCGAGCGAGACTTCCTGCCGCCGCTCGCGGCGGTCATGCCCGCGGACGTCGCGTGGCGTCAGCTCCTCACCGGTGGCGAGGAGCACTCGCTCCTGGCGACCTTCCCGAGCGTGGAGCAGGTGCCCGTGGACAGGGAGGCGCCCTGGTGGGTCATCGGTCGCGTCGTGCCGGCCGGGGACGAGCCGGGCCGGGTCACCGTCGACGGCGTCGTGCCGCAGGGTCGCGGGTGGGACCACTTCGCCGGCTGAGGGAGACCACACCGAGCGAACAACAGCGAGCGAACAACAGCGGGGGAACGACAAAGCCGACCACCCCGGAAGGGGAGGTCGGCTCGATCAGCTTCAGTGAAGCAGGGCCTTGAGGGGCGAGGTCAGCGCTTGACCTTGCCAGCCTTGAGGCAGGACGTGCAGACGTTGAGCCGCTTCGGGGTCACGCCAGCCGCACCGACCATGGCCTTGACGCGCTGGATGTTGGGGTTCCAGCGGCGCTTGTTGCGGCGGTGCGAGTGCGAGATGGAGTGACCGAAAGACGGTCCCTTGCCGCAGACGTCGCAGTTGGCAGCCACGGGTATCTCCTGATGTCTAAACGAGTGTGTATCGAACGTGATGCCGTGGGACACGCCCGGGGGCGGGACTCCTCACGGCAACCGGTCCAGAGTAGCCGAAGTCCGACTGTGGACCAAAACGCCTGCCAGGAAGGCGCCTCGACTAGCCTGCCACACGTGCTGGACGTCCTCGATGCCTCGACCGCCCGCCGTTGGGCGGTGGTCCTGAGGGCTGCGTTCGCGGCCCGACGGGAGCAGATCGACCAGCTCAACGTCTACCCCGTGCCCGACGGTGACACCGGCACGAATCTCTACCTGACACTCGACGCCGCCTTCGACACCGTGCGCGAGGCCAGGGAGCGCGCGGGCCGGCCCGCGACGACCACCCTCGTGCGCGAGGCGGAGGAGCTCACCCGCGCCGCGCTCCTGAGCGCCCGGGGCAACTCCGGCGTCATCCTCAGCCAGATCCTGCGCGGCTTCGCCGAAGCCATGGCGCAGGAGGGGCCGGGGCTGACGGTCGTCGACGCACCGCTGCTCGTGCGCGCTCTGCGCGGCGCCACGACGGCCGCGTGGGCGAGCGTCGCCCACCCCGTGGAGGGCACGATCCTCTCCGTCGCCTCGGCCACGGCGGACGCGGCCGAGGCCCTGGGGCCGGACGCGACGCTGGGCGAGGTCACGGCCGCCTGTGTCGAGGCCGCCCGCGACGCCCTGCGGCGGACCCCCGAGCAACTCGAGGCGCTCGCCCGGGCCGGGGTCGTCGACGCCGGGGGAGCCGGCTTCCTGCTCATGGTCGAGACGATGGACCGCGTCGTGCGTGAGCTCACCCCCGCCGCGGCCTTCGTCGTCGACGAGTTCACGAGCACCGAGCGCACCATGCCCTCCCGTGAGCTCCCGCTCGAGGAGCCCCTGACCGGGGCGCCCGCCTACGAGGTCATGTACCTCCTCGACGGGACCACATCCGAGGCGGTCGAGACCCTGCGGACGCAGCTCGACGGTCTGGGCGACTCCCTCCTCGTCGTGGGCGGCCCCGAGCTCTGGAACGTCCACGTCCACGTCGACGACGTGGCTGCCGCGATCGAGCGGGGCGTCGAGGCGGGTCGACCGCATCGACTGCAGGTGACGCGCTTCGCCGACCGGACGCTCTCCTCGCACCCCCTGGTCGACCTCGCCGTCGTGGCCTGCGCCGCCGGTCCGGGCATCGCCGCCCTCTTCGAGCAGGCCGGAGCCACGACCATCGCCTCCGGTCCGGGGCGGCGCGCCTCCGCGGGCCAGTTGCTCGCCGCGGCCCGCGCGAGCAACGCCGTCGAGGTCATCCTCCTGCCGAACGACCAGGACACCCTGATGTCGGCGCAGGCCGCAGCCAGGGCCGCGGAGCAGGACGGCCTGACCATCCACGTCATCCCGTCGCGCACGGCCGTCCAGGGCATCGCGGCGCTGGCCGTCCACGACCCGGCGCTCACCGCCCACCGCAACGTCCTCGCCATGACCCAGGCGAGCTCGGCGACCCGTCACGGCGGTTTGACGATCGCGGCGAAGGCGGGCCTGACGAGCGGGGGAGCCTGCGAGGTCGGCGACGTCCTCGGCATCGTCAACGGCGACATCGTCATCGTCGGCAGCGACCGCGCCGTGGTGGCGCGGCAGGTCGCCGACCGGCTCCTGTCCAGCGGCGGCGAACTCGTCACCCTGCTCACCGGCGGCCCCGGCGACGTCTCGCCGACGGGTGCGGAGCTGGCCGAGGTGGTCCGCGCCCACATCGCGGAGACCCACCGCGAGGCCGAGGTCGAGGTCTTCGACGGGGGTCAGCCGCACTACGACCTGCTCATGGGGGTCGAGTGAGCGCCATGCTCCCGAACGCCCTCGGGCGCCAGGTCCGGTCGATGACCCGTCCGACGACCACGCCGACGACCCCGGGACGGCGCTGATGGTCGACGAGTCGACCAAGCTCGGCGGGCTCCTCGGGGGACCGACGGCCAAGAAATTCGCGACCACCCGCGGCCTGCACACCGTCGGGGACCTGCTGAAGTTCTGGCCCCGCCGCTACGCCACCCGCGAGGCCGACCTGTCCCGACTGCACCCCGGCGACGAGGTCGTCGTCGTCGGTGAGGTGCGCCGTGCCACGACCCTGCGCAACAAGACCGGCCGGGGCAGCCGTCTGGAGGTCGTCCTCACCGACGGCGTCCGCGACCTTCCCCTCGTGTTCTTCCGCCCGCACGGGCACGAGGCCAAGCTCGTGCCCGGCGCTCGCGGCGCCTTCGCGGGCAAGGTCGCGACGTTCAACCAGCACTTCCAGATGTCCCAGCCCGGCTACACCCTTTTCACCGAGCTCGACGAGGAGGAGCAGCGGGGCCTCTTCCCCATCTATCTGCGCGTGCCCGGGCTGCACACGTGGGCCGTCTCCGAGGCCGTCCGGCTCGTCCTCGCCCAGGTCGACGAGGCCGACGACCCGATCCCCGAGGCGGTCCTCGAGACCCGCCACCTGCCCGGCCGACTCGAGGCGCTGCGGGGCATCCACACCCCGGACACCCGCGAGGAGGTCGAACGCTCCCGCCATCGCATGGTCTTCGAGGAGGCGTTCGTCCTGCAGACGGCGCTCGCCCAGCGCCGCGCCCGTCGCGAGGCGGAGTCCACCCGGTCCCGGACCCCGCGCGAAGGGGGCCTGCTGGCGCAGTTCGACGAGCGACTCCCCTTCGAGCTCACGGCCGGCCAGACCGAGGTGGGTCGCGTCCTGGCGGAGGAAATGGCGCGCGAGGTGCCGATGCACCGGCTGCTCCAGGGCGAGGTCGGATCCGGCAAGACGATCATCGCGCTGCGCGCCATGCTCGCCGCCGTCGACGCCGGGGGACAGGCGGCGCTACTCGCCCCCACCGAGGTCCTCGCGGCCCAGCACCACCGCTCCATCACGAGCATGCTCGGCGACCTCGCCGAAGGCGGCATGCTCGGCAGCAACGAGCACGCCACCCGGGTCGTCCTGCTCACCGGCAGCATGTCCACGGCCGCCCGGCGCGCGGCGATGCTCGACATCGCCTCGGGGGAGGCGGGGCTCGTCATCGGCACGCACGCCCTGCTCGAGGAGAAGGTCGACTTCTTCGACCTCGCGCTCGTCGTCGTGGATGAGCAGCACCGCTTCGGGGTCGAGCAGCGCGACGCCCTGCGCGGGAAGGGGGCCACGCCCCCGCACGTCCTCGTGATGACGGCGACGCCGATCCCGCGCACCGTCGCGATGACGGTCTTCGGCGACATGGAGACCTCCACGCTCACCGAGCTGCCGCGTGGTCGCCAGCCGATCACGACCCACGTCGTGCCCGAGGAGCGTCCCGGATGGGTGGCGCGGACGTGGGAGCGGATCGCGGAGGAGGTCCGCACCGGGCGGCAGGCCTACGTCGTGTGCCCCCGGATCGGCGAGGAGGGCGACACCGTCGAGACCGACGGGCCCGCGGAGGCCGATGTCGATGTCGTCTTCGAGCAGGGTCCCGAGGGGGCCGACGGCGACGAGGGCGAGGCCAAGCCGCCCCGACCGCTGCGCTCCGTGCACGCAGTCCGTGCCGAGATGGCCACGAACCCGGCGCTGGAGGGGCTGCGGATCGAGATCCTGCACGGCCGCCTGGCGCCCGAGGACAAGGACGCGGTGATGACGCGGTTCCACCGTGGCGACATCGACGTGCTCGTCTCGACCACCGTCATCGAGGTCGGTGTCGACGTCCCGAACGCGTCGGTGATGCTCATCGTCGACGCGGACCGCTTCGGCGTCTCGCAGCTGCACCAGCTCCGCGGCCGGGTCGGTCGCGGCGGCCACCCCGGCCTCTGCCTGCTCATGTCGGCGACCGAGGCGGAGTCGGCCCGCGAGCGACTGGCCGCGGTCGCCGCGACGACGAACGGCTTCGACCTGGCCCGGCTCGACCTCGAACTGCGGCGCGAGGGCGACGTCCTCGGCGCGGCGCAGAGCGGCGGCCGCAGCGGGCTGGACTTCCTCTCCGTGCTCAAGCACGAGGACGTCATCCTCGAGGCCCGGGAGGACGCCTTCGCCGTCGTGGCCGCCGATCCGGACCTGACCAGCCACCCGCAACTGGCCGCCGCCCTGGCCCGCCGGCTCGACGCCGAGCAGGCCGCCTACCTCGAGCGCGGCTGACTCACCCCGGGGTCGGTCAGCGCAGCGGGTTGAAGGGGGCCAGCTCGCGCGGCAGCACCCCGGTCGTCATCCGCTCGGCGAGCAGGCGACCGGTCACCGGGCCGAGGGTGATGCCCCACATGCCGTGGCCGCCGGCGACGAAGACGCGCGGGGAGCGCGTGGCGCCGACGAGCGGCAGGCCGTCCGAGGTGCACGGGCGGGAGCCGACCCATTCGTCTTGGCGGTCGTCGAGGTCGACGCCGGTGAGGAGCGGGCGCGCGGAGTCGACGATCGCGGCGATGCGGCGGCGGTCGAGGGCGGCCTCGGGCTTGCGGAACTCCATCATCCCGGCGACGCGCAGTCGTCCCTGGATCGGCGTGCAGGCCACGCGCGCGGCGGGCAGGTAGACGGGTCCGTTGGGCAGGTGGTCGACAGGGACGCTGAAGGAGTAGCCGCGGCCAGCCTGGACGACCTTGCGGACGCCGAAGGGGCGAGCGAGTGCCCCGAGCCAGGCGCCGGAGGCCACGACGACGGCGTCGACCTCCGCGGTGCCGCGCCCGGCCGAGGTGATCTGCACACCGTGGCCGGTGTCGGTGAGGTCGGTGACGGTGGCGCCGCTGACGATCTTGCCGCCGCGGGCGATGACGGCGTCGGCGAGGGCGGCGACGTAGGTGCCGGGATCGACGAACCGCTGCCCGTGCAGGAGGATCGCCGCGCCGATCTCACCGGAGAGGGACGGCTCGATGGCGCGGGCCTCGTCGCCGGTGAGGGTGTCGTAGGTGATGTCCTGGCCGGCCGCCTGGATGTGCTCGATCTCCTCGAGCAGCGTGCGGCGCTCGTCGACGGTGCGGTAGGCCGCGATGAAGGACTTGGCCTCGGTGGTCGTCCCCGCGACGCCGCCGGCCTGCAGCAGGTCGAAGCTCTCGAGGGCCATGTCGTTGACCGGCACGAGGGACCCCATGGCGCGCTTCCACGCCTTCGTCGTGCTGTTGCGCGTGAAGCCCGTGACGAACTTCAGGAAGCGCGGGTCAGCGCTCGGCGGGACGTAGACGGGGGAGGAGGGGCTGAGCACGGCACTCAGGCCGTAGCGCAGCACGGCCGGCTCGGGCAGGGGCGTCGCGATGCCGGGCGTGAGCCAGCCCGCGTTCCCCCACGACGAGCCCGCGGCCACGCCCTCCCGGTCGAGGACCGTCACCTCGACGCCGCGCTCCTGGAGGAACCAGGCCGTGGCGAGGCCGACCATGCCGGCGCCGACGATGGCGACGTGCTGGGGGGCGGGGATGCCGGACGGGGTCGTGGCGGAGGCGTTCAGGGCGGACAAGGGGGCTCCTCGGGGGACATGGTGCGAAGGTCGTCGCTCCATGGTGGCGGCGCCCGACCGGAAGGTCGCTGTGTCGATGCGCCAAAGATTCGCTTGCTGATTGTGGTCAGAGGACAACGTGAGGGGCGATGATGGCGGGGTGATCGCCCTTGCCGACCTCACCGCAGCCCTTGCTGGCGGCCTGCTCACCGTCGTCGTCCCCGGCACTGACGCGCCCATCGACGACCTCACGCTCGCCGAACTCGACCTCGGCATCGTCGGCGTCGCGGGCGACCTCGTCCTCGGAGTGGCCGTGGATCGCCGGGACGCCGCACTCGACCTGGTGACCAGGTCCGCCGCAGCCGGCGCCGGCGGCGTCGTCCTGCGGAAGGTCGCGAGCGACCTTCCGGCGGTCCGTGACCGGGCCCGTCAGGCCGGCATCGCCCTCGTCGAGCTCGCCGAGAACGCGTCGTGGGCCCACGTCGTCTGGCTCCTGCGGGGCATCCTCGACCGGTCGGGGGCGGTGCCGGTCGACGACACGGGCGACGACCTTTTCGCGGTCGCCGACGCGGCAGCCGCGCTCGTCGACGGGCCCGTCACCATCGAGGACGCCCGCTCGCGGGTGCTCGCCTACAGCGCCCGACAGGACGAGGCCGACCCCGCCCGGGTGTCGACCATCGTCGGCCGGCGGGTCCCCGAGGAGGTCCTCGGCCGGTTGCGCGCGAGGGGCGTCTTCCGGCACCTCGCCCGCTCCGCCGAGCCGCTGCTCGTCGCCGGTGACCGCGTGCTCGGACCGCGACTCGTCGTGCCCGTGCGCGCCGGCGGGGAGTGGCTCGGCTCGATCTGGGTGGCCACGTCGCAGCTGCCGCCCGAGCCCGTCCTCGCCGAGCTCACACGCACCGCCAGCGTCGTCGCCCTGCACCTGCTGCGGTTGCGCGCCCGCTCCGACCTCACCCGCCGCGTCAGCGCCGACCGGCTCAGGACCGCGCTCACCGGCGGCGACCTCGAGGCTCAGACCTGGCTGCCCGAGGGGCCGTGGCGGATCGCCGCCCTCGGCGTCCCCGGCGACGCCGAGGGGCCGGTGCCGGCTGGCGGTGGTCCCGCCGCGCGCGCGGATGCCGTCCGCACCGACCTCGACCTGTGGGAGGCGGTCTGTCGCCGACACGGCTGGCAGCAGCCGCTCCTGACCGACATCGACGACCGGGTGATCGCGCTCGTGCGCGCCGAGGGCCCGGCCACGACGGCCGGCACGTGGACCTGGCTGAAGGCGGTGGCGGAGGACCCGGGAGGGGTCGCGCTCACGGCGGCCGCGAGCGGGCCGGTGCGGACCGTGGGCGACCTTCCGGCTGCCGCGGCCGATGCCCGCGAGGTCCTCGGCCTCCTGCTCCCGGGTGGCCCGAGCGCCGCGGGCGCGACGGCGTGGGTGGGGGCCGCCGGGCCAGCGCTGGCGAAGGAGGACGCGTGGGTCGCCCTGACCCTCATGCGGTCCGTGCGCGGGATCGGCGACGGACCGGCCGCGGCCCCCGTCGCGGCGCTGCAGCAGGCCGACGCGGTGCGCGGCACCGAACTCGTCGCGACCCTCGCGGCGTGGCTCGACCATCCGGGCGAGTCCGCCCGCGCGGCGCGGGCGCTGCACGTCCACCCCAACACCGTTCGTTACCGCCTTCAACAGGTCGAGTCCGTCCTCGAGGCGGCCGGGCTGGCGATCGACCTGGGCGACCCCCCGACGCGCCTGGCTCTCCGGCTGCAGCTCCTCGTCGCCCGGCCGCCTCGCTGAGGCCGTGACATGCGGCGGCGGACCGGTGGGCGCGGCGCGGGCCCGTCGGGGGAGGATGGGCCCGTGACTCGGATCATCTCGGGTGAGGCCGGCGGCCGCCGCCTCCAGACCCCCACAGGCAATCGCACGCGCCCGACGAGCGACAAGGTGCGCGAGGCCCTCTTCGGGTCCCTCGACGCCCGCGGCGTCCTCGAGGGTGCCCACGTCATGGACCTCTACGCCGGCTCCGGCGCCCTCGGACTTGAGGCGGCCAGCCGAGGGGCGGCCAGCCTGCTGCTCGTCGAGTCCGACCGCGGCGCCGCGAGCGTCATCCGTCGCAACGTCGCCGACCTCGGCATCTCCGGGGCGCGCCTGCAGGCCTGCACCGTCGAGGCTGCGCTCAGCCGCACCCCGAGCCTGCGCTACGACCTCGTCCTCGCCGACCCGCCCTACGACGTCGACGAGACCGCCCTCGCCGGCGTCCTCGAGGCCCTCGTGGCGCGGCAGTGGCTGGCCGACGGGGCGCTCGTCGTCGTCGAGCGGTCCTCGCGATCGCCCGAGCCGACGTGGCCCCAGGGCTTGATCCCCGAGGCCGCCAAGGCCTACGGCGAGACGGTCCTGCACTTCGCCGTCGCCGAGGCCTGAAAAACCGGGTGCCGAGCACCCAACTCTGGCTTTCCGCCGTGGCAGGCACTAGACACGGGGCATGACCAGTTACGAGATTCCCCGGCCCACCAACGGCGACGTCGTCGACCTGATCGTCACGGACCACCGGCTCTTCGAGGACCTGCTGCGCGAACTGCGCGACGCCACGGCCGATCGGGCTGCCGCCCGGGCGGCGCTCGCGGAGGTGGTCATCGCCCACGGCGAGGCCGAGGAGGAGCAGGTCTACCCGCAGCTCCACCGCAAGCGCGCCATCACCGGCGAGGAGGCCGAGCACGGCGAGGAGGAGCACGCCGAGGGCAACGAGGCGCTGCTCGCCCTCCTGAAGTGCAAGGGCACCGACACGGACAAGTTCGACACCGCCGTGGAGGAGTTCGCGACGGCGCTGACGCACCACATGGGGGAGGAGGAGCAGACGATCCTCAACCCCGCCCGCCAGGAGGTCAGCGAACAGGTGCGCCAGGACCTCGGCGTCGCCTGGGCCACCCACCGCAATCGCCTCCTCGAGGAGGGCTGTGCCTCCATCGAGCAGGTGCAGGCCATCGTCGACCGCGCCACGAAGGAGGGCCTCCTCCCGCCCGAGGGCGAGAAGGAGGACGAGGAGAAGGAGAAGGACTGACCGTCCGTCCTCGCTTGCTAGCGTGATCCCCGTGACTCGACGCTGTGTGTGCCCCGGCTCCTACGATCCCGTGACCGCGGGCCATCGTGACGTCATCGTGCGCGCCGCCGCGCTCTACGACGAGGTCGTCGTCGCCGTCCTGCACAACCCGGCCAAGGCCGGCACCTTCACGATCGAGGAGCGGATCTCCCTCATCGAGGAGGCCGCCGAGGGACTCCCCAACGTGCGGGTGGCCGCCTTCGCCAATCGGCTCCTCGTCGACGTCTGCCGCGAACTCGACTCGGACGTCGTCGTCAAGGGGCTGCGCGGCGGGACCGACTTCGCCTACGAGATGCCGATGGCGCTGATGAACCGGCACCTGACGGGGCTCGAGACGGTCTTCCTCCCGGGCGCCCCGGAGTTCGAGCACATCTCCTCGTCCCTGGTGAAGGAGGTCAGCCGCTTCGGCGGCGACGTCACCGGGATGGTCAGCGACCGGGTCCGCGACGCGCTCCGCACCCGGCTCGACCGACCCGAATCGGCGAACTGACGCCGGGAGCGGGCGCGCATTTGGGCTGCGGGCTCCTGCTCCGGTAACGTTGTGTGTCGGTCTGCGTCAGGTGACGTGACCGAGCCCTTCGACGACTGTGGAGCCATGACCCGCATCAACCCCAGCTCGCCCTTGGTGGTCGACACCAAGCAGGTGGGCCGCCGACCGGGGTCGATGAAGGAACTGGACCGCACCGTCGGAGCACCCGCCGACTTCGGTACCGAGGTTCTCCGGGTCGCAGAGGGCCAGCCGATGGAGCTGGAACTGCGACTGGAGTCCGTGGCCGAGGGTGTGCTGGTGACCGGTTCGGTCCACGCCACGGCAACCGGCGCATGCGTGCGGTGCCTGGATCCGATCGATCACCCGATCGACTCGCGTTTCCAGGAGCTGTTCGTGTACGCCGATCGCGCCGAGCACCACCGTGAGGTGGCCTCGGAGGATGACGACGACGAGGAGTTCAGGGTCGAGGACGATTACATCGATCTCGATCCGGTGCTCCGGGACTCGGTGGTGCCTGCACTGCCGTTCCAGCCGGTGTGTCGGGAAGACTGCCCCGGTCTGTGTTCCGAATGTGGAGCCAGGCTGGCGGACGACCCGGACCACCACCATGACGTGATCGACCCCAGGTGGGCGGCGTTGGAGGCACTCTCGCCTCTGAGCCAGACCCGCGAAGACGAAGAGAAGAGGAACTGACGTGGCTGTCCCGAAGCGGAAGACGTCGCGATCCAACACCCGTTCGCGCCGCGCGAACTGGAAGGCCGCGCCCGTCGCCATGACGACCTGCCCGCAGTGCAAGGCCCCGTCGCAGCCGCACATCGCGTGCCCGTCCTGCGGCAACTACAACGGTCGTCACCTTGCGGCGGCCGAGCGCACCGAGCACCAGAACTGATTCGCCGCCCCGCGTGAAGAGCACGCGCGGACGCGCATCTCAGCAGCGGCCCGTCGCCGCGTTCTCGAGCATCCTCACGGAGGTCTCGGGAGCCGTGGTCGACGAGCCGCTGCTGTTGCGTGCCCTGACGCACCGATCGTGGGCCTACGAGAACGACAACGCGCCGCACAACGAGCGCCTCGAGTTCCTCGGCGACTCCGTGCTGGGGCTCATCGTCACGGACGCGCTCTACACGACGCACCCCGATCTGCCCGAGGGGCAGCTCGCGAAGTTCCGCGCCGCGGTCGTCAACATGCGGGCCCTGGCCCAGGTCGCCGTCACGATCGATGTCGGCGACTTCGTGCTGCTCGGGCGCGGTGAGGAGTCGACCGGCGGCCGCGAGAAGGCCTCGATCCTCGCCGACACCATGGAGGCCGTCATCGGGGCCACCTACCTGTCGGCCGGCATGGAGGGCGCCTCGCGCCTCGTGCACCACCTGCTCGACCCCCTTCTCGCCGCGAGCGCCACGCTCGGCGCCGGGCTGGACTGGAAGACGAGCCTGCAGGAGATCGGGTCCCTGCACGACGTCGGCGTGCCCGAGTACCGGACGAGTGAAGAGGGCCCGGACCACGCCAAGAGCTTCACGGCGGAGGCGGTCCTCGGCGGCGTTGTCTACGGCCGAGGCGCCGGTCGCACCAAGAAGGACGCCGAGCAGCAGGCCGCCCAGGAGGCCTGGCTCGCCATCGATGCCGCGCACCGCGCGAGCGACGCCCCCAGCGCCTGAATCACCCCTTCCGGGTGGCCTCCAGCGCCGCGATGAGCGAGGCGGAGTCGTGTGGCCCCGTGTGGCGCATCCCGCCCACGAAGAACGTCGGCGTCTGCCGCGCCCCGCTCGCCTCCGCGCTGGCCACGTCGTCCCGCACGGCGCGGGCCACGTCCTCGTCGTCGAGGTCGCGCACGAAGGTCTCCATGTCCAGACCGAGGTCGCCGGCGTAGCCGACGAGGTCCTCGAAGTCGAGCTCGCTCTGGTGGGTGAGCAGCAGCTTGTGCATGTCGTGGAAGTGACCCTGCCGGCCCGCGGCCTCCGCGGCCAGGGCCGCCAGATCGGCGCGCGGGTGCTCGGGCAGCGGCAGGTGCCGTGACACCCACAGCAGGTCGTCGCCGAAGTGGCGACGCACGTCCTCGCCGACGCCGGTGAGAGCGGCGCAGAAGGGGCACTCGAAGTCGACGTACTCGACGACGACGAGTGGGGCGTCGGGACGGCCGACCGTGTGATCCGTGGCGGGGTCGACGGGCGGATCGAGGACGGTCGGCAGCGTCGCGTCCCGCTGACCCAGCAGTCGGGCGGCGAGCTGGAAGGCGATCGCGCCGGTGGCGATGGCCAGCGCCGCGGCGATGAGCACGCCGACGGTGGCCTCCGCCTGCAGCGCCTCGTCGTCGAAGGCGAGATGGATGATGAGCAGGGACACGGTGAAGCCGATCCCCGAGAGGGCCGCCCCGCCGAGGACGTGTCCCTGGCCGACGCCTTGCGGCAGCGAGCCCCAGCGCAGTCGCGTGGCGAGGATCGAGCCGAGGCCGATGCCGACGAGCTTGCCGAGCACGAGCCCCACGACGACGCCCCACGTCACGCGGGAGTGGAGGGCATCGGTGAGGACACCACCGCGCAGGTCGACGCCCGCGTTGGCGAGGGCGAAGAGGGGAACGATGACGTAGCCCGTAGCTCCGTGCAGCAGCTCCTGGAGGCGCTCGTTGACGGAGATGGCCCTGGCCAGGCGGCGGGCGGCCGTGCGCCCCATGCTCGCCCGCGGGGACTGGCGGAAGGCGCGGACCTGGGTCGCGGCCCGTTCGACGTCGTCGCGGTTGGGCCCGAAGGCGGGCACGAGCAGCCCGGCGAGCATGCCGGCGATGGAGGCGTGCAGGCCCGCCTTCACCGTCGCGCCCCACAGGACGAGGACGACGAGGATGTAGGGCGCGGACCGCCAGGCGCCGAGGGCGTCGAGCAGGCGCAGCGCGATGAGGCAGCCGGCGGCCAGCGCCAGCGGACCGAGGTGGAGCTCGTCGGAGTAGACGAGGCCGATGACGGACACCGCGACGATGTCGTCGATGACGGTCAGGGTGAGGAGGAAGACCCGCAGTTGGGTGGCGACGGCGGGGCCGACGATGGCCAGGGCGCCGAGCATGAAGGCGGTGTCCGTGCCGATGACGATGCCCCAGCCGGCGGCGGCCTCACCGGACGGATTGATCGCGAGGTAGAGGGCCGCCGGGACGAGCATCCCGCCCAGGCCCGCGACGAGCGGCACGATGAGCCGTCGACGCTCGGTCAGCTCGCCGAGCGCGAACTCGTGCCGCACCTCGAGCCCGACCATGAAGAAGAACGCGGCCATCAGGCCGTCGTTGATCCAGTGCCGCAGGTCCATGTCGAAAGCGAGGTCGCCGACCCGGATGCTGCCCGGGGTCTCCCAGAGCGCCGTGTAGGCGCCCGACCGCGGGGAGTTCGCCCAGAGCAGGGCGAGGAGCGTCGCGACGACGAGTAGCCCGGCGCTGCTCGACTCCTTCCGCAGGTAGGAGCGCAGCGGCCCCGACACCTGACCGGAGAACATCTCGGAGCGGCTGCGGCGGTCCTGCCAGATCCCCTTCACCCGTGGAGCCTAACGAGGAGGCGAAGGTCGCCCACGAGGGTCCCCGCCGGGCGACGCCTCGCGTGCGGCAGGCTGGTCCCATGAGTCGCCCACGCGCCCGCGCCGCACTGACCTCGGGCGGGGGGATCTGACATGCCGGAACTGCCGGAGGTCGAGGTCGTGCGCCGTGGCCTGGCCGATCACGTCGTCGGCCGGCGGATCGAGAGCTTGGAATTGCGCGGGCAGCGCGTGGCCCGGCGCCACCTGCCGGGACCGGCCGACCTCGGGGCGCGCGTGGCCGACCGGGTCGTGCTGCGCGCCGATCGCCGCGGCAAGTACCTGTGGCTCGCACTGGGGGAGCCGGAGGGTCCCGCGGAGGACGGCCTCGTGGTCCACCTGGGGATGAGCGGCCAGCTCCTCGTCGAGGGCCCGAGTGCCCCCGACGAGCGGCACCTGCACGCACGCTTCTCCTTCGCCGATGACGGCCCCGAGCTGCGGTTCGTCGATCAGCGGACGTTCGGTGGGCTCGCGCTGTCCCCGCTGACCGAGGCGGGTCTGCCCGAGTCCGTGGGGCACATCGCCCGCGACCCGTTCGATCCGGACTTCGATGCCGCCGCCGTCGCGCGCATGATCAAGGGGCGCACGAGCGCCATCAAGCGGGTCCTGCTCGATCAACGCGTGGTGTCGGGGATCGGCAACATCTACGCCGACGAGTCGCTCTGGCGCGCGGGCATCCACGGGGAGCGGCCGGCCTCGACCCTGACCAAGCCCGCCATCGAACGGCTCCTCGGACATGCCCGAGCCGTGATGGATTCGGCACTCGACCAGGGAGGGACGAGTTTCGACGCGCTCTACGTCAACGTCAACGGCGCCTCCGGCTACTTCGACCGGAGCCTCGCGGCCTACGGTCAGCAGGGCCGTCCGTGCCCACGCTGCGGGACCCTCATCGTCCGCGAGCAGTTCATGAACCGCTCGTCGTTCTCGTGTCCGCGCTGCCAGTCCCGGCCTCGGCCGTCGCGGGCCTGACCGAACGACCGGCCATCGCTTGGCTGCGAGTCCGATAAAGCAGGGCCCAGGGCTACGAGGTCCCAAGGGCGAAGCGCGACCCGTGACGGGTGCCCGATCTCAACCCGAATGCTGCCGCGCTCTGCTGATCTTTGGGAAGCAGCCCAGAGCAGTGGGCAGGCCGACTACTGCCAAGACACCGACGGGTAGACGCTTTACCTCGCACTCGATCAGGTGACGAATCTGTACGACCAGAGCCGACGACCGTTGGAGTACCTGAAAGCAATCCATGTCCGCGCTGGCGAGTCTGCATTTCACGGCAGGGTTACCCCCGCAGGGCCCACATCGGGCTGGCTTCCGTCATGACGGCACAGAGGACGCAGCACTGACAGCCCTGGCCGACCACAAGGTCGGCGTCGGGGTCGCTACGTAACGGACCTTGTTCCGTGAGTCGATCTGTTAGCCCATGCCTCTTACCCCTATTGACAGGGGTAAGAGGCATGGGTAATGTATGGGTCATTGGAGGGCACAAGGCTCTCCTTGACGAAGGGAGATGGAGATGCCCGATGTGACAGTTCCGGTTCCGGAAGAGCGTGTCCCAGAGTTCTATCGGTTCTTCGGCGCGTGGCTGGCGGGCGATATCGCTAGCTCGATGCCTACAACCGATACCCGGGGCGAAGGTGGCGTGAAGCCTTGGGTAAACAACGACAATGACCTGGGCCTGGCCCAGGAGATCTGGCAGAAGCTCTCTCCATCGGCCAAGGCGATGTTCGACCTGCTCATGGAGGAGCCGGGCCAGAAGATCAGCGGCGACGTCATCGCGGAGAAGCTCGATATCCCGAAGGGAAAGTACGGCGTCGCAGGCGTCCTGGCTTGGCCGAAGCGCTACTGCATGGCTGTCGAGCGACGCCAGCCGGCTCGGTACGAGGACAACCCGAACGCTGGCAGCGGAAACTACTGGATCGATCCCGAGGTTGCCGACCTGTTCAAGCAGGCTCGCGACTCTTTGAAGTAGTCGCGCTGAGACAGGAGAACGCCCTCCTCCGACCTAGACCTTCGGAGGAGGGCGTTCTGCGCGCGTAGAGTACCCATTCGACCGCTCTCATCGAACTGGGCGGACCGGCGAACCTCCAACCTCTGACAGAGGCAGAACTCTTGCTGCCGTGACGAGGCCGTCGGGGTGCTCGTTAGTTTGGGGTCGTACCCCACCCCTATGGGGTCTGAGGCCTGGGAGGTTGCCCGTGTATCCGGTCGCTACGTACTGATTGAACCCAGAGGGCCCGAAGCCAGAGACCGAATGAAGGGCTGCTAGAGCGTGTCCACTGATCGCCAGATGGTTGGGGACGGCTGCTCATATTGCCCCGCTTGGGCGCTTGCCGCTCTGGAACCAGACCAGTTGAGCGTGACCCGTGTCGATCACTTACGCAAGCCCTGACCTCAGGGGAGCGGCAGGTCCTTGAGCTTCGGCTTCTTGCCCGTGTGCGCCTCGGAGAGGTCGGCGAGACCTTGGCGGATCGTGCTCGCGTAGAGGTGCTGTCCCGTCAGGCTGGGGTGGATGCCGTCGGGCTGGAGTTGGTCGGGGTGGCCCGCGACGGCCTTGTCCCAGTCGGCGATCCCGACGTTGTCGTAGTCCGCGGCGATTTCGGCCAGTGCCTTGTTGTCGTCGGCGGCGCGGGCCAGCCGCGACCCGTGGATCGTCACGAGGACGACCATGCGTCGCGGTCCGAGCTCGTCGAGGATCGTGCGCAAGGCCTCCTCGTCGACCCCGGCGTTCGTCCCGAAGGCGAGGACGACGGCTCGACGGGTGGTCGCACCCGAGGAGGTGACGGCCTTGAGCCCGTCGCTCCAGCGACGGTTCGACTTGGCGTCGAGGCGGATCCCGGGGAAGTAGTACTGCAGGGCGGGGACGCTCCCGACGACCATGGAGTCACCGAAGACGTCGATGGACGTGCCCGTCGGCATGGCGAAGATCTTCTTGGCGTCCGCGCTGGTGCCCGAGTCCTTGTCCGGCGACGTGGCGGCGGACTTCTCCTTGCCCAAGTCCGCGCTCTCGCGCGTCGTCGCGCCCTGCGCCGCAGCGGCGTTGGCCTCGATCATGCGCTGCGTGGACGACTTCTCCGGTGCGGTCGCGATGACGATGGCGGTGACCAGCGAGACAGCCACCAGAGCACCGAGTACGACCTTGCCGCGCCGCGAGGAGGGTCGTCCGATGAAGGCGAGCGTCCGGCGCAGGGACCCGCGGAACCCATGTCGGCGCACGGGGGTCTCGAGGAAGGTGTACGACAGGTCGGCCAGGGCCAGCGTCGCGACCACGGCCCAGACCTTGGTCCAGACGTAGTCGCCCGTACCCGGTGAGGCCGGGATGTCCTGACCGACGACGAGGATGACCGGCCAGTGCCAGAGGTAGATGCCGTAGGAGCGGGCGCCGATCCACCGCAGGGCCGGGAACTCGAGGACGGTCCGCAGGCGGCCGGGGCGGTCGACGGCGCCGGCCACGAGGACCGTCGTCGCGGCGGAGGCGAGCAGGATGCCGCCGCGGAAGGTGAAGGGGTGATCCTCCGTGGCCACGAGGAAGAGGCCGCCGAGGACGAGAAGCGCGCTGAGGAGGATCGGCCGACGGCGGCGCTCCCACAGGGGGGAGTCGAGCCCGGCCCGATCCGGTCCGGCCAGGCTGAAGGCGAGGGCCGCGCCGAGCATGAGGCCCATGAGGTGGGTGTCGGTGCCGTAGTAGACGCGGGTCGCGCCCTCGGCCGGGTCGAATTTCGTCGCCATGAGCAGGGCCGAGCCGAGGCCGGCGGCTCCGGCAAGGGCGGCACGCGCCCGCCACGAGGGGACGACGGCGAGCAGCAGGAGGGTCACGAGCGGCCACACGAGGTAGAACTGCTCCTCGACGGCGAGCGACCAGAAGTTCATGAACAGCTGCGGCGAGGTCGCGGCGAAGTAGTCGGTCCCCGCGGCGATCTCGAGCCAGTTCGACGAGAAGGTCAGCGCGCCGAGGGCCTGACGGCCGATGGCGACGAGCAGGTCACCCTCGACGAGGCGCGCGAGCAGGATGCATGCCGGGACGACGAGCAGCAGCGCCGGCAGGAGCCGTCGGGCGCGGCGCTTCCAGAAGCCACCCAGGTCGACCCGACCGGTCTCGGCGCGCTCTCGCACGAGCAGGGTGGTGATGAGGAAGCCCGACACGACGAAGAAGACGTCGACCCCGAGGAAGCCACCGGGCAGCCAGCGTGGGTCGAGGTGGAAGAGGAGGACGGCGATGATCGCCAGCGCGCGCAGGCCGTCGAGGCCGGGGAGGTGACGGGGGCCAGCCGCGCCGTGCGCGCGCTCCGAGATCGGGCGGCGGCGCTGGGTTGCGTGTGACTGTTGTGACTGGTGTGACGAATGTGACTGCTCGCGGACGTCGAGGGCTTCCCGGGCGTCGGGTGGCGTTGTCGCTCCCGGCTCGGAGAATCGGTGCCTCGTCTCCTGCGTCACCTCGTCCTCTTCGTCGGGCACACCGAGGGAAGGTGTGCACGGGACGACACTAGGGAGCCGATCCGACAACGTGGGGGAGCCACACCGGGGGTGCCTACGATTGGCTCGTGACCGCCGCCGACCAGCCCGCCACCCGGCGCGTCACCGTGTTCGTCCGCGGCCGGGTCCAGGGCGTGGGCTTCCGCTGGTGGACGCGCGCCCGCGCCCTCGAACTCGGGCTCGTCGGGCACGCGCGCAACATGGACGACGGCCGCGTCGAGGTGCTGGCCCAAGGTGCCCCCGACGCCTGCGACGAACTCGTGACCCTCCTTCGCGAGGAGCCCTCGACCCGGCGGCGCCCGGGCCGGGTCGACGCCGTGGTCGTCCAGAGCGGCACGCTCCGCCCCGGTCTGACCGGGTTCGTCGAGCGTTAGCTCGCAGACGGTTCCGAGCGGTAGCTCGCAGACGGTTCCGAGCGGTAGCTCGCAGACGGTTCCGAGCGGTAGCTCGCAGACGGTTCCGAGCGTTAGCTCGCAGACGGTTCCGAGCGCTGGCGAGCTGTAGCGTCGGCACATGGACGCCGCCAACGACCCGCAGCTCTCCCCGCACGACGAGGAGATCGTCGCCTTCTGGCAGGAGGCGCGGGTGCGCGGTCACGTCAGCGGCGTCGACGCCGTCACGGGTCACACCGCCCGCGACACACTGCCCCCGCCGGCGTGGTCCTTCGGTGGCACCCCGGAGCAGGCCGACGCGCTGCTCGCCCTCGTCCTCGATGGCACGAAGACGGCCACGGCCGGAGCGCGCTGGGACTACGAGGCCGAGGGGGAGGACCTGCCGGAGCCGGGCGACCTGTCGATCGTCCTCGACGGCGCTGGTCACCCCCGCGCACTCATCGCCGTGACCGATGTCGCCGTGGTCCCCTTCGACGAGGTGGACGCCGAGCACGCCGCGCTGGAAGGGGAGGGCGACCTCAGCCTGTCCCACTGGCGCGAGGTGCACCGCGAGTTCTTCACCCGCTTCGCGGTCCACGACAAGGGATTCCGCGACGACATGCCCGTCGTGTGCGGACGCTTCCGGGTCCTCTTCCAGCGCTGAGCCGTTGCCCGCCCGTGTCACGACGTGGAAGGTCGCCCGGTCGCCGGCGCGGGCGACCTAGGCTCACCCCGTGAGCGAGATCCCCGACGAGCTGCTGCGCCTGCGCTCGAGCATCGACAACATCGACGCGGCACTGATCCACCTGCTCGCTGAGCGGTTCAAGGCGACGCAGCAGGTTGGCGTGCTCAAGGCCCGCGAGGACCTGCCCCCGGCGGACCCGGCCCGCGAGGAGCGCCAGATCACCCGCCTTCGCGCGCTCGCCGACGAGGCGGGCCTCGACCCCGTCTTCGCGGAGAAGTTCCTCAACTTCGTCATCGCCGAGGTCATCCACCACCATGAGCGGATCGCGGGCACCCAGAACTAGGGCCGTGCTCGCCTGACGGGCTCCCGGGACCCGCGCGGGTACTCTGGGGCAACTTCTCCGTCCGGCTGGCAAAGGAAACCTGGGTTCGTGTACGTCAAGAGCCTCACGCTCAAGGGCTTCAAGTCCTTCGCCTCGGCGACGAACCTGCGCCTCGAGCCCGGCATCACGTGCATCGTCGGCCCCAACGGCTCCGGCAAGTCCAACGTCGTCGACGCGCTCGCCTGGGTCATGGGCGAGCAAGGGGCCAAGACGCTGCGCGGCGGCAAGATGGAGGACGTCATCTTCGCGGGCACGGCCGGGCGGTCGCCGCTGGGCCGCGCCGAGGTGACGATGACCATCGACAACACCGACGGCGCCCTCCCGATCGACTACACCGAGGTGACGATCAGTCGGACGATGTTCCGCAACGGTGGCTCGGAGTACGCCATCAACGGCACCTCGTGCCGCCTGCTCGACATCCAGGAGCTGCTCTCCGACAGTGGCATCGGTCGCGAGATGCACGTCATCGTCGGTCAGGGGCAACTCGACGCGGTCCTGCGGGCCACGCCCGAGGAGCGCCGCGGCTTCATCGAGGAGGCTGCGGGCGTCCTCAAGCACCGCAAGCGCAAGGAGAAGGCGCTCCGCAAGCTCGAGACGATGGAGGTCAACCTCTCCCGCGTCGCCGACCTCACCGGCGAGATCCGTCGTCAGCTGGGCCCCCTCGGTCGTCAGGCCGAGGCGGCCCGGCGCGCCGCGGTGATCCAGGCCGACGCCCGCGACGCCCGCTACCGCCTCCTCGCCGACGACCTCGTCCAGCTCACGGCGACCCTCGAGGCGGAGGTCGCGGACGAGACCGCGCTGCTGCGCCGGCGGGCGGCTCTCGAGGACGCTCTGACGGAGATCCGCTCCCGCGTCACGGACACCGAGCGCATCCACCAGGAGG
This sequence comes from Janibacter zhaoxuefangae, assembly GCF_050271985.1. Taxonomy (GTDB): domain Bacteria; phylum Actinomycetota; class Actinomycetes; order Actinomycetales; family Dermatophilaceae. Next base: position 1,873,007 of record NZ_CP189849.1, on the reverse strand, counting down.
CCGCCCCCGAGTTGGCCCGCGCCCACGACCGCTCGACGCGGCTGCGGTCGCTGCGTGACCGGCTCGAGTCGACGGCCTCGGTCGCGGCCGAGCGCGTCCGACTGCTCAGCGAGGACGACCAGGAGGAGACCACCTCCGGGCGCGATCCCGAGGAGCTGCGGGCCCAGGCCGCGCAGGCACGAGCGGCGGAGCAGGAGCTCCAGGCCGAGGTCGACCGCGTCACCGAGTCGTTGACCACGGCAGTCGCCGCACGCGAAGGGGCGGAGCGGGCGCTCGCGGAGGAGCAGCAGCGTCTGGCTCGGCTGGCCCGGGCCGCGGCGGACCGCCGCGAGGGCCTGGCCAAGCTGGCCGGCCAGGTCGGTGCCCGGCGCAGCCGCATCGAGGCGGGGGAGGCCGAGATCGGTCGCCTCGAGGCGGCCATCGCCGCCTCGCTCGAGCGGGCGGCCAAGGCCGAGCGTGAGTTCCAGGACCTCGAGGGCTCCATCGCCGTGGACGAGGGCAGCGAAGAGGGCCTCGACGCGGCCTACGAGAAGGCGAACGCCGCGCACGAGCAGGCGCTCGCCGAGGTCGAGCGCTGGGTCGAGGCCGAGCGCACCGCCGACCGCGAGCGGACCAACGCCGCCGCCCGGCTCGAGGCCCTCGAGCTGAGCCTGCGGCGCAAGGACGGCGCCGAGAGCCTCCTGCAGGCCTCCCACGAATCGCACGGCATCGTCGGCGCGCTCGCCTCGCTCCTGCAGGTCGACGGTGGGCACGAGGGTGCCGTCGCCGCGGCCCTCGGGTGGGCCTCCGACGCCATCGCCGTCAGTTCGGCCGAGGGCGCCGCAGCGGCCCTGGGCACCCTGCGCGAGGAGGACGGCGGCCGCGTCGCCCTCCTCGTCGGCTCCACGGCCCCGCCGACCGACCCCGCCACGTGGCCCCAGCTCGACGGCTCCGCCCGCTGGGCCCGCGAGGTCGTCACCGCGCCCGCGGAGGTCCGGCCGGCCGTCGAGCAGCTGCTTGAGCGCGTGGCTCTCGTGCCCGACGCCACCCACGCGCTCGCCCTGGTGGCGCGCGGCGAGGGGATCACCGCCGTCACCGACGACGGCGACGTCTACGGGCCCGGCTGGGTCCGGGGCGGGTCCAGCGCCGCGCCGAGCCTCCTGGAGATCCAGTCCGCGGTCGACGAAACCCGTGCCGCCGTCGCCGCGGCGACCACCGCGGGGGAGCGGGCGACCTTCGAGCGCACGTCGGCCACCCACCGCGCCAACGAACTGGCCGACACGGTCGACGCCGCACTCGAACGCCTGCACGACTCCGACGCGCGCATGGCCGCCGTCGCCGAGAAGCTCGGCACCCTCGGCGCGACCATGCGTTCCGCGCGCGGCGAGGCCGAGCGCACCGAGCGTGCGCTCGCCGAGCGCAGGACCACCTTGGAGAGCGACCAGGTCGAGTTCGCCGAGCTCAACGCGCGTCTCGAGGAGGCCAGCGCGGAGCCGGTCGAGGTGGACACCGACCCGGAGGACCGGCGGGAGGACCTTGAGCTCGCCGCGAGCCGGGCCCGCACCGCAGAGACCGAGGTTCGCCTCACGCTGCGCACGAAGGAGGAGCGCGCCCGGGCCTTGCACGGTCGGGCCGACTCCCTCGAGGGTGCCGCCCGCAACGAGCTCGCCGCCCGCGAGCGGCTGCGCGCCCGTCAGGAGCGCCGCCGCCGCGAGGCCACGGTCGCCGCCGCGGTCCACGACGCCGCGACCTTCGCCGTCGCCCGGGTGGAGGCGGCGCTGTCCCTCGCCGTCGCGCAGCGCGACCGGGCCGACGCCGCCCGGGTCGAGCGCGAGCAGGGCCTGAGCACGCTGCGCCAGGAGCTGACGGTCCGGCAGGACGAGCTGCGGGAGCTGACCGACACGGTCCACAAGGACGAGGTCGCCCGTGCCCAGCAGATCGCCCGGATCGAGCAGCTGCAGGCGAAGGCGATCGAGGAGCTCGGCGTCGACCCCGAGGCGCTGATGGAGGAGTACGGGCCGCACCAGCCCGTCCCGCACATCGCCGGACCGGACGAGGACCCGGAGTCGGACGACTTCCCCGAGCCCGCCCCCTACGTGCGCGAGGTCCAGGAGAAGCGACTGCGGTCCGCCGAGAAGGGGCTGCGCGCCCTCGGCAAGGTCAACCCGCTCGCCCTCGAGGAGTTCGCCGCGCTCGAGGAACGCCACACGTTCCTCACGACCCAGCTCGAGGACCTCAAGCAGTCGAAGAAGGACCTCCTCGACATCGTGGCCCAGGTCGACGAGCGCGTCGAGCAGGTCTTCACGGAGGCCTTCCACGACACCGCCGAGCAGTTCGAGCGCGTCTTCTCGAGGCTCTTCCCCGGCGGTGAGGGACGTCTCGTCCTCACCGACCCCTCGGACATGCTCACGACCGGTCTCGAGGTCGAGGCCCGCCCGCCGGGCAAGAAGGTCAAGCGGCTCTCGCTGCTCTCCGGTGGCGAGCGGTCGCTCGTGGCCGTGGCGTTGCTCGTGGCGATCTTCAAGGCCCGGCCGAGCCCCTTCTACATCATGGACGAGGTCGAGGCGGCCCTCGACGACACCAACCTGGGGCGCCTGATCACCCTCTTCGAGGAGTTGCGCGACTCGAGCCAGCTCATCGTCATCACCCACCAGAAGAAGACGATGGAGATCGCCGACGCGCTCTACGGCGTCTCGATGCGCGGGGACGGCATCACGACCGTCGTCTCCCAGCGCATCCGCGACGCCTCGCCTCAACCGGCGTAGGTCCCGGCCGCTCGGTTCGCCGAGAGTTCACCCGATGCGCCGCTCCCGTGCGGGGTGTCGAGTTGGTCGGGACCCTGCCGACGGGTGAGACTGCACCCATGGCTCCTGTGATCATCGGTCTCGCACTGTGCATCGTGCTGTCCGTCGCCGTCCTCCTCATGGTTGCCGTGCCCGCACGTCGTGAGGGCCGTGACCTGCTCACCCCGCGCGGGGAGAAGGTCGTGGTCAAGGTCCGGCAGGGCACCGAGTCCGCCGCCGCGCGCACGGGCGACCTGATCAGCAGCGCCCGCTCGAGCGCACGTCGCGAGAGCGCCTGACGGCAGGGCGATCCCGCCGACCCTCGAGCCGCTGGCTCGGGGGTCTTCCCATGTGCGGCTCCGGGTCCGGTCGTGGCCGATCCGGGGTGTGGTGCTCGGGCCGCCCACTTCTTTGACAAGATGCCGGTGTGATGGGAATCGACGAGCTCTGGGAATACTTCGCTGTCGCCTTCGGGCTGCTGGCCGTCTTCGGGGGGCTGATGCTCGGCCTCCTCCGCGGCCGCGGAGGAGACACCAAGGACCTGCCCCGCGAGCGGCAGGCGCCGCCGACGACGCCAGGGCGCGAGCCCGCCGGTCAGGGTGGGGGAACGGGCGGGGGTGGGTCGACCGACACGCTCGACCGGCCGACGACCACCGCGCCGGAGCCCGAGCTCACCGAGCCGGACGTCACCGACACGACCCCGACCACCCCGACCCTCGAGCGGCCCGAGGCCGCGGGCGGCCGCCTTCGTCGCCTGCGCGCCCGTCTGGCCCGCTCCAACTCGACGCTCGGCAAGGGCCTGCTGGCCCTGCTCTCCCGCGGCGGACTCGACGAGGAGGCGTGGGAGGACGTCGAGGACACCCTGCTGCAGGCCGACCTCGGCCTCGAGGCCACCAACGAGCTCGTCGAGTCCCTGCGGACGAAGGTCGCGGTCAACGGCACGACGGACGAGCCCACCGCGCGTGGCTGGCTCCGGGAGGACCTGCTGGCGCTGCTCGACCCCGACCTCGACCGCCGTGTCGCCGCGAGCCGCGTCGACGGTCGCCCGGCCGTCGTCATGGTCGTCGGCGTCAACGGCACCGGCAAGACGACGACCGTCGGCAAGCTGGCCCGCGTGCTCGTCGCGGAGGACAAGGACGTCGTGCTCGGAGCGGCCGACACCTTCCGCGCCGCCGCGGCAGACCAGCTCGAGACCTGGGGCGCCCGCGTCGGTGTGCCCACCGTGCGCTCCGACCGTGACGGGGCCGACCCGGCCGCGGTCGCCTTCGACGCCGTCAAGGCGGGTGCGGAGATGGAGGCCGACGTGGTCCTCATCGACACCGCTGGCCGTCTGCACAACAAGGCCGGACTGATGGACGAGCTCGGCAAGGTCAAGCGCGTCATCGAGAAGCAGTCCCCGATCGACGAGGTCCTCCTCGTCCTCGACGCCACCACCGGCCAGAACGGCCTCAAGCAGGCCGAGGTCTTCTCCCAGGTCGTCAACGTCACCGGCATCGTGCTGACGAAGCTCGACGGCACAGCCAAGGGCGGGATCGTCGTCGCCGTCCAGCGACAGCTCGGCGTCCCGGTCAAGCTGGTCGGCCTCGGCGAAGGACCCGACGACCTCGCGCCGTTCGACGCGGCCGCGTTCGTCGACGCCATCCTGGAGTGACTGACCGCGTGCCCGGCCGCGTGGTCAGCGAGCCGGCGACCTCCCTCTCCCGCACCGGCCGCACCTGGCGACTGGCCGCGACGGGCGTCGTCGGCGCCCTCTTCCTGACCGGCACCTTCGTCGGTGACGACCCGTGGTGGCCCTTCGGTCCGTGGCGGATGTACTCGACCTCCACGAAGGCCACCGGTGCGGTCTGGTCCACGGGCGTCCAGATCACGACGGCGAAGGCTCCGGGAGAGTGGGTCGACACCAACGCGACACCCCGCAACATCGGGATCAACCGGGCCGAGCTCGAGGGCCGTTTCGACCAGATCGAGGCGGACTCGTCGATGCTCGCGACCCTGGCGGAGGCGCACGCGCGCCTGCACCCCGAGGACGACGCGTGGACGGGCGTGCGCATCGTCCGGCGCCAGTTCGTCATCGAGGACCGCCAGCCCACCGGCGAGGTGCGGATGGACGTCTTCTCGACGTGGGAGGAGGGCCGATGAGCGCCGTCGCCCAGCGGATCACCGGCTGGCTCTTCGAGCCCGCGCCCCTCGCCCGGGTGGCCTGGCTGCGAGTCCTGACCTACCTCTTCGTCGTCGTCGACGTCCTGCACCTGCACACGTCCGGCTGGTACCACGGGTACGCCGACGAGGTCTGGTACCGCCCGCTCATCATGGGCGAGCTGCTCGGGCTGCCCGCGGCCACCGTCGTCCTCGTCAACGTGCTCAAGTGGGGGACCGTCCTCGCGGCACTCGCCGCCCTCAGCGGCCGCGCCCCGCGGCTGCTCGGCTGGACCGTCGCGGTGGGGTGGATCTGGTACCAGTACGTCGCCTTCGCCTACGGCAAGGTCGACCACGACCGGGCCGACTTCGTCATCGCGCTCCTGCTGCTCCCGACCGTCGGCCTGGCCACCCTCCGCGACCGTCGCCGTTCGGAGGCGGCAGGCTTCGCCCTGCGGGGTGTGCAGCTCATGGCGATCTCGACGTACTTCCTGTCGGCGTTCGCCAAATGGCGCTTCGGCGGGCTGGACTGGGTCAACTCGGCCACGATGGTGCGTGCCGTCCTGCGTCGCGGGACGCCCTTCTCCCATTGGCTGCTCGAGACCTTCCCGTGGACGCTGCACTGGTTCCAGTACGTCCTCTTCGCGGCCGAGCTCACCTCGCCGGTGATCTTCTTCCTGTCCGAGAAGTGGCGGCGCCGCGTCGTGGCGGCGTGGTTCGCCTTCCATGCCGTCACCTATGCGTCGATCACGATCGCCTTCTGGCCGCACCTCGTCATGATGCTGGCCTTCCTCCCGCTGGAGGAGTACGCGGAGCGGGTTCGCGGCCTGTGGGAGCGCCGCCGTCCGGGCGTGCGTGCTGAACCCGACCAACAGCGGCCCGCCGCGCGCTGAGTCTGCCGACCTCCGAGCGTCAGCTCGGGCGCTGCGACGCCGGCATCGAGCAGGCGGGGGTCCCTCCGGGGAGCCGGTGACGGTTCGCCGCGACCCAGCGGTAGACCGCGCCCGCGAGCTGGTTGACCCCCGGCAGCAGCAGGGCCCAGCCGGCGGGCCGCAGCCACCAGCGACCGGCGATGAGCAGCCGCGCGACGGCGTCCTGAGCCGCGCTCACGGTGCCGTCGGCCGCCACCCACTGGAGCGCCTCGTCGCACTGCTGCGCGGTGACGCCGAGGGCGTCGAGGTCGAGGTACTGGTAGGCGCCGATGACGTAGTCGTCCGGGCGGCGGCGAACGTGCCGCGACACCACCCCGGAGAGCTTGGTGCACACGCCGCAGTCGCCGTCGTAGATCAAGGTTGGGCTCACCTCTGAAGTCTCGCACCTCGCCCCGCTGGTCTCAGCACCTGGGACCGAGAGCAGTGCGTCACGCGGGATTTACACGCCGACGCATCCGGAAACGTCCCCGTAACGAGCGGGCGCGACGTGGGTAACGACGGACGCGCAGAGTCCTGCCTCATGACAGCAACGATGGTCCTCGCTGAGGACGTACCAGTGATCAATGAGGCGGCCACGGCATTCATGCTCCTGTGTGCCGCACTCGTCCTCCTCATGACGCCCGGCCTCGCCCTCTTCTACGGCGGCATGGTGCGGGCCAAGTCGGTCCTCAACATGATGATGATGTCGTTCGGCGCCATGGGCGTCATCGGCGTCATCTACGTGCTGTGGGGCTACTCGATGTCCTTCGGTGGCGCTGATGTCGCCGGCATCTTCGCCAACCCCTTCGACATGTTCGGCCTCAAGGGCGCCGTCACCGACGGCAAGGTCGTCGACGCGGCCGGCACGAGCGTCATCGACGTCTTCGGCGTCGGTGTCTACATCCCCGAGATCCTCTTCGTCGGCTTCCAGCTCACCTTCGCCATCATCACGGTGGCCCTCATCTCCGGTGCCGTCGCCGACCGCGTGAAGTTCGGCACCTGGCTCGTCTTCTCCGGCCTGTGGGTCACGCTGGCCTACTTCCCGCTCGCCCACATGGTGTGGGGCGGTGGCCTCCTCTCGGGTGCCGAGTCGGGCCTCTCCGCGAAGATCTTCGGTGCGACCGACGGCGTCGCCAACATCCTGCCGATCGACTTCGCCGGTGGCACGGTCGTGCACATCAACGCCGGTATGGCCGGCCTCGTCCTCGCCCTCATCGTCGGTGTCCGCAAGGGCTTCGGGAAGGTCGCGATGCGCCCGCACAACCTGCCGCTCGTCATGATCGGCGCGGGTCTGCTGTGGTTCGGTTGGTTCGGCTTCAACGCGGGCTCCGAGCTCGCCGCGGACGGCCTCGCCTCCCTCGTCTGGGTCAACACCACCGCCGCCACGGCTGCGGCGATCCTCGGCTGGCTCCTGGTCGAGAAGGTCCGTGACGGCCACCCGACCTCTCTCGGTGCCGCCTCCGGTGTCGTGGCCGGCCTCGTCGCCATCACGCCCGCCTGTGGCGCGCTGTCGCCCGTCGGCTCCCTCATCCTGGGTGCGGTCGCCGGTGCGCTGTGCGCCCTGGCCGTCGGCCTCAAGTTCCGCTTCGGCTACGACGACTCGCTCGACGTCGTCGGTGTCCACCTCGTCGCCGGCCTCTGGGGCACCATCGGCGCCGGCCTGCTCTCCACGACGACCGGCCTCTTCTACGGCGGCGGCGCGAAGCAGCTCGTCATCCAGATCGTGATCGCCTTCGGCGCCCTGCTCTTCACCGCGATCGTCACGGCCGTCATCGGTCTCGCGCTCAAGGCCACCATGGGCTGGCGCATCGACGAGGACGCCGAGGTTGCGGGCATCGACGGTGCCGAGCACGCCGAGTCCGGTTACGACTTCGGCGGCCTGGGCGCCCGTGGCGCTGGCTCCACGCCGGCACACGCGGGTGGCCTGTCCTCGAACATCCCGTCCACCGGAACGAAGGCCACGGAGGTCATCGCATGAAGCTCGTCACCGCCATCATCAAGCCCCACCAGCTCGACGAGGTCAAGGAGGCCCTGGAGGCCTACGGCATCGCCGGCATGACGGTCAGCGAGGCGAGCGGCTACGGCCGGCAGCGCGGCCACAGCGAGGTCTACCGCGGCGCCGAGTACAACGTCGACTTCGTGCCGAAGATCCGCCTGGAGGTGCTCGTCGAGGACGTCGACGCCACCGCCGTCGTCGACGTCATCGTCAAGACGGCCCAGACGGGTCGGATCGGTGACGGCAAGGTCTGGACCGTGCCGGTCGAGGACGTCGTCCGCGTCCGGACGGGCGAGCACGGCGCCGAGGCTCTCTGAGTCGCGGCACCACCCGCACCACCGCTGTCGCACCACCCGCAGTCGCACGACTGCACCAGCACGACCGAGTTGATCGCACCACCAGCACCACCGAGGAGAGAACAGTGAAGCGCGTCGACAGTGACCTGGACACGGACCTGCTCGCCGCCCGCCTCGACCTGGCCGGCACCCGCTGCTTCACCGCAGCGGGGGCCGGCCACGGCCGTCGGGAGGCCCTCTCGGACGTGACGACCCGCTGGCTGGCGCAGCGCTACGCCGAGGCGACGCAGGGTCGTCGCCTCGGCGGGGTCGCCCTGGCGGCGGTGGGCTCGCTGGGCCGCCGGGAGTCCGGTCCGCTGAGCGACCTGGACCTCGTGCTGCTGCACGACGGACGGTCCCTGCCGAGCGACGAGGTCGCGGCGCTCGCGGACCGCATCTGGTACCCCATCTGGGATGCCAACCTCAAGCTCGACCACAGCGTGCGCACCGTGGGGGAGTGCCGGCAGGTCGCCGGGGCGGACCTCACCGCCGCCGTCGGCCTGCTCGACCTCGCCCACATCGCCGGGGACGAGGAGGTCGTCAGCGCGGCCCGCTCGACGGTCGCCCACGACTGGCGTGCCAACGCGCGACGGCGACTGCCCGAGCTCCTCGAGAAGACGGCCTACCGCCACTCCCGGCACGGCGACCTCGCCCAGTCGATCGAGCCGGACCTCAAGGAGGCCCACGGCGGCCTGCGCGACATGACCGTGTTGCGCGCCCTCACCTCCGCCTGGCTCACCGACCGTCCGCGCGGCGAGGTCGATGAGGCCTACCGCCGACTGCTCGACGTGCGCGACGCGCTGCACGTCGTCACCGGCCGCGGCCGGGACCGCCTCGGCAGGGAGGACCACGACGCCGTCGCGGCCCTGCTCGGTCACGAGGAGGCCGACGACCTGCTGACCGAGGTCTCGAGCGCGGCCCGCACCATCGCCTGGGCGCTGGACTCGACGACGCGGCGCGCCTCGCAGTCACAGCGGGCCCGGACCCTGCGGGTCGGGCCCCGCAAGCCTCGCCTGCGCATCCTCGGCCACGGCCTCTTCGAGCACGACGGCGAGGCGGTGCTCCGCAGCGCCCAGCTCGTCGGCACCGACTCCCTGCTGCCCTTGCGCGCCGCGGCCGTCGCCGCCCGCGCGAACCTGCCGCTCGCGCCACAGACCCTCACCAACCTCGCGGCCTCGCCCGACCTTCCGGAGCCGTGGAGCGACGCGGCGCGCGACCTCTTCGCCGACCTGCTCGCGGCCGGTCCCGGACTCGTCCCGGTCTGGGAGGGCCTGGACCAGGTCGGCCTCATCGAGCGGTGGATCCCCGAGTGGGTGTCCGTGCGCTCCCGGCCACAGCGCAACGCGGTCCACCGGCACACCGTCGACCTCCACCTGCTCGAGGCCGTCCTCGAGGCCTCGTCCCTCACCCGCGACGTCAGCCGCGCCGACCTTCTCCTCGTTGCGGCCCTGCTCCACGACATCGGCAAGGTGCGCGGGGCGCACGACCACAGCGAGACCGGAGCGAAAGTCGCCGCGACGATCGTCGCCCGCATGGGGATGAGCCAGCGCGACCAGGCCACGGTGACGCTGCTCGTGCGCCAGCATCTCGTGCTCATGGAGCTGGCGACCCGTCGCGACCTCGACGACCCGGCGACGATGAGCGCCGTGGCCGACGCCGTGGGCGGGGACCTCGAGACCTTCGAGCTGCTGCGCGCACTGACCATCGCCGACGCCCGCGCCACGGGCCCGAAGGCGTGGACCGAGTGGCGCTCCAGCCTCCTCGAGCAGCTGACCGTCGCCGCGCGCGCCCGCCTCGACGCGACACCCTCGGACGTGCCCGACCCGGCCCTGAGCGCACCCGCCGAGATCTCGCCGGAGGTCTTCGAGAGTGTCGCCACGGGGCGGCCGCACGTCACCGTGACCGCGGTTGACGGCGGTTACTCCGTGATCGTCACCGACCGGGACCGGCTGGGCCTCTTCGCCGACACGGCCGGGCTGCTCGCGGCCTATGGGCTGACGATCCGTCGCGCGCGTCTCCAGACGCACGACCAGGTGGCCGTCGACGAGTGGACGGTCGAGTCGCCCGGTGGGGACCCGCCGGAGCCGGCGCGGATCGTCGCCGGCCTCGTCCGCCTCGGGGGCGGCGACCGCAGCGCCCTCGGTTCCCTCGAGAAGCGGCGCGCGGCCTACGGTCCCGGCACGCCGGGATGGAGCCCCTCGCGGGCGCTCGTCGTGCCACGTGGTGCGGACGACGCGACCGTCCTCGAGGTCCGCACGCAGGATCGACCTGGCCTGCTGCACGTGCTGGGCCTCACCTTCGCCCGCCTGGGCCTGACCGTGCGCTCGGCGCACATCTCCACCCACGCCGGACAGACGCTGGACACGTTCTACCTGCAGGAGTTCGGCGGGCACACCATGTCTCCGGCCCGGGTCGCCCACACGGTCTCATCCGTCATCGACGCCTGCGACGGCGTCGCCGACTGAGCCCCTGGCCCCGTCCGCACCTCATCTGTCACACGAATATCGGGTCACCCGATATCGGCAGCCGAACCCGGGTTCGCATGTCGGGTGACGCTGCGCAACTCGGGTGAGGCGGCGCAACTCGGGTGAAGCGGCCGCTGATGCGAGCCCAGCGTCGTGCGCCAAGTACCCTGTGCGGGTGTTCAACAGCCTCTCCGACCGCCTGACAGCCACCTTCAAGAACCTCCGGGGCAAGGGTCGCCTCAGCGAGTCCGACGTCAACAAGACCGTCCGTGACCTTCGCATGGCCCTGCTCGAGGCCGACGTCGCGCTGCCCGTGGTCAAGCAGTTCACCTCCGCCGTGCGCGAGCGCGCCCTCGGCGCCGAGGTGTCGCAGGCGTTGAACCCCGGCCAGCAGGTCATCAAGATCGTCAACGAGCAGCTCGTCGAGATCCTCGGTGGCCAGACGCGGACCATTCAGTTCGCCAAGCAGCCGCCGACCGTGATCATGCTCGCCGGTCTGCAGGGCGCCGGTAAGACGACGCTCGCGGGCAAGCTCGCGTTCTGGCTCAAGGAGCAGGGCCACACGCCCATCCTCGTCGCGGCCGACCTTCAGCGCCCCAACGCCGTCACCCAGCTCGAGGTCGTGGGTGAGCGTGCCGGCGTCCCGGTCTTCGCGCCCGAGCGCGGCAACGTCGGTGGCCACGACGCCGTCGGTCCGACGGGGGAGGGGACCCGCTCGTTCGGTGATCCCGTCTCCGTTTCGCGTGCCGGCATCGAGCACGCGCGCACCCGCCAGCACGACGTCGTCATCGTCGACACCGCCGGCCGTCTCGCGGTTGATGAGAATCTCATGCAGCAGGCGGCCGACATCCGTGCCGCGATCCAGCCCGACGAGGTCCTCTTCGTCATCGACGCGATGATCGGTCAGGCCGCCGTCGACACGGCCCTCGCCTTCCAGGAGGGCGTCGACTTCACCGGTGTCGTCCTGTCCAAGCTCGACGGCGACGCCCGCGGTGGTGCCGCGCTGTCCGTCGCGGGCACGACCGGCCGGCCGATCATGTTCGCGTCCACGGGCGAGAACGTGAAGGACTTCGAGGTCTTCCACCCCGACCGGATGGCCAGTCGGATCCTCGACATGGGCGACGTGCTCACCCTCATCGAGCAGGCCGAGAAGGCCTTCGAGCGGGGCCAGGCCGAGGAGATGCAGCGGAAGTTCCTCGCCGCGGAGGACTTCACCTTCGACGACTTCCTGCAGCAGCTGGCCGCCCTGAAGAAGATGGGCTCGCTCAAGTCGATGCTGAAGATGATGCCGGGCATGGGCCAGATGGCCGCGCAGCTCGACAACCTCGACGAGCGCGAGTTCGACCGCGTCGAGGCGATGGTTCGCTCGATGACCCCCTTCGAACGCAACCACCCCAAGCAGATCAACGGCTCGCGACGTTCCCGCATCGCCAAGGGTTCCGGTGTGACCGTCTCCGAGGTCAACCAGCTGCTCGAGCGGTTCGGCGAAGCCCAGAAGATGATGAAGGCGATGGCCCGCGGCGGCGGCATCCCCGGGATGCCGGGCATGCCCGGTCTCGGCGGCGCAGGCAAGAAGGGGCGTCAGCAGAAGCCGGTCGGCAAGAAGAGCAAGTCCGGCAACCCGGCCAAGCGGGCCGCGGAGGAGAAGGCGGCTCGGGAGAAGGCCGCCCAGGGCGGCGCCACCGGTGCTTCCTTCGGCGCAGCCCCCCAGGCGCCCGCCGACTTCGACCCGCAGAACCTGCCGGCAGGCTTCGAGAAGTTCCTCGGCAGGTGAGCGCGGAAGGGGCGGGCGTGCGCCCGTTGCACACCCTCTCGGTGGGCACGGCGGGACCGCGCGTCGCCTTCCTGCACGGACTCTTCGGTCAAGGCCGCAACTGGGCGACCATCGCGAAGGCGCTCGCCGGGCCCGACGGTGACGCCGCGCGCTGCACGCTCGTCGACCTGCCCGACCACGGTCGCAGCCCGTGGTCGACCGAGTTCTCCTTCGACGCCTACGCCACCGCCGTCGTCGCCACGTTGCGCGGCATCGACCCGGGGCCGTGGACCGTGGTCGGTCACTCCCTCGGCGGCAAGGTCGCCATGGCCATGGCGCTCACCGAGCCCTCGTTGGTGTCCGGGCTGGTGGTCGTCGACATCGCCCCGAGGAACTACGGGAACCTCGATCGCTTCACCGGCTACATGGACGAGATGAGGGCCTTGCCGCTGCCCGAGTTGGGCAACCGGGCCGATGCCGAGGCACGCTTCGACGAGTCCGACCCGGGGGTCAAGGCCTTCCTCCTGCAGAACCTGCGGCACGAGGGCGACACGTGGCGTTGGCAGGCCAACCTCGACCTCTTCGCCGCCGACGCCGCAAAGGGGAGCGGCTCGCTGATCGCCGACTGGCCGTACGCGCCGGAGGCCGTTGAGCCCTACCCGGGTCCCGTGCTCTGGATCGCCGGAGGGGAGTCGCGCTACATCAAGCCCGAGGACGGCCCGACGATGCGGCAGTTCTTCCCCAAGGTGCGCCAGCTGACGGTGAAGGGGGCCTCGCACTGGGTCCACTCCGACGCGCCGCAGGTCGTCATCGATGTGCTGCGCCGAGTGGTCGCGCGCGACGACTCCACCGCCTGATCGCCGACTTTCTCGTTTCCGCGTGGCGTGGCCACCAGGCGCGGACACTGTGGGCATGACCGCCACCCCGTCGCCGGAACGCCCCGGCGCAGCCGCCCTGTTCGACGCCGTCGCCGACGACTACGACCAGAGCGGCGTGGCGTTCTTCGAGCCGATCGCGCAGGGCCTGGTGGACACACTGGCGCCCGTGCCCGGCGAGCGGGTTGCCGACCTCGGCTGTGGCCGGGGCGCGGCCACCCTTCCGCTGGCTCGGGCCGTCCGCCCGGGCGGACGGGTCGTCGGTCTCGACATCAGCTCGAGGATGCTGGCCCACGCTCGCGAGGCTGTCGAGCGGGAGGGTCTCGAGGTCGATCTGCGGCTCGCCGACGTGGCCGAACCCGGACTGCCGGAGGGCGACTTCGACGTCGTGGCCTCCTCGCTCGTCCTCTTCTTCCTCCCGGAGCCCGCCGCGGCGTTGGCACGTTGGGTCCAGCTCCTGGCGCCCGGTGGCCGGATCGGGTTGGCGACGTTCGGTGCCCGTCACCCCGTCTACGAGGCCGTGGACGACGAGTTCCGCCCGTGGCTCCCGCCCCAGCTGCGCGACCCCCGGGTGGTGGGAGCCGACAGCCCCTTCGCCTCCGACGAGGGCATGGAGCGACTCCTCGCGGGCGCTGGCGCAGACCAGGTGCGCACGGTGACCCTCCGGCTGCCCATCCGGATCGACAGCGTCGAGCGCTGGGAGGCCATGTCTCGCGGCACCGGGCAGCGGGCCATGTGGGCCAACATCCCGCCCGAGGAGCTCGACGGGCTGCGGGCCCGGGTCGCGGACCACCTCGAGCAGGTCCGGTCACCCACGGGTGACTTCGAGGTGTGGCAGGACATCCGCCACACCCTCGGGGATCGGCCCACGGCCTGACCCAAGCCTCTAGGGTCGACCCATGGCTGATGCAGTGCTGCATGTGCGTGGGCGGATTCTCGTGGGCCCGGAGGACGTCCGGGACGAGATGTGGGTCGTCGGCGGTCGGGTGACGTTCGAGCGCCCGACCACGCCGGGAGCGAGCGTCCAGGACGTCGACGGGTGGGTGATCCCGGGCCTCGTCGACGCGCACTGCCACGTCGGGCTCGACGCCCACGGGGCCGTCGACGACGCGACGGCGGAGAGTCAGGCGCTGGCTGACCGCGACAACGGGACGCTCCTCATCCGGGACGCCGGATCACCTGCGGACACCCACTGGATCGACGAGCGGGACGACCTGCCCAAGATCATCCGGGCGGGCCGCCACATCGCCCGCCCGAGGCGCTACATCCGCAACTTCGCGCACGAGGTCGAGCCGGAGCAGCTCGTCTCTCGGGTGCGGGCCGAGGCTCGGGCCGGCGACGGCTGGGTCAAGCTCGTCGGCGACTGGATCGACCGGGAGGTGGGTGACCTGGTGCCGTGTTGGCCGGTGGACGTCCTCACGGAGGCCATCGCCGCCGCGCACGAGGAAGGGGCTCGCGTCACCGCGCACTGCTTCGGCGAGCAGTCGCTGCGCGACTTCGCCGAGGCGGGCACCGACTGCATCGAGCACGCCACGGGGCTCGACGACGAGACGACCCGCATCTTCGCGGAGCAGGGCATCGCCATCGTCCCGACGCTGGTCAACATCGAGACCTTCCCCGCGATCGCGGAGCCCGCGCGCGAGAAGTTCCCCGACTACCACCGGCACATGCTCGATCTGCACGCCCGCCGCCTCGAGACGGTCGCCGCCGCCCACGCCCTCGGTGTCCCGATCTACGTCGGCACCGACGCGGGTGGGGCGCTCCCGCATGGACTCGTCGCCCAGGAATGTGCGCTGCTCGTCCAGGCCGGCCTGACCCCGACCGAGGCGCTCGACGCCGCAACGTGGTCGGCCCGGTCCTGGCTGGGGCGCCCCGGCCTGGACGAGGGGGAGGACGCCGACCTGCTCGTGCTCGAGGCCGACCCGCGAGTGGACGTGGCAACGCTCGCGGCCCCGAAGCACATCGTGCTCCGGGGCCGCGTCGTGCGCTGACGCTGGTGTCTGCGACGTCGGGTGTGCTGCTCGTCGCTCGGGTCAGCGAGCCGCGGCCACCTCGGCGTCCGTCTGGGCTGCCGCGTCCTGCGTCGCCAGCTGCGACTCGGCACGCCAGGCGCGCACCGACCAGGCGACGGCAGCGGCCCACACGAGGTAGAGGACGGCGTACGTCGTCCAGGCGGCGGTGTCGCTCGCGTTGATCCAGTCGCTGCGCAGCAGGGTGCGGGCGTTCGTCACGACGATGATCCCGCCGACAGCGGATCCGAGGACACGCGGGGGCACGTGCCGCACGAGCCACGCGGCGATCGGGGCGGCAATGAGACCGCCGAGCAGGAGCGCGGCCACCCAGGAGGCATCGATGCCCTGCCCACCGAGGGCGAGGAGGAAGCCGATGCTGGCCGCGACCGAGACGATGAACTCGCTGGTGTCGATCGAGCCGATCACCTTCCGCGGCTCGAGCCGGCCGCTGGCCAGGATGGCCGGCGTGCCCACGGGTCCCCAGCCGCCGCCGCCCGTCGCGTCGACGAAGCCGGCGAAGAGGCCCAGCGGGGCGAGGAAGCGCCGACGCAGCGGCTGGCCGAGGCGGTCCGTCCGGAGTCCGGCCACGGTGAAGCGGATCAGGACGTAGGCGCCGAGGACGAGGAGCACCAGGGCCATGAGGGGCTTGGCCACCTCGGTGTCGAGGGACGAGAGGAAGGTCGCCCCGGCGAAGGCTCCGACGCCGCCGGGGAGGCCGATCTTGAACACCACCGGCCAGTCGACGTTGCCGAACTTCCAGTGCGCGGCGCCGGAGGCCAGCGTCGTGCCGATCTCCGCGAGGTGCACCGTCGCTGATGCCGCGGCGGGGTTCGTGCCGATGAAGAGGAGCAGGGTCGTCGACGTGACGCCGTAGGCCATGCCCAGGCTGCCGTCGACGAGCTGGGCACCCAGGCCCACCAGGGCGAGGAGGACAAGTTTGCGCATGAGGGGCTCCGTTGATGACGAAGGGTGGCGGAGCCGGAACTCCGAGTGGTTGAGTAGGATTAAAGCCGTAACATTCCTAATGGATCAAGTAACGCCACGTTATGTCTCAGGATGTGGGCCATGATGGCGCCGTGGACATCTCGGCCAAGACGGATTACGCGGTGCGCGCCATGCTTCAACTCGCGACCGCCGCGCACGAGGGGCAGGGGCCGCTGTCGGTGGGGGCGCTCGCGCACGAGCAGGAGCTGCCGAGGAAGTTCCTCGAGGCGATCGTGGCCGACCTTCGCCGGGCCGGGCTCGTGAGCAGCACCCGCGGCGCCCACGGGGGATACGCCCTGAGTCAGCCGGCCAGCGAGATCGCCCTGGGGACGATCTTCCGCGCGGTGGACGGGCCGCTGGCCGAGGTGCGGGGGCTGCGACCGCACGACACCGCCTACTCCGGCGCGGCCACGCACCTGCCCACCATCTGGGTCGCGGTCCGGGCCAGTCTGCGATCGGTGCTCGACGAGACGTCCCTCGAGCAGTTGCGGACGGGTGACCTGCCGCCGCACGTCGCCGCACTCGCCGCGGCACCGGACGCGTGGCGGAACCGCTGACCTGCCGGGTTCGAGGAACCTCGCGCCATCTGGCAGAATGATCGGCTGTACCCGTCCGCCCGGGCCCCTCTCTCCCGAGCGGGTGCGTCCAATCACAGAGCGCCGACCGGCTCCCGTGTGTTTCCCCACCTGGGAACCGTTGCGCGCTCGCCCAATCCAGAAACAGGAGACACCACAAACGTGGCCGTCAAGATTCGTCTGAAGCGCCTGGGCAAGATCCGCGCGCCCTACTACCGCGTCGTCGTCATGGACTCCCGCGTCAAGCGCGATGGTCGTGCCATCGAGGAGATCGGCAAGTACCACCCGACCGAGGAGCCGTCGCTCATCGACATCGACTCCGAGCGCGCCCAGTACTGGCTCGGTCAGGGCGCCCAGCCCACCGAGGCCGTCGAGGCCCTGCTCAAGGTCACCGGTGACTGGCAGAAGTTCAAGGGCGAGGCCGGTGCCGAGGGCACCCTCAAGGTCAAGGAGCCCAAGCCGAGCAAGCAGTCCCTCTACGAGGCTGCTCTCGCCGCCGCCGGCAAGGAGGGTGCTGACGCGCCCGCCACGACCGCGAAGAAGAAGGCCGAGAAGAAGGCCGAGAAGCCTGCCGCCGAGACCGAGGCCCCCGCCGCTGCTGAGACCGAGGCCCCCGCGGCCGAGGCTCCCGCCGCAGTGGCCGACCTTCCCGAGGGTGCCGCTGCGGCACTTGAGGGCGGCGCCGCTCCCGAGGGCTACACCATCAAGGGCAACACGGACTCGATGAAGTTCCACGAGCCGGACGGCCAGTGGTTCGAGCAGACCATTGCCGAGGTCTGGTTCAAGACCGCCGAGGACGCCGAGAAGGCGGGCTTCACCAAGGCCGGGGCCTGACCGTGCTGGACGAAGCGCTCGAGCACCTCGTGACCGGGATCGTCGACCACAAGGACGACGTCGTGGTCCGGGAGAAGGACCTGCGCCGCGGCTCCGTGCTGGAGGTCCGGGTTCACCCCGATGACCTCGGCCGGGTCATCGGCCGCTCGGGCCGGACGGCCAGCGCCCTGCGCACCGTCATGAGCGCCCTCGCCGGCGGGCAAAGCATCCGCATCGACATCGTCGACACGGATCGCGTTCGCTGACGCTGACGCCCCAGACGTCGCCCCCGGGACCGAACGGTCCCGGGGGCGACGTCGTGTCAGCCACCACATCCGGGCCGTCGCCGGCCCTCCACCCTCTACCGTTTGGTGCCATGCCTGTCGAGTCCCACGTCGTTGCCCGGATCGGCCGCCCCCACGGATTGCGCGGTGAGGTCACCGTCCAATTGCACACGGACAATCCCGCCGAGCGCTTCGTGCCGGGCACGACCTTCGTCACCGAAGCCGAGCCCGGGACCGGGGTGCCGCGCGAGCTGACCCTCACGAGCGCCCGCCTGCACCAGAAGACCTGGCTCCTCGGCTTCGACGGCATCCCGGACCGGACCGGAGCCGAGGGCCTGCGCGGCACGCGGCTGCTGCTCGACGACGAGACCGACGACGACGAGGACGACGCCTGGTTTGAAGAGGACCTCGTGGGCCTCGAAGCGGTCACTCCGGCGGGAGAGCACCTCGGCGAGGTCGTCGGGCTCGAGACCGGGCCGGCGCAGGATCGACTCGTGCTCGCCCTGGCCGACGGCACCGAGGCGCTCGTCCCCTTCGTCGAGGCGATCGTGCCGGAGGTCGACCCCGAGGGCGGCCGGGTCGTCGTCGACGCGCCTCCCGGGCTCCTCGACCTCGGTCGGGAGGGCTGACATGCGCCTCGACGTCGTGTCGATCTTCCCGGAGTACCTGGCTCCGCTCGACCTCTCGCTGATCGGCAAGGCCCGCACCGACGGCCTCATCGATCTCGCGGTCCACGACCTGCGCGACTTCACCCACGACCGCCACCGCACGGTGGACGACACGCCCTACGGCGGCGGCGCCGGGATGGTCATGAAGCCCCAGCCCTGGAGCGAGGCCCTGTCCCACGTGCTCGAGGCCGGACGGAGCGGAGGGGCGGAGCGCCCCGTGCTCATCGTGCCCGGCCCGGGTGGGGAGCGTTTCAGCCAGCCGCTCGCGCGCGAGCTGGCCCAGGAGCCGTGGCTCGCCTTCGCCTGCGGTCGCTACGAGGGCATCGACGAGCGCGTCTACGACCACGCGCGTGACGATCTCGGGCTCGACGTGCGGATCATCTCGCTCGGTGACTACGTGCTCAATGGGGGTGAGGTCGCCGTCCTCGCGATGGTCGAGGCCATCGCCCGCCTCGTGCCGGGCGTCATCGGCAACGAGGAGTCCCTCGTCGAGGAGTCGCACGAGGACGGGCTGCTCGAATACCCCGTCTACACCAAGCCGGCCACGTGGACCTATGGCGAGCGCGCTCACGAGGTCCCGTCCGTGCTGCTGAGCGGTGACCATGGGCGCATCGCCACGTGGCGGCACCAGCAGCGGCTGGAGCGCACGGCCGCGCGCCGCCCGGACCTCCTCCACCCCTCCGGCGCGCTGTCCGCGGATCACCCGCTCGCCGGGCTCGACGTGGCCGTGGCCGGACCCGCGGACGCCGCCGAACTGGCCGTGCTCCAGCGAGCCTGCTGGACCGAGGTGCCCGGGGGAGAGGGGGAGGCCATCGCGGAGACGGCCGACGACCTGCTCGCGGCCCGCGCCGAGTGGACGACCTGGATCGCCCGGTCCGGGGGGCGGCTCATCGCGACCATCCGTGCCCGCCGCGACCCGAAGGACGCGACGGTGTGGCAGATGGAGCGGCTCATGGTCGTCCACGACCTGCGCGGACGCGGTCTCGGCCAGTCGCTCATGGCCCTCGTCGAGGAGCAGGCACCCTCCGACGTGCGCTCCTACTGGATCACCACGGGCGCCGACCGGGCGCGGGCGTTGAAGGCGTTCCGCCGCGCCGGCTATCGCCCCGTCCCGGGCGAGGGCGCGCTGCCCGGCACCGTGGATCTGCGCAAGCGGCGCTGACACCACCGCGCGGATTTCGCCGCCGGGCCGTGCTCTGGCAGACTTGATCCTTGCGTCCGGTTCACCACTGCCCCCGCCACAGGGGGATGTGCGAGGGGTTCGTCCCCGCGCATGCGGCAGCCGACACGCACTCCATGCAGATCACACATCCGCGGGCGACCTGTGGCGCCGGCAAGAAAGCGAATCAGTCATGCAGCGTTTCGACGCCATCGACAAGGCCAGCCTCCGGGACGACATCCCCGAGTTCCGCGCCGGCGACACCGTCAAGGTCCACGTCAAGGTCATCGAGGGCACGCGTTCCCGCGTCCAGATGTTCCAGGGCGTCGTCATCCGTCGCCACGGCGGCGGCATCGGCGAGACCTTCACGGTCCGCAAGGTCTCCTTCGGCGTCGGGGTGGAGCGCACCTTCCCGCTCCACACCCCGGTGATCGAGAAGATCGAGGTCGCGACCCGCGGTGACGTGCGTCGCGCCAAGCTGTACTACCTGCGTGACCTGCGCGGTAAGGCTGCTCGCATCCGCGAGCGTCGCGACCCCAGCAACTGATCACGTTCTGACAGGGCCCGCGGGTAGCATCGACTCGATGTCACCCACTCCGCCCGAACCTCACGACACGGCCGCTGCCGAATCCTCGGCGGCGGCCGTGTCGCGTCGCTCCGCAGGCGAGAACGCGACGGCGAACGGGACTCCGGCGAAGGAGAACGGTCGGCACCGCGGTGCCCGGCGGCCGGGCTTCTTCAGCGGCTTCTTCGGCCAGCTCCTCATCGCCTTCGTCGTGATGGCGCTGGTGCGGACGCTGCTCGTGCAGTCGTTCTACGTGCCGTCCGGGTCGATGGAGCCGACCATCCTGCCCGGGGACCGCGTCATCGTGAACAAGCTCGTCTCCGGGGACGACCTGCGCCGCGGCGACATCATCGTCTTCGACGGGACGGACACCTTCGCCGCCGACAATGCGGGGGCGTCGGCCGCGCCGGCCAGCCGGATCGCCGGGTTCGCCTCCACCTTCTCGCTCGGCTTCGGCCGGAGCGACTACATCAAGCGAGTGGTCGGTCTCCCCGGAGACCGCGTCGTCTGTTGCGACAAGGGCGGGGCGATCACCGTCAACGGCGAGCCGATCACCGAGCCCTACCTCGCGCCCGAGACCGAGCCGAGCCTGCAGAAGTTCGACGTGCTCGTCCGCCCGGAGCGGCTGTTCGTCCTCGGCGACAACCGCGGCAACTCCGCCGACTCGCGCGCCCATCTGGGCGGCCCGGGCGGCGGACAGATCCCCTTCGACGACGTCGTCGGGCGAGCGACCTACTTCTACTGGCCCCTGGATCGCATCGGCGGCATCGACCACGTCGACGTCGGCGGAGGACCCCGATCGTGACACCCACCCACCCCGCCGGTGCGGCCAGCGCCGAGCCGACACGCGCACGGGCCACCCCGATGCGCTCAGGAGAGGCTCCCGTGCCGGACAATGGCGTGATCGATTCGACCGATGGGCCCGCGATGGCCCCACGAGGGGAGCAGGACGTGCTGTCAGGTGGGTCCCGTGGCGTCGCCCCGCAACCTCCCCGTTCGGCAGCCGGGCGCCTGGCCGTGGCGATCAAGGAGTTCGTCCTCGTGGCCGCCATGGCGATCACGTTGTCCTTCGTCGTCAAGACCTTCCTGATCCAGCCGTTCTTCATCCCGTCCGAGTCGATGGAGAGCACGCTCGTCAAGAACGACCGGGTCATCGTCAGCAAGCTGACGCCCGGCCCCTTCCCGCTCCAGCGCGGTGACGTCGTCGTCTTCGCCGATCCCGGCGACTGGCTCCCGCCGACCCCCGTGACCGACGCCGGACCGGTGATGAACGGCGTCCGCAAGGCACTCACCTTCGTCGGCCTCTATCCGGACACGTCCGAGGGGCACCTGATCAAGCGCGTCATCGGCTTGCCCGGTGACAAGGTCGAGTGCTGTGACGACAAGGGTCGTCTCATGGTCAACGGGGTCTCCGTCGACGAGCCCTACGTCAAGGACGGTCAGAAGCCCAGCGAGTCGGACTTCTCGATCACGGTGCCGCAGGGCGAGCTCTGGGTCATGGGCGACAACCGCGGCGACAGCTCGGACTCCCGATTCCACGACCCGTCGGGCAACGGGTCCGACGGCTCCGTCCCGATCAGCCTCGTCGTGGGCAAGGCCGAGGCGCTCGTGTGGCCGATCGATCGCTGGACACGCCTCGGCGACCACCCGGACACCTTCACGAAGGTGCCCGCCGCCGGGGTCATCACCCTCGGTCGTGCCACGCCGAGCGGGGAGCCCGAGACCGACGGGTCGTGACGGCGTGAGCACTCCGACGATCCCCGCCACCTCCGGGGTGCGGCGAGCGAGCAAGGCCTCCCGCAGCCCCAACCTCCGTCTCGAGCGGCAACTCCAACGCGACGGGCACCGCGTCCTCGCCGGCATGGACGAGGTCGGCCGGGGCGCCCTGGCCGGGCCCGTCAGCGTGGGCGTCGTCGTCATCGACGAGACCGTGCGCAGCGCCCCGACCGGCACGCGGGACAGCAAGCTCCTCACCCCGGCGAACCGGACGGCGATGGTGCCGCGGATCCGGCGGTGGGCCGTGGCGCACGCGGTGGGTCACGCCTCCGCCGCGGAGATCGACGAGGTCGGGATCATGGCCGCGCTGCGATTGGCCGGCATCCGCGCGCTCGACGCCATCGAGGTCCCCATCGACCTCGTCATCCTCGACGGCAACCACGACTGGTTGACGTCCCCGGACGAGGTCGGCCTGTTCGCGTTCGCCGGCGACGGGCCGACGACCCCACCCGTGACGACGCTGGTCAAGGCCGACATGCGCTGCTCCTCGGTGGCCGCGGCGAGCGTCCTGGCGAAGGTCGAGCGCGATGCCCTGATGGTCGCCCACGCCGCGGACCACCCGAGCTACCAGTGGGACGAGAACAAGGGTTACGCCGCCGAGGCACACATGGCGGCACTGCGGGAGCACGGGCCGTCGGAGCTGCACCGCCGCTCCTGGCGCCTTCCGGGAGTGATGCATGATGGGGTCGTCCACCACGCGGCCGACATGTCCCAGAACGGAGTGGATCCACGGCGATGAGCTCCGAGGACCTTGAGAAGTACGAGACCGAGATGGAGCTGGCGCTCTATCGCGAGTACCGCGATGTGGTGCACCTCTTCACCCACGTCATCGAGACGGAGCGGCGGTTCTACCTCGCCAACTCGGTCGACGTGAAGGTACGCAGCGACGGCGGCGAGGTCTACTTCGACGTCACGATGGAGGACGCCTGGGTCTGGGACATCTACCGTCCCGCCCGGTTCGCGAAGTCGGTGCGCGTCGTGACGTTCAAGGACGTCAACGTCGAGGAGCTCGCCAAGAGTGATCTCCAGGTGCCGAAGGGGCTCAGCTGAGCGTTCGTCCCCAGCCCACCGCATCGGGCTGACGGAGTCCACAGGCGCGCCGGGCGGCCGGTGGCCGGTCGCCCGATCACCTTCCATGGGTCCCAGGAGGACACATGGACACGGAACACGAGACATCACCCAGGACGACGGCCGCGGCAGGTGAGGGCGATGGCCCACCACCGGATCGGGACCCGCGACGACTGCTGGGGGATCGCGGGGAGGACCTCGCCGCGCAGTACCTGACCGAGAGCGGCCTCGAGGTCGTGGATCGCAACTGGCGCTGCCCTCAGGGCGAGATCGACCTCGTCGCACTCGACGGCGAATGCCTCGTGGTGTGCGAGGTCAAGACGCGCACGAGCACGGCCTTCGGCGATCCGGTCGAAGGCGTCACCCGGGTCAAGCTCGCCCGACTGCGGCGTCTGGCGCTCGCGTGGCTGACCACGCACGACGTCTACGCCGCGGACCTGCGGATCGACGTCGTCGGGATCCTCATCCGTCCGGACGGTCCGCCGCTGCTGACCCATCTGCGCGGGGTGCAGTCATGAGCGGGACCGGCCTCGGGATGACCCGGTGCGTGGCCCTGACCGGCCTCGAGGGGGCTCTCGTCGACGTCGAGGCCCACGTCAGTCAGGGGCTGCCGCACTTCTCCATCGGGGGCCTGCCGGACGCGGCCTGCGGGCAGGCGCCGGAGCGGGTCAAGGCCGCCTCGGCCGCGGCCGGTGAGGCGGTCGGCAACCACCGGATCATCGTCAACCTCTCGCCCGCGTCCATCCCGAAGCAGGGCACGATCTTCGACCTCGGGATCGCGATCGCGGTGCTGGCCGCGCGCTCGCGGATCCCGCAGGAGCTCGCCCGCGAGGTCGTTCACCTGGGGGAGCTCGGACTCGACGGCCGGATCCGCCCGGTGCAGGGGGTCCTGCCGGCCGTCCTCGCCGCGGCCCGGGCGGGGACCCGCCACGTCGTCGTGCCCGAGGCGAACGCCGCCGAGGCCATGCTCGTCGACGGGGTCAGCGTGCACGCCTTCCCGGACCTCGCCGGGCTGCTGGCCGACTACCGGCGTGCGCACCGCCGCGGGGGACACCTCACCGACGCCGTCGGCATGACCGCGGGGGAACCGGCGCCGACGAATCACGTGCCGGACCTCGCCGACGTCGCGGGTCAGCCGGAGGCGCGCGCAGCCCTGGAGTTGGCGGCGGCCGGGGGACACCACCTGCTCCTGTCGGGGCCGCCCGGCGGTGGCAAGACGATGTTGGCGGAGCGGCTCGTGACGATCCTGCCCCCGCTCGACCGGGAGGCCGCACTGCAGGTGCTCGCGGTGCGATCCCTGCTGGGTCTCGTGCCGGCCGATGCCGGCCTCGATCGGACACCACCCTTCGTCGCGCCGCATCACAGCGCCTCCGTGCCGGCGATCATCGGCGGGGGATCGGGCACGATGCGCCCCGGTGCCATCACCCAGGCCCACAGCGGCGTCCTCTTCCTCGACGAGGCGGCCGAGTTCAAACCCTCGGCGCTCCAGGCGCTGCGACAACCGCTCGAGTCGGGGCGGATCGTGCTCGCCCGGGCGCGGGTCAATGTCAGCTTCCCGGCCGCCTTCCAGCTCGTGCTCGCGGCCAACCCCTGCCCGTGCGGTCAGGGCTACGGTCGTGGCCTGGCGTGTCGGTGCAGCGCGCTGGTCCGGCGCAACTACCAGGCCAAGCTCTCCGGGCCGCTGATCGACCGGGTCGACGTCCAGGTGCAGGTCCCGCCCGTGACGCGGGCGAGCATGTCGGCGACCGTGGGGGAGTCCAGTGCGGTCGTGGCGGCGCGGGTCGTGACGGCCCGCGCGGCGGCCGCGGCCCGGTGGGTGGAGCACGGCTGGTCACTCAACTCGCGCGTGCCCGGATCTGTCCTGCGCCGGGCGCCCTGGCGCCTGCCCTCGGCGGTGACCCGGGATCTGGACGGAGCGCTGGATCGGGGACATCTGAGCCTGCGTGGCTACGATCGCGTGCTGCGACTCGGGTGGACGTGCGCCGACCTCTCGGGGCGCGAGGTGCCCAGCCGGGACGACCTCATCCTCGCCCACGCCATGCGTTCGCTCGAGGAGTCTGCGGCATGAGCGATCCGCTGGCGCAGGAGCGACGTGCTCGCATCGACTGGTCCCGCCTCGGTGAGCCGGGCGATCAACGTGTGGCCGGGTGGGTGCGGGACAAGGGACACGTGGGCGCCCTCGCCGCGCTCCGATCCGACACGCTGCCGGGAGCCGGAGGGTTTCGCACCAGACTGGACCAGTTGGACGCCGAGCGGGACCTGCGCAACCTCACACAACTCGGTGGTCGCGTCGTCATCCCCGGCGATGCCGAATGGCCCGCCGGGCTCGATGACCTCGACACGCCCCCACACTGCCTGTGGCTCCGGGGCTCGGGGCACCTCGCGACATTGGCCGCTCGCAGCGTCGCCCTCGTCGGGGCACGGGCCGCAACCGCGACGGGCCGACT
Source organism: Janibacter zhaoxuefangae (assembly GCF_050271985.1). Classification (GTDB taxonomy): domain Bacteria; phylum Actinomycetota; class Actinomycetes; order Actinomycetales; family Dermatophilaceae. The sequence goes on along the minus strand of NZ_CP189849.1, from coordinate 1,847,423 downwards.
CACGGCGAGCGAGCTCGCGGCCGGGATGGCGCGGCGCGGCTTCACGGTCTTCTCGGGCGCGGCCTTCGGCATCGACGCGGCCGCGCACGAGGGCGCGCTCGCCGCGGAGGCACCCACGGTCGCGGTCCTCGCCTGTGGCGTGGACCGGGCCTATCCCGCGGCCCACGACCGCCTGTTAACGGCGATCGCCGACGGCGGGGTCGTCGTGTCGGAGGCGCCCCTGGGCTACGCGGCACTGCGCCACCGGTTCCTCCTGCGCAACCGACTCATCGCGGCCATGACGCGCGGCACCGTGGTCGTCGAGGCCGGCATCCGCTCCGGGTCCAAGAACACCGCGGCCACCGCGGACCGGCTCGGCAGGGTCGTCGGAGCCGTGCCGGGGCCGGTCACGAGCATGGTCTCGGCCGGCTGCCACCAACTCATCCGATCCGGCATGGCGGTGCTCGTCACGGGAGCCGACGAGGTCGCCGACCTCGTCGGGGAGTTCGGCACGGACACGGTCGAGGAACTCAGCGTGGCCACGGACCTCGACGCCCTGACGACGGAGCAGCGGGTGGTCCATGACCACCTCAGGGTTCGCACCGACGCCACACTCGGAGACCTGAGCGAGGGCACGACGTATGCCTTGACCAGGGTGATCACCCTGGTGGGGCAGCTCGAGGACCTCGGATTCGCCATGCGGACCGATCGGGGGTGGCGGCGCTCGAGCATCGGCCGGTGAGTGCCCCACCCCGAAGGCGACAAATCCGACCACCCGCCCCGTGCGTGGCAGGTTGCCATGGGGTGCCGCGTTTGGAAGCGTGGGGACGTGGCCCACACGAGCGAGGATCTGGAGGCGGTCGTCGACGCGTTCGCGCGCCACCTTCGGTCCGAGCGGGCCCGCTCCGAGCACACCATCCGCGCCTACCGTCGCGACGTCGAGTTGGCCCTGGCCTGGATCGCCGAGGACGAGGGCGTCGAGACGCTGCGCGACATCCGCCTGGCACAGTTGCGTGCCTGGCTCGGACACCTCGCCCGGTCTGGTGCCGCCCGTTCCACCGTCGCGCGACGCTCCGCCTCCCTCCGCACCTTCTTCGCGTGGGCGCTACGAACCGGTCGCGTCGACGTCGACCCGACATTGCGCCTCGCCAGCGCCAAGCGCGCAGCCCACCTGCCACAGGTGCTCACGCACGAGGACGCCGGCGCCGTCCTCGACGTCGCGACCGTGGCCGCCGATGACGAGGACCCGGTCCACCTGCGCGACCTCGCGGCCCTCGAACTGCTCTATGCCACCGGGATCCGCGTGGGTGAGCTCACCGGTCTGGACATCGACGACGTGGACCTTGGGACCCGGGTCGTGCGCGTGCTCGGCAAGGGGGCGAAAGAGCGCATGGTCCCCTTCGGCGTGCCCGCTGCGAAGGCCGTCGAACGCTGGCTGGGGGAGGGACGTCCCCGACTCGTCACCGACGCCAGCGGGCCGGCGCTGCTGCTCGGTCGCCGCGGGCGCCGAGTCGACCAGCGTCAGATCCGGTCGGCGCTGCACGACCTGCTCCGGCACGTCCCCGACGCCCCGGACATCGGACCGCACGGCCTGCGCCACAGCGCAGCGACGCACCTGCTCGATGGCGGAGCCGATCTGAGGATGGTCCAGGAGTTGCTCGGCCACGCCTCGCTGGCGACCACCCAGCTCTACACGCACGTCTCCGTCGAGCGGCTCAAGCGCTCCTTCGAACAGGCGCACCCGCGTGCCTGACGCCCGTCGCACACCCCGGATGTCGCCCGTGGTCCGCCGGCGGCAGGTGGCGGCAGGCCTCCTCGCCCTCGTTGTGCTCGCGGTGCTCATCAACGTCGTTCCCGACCTCGTCCGCGGCGGGGCCGACGGGGACGCCGCCAGCGCACCCACGACCACATCGACGAAGGCGCCGGCGGACGCCGCCACGCCCGTGGCGGAACCGAGCTCGTCGAGCACGAGTCGGACCCCGTCCGCGTCGCCGACCGAGGGCGCCGGCGGGGTGGTGTCGGATCGGGCCGGTGTGCGCGTCCCGCAGTCGGGCAACGGCACCGTCCGCCCTCTCGACGTGCCGGGGAAGGACTCCCGTCGGCAGGGGCGGACCGTCCGCTACACCGTCGAGACGGAAGGCCGTCTCAAGGTCGATACCGCGACCTTCGTCCGCGTCGTGCGGGAGGCCCTCATCGACCGCCGTGGCTGGGAGCCCGTCGAGGACGTGCACTTCGTCCACGTGACGCCGCAGGAACGGGAGCGCGGAGCCGACGTCGACCTGCGCATCACGCTCGCCAGTCCCACGCTCACGGACCGGCTCTGCTTCCCCGCCGACACCTTCGGCGAGGTGTCGTGCTTCCACCAGGGACGGGCGGTCATCAACGCCAAACGGTGGCAGCAAGGCGTCAGTACCTACTCGGGGCGGCTCGCGGCCTATCGGGTTTACCTCATCAACCACGAGGTCGGCCACAGTTTCGGCCATGGGCATGCCTCGTGCGCGGGCATCGGGCGTGCCGCCCCCGTCATGCTCCAGCAGACCCTCCGGCTGGAGCGATGCACGCCTTGGCCCTACCCCGCACGACCCTCGCCCGACGTCGAGAACGCGGGCTGAGTGAGGGCGGACCCCAAGGGAAGAAGCACCACCCGGCGGCGTCCGAACAGGCTCAGCGGATCGAGGTACGTCCGGCCCCGTCGTGCGCCCAGGTGCAGGCAGGTGGCGGGAGCACAGTGCCCCGGATCGCTCGAGATCGTGCCCAGCTTCGTTCCGCGCCCCACGACGTCACCGCGTCGCACGGAGGGGGTGACCGGCTCATAGGTGCTGCGGATGCCGCTCGGGTGAGTCACGCTGACCGTCCATCGCCCGGCGATGCGGCCCACGTGGGTCACCCGACCGACGGCCACGGCCATGACCGGCTGAGCGACCCGCGCCGACAGGTCGACGCCACGGTGCCCGCGACCGTAGGGACCGTCCGGGGCATCGAAGCGGCGGACCACGTCGGGCGTCGGTGTCAGGGGCCAGGCCCACCGTGTGCCGTCGGTGCCGATCGCGAGCGAGGCGGCCTGGGCCAGGGCGATGACCCACACGAGGAAGGACGAGGTGCTCATGACCCCGATCGTCCGCTCCGACACCCGCCTGGGTCGCCGATCGGTACCGGTTGTGGACGGTCGGGGGAGTCCCGGCCTCGTTGGGGACGACGCCGTCCCGACCCAAGCGCTCCGGTACCCCTCGGCGGGTCAGGTGGAGTCACGCACCACGAGGGACGTCGACAGCATCGTGGCGTGCTCGACGTGTTCCCCCGCGAGCAGCCGGAGGAGGGTGTCGGCCATGACGACGCCCATCCGTCGGGCGGGCTGGGCGATGGTGGTCAGCCCGACCGGGCCCCGGGTGGCGTACCTGCTGTTGTCGTAGCCGACGATGGCCACGTCGTCCGGCACCCTCAGACCGCGCTCGGCGAGTGCCATCGCGGCGCCGCTGGCCATCAGATCGCTGGCGATGAAGATGGCATCGGTCTCGGGGTGCTCGTCGAGCAGGGCCAGGGCGGCGCGGATGCCGCCCGCCTCGGTGAAGTCGCCGCGCTGGACCCGCGCGGTGGCCAGCCCCGCCGCCTCCATGGCGTCGCGCCACCCGGCCTCGCGGTCGACGGCAGCGGGCATGTCGTTCGGGCCGGCGATCGTCGCGATGGCCCGGCGTCCGAGGCCGATGAGGTGTTCCGTGGCCGTCCGGCCACCGGCCCGGTTGTCGACGTCGACGTAGTGGTCTGCGGGGTTCGCGAGCTCGCCCAGCGGGCGCCCGCCGAAGACGACGGGCATGGACTGGCCGAGGGAGGCGAGGAAGTGGTCACCCGAGTGGTGCGAGACGACGAGGGCGCCGTCGACATTGCCGCCGAGCAGATAGCGCCGGGTCTTCTCCGAGGGCGTGGACGGATGCGCGAGCTGGAGATTGAGCACGTAGTCGCTGTCGTCCAGGCGGTCGCTGATGCCCTGGACGACGTCGGCGAAGTACGGGTCGCCGAAGAAGCGATGCGCGTCCTCCGGCACCACGAGGGCGATCGCCATCGTGGCGCGCACGGCGAGGGAGCGGGCGGCCCGGTTCGGGACGTAGTTGAGTTCGCGGATCGCGCGCTCGACGGCCTCGACGACCTCGGGACGCACTCGTGGGGAGTCGTTGATCACCCGTGACACCGTCGCGCGGGAGACGCCGGCGACCCGGGCGACCTCCTCGAGGGTGGGTCGCCCGACCGCACTCGTCGGGCTCGTGGTCATGGCGTGAGGTCGCCTCCCAGCGGCAGTCGCCGGTCGCGGATGGTCCGGGCGTAGTCGAGCGCGCTGGCCTTGGGGGTGCGTACCTGCGTCGCGTAGTCGACTCGGACGATACCGAAGCGTTTCGCGTAGCCCCACGCCCACTCGAAATTGTCCATGAGTGACCAGTAGAAGTAGCCGTGCACGGGGACACCCGCGTCGATGGCATCGAGCACCGCCGCGAGGTGCGCGCGCAGGAAGTCCCGGCGACCCGTGTCGTCGACGGCGCCGTCGGCGTCGGGTGCGTCGTCGAAGGCGGCCCCGTTCTCGGTGACGTAGAGGTCCACCCCGGCCGGGCCCGAGTACTCCTCGTGCAGCCGCTGCAGGAGACGGGTGAGCCCCTCGGGTTGGATCTCCCAACCCATCGCGGTCGTCGCCAGCTCTCGCGGGTGCCGATGGGAATCCGGTGCGGCCGGCATCGGCGAGCGCGTCGGTCGGGTGGTCGCGGGGACCGCCGCGACGGACTCGGTCGGCGGGCGGTGGCTGACGGCCTCGCCCTGGTAGTAGTTGACGCCGAGGACGTCGATGGGGGTGGCGATGATGTCGAGGTCGCCCGGTCGGACGGCGCTCTCGAGCCCCAGTCCGGCGACGTCCTCGAGGTAGTCGGTCGGATAGGCGCCGCGGAAGATGGGGTCGAGGAAGACCCGGTTCATCTGGGCGTCGATCCGGCGGGCCGCCTCGACGTCGCGGGGGTCATCGGGGTCGACCGGGTCGGGGACGGTGTGGTTGAGGGTGAGTCCGAGCCTCAAGGACGGGTCGCGCTCGCGCAGGGCCGCGATGACCCGACCGTGGGCCAGAAGCAGGTGATGTGCGGCGACGACGCCGTCCGCCGGGGACCCCCCGCCGGGGGCGTGTTCGCCGCCGGTGTACCCGAGGAAGGCGGAGCACCACGGCTCGTTGAGCGTGGTCCACGTGCGGATCTTGCCGCCGAGTCGGTCGTGGACGGCGAGGGCGTAGTCGACGAAGCGGTCGACGACGGCGCGGTTGGTCCATCCGCCGTCCTCCTGCAACGCCGCCGGTAGGTCCCAGTGATAGAGCGTGAGCCACGGGGTGATGCCGGCCGCCAGGAGTTCGTCGACGAGCCGCTCGTAGAAGTCGAGGCCGGCCTCGTTGACGGGCCCGCCGTCGGGGCACACCCGGGCCCACGACGTCGAGAAGCGGTAGGTCTGGATCCCGAGCGACGCCATCAGGGCGACGTCTTCGCGGTAGCGGTGGTAGTGATCGCAGGCGACGTCGCCCGTGTCACCACCGACGACCGCTCCGGGGACACGGCAGAACGTGTCCCAGATGGAGTCGGTGCGCCCGTCCTCATGGGTCGCCCCCTCGATCTGGAAGGCGGCCGTGGCGACGCCGAGGACGAGCTCCGCGGGCACGGGCCGGGTCTCGCGGTGGAGCGGGGCGTCGGTGCGGGACGCGGGGGCGGGGGTGGTGGGCGTGGTCATCCCTTGACTGCTCCTTGCATGATGCCGGCGACGAGTTGTCGGCCGGCGACGGCGAAGACGATGAGTAGCGGGATCGCGGCGAGGACGACTCCGGCGAGGACGAGCGAGTAGTCGACGTAGTGCGCGGCCTGGAGCTGTTGCAGCGCCACCGGCAGCGTCGGGTTGCCGGGGTCGAGGACGATGAAGGGCCAGAAGAAGTTCGTCCACGTCATGATGAAGGTGAAGAGCCCGAGCATCGCGGCGCCGGGACGGGCCGCGGGCAGGGCGACGGACCAGAAGGTCCGCAGGACCGAGGCGCCGTCGACGCGGGCGGCGTCGACCAGCTCGTCCGGTAGGGCCTCCCCGAGGTACTGCGTCATCCAGAAGACGCCGAAGGCGCTCGCGAGCGACGGCAGGATGACGGCCCCGAGGCTGCCGACCCAGCCGAGCTCGGACATGACGATGAAGAGAGGGACGATGCCCAGCTGGGTCGGGACGGCCATCGTGGCGATGACGGCGAGCAGGAGGAACGAGCGACCGCGGAAGGGCAGTTTGGCGAAGGCGAATCCGGCCAGCGTCGAGATGAGCACGACGGCGAGCGAGACGACCGTGGAGACCATGATGCTGTTGCCCATCGCCTTCCAGAAGGGGACCGCGTCGACGACGGCGCGGGCGTTGGCGAGGAAGTTGCCGCCGGGCAGGAGGGAGACGTCGGTGCTGTTGATCGCCGCGGCGTCCTTGCTGCCGATGACGAAGGACCACCACAGCGGGAAGAACGACGCGAGCAGCACGACGATGAGGAAGAGGTAGGCGGGGCGGGCGCCGGTGGCACGCCGGGCGGGGGTCATCGGGAGTCCTTCGAGGCGATCCGGCGAATGAGGAGGAAGTTGAGGATCCCGATCAGCACGATGAGCAGGAAGAGCAGCCAGGCGACGGCGGACGCCATCCCGAAGTCCTTCTGACCCCAACCGATGTCGTAGAGGTAGAGCGTCAGCGTCTGCCACTGCCGATCGGCCCCGCCCTTGCCGTACTGGTCGAACATGCGCGGCTCGTCGAAGATCTGGAGGCCGCCGATGGTCGAGGTGATGACGACGAAGATGATCGTGGCTCGCAGCGACGGGATCGTGATCGAGAGGAACTGGCGCAGGCGTCCGGCGCCGTCGATCGCGGCCGCCTCGTAGTAGTCGCGGGGAATGGCCTGCATGGCGGCGAGGAAGATCAGGGCGTTGTAGCCGGTCCAGCGGAAGTTGACCATCGTCGCGATGGCGAGGTGGCTGGGGAGCTTGTCACGGTGCCAGTGCACGGGGTCGAAGCCGAGCGCGCCCAGCCCCTGGTTGATGAGGCCGTACCGGTCGCCGAAAAGGTCGTTGAAGATGAGGGCGACGGCGACGGGCGCGATGACGTAGGGCACGAGCACGCCCATCCGCCACCACGTGCGGGCACGCAGGTCCGCGTCGAGGGCGGCGGCGATGAGCAGCGCGAAGACGACCTGCGGCACGCTCGAGAGCAGGAAGATGCTCAGGGTGTTGCGCAGGCTGCCCCAGAAGTACTCCTGACCGAGGACGTTCCGGTAGTTGTCCAGCCCGACGAAGGCGCCCTGGCCGCCGATGAGGTTCCACTCGTGCAGCGACACGTAGGCCGTGTAGAGCAACGGGAACGCTCCGACGATGCCGAAGACGATGAAGAACGGCGAGACGTAGAGGTAGGGGGAGATGGTGGTGTCCCAGCGGCCGAGGCGTTGGCCGAGGGTCCGCCGGGGGGCCGGAGGCGGAGGCTCCGACCGGGTGCTCGTCACCAGCACTGACATCTCCTTCAAAGGGGTGGTGCCCGGCGGTCCGTCGCGGACCGCCGGGCCGGAAGGGGGCGGGTCAGCCCAGTGCTTCGACGTCCTTGACGAACCGGTCCCAGGACTTGTCGGGGGTCATCGACCCGTCCTCGATGCGGGTGAGCGCCTGCTGCATCGCGTCGTTGATCGGGAAGTACTTCGGTCCCTTGAACGGTGCGACGGTGACGGCCTTGGCCCGCTCGGCGAAGATCTCGCCGGTCGGGGCATCGTTGAGGAAGGCCGACGTCACGGCGGCCAGGTCCTCACTCTCGAGGGCCTCGGTCTGGCTCGGGAAGGCCCCGACCTCGACGAACGCCTTGACCTGTTGCTCGGGGGCGGTGAGCCACTCGGCCAGGGCCCGCGCCTCGGCCGGGTGCTTGCTCTGCGTCGGGACGGTCAGGTACGACCCGCCCCAGTTGCCGCCACCGCCGGGGAAGGTGTTGGCCACGTCCCAGCCCTTGACGCCCTTGGCGTTGCCCTCGATGACGCCGACCATCCAGCCGGGGCAGAGCATGGTCGCGAAGCCGTCCTTGGTGAAGGACTTCGTCCAGTCGGGGCTCCACTGCTGCAGCTTGGCCGAGAGGCCGTCGTCGATGCCGGCCGCCACGACGGCGTCGAAGGTCTTGCGGACCTCGGGGTTGTCCGTGGCGATGACCGTGCCGTCCTCCATCTCGTAGGTGGACTCGATCTGGTTGATCATCCCCTGGTACGTGGCACCCAGGGAGTCGAACCACGGGACGTCGGACTTGGCGCTGAACGTCTTGCCGGCCTCGAAGTAGGACTCCCATGAGTCGCCGAGGAGGGTCGCGACCTCCTCACGGTCGGAGGGGAGTCCGGCCTTCTCGAAGAGGTCTCCGCGGTAGCAGATGGCCTCGGGGCCGCTGTCCGTGCCGTAGCCGATGAGGCGGCCGTCGGCGTCGGTGGCCGCCGCGGCCTTCCAGTCGAGCCAGCGACCTGCGACGTCGTCGTTGCTGAGGTCGGTGAACTTGCTCGAGTACTGCATGAGCTCGGCGAGCCAGTCCACCTCGACGGCCTCGATGTCCGAGAGGCCGCTGCCGGCGGCCAGGCGCGTGTTGAGGTTGTCGCGGGCTTCGTTCGACGTCGCCGCCTTCTTGTGCGTGATGGTGACGTTGGTGTGCTCCTTCTCGTACTCCTTGATCAGTTCGTCGTAGCCGAACTGGTTGAAGGTCGCGAGCGTGAGCGTGACCGGCTCGGTGCCGGTGGTGGTGGCGGCGGGGCTGTCGCCATCACCGGAGCCACCGCAGGCCGTGAGGGCAATGAGCCCGACGGAGGCGGCGGCAAGCATCGTGAGGCGGTTGGATCTGGTGGTCATGAGAGCTCCTTTGGTCTCGACCCGGGAAGAATGGGAGCGCTCTCATCTTCGAATGATCGGCTGGTGAGAGCGCTCTCACAAGCAGAATGCGACCTGGCTGATGGGCCGTCAATCGGGTCGACGGCCTCGTTACCCTTCCGTTACCCGCGGCCTGCGGGGTGCGGTGGTGGGGCTGCCACGAGGCGACCGAGCCGCTCCGCGCCGTCTCGCAGGACGTCGTCGCGCTTGCAGAACGCGAACCGGACGAGGCTCGCCACCCGCTCCCGGTCGGCGACGAACGCGGACACGGGGACCCCGACGACGCCGACCTCCTCGGGCAGGCGCCGACAGAAGTCGACGGCGTCGACGACGCCCAGCGGGGCGGTGTCGGCGATGACGAAGTACGTGCCCTGACAGGGCGAGACGGTCATCCCCGCGTCGGTCAGTGCCTCGACGAGGATGTCGCGCTTGGCCTGCATGCCGGCGCGGAGCCCGTCGTAGAAGTCGTCTCCCAGGCGGAGGCCGGCGGCGATGGCGGGCTGGAAGGGGGCCGAGCCGGCGAAGGTGACGAACTGCTTGATGGTCGCGATGGCGCGGATGGCCTCGGTGGGGCCGTGGACCCAGCCCACCTTCCAGCCGGTCGTCGAGAACGTCTTGGCTCCCGAGGAGATGGTGAGGGCGCGACCCGCGGCATCGGGCAGCGTGGCGACGGACACGTGCTCGTGCCCGTCGTAGGTGAGGTGCTCGTAGACCTCGTCCGCGACGATCCAGGCGCCGTGCTCGCGCGCGACCGACGCGATGAGGGCGAGCTCGTCGCGGCGGAACACTTTCCCGGTGGGGTTGTGCGGGGTGTTGATCAACACCATCTTCGTGCGGGGACCGAAGGCGGCCCGCAGGTCCTCGGGGGAGAAGGACAGGTCGGGGAAGCGCAGCGGCACCGCCCGGTGGACCCCGCCCGCGAGGGCGATCGACGCCGCATAGGAGTCGTACCAGGGCTCGAAGGTGACGACCTCGTCCCCGGGCTCGACGAGCGCGAGGATGCTCGCGGCGATGGCCTCCGTCGCGCCGACGGTGATCAACACGTCCGCGGGGTCCACATCCAGTCCGTGGAAGCGGGCCTGGTGCTCCGCGACGGCCTCGCGCAGCACCGGCATGCCGGTCGCCGGCGGGTACTGGTTGAGGCCCTCGCGGATCGCGGCGATGGCCGCCTCGAGCACCTCGGGTGGCCCGTCGGTGTCGGGGAACCCCTGGCCGAGGTTGACGGCGTCGAACTGCAGGGCGCGTTGGGTCATCTCGGCGAAGACGGTCGTGCCGAAGTCGCGCATCCGTTCGACCAGCGGGATGGGGTCCTCCTGGGCGCTCATCTGTCCGAGGGTAGGGGACGGCACGGATTAGGCCGCTGGGCCGCTGCCCGCGTAGCATGGCGGGCGGTGACGTGTGCATCTGCACACGGAACCAAATTCGCGCGTCTTCCCACCGCCTGACGAGAGCACTCCGAAGGCGGGACGCACCACGGCAGTCCCAGAGCGACCTCGGTCGCGGCGGGCGGGGTGCGTGCAGGCGCCAGGGCAGGTGTCGATCCTCAACGATCGCGCCGGCAAATCAACTGACAACCACGACACAAGGAGACATTCGGCATGGCCGTCGTCACCATGCGCCAGCTCCTCGAGAGCGGCGTCCACTTCGGGCACCAGACCCGTCGCTGGAACCCCAAGATGAAGCGCTTCATCATGACCGAGCGCAATGGCATCTACATCATCGACCTGCAGCAGTCGCTGACCTACATCAACAACGCGTACGAGTTCGTCCGCGAGACCGTGTCGCACGGCGGCACGATCCTCTTCGTCGGCACGAAGAAGCAGGCCCAGGAGCCCATCGCCGAGCAGGCGACGCGCGTCGGCATGCCCTACGTGAACCACCGCTGGCTCGGTGGCATGCTCACCAACTTCCAGACGATCTCCAAGCGCCTCACGCGCCTCAAGGAGCTCGAGGAGCTGGACTTCGACACCGTGGCCGGATCCGGCTACACCAAGAAGGAGCTCCTCATCCTTCGTCGCGAGAAGGACAAGCTCTCGAAGACGCTGGGCGGCATCCGCGACATGGCGAAGGTCCCCTCCGCCGTGTGGATCGTCGACACCAAGAAGGAGCACCTCGCGGTCGACGAGGCTCGCAAGCTGGGTCTGCCGGTCATCGCGATCCTCGACACGAACTGTGACCCCGACGAGGTCGACTACAAGATCCCGGGCAACGACGACGCCATCCGCTCCGTCGCCCTCCTCACCCGCGTCATCGCCGACGCCGTCGCGGACGGTCTGATGTCCCGCTCCGGCGCGAAGACGGGTGCCGAGGCCGAGGGCACGGGCGACGAGCCCATGGCCGAGTGGGAGCGCGAGCTCCTCGAGGGCCAGGCCGCCGACACCGCCGAGGCTGTCGCCCCGGCCGCCGGTGAGACGCCTGCCGCCGACGCCACGGAGGCCCCCGAGGCCCCCGCCGTCGAGGCTGCTGCCGAGGCCCCCGCGGCCGACGCCGACGCCCAGGCCTGATCCGCACCTTCTGTCCCTTCCACCAGGAAAGAGCGAACTGACACATGGCGAACTACACCGCCGCTGACATCAAGGCCCTGCGCGAGGCGACTGGCGCCGGCATGCTCGACGTCAAGAAGGCGCTCGACGAGGCTGACGGCGACCAGGCCAAGGCGACGGAGATCCTCCGTGTCAAGGGCCTGAAGGGCGTCACCAAGCGCGAGGGTCGTACGACCTCCAACGGTCTCGTCGCCGCGAGTGCCGAGAACGGCGTGGGCACCCTCGTCGAGGTGCTGTGCGAGACGGACTTCGTCGCCAAGGGCGAGAAGTTCATCGCGCTGGCTGACCGGGTCTTCGCCCAGGCCGTCGCCATCGGCGCGGCCGACGCCGAGACCCTGCTGACGAGCACGCTCGAGGACGGCCAGTCCGTCAAGGAGCTGCTCGACAGCGCCAACGCGACCATTGGCGAGAAGATCGAGGTCAAGCGCGTTGCCCGCGTCGAGGCCCCGGTCGTCTCCGCCTACCTGCACAAGACCAGCCCCGACCTGCCCGCGCAGATCGGTGTCCTCCTGGGCACCGAGGGTGGCGACGAGCAGGTTGCGCGCGACGTCGCGATGCACATCGCCGCGTTCTCGCCGAGCGTCCTGACCCGCGAGGAGATCGACGCCGAGACGGTCGAGAACGAGCGTCGCGTCGCCGAGGCCACGGCGAAGGAGGAGGGCAAGCCCGAGGCGGCCCTGCCGAAGATCGTCGAGGGTCGCGTCAACGGCTACTTCAAGGAGAACGTCCTGCTCGAGCAGCCGTTCGCCAAGGACGCCAAGAAGACGGTCGCGAAGGTTCTCGAGGAGGCCGGCGCGAAGGCGACGGAGTTCGCCCGCTTCCGCATCGGTTCCTGACCGACAGGTCGACGTACGAAGGCCCCCAACCGCTCCGGCGGTTGGGGGCCTTCGTCGTGCCCGGTGCGGCGCGGGACGTCAGCGGCCGCGGCTGCCCGTCAACCAGGGCTGCGCCGCCCGCGTCACCAGGGGAAGCAGGATGTAGGTCATCCACGGGGTGGCCAGGACCGTGGAGAGCAGGACGCGTAGCGGCGTCGGCCAGCCCACGGTGATGGGAGCGAGCAGGTAGGCGAGAGCCAGGCTGGTGGGGAAGAAGGCGAACCAGATGACCACGGCCTGCTTCCACCGCTGAGGTGCCGGCGGGGGAGGGGTGAGTTCGTCGACGGTGCGCTCGCGCGGCTCGTCGAACCATCCCTCGATGCCCGTCCGGTGCTCCCTGCGGGTGTCCTCGACGAGGGCCGACCCGCTCGCGAGCCACCGCCGCCGCTCGGTGGACGTCTCCCACGTGCGGAGGCTCTCGGGCCCGTCGAACCGGTAGAGCATGTGCCAGTCCGAGGAGTCCGGCCCGGGGCGAACCCAACCGGCGCCGAGGAAGCCGGGGAACCGCTCGGCCATCGAGGTGCCGGCATCGACCCACGCCTGCATGAGCATGGTGTCCTGGGGGCTGACGCGACGGGTGATCGCGACCGTCACGGCGGTCATGGCGCCTCCGAAGGTGGGGGAGAAAGGATGGGGGGATTGTCGCAGCCGCCCGCCGTGCGGCCGAATCCGCCGCTCGGTTGTCGGCCTCGCCGCCTGCTGTGGAAGGATCGGGCGACCGCCACCGCGGTCGCGCGATGATTCCGCAGCTGCCATGGCAGCCCCCGCACACCCCGCACGGAGGACGACACGTGACCACCCAAGCCCCCACTCGACCGTTCAAGCGCGTGCTCCTCAAGCTCTCCGGCGAGGTCTTCGGCGGGGGACGGGTCGGGTTGGACACGGACGTCGTGCGCGGCATTGCCGAGCAGATCGCCGAGGCCGTCCGAGACGGCGTCGAGGTCGCGGTCGTCATCGGTGGCGGCAACTTCTTCCGCGGCGCGGAGCTCCAGCAGCAGGGCATGGACCGCACCCGCGCGGACTACATGGGGATGCTCGGCACCGTCATGAACTGCCTTGCGCTCCAGGACTTCCTGGAAAAGACGGGCATCGACACCCGCGTGCAGACGGCGATCACCATGGGCCAGGTCGCCGAGCCCTACATCCCGCGTCGGGCCATCCGGCACCTCGAGAAGGGCCGCGTCGTCATCTTCGGTGCCGGCGCCGGCATGCCATTCTTCTCGACCGACACCGTGAGCGCCCAGCGCGCCCTCGAGATCAAGTGCGATGCGGTGCTCATGAGCAAGAGCGGCGTCGACGGGGTCTACGACTCCGACCCGCGGGTCAACCCGGAGGCGCGCAAGTTCGAGACCCTCACCTACGCGCAGGCCCTCCAGCAGGGCCTGCGGGTCGTCGACGCGGCCGCTTTCAGCCTCTGCAGCGAGAACGGCCTGCCCATGGTCGTCTTCGGCATGGAGGGCAAGGGCAACATCACGGCGGCGGTGCGCGGGGAGCGCATCGGCACCCTCGTCACCGCAGGGTGACGCCACGCGCCCACGACGGGCGCGACCTTTGACAGACTGACCCACGACGAACACACGCCTGCACCACCGCGGTGGAGGCAGAAGGAGCCGGACATGATTGACGAAGCGCTGCTCGAGGCCGAGGAAAAGATGGAGAAGGCCGTCGAGGTCGCCAAGGACAACTTCGCCGGCATCCGGACCGGCCGTGTGAACCCGGGCCTCTTCAACAAGGTGACGGTGGACTACTACGGCGCGCCGACGCCGCTGCAGCAGTTGGCCTCCTTCCAGACCCCCGAGGCGCGCACGCTGCTCGTGTCGCCCTTCGACAAGTCGTCGCTCGCGGCCATCGAGAAGGCGCTGCGCGAGTCCGACCTCGGCGCGAACCCGAGCAACGACGGCAACGTCATCCGCGTGACCATGCCCGAGCTCACTGAGGAGCGCCGCAAGGAGTACATCAAGCTGGCGCGCAACCAGGGTGAGGACGCCAAGGTCGCCATCCGCAACATCCGCCGCACGGCCAACCACACGATCGACAAGCTCGTCAAGGACGGCGAGGTCGGCGAGGACGAGGGCACCCGGGCGGAAAAGGAACTCGACGGCATCACCAAGAAGTACGTCGACACCATCGACTCCCTGCTCAAGGGCAAGGAGGCCGAGCTCCTCGAGGTCTGAGACCGCGACCTCAGGAGCCTGGCCCACCACCATGTCAGAGGACATCTCTCCTCCGGAGACCCGTCGGGCGCGCAACGCCCAACTCGTGGCGCCGGCCGCTGCCGGTCGCCCCTCCCGCGCCGGACGCAACCTGCGGGCAGCCATCGGGGTGGGCGTCGGCCTCGCGCTGCTCGTCATTGCGTCGCTGCTGCGACCGCCGGTCTTCGTGGCCGTCGCGGCCGTCGCGATCGTCCTGGGCGCTCGTGAGCTGAAGGAGGCCACGGCCCGGGCCGGCCTCAACGTGCCGCTCGTGCCCGTCGCGGTCGGGTCGGTGTCGATGCTCGTCGCGGGTTATCTCCGAGGACCGGAGAGCCTCACGGTCGCGACGGTGCTGACCTGTGTCGCCGTCCTCGTCTGGCGCGTCGCCGACGGGCTCGGCGACGCCGCCCGCGACATCGGCGCCGGCATCCTCGTCGTGTTCTACCCGGGGCTGCTCGCGGGTTTCGCCGCCCTGATGATCGCGGAGCCCGACGGGGTGTGGCGGATCGTCATGTTCATCCTCGTCACGGTCTGCTCCGACATCGGCGGATACGCCGCGGGAGTGCGACTCGGCAAGCACCCGATGGCGCCGTCACTGAGCCCGAAGAAGTCGTGGGAGGGGTTCGCCGGCTCCGTCGTCCTCAGTTCCGTCGTCGCCGCCGTGGCGGGCGCGCTGATGCTCGACGTGCCGTGGTGGGGTGGCCTCCTTCTGGGCGCCCTCGTCGCCGTCGCTGCGACCATTGGCGACCTCATCGAGTCGAGCATCAAGCGGGACCTCGGCATCAAGGACATGAGCAACCTCCTGCCGGGGCACGGCGGAATCATGGACCGGCTGGACTCGCTGCTCGTCTGCGCCCCCATCGTCTGGGCGCTGCTGCACGTCCTGGAGCCCTGAGCCCGACTCAGCCCGAGCCCTACTCGACCGGAGCCTCTTCGGGCACGGGCTTGGTGCACCGGCCGCGGGCTGAGAGGATCGACGGTGATGAGCACCGACCTGCCAGAGCCCACGACGGCCCGCCCCGTCCCCGGCCAGTTGACCTTCACCGCCCCGCGCCGCGGCAAGCCGCCGCGTCACCTCGCCGACCTCGACCCCGCCGAGCGGAAGGTGGCCGTCGAGGCGTTGGGGCACAAGGGGTTCCGCGCCAAGCAGTTGTCGACGCACTACTTCGAGCGGCTCGTCGAGTCCCCGGAGGACATGACGGACCTGCCCAAGGCCGTCCGCGACGACCTCGTCGCCGACCTGCTCCCGTCGCTCATGACGCCCGTGCGGACGTTGGCGGCCGACGGGGGAGCGACCCTCAAGTCCGTGTGGCGACTCTTCGACGGAGCGCTCGTCGAGTCGGTCCTCATGCGCTACCCCCGCCGGGTCACCCTGTGCATCTCCTCGCAGGCGGGCTGCGGCATGAACTGCCCCTTCTGCGCCACCGGCCAGGAGGGCTTGACGCGCAACATGTCGGCCGGCGAGATCGTCGAGCAGGTCGTGCGTGCCAACCGGATGCTCCGCCACGGTGACCTCAGTCAGCTCGTTGCCGCCCACCCCGAGGACGGCCTCGAAGCGGCCCTGGGTGACGAGGCGGGCGACGACGCTGGCGACGACACCGGCGCCGGCTCGCAGCGGGTGACGAACATCGTCTTCATGGGCATGGGCGAGGCCCTCGCCAACTACAAGGCCGCCATCGGCGCCATCCGCCGCTTCACGGACCCGTCGCCGGATGGTCTGGGGATGAGTGCTCGCGGCATCACCATGAGTACCGTCGGACTCGTCCCGGGCATCAACAAGCTCGCCGGCGAGGGCATCCCGGTCACGCTGGCGCTCTCGCTGCACGCTCCGGACGACGAACTGCGCGACGAGCTCGTGCCGATCAACAACCGGTGGAAGGTCGACGAGGCCCTCGACGCGGCGCGCCACTACTTCGAGGTGACCGGCCGGCGCGTCAGCATCGAGTACGCCCTGATCAAGGACATCAACGACCACGCCTGGCGCGCGGATCTGCTGGGCGAGAAGCTCAACGCCCGCGGTCGCGGCTGGGTGCACGTCAACCCCATCCCGCTCAATCCGACGCCCGGATCGAAGTGGACCGCCTCCCGTCGCGGCGTCGAGCAGCAGTTCGTCGAGCGTCTGCGCGCCCACGGGATCCCGACGACGGTGCGCGACACTCGCGGGTCCGACATCGACGGCGCGTGCGGTCAGTTGGCGGCAGCGACCGCCTGATCGACGGCACAGCCTCGCCGCCGCGTCAACCGTTGCATCGACTCCGGTCGCGGAGCATGCTCGGACCATGACCCAAGCAGCGGAGGAGCGGACCTTGGTCCTGCTGCGGCACGCGGAGGCCGCCGACGGACTCACCCGTGCGGACATCGACCGTCCGTTGACCGATCGTGGGCGCCGCCAGGCGACCGCGGTGGGGCAGTGGCTTCATGCCCAGGGCCTCGGCTGCGACCTCGTCATCTGCTCGACGGCCGTGCGCGCGCGGCAGACCTGCGAGGAGGTCGCCAGCGCGGGGGAGGCCGAGGCTGAGGTGCTTCACGACCCACGGGTGTACAACGCGACCCCCGAGGGACTCCTCGACGCCCTACGTGAGGCCGACGAATCGGCCGACGTCGTCATGATCGTCGGACACTCACCCGGCCTTCCGGCTTTGGCGAGCCTGCTCGCTGACGGCGAGGGACCGTCCGCGGCGCACGACGCGCTGACCTGCGGCTTCCCGACCGCGTCCGTCGCGATCCTGCGCTACTCCGGGCACTGGTCGTCGATCAGCTACGCGGACGCCGTGCTCACCGAGTGCACGACCCCCTTCAGCCCCGCAGACGTGGACGCCGGGGTGGCGGACGAGTTCCTGACGTCCCGCCGATCCTGAATCGCGGCAGGTCGGCGGTCGCCGCCCGCTCGGCTCGACTCATCTGCCACCATGAGGCTCGTGGTTGACAGACTCAGCACGCTCGACGCGTCCTTCCTCTATCTCGAGGGCAGCAGCACGCCGATGCACGTCGGCTCGGTCATGCTCTTCGACCCGCCGGACGAGGGGTTCGATCACGACCGGTTGCTCGAACTCATCAGTGCGCGGATCGCGCACGTACCGCGCTATCGGCAGCGGGTGCGCGAGGTGCCAGGCGGCTTCGGCAACCCCGTCTGGGTCGACGACGAGAACTTCGACGTCAACTACCACGTCCGCCGCTCGGCCCTGCCCCGCCCGGGCACGGACGACCAGCTCCAGGAATTCGTCGCGCGGATCATGCCGCGACGCCTGGACCGGGATCGCCCCCTGTGGGAGGTCTACCTCGTCGAGGGCCTCGCCGACGGCCGCTTCGCCCTCATCACCAAGTCGCACCAGACCCTCGTCGACGGCATCGAGGCCGTCGAGATCGGGCAGATCCTCCTCGACCACGAGCCCGGCGGGGACCTCGACACGGCCGCGCTTCCCGTGTGGCGTCCCGGTCGGCAGCCGTCCGGGCTCGAGCTCCTGACGGGTTCGCTGGTCGACGCGGTGCGCCGTCCGTCCCAGGCCGTCGATCACCTCCGCAAGGGCGTCGCCGACGTCCAGCGCACGGGGGCTGCCGTCGCCGAGACGGTCGCTGCCGTGGCGTCCACGGTCGCCCGCGCCTCGGCCCGTCCCGCGCCCGACCTGCCGCTGCACGCCACCGTGGGTCGCGCCCGCCGCTACGTCATGGTCGGGACCGACCTCTCGGACTACAAGAAGGTGCGCACTCGGCTCGTGCGTGGGCGCTACGTCGAGGACGTGACGATCAACGACGTCATCCTCGCCACCATCGCGGGCGCCTTCCGCACCTGGCTGCTGACTCGCGGTGAGAACGTCACCGGTGCCACGAGCGTGCGTGCCCTCGTGCCCGTCAGCGTCGTCGGACCCGACGACGTCGACGGCAGCCAGCGGGTCATGGCCTGCCACGTCGACCTCCCCGTGGGCGAGCCGAGTGCGTCGATGCGCCTGCACCAGATCGCCTTCGCCATGCGGCAGCAGATGGAAGGCGGCCGCGCCGTGGGGGCCAGCACCCTGTCCTCCCTTGGCGGGTTCGCGCCGCCCACGTTGCACGCGCTCGGTGCCCGGCTCGGCAACGCGATGTCCCGGCGCACCCACAACGTCGTCATCACCAACGTGCCCGGCCCCCAGTCGTCCCTGTACGTCGGTGAGGCGCGGATGGCCGCGACCTATCCCGTCATGCCGCTGAGCCGAGGGCAGGCCCTGTCCATCGGGCTGACGTCCTACGACGGTGGCGTCTACTACGGCCTCAACGCCGACCGTGACGCCATGCCCGACGCCGATGTCCTCGGTCAGAGCATCGTCGACTCGCTCCAGGAACTCCTCGAGAGCCACAAGAAGTCCACGTGAGCAGCCCCCACCCGCCGATGGAAGGACGCCTGTGACCACGACGCGCATCTATCTCCCGCTCGCCCTGGCCGACCTCGAGCGCCTTCGCGCGGACCGCAGCCTCACGGGGCCGCTGAACGTCCACGCCGTGACGCCAGCCCTGGCCGCAGGTCTGCCCGGCACCGACGAGGAGGAGCGGGAGTACGTCGCCCTCTGTGACGCAGTGGAGGCGGCGACGGGTCTGCGCGCCCGAGTCGGGGACCGCCGCGTCGTGGCCGCGGCCGACGTCGTCGCCGGGGTGGTCGTTCCCGCCGAGGGTGGCCAACCGGCGTCCCGCGTGAGCCTCCCCGCCGGTCTCGAACTGGGGCGCATCGCGTCGTTCCACATTGACGAGGTCGCCGGCGCCGACGACGACGAACTCCTCTGGTACGACGCGACCGAGTTGGATGCCGTCATCGCGTTCGGGGCCAGCTGACCGACCAGCGGATGACGAAGGGGGCCGCCGACGCGACGCGTCGACGGCCCCCTTCGCTGTGGTCGGGTCAGACGAGGTGCGCCCGCAGGGTCTCCGCCTCGAGTTCGATGGCGCGCACGATGGACGGCGCGGCGGCCTTCTCCACCTTGCCGCCGATGAGGGGGAGGGCGCACTTGAGGTCGCCCTCGACGGTCTCGACGGAGCCCGTCGCGGTCGGCTCGAGTCGCAGGGTGCCGACGAGCTTGACCGGCTGGCCCTTGACCTCGATCTCGACGGTGCCGTCACGGGAACCGTCGGCCGCGGCGGCGCCCCAGCGCTGAACCTCGCCGACGATGATGCTGTCGCCGGCGATCTTGCGCAGGAAGTCGGGGAACTCGTTCGTCGGCAGCTTGCGCGAGGTCGTGATGACGGTCTCGTCGCCGTCCTCGCGGACCTCGGAGGTGTGGCCGGGGTCGGACGTCGCCTCCAGCTTGGCGTTCTGGAACTGCGGGGTGGCCATCGTCGCGAAGGCGACCGCGGGCGTGGCGGGCAACTCGAGCCTCTGGGAGATCTTCATGGGCCACAACGTAGTGGGCCGTGCAGGTCCGCGACCAGACGAGCACGCCGACGGGCCAACTGGATGCCGATCACGTCGTCGACGGACATCGGACGGGCGGCCGCGGCCTCCGCGAGGTCGACGGCGTGGGTCTGGAAGGCGTCCGCGGCGCGCTCGAGACGCTCGGCGCTCCGGAGCGTGGCGCGCGCCAGATCGAGCGCCCGTCGGCGGTGGGCCGTGCCGGCCCGACCGGGCCAGCCCGAAGTAAGCCGCGCCGCCGTGTCGGCGAGGGCATCGGCGCGCCGACGCAGGTCGGTTGCGCGGCGCCGCAGCGAGTGGGCGAGCGCCGAGCACGACGCCGGATCGGCGCTGCCGCCGGGTGAGCGCACGACGCCATGCACCTCGACAGCAGGCACCTCGACAGCAGGCACCTCGATCCCAGCCTCGGCGCTCACGGCGTGGCCGTCCGGGCGACCTTCGTCAGTCGCCGTCCCGCCGCGGTGGCCTCGGAGCCCATGAGGCCCAGCATGCGGCGCGCGTCGTCGACCCATCCGTCGACGGCGCGCTGCGTCGGGAGGTCTCCCAGGAGGGCTTGGCTGCGGCCGAGTTCGGCGGCGGCGTCGGCGCAGCCGGCGGCAACCTCGTCGAGGGCATCCGCCAACTCGTGCAGAAGAGTCGGGTCGGTGCGTGCGCGAGCCATGCAGACACGGTAGCCATCCACGGGTGACTGCCCCCGGAGTTACCCACAGCCGGAGTTCCCCAGAGCCGGTGTCGGCCACCCGGCGGAGGGGACTATGGTCGGTCGGGAGATGGCGCACATCGTCGTGCGTCAGCAACCTGACGCCGAGACCAAGGATGCAACGCTGATGCCGGAGTCGGTTGACCAGTCCCGCCGGGAGCTCCTCACCGCAGTCGAGGCGGCGCTCACGGACAGGGGGGTCACGCGCGAGTTCGTCGAGCACTACCACCGCCACGTCGCCACCGAGGACCTCGCGGCGCGGGGGCCGGAGGATCTCGCCCACGCCATCGCGGCGCACGTCGCCCTGGCGCGGCAGCGACCGCAGGGTCGAGCCGTGGTGTCGGTGACCACCACAGACTCGGGGCGCACCAGCCTCATCCAGATCGTCACCGATGACATGCCCTTCCTCGTCGACTCCGTCAGTGCCGCCGTCGATGCGGCAGGCCACCCGATCGCGCTGATCATCCACCCGCTCGTGCCGGTTCGCCGGGACGCGTCCGGGACGCTCGAAGTGATCCTCGAGGGGGAGGGCGGCATCGGGTTCGGCGAGGGCAACGAGTCGTGGATCTCACTCGAGACCGCTCCGCTGGGGGAGGACACCGCCGAGCTGACCGCCCGACTCCAGTCCGTCCTGGAGGACGTGCGGGGCGCCGTCGAGGACTGGCCCCGCATGGCGAGCCTGGCTCGCGGGCTGGCGAAGGACCTCGCGCCCCTCGCCGAGCACGACGAGGAGGCGGCGGAGACCGCGACCTTCCTCGAGTGGCTCGTCGACAACCACTTCACCTTCCTTGGGCACCGGCAGTTCCGCCAGTCGGAGGACGGCGGCCTCGCACCCGTCCAGAGCACGGGGCTCGGGCTGAGCCGGTCCGACCCCACGCAGGACGAGATCGCGGAGGCCCGCCACGACGCGCTGACCGACGTGGGACGACGTCTGCACATCTCCAAGGGCAACCACCGCTCGACCGTCCACCGGGACGCCTACCTCGACGAGGTGGCCATCCGCCTCCTCGACGACCGGGGCGCCGTCATCGGCGAGCACCGCTTCAGCGGCCTCTTCACCCAGAGCACCTACACCGACTCCGTGCTCGACATGCCCGTCATCCGGCGCAAGGTGGCCCAGGTCCTCGATCGGGCCGGCCTGACGGCGGAGTCGCACGGCGGCAAGGACCTCATCGGCGTCCTGACGACCTACCCGCGCGACGAGCTCTTCCAGGCCGACGTCGATGCCCTCGAGGCCGTCGCGACGACGGTCGTGCACCTGAAGTCCCGTCGCGCGACCCGACTTTTCCTCCGGCGCACCGACGGCGGCCGGGCCATGTCCTGCCTCGTCTACATCCCGCGCGACCGCTACAACACGACCGTGCGCACGCAGATGTCGGAGATCCTCAAGGAGGCCTTCGGCGGCGAGAGCGTGCACTTCACCGCGCGGGTCAGCGAGAGCGTTCTCGCCCGGCTGCACTTCCTCGTCCGTCGGGCCGGTGGCGAGAGCATCCCGGAGATCACGCCGGAGGAGACGGCGAAGGTGGAGGAGCGGCTCATCGAGACGACTCGCACCTGGGAGGAGCGGCTGGCCCGCACCGCGAACGAGGCCGTGGGCGAGGAGCGGACCCGCTCCTTCATCGACGAGTTCGGCGCCGCCTTCCCGCCCGTCTACCAGCAGCACTTCTCGACGCGCCAGACCGTGGCCGACCTCAAGAACCTGACCCGACTCGGGGAGAAGGAGACGACCCGTCAGGCCCTGTACAAGCCGAAGGAAGGTGCCGAGGCGATCCGGCGTTTCAAGGTCTTCCGCCTCGAGCCGCTGTCGCTGACGACCGTCCTGCCGATCTTCACGGACATGGGCGTCGAGGTCGTCGACGAGCAGCCCTATCCGATCGAGCGCGCCGACGGCAGGTCGATGTACGTCTACGACTTCGGCTTCCGCGCTGCCGACCCGGAGATGTGGCTGACCATGCCGCACGAGGGCCTGCGCGAGCTCTTCGAGGGAGCCGTCGGGGCCGTCTTCAACGGCGCTGCGGAGTCCGACGGCTTCAACCAGCTCGTGCTCCGGGCCGGCATGACGTGGCGCCACGTCGTCATCCTGCGGACCATCGCCAAGTACCTGCGGCAGGTGCGGGCGACCTTCAGCCAAGGCTATGTGGAGTCTGCCCTCGTCAACAACGAGGGCATCGCGCGCCACCTCGTCGACCTGTTCGAGGTGCGCTTCGACCCCGATCGCTATGACGGCGAGGCCGGCGGTGAGCGGGCCGATCACGAGGCCGCGATCGTGGCGACGATCAACGCCGCCCTGGAGCAGGTCAGCTCGCTCGACGAGGACCGCATCATCCGCGCCTTCCTCGGGGTCATCCAGGCGACGCTGCGCACGAACTTCTACCAGCGCGACGCCGACGGCAACCCCCGCGCGTCCGTGGCGCTCAAGCTCGAGCCGGCCAAGGTGCCGGACATGCCCTCGCCCCGGCCCGCCTTCGAGATCTGGGTCTACAGCCCGCGCGTCGAGGGCGTGCACCTGCGGTTCGGGCCGGTGGCCCGAGGCGGCCTGCGCTGGAGCGACCGGCGCGAGGACTTCCGCACCGAGATCCTCGGCCTCGTCAAGGCACAGATGGTCAAGAACGCCGTCATCGTCCCCACCGGCTCCAAGGGCGGATTCTTCGCCAAGCAGCTCCCGGACCCGTCGGTCGATCGCGATGCCTGGCTGACCGAGGGGAAGGCGGCCTACACCGACTTCATCGCCTCCCTGCTCGACGTCACGGACAACCGCATCGGCGCCGAGATCGTGCCGCCCGAGCGGGTCGTCCGCCACGACGGCGACGACTCCTACCTCGTCGTCGCGGCCGACAAGGGCACGGCGAGTTTCTCCGACATCGCCAACGGCGTCTCGGGCGACTACGGGTTCTGGCTGGACGACGCCTTCGCCTCCGGCGGCTCGGTGGGCTACGACCACAAGGCGATGGGCATCACCGCCCGCGGCGCGTGGGAGTCCGTCAAGCGCCACTTCCGCGAGCTGGGCATCGACACCCAGTCGCAGGAGTTCACCGTCGCCGGCGTCGGCGACATGAGCGGCGACGTCTTCGGCAACGGGATGCTCCTGTCCGAGCACATCCGACTCGTGGCCGCCTTCGACCACCGCCACATCTTCATCGACCCCACTCCGGACGCGGCGGCGTCGTACGCCGAGCGCCGACGCCTCTTCGACCTGCCCCGCTCCTCGTGGGCCGACTACGACGAGTCCCTGATCAGCGAGGGTGGCGGCGTCTTCGCCCGCACGCTCAAGTCGATCCCCGTGACTCCGCAGATGGTCACGGCCCTCGGGCTGGATGAGGGCACGACGAAACTCACTCCCGCGGAGATGCTCACCGCCATCCTCAAGGCCCCCGTGGACCTGCTCTGGAACGGCGGCATCGGCACCTACGTCAAGGCCTCCTCCGAGTCGCACGCCGAGGTGGGTGACCGCGCCAACGACGGCATCCGCGTCGATGGCCAAGACCTGCGAGCCACGGTCGTGGGGGAGGGTGGCAACCTCGGCGCGACCCAGCTGGGGCGCATCGAGGCCGCCCTCAACGGGGTCCGGATCAACACCGACGCCATCGACAACTCGGCGGGCGTCGACACCTCGGACCACGAGGTCAACATCAAGATCCTGCTCGGGTCGATGGTCCGGGCCGGCGAGCTCGACACGGAGGCGCGCAACGAGCTCCTCGCGTCGATGACCGACGAGGTGGCCGTCCAGGTCCTGCGCGACAACTACGAGCAGAACGTCCTGCTGGGCAACGCTCGCGCTCAGGAACTGCGGATGGTGCCGGTCCACCAGCGCCTCATGCACTGGCTCGAGGGGCGGGGCGATCTCGATCGCGCCCTGGAGTTCCTGCCGAGCGACGCGCTCCTGGAGCGGCGCCGCAAGGAGGGCGTGGGGCTGAAATCGCCCGAGTTCTCCGTGCTCGTCGCCTACGCCAAGTTGGCCCTCAAGGAGGACCTCGCGCAGAGTGCCCTGCCCGATGACCCGTGGTTCGGGGACACGCTCGCGGGCTACTTCCCCGAGCCCGTGCGGGAGCGCGGCGGCGAGCACCTCGCGGAGCATCCGCTGCGACGCGAGATCGTCATCAACTCCGTGGCCAACGCCATCGTCAACCGGGGCGGGATCACCTTCGCCTACCGCGCCCTCGAGGAGACCGGGGCGAGCACGGAGTCCGTGGCTCGCGCCTTCCTCATCTCGCGTGAGGTCTTCGCCCTCGGCGACTTCGTCCGTGAGGTCGAGGCCCTGGACAACGTGGTCTCCACCGACGTGCAGACCGAGATGTACCTGGAGTTCCGTCGCCTGCTCGACCGGTCGACCCGCTGGTTCCTCACCTCGCGTCCGGGCCAGCTCGACATCCCGGCCGAGGTCGATCGCTTCTCTGCCGTCGTCCGCGAGCTGACGCCGAAGATCCCCGACATGCTGCGGGGCAGTGAGCGTGAGCGGCTCCAGACCAACGCGGCCAAGCTGAGTGAGAAGGGGGTCGACGAGGCGCTCGCGCTGCGCTCGGCAGCCCTGCTCGACTCCTTCTCGCTGCTCGACGTCGTGGACATCGCCACGGACACGGGTGAGGAGCCCGCCGCCGTGGCACAGCTCTACTACGTCGTCTCCGAGGACTTCGGCATCGACCGGCTGCTCGCCAGCGTGTCGGACCTGCCGCGCGAGGACCGGTGGGACGGGCTGGCCCGGGGCGCGCTCCGGGATGACCTGTACGCCGTCCTCGAGGGCATCACCCGGTCCGTCATCGAGGCGGCCCCGGCGCAGTCGGGACAGGACGCGGCGGCCCGGTACGAGGCTTGGCAGGGCGCCAACGGGGAGTCGCTCCAACGGGTCCGCACGAGCCTGTCGGGGATCGAGGGCCTCGACGCCCCGAACATCGCGGCGATCTCGGTGGCCCTGCGGACGCTCCGATCCGTGGTCAGGTCGGGATCGTCCGCGTGAGGTAACTAGGGTGACCCCGTGCCCACGCTGAATGAGGTCCTGCGGTCGTCCGAAGCGCTGTCCGCCGCGGACACGGACTGGATTCACCTGCTCGTCGAGGACTGGCAGGTGCTGTCCGACCTCAGCTTCGGTGACCTCATCCTCTGGGTGCACACCGACCGGGGCTGGACCGCCGCCGCCCACGTCCGCCCGACGACGGGGCCGATGGTCTTCGTGGAGGACCTCGTGGGCACGATCTGCGATGCCGAGCGGGGCGCGTGGATCGACGAGGCGGAGCGGGCGGGCGCCACCGTCCCGGCGCCGCACTCGCAGCGGATGGGGGACATGCTCACCCGCGAGGAGGCCGTGCCCGTCGTGCGGGCGGGAGCGGTCGTCGCCGTCCTCACTCGCCACATCAACCTCTCCAGGGTGGCGGACCCCAGCGAGCTCGAGCGGACGTACACCGCGCTCGCGGACGCGATGTCCCGGATGATCGCCGCGGGGGAGTGGCCGTCCCCGTCGGCACCGACGGGTCTGCGGCGCGGCTCCCCTCGTGTGGGTGACGGCGTGATCCACCTCGACGCCGAGGGCATCGTCCTCTACGTCAGCCCCAACGCCCACAGCGCGCTTCGGCGCCTGGGCCACGACGGTCCCGTCGTCGGCGCGGTGCTGGCCCAGATCATCACCGACCAGCTGCAGGAGGGCGATCAGGTCGACGAGTCGCTGGCCCTGGTCACGCTGGGGCGCGCCGCCTGGCGCGCCGAGGCGGCGACGGACCGGGCGACGATGACCCTCAAGGCGATCCCGCTCACCGAGCGCCGCCGCCGGGTGGGCGCCTTCGTCCTCGTCCGGGACGTTACGGAGCTCCGGCGCCGCGAATCCGAGATGATCAGCAAGGACGCGACGATCCGCGAGATCCACCACCGGGTGAAGAACAACTTGCAGACGGTGGCCGCGCTGCTGCGGCTGCAGGCCCGCCGGGTCGACGACGGCGCGGGGCGGACGGCGCTGCTCGATGCGGTGCGTCGTGTCAGCACCATCGCCTTGGTGCACGAGACCCTGAGCAGCGGATTCGACGAGACCGTCAGCTTCGACGACGTCGCCGTGCGGGGGCTGCGGGCCGTCGTCGAGCTCGCCACGAGCGAGCACACCATCGAGTCCGCGGTCCACGGCACCTTCGGACGGATGCGGGCGGAGGACGCCACGTCCGTCGCCATGATCATCTCCGAACTCGTGCAGAACGCCGCCGAACACGGCCTCGCAGCCCACGGGGGGCGCATCGTCGTCACCGCGGAGCGGGGGAACGAGGGCGGCGAGGACATCCTGCGCGTCAGCATCGAGGATGACGGCGAGGGGCTCCCGCAGGGCTTCCGGATCCGGCGTGCCGGCCTCGGGACGAGGATCGTCACGTCCCTGGTTCATGACCTGCGGGGGACGATCCGATGGGACGACGTCGAGCCGCGGGGGACGCGGGTCAGGTTCTCCGCCCGGCTGCGCCCGCTGTCGCGGTCGGCCGACGTCGCCCGGTGACGAAGTGGGTCAGCCGGCGCGGCGCGCGCGGGCCTTGCGGCGCTTGAGGGCGCGGCGCTCGTCCTCGGACATGCCGCCCCAGACGCCGGCGTCCTGACCGGACTCGATGGCCCACTTGAGACAGGTGTCCAGGACCTCGCAACGACGGCACACGGCCTTGGCCTCCTCGATCTGCATGATCGCCGGCCCGGTGTTCCCGATCGGGAAGAACAGCTCCGGGTCTTCGTCCAAGCAGGCTGCGCGGTCGCGCCAGTCCATGTGAACCTTGCTCCTTGTCTGGGTCAGGGCACCAACCGGTGACGGCTCGAGACCGTCGTGGCTGGGGGTCATGCTGCGGAACGTCGGCCGGGGGTGTCCGGCCGGCGCTCCATACTGTCGTCTTCGGGGGGAAAGCGACAGATCTTCACGTCTGTGTCTTTGCACATCGTGACGAGAAACCATTCGGACAACGGCGCCGACCAGCAATCTGTTCCCCAGGGGGCGTGGCTAGGCTGACACTCGTGTCCGCCGTAGTCCCCGAGGAACCCGCTCCCACGTCACGTCGACGAACCGTCGCTCATGTCCTGGCCGGTCTCATCTGTGCCGTGGAGGTCGGCGTCACAGCACGACTGGTCGGAGTGTACCTGTTCGACGTCCTCGGCAACAGGGCCTCGGAACCATCAATGGCGTTGACCTCCGCGGTCCTGCTCACCGTCTTCGGCGGATTCCTGGTCCTGGCGGCCCGTGGGTGGTGGCGCGCCGACGAGTGGCAACGGACTCCGACGCTCGTCTGGCACCTGCTGCTCCTGCCCGTCGGCTGGACCATCGGTCAGGGCATGGGGTGGGTCTGGGGCGCGCCGATCCTGCTCGTTGCCGTGGTGGCGGCGCTGCTCGTGTTTGCCACGTCGCGCGACGACGACTGAGGCGGCTCGCTCAGGGCGCACTGGATCGGCGTCGCCTCGCCCGCGAGGACGACGACGCCTCGGCCGGGCAGGTGCTCACTGGGGGCGACCCGCACGCCGAGCGGGTCGCCGTCCGAGGAGCGCGCGGGGCACAGGAGCACCCCCGTGCGTGACCGTGCGAGTTGGGCGGCCAGACCCCGATGGGCCACGGACAACTCGCTCGTTGTCGTCGCCGCCACGACGAGCCCGCCGCTGCCGTCGGCCAGCCGGGCGATCTCGCTCAGCACCCGGGCCACCGCGCCGTCCGGGACGAGTTCGGCATCGTCGACGACGACGGCCAGATCTGGATCGGCTCGGCGCGCGGCCAGGAGCGGCGCCTCGTCGTCCCCGATCGACAGCACGTCGTTGCGGGCGGCGAAGTCCGCCAGGGGACCGCGGCCCCCGGTCACGACGGCCAGCGGTCGGCCCCGGCGCACCAGCTCTCGTGCGATCGTCGCCAGGGTGGTGCTGCGTCCCGATCGGGGTGGGCCTGCGACGACGAAGTGGGCGCCATGGCGACGCGGGTCCCAGGCGATCGGCGTCAGCTCGTCGCCGCCCAGGCCGAGCACGATCTGGCCGTCATCGAGGGGAGCCAGTGCGGACAGGTGGATGTGCCGCGGGAGGGGAGCAACGGTCCACGGACGCTCCGTCGCGGACAGGCTGACGTGCTGGACCGGAGACTCCGAGGCCGCCCGGTGGAACTGCACCGCGATCCCGTCGCTCGAGCGGATCGCTCGCCCCGGTGGCTGCGCGTCGGGCAGGTCCGCGCGACGGAGCCCGGCGAGCGCCACGTCCGCAGGGTCGGCGAGGCGCAGGACGAAGGTCGTGGCGAGGACCGAGGAGATGCGCCCGACGAGGACGGATCGGTCACCGGCGACGACCGCCCGCAGCCCGGCAGCCTCGCCGTCGCGCAGGAGGGTCAGCAGCTCCTCGTGGATCGGGCGCTCGTGCAGCGCGCCGCCGTCGGCGAGCTGTTCCCACCCGTCGACGAGCAGGACGAGGCGCGGCGGCGGGGCCGGCGCCGCGGGCGACCTTCGCCAGGCCTCCCACCAGTCGTCGAGGGTGGCGTGCCCCGCCTCGTGCAGGGCCCGACGGCGCTCGTCGAGGTCGCGGGCGAGGCGCCGCACCAGCCGACGCACCAGGGCGCGGTCACTGGGATCGACGACCGACCCCACCTGCGGCAGTTGGGTGAGCCGCGACAGGGTCCGCGAGATCACCTGGAGGTGGGCGGCCCGCGCAGGCAGGTGAGTCCCGATCGACATCGCGAGGGTGTGCAGCGCCGTGCTGCGACCGCTGCCGCTCGACCCGACCACGGCGTCGTGCCCGTGCGCCGTCAGGCTCCACACGAGCGTGCGCTGGGCCTGATGCGCCGGCTCGTCGGTGACGCACCAGGGGACGGCCACGGGGTCGTCCTGCGGGACGGTCACCAGCGCGGGAGCCGCGGGGCCCGGCAGGGGAAGGTCCGCCGGTAGTGGTGGGAGCCAGGGTCGGTGGGGCGCCGGTAGGCCGAGGGTGGCGGCGGCCGCAGCCATGGTCGCGGTGAGCCGAGCGAGGTCGGTCGGACCCTCCGCCTCGCACGGGGGAGGTGCGGGAGAACCGGCCCGGCGAACGACCACCGCTGCCAGGCCACCGTCGTTCCGGGACCCGGCGTGCCCGCTGACGCGGGCCACGTGGAAGGGGCGCAGAGGTGAGGACCCCGTGCGCACGAGCGCCCGGCCGGGCAGCCCCTCGGGCAGGTCGGCCGCAGCGGAGTCCTCGAGGACGTCGTCGCTGTCGATCCGATCGCGCACGCGCAGGGCGATCCGCAGGTTGACGTTCGCCTTCACGTCCGCACTGACGACCCCACCCGGCCGTTGGGTCGCGAGGATCACGTGAACTCCGAGCGACCGGCCGACGGCGGCGATCCGGACGAGCCCGTCGAGGAAGTCGGGTTGCTCCTGCGCGAGGACGCGGAACTCGTCGATGACGACGACGAGTCGGGGGAGTGGCGGCGCGGTGTGGTCGCGCCGCAGGTCGGCGATGTCCGTGGCGCCGGCCGCGGCGAGCAGGCGTTCGCGCCGGACGAGTTCGGCCTGCAATGAGGCCAGCGCTCGGCGGGACCCGTGGGCGTCGAGGTCGGTGAGGAGGCCGACGGTGTGCGGCAGCGACGCACACTCGCGGAAGGCGGAGCCGCCCTTGTAGTCGACGAGCACGAAGGTCACCTCGTTCGGGGAATTGGCCACCGCGAGCGAGGTGACCCAGGTCCGCAGCAGCTCCGACTTCCCCGAACCCGTCGTCCCGCCGACCAGCGCGTGCGGCCCCTCGCCGATGAGATCGATGGCCTGCGGCCCGTCCCGGTCCGCGCCGATGACGACCCTCGTCGTGGGCGGTGTCCGCCACCCGGCCGCGATGGCCGCGTCGTCGTCGGGGTCCAGGCCGAGCAGGTCGATGAGGTGGGCGTCGGTCGGCAGGGCGGAGGCCGCCGAGGGGGTGGCATCGCGAAGGGGAGCCATCCCGCGGGCCAGCCGTTCGGCCCACCATGCCCCCACGGCATCGGCGACCACCTCGGTGCGCTGCCCCCCCGCCACGGTCACGGTTGCCGGGGTGAGCGCCAGGTCGAGGACGGCGCGGCACTCGGCCGGCAGTGCCGCCTCCTCCCGGTCGAGGGCGATCACCTCGATGCCGGCGTCAGCACCCTCGGCCAGCACCCGGCGCAGGACGGGGTGGGTGCGCAGGCCGTGGGCGCCGACGAGGACGACGACGTCGCGATGGCCGGCGGATCCGCCGGGACTCAGGGTGGGTGCGGTCGCTCGGGCGCGGGCCGCGTCGAGGCGAGCGACGAGGGGTTCGAGCACGCGAGCGGCGGAGCCGGGCGACCTTCCGTCGAGCACGACGACGCGGGCCGCGTGCGGGTCGCCGGCAGCGCCCCCGGCTTCCATCGGGCCCGCCGCTCCGGCCGGTCGCGCGTGAGGCAACCACCGCGCCCACGCCCAGTCGGTGAGGTCCTCGGGACGGGATAGCAGGACCCAGAGGCTGACGTCCCCGGGCGAGTGCAGGGCGGCGACCTGTCCGACCAGGTGGGCCGCGACTCCGTTGACGAGATCGGGCGATCCGCAGACCCCGAGGACGCCGACGGCGAGCAGGTCGAGGACGACGGGGGTCTCGCGCAGGCGCGGTGGCCGCGCGCCGTGCCCCGTCACGGTGATCGCCGCGTCCTGAGTGCCGGTGCCGACCCGCAGGGCGAGGTGATCCAGACGGTCGGGACCGCGCTCCCAGAGGCGGTCGCCGGGCGTGACGACGTTCGCGAGGACGGTGGCGGCGTCGGGGAAGCGGTGCTCGCGGTCTCGACGTTCGAGGGCCACGGCCCGCGCGATGCGGCCGCGGACCTCGGCCATCTCCTGCACGTGCGCCGCGTGTGCCACCCGATGGTGACGTCGGCGCCCCCAGCGATCGGACCAGGCGCTCGCGAGCATCATCAGCGGACTCATCAGACCGAAGAGGAGCAGTTGCGGTCCCAACATCAGCGCGAGGACCGCGCACACCGGGAGCGGGACGAGCATCGCGACCCAGGGGAGGGCGCGACGCTCGGGGACCTTCGGCGGGCGTGACAACTCGACCGCGACCGCCGGTGGAGCGGGTCGCACGCGTGCGCTCCGGTTGACCCGGATCGTCCCGTCGCCGGGTCGCGTCACCGCCGCCGGCCGCACCACCGGGACCTGCACGCGCATCTCCGTGCTGCCCGCACGGATGACCTCATCCGCAGCCACGCGGAGGCCATCGGGGGGCACGAGTTGGCCACCGAGGCGCGTGCCGTTGGTCGATCCGCCGTCGCGCAGCCGGACGCCGTCCGCCGCGACGTCGAGGCTCAGGTGTCGGCGGGAGAGGTCGGGGTCCGCCACAGCGATGGTCGCGGCCCGGCCGACGTCGTGACGACCGGGTGGAAGGGGGTGACTGCGGCCCGCGTCGGGGCCGGCCGTGACGACCAGACGTAGCGGCGGCGGCGCGGCGCGGCCACGCCAGGCGGGTACGACGGGACGGTCGACCGACACGACGGCACCGTCGAGCAGCGGCGCCGCGCCCAACGGGTGGGTCCCCGGGAGGTCGGCGTCGCCGACGGCGACGGTGGAAACGACGCAGCCGAGGTGTCCCTCGAGGGCGGTCGCCAGGTCGGCGACCGTGTGGCCCCGGTCGGCGGTCACGACGATCTCCTCGCGTCGGCCGAGGCCCCCTCCCGACACGAGGGTGAGATGCAGCTCCATGCCTCAGCACGCTACGGAGGATCGCCGGAGCGCCCCCGAAGTTCTCCACAGGCACGTGGCGTGACCTAGATTCTCCTCAGCGGAACACCGGACGGGAAGGGGGAGCGGGTGGCTCGACTCAGCACGCGTGGACGAGCCGTCGTGGCCATCAGCAGCCTGCTCATCATCGCCCTCGTCGCGGCCGGCATCGTCGTCGTCGTCAGCATCGGCCGGGCCGTCGGTGACCTCGTCGGCGCGGTCGAGGACGTCGTGGCCACCGCACCCACGACGCCCGGATCGACCCCCTCGCAGGAGCCGTCGCCGTCCTCGCCGGTCCCGTCGGCCACTCCTCGATCGCCCGTCGAGGACCCCGGCACGGCGGTGGAGGACCCGGCGTCA
Organism: Janibacter zhaoxuefangae; assembly: GCF_050271985.1. Taxonomy (GTDB): domain Bacteria; phylum Actinomycetota; class Actinomycetes; order Actinomycetales; family Dermatophilaceae. Next base: position 1,814,867 of record NZ_CP189849.1, on the reverse strand, counting down.
ATCCCGGGGAAGTATCGTGCCGCACTGAGCGAGCCCCGCGAGGACAGCGCCTACCCGGAGGTCGGCGACCCCGGCGTCGACGCCCTCCACTACGGGCTCGACCTGACGTGGGACCGCGACGCGGAGGTCCTCTCGGGACGCGCGCGAGTCACCTTCCGAGCGACCGCCGACGCCTCGAGCGTCACGCTCGACCTCGGGGAGCCCCTGCGGGTGCGCAGCGCGCGGCTCGACGGCGCCACCGTGCGCACGGACCACGACGGCACGCACCTCGTCGTCCACGCACCGGTGAAGGACGACGCGGTGCACACCCTCGTCGTGGACTATCGCGGGACCCCCCAGCCGGTCGCCGCGCCGTCGACACGGTCGGACATGACGGGCGGACTGGGCTGGACCGTCGACCCGCGCGGCCAGGTCTGGACCATGCAGGAGCCCTATGGGGCCCACACCTGGTATCCGGTCAACGACCACCCGTCGGACAAGGCGTTCTACGACATCACGGTGCGCGCCCCGCGCGGGTGGGTCGGGATCGCCAACGGCGCGCTGCGCTCACGCAAGGACACCGCCGACGCCACGGTCACCCGCTGGTCCCTCGCCTCGCCCGCGTCCTCCTACCTCACGACGATCGCCATCGGCGACTACCGCCAGTTCACGGCGAAGGCGGCCGGTGGCCGCGTCGTCTCGCTGTGGGCGGCACCGGGGAGCACCCGGGCCGCCAACGACGTGCGCGTCGCCGCCGACGCGCTCGACTGGCTCGAGTCCCGGCTGGGCGAGTACCCCTTCGAGACCCTCGGCTTCGTCGTCGTCGACTCCGACAGCGCGATGGAGACGCAGACGATGATCACCATGGGGGACACCGAGTACGCGCTCGAGCCGGCCACCTTCGTCCACGAGTTGGCCCACCAGTGGTACGGCGATCTCGTGACCCCCACGGACTGGCGGGACGTCTGGATGAATGAGGGGATGGCCACCTACCTGCAAGTCGTCTGGGAGAGCCAGCACGGCGGCTACCCGCTCGAGGCCCACCTCGCCCTGTGGCGCATGGAGGACGGCTCGCTGCGCGCCGACGCGGGGCCACCGGCCGCCTTCGATCCCGAGGACTTCGGGGTCAACAACGTCTACACGAGCCCCGCGCTCATGTGGCACGACCTGCGCGGGCGACTCGGGGACGACGCCTTCTGGCGCATCGTGCGGGACTGGCCACGGGTGCACGATCTGGGCCACGCCACGCGCACCGAGTACCTCGCCTGGGTCGAGAAGAGGGCCGACGTCGGTGACCTCGACCCCTTCTTCGATGCCTGGCTCCTGGGGGAGACCACCCCGCACTGACGAGGAGTCGGTCTGCGTGTAGGCCTGCGGACGGGCCGCACGTGCGCCACGATGGAGGTGTGCCTCTCACCTTCCCCGAGCCTCTGCGTCCCGGTGACACGATCGGCGTCACGGCACCCTCATCGGGCGTCGAGGACGACCTGCGCCCGCGCCTCGACCACGCCGTGGCCGTCCTGCGCGACCGCGGCTTCGAGGTCGTGCTCGGGGAGTGCCTCGGGACACCCAGCCACGTCAGTGCCCCGCGCCGGGCCCGCGCCGACGAGCTCATGTCCCTGCTCGTCGACCCCGACGTGGTGGCCGTCGTCCCGCCGTGGGGCGGCGAGACCGCGACGGATCTCCTGACGCTGCTCGACTTCGACGTCCTTGCCGCGTGTGACCCGTCGTGGCTCGTCGGATTCTCCGACCTCAGCACGCTCATGCTGCCCATCACGCTGCGCTCGGGCTGGGCCACGCTCCACGGCTGGAACCTCATGGACACGCCCTACGAGCCCGCGCCGGGGCTGCTGCACTGGCTCGACGTCGCCATGGCCGAGCCGGGTGCCACCCTGACGCAACGAGCGGCCACCCACTGTCGCTCGTCGGGCTGGGACGACTACCGTGCCGACCCCACCGTCTCCCGGATGTCGCTGACGGATCCCACGCGCTGGAGCGTGCTCGGGCAGGACGGCCCTGCCGGCCATGACCCCGTCGACGTCTCGGGCCGGCTCATCGGTGGTTGCCTCGACACCCTCACGCACCTCGCCGGCACGCCCTACGGTGACGTGCGCGCCTTCGGGATGGAGCACGCGCAGGAGGGGCTGATCGTCTACCTCGAGGCGGCCTCGGCCAATCCCTTCGAGGTCGACCGCATCCTCCACGGGATGACCTACGCCGGCTGGTTCGACCATGCGAACGCCGTCGTCATCGGCCGCACGCCCGTCCCGGACGCTCCCGGCTTCACCCACCACGAGGCGGTCGCGGATGCGCTGGGAGAGCTCGGGATCCCCGTCGTCCTCGACGGCGACTTCGGGCATCAGCAGCCCTGCTCCGCCTTCGTCAACGGGGCACTGGCCCGCCTCGTCGTCGACGGCGACCGGCAGGAGATCACCCAGACCCTGCCCTGACGGCGGTGGTGCGTGCATCTCCTAGGCTGGTCGGCATGACGACGCGACACGACGGACGGACCCCCGAGCAGACCCGCGACGTGCGGATCACCCGCAACTGGCTCGATCACGCCGAGGGCAGCGTGCTCGTCGAGTTCGGCCGGACGAAGGTGCTCGTCGCGGCCTCCTTCACCGAGGGGGTCCCGCGCTGGCTCAAGGGCAAGGGCACCGGCTGGGTCACGGCCGAGTACGAGATGCTGCCGCGCTCGACCAACACCCGCAGCGACCGCGAGTCCCGTCGCGGCAAGGTCGGCGGCCGCACCCACGAGATCTCCCGGCTCATCGGGCGCAGCCTGCGCGCCATCATCGACACGAAGGCGCTCGGCGAGAACACCCTCGTCCTCGACTGCGACGTGCTCCAGGCCGACGGCGGCACGCGCACGGCCTCGCTCACCGGCGCCTACGTCGCGCTCCACGACGCCATCGAGGACGCCCGCGCGAAGGGGCTCATCGCCAAGGACGCCCAGCCGCTGACGGGGTCGCTGGCGGCCGTGAGCGTCGGCATCGTCGACGGGGTCGCCGTGTGCGACCTGGACTACCCCGAGGACTCGACCGCCGAGACGGACATGAACGTCGTCATGACGGGCGACGGCAAGTACATCGAGGTGCAGGGGACGGCCGAGGGGCAGCCCTTCGAGCGGGAGCTCCTCGATCAGCTCCTCGAGTTGGCGGCGGCCGGGTGCGCCCACCTCACGCAGGTGCAGCGTGACGCCCTTGCGGAGACGCCGCGCGAGCGGATCGCCTGATGGGGGCACGCGTCGTCCTCGCGACGCTCAACGAGCACAAGGTCCACGAGCTCCGGCAGATCCTCGCCGAGGTCGTCGCCGACCTCGACCTCGAGATCGTCTCGGCCGCGCAGTTCCCGGAGGTGCCGGACGTCGCCGAGACCGAGGTGACCTTCGCCGGGAACGCCGCGCTCAAGGCACGCGCGCTCGCGGCGGCCACGGGGTTGCCCGCGCTCGCCGACGACTCCGGGTTGGCCATCGACGTCCTCGGCGGCTCGCCGGGTGTCTTCTCCGCGCGCTGGTCCGGCCGGCACGGCGGAGCGGAGGTGTCGCGCGCCGAGCGCGACGCCAGCAACGTCCAGCTCGTCCTCGATCAGCTTGCCGACGTCCCCGACGAGCACCGTCGGGCCGCCTTCCGCTGCGCCGCCGTGCTCGTCCTTCCCGACGGGACCGAGCGGGTCGCCGAGGGCTCCGTGCCCGGGGTGATCCTGCGGGATCCGTTGGGGGACAACGGGTTCGGCTACGACCCGATCTTCCGCCCCGACGGCGACGAGCGCAGCCTCGCGCAGTTCACCGACGAGGAGAAGAACGCGATCTCGCACCGGGGCAACGCCTTCCGGGCGATGATCCCGATCCTGCGGGAGTCGCTCTCCGGCGGCGACGCATCCGCCGAGACGCCGAGTGCCGAGGCGCCGGAGCACGACGGCCTGAACTAAGGTCTCTGCACGACGCGCGCGTGGTGGAACTGGCAGACACGCAGGATTTAGGTTCCTGTGCCCTCGGGTGTGCGGGTTCGACTCCCGCCGTGCGCACTGTGCTTTGCCGCGTCAGCGACGCGTGCGAGCAGGCACCGAGGCCGGGTCGAAGCCGTAGGGCAGCTCGAGCCGGTTCGCGCGCATGAGATCGGCGTCGCCGAGGATGGCCGCGGTCGGACCGTCAGCGGCGACGATGCCGCCGGCGAGCACGACGGATCGCTCGCAGAGCTGGAGCGCGTACGGCAGATCGTGGGTGACCATGAGGACGGTGACGTCGAGGGCCTCGACGATCTCCGCGAGCTCGCGCCGCGAGGCGGGGTCGAGGTTGGAGCTCGGCTCGTCCATGACGAGGATCTCCGGCTCCATGGCCAGGACCGTGGCGACCGCGACGCGCCGACGTTGGCCATACGACAGGTGATGCGGCGGGCGGTCGACGAAGTCGGTCATGCCCACGGCGGCGAGCGCCTCGTGCACCCGCTCGTCGAGGGCGGCGCCGCGCAGCCCGAGGTTGGCGGGGCCGAAGGCGACGTCCTGCCGGACCGTCGGCATGAAGAGTTGGTCGTCGGGGTCCTGGAAGACGACGCCGACGCGGCGCCGGACCTCGAGCAGGTTCTCCTTCGTCACGGGCAGGCCGGAGACGCTCACCGAGCCGGCACCCGCGGTGAGGATGCCGTTGAGGTGGAGGACGAGGGTCGTCTTGCCGGCGCCGTTGGGACCCAGGAGTGCGACGCGTTCGCCGCGGTGGACATGCAGGTCGACGCCGAAGAGGGCCTGGTGGCCGTCCGGGTAGGCGTGGGCCAGTCCGCGCACGTCGAGGACGGGAGTCGTCATCGCCCGGCCGCCATCGTGAGTGCCGTGACGGCGGTCAGCGCCGCGGCGCCGGACACGGCCATCCCCCGGAGCCACGGCAGTGCGCCGACGGGGTGTGCCGCGGCCGCACCGGTGTCCGGCATCCCGCCGTCGTAGCCGCGCGAGAGCATCGCCAGGTGGACGCGCTCGCCGCGTTCGTAGGAGCGGATGAAGAGGGCGCCGGCGCCCGACGCGACGACCGGCCAGTGTCGCGGGTTGCTGGCGACGAAGCCCCGGGCTGCGCGGGCGAGGGCCATCCGCCGCATCTCCCCGGTCACGACGTCGAGGTAGCGGACCATGAAGGCGAGGATCTGCACGAGTTGGGGCGGCAGTCGCAGGCGTTCGAGCCCGGCGACGAGGTCGTGTGCCTCGGTCGTCGAGGCGACGACGAGGGACGCGAGGACGCCGAGGGTCCCCTTCGCCAGAAGTCCCCAGGCCGCGAGCAGGCCGGCCTCCGACAAGGTGACCGGCCCCACGGTGACCCGCGGGCCGGTGGCGATGACCGGCAGCAGCAGGGCGAACACGACGAAGGGGGTCTCGACGATCATCCGGCGTGCCAGGTGGGCGAGCGGGACGCGCGAGACGGCGATGACCAGGAGCAGCAGACCCAGGTGCACGGCGAACGCCCACGGCACGTCGCGGGGCGTCAGGACGACGGCGAGGACGAAGGTGAGCAGGGCGACGATCTTGATGTGCGCCGGGAGCCGGTGGACGGGGGAGTGCCCGTGGAAGTGCAGCGTGTGTCCGTGCGGGGCGCCCATCTCAGGAACGCTCGGAGCCGCGACGGTCGGACCCGCGCCGGACGAACCACAGGACCCCGGCCATGAGGGCGCCGGTCAGGGCGATGCCGGCGATGCCGGCGAGGGCACTCGACAGAGGACCGTCGACCCCCTTCGCGGCGTAGTCGGCCAGCGGCGAGTCGGCCGCGGCGTGGTCGCCGGCCGTGCTCGCGAACCCCAGACTCTCGGCGACGTGCTCGAGCCCGTCCGGGCTGCTCGAGGCGAACCACGACAGCCCCGCGGCGAGCAGGACACACACGGCGAGTCCGACGAGGACCACGGTCCGCGTGGACGGGCGGCGGGTCGGGGTCGGCGCGATCATGCCGGGGCTCCCGTGCGGATGGTCAGTTCGCGGGCGGCCGTGAGGTCCGCGGCGCCGCGCACGAGGTCGGGGCGAGTGGCGGCGATGCTGCTCACCGCGAGCGTCGTGATCGCGGCCTCGCCGAGGCCGATGAGCACGTGCCACGTGAGCATGGCCGTCATCAACGTGCCCAGGTCGATCGGCGCCGTCCCGCCCATGGCGTAGAGGAGGGTGAAGGCGGCCGCCGTCACCGGCACCGAGACAAAGGCGGCGATGCCCGCTGCGGCGGAGACCGACGAGATCCGTCGGGGGAGAGCGCGCCGCGCCAGCCGGAAGGTCGCCCACGCCGCCCACACGGCGACGATCCCCATGAGCGTGATGTTGGTGCCGAGCGCGGTGATCCCACCGTCGGCGAAGACGAGGGCCTGCACGATGAGGACGCACGACAGACACAGGGTCGCGGTCCACGGGCCGACGAGTACGGCGGCGAGGGCGCCACCGAGCAGGTGCCCCGAGGTGCCGGCCCCGACCGGGAAGTTGATCATCTGTCCCGCGAAGACGAAGACGGCGACGAGGCCCGCCAGCGGTGCGGCCCGGTCGTCGAATTCCCTGCGGGCGCCGCGCAGGGCGAGGCCGATCCCGGCGGCGGCGACCACGGCGGTGCCCAGCGAGGTCGGGGCGTCGAGGAAGCCGTCGGGGACGTGCACGAGTGCTCTCCTGGTCGTCGGTGCGCCCGGCTGGGATAGGTTGGCCGGAGACGCTCAACCACTTTAGTGCAAACGATTTGCGACAAGGCGAATCGGCCACGACGACACCATCAGGAGTCCCGCGTGACGCAACGACTGAGTCCCGGGGATGTCGCCCCGGACTTCACCCTCTCCGACGACACGGGTGCGAACGTGACCCTCTCGGAGCTGCGCGGCCGCAAGGTCATCGTCTACTTCTACCCGGCCGCGATGACCCCCGGCTGCACGAAGCAGGCCTGCGACTTCAGCGACTCGCTCGCGTCCCTGCGCGAGGACGGCTACGAGGTGCTGGGCATCTCGCCGGACAAGCCGGAGAAGCTCGCGAAGTTCCGCGACCGGGACGGGCTGACGCTGCGGCTCCTGTCCGACCCGGAGAAGGAGGTCCTCACGCGGTGGGGCGCCTTCGGCGAGAAGAAGTTGTACGGCAAGGTTGTCCAGGGAGTGATTCGCTCGACCTTCGTCGTCGACGAGGACGGCAAGATCGCCCACGCCTGGTACAACGTCAAGGCCACGGGGCATGTCGCCAAACTGCGGCGCGACCTCGGGCTGGACCGAAACGGAGACGACGCATGAGTTCAGCCAATCCGTCCATCGCCGCCCTCGAGGCCGAGATCGCCGCGAGCCGGGAGCGGCTGGCCCGCACCGTCGATGAGCTCGCACGTCAGGCGACGCCGAAGGCCATCGCCAACCGCCAGAAGGCCAACGCCCGGGCCCGCTTCGCTGCGGCCACGACGACGCCCTCGGGCGAGCCGCGCACCGACCGGATCGTCGCCCTCGGCGCCGCCGGTGTCGTCCTGATCGCCCTCGGCCTCTGGCGGCGCAGCCGCGCCTGATCCGCAGGTCATGACGAAGGGGACCGCGCACGTGCGCGGTCCCCTTTGTCATGTGCGCCCGTTCAGTCCCGTGCCACGAGGTGGCCGTCGACGAGGTCGTAGCTCGTCTGGTCCGCCAGTGCGGGGGAGTAGGCGTGGACGCTGAACGCCGGGCCGCCGCCGAGGTTGATCACCTCGTGGACGTGAGGTGAGGCGAAGGCGGACCCCTGCGAGGGCAGGAACTCCTCCTCGCCGACACCACCGGCGCGGGTGCGTTCGGTGAGGGCGCCCCGGACGACGACGAAGGCGCCGTTGGACGGGCCGTGGTCGTGCCAGCCGGTGGTGGCGCCGACGGGCCACGAGATGAGCCACATCTGCAGGTCACGGGTTGAGGCCAACTCGTGGCGGCGGCGTTCGGTCGGGTCCAGGCCGACGAGATCGGCCAGGTCCGGGTCGCGGGCGAAGAGGTGAGCGGTGCGCAGCAGTTGGGTGGGGGTGAAGTGCGAGATGCCCGGTGTGCGGGTCGCGGACGAAAGGGTCATTCCAGGTCTCCGGGTGGTGCGCGGCCGGTCCGCCGAAGGTGCGTCGGGCGGGGGTGGCCAAGGGGCTGTCGGCGTGCGGTGGCGTCGCGGTGCAACGCGGGGGCCCGGGGTTCCGGGCGGCCGGACGTGGTCAGGCGCGACAGCGATACCGCAGGAGGCTGCCGCGCACGGGCATCTGCGCGCGCCAAGCCTGAGCGGTGGAGGTCATGACTCCAGTGGATCACACGGGACGCCGCGGGGGCGCGTCGGGCGGCGGCGGTCTCAGGCCGTGGGACCGCTGGAGGGGTCGGTGGCGACATGACGAAGGCCGGATCGCGAGCGATCCGGCCTTCGTCTTCGGTGCGCCATCAGGGACTCGAACCCCGAACCCGCTGATTAAGAGTCAGCTGCTCTGCCAATTGAGCTAATGGCGCGCGAGGAGAGACAGTAGCACCAGTGGCGGCCCGGCGCGAAATCGGCGCTGCCGGAGGGGTGCTCGCTCCTCGGGGTCGCGATCAGTCGTCGATCGGACGGCCGTAGGAGCCCTCGCCGCGAGGCCCGAAGGAGTCGTCGAATTCGCGGTCGCGACGACGCCGGCGAGCGAGCAGGAGAAGGGCCGCGACGATGGCCAGCAGCGCCGCGAGGGCGGCAGCCAACCACGGCAGGGGGATGTCGCTCCCCGCGTCCTCGTCACCGCTGGGTGCCGCAGCGGTCGTCGACGATGACGACGTGCTCGGAGCGGTCGTCGGCGGCACGGCCTCGGTGGTGGACGACCCGGTCGTCGAGGTGGTCGGCTCGGACGTCGTCGGTTCCGACGTGGTGGTCGTCGTGCTGCTGGGCTTCGTGGTCGACGTGCTGGACTCGGCACTCGTGGGCGAGGACGACGAGGAGACGCTGTCGTCGCTGGCGCCGTCGCTCTCCCCGAGGACGAACGAGTAGGTGCCGCTGATCGGGTGCCCATCAGCGCTCACGACCCGATAGGAGACCTCCCAGTCCCCTTCGGCCATCGTCGGGTCGACCTCCTGGAACACCCGGGAGCCCTCGACCTGCGGCTTCCCCTTCGCGGCGCTGGTGCCGCCCTTGGTGATCTCGACCGTCGCGAAGGACGTCCCGATCTGCTCGCTGAAGGTGAGCATGATCTGCACGGGCGCCGCCGTGAGGTGCGCGCCGTCCTCGGGGGAGGACGACACGAGCCGCGCGTGGGCGCTGGCCGGTCCGGCGGTCGCGAGCGTCGCAGCGAACAGCACCAGGGCAGCAAGCAGGGCGATCGTGGGGCGGATGGTCCGGGGCATGGTCTCGACTCGGGTCACTTCCCCATCGTGCCTCACGGGTCTCTCCGGGCGATGGATGAGGGGTGGTCACGAGCACGGTGTCGGAGCAGGTACGATGGTCCGCGCTGAAGGAGACCGGCCCGTGAAAGCGGTGTCGGCCTCGTTTCATGGTGGGTGTAGCTCAGCTGGTAGAGCACCGCGTTGTGGTCGCGGTGGTCGCGGGTTCAAGTCCCGTCACTCACCCCAGGCAGAACGCGAACGGCCCCGGATCTCTCCGGGGCCGTTCGTCATGTTCGGGGTGGGCCTGCCACCTGCCGAGTCAGGCGTCGGGGTGCGTCACCACGTGCCGCTCGGCCAGCTTGCGAGCGGTCGCCGAGTCGATCCCCGGCTGCGGGACGAAGACGGCCTCGCGGTAGTACCGCAACTCGGCGATGGACTCCCGGATGTCCGCCAGGGCCCGGTGGCCACCCGACTTCTCGGGGGAGTTGAAGTAGGCGCGCGGGTACCAGCGGCGCGACAGCTCCTTGATCGAGGAGACGTCGATGATCCGGTAGTGCAGGTGCGCCTCGAGCTCTGGCATGTCGCGAGCGAGGAAGCCGCGGTCGGTGCCGACGGTGTTGCCGCCCAGCGGGGCCTTGCCGGCCTCGGGAGCGAACTCGCGGATGTGATCGAGGACGAGCTGCTGTGCCTCCTCCATCGTCACGCCGTGCTCGAGTTCCGCCAGCAGACCGGAGGTCGTGTGCATCTCCCGCACGAAGTCGTTCATCTGCTCGATCGCCTCGGCGGGCGGCCGGATGATGACGTCGACGCCGTCGCCGAGCTGGTTGAGTTCGAAGTCGGTGACGAGCGCAGCCACCTCGATCAGCGCGTCGTCGGTGAGCGACAAACCAGTCATCTCACAGTCGATCCAGACGATGCAGTCGGTCTTGGCACGGTCGGTGAAGGGGGCTGTCACGCCCGCCACTCTAGGGGAACGGGGGAGTCCGCTTCCGTATAGCCTTCGACGCATGACTGTGCCCGACACCCGCGTCGCGCCCTACGACCCCGCCTACGAGACGGCAGTCGCGCGTGCGAACCCCACGGGCCGGCCCCTCCTCCGAGGCTGGCTCCTGACCGGCCTCGTGTCGGCTGGCTTCGCGCTGGCGGCCCTCGTCCTCACGGCCTACTACGGGGCAACCTTCGGCGTCGTCGCCTTCCCGCTGGGCCTCCTCTTCGCGGCCCTGCCGCTGGGCATCGTCATCCCCACCTTCCTGTGGCTCGACCGCTTCGAGGCGGAGCCGAAGAAGTACCTCATCACCGCCTTCCTGTGGGGCGCGCTCATCGCCGCCCTCGTCGCCGCGCTGTTCAACACCGGCGCGCTCATCGTCTTCGAGTCGGCGACCGACCAGACGTCGGCGCGGTCGGCGACCGCCGTCGCGATCGCGCCCCTCGTCGAGGAGTCGCTCAAGGGCCTCTTCGTCCTGCTCGTCTGGCGGCTGCGTCGCCGCGAGTTCGACGGCCTGACCGACGGACTCGTCTACGGCGGCGTCACGGCCGCCGGCTTCGCCTTCACCGAGAACATCCAGTACCTCGCGCACGCCTTCACCGAGGGCGGCCCGGAGATGTTTGCCGGCACCTTCCTCGCCCGCGGCCTGCTCAGCCCCTTCGCCCACCCGATGTTCACGATCCTCACCGGGGCTGGCATCGGCGTCGCCGCGACGTCACGCACGTGGCTGCCGAAGGTCGCGGCGCCGGTGATCGGCTGGACGCTGGCCGTCCTCGCCCACGGCGCCTGGAACCTGTCGGCCGTCTCGGGTGCACAGGGCTTCGTGGCCGGCTACGCCCTCGTCGGCTTCCCGCTCTTCCTCGCCTTCCTCGCCCTCGTCCTCTGGGCGCGGGCCCGGGAGGGCCGACTCATCGCCCAGTACCTGCACCCCTATGTCGACGCCGGCTGGCTCTCCCGCGGTGAGGTCGCGATGCTCTCGCAGATGCGTCACCGTCGGGAGGCCAACGCATGGGCCAAGCTCAACGGCGGAGCTCAGGCACTCAGGGCGATGCGGGCCTTCCAGGACTCGGCCAGCGAGTTGGCGCTCCTGCGCAAGAGGATGTCGCACAGCGCGGCGGACGACCATGCGCTGGCGACGGAGCGCATCCTGCTCGACTCCCTGACGGCGCGGCGCCGGGAGTTCACCGGCCAGGCGCTCGTCTGATCACGGGCCGCAGCGCCAGTGGGAGGTCGGTCAGGACGCTGACGGCGCAGAGGTGACTCGCGTGCCGCAGCGGCACGTCGAGCATCTGCACGGCAGCCGGTGCCGGTTCCGTCGCGCGCCAGTCGACGAGCGACGCCACCTCGGCGGGTCCGGACACGACGATGTCGGTGGGGTCGACGACGAGGCCGTGCCCGGTGGCCTTGAGGACCGACTCCTTGCGGGCCCAGATCCGTGCGCGGGCGTTGAGCAGGGCCGCGCCGCGGCGGCCCGCGAAGGCAGCGACCTCCTCGGGCGCGAGAGTGACCCGGTCGTAGGTCGCGAAGTCCGTCTCGGCGACCTCCTCGGTGTCGATCCCGACCGCACCGGCCTGGGTCACCGCGACGACGGCGAGCTGACGGGTGTACGAGAGCGAGAAGGACCATCCCTCGTGGCCCACGATGCTGGGCTTGCCGTGGGTGTCGCTGCCGCAGGTCGTGCAGCGTCGCTCGAAGGCGAGCCCTCGCGGGTCGGCATCGAGGATGTCCCCGAGGGTGCGGCGCTGCAGCGCGTGGGCGGCGACGAAGGGGAGTGGCTCGCGGCGACGATGGGCGCGCTCCCGTTCGCCGTCGTCGAGCAGGTCGAGCAGCCCGGCGTCGTCGACGACGGGTGCCTCGCGCACCTGCACCTCGGCGACCACGAGCCGATCATGGCAGAGGCCCGCGCTCACCTACACTGGGGCCGCGCCATTCACGGCCGGCCCCCGTAGCTCAGCTGGACAGAGCAAGAGCCTTCTAATCTCTAGGTCGCAGGTTCGAGTCCTGCCGGGGGCGCCCTCGACAGTCGGCCCGGCTGCCGCGCCACGCGTGTCCGGAGGGAGAGTGCCGAGATGAGACCGCTCCGCTACGCGATCAACGTCAGTCTCGACGGGTGTTGCCACCACGAGGCGGGACTGCCGCCGGACGAGGAGTCGATGGCCTACTGGACCGCCGAGCTGCGACGCGCCGACGCGTTGCTCTACGGCCGGGTGACCTACGAGATGATGGAGCCGGCCTGGCGGCGGCCCGTGGCCGGCGATTGGCCCGACTGGATGAGCGAGTGGGAGATCCCCTTCGCCGAGACCATCGACGCCATGCCGAAGTACGTCGTCTCGAGCACCCTTGGCGCGGTCGACTGGAATGCCGAGCTCGTGCGCGGCGACCTGGCGCAGGAGGTGCGCCGGCTCAAGCAGGAGCCGGGCGCCGGTCTCGCCCTGGGCGGCGTGACGCTGCCTCTGGCCCTGGCGGACCTGGGCCTCATCGACGAGTACACGTTCGTCGTCCACCCCGTCGTCGCCGGACACGGGCCGACGCTGCTCACCGGTCTGCGCGAGCGACTCCGGCTCGATCCGGTGGACCGTCGCGAGTTCCGGTCGGGGGCGGTCGCCCTGCGCTACCGGCCCGTGCCTGCGCCGTCTGATTCGCCCACCTGATTCGCCCAACCTGATCCTCCAGCTGGCGCCGCGAGCGGTTGCCGCAGCCGCGACACGCGGGCGCTCCCGTCCCGCCTCGTCCGGCGCGACGCTCCGCGGCGGATAAACTCGCCCGCATGAGTCAAGACCTCGATACAGCACGCCTGCTGTCCAGTGTCCAGGCTCTCCGCGACGAGGTCGAAGCTGTCGAGCTGCCCTTCGACCTCCCCAGCACAGCCGACGCCAAGACGGATCGTGCGAGCCTCCTCCACCAGCTCGACGACTACGTCCTGCCCAGGCTCGCCTCCATCGAGGCGCCGCTGCTTGCCGTCGTGGGGGGTTCCACCGGAGCAGGCAAGTCCACCCTCGTCAACTCGATCCTGCGCCGTGAGGTGAGTGCCTCCGGCGTCCTGCGGCCGACGACGACGAGCCCGGTCCTGGTGCATCACGCCAAGGATGCGCAGTGGTTCGAGGACCACCGGATCCTGCCCGAGCTCGCCCGAGTCACGGGCCACGAGACGGAGGAAGGCGACCCCGGCACCGTCCGCCTCGTCACCTCCGAGGCGCTGCCGCCGGGCATGGCGCTGCTCGACGCGCCCGACATCGACTCGGTCGTCGCGGCCAATCGCGGGCTCGCCAAGCAGCTGCTGTCCGCGGCCGACCTGTGGCTCTTCGTCACCACCGCCGCGCGCTACGCCGACGCCGTCCCGTGGGACCTGCTCAAGCAGGCCTCGGACCGCGGCACGGCCGTCGCGATCGTCCTCGACCGCGTCGACCGCGAGGTCATCGCCGAGGTCCGCCCGCACCTGTCGCAGATGCTGCGCGATCAGGGCCTTGAGACGTCCCCGGTCTTCAACATCCCCGAGGTCGAGCTCGGCGATGACGGACTCCTTCCGGAAGAGGACATCAACCGGCTCCGCTCGTGGCTGACGGCCCTCGCCGGCGACTCGCGTGCGCGCTCCGTCGTCATCAAGCAGACCCTGACCGGCGCCCTCCGCTCGCTCGATTCCCGCACCGACGAGCTCGTTGCCGCCGCCCGACTCCAGCAGGAGGAGGGCGAGCGACTGCGGAAGGCGGCCGCCGCGGCCTACCTCGACGCCGAGATCGGTGTGAAGCAGGGCATGGAGGACGGCGCCCTGCTGCGCGGCGAGGTCCTCGCCCGCTGGCAGGAGTTCGTCGGGACCGGCGAGTTCTTCAGGAAGATCGACGCCGGTGTCTCGAAGGTCCGCGACCGCGTCACCGCCGTCCTGCGCGGACAGCCCCAACCGCAGGCCCAGGACAACCTCGGCGAGGCCCTCCAGAGCGGCATCGCCGAACTGGTCGAGGCCCGCGCCGACGGCGCCGCGAGCGAGACCGCTCGCCAATGGCGCGCCACCGAGTCGGGTCCCGGCCTGCTCGAGGCCCGTCCGGACCTGACCCGGTCGTCGTCCCGGCTGCGTCCCGAGCTCGAGCGCATCGTGCGCGAGTGGCAGGGCGAGGTGCTCGAGATCGTCCGCACGGAGGGCCAGGGGCGCCGCACCAACGCGCGCATCGCCGCCTTCGGCATCAACGGCATCGGCCTGTTCCTCATGCTGGTGGCCTTCGCCTCCACGGGCGGGCTCGTCGGTGCCGAGATCGGCATCGCCGGCGGCACGACCGTACTCGCGCAGCGAGTGCTCGAGGCCATGTTCGGCGACCAGGCCGTGCGCGAGATGGCGGCTCGGGCGCGCCAGATCCTGCTCGACCACGTCAGCGAGCTCTACTCGGCGGAGCAGGACCGTTACGACGCCGTCGTGGACGAGCACGACGTGACGGACGAACAGGTGACACGACTCGAAGCGGCCGCGGCCGCAGTGAAGGCGGCGGCGTGAGTCCCCTCATCAAGGGCAGGACCAAGATCGAGGGCCTCAGCGCCCAGCAGTTGAACGACCGGGCGGAGGGGCTTTCCGAGGCCGTCGTGCACGGCGGCGAGCAGTGGGACCCCGTGCTGGCCGAGCGTGCCGACGACATCCTCATCAAGGTCCACGAGCGCACCTCGCAGACGGGCGACCACACCGTCGTGGCGCTCGCGGGCGCGACCGGCAGCGGCAAGTCGAGCCTCTTCAACGCGATCGTCGGCGGTGACGTCGCCACGATCGGCGCCCGCCGCCCCACGACGTCCACCCCGACGGCGGGCATCTGGGGTGACCAGCCGAGCGCCGAACTGCTCGACTGGCTCGGTGTCGGCACCCGCCACCAGGTGAGCGCCAAGGCCGCGAAGGGGGCCGAGCCCGACGAACTTGCCGGCCTTGTCCTGCTCGACCTGCCCGACTTCGACTCCCGCGAGACGGCCAACCGCCAGGAGGCCGAGCGGGTCCTCGAGCTCGTCGATGTCTTCGTGTGGGTCACCGACCCGCAGAAGTACGCCGACGCGCGCTTGCACGACGACTACGTCGCCGCCATGCGCAACTACGACTCGGTGACCGTCGTCGTGCTCAACCAGGTCGACCGCCTGACCGACGAGCAGGTGCGGGCCTGCATCGATGACCTCAAGCGTCTGCTCGCGGCCGACGGCGTCAAGAACGTCCAGGTCATCCCCACGTCGGCGCGCACCGGTCGAGGCGTCGACGAGCTGCGCCAGCGCCTGGCCAACGCGGTCGCCGGCGCGGCAGCGGCACGCACGCGTCTCGGCGCGGACGTCACCACGATGGCCGACCGCATGCGGTCCGGGGTCGCCGACTCCGAGCTCGACGTGGCCAAGCTCGCCGACGGTGAGATCGTCGATGCCCTCTCGCGGGCCGCTGGCGTCCCCACCGTCGTCGATGCCGTCCAGCGCGACTTCCGACTCGAGTCGATGGCGCACACGGGCTGGCCGTTCACGCGGTGGATGCGCGGCTTCCGGGCCTCGCCGCTCAAGCGACTGAGGCTCGACGGCGCCGATGGTGGCCCGAAGATCACCGAGGCCGACGTGCGCACGGTGCTCGGTCGATCCTCGATCCCGCCGCCCACGCCCGCGGCCCGCTCGGCCGTTGACCTCGCCTCCCGCCGCTTCGGCGAGAAGGCGTCCGCTGGTCTGCCGACCCGCTGGGCCGACGCGGTGGCCGCCGCCGCGTCGCCGCCGGGTGACCGGCTGGCCGACGAGCTCGACCGCGCCGTCCTCCGGACGCCACTTCGGGCCCGCAACCCGCTGTGGTGGACGATCCTCGGCGCGCTCCAGATCCTGCTGGCCCTCGCCGCGGTGGTGGGTCTCGTGTGGCTCGTCCTGCTGGGGGCGGCCGGGTGGCTCCAGTTGCCGGATCTGCCGACGCCCGAGGTCGGCCCGTTCGCGGTCCCCTTCGTGCTGTTGGTGGGCGGTGTCCTGCTGGGCCTGCTGCTGGCGGCCATCGCCCGCTGGATGGCGGGGATTGGGGCGCGCCGTCGCGGCGCGGCGATCAACCGCCGGCTGCGCTCGGCGATCTCCGAGGTGGCCCAGGAACAGATCATCGCTCCGGTGGGCGAGGTGCTCGTCCGGCACGCCAAGACGCGCCGCTCCCTGGAGCGCGCCCAGGCCTGACCGCCCACAGCTCCTCCTCCGGCGACCTCCTCGTCCACAGCCGCGGCCGTGCCCTCCCGGGCACGGCCGCGGCGCGTCACGGTGGATCCATCCACCGGCGTGGTGGCCAGAGCAGAGGAGCATGGAGATGAACGAAAACCTGGTGACCATCCGGGGCAACGTCGTGGCCGACCCCGAGTCGCGCGTGACGAAGGCGGGTGCCCCCTTCACCTCCTTCCGAGTGGCGTCGACCATCCGGCGCCGCAACCCCCAGGGTGCGTGGGAGGACGTGCAGACGAGCTACTACAACGTGACGGCGTTCCGGGCCCTGGGGATGAACGTCGCCGCGAGCCTCGAGAAGGGGGACCCCGTCATCGTCTACGGGCGTCAGCGCGTCAACCAGTGGCAGCGCGACGACGAGAGCTACGGGACGAGCGTCGAGATCGATGCCCAGCACGTCGGGCACGACCTCGCCAGGGGCACGACCACCTTCGAGAAGGTCGTCCGTGCCGTGACCGACCCGACCGACCGGCTCTCGGACCCCAACGTGCAGGCCGCCATGGAGCAACGGGCGCAGCCCGGTGGGGACGAGGACGACTACGAGGTGGTCGGTGACGGTGAGGCCGCCTCGACCCCTGACCCGTGGAATGTGGGGGCCGTTCCCGAGACCGTCGACGCCTGAGCGGGCGAGCGCTCGGGGTAGGGCGCCGGAGGATTCGGGGATGGGGGCGGTGAGTCGATAGCCTGCCCCCATGCCCGAGTTCATCTACGTCATGACCAAGGCGCGCAAGGCGCACAACGAGAAGGTCATCCTGGACGACGTCACCATGTCGTTCTATCCCGGAGCCAAGATCGGCATGGTCGGCCCCAACGGCGCCGGCAAGTCGACGATCCTCAAGATCATGGCGGGGCTGGACCAGCCCTCCAACGGTGAGGCGTGGCTGTCGCCCGGCGCCACCGTCGGCATCCTCCTGCAGGAGCCGCCGCTCAACGAGGAGAAGACCGTCCTCGGCAACGTGGAGGAGGGCGCTGGCGAGATCAAGGCCAAGCTCGACCGCTACAACGCCATCTCCGAGGAGATGGGCGAGCCGGACGCCGACTTCGACGCCCTCATGGAGGAGATGGGCAAGCTCCAGGAGGAGATCGACCACGCTGACGCGTGGGACCTTGACTCCCAGCTCGAGCAGGCCATGGACGCCCTCCGCTGCCCGCCGCCGGACGCCGACGTCACCGTCCTCTCCGGTGGTGAGCGCCGCCGCGTCGCGCTCTGCAAGTTGCTCCTCCAGAAGCCGGACCTGCTCCTGCTCGACGAGCCCACCAACCACCTCGACGCCGAGTCCGTCCTCTGGCTCGAGCAGCACCTGGCCTTATACCCCGGTGCCGTCATCGCCGTCACGCACGACCGCTACTTCCTCGACAACGTCGCCCAGTGGATTGCGGAGGTCGACCGCGGTCGCCTCTACCCCTACGAGGGCAACTACTCGACCTACCTGGAGAAGAAGGAGGAGCGCCTCCAGATCCAGGGCAAGAAGGACCAGAAGCTCGCCAAGCGCCTCCGCGAGGAGCTCGAGTGGGTCCGCTCGAACGCCAAGGGTCGCCAGACCAAGTCCAAGGCGCGACTCAACCGCTACGAGGAGATGGCCGCGGAGGCCGAGCGCACCCGCAAGCTCGACTTCGAGGAGATCCAGATCCCGCCGGGCCCGCGCCTGGGGTCGAAGGTCATCGAGGTGACCGACCTCAAGAAGGGCTTCGACGACCGCGTGCTCATCGACGGTCTCTCCTTCACTCTCCCGCGCAACGGCATCGTCGGTGTCGTCGGCCCGAACGGTGTCGGCAAGACGACCCTCTTCAAGACCATCGTCGGGCTCGAGGAGCCGGACGGCGGCACGGTCGACATCGGTGACACCGTGAAGATCTCCTATGTCGACCAGTCCCGCGCAGGCATCGACCCGGAGAAGTCACTGTGGGAGGTCGTCTCCGACGGGCTCGACCACATCATCGTCGGCCAGGTCGAGATCCCCTCGCGGGCTTATGTGTCGCAGTTCGGCTTCAAGGGTCCGGACCAGCAGAAGAAGGCCGGCGTGCTCTCCGGTGGTGAGCGCAACCGCCTCAACCTCGCGCTGACCCTCAAGCAGGGCGGCAACCTGCTGCTCCTCGACGAGCCGACCAACGACCTCGACGTCGAGACGCTCGGCTCGCTGGAGAACGCGCTCCTCAACTTCCCCGGTTGCGCCGTGGTCATCAGCCACGACCGGTGGTTCCTCGATCGCGTGGCGACGCACATCCTCGCCTACGAGGGCACCGAGGAGAACCCGTCCGCCTGGTACTGGTTCGAGGGCAACTTCGCCGCCTACGAGGAGAACAAGGTGGCTCGGCTCGGCGAGGATGCGGCCCGTCCGCACCGCGTCACCTACCGGAAGCTCACTCGCGACTGATCGTCGCGCCGAGGGGGCAGGCCGCCACGGGTTCGTAGTGCGGTCTGCCCCTTCCTTCTCCCCGGTGGGAGACAAAGACGGTCACCTCGTCCGCAGACCAGAGCGGACCGTCGTACCCCTGCATGACGCGCAACCACGTGGTGGCCTCGAAGGGGCGACGCGATCGCGCCAACGTGAGGTGGGGCCGGTAGCCCCCCTCTGCGGGGGAGACCCCGATCCGATGCGCGGCCCGGCGAGACTCCAGCGCCAGACCCGTCAGCGCGGCGAGCCCGTCGACGGCCTCGGGGTGCACATCCATCCAGGCCACGCGTGCCTCGTCGGTGGACGGGAAGACGCCAGCGCCCTTGAGCCGCAACGGAATCGGCGCGGCCGCGCTGGCAACCTCGCCGATTCCGTCGACGACGTCCCAGATCAGGTCCTGGGGCACCTCGGCCATGAAGGCCAGCGTCACGTGCCAGAGTGACGACGGCGTCCAGCGGAGTCCCGGCTCCACCTCCCGGCGCGACGCGAGGAACTCCTCGAGGTCCGCGTGCGCCCCGGTGGGCGGCACGATGGCGGCAAACGCACGCATCCCGTCTCCTGGCTCAGGTGAGGAGGTCGTCGAGCGCGTCGTCGATCGTCGGATACATGAAGGTGAAGCCGAGCCCGTCGAGGACCTGCGAGGTGCAGTGCCGTCCCGTCAGTCCCAGAGCCGGGTCGCTGCGCAGCACGACCGCGCCGACGCGCAACAGGACATCGGGTGTCGGCGGTGCCGGGGGCCGGCGAAGGTGGCGGCGCAGTGACGCCATGAGGTCGCGGTTGCGCACCGGGACGTCGCTCGCGGCGACGAGCACGCCTCCGGGCACGGGCAGGTCGGGCTCGAGCCCGAGGCAGCCGCGCACGATCCGCAGCCAGTCGTCGATGTGGATCCAGCTGAACCACTGCTGCCCCGACCCCACCCGCCCGCCGAGGCCGGCCCTGGTGAGTTGGCTGAGGCGCACGAGTGCCGGGTTGCCCTGCTGGAGCACGATCGAGGTCCGGAGAAGGACGAGGTGGTCGGTGTTCGCCGCGTCGCTCGCCTCCTCCCACGGTTGCGCGATGCCGGTCATCTGGGGCAGCGCGGCGGATCCGACGGGCAGGGGGGAGGACTCGACCAGCCGGACGTCGCCGGCGTCGGACCAGATGGCCGTCGTCGACCCCTGCACCCAGTGTCGGAGCGGGCGATCGAGGGCGCGGCTGGCCGTCACGAGCGCGCGGGTCGGGGCGACGCGCGAGGCCCGCAGCCGGGCGATGTTCTCAGGGGTCGGGCGGGCGTCGACGAGCTCGCCTGCGAGGTTGATCAGTGACGTGCGTTCGGGCTCCGCGAGCTCGGCCGTCCACGCGCCCTGGTGCTCGCCGTCCCAGATCACCTGGCGGTAGGGGAGGTCCGCGCGGGGCGATCGCGTCAGCAGCACGACCTCGTGCCCGCGGCACGTGAGGTCGGAGGCGAGGGCGCGCCCGAGGCTGCCGGTGCCGCCGGCGATGACCACCTTCGTCCGTGGCGTCCCTGACGATTCTGGTGCGACTGATGTCGCGGGCGCCGGAGGCCGCACGAGCGCGTGGAGGCGCGCGACGTCCTCGGCGAACCCGGCGGCGATCGGCCCCGCGGCGCCGAGGACGACGGCCGGCGTCAGCGGTCCGCTCGACGTCACGCGCTGATGGAACACGCACCCGGCGCCGTCGCCGGGGGAGTGGGAGGGCTCGACGTCCCACTCGACGCGCATGACGCCGGTGGGGTTGGGCTGCTCGATGACGAGCCGGCGGCCGTCGACGACCTCGACGACACGCAGTGGTGGGGCCGTCCGGGAGTGCAGGGCGCCGGCCCAGCCCGCGGCGGGCACGTAGCGGCCGGTCGCCCCCGACGTCGCGAGTGCCCCGGCCGGGAGATCCATGTCGGCGCCCCCGATGGCACGACACCACTGCGGCCACCGGCGCACGTCGGCCACCACGGACCACACCTCGGCGGCGTCCAGTGCGAGGAACTGCCGGGAGCTGCGTTGCCACGTCATGGCGGCCACGCTACGACGTCAGTGCGCGCGCACCAGCCGCAGGGCGAAATCTCCCGTGGACCGACCGATGACCTCGGGCGTGCGGGTGATCTCGGGGGAGTACCAGCGGGC
This sequence comes from Janibacter zhaoxuefangae, assembly GCF_050271985.1. Taxonomy (GTDB): domain Bacteria; phylum Actinomycetota; class Actinomycetes; order Actinomycetales; family Dermatophilaceae. The sequence continues at coordinate 1,793,962 of NZ_CP189849.1, read as the reverse complement.
GACGTCCACGGCGAGGGAGAGGATGGCCAGCGCGGTGCCCGGCACGTCATCCACGTCGAACTCGCCGGTCGCGACGCCGTCGGCGAGGACGGTGCGCACGACGCGGTCGATCTCCTTGCGGAGGTTGAGCACGACGTCGCGGTGCTCGTCGGTGAGATGACGGAACTCGAACTGCACGATCCGGCCCATGACGTAGTGCTCGGCGTGCCACTGGGCGAAGCCGGAGGCGATGTCGCGCAGGGCCTCCGTCGGGCTGTTCGCGGCGGAGGCGGCCTCGGCGAGGAGGTCCCGGGCGATCTCATGGCCGTGTTTGCTCAGCTGAAAGAGCAGCTCCTCCTTGGAGGAGAAGTGGACGTAGACCCCGGCGGGGCTCAGCCCGGCGCGGCTCGCGATGTCCCGTGTCGTCGTCGCCGGGAAGCCCTTCTCGGCGAAGGCGTTGGCCGCGGCCTCCATGAGTCGGAGGGCGGCGTCGGAGTTCGTCTCCGCGAGGCGAGTCATCAGTGAGGCGTCGGACACGTTGACAGCATGCCTCAGGTCCGCGAAACTAAGCAAGCGCTTAGTTCCCCTCAGACAGGTACAGGTCATGCTTCGCAACATCTACGACGAGGACCACGAGTCCTTCCGCAAGTCCGTCCGTGAGTTCGTCGAGCGCACGCTCAAGCCGCGCGCCGACGAGATGATCCGTGAGCACACGATTCCGCGCGACATCTGGCTCGAGGCCGGTGCGCAGGGCTTCTTCGGCCTCGCCATCCCCGAGGAGTTCGGCGGCGCCGGCATCGAGGACTACCGCTTCAACGCGATCCTCGCCGAGGAGCTGGCCGCGTTCAACGCCGCCACCGCCTCCTGCTTCGGCATCCACTCGGACGTCACCGCGCCCTACATCGTCGCCATGGGTACCCAGGAGCAGAAGCAGCGCTGGCTCCCCGGGGTCGTCACCGGCGAGAAGATCCTCGCCATCGGCATGACCGAGCCCTCCGGCGGCTCGGACCTCGCCTCGCTGAAGACCACTGCGGTCAAGGCGGACGACGGTTCCGGTGACTGGATCATCAACGGCAGCAAGACCTTCATCACCAACGGTCACCAGTGCGACCTGGCCGTGGTGGCCGTCCGCACGGACCCGTCGAAGGGGGCCAAGGGCATCTCCCTCTTCGTCCTCGAGAAGGAGGACGAGGGCTTCACCAAGGGCCAGCCGCTGGACAAGGTGGGCCAGCCCGAGTCGGACACCTCCGAGCTCTTCTTCGACAACGTCCGGGTCTCCGGCGACCGTCTCCTCGGCCCCGAGGGCATGGGCTTCATCGCGATGATGCAGAAGCTGCCCCAGGAGCGTCTCGGCAACGCCATCGCCAACCTGGCCAACGCCAAGCAGATCCTCGACGAGACCATCGCCTACACGAAGGAGCGCAAGGCCTTCGGTCAGCCGATCGGCTCCTTCCAGCACAACAAGTTCAAGATCGCCGAGCTCGTCACCAAGGTCGAGGTCAGCTTCGCCTACATCGACGACTGCATCGTCGCCCACTCCGAGGGCCAGCTCAGTGCGGTCGACGCGGCGAAGGCGAAGTGGTGGGCCGCCGAGGTCCAGTGCGCCGTCCTCGACGAGTGCGTGCAGTTGCACGGCGGCTACGGCTTCATGAACGAGTACCGCGTCGCCCGCGCCTGGCGCGACGCCCGCGTCCACAAGATCTGGGCGGGCACCAACGAGATCATGAAGGAGCTCATCGGCCGCGACCTCGGCCTCTGAGCGACCCCGCCGGCCCTGCGCCGGTGACCACCGCGAGGACCCTCGCGCCCGACGGGCGCGGGGGTCCTCGCTTGTTCGGATGTTTGCCAGTGGCCCCCCGATTGGCGAAGATGAACCGTTCGCAGTGAACCAGTCGAAGCCGAGGGCGCCTTCGTCCCCCGGCCGCATCACGCGGCCGGCTCACCCCAGCGCCCCGCTCACCCGGATCATGGCGCGCCCACGACTCAGGATGTGTGTGTTGGAGATCTGGCCTGGCAGCGCCTATCCGCTCGGCGCCTCGTACGACGGCACCGGCGTGAACTTCGCCGTCTTCTCCGAGGTCGCCGACGCCGTCGAGCTGTGCCTCATCGACGACGACGGTGCCGAGACGAGGATCGCGCTCCCCGAGGTCGACGGCTTCGTCTGGCACGGCTACATCCCCGGCGTCCAGCCCGGGCAGCGCTACGGCTTCCGCGTCCACGGGCCCTGGGACCTGCGCCATGGCCACCGCTGCGATCCGAGCAAGCTCCTCCTCGACCCGTACGCGAAGGCGATCGACGGGGAGATGACCTACGACCCCTCGCTCTTCTCCTACGACATGGACCGGCCGGTCGAATCCGCGCTCGGCCCCTTCGCCCCGCGCGCGAAGGAGGCTGGGGGCACCTTCAGCCAGGCCGATGCCGCCGCGATGTCGGGGGCCGGTCCCGCGCCCGAGACGGAGGCCGAGCTGCCGCGGCTCGACAGTCTCGGCCACACCCTCCTGTCGGTCGTGACCAACCCCTTCTTCGACTGGGGGCAGGACCGCGCGCCGGGCCACGAGTACCACGAGAGCGTCATCTACGAGGCCCATGTCAAGGGCATGACGATGCTCCACCCGGACATCCCCGAGGAGGTCCGCGGGACGTACTCCGGGATCGCGCACCCGGTGATGATCGAGCACCTGCGCTCCCTCGGCGTGACGGCCATCGAGCTCATGCCCGTCCACCAGTTCGTCGACGACTTCACCCTGCAGGACAAGGGCCTGAGCAACTACTGGGGCTACAACACGATCGGCTTCTTCGCGCCCCACAACGGCTACGCGGCGCACGGCACGCGCGGTCAGCAGGTCCTCGAGTTCAAGGGGATGGTCAAGGCGCTGCACGAGGCTGGCATCGAGGTCATCCTCGACGTCGTCTACAACCACACTGCCGAGGGCAACCACCTCGGGCCGACGCTCGCCTTCCGCGGCATCGACAACGCCGCCTACTACCGCCTCGTGGACGACGCCCCGGCGCACTACTACGACACGACGGGCACGGGGAACTCGCTGCTCATGCGCAACCCGCACGTGCTCCAACTCATCATGGACTCGCTGCGGTACTGGGTGACCGAGATGCACGTCGACGGCTTCCGCTTCGACCTCGCGGCCACGCTGGCCCGTCAGTTCCACGAGGTCGACAAGCTCTCGGCCTTCTTCGACCTCGTCCAGCAGGACCCGATCGTCAGCCAGGTCAAGCTCATTGCCGAGCCGTGGGACGTCGGCGACGGGGGATACCAGGTCGGGAACTTCCCGGCCCTGTGGACCGAGTGGAACGGCAAGTACCGCGACACCGTGCGCGACTTCTGGCGCGGCGAGTATTCGACGATCGGCGAGTTCGCCTCGCGACTGTCGGGTTCGTCGGACCTCTACGAACACTCGGGCCGCAAGCCCTTCGCCTCGATCAACTTCGTCACCGCCCACGACGGCTTCACGCTCGCCGACCTCGTCTCCTACAACGAGAAGCACAACGACGCGAACGGCGAGGGCAACAACGACGGCGAGAGCCACAATCGCTCGTGGAACTGCGGCGTCGAGGGGGAGACCGACGACCCGGAGATCCTCGCCCTGCGCCGCCGCCAGCAGCGCAACATCCTCTCCACCATTCTCTTCTCGCAGGGCGTGCCGATGCTCGCCCACGGCGACGAGCTCGGGCGCTCCCAACGGGGCAACAACAACGTCTACTGCCAGGACAACGAGATCTCGTGGGTCAACTGGGACCTCGACGAGGCCGACGAGGACCTGTTGGCCTTCACGCGGCGTCTGGTCACCCTCCGCAAGGAGCACCCCGTCTTCCGGCGCCGTCGCTTCTTTGCCGGTGCGGCCGACCACGGCGGCGAGAGCGACGTCCACGACATCGAGTGGTTCGCCCCCGACGGGACCCACATGGGCGAGGAGGACTGGAGCAACCACGAGGCGCGCTCGCTGATGATCTTCCTCAACGGGCAGGCCATCCACGAGCCGGACCACCGGGGTCAGCCGATCCGGGACGACCACTTCTTGGCGCTCATCAACGCGGACAACGACGACGTCGCCTTCCAGTTGCCCGGTGAGGACCACGGCGCCGAGTGGGTGCTCGAGATCGACACCGCGGCCGAGATCGTCGACCCCGGCACCCACGCGCCCGAGTCCACGCTCACCGTCGCGGGACGCAGCATCGTCCTGCTGCGCTGCGGCCTCGTCACCTCCGAGCGGCCGCCGAGCGGGTCTGCGCACGGCTGAGGGACCTGACAAGGTGGTGAGGCAGGAGGAGAGACCCATGACGCCCACGTCCACGTACCGACTCCAGTTGGAGCCGCGCTTCACCTTCGCCGATGCGGCGCGGGCCGTGCCACGGCTCGCCGCGCTCGGGTTCACCCACCTCTACCTCTCGCCCATCCTCCAGGCGGCGCCCGGGTCGACGCACGGCTACGACGTCGTCGACCACTCGCGGATCAGTGACCAACTGGGCGGCAGGGCCGGGCTCGATGCGCTGGCCGCGACCGCGCACGACCACGGTCTGGGGCTGATCGTCGACGTCGTCCCCAACCACATGGCCGCGCCCACCCCGGCGCACCTCAACCGGCAGTGGTGGTCGCTGCTGAAGGAGGGTCGCGAGTCGCCGGTGGCGCACTGGTTCGACGTCGACTGGGACAGCGAGGACGGCCGCGTGCTCCTGCCCGTGCTCGGGGCGCCGCTCGCCGACGTCCTCGCCGCCGGTGACCTTGTCGTGACCCCCGACGGGGGAGCAGCCGGTGACGAGACGGTCCTGCGCTACCACGAGCACGAGTTCCCGATCCGGCCCGGCACCGAGCGTCTGCCGATCGCCGAGCTCGTCCGATCGCAGCACCACCTGCTCACGCACTGGCGCGACGGCGCGGAGCGACTCACGCACCGGCGCTTCTTCGACGTCACGAGCCTCGTCGCCATCCGGGTCGAGGACCCGACCGTCTTCGACGCCACGCACGCGCTCTTCGTCGATCTGTTGTGCGCGGGTGTCATCGACGGCTTGCGGATCGATCACCCGGACGGCCTCGCCGACCCGGAGGGCTACCTCGAGCGGCTCGCGGAGGTGACCGACGGCGCGTGGGTCGTCGTCGAGAAGATCCTCGAGGGCGAGGAACGGCTGCCTACGACGTGGCCGTGCGCCGGCACGACCGGCTACGACACGCTGCGGGATCTCAGCGCGCTGTTCGTGGATCCCGACGGTGCCCAGCCGCTCACGGACGTGGTCGCCGAGATCACGGGGGAGAGCCCCGTGCTGGCCGACCTCGTGGACGCGGCCAAGGCGGACATCGTGGCCCACGGGCAGGCGGCCGAGGTGGCGCGCCTCGTCCGGGTGATCGCACGGGTGCTGCCGCAGCACTCGGTGGCCGACCTGCACGCCGTGCTGGGCGCCCTGCTCGTCGCCATGGATCGCTATCGGGCCTACGTCCGCCCGGGGGTGCCCGCGAGCGGGGAGGCCGCCGCCGTGCTCGAGGCCGCCCGCAGCCGTGCGGCCCGCGCTCTCGCCGCCTCAGGAGATGACCTCTCAGGCGTGCTCGCTGACACCGTCGAGGTCCTCGCCGGCCGCGCACACGGGGCGGATGCGACGTCGGCTGCCGAGGCCGTGGTCCGCTTCCAGCAGACCTGCGGGCCGGTCATGGCGAAGGGGATCGAGGACACCGCCTTCTATCGATACCTGCGCCTCGTGGGACTCAATGAGGTTGGCGGCGACCCTGGCCGGTTCGGCTGCTCCGTCGCGGACTTCCACGCCTCGGCGGCGCAGCGGCACGGCACGCACCCCGACACCATGACGTGCCTCTCGACGCACGACACGAAGCGTTCCGAGGACGTCCGGGCCCGCCTCGCCGTCGTCTCCGAGCGGCCCGACGCCTGGCGTGCCTGGGTGTCCCGCGTGCGCGACCTGGCGACACCACATCGGCCGGCGGGTCTCGACCCGGCGACGGAGTACCTCATCTGGCAGACGATCGTCGGCGCAGGACCGTTGACCCGCGACCGGCTCGACGCCTACGTGACGAAGGCGGTCCGCGAGGCCAAGCGCCACACGACCTGGACGGATCCGGACGGGGCGTACGAGGGGGCCGTGGCCGCCTTCGTCGACGAGGTCTCGGAGGACGGGGCCGTGCACGCGGCCCTGGCGGAGTGGCTCGACGAGACCGCCGAGGCCGTGCGGGCCACGGTCCTGGGGAAGAAGCTCCTGCAACTCGTCCTGCCGGGGGTGCCCGACGTCTACCAGGGGTGTGAGGCGCTCGACCTCTCGCTCGTCGACCCGGACAACCGTCGCCTGGTCGATCACGCTGCCCTCGCTGCGCGGCTCGAATCACTCGACGCCGGAGGCTCCCCCGCGGACCTCTCCGACGAGAAACTGCGCCTGACGGCGGCGGCCCTGCGCCTGCGCCGTGCCCACCCCGAGTGGTTCATCGGAGCCGGCTCGGGCCACACACCGGTGCCCGCGACGACCGATCACGTCGTGGCCGTCGGTCGCGGCGCTGGCAGCGAGCCCGCGGACGTGCGCGTCGTCGCCGTCGTCACGCGCCTCGCGAGTCGGTTGGCGGATCGCGGCGGCTGGGGAGACGCCACCCTCGACCTGCCGCCCGGCGTGTGGCGAGATGTCCTCTCCGACAACGAGTTCCACGTCACCGGCCCGACCGTCGTCGCGGCCGTGCTCGGCGCCGCACCGGTTGCCCTCCTCGTCCTTCAGGATCCGGCATGAGCGTGCGACACGACGCCGCTGGCGCCGACATCGCCGTCTGGGCGCCCGCGGTCGACTCCGTGGAACTGGCGCTCGGGCCCGATGCTGCCCACCGCGAGCCGCTCCACCGCGCCGACGATGGTTGGTGGACCTGGCCCGGAGACCCCCGTGGCGACGGCCCGTTCGACTACGCCTTCGTCGTCGACGGTGAAGGTCCTTTCCCCGACCCTCGCAGCGCCTGGCAGCCGCACGGGGTGAACGGGCCGAGTCGCTGGTTCGATCCCTCGGCCCACCCGTGGCGCGACGCGGACTGGTCCGGGCCTCGCGGCGGCGCCGGCGCGCTCGGTGGGGTGATCTACGAACTCCACATCGGCACCTTCACGCCGGAGGGCACGTTGGCTGCCGCGACGCAGCGCCTGGACCACCTCGTCGACCTCGGCGTCGACGTCGTCGAGCTCATGCCCGTGGCAGCCTTCCCCGGGCGCTGGGGCTGGGGCTACGACGGCGTCCTGCCCTACGCGGTCCACGACCAGTACGGTGGGCCGGCCGCACTCCAGGCGTTCGTCGACGAGTGCCACGCCCGCGGGCTCGGTGTCTGCCTCGACGTCGTGCACAACCACCTCGGCCCCAGCGGCAACCACCTCGCGCGCTACGCGCCGTACTTCACCCACGCACACAGCACGCCGTGGGGACCGGCCGTCAATCTCGACCAGCCCGGCAGCGACGGTGTCCGACGCTGGATCGTCGACAACGTCGTCCGCTGGCTGCGCGACTTCCACCTCGACGCGCTGCGGCTCGACGCTGTCCACGAACTCGTCGACACCTCACCGCGGCACGTGCTCGCCGAGATCTCCGACGCCGTGGCGGGCCTCGAGGGGGAGCTCGGGCGCCCGCTGACGCTCATCGCCGAGTCGGACCTCAACGACACGGTGATGATCACGCCGACCGGCCGGGGTGGGTTGGGGATGAGTGCGCAGTGGGCGGACGACGTGCACCACGCGCTGCACGTCGTCGCCACCGGAGAACTCCAGGGCTACTACGCCGATTTCGGTGGGGGCACCCAGGCATGGCCGGACGGTGGCCCGATGTCCGTCCTGGCGAAGGTGCTCGGACAGGTGTTCCTCCACGACGGGCGCATGTCCACCTTCCGCGGGCGGCCGTGGGGTGCGCCGGTCGACCCCGAGCAGGTGCCCGCAGCCAGGTTCGTCGCCTATCTCCAGACGCACGACCAGGTCGGCAATCGGGCCACGGGTGACCGGATCAGCGCGGGGGTCGACCCCGCCCGGCAGGCGGCGGCAGCCGCGCTCTACCTGCTGTCCCCGTTCACGCCGATGATCTTCATGGGGGAGGAGTGGGGCGCCTCGACCCCCTTCTGCTTCTTCAGCGACTTCGACGACCCGGCGCTCGCCGAGGCGGTGCGGACGGGGCGGCGTGCGGAGTTCGCGGCCCATGGTTGGGCTGCCGAGGACATCCCGGACCCGCAGGACGAGGCCACGCGCGATGCGAGCGTGCTGCGCTGGGACGAATCCGGGGCCGGTCACCACGCCCGCCTGCTCGCCCACCACCGGGCGCTCATCGCGCTCCGTCGGCGCCTGCCAGCCGCCGAACGAATCGACGACGTCACCATCGACTTCGACGAAACCGATCGATGGATCTCGTTGTCCCGCAAGGGAGTCGTCGTCGTCGCGGCCTTCGGTGACGGGATCGCCGAGGTCCCCGTGGCGACCTTCGTCGGCGGTCTCTCGGGCGCGGAACTGCTCGGGTGGGGCGAGCGCCGCGTCGACGGGGGAGTCGTGCGACTCGACGGACCGGGCGTGTCCGTCCTCGGCCGGGCAAGGACACCTGATGTCCCAAACTCGGCTGATGGGGGCCGCGTGCGCCGGGTAAGGGACACCTGATGTCCCAAACTCGGCCGAAGGGGGCCGCCCGCGCCGGGTAAGGGACACCTGATGTCCCAAACTCGGCTGAAGCGGGCCGCCCGCGCCGGGTAAGGGACACCTGATGTCCCAAACTCGGCTGAAGCGGGCCGCCCGCGCCGGGTAAGGGACACCTGATGTCCCAAACTCGGCTGAAGCGGGCCGCCCGCGCCGGGTAAGGGACACCTGATGTCCCAAACTCGGCTGAAGCGGGCCGCCCGCGCCGGGTAAGGGACACCTGATGTCCCAAACTCGGCTGATGGGGGCCGCCCGCGCCGGGTAAGGGACACCTGATGTCCCAAACTCGGCTGATGGGGCCGCCTGCGTCGAGCTCAGTCCGAGGACGCGGGGAGTTCCTTGACGCGCATCATGCCCTCCTGGGCGGTGGTCACGAGCATCGTCCCGTCCCGGCTGAACATCCGGCCGGCGGCAAGGCCACGGCCGCCCTGGGCGGACGGCGAGGACTGGGTGTAGAGGATCCAGTCGTCCCAGCGGATCGGCCGGTGGAACCACATGGCGTGGTCGAGACTCGCGACGCGAAGGCGGCGGTCCGACCAGCCCACGCCGTGACGCCGCAGCACCGGTTCGAGCAGCGTGTAGTCCGAGGCGTAGGCGATGGCCGCGGCGTGCACCAACGGGTCGTCCGGCAGGTCGCCGACGGCCCGCATCCACACGCGCTGCTCGGCCGGACCGGGCTCACCGGTGCCGAAGTCGGTCCGGCCCTCGACGTGCCGGATCTCGATGGGACGGCTGCGCAGGTACTCGACGCGGGAGTCGTCCTCCAGGCCGGCGTAGATCTGCGAGACGGAGGGGACCGCCTCCGGCGGGGTCACCTGCGGCATGACGTCGTGGTGGTCGAGCCCGCCGGCCGGGTCCTGGAAGGACGCCGTCATCGACAGGATGGGGCGACCGTCCTGGAGCGCGTGGACGTGACGCGTCGAGAAGGAGTTGCCGTCACGGAGCAGCTCGACGGCGAAACGGATGGGCTCCTTGTCGTCCCCGGGACGCATGAAGTAGGCGTGCAGGGAGTGCACCGCTCGCTCGGGCGCGACACTGCGAACCGTCAGCCCGGCCGCCAACAGGGCCTGGGAGAGGACCTGACCACCGAAGACCCGACCATGCGGCATGCGCTGACTCCGGCCGCGGAAGGCCGTCACCTCCGTGCGGTTCTCCACCCCGGGGATGCTGATGTGCTGACGCCCTGTCCCGAGCTCCTCGAGGGCGAGCACGTCGAGGAGCTGCTGGAAGGACTCGGGGTCGGTGCCCGGAGCATCGGCCCCGGGGGAGTGCGGTGTCTCGGTCACGCACCGCACTCTAGTCGGCGGCGTGACGTGTTCCGCGGGAGCGGGAGCGCCGTCAGGCCACTGTGGCGTTGCGCGTCGTGGAGGCGGCGCGAGTCGGTTGCTCGAGGGCGCGTGGCCAGGCGCGAGCGAGTCGCTGGACCGCCTCGGTCATGACCGGGGCGGCGTGCGGGAAGGGGAGCCGGAGGAACCGGTCGAGTCCGTGGTCGACCGCGAAGGTCGGACCGGGCGCCAGGTGGACCCCTTCGTCCTCGGCGACCACGGCCAACGCCGTCGAGGCCGTGGCCGGCAACTCGGCCCACAGGCTGAGCCCGCCGGCGGGCAGCCGGAATTGCCACTCGGGCAGGTGCGTCCGCAGGGCGCCGACCAGGGCGTCCCGGGACTCCCGAGCAGCGCGGCGACGCTCCTCCGCGACGTGGTCGTGCCGGGTGAGCAGGTGCAGCAGGACCAGTTGCTCGAAGGTCGGTGCCCCGAGGTCGACGCTGAGGCGTGCGCGCCCGAGGCGCTGCATGACCTCGGTGTCGGCCCGCAGCCACCCGACGCGCAGGCCGGCCCAATACGTCTTGCTGGAGCTGCCGATGGTGATCGTGTCCGGGGCATGCGCGGCGAAGGGGAGCGGCGCCGGACCGCCGTCGAGGACGAAGTCGACGACCGTCTCGTCGACGATCCCGATGGTGTGGGCGCGGGCGAGGCGTCGGCCGATGTCCGCGCGCTGGTCGTCGCCCATGAGGAGCCCGGTCGGGTTCTGGTTGTCGGGCAGCAGGTAGGCCACCCGCGGGGCCACCTGCCGGAGGGTGACCTCGAGGGCGTCCGCGTCCCAGCCGTGCCGGTCAAGGGGGAGGGGCCGGACCCGGGCGCCGGCGCCGCGCAGGGCGGCCACGGCATTGGGATAGGTCGGGTTCTCGGTGAGGACGCGGTCGCCCGTCGACAGCAGACCGCGGGCGACGATGGCCAGCGCGCCGAGCGCTCCGGTCGTGACCATGATCTGTTCGGCCGTCGTCGGTAGACCCCGGCTGCGATAGCGCTCGGCCAGGGCCTCCCGCAGCTCGGGCAGACCCTGCGGGTCGTAGCCCGAGCCGCCGAGCCGGGACCGCACGCCCTCGGCGGCGATGTCGATGGCCTCCTCTGCGGCGGACGGGGCGGTCGGCATGACGGCACAGGTGAGGTCGATGGCGCCGTCGGCGAGCGGGCTCGTGGGGACGAGTGGGCCGCCGACGCGGGAGCGGCTCCCGGCCGGGAGCGTCACGCGGCTGCCCGACCCGCGGCGGGACGTCAGGTAGCCGCGCTCCCGCAGCAGGCCATAGGCGGCCGCGACGGTGGTCCGGCTGACGCCGAGCGCCTCGGTCAGGGCGCGCTCGCTCGGCAGCGTGGTGTCGAGCGCGAGACGGCCGTCGGTGATGAGCAACCGCAGTCCGTCGGCGATCCCGCGATAGGCGGGGCTGCGTCGGGGGCTGTCCCCGAGCAGCATGGTGAGGCGGCCGGCGGAGACGGTGGGAGTGGCCATGTGGCCAGTCTGGACGAAGTGGCCTGCTCGAGTAAGGCCAATCAGGCCACTTCCTGCGAAGTGGACCGCGACGATCGGTCCACCCGGCCGCCACCATGGAGGTATGTCCCCGTTCGCCTCCTCGTTGGCCACGTCCCGGCGCCTGCTCACTCGCCGCGTCGACCTCACGCCCATGACGCCCCGTCAGCAGCTGCGGGCCGGCCGCACGGTCCACCGACTCGTCCAGCTCGGCGTCGGCCTCTGGCTCTACGGCGTCGCCATGGGGATGCTCGTGCGGTCACAACTGGGTCTGGACCCGTGGGACGTCTTCCACTACGGCGTCGGCACGCGCCTGCCGGTGAGCTTCGGCACCGTCGTCATCCTCACCGGCGTCGCGGTCCTCCTCCTGTGGATCCCCCTGCGTCAGTGGCCCGGTCTGGGGACGGTGGCCAACACCGTCGTCATCGGCATCGCCACGGACGTCACCCTCGCGATGCTCGCCCAGCCGGACTCCCTGGTCTGGCGATGGGGGCTGCTGCTGGGCGGCATCCTGCTCAACGGGATCGCCGGCGCCATGTACATCGGCAGCCAGTTCGGTCCCGGTCCCAGGGACGGGCTGATGACCGGCATCGCGCGCCGGACCGGCCTGAGCCTGCGGCTCGTGCGCACCACGCTCGAGGTCACCGTCCTCGCGGTGGGGTGGCTGCTCGGCGGCATCGTCGGGGTGGGCACCATCCTCTACGCCCTGCTCATCGGTCCCGTCATCCAGGCCTTCCTGCCGCTGCTCACGGTCCGCGTGTCGCCGCCGGAGCGCCGGACGTCCGATGCGGCACCGCCCGACGACGCGTCCTGCGAGCCCGAGACCGCGTCCGTGCTTGAGATCCCCAATGGCAACTGAGTCTCCCCACGGCAACTGACGTCGGCTCAGCCGTCGAGAGCCAGGGCGAAGGGGAGCACCGCCGGTGCTCCGGCCAGGCGCAGGGCGCGCCCCGCGACGGCGAGGGACCAGCGGGAATGGACGACGTCGTCGACGAGCAGCACGGGTCCACGAGCCTGCGCGAGAGTCTGCGCCAGTTCGGGGCCCACGACGATGCGGTCCCACACGTTGGCGAGGCGGAAGGCGCTGTTGCCGCCCGGCTCGCCGATGGGTCCGCCGTCGGCGAGGTCGAGCGTGCCGAGCAGCGGGAGCCGGCCGACCTCGGCGAGATGTGCGGCGGTCGACTGCACGAGCTGCGGACGCTGCCGTGCCGGCATGGCGACGATGCCGACGGGCCGCTCGAGCCATCCCCATCCGGCGAGGACGCCGACGGCGGCGCGAGTGACGGCCTGCGGGACGACCTGGTCCTCCGCGAGCACCTCACGCAGTCGCTGACCCCAACCGAGGTCGGTCAGGCGAGCCAGGGCGCGCCCCGACTCCACGGCCTCTGCGGGTGGGATCTTCCCCTTCACCGGCACCCCGAGGCGGCCCATCCCGGAGGGCCACTGGGTGCGCGGCTCGATCTCGACGCCGACCTGCGCGAGCCGCTCGCTCGCGGACGTGACGGCCGCGTCGGGGATGTCGGTCGCGAACCACGTGCCCGCGCACGTGTCGCACCGGCCGCACGGCTTCGCGCTGGGGTCGTCGAGCAGGCGCTGGAGGAACTCCATCCGGCAGCCCGTCGTCGTCTCGTAGTCGAGCATGTGCTGCTGCTCGTCCTTGCGGGCCTGGGCCACACGCTCGTAGCGCTCGGCGTCGTAGGTCCACGGTTGCCCGGTCCCGACCCAGCCGCCCTGCACCTTGCTGACCGCGCCGTCGACGTCGAGCACCTTCAGGAGCAGATCAAGCCGGGTGCGGCGGATGTCCACGATCGTCTCGAGGGCGGGGACCGACAGCGGTCGCCCCGCCTCGGCGAGCGCCGTCAGGACGGCGTCGGCCTGCTCCTGGCGAGGCATGGACGACGAGGCGAACCAGGCCCAGATGTCCCGATCCTCGACGCCGGGCAGGAGCACGACGTCGGCGCTGTCCGTCGCGCGCCCTGCGCGGCCGACCTGTTGGTAGTACGCGACGGGCGACGACGGCGCGCCGAGGTGCACGACGAACCCGAGGTCCGGCTTGTCGAACCCCATGCCGAGAGCGCTCGTGGCCACCAACGCCTTGACCTCGTTGCGTCGCAGGGCGTCCTCGAGGCGGGCCCGATCCTCGGTGTCGGTGCGGCCCGTGTAGGCGCGCACCTCGTGGCCGGCGTCACGCAGCGCGGCGGCCACGTCCTCGGCGGCCGAGACGGTGAGCGCATAGATGATCCCGCTGCCGGTCAGGCTCGGGAGGTTCGCCGCGAGCCACGCCAGCCGGCGCTCCGCGGACGTCTTCGGCAGGACGCCCAGCCGCAGCGAGTCGCGAGCCAGCGATCCGCGGACGGTGAGCACGCGGTGACCACCGGCGCCGAGTTGCTCGACGACATCGGCCACGACGCGCGAGTTGGCCGTCGCCGTCGTCGCGAGCACGGGAGTGTCCTGTGGCAGCCCCGCCAGCAGATCCCTGATCCGCCGGTAGTCCGGGCGGAAGTCGTGACCCCAGTCCGAGATGCAGTGCGCCTCGTCGACGACCACGAGTCCGCAGCGGCGCGCCAGATCGGGCAGTTGTTCGTCGCGGAAGCGGGGGTTGTTGAGACGCTCCGGGCTGACGAGGAGCACGTCCACCTCATCGGCCGCGAGCTGGGCCCGGACCTCGTCCCACTCCTGCGCGTTGGCGGAGTTCATCGACACGGCACGCACGCCGGCGCGTTCGGCCGCGCCGACCTGGTCGCGCATGAGAGCGAGGAGGGGGGAGACGATGAGCGCCGGCCCCGCGCCGGCCTGACGCCGCAGCTGGGCGGCGACGAAGTAGACGGCCGACTTGCCCCACCCGGTGCGCTGGACGACGAGGGCGCGCTGCCGGTCGTGGACGAGCGCGCTGATCGCCTCCAGCTGACCGGGGTGGAACTCGGCGTCCTCCCGCCCGACGAGCCGCCGCAGGACCTCGAGTGCCGCGGTACGCACCGACTCCGGCACGTCGGCGTCCGGCAAGTGGGTGGTCGTCGCGTCGGTGCTCATGACCCCCACCGTAGGCGGAGGCTCCGACAGGCCCTGCCAGACTGTCGCCATGGATGGCAAGAGGTTCGAGACCTTCGTCCCGCTCCGGTGGAGCGACATGGACGCTTATCAGCACGTCAACAACGTTCAGTACCTGCGCCTGATCGAGGAGGCGAGGATCGCCGCCTTCAACGACTGGTTCGGCTTCTCCGACGGTGACCTCGAGCGCGGCGTCATCGTCGCGCGGTCCGAGATCGAGTACCTCGCGCCGCTGCACTACCGGACGGCTCCGGTGCAGATCGACGTGTGGATCACGAAGATGTCGGGCGCGAGCTATGACGTCGCCTACGAGGTGCGCGACCCCGAGGGCGTCGGCGACGGCTCCCTCTACGCGCTGGCCGAGACGACGATGGTCGGCTTCGACTTCGAGACCCAGCGGCCGCGACGCCTCGACGAGCAGGACCGCGCGACCCTGTCCGCCTACGCGGGCGACCCGGCGCCCTTCCGCCGCCGCCAGGGATGAGCACGCCCGCGGGTGGGCTCGTCCTGGCCGATCCGGAGAGTCTGCGTGACCTTGCGACCTTCGTCGGCCGCGCGAAGGGTGCCGTCCCCGAGGGCGCGGTACGACTCCAGGCGGTCGGATCGGTGCTCGCGACGTGGGTGGGGCTCCTCGACGGCTCCGGTCTCGCCAGCGACGGCGCCGTCCTCGGGCTGCGCACCGTCGCGCTCGCGGAGCCATCCGAGCTCGACGTGTGTGTGCCGCTCGCGGCGCTGACGGACCGCACGGCCCGTGCGGGCGCCGCCGACGTGGAGCTGCCCATCCCCCCGCAGACGGTCGCCCCCCGCTGGGCGGCCCTCACCCCACCCCGGGGCGGCTGGGAGCCCGTCGGCACGCTGCCCGCGGAGCTCCTGCACGAGGCGGCCCGAGCCGGCATCGCCGAGATTGCCCTCGGTTCGCCCGACGGGGCCGGGTCCCATGCGGTTGCGGCGCTGCGTCAGCGGGTGTGGGCCGCGCCGACCGCGTCCACCCCGCCCGTGCCGGCGGGCGCGGCCTTCGGCCTGCACGTGCTGGGTTTCCTCACGCCGGGGGAGGGCGTGACCGTCCACGCGGCCGGGCGGTGGACCCGCGTCACGACCACGGTGGGCTTCGTCCTCACGCGCTGACCTCCCGGTTGCGGGATGTCATCACGCACCCCGTCCGGAGCCGAATGGGCGCGACAATGGCGGTCATGGAGTGGACGGTGATCGGCGACGTGATCGAGTGGCGCGGACCCGCGCCGTACTACTTCCTGCCGATGGACCCCGAGGACAGTGCCGAGGTGAAGATCGAGGCGGCGGGCCTGGAGTACTGGGGTCAGGTCGCCGTCATCGCCGCGATCGACGGCAGCACCTTCACCACCGCGCTGTTCCCCAAGGACGGCCGCTATCTGCTGCCGCTGCGCGCATCCGTCCGTGAGGACCACGACATCGAGTCGGGCAGTGCCCTGACCGTGACGCTGCGCCTCAACCGCGACCGCTGAGTGCGCCGGAGGGTCCTTCTCGGTGACGGCCCCCCACTTCGGGTCATGGCGCGGCGGCGAGTCGGCGCGCAGCCTGTGGTCATGGGCACAACACTCCCGCCCGCCGACACGTCCGCCGATCCGGCGGCGACGGCAGATCGCCTCTTCGAGAGTCTGATCGCCGCCTTCGACGTGTTGTCCGTGCTCGTCGGCGACCGGATGGGGTGGTACCGCAGCCTGGCCGACTCCGGTCCCGCCACATCCGCCCAGCTGGCGCAGCGCACGGGGACCCAGGAGCGCTACGCGCGCGAATGGCTGGAGCAGCAGGCGGTGACCGGGCTCCTTCACGCCGCCCCCGCGGCATCCGCCGAGGACCGCGTCTTCACCCTCCCGGCGGGGACGGCGGAGGCCGTCACCGACGAGCACAGCCTCGCCTTCCTGGCGCCCTCGGCACGGCTCTTCGGGGCGTGTGCGACCGCCCTGCCACTGCTTCTCGACGCCTACCGTTCGGGTGGTGGCGTCAGCTGGAGGCAGTTCGGGGACGACGCCCGGCAGGGGCAGGCCGCGGGCAACCGGCCGTGGTACGAGCGACGGCTCGCGGGGGCACTCGCCGAGGTCGCCGACCTGGACCTGCTGCTCGCACGCCCGGGCGCGCGGATCCTCGAGGTCGGCTCGGGTGGCGGGTGGGCGAGCATCGCGCTCGCCCGTGCCTACCCCGGGGCCAGCGTGCGGGGCGTCGACATCGACGCCGACTCGGTGGCGATGGCCGCCCGCCACGTCGCCGACGCCGGCCTGACCGCACGGGTGCAGTTCACCCACGGCGATGCCGCCGATCTGACCGCCGGGGGACATGACATCGCCTTCGCCTTCGAGTGCGTGCACGACATGCCGCGACCGGTCGAGGTGCTCGCGGCCGCCCGGCGAGCTCTCGTCCCGGGCGGCCCGCTCATCGTCATGGATGAGGCCGTGGCCGAGGCCTTCGGCGGCGACGCTGGCCAGGTCGAGAGGCTGATGTACGGCTTCAGCCTCTTCATGTGTCTGCCCGACGGGCTGTCCGTCTCGCCCAGTGTCGGGACCGGCGCCGTCATGCGACCGGAGCGGTTGCGCGCCCATGCGCTCGCGGCGGGATTTCGTGACGTGGAGATCCTGCCGATCGAGGGCTTCTCCCTCTTCCGGTTCTATCGCCTCACCTGAGCCGCCGCCCGCGGTGCCCGTCGATGGTGGTGGCGCGGCCTAGGGTGTCCATGTGGAGACCACGCCGAGTCCGCTGACCGACCTCTCGACCCTCCCCGACGACCTCGATGACGGCGCTCTCGCCGCCGAACTGACGCGCCGCGCCGCGACCCTCGCCAGCGAGATGCGCGCGCGAGGCCTGCAGGGCCACGAGAAGACCTCCGTCTCGGATGTCGTGACCGCGGCCGATCACGCCGCTGAGGCCTTCGTCACGGCTGCGTTGGCCGCCCTTCGCCCCGACGACGGCATCGTCGGCGAGGAGGGTGCATCGGCCGCGTCGACGAGCGGCCGGACGTGGGTCATCGACCCGGTCGACGGCACCTACAACTTCCTGTCCGGGCTGTCCTACTGGTGCAGTGCCCTGGCGCTGCGCGATGACGAAGGGGTCCTCGTCGGTGCCGTGCACCACCCCGGCCAGGATGAGGCCTGGCTGGGTGTGCGCGGGCGCCGCACGACCCTCAACGGGGTCGAGCTGCCGCCCCTGACCGATGCCACCGCGGACCGCTCCTGCCTGGCGACCTACCTGCATCCCACCCGCCTCGCGGACCCGACGCTGCTGACCCCGTGGTCGGCGATGACCCAGCGCACGGCGACGGTGCGGATGCTCGGCTCCAGTTCGTGCGACCTCGCGGCCGTGGCAGGTGGTCGGATCGAGGCGTGGGCCCAGCACGCGGTCCTCGAGTGGGACTGGCTTCCCGGTCAGGCCCTCGTGCTCGGGGTCGGCGGGGTCACCGAACTGGTGGAGCACCGCGGCCACACGTGGAGCCTCGCCGGTCGCCCGAGTGCCGTCGCCGAGTTGGCCGACGCGATCCGCACGAGCTGACCGGCCACGATCGGCGTCACTCCCGGCGCCGAACCCGGCGTCACCCCAGGGGAGTGCCGCGCTCTGCGAGGACGTCCCGCAGGATGTCGATCCGGTCGGAGACGAGACCGTCGACGCCGAGGTCGAGGAGCCGGTGCATCTCGGCGGCCTCGTCGATCGTCCACACGTGCACGTGCTTGCCCAGCCGGTGCGCGGTCTCGATGAGACGCGGCGTCACGAGCGTCAGGTCGCGTCCGGCGATCCGCTGGCTGACGGGGATCTGCAGCGCCTGCGCGGGAGAGTGCAGCACGCGCGAGACGAGGGCGGGCGTGAGGCGGAGCGCGGCCACCCCGGCGGGCCCGGCGGACGTCGCCAGACGCGGCCCGAGCTGACGACGCACGGCGCGCAACCGGTGATCGCTGAAGCTGCCGACGCAGACGCGGTCGATGGCGCCGTGGGCGACGATCGTCGCCACGAGCGGGTCGACGGCACCCGGCGCCTTCACGTCGATGTTGATCCGCGTTTCGGGGAACTCCTCGAGGATCTGCGCGAGCGTCGGGATCTCCTCACCGGCGATCCGGGCCCGCGTGACGGTGGACCAGGGCAGGTCGGCGATCCGGCCGGTGCCGTCGGTGACGCGGTCGAGGACGTCGTCGTGGAAGGCGATGAGCTCGCCGTCGGACGTCGCGTGGACATCGGTCTCGAGGTAGCGGAACCCCATCGCCACCGCCTCGCGGAAGGCGGTCACCGTGTTTTCGCGCCCCCGGTTGGGTTCGTGGGTCGCGCCGCCGCGGTGGGCCAACCCGATGGGCGTGGCCTGCGAGAAGTAGGGGAACTCGTGCGCGGGGCGGGCCACGGCACCTCCTGACGAGCGAGCAGGGGGAAGGGGAAGGGCGACGGCGGGCCACTGGCGCAGCCCGCCGTGCATCAACCTAGCGCCAGCCCGATCAGAGAGCGGCCCAGATGGTGGTGTCCGTGGGGACCAGCCCGTCGTCGGTCAGCGGGCCGGACGCGAGGAGCAGTGCGCTGCCCTCGGGCAGGGCCACCGGCTCGGTGCCGAGGTTGGCGATGACGAGCGTGGGGTGCTCGCCGCCGCGGCCCGTGTTGTGCAGGGTGAGCACCGCGTCCTCGGCAGTGTCGGCGTCGGTGCTGTCGGTGGTGGTGTCGCCGACGAGGGCGAGACCGCCGAGACCGAGGCCGCGCTCGTCACGCAGCGCGAGAGCCGCGCGGTAGAGCTCCAGGGTGGACCCGGCGACGCCGGCCTGCTGGTCGGCGGCGAGGTCGCCGTAGGCCGGGGGCTGGGGGAGCCAGCTGGCACCCGTCGCGCTGAAGCCGTAGGCCGGCGCATCCCGCTCCCACGGCATGGGGACGCGGCAACCGTCGCGGCCCACTTCGGTGCCCGACGTGCGGTGGAAGGTCGGGTCCTCCCGGTAGTGGTGGTCGAGCGCGGTGTGCTCGGGCAGGCCGAGTTCCTCACCCTGGTAGAGGTAGGCGCCGCCGGGCAGCGCGAGCATCAGCAGGGAGGCGGCGCGGGCTCGGCGCAGGCCCAACTCGGCGTCGGGCTGCGGGTCGGAGGCACTGATCCCGTTGGGTCGCTTCTGGCCGACGGGCAGTCCCAGACGCGAGGCGTGGCGGACGACGTCGTGGTTGGAGAGCACCCATGTCGCGGGGGCGCCGACGGAGTCGTTGGCGCTGAGCGAGTCGGTGATGACGGTGCGCAGGTCGGCGACGCGCCACGGCGCCTCGAGGTAGCCGAAGTTGAACGCCTGGTGGAACTCGTCGGGGCGCACGTACCGCGCGGCCCGCTCGGCGGGCGCCACCCACGCCTCGGCGCACATGATCCGGTCGCCCTCGTACTCGTCGAGCACGGAGCGCCAGGCGCGGTAGATCTCGTGGACGCCGTCCTGGTCCCAGAAGGGGGAGAGTGCCGTGTTGTCCTGGCTGATCATCTCGGTCTCGAGGGGGAAGGGGGGCAGCCCTTCCTTCTTGATCAGGCCGTGGGCGACGTCGACGCGGAAGCCGTCGACACCGCGGTCGAGCCAGAAGCGCAGGACGGACTCGAACTCCTCACGCACGACCGGGTTCTGCCAGTTGAAGTCGGGCTGGCTGGAGTCGAAGAGGTGCAGGTACCACTGGCCGGGGGTGCCGTCGGGCTCGGTGATCCGCGTCCACGCCGGGCCGCCGAAGACGGAGCGCCAGTCGTTGGGCGGCGTGGAGCCGTCGGCGCCGAGACCGTCGCGGAACATGTAGCGCTCGCGGGCCTCGCTGCCGGGGGCCGCGGCGAGGGCCTCCTGGAACCAGGCGTGCTGGTCGCTCGAGTGGTTGGGGACCAGGTCGACGATGATGCGCAGGCCGAGCTCGTGGGCCCGAGCCAGCAGCGCGTCGGCGTCCGCCAGGGTGCCGAAGAGCGGGTCGATGTCGCGGTAGTCCGAGACGTCGTAGCCGGCATCCTTCTGCGGGGACCGGAAGAAGGGGGAGAACCAGATCGCGTCGACGCCGAGCTCGGCGAGGTGGCCGAGGCGGGAGGTGATCCCGGGCAGGTCGCCCACACCGTCGCCGTCGCCGTCGGCCCACGAGCGTGGGTAGACCTGATAGATGACGGCGTCCCGCCACCAGGGCGAGTCGGCGGGGTCGGCGGCGTGGAGGTCGGTCGTCTGCAGATCGGTCACCCGCCCATGGTGGCTGACCGGAGCCCCTTCGCGCAAAAAGTTGCGCCATCTGCAAGATCTTGCAGATACCTGCCCGTGGGACAGCAGCCCGCGACGACGTCAGACCGGGGGAGTGCCGCCTTCGGGAGTGTTGACGAGCATGTCGGCCGCGCGGATCAGGTAGTCCCGCAGGACGATGTCGTGACGCGGCTCGAGACCCAACCCGTCGACGGCCGCGAGCATGTGCAACAGCCAGCGGTCGCGCATCGTGGGGGTCACCGCGAAGGGGACGTGGCGCATCCGCAGCCGGGGGTGGCCGCGCTCCTCCGAGTAGGTCCTCGGACCACCCCAGTACTGTTCGAAGAACTTCCGCAGGCGCTCCTCGGCGGGGCCGAGGTCCTCCTCGGGATAGAGCGCTCGCAGCCCGGGGTCACCGGCCACGCCCACGTAGAAGTCGTGCACCAGCCGGACGAAGGTGTCGTGCCCCCCGACCTGCTCGTAGAAGGTCGCCTCGGGTGTCGCGCTCATGGGGTGATCCTCTCAGCCGGAGCGGACCGGGCCGATGGGGGGCAGCGGCGGGCCCTGCACCCCTTCGCGGTCGAAGGCGGCCTTGAGCCGGAAGCGGATCTCCCGCTGGACGGCGAAGTTGGCATCCGAGGCGCACGTCGCGAGGACGCGCAGCGTGACCGTGCCGGCACCGATGGACTCGACGCCGAGCACCTTCGGCTCCTCGAGCAGCTCGTCCTGCCACTGCGGGTCCTCGTCCATGTCGTGCAGGGCCGCGCGCATGATCTCGGTGACGCGCGCGACGTCCTCGCCGGAGGAGACCTGCACGTCGACGAGGGCCGTCGACCAACCCTGGCTCCGATTGGCGATCCGGATGATCTCGCCGTTGCGGACGTACCAGACGACGCCGTCGGCATCACGCAGCCGGGTGACCCGCAGCGAGACCTCCTCGACGGTGCCGATCGCCTCACCGGTGTCGATGACGTCGCCGACCCCGTACTGGTCCTCGAGGATCATGAAGACGCCCGAGAGGAAGTCCTTGACGAGGCTCTGCGCGCCGAAGCCGAGCGCCACGCCGCCCACCCCGGCCGATGCGAGGAGCGGGCCGAGCGGGATGCCCAGGAGCGCCATGATCGTCAGCGCCGCGATCCCGAGGACGACGACGGTGACGATGCTGCGCAGGAGGGAGCCCATCGTCTGGGCGCGCTGCCGGTGTCGCTCGTGGGCCGCGCCCGTCGCGCGGGCGAGGACACGTTCGGCCCGCGACGTCGGACCCCCGGCGCCGCGCCGCGACCGAGCGACCGTGCGGTCGACGACCGCGGTGATGCTCCGGTGGAGGAACCACCGGAGCACCACCGCGGCCACGAGCGTGGCCACGATCCGTGCGGGCACGCCGACGAACCAGTGCCACACCTCGTCCCAGGCCACCGTCAGATCCCCCACCTCGCGCCTCGTCCCGGTCAGGCCGAGAAGGCCGAGCCCTGGGCGTCGCGCGCCTGGGCCGCGAGCGAGCGCTCCGTGGCGTCACGGTTCTCGGACACGAGGCGACGCAGCCCGGCCGGGGCGTCCTCGTTGGCGTCCAGCCACGCCTGGGTCTGCTCGAGCAGCTCGCGCGTCGCGAGCGAGCCCGGGTAGAACCCGGTGACGATGACCTCGCCGATGGCGTGCGTGCGCGCGTCCCACGCGCCGCGCAGGCTCGCGAGGTAGGTGCCGACGAAGGGGGCCAGCAGCGCGGGGTCGACCGCGCGGCCGAAGCCGAGGGCCGTCGCCTCGACGACCGAGTTCGGCAGGTCGGTGCCGACGACGGCGCTGTCCCAGGCGGCCTGCTTGGCCTCCGCGGTGGGCGCCGACGCCTTCGCCCGCGCCGAGCGCTCGCGACCGGTGGCCGTGTTGTCGCGCGCCAACTCGGCGTCGACCTGGTCGGCCGGAGCCGCCCCGGCCGCGACGAGCGCGGTCAGCAGGGTCCACCGCATGTCGGTGTCGACGGCCAGGCCCTCGAGTTGCTCCGTACCGTCGAGCAGCCCGGCCACCCACGCCGTGTCGTCGCCCGGCGCGAGCAGGTTCGCGTGCGCGGTGACGAGCTGCAACTGGGCGTCGCTGCCCGCCTCGGCCGAGCGGGCGAGCTCGGCCAGGGCACGCACGACGCGATCGCGCAGCGCGAGCCGCTTCGCCGGGTCGGAGTAGGACAACGTGGCCGTCGCGAGCTGGCCGAGCAGTGTGCGCAGCAGCGTCGAGTCCTGCTCGCCCGGGAGGCTCGCCAGGAGCAGGTCGACGAGATCGCTCGCGCTCATCTCGGCGTCGCGCGTCATGTCCCACGCCGAGGCGAGCACGAGGGCGCGCGGCAGGCTGTCGGTGAAGGCGCGCGGGTGCGCCAGAACCGTGGCGAGGGAGCGTTCGTCGAGGCGGATCTTCGCGTAGGCGAGGTCGTCGTCGTTGACGAGGATGAGGTCGGGCTGCTGGCGACCGACGAGTTCGGTCACCTCAGTGCGCTCGCCGTCCACGTCGAGCTCGATCCGGTCGGTCCGCACGAGGTGGTCGCCCTCGAGGGAGTAGAGGCCGACGGCGAGTCGGTGCGGGCGCAGCGTCGGGAAGTCGGGGGCGTGCGTCTGCTCGATGACGGCGGACGTGATGCCGCCGCGGTCGTCGACCCCGATGACGGGGCGCAGGGTGTTCACGCCGGCCGTCTCGAGCCACAGCTTGCTCCAGGCGCGAAGGTCGCGACCGGAGGTGGCCTCGAGCTCGACGAGCAGGTCGTCGAGGGTGGTGTTGCTCCACGCGTGCTTGGCGAAGTAGGCGCGCAGACCGGCCACGAAGGGCTCCCGGCCGACGTAGGCGACCATCTGCTTGAGGACCGAGGCCCCCTTCGCGTAGGTGATGCCGTCGAAGTTGACCTCGACGTCGTCGAGGTCGCGGATCGGGGCGACGATCGGGTGCGTCGAGGAGAGCTGGTCCTGGCGGTAGGCCCACGACTTCTCCGCGGCGGAGAAGGTCGTCCAGGCGGTCTCCCACTGGGTCGCCTCGGCCTGGCACGTCGTGCTCGCCCACTCGGCGAAGGACTCGTTGAGCCACAGGTCGTTCCACCAGCGCATCGTCACGAGGTTGCCGAACCACATGTGGGCCAGCTCGTGCAGGATCGTCAGCGCGCGACGCTCGACGAGGGCCTCGGGCACCTTCGCGCGGAAGACGTAGACCTCGTTGATGGTCACGCAGCCGACGTTCTCCATGGCGCCCATGTTGTATTCGGGCGTGAAGATCTGGTCGTACTTCTCAAAGGGGTAGTCCTGGTCGAACTCCTTCTCGAAGAAGGCGAATCCACGCTTGGTGGCGTCGAAGATGTTGTCGGCGTCGAGGTGCGGCGTCAGCGACTTGCGGCAGTAGATGCCCAGCGGGACCTCACCGCCGCGGGTCGTGACGGTGTCCCGCACGACGTCGTAGGGGCCGGCGACGATGGCCGTGACGTAGGACGAGATCCGCCCGGTGGGGGTGAACGCCCACGTGGCGACGCCGTCGCCGGCGGGGGTCGGCTCGGGGGTCGGCGAGCACGAGACGATCTGCCAGTGGGCCGGGCCGGTGACGGTGAAGGCGAAGGTCGCCTTGAGGTCAGGCTGCTCGAAGACGGCGAACATGCGGCGGCTGTCGGGGACCTCGAACTGGGAGTAGAGGTAGACCTCGTCGTCGACCGGGTCGACGAAGCGGTGGAGGCCCTCACCGGTGTTCATGTAGACGGCGGTGCCGTCGACGGTCAGCGTGTTGTGCTCCGCCAGGGACGGCAGGCTCACGCGCACGCCGTCGAAGTGCCCGGCCGGGTCGAGGCTCTCGCCGTTGAGCTCGATGGATTCGACCGAGTCGGCGATGAAGTCGATGAAGGACGAGGCGCCGGGGGTGGTGCAGCTGAAGGTGACCGTGCTGCGGGAGCGGAAGGTCTTCTCCGAGGTCGTGAGGTCGAGCGAGACGTCATACGACTCGACGGACAGCAGGGCCGCCCTCTCGGCGGCCTCCTCACGGGTCAGGTTCTTGCCGGGCACGCGTCCTCCTGGGAGTCGTCAATGGGTGGCCGCTCGTGGCGGCGATGTCACATCGCGTCATCCTCCCACGCGCCGACGGGGTGCGGCCGGTGCGGGCGCCGGTGGCAGGATGTCCGCCATGACTGAGCGGCAGAGTGTGGAGTTCTGGTTCGATCCGGCGTGCCCGTGGGCGTGGATGTCCTCGCGGTGGCTGATGGAGGTCGAGCGCATCCGCGACATCGACGTCACGTGGTCCGTCATGAGCCTGTCGGTTCTCAACGAGGGTCGGGACCTGCCCGAGCCCTACCGCGACCTCATGGACCGCTCGTGGGGTCCCGTCCGCGTCATCATCGCGGCGGCCGCGGCGCACGGGGACACGGTGATCAAGCCTCTCTACGACGCCATGGGCACCCAGATCCACCTCGAGCGCGTCAGCGATCGCGCGCAGGTCATCGCCACCGCCCTCGAGCAGGTGGGGCTGCCGGCCGAGCTCGCGGAGGCCGCGACGACCGACGCCCACGACGAGGCGCTGCGCGCCAGCCACGCCCGGGCCATCGGCCTCGTCGGCGACGACGTGGGCACGCCCGTCATCTCCGTCGCCGGCGTCGCCTTCTTCGGCCCCGTCGTCACGCCGGCCCCCAAGGGTGAGGCCGCCGGCCGCCTCTGGGACGGCTGTGTCCTCGTCGCGAGCACCCCGGGCTTCTACGAGCTCAAGCGCACCCGCGACGCGGACCCGATCTTCGACTGAGTCGTTCGCACGATTCGCGTTCCCCTTCAGGCCCACAACACCTCAGGAGCACTGCCATGCGCGTCCACATCGGTGGCGACCACGCCGCCTTCGATCTGCACAACGACCTCGTCGCCTTCCTCGAGGGGGAGGGGCACGAGGTCGTCAATCACGGCCCGCTGACCTATGACGCCCTCGACGACTACCCCGTCTTCGTCCTGCGCGCTGCCCGCGGCGTCGCCGACGACCTGGCCGGCGGCGTCCCGGTGCGCGGCATCGTCCTCGGTGGCTCGGGCAACGGTGAGCAGATGGCCGCGAACAAGGTCGAGGGCATCCGCGCCGCGCTCTGCTACAACGTCGAACTCGCACAGCTCGCCCGTGAGCACAACGACGCCCAGATCATCTCCATTGGTGGCCGCATGAACACGGTCGAGGAGGCCCGCGCGATGGTCACGACCTTCATCGCCACCGACTTCTCGGGCGAGGAGCGTCACCAGCGACGCATCGACATGGTCGGGGACTACGAGACGTCCGGCACGGTGCCCGCCCTGCCCTGACACGCGGGCAACTTCGCCAAGGTCTGTTCGTTCGCCCATGGCCGTACATAGGGTGACCTCAGATCGCGGCCACCGGCTGCGGCATGCGCGAACGGGGGCGTGGTGAGCGGAGGCATCGGCATGTTGCGCCCGCGCACGCGCACGCGTTCGGGGCCACGGGTCTCCGTCTTCGGGCGGCTCGGGCAGGCCGGGGTGCTCGCCCTCCTCATCGCCGTGACCGCAGCGGGATCCGCCGGGCTGGTCATCTGGCCTGACATCGTGCCGAGCACGTTCTTCGCGCCGATCATCGTCCTCGGCGGCATGATGCTCGGCCCGCGCCCGCTGCTCGTCCTTTACAGCCTCATCCTCGTGGCGCTCGTCGTGCCGTGGGGTCGGGACGACGGCTTCACACCCGCGGCCATCGCCTCTCGCATCCTCATCGCCGTGGTCATGGTCATGCTCTACGCCTTGTCGCGCTCGCACCACGAGCTGGGGGTCCACGGACTCGGCGGCAACCGGATGCTCGTCGATCTGCGGGGCCGCCTCGGCGCCATGAGCGAGCTGCCACGACTGCCCCAGGGTTGGCGTGCCGAGTCGGCCCTCGAGTCGGCCAACGGGGACTCCTTCTCGGGCGACTTCCTCGTGACGACCCGCAACGCGTCCGGGTCGTCGGTGGAGCTCGTCCTCGTCGACGTCAGCGGGAAGGGGGTCGGTGCCGGGACGCGGTCGCTCCTGCTCTCCGGTGCCTTCAGCGGCCTGCTCGGTATGACCGAGCCCGAGCGCTTCCTCGGCGCCGCCAATGCCTACCTCGTCCGGCAGCAGTGGGCCGAGGGGTTCGCCACCGCCGTCCACCTCCAGCTCTGCACCGACACCGGAGCCTTCACCGTCGGCTCGGCCGGACACCCTCCCGCCCTGCGCTACGACGCGGGCACCGGTCGCTGGTCACCGACGAACACGAGCACGGGTCCGCTGCTCGGCGTCATGCCCTCCCCGGACTATCCGCGGCACTCGGGCATCCTGCGTCGTGGGGATGCCCTGCTGCTCTACACGGACGGCGTGATCGAGTCCCGCACCCGCCGCCTGGCCGACGGGATCGACTGGATGCTCGGCACGGCGGAGCAGGCGTTGGGCTCCGGTGGGGGACTGGGCCATCGGCCAACGGGGTTCCAGGGGCTCGCCGCGCGCATCTGCCGTCAGGCTCGCGCCGGCAAGGACGACGACCGCGCCGTCGTCATCGTCTGGCGCGAGTAACGACTACGCTCCACCGTCGTGACTCCCGACGACCCGACCACCCAGCCCGCCCCCGACCAGAGTCGTGACGGCTCCGGGCCCGAGGGCGAGAGCGAACTGGTCCTCGGTCCGGGGGTGACGCTGACTCCGGACGGTCGTCCGCGTCAGACGATCCGCACCTTCACGCCCCGGTGGCGCAACTCCCCGCTGACGGATGAGCGGATGGAGCAGTTGCTGCCCACCTTCGACCTCCCGGAGGGACCGCTCGACGCGGCCACCGCCTTCGGCTCCGAGATGCCCGTCGTCCTCGAGATCGGTTCGGGGCACGGGGCAGCGGCCATCGCCTACGCCCTTGCCCACCCGGACCACGGGATCATCGCCGCCGAGGTGCACGTCCCCGGGGTCGCGCGGATGATGGCGGCCGCACAGGAGGCCGGCGCGACGAACCTGCGCGTCCACGTCGGTGACGCGATCCTCTTCCTCACCGACGACGTGCCGACCGGCTCCCTCGCCGGCGTGCACCTCTTCTTCCCCGACCCGTGGCACAAGAAGCGCCACGCGAAGCGACGCTTCGTCCAGCAGCACACCCTGGACCTGGTGCGCGACCGGCTCGCGCCCGACGGAGTGCTGCGGATCGCGACGGACATCGCCGCCTACGCCGAGCACAGCCTCGAGCAGCTGGAGCGGCACGGTGGCTTCGACGTCACCGTGGGGCCGCGCCCGCAGTGGCGTCCGACGGACGGCTTCGAGGACAAGGGCATCGCCGCGGGGCGCACGATCACCGACATCACGGCACGCCCGCGCTGAGCGGGTTCTCGCTGACGCCGTCGCGCTGACTCAGCGCGCGGCGAGGGCCGCCCGCGTGCGCCCGGAGATGTCCGCGCACTCGAGGCAGACGTCGTCGGGGATGACGCCCAGACGCATCAGCCCGGCGAAGATCCGGCAGCCCACGCAGAACCCGAGGGCCGCCTCGAGCAGCGGGAAGGCGATCATCGCGACGCCGATGACGAGGGCGGGCACGCCGACGACGGCTCCGAGGCTGCCCTCGAGGAGCAGGAGGACGGCGGCGATCGCCGTCATGACGGCGCCCATCGTCGCGGCAAAGCGCTTGGGTGCGAAGGGGGTCGGCCGCGCCGGCGTCGTCAGGCGCGGGCGGATCGCGCCGGCGAGCCGGGCAATGGGGCTGTGGCGCGGGCCGAGAGCGGCGCGGATGGTGAAGTCCGCGGCGAGGACCGCGTAGAGCCACCACGCCGAGGTGAGCAGTGCGACGGTGGTGAGCACGAGGATGATCGCGGCGACGAGGCGGACGGTGATGTCGTCGACGGCGGTGGGGATGGAGGCCATGGCGACAGTATGCCTGTAGTTATGGGTTGCATAACCGTGCGTTACGCATGCTGGACGGTCGCCGACCTTCGCGCCTCTCGTCCGTCGGGGTAGCCGGATTTGAACCGGCGACCTTCCGCTCCCAAAGCGGACGCGCTACCAACCTGCGCCATACCCCGTGGCCTGCCGACCGCGACTCGCTCAGCGCGTCGATTTCCGGTCCCTCGCAGGCGGGTATTAGGCTAGCCCGTGCCTTCGGCGACCTCGCCGTCGGCCCCGCGGGCGTAGCTCAATGGTAGAGCCCCAGTCTTCCAAACTGATTACGCGAGTTCGATTCTCGTCGCCCGCTCCACATGACGAAGGCCCCCCGCCCATTCGGGCAGGGGGCCTTCGTCGTCGTGTCGGGTCAGCCCTTGCTGCCGGCGCCGCTCGCGCGGAAGGCGATCCACGCGTCGTTCATGCGCTCGACCTGGCCGGCCGTGAAGTGGTCCATGCACTCGTCCACGGTGTAGTCCATGAAGTTGTGGATGGGGTCGAGGCCGGGGGCGGTGCAGCTGTCGGCGCCCTCGGGGCAGCCGAACTGGGGCACGGCCTCGCGCGGAGTGTCGGCGACGCCGTCGCCGGAGGCGGAGCACCCGCCGGCGAAGGTGTGCTCGAGCATCATCCAGTGGCCGACCTCGTGGGTGAGGGTGTCGCCACCGTCGTAGGGCACGGCCGAGCCACCGGGCATGGACTCGTCGAGGATGACGACACCGTCGATGTAGTCGCGACCGGTGTTGTAGCCCTTGGGGAAGTAGGCCCAGCCCAGGAGGCCGCCGCCGATGTCGGCCGAGTAGACGTTCAGCGTCGTGGAGTCACCCTCGTACAGGGCCGCCTTCATGTCCCGCTCGGTCTTGCCGGGGGCCACGTGCGCCCACGTCTCGTTGACCGTCCACGTGATCTTCTCGAGCGAGAAGCGGAAGGGGGAGTCCGAGGCCACGGCGGACGTGGCGCCGGTGAAGCTGTCGTTGAGCACGTCCATCTGCGCCTCGATGCGGGACTCCTGGAGGTCCTGCTCGGCGGGGGAGAGGGCGTGGTCGGAGACGACGTGGAAGACGGTCGGGATGGTCACGCTGCCGTCGGCCATTCGCGGGGAGTCCTTGATGACGCCGTACTTCTTGGCCTCGTTCTTGGAGTAGAGCTCCGGCTCCTTGGCGGTGGCGCCCTCGGCCAGTCGGGCGGCGGTGCCGGGCGCACAGGCCGCGACCGCGGCGGACGGCTGGCTGCTCGCGGGGTTGGCGACGACCGCGCCGGTGGCCGGCACGGCGGCGACGCCGAGGCTGGCGACGAGAGCGGGCAGGGACAGGCCGAAGGTGGCCGAACGGGCGAGGGAAATGGGTCGAGACCTTTCGGAGGTGGGGTCCGCGGGTCGCGCGGACGGGACGAAGGTAGCGACTGAAGGGGGGCCTGTGGGGGAAGAGCCCCGAACCCGCCGTTTTCGGTCCCCGTCGCTCGGGCGCTAGCATGACTCCTTGGCTGATGCGCCGACGGCGACCGAACGGGTCGCATACCGGAGCCGGCCGACGACCCCCGTACGACTGAACCTGGAGCAAACCGCTGTGAAGAGCGCCGTCGAGACCCTCAACCCGACCCGGGTCAAGCTGACCATCGAGGTCCCGCAGGAGGAGCTCAAGCCGCACCTCGACGCGGCCTACAAGACCATCGGGTCCCAGATCCAGCTCCCCGGCTTCCGCGCCGGCAAGGTCCCCGCCCGCATCATCGACCAGCGCGTCGGCAAGGGTGCGGTCATGCAGGAGGCCGTCAACGAGGCGCTCCCCGAGTTCTTCGGCAAGGCCGTCGAGGAGAACGACCTCCAGCCCCTGGGCCAGCCCGAGGTCGACATCACCGCCGTCCCGCTCGAGGGCAACGAGAACCTCGAGTTCACCGTCGAGGTCGACGTCCGTCCCGAGGTCACGCTGCCCGACTACGCGGGTTACGAGATCGAGGTCGACGACATCAAGGTCACCGACGAGGACATCGCCAAGGGCCTCGAGGAGCTTCAGGCCCGCTTCGGCACCCTCGTGGGTGTCGACCGCGCCGTCGAGGACGGCGACTTCGTCTCCATCGACCTGAAGGCCGAGATCGACGGCACCGAGATCGACTCCGTCTCCGGCGTCTCCTACGAGGTCGGCTCCGGCAACATGCTCGAGGGCATGGACGCCGCGCTCATCGGCATGGCCGCGGGCGACACCAAGACCTTCCAGGCCCCGCTCGCCGGTGGCGATCAGGAGGGCCAGGACGCGGACTGCACCGTCACCGTCCAGTCCGTCAAGGTCCGCGAGCTGCCCGAGCTGGACGACGAGTTCGCCCAGCTGGCCTCCGAGTTCGACACCATCGACG
This sequence comes from Janibacter zhaoxuefangae, assembly GCF_050271985.1. GTDB lineage: Bacteria > Actinomycetota > Actinomycetes > Actinomycetales > Dermatophilaceae. The sequence continues at coordinate 1,763,140 of NZ_CP189849.1, read as the reverse complement.
AGCTGAAGGCGGACGTCTCCGCCAAGGTCGAGCAGCAGAAGAAGTTCGACCAGGGCCTCCAGGCGCGCGACCGCGTCCTCGAGAAGCTCCTCGCCGACACCGACATCCCGCTGCCCGAGTCCATCGTCGAGGCCGAGATCCACTCCCACCTCGAGGGCGAGGGTCGCCTCGAGGACGACGTGCACCGCGCCGAGGTCGACGAGTCCACCCGCTCCGGCCTGAAGACCCAGTTCCTCCTCGACGCGCTCGCGCTCAAGGAGGAGGTGCAGGTCGAGCAGCAGGAGCTGATCGAGTACCTCGTCATGCAGTCCCAGCAGTACGGCATGGACCCGAACTCCTTCGCCCAGATGATCGACCAGCAGGGCCAGATCCCCGCGATCATGGGTGAGGTCGGGCGCCGCAAGGCCCTCGCGGCCGTGCTCGACCAGGCCAAGATCGTCGACGCCTCCGGCAACGTCATCGACCTCGACGAGCTCGTCCCCTCGCAGGAGGAGGACGACGCCGAGCTGGTGCACACGAGCGACTCCGGCGCCGTCGAGGCCCCTGAGGCCACCGAGGCCACCGAGGTCGACGCCACCGACGCCGACGAGGCGAAGGCCTGATCACGCCGACAACACCTGGCACGCCTGCGCGCGTGCACGACGAGACCGCCAGGGCCCGCCTGGCGGTCTTCGCCGTCTTCGCCCTCAACGGCGCGGGATTCGCGACGTGGGCCGCCCGGATCCCCGACGTCAAGGCGGGCTTGGGCCTCACCGCCGGTCAGCTGGGGATCGTCCTGCTCTTCCTCTCGGTCGGGTCCCTCGCCGGTCTCCCGCTCTCGGGCCGGATCGCCGACCGGATCGGGCCTGCGGCGACCGTCCGGTTCGGCGGCGCCGTGTGGACCGTAGGCCTTCTCGTGGCCGCGCTCGGTGTCACCGTGTTCGCCTCCCCGACCGTCCTCGCCGTGGGACTCGCGGCGGTCGGCTTCGGGGTGGGCGTCTGGGACGTCTCGATGAACCTCGAGGGCGCCGCCGTCGAGCGTCGGCTCGGGCGCGCGATCATGCCGCACTTCCACGCCGCCTTCAGCGCGGGGACGGTGGCCTCCACACTCGTGGCGGCGGCGCTGTCCTGGGCCGGCGTGTCCGTCGGGGTGCACTTCGCCGTCGGGGGAGTGCTCATCGCCGCAGGCATGCTGGTCGCCGTCCGGGGCTTCCTCGGCCGCGATGGGGACGAGCTGACGCCGGAGGACCCGGGCGCGCCCGCACCGGTCGCGCCGCGCAGCGCCTGGCTCGAACCGCGCACCCTGCTCATCGGCCTCGTCGCGCTCGTGGCCGCCTTCACCGAGGGCACGGCCAACGACTGGATCGCGGTCGCCTTCGTCGACGGGCATGGCCTCCCGCCATGGGCCGGCGTGCTGGCCTTCGCGACCTTCCTCGGCGCCATGACGACCGGCCGGCTCATCGGGACGACGCTGCTCGATCGATTCGGGCGCGTGCCCGTCCTGCGGGCGCTGCTCGTGATGGCGGCCGTGGGGACCCTGCTCGTCGTCTTCGGGTCGCCGGCACTCGCCTACGTCGGCGCGGCGATCTGGGGGCTCGGAACGGCACTGGGCTTCCCCGTGGGGATGAGCGCGGCCGCCGACGACGAGAGCCGAGCCGCGGCGCGGGTCTCGGTGGTCGCCACGATCGGCTACGCCGCGTTCCTCGCCGGCCCGCCGCTGCTCGGCTTCCTGGGCGATCACCATGGTGTCCTTCGGGCACTGTTGGCCGTCGGTGCCCTGATCGTCCCGGCACTTCTCGTCCTGCCTGCCGTGCGCGAACCCGCCAGCGCGGCGCTCGACCCCGAGTCGAGCGGTCGGATCGTGCACTAGTCGATGCCCCGGGGCCATCTTCGCCATTGCACTCCCTCCTGTGGCAGCGCGCCGCTAGCGTGGGGAGTAGCCAACCGAAGGATCGACCGTGAAGGCTTGCCAGTACGTCGAGATCGGACGGCCGCCGCGGGTGGTGGACGTCGAGAAGCCGACGCCGGGTCCCGGTGAGGTCCTGCTGCGGATCACCGCGTCGGGAGCGTGCCACTCGGACGAGTTCATCATGTCGCTGCCGGAGGAGCAGTACACCTTCGGCCTGCCACTGACGCTGGGTCACGAAGGCGCGGGCATCGTCGAGGAGCTGGGTGAGGGCGCCTCCGGAGTCGAGGTCGGCGAATCGGTCGCGGTGTATGGGCCGTGGGGCTGCGGGCTGTGCCACGCCTGCGCGCAGGGCAAGGAGAACTACTGCCGGTTTGCCGAGGAGCGGGCGATCCAGCCTCCTGGCCTCGGTGCGCCGGGTTCGATGGCGGAGTTCATGATCGTCGACAGCCCGCGGCACCTGGTGCGTCTGGGTGACCTCGACCCCGTCGCCAGCGTCGCCCTCACGGACGCGGGTCTCACGCCGTACCACGCCATCAAGCCAACCCTGCCGAAACTGCTGCCGGGCAGCGTCGCCGTCGTCATCGGAGTGGGCGGACTCGGGCACGTCGCGGTGCAGATTCTCAAGGCGTTGAGTGCAGCCACGGTGGTGGCGCTCGACGCGAAGGAGGCAGCGCGCCAGCTCGCGTTGGACGTCGGCGCCGACCACGCGTTTGCATCGGACTCGGCCGCGGTCGATGAGATACGCAGGCTCAGCGGCGGGCTCGGCGCGACCGTGGTCTTCGATTTCGTGGCCGCCGACGCAACGACGGCGCTCGCGGCCACGATGGTTCACGCCGAGTCGGATCTGGTCATCGTCGGAGTCGGGCCGGGGAGCGTGCCGGTCGGCTTCTTCAGCCTGCCGCACGAGGTGCGGGTGTGGTCGCCGTACTGGGGTTCGCGCCCGGAGCTCGAGGAGGTTCTCGAGCTGGCGCGGGTCGGCGCGATCCACGTCGAGACCGAGACGTTTGGCTTGGATGAGGCGCCGGTCGTGTACGAGCGGATGCACGCTGGCACCCTGCGCGGACGCGGCATCGTCGTCCCATAGCCCGTCGCGCGGAGTGGGCGTTCGGCTACGCCGCGTTCCTCGCCGGACCGCCGCTGCTCGGCTTCCCGGGCGATCACTATGGTGTCCTTCAGGCCCTGTTGGCTGTCGGTGCCCTGATCGTCCCGGCACTGCTCGTCCTGCCTGCCGTGCGCGAACCCGCCAGCGCGGCGGACACGGACGACTCACTCACCACTGGAGGACCCGCATGACCGACGGCACCTTCGCCGCCCCCGAGCCGCCCGCCGACCCGGTTGCCCTCGCCGAGGAGGAGCGCGCGTACGCCGCCCTGGCCGATGCGGTCCGTGACCTCGTCGACGCCAGCGTGCGCACCCGGGCGACCCCGGAGCAGGTCGGCGAGTGGACGGCGCAGGCACAGGCCCTCGCCGACGTGCTGTCCGCCAGCGCCCAGCCCGGCCCGCTCGGTCTCGAGGTCTCCTCGGACGGGATGCTGCGCGACCACGGCAACCCCGCGGTGGGCGCCCGCAACCCGATCGCCCCGCCGCTGCACATCACCAAGGACCCCGAAGGTCGCGCCGAGACCACCTTCACCGTCGGCGCCGCCTACGAGGGCCCGCCCGGACACCTGCACGGCGGCATGATCGCCCTCGTCCTCGACCAGGTCCTCGGCACGGTGCCCATGGTCATCGGCGTCCCGGGACTGACCGCCAACCTGAGCGTCACCTACCGGCGCCCGACCCCGCTCGGGACGTTGACCTGCGAGGCGTGGGTCGCCGAGCGAGGCGACTGGAAGACGAGCGTCGAGGGCGTCATGCGAGATCCTCAGGGTCGGGTCACCGCCGAGGCGCAGGCCGTCTTCGTCCTCCCACGGTGGGCCCGCGACCGGGCCGGGCACCCGATCGGCGACGCCGGGGAGTTCCCCTCCCTGTCCTGAGCCTTGCGCTCAGGGCGAACACCGCGACGGATCGGGATTCTCCCGTCGAGAGCGGGCGTTAGGGTCACTGACAGGCAAGCACAGCACCACGGATGACGCGTCCACCGGCGTCCGCCGGACGTGCACCACCACCGGACACGCCTGCGACCGTGCAGCGGGATGGAGAGACAGTGAGCAACAGCAACGAGGTCGTCGCCAACGGACCGGCCGGTTCGTTCGGTCTCGACGACCACATCTACAACCGGCTCCTCAAGGAGCGCATCATCTTCCTCGGCTCCGAGGTCCGCGACGACAACGCCAACGCCATCTGTGCGCAGATGCTGCTGCTGGCGGCCGAGGACCCGGAGAAGGACATCTGGCTCTACATCAACAGCCCGGGTGGTTCGGTCACGGCCGGCATGGCGATCTACGACACGATGAAGTGGATCCCCAACGACGTCGCGACCGTCGCCATGGGCCTCGCCGCGAGCATGGGCCAGTTCCTGCTCAGCGCCGGGACCAAGGGCAAGCGCTACGCCACCCCGCACGCGAAGATCATGATGCACCAGCCCTCGGGCGGCATCGGTGGCACCGCCTCCGACATCAAGACGCAGGCCGAGCTGCTGCTCGGCATGAAGCGTGACCTCGCCGAGCTCATCGCCGAGCACACGGGCCAGACGAAGGAGCAGATCGAGCGCGACTCCGACCGCGACCGCTGGTTCGGTGCGGCGGACGCCAAGGAGTACGGCTTCGTCGACCACGTGTTCACGAGCGCCTCGCAGGCCTCCCCGGCCGACGGTGACAACCCCGTCACGGGCGACAACTGAGCGGCCACGGAAGGACTTCAGGAGAACTCATGGACATCAACCCCCTCGCCCACGGTGGCGCGCGTCTGCCGATGCAGGCGCCCTCCAGCCGCTACATCCTCCCGCAGTTCGAGGAGCGGACGTCCTACGGGACGAAGCGCCTCGACCCCTACACGAAGCTCTTCGAGGACCGCATCATCTTCCTCGGCGTGCAGGTCGACGACGCGTCGGCGGACGACATCATCGCCCAGCTGCTCGTGCTCGAGTCCCAGGACCCCGACCGCGACATTCTGATGTACATCAACAGCCCGGGTGGCTCGTTCACCGCGATGACGGCGATCTACGACACGATGCAGTACATCCGTCCGGACATCCAGACCTTCGTCATCGGCCAGGCCGCCTCCGCGGCCGCGGTCCTGCTGGCGGCCGGTGCGAAGGGGAAGCGCTTCAGCCTCCCCAACGGCCGCGTCCTCATCCACCAGCCCGCGCTGGCCGGCGGTGACTACGGTCAGGCGTCCGACATCGAGATCCAGGCCAACGAGGTGCTCCGCATGCGGACCTGGCTCGAGGAGACCTGGGCCAAGCACTCCGGCAAGTCGCCCGAGGAGGTCCGCGAGGACATCGAGCGCGACAAGATCCTCTCCGCGCAGGAGGCCAAGGAGTACGGCCTCATCGACGAGATCCTCGGTTCGCGCAAGGCCTCGGACGAGGTCTGAGGCTCCCCGCACGACTCGGCGCCCGCCTCCTTCCGGTGGCGGGCGCCGTCGTGTGCGGGCTGGACCGGGTGGTCCTGTCCGCTGTCAGCGGACAAGGGCGACTCGCGGGCCTCGGGCGGCGTTCAATGGACCCCAGAGCGAAGCGATCCGGGTAGCGTCAGGGATCGATGGGCCGCCCGTCCGGGTGGGCCAGGCAAGGAAAGGATGCGGGCGTGGCACGAGTGAGCGAAGGTGGCGACCTCCTGAAGTGCTCTTTCTGTGGGAAGAGCCAGAAGCAGGTCAAGAAGCTCATCGCCGGGCCCGGCGTCTACATCTGCGACGAGTGCATCGACCTCTGCAACGAGATCATCGAGGAGGAGCTGGCCGAGTCCAGTGACCTCGGCCTCGACGAACTGCCCAAGCCGCGCGAGATCTTCGACTTCCTCGAGACCTACATCATCGGGCAGGACCAGGCGAAGCGGTCCCTGGCCGTCGCGGTCTACAACCACTACAAGCGCATCCAGTCGATCGAGGCCTCGGCGGGCAAGCGCGACGCCGACCACGTCGACATCGCGAAGTCCAACATCCTCCTGATCGGGCCCACGGGCTGCGGCAAGACCTATCTCGCGCAGACCCTCGCCAAGATGCTCAACGTCCCCTTCGCCATCGCGGACGCGACGGCGCTGACCGAGGCCGGCTACGTCGGCGAGGACGTCGAGAACATCCTGCTCAAGCTCATCCAGGCCGCTGACTACGACGTCAAGAAGGCCGAGAGCGGGATCATCTACATCGACGAGGTCGACAAGATCGCCCGCAAGAGCGAGAACCCGTCGATCACCCGCGACGTGTCGGGTGAGGGCGTCCAGCAGGCGCTGCTGAAGATCCTCGAGGGGACGACCGCCTCCGTGCCGCCGCAGGGCGGGCGCAAGCACCCCCACCAGGAGTTCATCCAGATCGACACGACCAACGTGCTCTTCATCGTCGGTGGCGCCTTCGCCGGCTTGGAGAAGCTCATCGAGTCGCGCAACGGCAAGAAGGGGCTCGGCTTCGGCTCCGAGCTGCACAGGCCGAAGGACCTCGCCACCTCGATCGTCGAGGTCATGCCCGAGGACCTCATGAAGTTCGGGCTGATCCCGGAGTTCATCGGCCGCCTGCCCGTGATCACGACCGTCACCCCGCTCGATCAGGACGCCCTCGTGCGCATCCTCACCGAGCCGAAGAACGCGCTCGTCAAGCAGTACCGCAAGATGTTCGAGATCGACGGTGTCGAGCTCGAGTTCACGGACGACGCCGTGGCGGCCATCGCCGACCAGGCGCTGGCTCGTGCCACCGGTGCCCGCGGTCTGCGCGCGATCATGGAGGAGGTCCTCATGCCCGTCATGTTCGACGTCCCCAGCGACGACGGCATCGCCCGCGTGGTCGTGACCCGCGAGGTCGTCGAGTCCAACGTGCTGCCGACGATCGTGCGGCACGACGACGAGGCGGCCGGCGGTAAGCGGAAGCAGAAGCGCTCCGCCTGACGGCCGCTCGGACGATGGACTGAGCCCGCGCCTCGCGAGAGGATGGCCGCGTGAGTGCGCCCGGATTCCAATTGCGCAGCGGCGACACCGGACCCGTCCAACAGAGCCCGGTGACGTGCGGTTCCGCCTGCCTCACGGTGGCCCGCATGCTCGTTGATCCCGCCTTCGCCCGGTGGATGACCACGGGTGAGCCGCGCCTGCCGGGACTACCCGTCCGGGCCACCGAGCAGGAGCGTTTCGCCGCCCACGAGCGGCTCGTGCTGGCCCGCACGAACGGGGTGCGAGGGTGGGACGGCTCGTGGTCCCTGCCCTGGCCGAGGTCGCTCGGGACGCCGCCGTGGGGAGCCCGTCGCGAGCTCGAGTTCGGAGCCTCGCGCAACGGCACGACCTACGAGACCGTGGTGCTGCGCGGTCGGCGCCCGGCGGCTCTCGCACGGGGATTCCACCGGCTGCGGGAGGTCGTCGCCCACGGGGAGCCCGCGCTGCTCTTCGTCGGCGACCGCTGGCTGCCGCGCCACGTGACCCTGGTCCTGCCGGGCGACGGCGGCGCCGCGCTCGACGTCTACGACCCGGGGACCGGTCGGGTCACCGAACTCGACGCCGGCGAGTTCCGGCGCCGCGACCTCCACCTCAGCGGTTGGTCGCACCCCTGGATCGCCGTGCAGCCGACGGGGCTGCGTCGGGTCCCCGTGACGACGACGTCCGCCGAACGCATCCGTCACCTCCTGCCGCACCCGAACGGGCCGGTCCCGGAGACGATGACGCTCCCATGAGCAGAGCCCCCCGCCGTCGGCGAGGGGCTCCGCTCATGCGCGTCAGTCCTTGGGTGGCTTGACGAAGGGGATGATCTGCGGGTCGCGCAGCTCCACGGCCTCGCCGTCGGCGTAGGTCAGGTCACCCGTGACGCGGCCGGCGGCGCGCAGGTCGCCCTCGCCGAGGCGCACGAGCTCGAGCGTCGCAGCGGGACCCACGAGGGTCGCCGCGGTGATTTCGCTGCGCATGCCGACCTTCGCGTCGGACTTGGCCTTGCGGACCTGGCTGAGGGCCTCGCCGACGGCCGGCAGCACGGCGGCGTTGCCGCCGGAGATGGCGACCTCGTCGGCGGTGGGCCACGGCGCGCGGTGGACCGAGCCCTCGTGCCACCAGGACCAGACCTCCTCCGTGGCGTAGGGGAGGAACGGCGCGAGCAGGCGCAGCAGGGCGTCGAGCGCGATCCGGAGCGCGGCCCGGGCCGAGGCGGCGTCCGCGGGGTCGACGTCGGCACCCTCACGGCCGCCGTAGGCGCGGTCCTTGACGAGCTCGAGGTAGTCGTCGCAGAAGGTCCAGAAGAAGGTCTCGGTGACCTCGAGGCTGCGGGTGTAGTCCCACTTCTCGAAGCCGGCCGTGGCCTGCTCGATGACGGTGGCCAGCGCCGCGAGGACGGAGGCGTCGAGGGGGTTGGTGACGGCGGCCCGCAGGTCGCCCTCGACGTCGCCGAAGGTCAGGGCGAACTTGCTCGCGTTGAGCAGCTTGATGGCCAGGCGGCGGCCGACCTTCATCTGTCCGGTGTCGTAGGCGGCGTCGGTGCCGAGGCGGCCGCTGGCCGCCCAGTAGCGCACGGCGTCGGCCGAGTGCTCGACGACGACGTCCTCCGGGGTCACCGCGGTGCCCTTGGACTTCGACATCTTCTTGCGGTCGGGGTCGAGGATCCAGCCGCTGATCGCGGCGTTCTTCCACGGCGCGGTGCCGTGCTCGAAGTGGGCGCGCACCGTCGTCGCGAAGAGCCAGGTCCGGATGATGTCGTGGGCCTGAGGACGGACGTCCATCGGGAAGACCTTGGCGAAGAGCTCGGGGTCGTCGCGCCAGTGGCCGGCGATCTGCGGGCTGAGGGACGAGGTGGCCCACGTGTCCATGACGTCCGGGTCGCCGGCGAAGCCGCCGGGCACGCCGCGCTGGGACTCGTCGTAGCCGGGAGCAGGCTCATTGGCGGGGTCGACGGGAAGGGCGTCCTCGGCGGGCACGATCGGCGCGGAGTGGTCCGGCTGACCGTCCGCGTCCAGCGGGTACCAGACGGGGATCGGCACGCCGAAGAAGCGCTGCCGGCTCACGAGCCAGTCACCGTTGAGTCCCTCGACCCAGTTCTTGTAGCGGGCGCGCATGAACTCGGGGTGGAAGTCGATCTCGTCGCCGCGGGCGACGAGCGCCGCGTTGAGGTCCGCGTCGCGGCCACCGTTGCGGATGTACCACTGGCGCGAGGTGACGATCTCGAGCGGCTTCTCGCCGCGCTCGTAGAAGTTGGCCTTGCGCTGGGTCTTCTGCGGCTCACCCTCGAGGTCGCCGGACTCGCGCAGGGCGGCCACGACGGTCTCGCGGGCCGAGTGCACGGTCTGTCCGGCCATGTCCGCGAAGACGGAGCGACCGAGGTCCTGCTCGAGCCACTCGGGCGTCTCGGACTGGATGCGCCCGTTGCGGGTGATCACCGAGCGCGTCGGCAGCTGCAGTTCGCGCCACCAGATGACGTCGGTGAGGTCACCGAAGGTGCAGCACATGGCGATGCCGGCGCCCTTGTCCATCTCGGCCGCGCGGTGGGCCACGACCGGGATCTCGACGCCGAAGAGTGGGCTCGTCACGGTCGTGCCGAAGAGGCTCTGGTAGCGCTCGTCGTCGGGGTGGGCGATGAGGGCGACGCAGGCCGGGAGCAGCTCGGGACGGGTCGTCTCGATGTGCACGGTCTCGCCGTCGGGGCGGTGGAAGGCGACGCGGTGGTAGGCGCCGGGGTAGTCGCGAGCCTCGAGCTCGGCCTGGGCCACGGCGGTCTGGAAGGTGACGTCCCACAGGCCCGGGGCCTCCGCGGTGTAGGCCTCGCCGCGCGCAAGATTGCGCAGGAAGGCCTGCTGGGCGGTGGCGCGGGAGTGGTCGTCGATGGTGCGGTAGGTGATCCCCCAGTCGAGGGAGAAGCCGAGCCGGCGGAAGAGGGACTCGAACGCCTCCTCGTCCTTGACGGTGAGGATGTCGCAGAGCTCGATGAAGTTCTGGCGCGAGATCGGCTTCTGGTCGGCAGCCTTGATCGACTTCACGTCACCCTGGAAGGGCGGCTCGAAGTCGGGGTCGTAGGGGAGCGTCGCGTCGCCGCGCACGCCGTAGTAGTTCTGCACCCGCTTCTCGGTCGGCAGACCGTTGTCGTCCCAGCCGATCGGGTAGAAGACGTTGAAGCCCTGCATCCGCTTGTAGCGCGCCATGCAGTCGGTGTGCGTGTAGGAGAAGACGTGACCCATGTGCAGGGAGCCGGACGCGGTCGGCGGTGGCGTGTCGACGGAGAAGACCTTCTCCTTCGCACCGTCACGGTCGAAGGCGTAGACCTGCTCCTGCTGCCATACGGCACCCCACTTGTCCTCAAGGCCGTCGAGCGACGGCTTGTCCGGGACGGAGACAGCACGGGGTGACGTGAGGGAGTCGGTCATGGGCGGCATCTTCCCACCTCCGTGGTCGACCTCACCAACCGGTGGCCGGACGACGCGGTGGACGGGCGCCCCGGGGGATGCGCGGCGCCGTAGGGTTTGGGCCATGGAGCCCGGATACCAGAGCGTCATCGTCGCCGCCCGCACTGCCTTCTTCGCCCAGGGCCTGTCCTTCAGGGTCCGGGGCGAGGAGCACGTCCCGAAGACCGGCGGCGCCATCATGGCGATCAACCACACCGGTTACCTCGACTTCCTCTACGCCGGCCTCGCGGCCCGCAAGAGCGGTCGCTACGTCCGGTTCATGGCGAAGAAGTCCATCTGGTCGCACCGCTGGGCCGGCAAGGTGATGCGCTCCCTCAAGCACATCCCCGTGGATCGCCAGGCCGGGGTGGCCGCCTTCCAGATGGCCGTGCAGCGACTCAAGGACGGCGAGATCGTCGGCGTCTATCCGGAGGCGACGATGTCGCGTTCCTTCGAGATCAAGGAACTCAAGACGGGTGCGGTCCGCATGGCGCAGCTGGCCGGGGTGCCCATCCTGCCGACCATCGTCTGGGGCGCCCAGCGGGTCTGGACCAAGGACAACCCGAAGAACCTCAAGCGCAGCAACATCCCGATCTTCGTCACCGTCGGTGAGCCGTTCCACATCGCCAAGGGGGAGAACGCCAAGGACGCCACGCTCCGGCTGCGCGAGGTGATGCGGACGATGCTCGACGAGTCCATCGCCGCCTACCCCGAGATGACGGGCAGCGACCTTGCCTTCCTGCCGGCCCGGTTCGGCGGGACGGCGCCCACGCCGGAGGAGGCCTTCGCCCACGACGAGCGGGACATGAAGCGCACCAAGGACGAGTTCACCGACTGAGTCGGTCCCGCGCCTCTCGTCCGCTCAGATCGGGTGGCCGAGGTGGGCGAGGGCCTGGCGGAGCAGGACCCCGTGGCCGCCGTCCATGTCCTCGATGACCGACGGACGGGCGGCCTCCTCGGGCGTGAGCCAGGCGAGGTCGAGGGCGTCCTGCTGCGGCGCGCAGTCGCCGGTCACGGGCACGATGTAGGCCAGCGAGACCGCGTGCTGGCGGGGGTCGTGGTACGGCGTGATGCCGGGGGTGGGGAAGTACTCGGCGATCGTGAAGGGCTGCGGGCTGGCGGGGACCTTGGGCAGGGCCACGGGACCGAGGTCCTTCTCGAGGTGGCGCAGCAGCGCGTCGCGGATCCGCTCGTGGTACATCACGCGGCCCGAGACGAGCTCGTGGGCCATGCCGCCGCTGCCCGAGGCGCGCAGCAACAGGCCGACGGCGGTCACGGTGCCCGAGTCCTCGACCCGCACGGGGACGGCGTTGACGTAGAGGATCGGCACGCGTCCGCGGACGCCCTCCAACTCCTCGCGGGACAGCCAGGACTCGTTGCGGTCGAGCTCGATCGGTGCCATACGGCGATTGTGCCAAAGGCTCTCAGCGGTGCTCGGCCGCCCGCGCCGTGTCGACGAAGCGGACCGGTGCCTCGAAGGCCGCCCGCCGCGAGGCCCGGCGCAGGGCCCCGAGCACGGAGCGCCCGGTGATGAGGATGAGGACGGCATTCGTCAGGGCCCGGCCGAGGTCCCAGCCGACCGAGGTGGTCAGCGTGAAGGTGAGGAAGCGCGTGAGGTTCTCGGTCACGGGCGCTCCCGGCACGAAGGTGAGCGCCGCCTCGCCCTGGGTGCTGAAGGGCCAGAAGGAGAAGTTGAGCGCGACGCCGTAGAGCAGTCCGGCCACCGCGCCGTAGGCCGCGAGCATGGCGACCTCGAGGCGCCCCTTGGCCGGGGGGAGCAGTCCGGCGCCCAGACCCACCCAGGCGGCACCGAGCATCTGGTACGGCAGCCACGGACCGATCCCGGCCGTGAGCAGGGCCGAGGCGAAGAGGGTGATGGCCCCGAGGGCGAAGCCGAAGCCCGCGCCGAAGACGCGGCCGGCGAGGACGAGGAGGAAGAAGACGGTCTCGAGGCCGGCCGCGCCGGCCCCCATGGGGCGCAGCACGGCCCCCACCGCGGCGAGGACGCCGAGCAGGGCGATGGCCTTGACGTCCATGCCGCCGTCGGACATCTCGACGAGGACGACGCCGAGCACGACCGGCAGCAGGAGGGCGAAGAGGAGTGGCGCGGTGCCGCCGCCCGTCGCGCCCGGCGCGGGCGTGAGCACGAGCGGCCACAGGAAGGCCATGAGACCGATGGCGGACGCGATGACGACGGCGGCCAGCGACCGGGGCCGCAGCCGGATGGCGGCGCCGCGACTCACGGCGCGCCGCGCCCGAGTGCCGCGACGACGTGGTCGACGGTGAGCCACGGACCCGGCGCCGTGATCTTGGCGACCTGCGGTGCGAAGGCGGGCGAGGACACGACGACCTCGGCCGTGGGGCCGTCGGCCACGACCTCGCCGCTGGCCATGACGACGACGCGGTCGACGGCCTCCGCGACGAACTCGACGTCGTGGGTGGCGACGATGACCGAGCGTCCCGCGGCGGCGAGGTCGCGCAGGACGTCGCGCAGGGCCGCCTTCGCGCCGTAGTCGAGGCCACGGGTGGGCTCATCGAGCAGGAGCAGGCGCGGGCCGGCCGTGAGCTGGACGGCGAGGACGAGCGCGAGTTGCTGGCCCACGGACAGGTCGCGGGGGTGGCGCGCAGGGGGGATGCCGGGGGCGATCCGGTCGAGCAGGGCGGCGCAGGTGCCGGCGGTGGCCCTGGACTCGGTGTCGGCCTGGGCGCACTCGTCCGCGACGGTCTCGAGGTAGAGCAGGTCGCTCGCGGTCTGCGGCACCATCCCGACGAGGCGGCGACGGTCGGCGGCCGACAGCGCGGCCGGGTCGACGCGGGCCGCGTCACCGGTCTGTCTGGCTGTCCGGGGTTCGGGTGCACGGGGTGCGGGGACGGTCACCTCACCGGCGTCGCGCGGTCCGCTGCCCTGGAGAGCCCAGAGCAGGGTCGACTTGCCGCAGCCGTTGCGACCCATGAGGGCGACCACCTGACCATCCGGGACGCTGAGGTCGACCCCGGCGACGGCGGGAAGGTCGCCGTAGGTGACGACGACGCCGCGGGCGCTCAGGGCGGCTTCCCCGGGAGTGGCCACCCGGGCATCCTCAACGGTCTCCTCGGCAGCAGCCCGGTGGCTCGACGCCTGCTCGCCGTCGGCGAGGCGGTCCCGCAGGTCGTGGGCGCGTCGACGGGCGTCGCGCACGGACAGCGGAAGAGGAGACCACTGCGCCCAGCGGCCGAGTTCGACGACCGGTGGCGCGACGCTGGCCGTGACCATGGCGGTCGCCGGGTCGGCGTGCGTGACGTGACCGTCGGCGACGTGCAGGACGCTGTCGGCGTACTGAAGGACTCGCTCGATGCGGTGTTCCGCGACGACGATGGTGACGGCGAGGTCGTGGGCCAGTCGGGTGATCGAGGCGAGCACCTCCTCGGCGCCGGTGGGGTCGAGCGCGGACGTCGGTTCGTCGAGGACGATGACGCGCGGGTGCGTGGTGAGGACGGCGCCGATGGCCACGCGCTGCTGCTGCCCACCGGAGAGCTCGGCGAGGGCGGCCCGCCGCAGGTCCGCGATGCCGAGGACGTCGAGGGCCTCCTCGACGCGCTTGCGCATGGTCGCCGCACCCAGGCCGAGCTGCTCCATGCCGTAGGCGAGCTCCTCCTCGACGGTGTCCGTGACGAATCCCGCGAGCGGGTCCTGCCCGACGACACCCACGAGGTCGGCGAGGTCGCGCGGTCGGTGCGTCGAGGTGTCCCGGCCGTGCACCCGCACGGAGCCCGCGAGCGTGCCGCCGGTGAAGTGGGGGACGTGCCCGTTGATGGCGCCGAGCAGCGTCGACTTGCCTGACCCGGTGCGGCCGACGACGAGGGCGAGCTCGCCCTCTTCCAGCTCGAAGGTGACGTCGCGCAGGGCCGGTGTGGCCTGGTCCGAGTAGGTGATGGTGACGCGGTCGAAGGCGATCGCGGCGGCCGGGCGGGACCGGGGGAGCGGGGTCGTCACGGGGTGCCTCTCTGGGTGCCCGTCGGCGTGAGGGTGGATCTCGCCGATCGGGAAACGGACTGGGGAGCCTGGCGGACGGCCGGGCGCGACCGGTGCGTCGGCGGCTCGGGGGTGACGAAGGCGGGCAGGGCCGCCACGAGGAGCCCGGCGACGGCGAGCAGGGGCACGGCGGGGGCGGCCAGAGGCTGCAGCGGCATCTGGAGGTCCTCCGGGCTCACGTGGGCTGTCGCGAAGGCGGCCGCGGCCGCGACGACGCCGCAGCCGACGGTGATCCACTCCGGGGCCAGCCACGGGTCGGGGCGGTAGCGCGTGCGGCGCACCGCGCGGCCACCGAGATGGATCCCACCCGCCATGGCCGCGAGGCCGAGCACGAGGGCCGGCAGGCCGAGCACGGACGGGCTCGAGGCGTCGAGCAGGCCGTAGACACCTAGGCACACCCCGAGGAGCCCGCCCAGTGACAGGACGCCGATGACGCGGCGCGGGCCGACGCCGATCTCGCCGCGGCGGCCGAAGCCGCGGGCATCCATGGCCGCAGCCAGGAGCAGCGAGCGGTCGAGCGTGTCCTGGAGGACGGGCATGGCAACCTGCCGGAAGGCGCGCAGACCCCCCTTCCCGTCGCCGCGCAGCCGCCGCGCTCGCATCACGCGCTGGACGCTCTCGGCGAGTTGGGGCGCGACGCTGACGGCCACGACGAGCGCGCTGCCGATGTCGTTGAGTGCGCTCGGCAGGGACGCGAGCAGCCGCTTGGGGTTGGCGAGAGCGTTGGCGGCGCCGATGGCGCAGATCATCGTGGCCAGACGCAGGCCCTCGAGGGCGGCGCCCAGGAGCGACTCGAGGCGCAGGGTGCCCAGCAGCGTGATCCCGGCGGCCCACGAGGGGAGCGTGAGGGTCGGCAGGTCGAGCAGGACGGTGTCGCCGTACTTGAGGCCGACGAGGACGTGCAGGACGATGCGCACGACGACGATGACGATCCCGAGCGTGACGTACAACCGGAAGGCGCGACCCCAGGGAGTGTCGGACCGGCGCGACACGACGACGAGCCAGAGCACGGCGAGGGTGAGCGCGAGGACGAGGGGGTTCGTCGTCAGGGACACGCTGGCGGCGAGGCAGATCGCCCACGCCCACCAGGCACCCGGGTGCAGGCTGCGCGCGAGGACCGCGCGCCGCCGGCGAGGGCCAGTGGCCGTCGTCACCCGCGCCGTCGGGCCACGACGACACCGGCCCCGAGGACGGCCGCCACGAGGAGGCCTCCCCCCAGGAGGGCCCACGGCGTGCCGCCGTCGTCGTCGGATGGGTCCGCGGTCGCCGACGTGGTCTGCCCGTCCTCGGCCGTCGCGCCCGACGTGGACGAGGCGGCTCCGCTGCGCGTCGAGGTCGCGCTCGCGTTCGAGGCACTCTTCGTGCCGGTGCTCGTGCGTCCTTCCTTGCCGCCGGTGCTCGTGCTGCTCTCGCCCGTGGCGCCGGCGGAGGTGGAGCCGGTGGCGCCCGCGGACGTCGGCCCCGCGGCGGTGCCCGTGCCCGTCGCACGTCCGGTGCCACTGCTCGTCGAGTTGGTCGTGTTCCGGGGTGTCGCGGTCGTCGTCGGACGCGACGTCGCCGTGGGCGTGGTCGTCGGCTGGGGTGTGCTGGTCGGCTTCGGGGTCGACGTCGCCTTCGCGGCCGGGGGAGCAATGGCCGGGGCGGCGCCGCTGCCCCAGCGCCAGCCCTCGACGGAGCCCGGGGCGGGGTTGTGGCCGCCGGCGCCCGTCGAGCTGTACTGCCACGAGCCGCCCGGCTGGGCGTGCCAGTAGGACCAGGACGCGTTGGCGGGGGAGGCGACGACACAGTCGTCGGTGCCGGCGCCGGGCTGGCCGTTGATCCGGCACACGAACCCCGGCGCGCGCGTGGGGAAGACGTAGCTGAAGCCGGCGCCGGCGAGCGCGTCGAGGCCCGTCGACGGATCGCCCTGGGCGCAGCCGACCGAGGTCGACCCGTTGGGGAAGGTCACGACGACGGTGACGCCGGACGTGCCCGAGCACGCCGCGGCCTGTGCCGGACCGGCCGTCGCGAACCCGAGCGCGGTGGCAAGGGCGAAGCCGACGGCGACGACCGTGCGCAGCGCCGTGGCCGCGGGACGCCGGATCATCGGTGGGCGCCGCGTCGCCGCACTCCGAGGAGGAGGGCGCCGCCCGCGGCCAGGACGGCGAGGACGCCCGCGCCGACGGCCGGCAGCGGGGAGGTTCGCGCGATGCCGTCGGTCTGCACGACGGTGGGGATGAGAGGCGTGTTCTCGATCGGGCCGGTGGTGTCGTCGGTCGGCGTCTCGGTGGAGCCGGTCGGCTCGTCCGTGGAGCCCGTCGGGTCGTCGCTCGGGTCGTCCGTCGGCTCGGGCTCGGTGGCGCACTCGAGCACCGGCGCGGTGGCGCTCTCGCCGGCGGCGGTCGCGGTCGTGTAGTCGGTGTCGGTCAGGCCGAGCACGGCCTGCGTCGTGGCGCGCACGTCCTGGTCCGCCACGGCGTCGTCGCCGGAGGCGAGACGGGCGTCGAAGGCGGCCTGGTCGTAGGCGATCCCGCCGCGCACGGCCGCGGGGAAGGAGCAGTCGTAGACGAGGCCCGCGACCCAGGCGCGCGCAGCGGTGGCCTCGGCGTCGAGGCCGGCGATGCGGAAGGCGGCGGCCGCGAGGCCGGTGCTGTTGCTGTTCGGGGTGTCCGTGCTCGTCCCGCCGTTGACGCTGCCGTCAGCGGCCTGCTTGCCCTTGAGGTAGGCGGCGGCCTCGGCGATGGCGTCGTCGTGACCACCGACGACGGCGAGCGCCTGGACGGCGATCGAGGTGACGTCGGGGTCGGACACGCAGGCGTCGCCCGTCAGTTCGAGGCGGAAGCCGCCGTCCGCGCACTGCTGCTGGAGCAGGAAGTCCACGGCCGCTGTCGACGGGTTCGCGCCCGCCCGCTGGAGGCCGATGAGCGCGAAGCCCTGGCCGATGGCGTTGGAGTAGTCACCCCAGGGCGAGACGTCCGCGTAGTGGCCATCCGCGCCCTCGGTCGACTGCACGGCGGCCACGAGGTCCCGGCCACCGACGTTGGACGCGTCGACGCCGCGGGCGGTGAGGAGGGTCAGCAGCTTGCCCGCGGAGCCGGCGTAGACGTCCGTCCCCGCGCCGACGTAGTCCGCCGAGTTGGCGACCACCCAGGCGGTTGCCGCCGTGGACTGATCGCCGGCGACGCCGGTGGCCGTCAGGGCGAGTGCGGCGTCGACGGTCAGGCCGTGGTCGGCGTAGACGTCGGTGCCGTAGGTCGTCGAGAGGTGGTCGCCACCCGCGGTCAACTGGGTCGCGAGGAAGCCCGCGACGTGGGCGTCGGTGGGCGTGTCGGCCGCAGCCGGCATGGCGTTCATGCCCAGGATCGCGCCGGCGGTGACGGCGAGCGCGGCGCCGCGCACGAAGGGGGCGCGGGGGAAGGTGGTCTGTGCCATGGGGAGGGCCTTTCGGGTGGGACATGGCCTGCACCCGAGTGACGTGCCTCGGGCTCGACCCGCTGCCTCGACGGGTTGTGGTTGAGCCGCTCGCAGTCCACAGGTGTTCCGGCTCGTCCCGAGTGGGACCTACGGTTGCGGGTCAGCGCCGGAATCGGACCGGCTTCCCCCGTGGGTGCGCGTGGTGCCCCCTGGAAGGGGACCGGCCCAGTGTACGCGGCCGGCGCGACCCCCTTCGTCCATGCCGTTAGACTGCGGGCAGCAGCGTTTGAGCCGTCATCAGCGGCGAGCTTCCGGGAGAACGGGCGGGGCGACCTTCCTCAGTAGATCCGGACGGGTGGGCCCGTCAGAGCCTGGGACAAGAGTGGTCACGAACCTCTCGGCAGCCGCCGCGGGATTCGGGACAACTGAGGTGGTACCGCGGTGCCGTCGACGAACCCGTCGACGCGTCGTCCTCGTGCAGGATCCGAGTTGACGACGCCACCCGCAGGAGAGCCCGCCCATGACCTACCCCAAGGTCTCCAGCACCCCGGACCAGACCGCCACCGAGTCGCGCCCCGGCGCCGCGCTCGGCGTGCCCGCGAGCCCGCGCTTCCCCGAGATCGAGGAGCGGATCCTCGCCCACTGGGAGCAGGACGGCACCTTCCGGGCCTCGATCGATCAGCGTGACGGCGGCGCGGACGGCGGCAACGAGTTCGTCTTCTACGACGGCCCGCCCTTCGCCAACGGCCTGCCGCACTACGGTCACCTGCTCACGGGCTACGTCAAGGACGTCGTCCCGCGCTACCAGACGATGCGCGGCAAGCGCGTCGAGCGCCGCTTCGGCTGGGACACCCACGGCCTGCCGGCCGAGCTCGAGGCCATGCGCCAGAAGGGGATCAAGACCACCGACGAGATCCACGAGCTGGGCATCGAGGAGTTCAACGACGCCTGCCGCCAGTCGGTCCTGATGTACACCGACGAGTGGCGCGAGTACGTCACCCGCCAGGCCCGCTGGGTGGACTTCGACAACGACTACAAGACGCTCAACCCGGACTACATGGAGAGCGTCATCTGGGCGTTCAAGTCCCTGCACGACAAGGGTTACGTCTACGAGGGCTTCCGCGTCCTGCCCTACTGCTGGAACGACGAGACTCCGCTGTCCAACCACGAACTGCGCATGGACGACGACGTCTACCAGATGCGCCAGGACCCGGCCGTCACCGTCGGCTTCACGCTCGAGACGACGGGCGAGGACCCGGTGCTCGACGGCGCCCACCTGCTCGTCTGGACGACGACACCGTGGACCCTGCCGTCCAACCTCGCGGCCATGGTCGGCTCCGACATCGACTACGTCGTGGTCGAGGCGGCCGTCCCCGGCACGGACACCACCGCCCGCTACGTTCTCGCGCAGGCTCGCCTCGGCGCGTACGCCCGGGAGCTCGGCGAGGAGCCGCAGATCCTCGGAACCTACCGCGGCGCGGACCTCGTCGGTCGGAGCTACACCCCGCCGTTCTCCTACTACGCCGGTCACGAGAACGCCTTCCGGATCGTCGCGGCCGATGACGCCGTGACGACGACCGACGGCACCGGGGTCGTGCACACCGCCGGCGCCTTCGGTGAGGTCGACAAGGAGGTGACCGACCGCGAGGGCATCGAGGCGGTCATGCCGGTCGGCAAGGACGGCCGATTCACCTTCCCGGTGACGGACTACGAGGGCCTCCAGGTCTTCGACGCCAACGCGCCCGTGATCGACCACCTCAAGGCGGCCACCCGCGCCGAGGGCGACGCCGGCTCGGTGAGCCCCGGCACGATCCTGCTGCGCCGGGAGACCTACGACCACTCCTACCCGCACTGCTGGCGCTGCCGCGAACCCCTCATCTACAAGGGCGTCTCGTCGTGGTTCGTCGAGGTGACCGCCTTCAAGGACCGCATGGTCGAGCTCAACCAGCAGATCCGCTGGGTCCCCGAGCACATCAAGGACGGCCAGTTCGGCAAGTGGCTCGCCAACGCTCGCGACTGGTCGATCACCCGCAACCGGTTCTGGGGCTCCCCGGTGCCGGTGTGGAAGAGCGACGACCCGACCTACCCGCGCCTGGACGTCTACGGGTCCTTCGAGGAGATCGAGCGTGACTTCGGGCGCATCCCGCGCGACCGCGACGGGCAGCCCAACCTGCACCGCCCCTTCGTCGACGACCTGACCCGACCCAACCCGGACGACCCGACCGGGCGTTCCACCATGCGCCGCGTCGAGGACGTCCTCGACGTGTGGTTCGACTCCGGCTCGATGTCGTTCGCGCAGAACCACGTCCCGTTCGAGAACGCGGAGTGGTTCGAGCACCACTTCCCGGGCGACTTCATCGTCGAGTACATCGGCCAGACCCGCGGCTGGTTCTACACGATGCACGTCCTGGCGACGGCACTCTTCGACAAGCCGGCGTTCTCCTCGTGCATCAGCCACGGGATCGTGCTCGGCTCCGACGGCAACAAGATGAGCAAGTCGCTGCGCAACTACCCGGACGTGCGCGAGGTCTTCGACCGGGACGGCGCCGACGCCATGCGCTGGTTCCTCATGTCGAGCCCGATCCTGCGCGGCGGCAACCTCGTCGTCACCGAGCAGGGGATCCGCGACGGCGTGCGCCAGGTGCTCATGCCGCTGTGGAACTCGTGGTACTTCTTCAGCCTCTACGCCAACGCGGCCAACGGCGGCGCGGGCTACGACGCGCAGTGGTCGACGGCCTCGACCGACCCGCTCGACCGTTACCTGCTGGCCACGGTGCGCGAGTACGTCGAGACGAGCCAGGACCAGCACGACGCCTACGACATCGCCGGCGCGTGCGAATCCACCCGCAACGTCCTCGACGTCCTGACGAACTGGTACATCCGCCGGAGCCGCGAGCGCTTCTGGGACACCGGCTCCGCCGGTGAGGGCGCGAAGGGGGCCGAGCAGGCCTTCGACACCCTGTACACCGCGCTCGAGGTCATCACCCGGGTGGCGGCGCCGCTGCTCCCGCTGGTGACGGAGGAGATCTGGCGCGGCCTGACGGGTGGACGTTCGGTCCACCTCGAGGACTGGCCGGACGCGTCCCTCCTGCCGCAGGACCACGCCCTCGTCGAGGCCATGGACATGGCGCGCGACGTCTGCTCGGTCGCCTCCTCGGTCCGCAAGGCGGAGAAGCTGCGCGTGCGCCTGCCGCTCAACGACCTCACGGTCGTGACGGCGAACGCCCGGGCGCTCACGGAGTTCGCGGCGATCATCGCCGACGAGGTCAACGTCCGGACCGTCACGCTCGTGGAGCTCGACTCCGCGGACGCCCAGGACTTCGGTGTGCAGCAGCGACTCTCGGTCAACGCCCGCGCGGCCGGCCCGCGTCTGGGTAAGGACGTGCAGCTCGCGATCAAGGGCAGCAAGTCGGGTGACTGGTCGGTCGGCGACGACGGCACCGTCACGGCCGGCGGCCTGGCCCTCGTCGAGGGCGAGTACACGCTCGAGACGGTCGTGGGCGACGGCGGTGACGGCTCGAAGGCCACCGCCGTGCTGCCCGGCGGCGGCTTCGTCGTGCTCGACACGACCGTCACGCCCGAGCTGGCCGCCGAGGGCCTGGCCCGCGACGTCATCCGTGTCGTCCAGCAGGCCCGCCGCGACGCCGGTCTCGACATCAGCGACCGGATCAGCCTCACCGTGCTCGGTGACCAGCAGGTCTGGGAGGCCACGGTGGCCCACCAGGGGCTCATCACCGAGGAGACCCTGGCGACGCAATTCGGGTCGGCCGCCGACCTGACCGCGCTCCCCGGGCAGGGCATCGAGGCGACCGTCGGTGACGGCCAGCCCGTGCGGGTCATCGTCTCGAGCCTCTCGTGAGCCTCGGCGGGCGTGGCGCTGCGGCGGGAGTCGACGCCGCAGGCCACGACGTGGTCATCCGGGAGGCCACGGGCAACGACCTGGCCGACGTCGTGCACGTCGGCCACGTCACGTGGCCCGCGACCTACCGCGAGGCCTTCGGTGACGAGTTCATCGAACTCGGGCTGGCGAAGTGGTGGACGCCGGAGGCGACCATCCCCGCGATCCGCGCCGGGCGGTGCCTCGTCGCCGAGGTCGACGGCGAGGTCGTCGGCATGGCCAGTTACGGGCCTCTCGAGGGCCACGCCGTGCTGTGGAAGATCTACGTCCTGCCCGCGCACCATTCGCGCGGCATCGGCCAGTTGCTCATGGACGAGGTCGTGGCGCGCGTGACGGGGGAGTGGGACGAGCTGCGGCTCTCGCACTACGCGGGCAACGACCGCGCCCGCTCCTTCTACGAGCGCAACGGGTTCGTCGAGTTCGAACGGGAGGAGATGGGGGCGGGCATGCCCGTCTCCGTCTGGATGCGCCGACCCCTCTGAGTCCGACGTGAGGGACAATCGGGCCATGCCAGCCCCCGATGCACCCCAGCGTGAGGCCGCCCGCCAGCTCGAGCTCCGTCGTCGGATGCGCGAGGTGGAGACCGATATCCTCGCCCGCACCCCCGAGCACGATCTCGAGCCGAGCCTCGACCGGATCGCGCAGGTGATGGAGTTGCTCGGCGACCCGCAGCGGTCCTACCCCGTCATCCATGTGACGGGCACGAACGGCAAGTCCTCGACGACGCGGATCATCGAGCGGATCCTGCGCGAGACGGGGCTCAACGTGGGCCGCTTCACCTCCCCGCACCTGCACAGCCTGCGCGAGCGGATCAGCATCGGCGGCGAGTCGATCCCGGCGGAGAAGTTCCTCGCCGCCTATGACGACGTGCTGCCCTTCATCGAGACCGTCGACGCGGCCTCCGCGGCGGCGGACGGTCCGCGGATGACCTTCTTCGAGGTGCTCGTCGCGGTGGCCTACGCCGCCTTCGCCGACGCCCCCGTCGACGTCGCCGTCGTCGAGGTCGGCATGGGCGGCGGTTGGGACGCCACCAACGTCATCGACGCCCAGGTCAGCGTCTTCACACCCGTCGCCCTCGACCACCAGCACTTCCTCGGCGACACGATCATCGAGATCGCCACCGAGAAGGCGGGCATCATCAAGGCCGACGCGATCGCCGTGAGCTCGGTGCAGGACGAAGGGGTCCTGGCCGTCCTCGCCGAGCGGGCCGAGGAGGTCGGCGCTCGGCTGACCGTCGAGGGTGTCGACTTCGGCGTCCTGACGCGCGACGTCGGCGTCGGCGGTCAGCAGCTCTCCGTGCGCGGCCTCGCGGGCGACCACGAGGACCTCTTCCTCTCGTTGCACGGCACGCACCAGGTGCACAACGCCGCGCTCGCGGTGGCCGCGGTCGAGGCCTTCCTCGGCGGGGGAGAGCAGACCCTCGACGACGAGGTCCTGCGGGCGGCCCTGATGGACGTCACCTCGCCCGGTCGCCTCGAGATCGTGCGGCGCTCGCCGACGGTCCTCGTCGACGCGGCGCACAACCCCTCCGGTGCGCTCGCCCTGCGTGAGGCGCTCGAGGAGGAGTTCACCTTCGTGCGTCTCATCGGCGTCGTCGCGATCCTCAAGGACAAGGACGCCCAGCAGATCCTCGAGGCGCTCGATCCCGTGCTCGATCACGTCGTCGTGACGCGCTCGTCCTCACCGCGCTCCATGCGGCCCGAGACGCTCGGCGCGCTCGCGGCCGAGATCTTCGGTGACCACCGGGTCACCGTCATCGAGAACCTCCCGGACGCCCTCGACCACGCCGGCGCACTCGCCGACGACGGTGGCGGCGTCGGCGGTGGGGTCCTCGCGACGGGGTCCGTCACCACGGCCGCGGACGTGCGGATGCTGTTGGGGCGCAACGAGGTCTGACGTCGGTCGGTAGACCGACGAGCTGATTCGGCGACCGCTCAGTCGATCTCCTCGCCGGCCAGGGCGCGGGCGGCGAGGCGCTCCTGCGCGGCCAACTCCCACACCTCCCGCGCGGCGAAGACGTTGATGAGCACGATGACGGTGCCCAGGACGACGTCGGGCCAGCCGGACCGGGTCACGGCCGTGATGACTCCCATCGCGATGATCGCGAGGTTGACCGCCACGTCGTTGCGCGCCGAGAGGAAGGCGGCGCGCGTCAGGCTGCCGGAATGGCGCCGGACGCGGAGCAGAATCAGCGCGCTGATGCCGTTGATGACGGCGGCGCCGCCGGCGGTCACGATGAGGCGGGTGACATCGGGGGCCGTGGGGTCGGCCACCTTCTCCACGACCTGCCAGATGGCGGCCGCGGCCGGGACGAGCAGGATCAGCGCCATGACGTGTCCCGCCGTCGCTCGGTTGCGCAGGGACCAGCCGAGGGCCAGGGCGATCAGGAGATTGACCGCCGTGTCCTCGAGGAAGTCGACGCTGTCCGCGATGAGCGAGACCGACCCGATCGCCAGGGCCACGCTCGCCTCGACGAAGAAGTACCCGAAGTTGAGGGCGGCGACGGTCAGGACGGCACGCCGCATGGTGGCGACGGGCAGGGTCGGGGGATCCTCGGCGCTCTCCTGATCGGGCATGGGGTCCATCCAAGCACCGGGCCCGGGTGGGGCGAGCGCCCGCGGCCGGGTGCCGGCGGCGGACGACGGCTCGGGCGCAACACCTAGGCTGACGCCCATGTTCTACGGCCTCCAAGGAAAGTTCACCTGGCGCATGCTCGCGACGATCCTCGCGGGCGAGGGCCTCGTCGTCTTCTTCGGCGCACTGGTGGCCCGTGGCCTCGGTCAGGTGAGCGAAGGGGGCGGCACCGGCGGCTTCGCGGCACTGTGCGTGCTCGCGCTCGCCTGTGTCGTCGCGTCGGGGATGATGCGGCGCCACCCGTGGGGAGTGACGCTGGGGTGGATCCTGCAGGCGCTCGTGATCGCCTCGGGACTCATCGTCCCCATGCTCGGGCTCGTCGGGGCCCTCTTCGCACTCGTCTGGGTCCTGTCCCTGCGCAAGACCCGCCAGATCGACGCCGCCACGGCCTGAACCGCCGGAGGGCGCCGGTCCGTTCAGTCGGTCGTGAGCCGGTCGAGGTCGCCGATGACGACCTCGAGGAGGTCACCGAGCTGATGGCGCTGCGCGCCGCTGAGACCGGCGAGGACGTCGGACTCGACGACGTCCGCCTCCCGGACGGCTCGGGCGAAGAGGTCCCAACCCTCCTTCGTCAGGTGCACGAGGACGCGGGTGCGGTTGCTCGGGTCCGGCGCGCGACGGACGAGTCCGCGCTCACCCATCCGGTCGAGGCGGTGCGTCATGGAGGACGCCGCGACGAGTGAGGCCTCGGCGAGCTGGGTCGGTGTCATTGGCTCCTCGCCCGACTTCGCGAGTGCGGAGAGCACCGTCCACTCGCCCTGGCTGATGCCGAGGTCCACGAGTTGGTGCTCGTACCACTGGTCGAGCTTGCGAGCCACGAGCGTCAGCGCGGTGATGACCCGCTGCGTCGAGGCATCACCGCCGGCCGCGACGTAGGTCGCGACGGCCTGGCGGTGGCGCTGCGCATCGGTTCGTCGTCCGGACATGGGCGCCATCCTCGCACTGGTTCACGTCTGCGGGAGCGTGGACGGGGGAGCCCCCGACAGGAGGTATTATTTCGAAGTCGAAATATTCGTGTTCGAAATGAAGGTCGAGAATCCCGTGCGCGCCCGTCTCCTCATCCTCGCGTCCTCCGTCGCCATGATCGGTTGGGGGACGGTGTTGCCCTACCAGTACGCCTACGCCTCCGAGGGGCGGAACTGGGGGACTCTCGTCGCGGTCGGGGCGGCCAGCCTGTTCTCGCTCGGGGCCCTGCTCGCGGCACCCGTCGGCGGCCGGCTCGCCGATCGGCACAACCCCGTCGCCATCGCGGCGTGGGCCCGCGCGGCGGCCGCCGTGGCGCTCGTCGGGCTCGCCTTCGCGGACTCGGCGACCGCCTTCCTCCTCGGCATGGCAGCCTTCGGCGTCGGCGTGACCGCCGCCGGACCGGCCCAGTCGGTGCTCGTCCTCCTGTGGGTGCCGAGTGCGGGCCGGCGCAAGATCTTCGCCTGGCAGTTCACCGGTCAGGCGCTCGGCATGGCCGTGGGCGCGTTCGCCGCCGGCTACCTCGTCGACCTTTCCCGCCCCGACGGCATGGACACCGCCTTCCTCCTCGCCGGTCTCGGCTTCCTCGCCTCCGCCGTCACCATCGTGGCCGCGGGGTGGGGTGCGCCGCGGGCCGAGGCCACGACGGTGCCCGCCCCCGCGGACGCGGAGCGCTCCGGCGCACCCGGCGCCGGTGCGGCCGCCACGGTGCGCGCCCTCTGGGCCGTGCCAGCGCTGCGCTGGACCGCGCTCGTGACGGTGACCCTCGCGCTGGGCTTCTACGCGCAGTTCGAAGCGGGCCTGCCGGCCTACGCCCTGACCGTCCTCGACCTCGACGAGCGCTCCATCGGACACGCCGCCGCGATCAACTGCGTCGTCATCCTCGCGCTCCAGATGGTCGTCGTCCGGTTCACCGCGCACCGCAGCAGCGCATCCCTGCTCATGGTCGTCGCGACCGTGTGGATCGCCTCGTGGCTGTTGCTCTCCCTGGCCCAGCTGTCTCCGCAGCACGCCGCGACCATCTTCATCACGACCTTCGGCGTCTTCGCCGTCGGCGAGACGATGTACGCCCCCGTGCTCAACCCCCTCACGGCATCCCTCGCCCCGGAGGGGATGGTCGGCACCACCCTCGGCGTCTTCGCGGCGCTCCAGACGGGGATCTCGGCCGCCGGCCCGCTCGTCGCGGGAGTGTTGCTCGGGGCCGGGCTCGGCCAGGCGTTCCTCGGGATCCACCTGGGGATCAGCGCGGTCGCGCTCTTCGCGGCGTGGCGACTGCGGGCGTGCCTGCGCGCCGAAGTCCCGACTGACCTGAACGTGCGGACGCGTGAGGACGCGGCCCTCGCCGCCTGACCTCCCGGCGGCGACGGGGCCACTCCGGCGCGTCAGGCGTGCCGATGGACCCGCTGGCCGTCCCGGTCGAAGATCATGATGACCTCGGCCGGGCCGTCCACCGCCATGAAGGAGTGCGGCGTCATCGTCGCGAACTCGGCCGCCTCGCCGGCCTCCACGATGATCACGCGCTCGCCGAGGAAGAGCCTGATCCGCCCCTCGAGGACGAAGAACCAGTCGTGCCCGGGGTGGACCCTCTGCTCCGGCGCCCGATCGCCCGGCTCGAGCCGCATCTTCATCGCCGCCGTCGTCCCGGTGGCCTTGGTGAGCATCCACGTCGTGTGGCCGTGCTCGCGGCTCGGCGTCGGGCGGATGACGACGTCCTCGTCGACGTCCTCGGCGAGCAGCGTCTCGACATCCGTCCGCAGGGCGCGGGCCAGGGGGAGGAGGACGTCGAGGCTGATCGCGCGCTTGCCCGTCTCGATCCGGCTGATGGTCGACGGGCTCAGGTGGGAGCGCTCGGCGAGGTCGTCGAGCGAGAGGGACTGGGCGGTGCGCAGGCCTCGCAGTCGGGTGCGGACGGTCTGCTCGATCTCGCTCATGGGCGCTCCTCGGCGGTACTGGACCTTGCGAATACTGCAAGGGACTATGCACTATACGCCAGAAGGACCTACCGTGGCGGCATGAGCGCCCCCCACGAGCACCCCCGCACCCCCGCCATCGAGAGGCACGTCGACGTGGCCGTGATCGGCGGATCCGCCGCCGGCCTGGCCGCGGCCCTCCAACTCTCCCGGCAGCGCCGATCGGTCATCGTCATCGACTCCGGTGAGCCCCGCAACGCACCGGCCTCGCAGATGCACAGCTACCTCGGGCACGAAGGGCGGTCGCCGGCGGACTTCCTGCGCATCGCCCGCGAGGAGGTGCGCTCCTACGGCGCCGAGGTGCTCACCGGCCGAGTCGTCGACGTCACCCGCGATGCCGAAGGCTTCCGCGTCGGCCTCGCCGGCGGGCACGTCGTGCGGGCACGGCGGGTCGTCGCCGCCACGGGTCTGCGCGATGAGCTGCCCGACATCCCGGGGTTGGCCCGGCACTGGGGCCGCGCGGTCATCCACTGCCCCTTCTGCCACGGGTACGAGGCGCGCGACGGGCGCATCGTCTCGCTCGTGACCTCAGAGATGGGCCTGCACCCCATCCCGCTGCTGCGACAGCTCACGGACGACCTGACGGTGCTGGTCCACGAGGGCGTGGCGGCGGACGAGCCGCAACTGCAGATCCTCCGGGACGCCGGCGTGCGGGTCGTCGTGGCTCGGGCGCAGGAGGTCGTCAGCGACGAGGCGGGGACCCTGCGGGAGATCCGCCTCGAGGACGGCACCACCATCGCGGCGGACACCATCCTCGTGGGGACCCGCCTGCATGCCCGGGTCGACCCCTTCGTGGGGGTGGGGCTCGTGGCGACCGAACACCCCACTGGCGTCGCGACGTACGTCGAGGCCGATCCGATGACCGGGGCCACGTTCGTGCCCGGCCTCCATGTGGCGGGCACCCTCGCCGAGCCGATGCTGCAGGTGCTGCCGGCGGCCGCCGCGGGCAGCCGGGTCGGCAGCATGGTCAGCGTCGACCTGGCCCGGGAGGACCTCGAGGGGGCCGCCCGACCGAGCGCGCACGCCGCGGACTGGGACGGACGCTACGCCGGAGATCAGCAGTGGAGCGGCAACCCCAACGGCTCGCTCGTCGCCGAGGCCACCGGGCTGACGCCGGGCGACGCCCTCGACGTCGGCGCGGGCGAGGGGGGCGACGCGATCTGGCTGGCCCAGCAGGGCTGGCGGGTGACCGCCGCCGACATCTCCGCACGCGCCCTCGAGCGCGTCGGCGCGGCCGCGCGGGACCGGGGGCTGGAGATCGGCCTGGTGCAGGGCGACGCCAACGCGGCGGACCCCTTCGCCGGGGTCCGGTACGACCTCGTCACCGCGGCCTACGCGTCCTTCCCGCGGACCCCGGACGGCCGGGCCGTGACGAACGTCCTCGACGCCGTGGCGCCCGGTGGCACCCTGATCGTCGTCAATCACGACCCGCAGGCGATGGCGGCGGCCGCGGCGCATCCCGACCCCGATCGGACCCGGCCCTTCGACCACGAGGCGTTCGTGCGCACCGAGGACGTCGTGGCCGCGATCGCCGAGCGGGACGGGTGGGTGATCGAGGTCCACGAGCGTCGAGACCGCCCCGCGGGGGCGGTCTCGACCCATCACGTGCACGACGTCGTCCTGCGGGCACGCCGAGGCGTCTGACCCACTCTGGGTAGGGTGACCATCGTGACTGCGCAGACCGAACGTTCCCTCGTCCTCGTCAAGCCCGACGGCTACCGCCGTGGCCTCTCCGGTGAGTCCTCCGCCGCATCGAGGCCAAGGGCTACACGCTCGCGGCGCTCGCGGTGACGACCCCGACCCGTGAGCAGCTCGCGGCTCACTACGCCGAGCACGAGGGCAAGCCCTTCTACGAGCCGCTCCTCGAGTTCCATGAGCTCGGGCCCGGTGACGGCCGTCGTCGTCGAGGGTCACGGCTGCATCCCCGGCTTCCGCGCGCTCGCCGGCGCCACCAACCCGACGAGGCGCTGCCGGGCACGATCCGCGGCGACCTCGGGCGCGACTGGGGCAAGAAGGTCCAGGAGAACATCGTCCACGGCTCGGACTCGCCGGAGTCTGCCGCGCGCGAGATCGCCATCTGGTTCCCCTCCCTCTGATCCCGATGCCTGAGGCTCGGGGACGGCGGTGGCGGGTCGGTCGTGACCTCGCGATCGACCTCGGCACGGCCAACACGGTCATCCACGAGCAGGGCCGGGGGATCGTGCTCGACGAGCCGTCCGTCGTCGCCGTGCGCTCGGGCAGCGACGAACTCGTCGCCGCCGGCACCCGCGCGAAGGAGATGCTCGGCCGCACCCCCGGTGCCATCCGTGCTGTGCGTCCCCTGCGGGACGGCGTCATCTCCGACGCCGACGTGGCGGAGCGGATGTTGCGTTACTTCGTCGACCAGGTCAGGCCGTCGCGCCTGATCCGGCCGCGCATGGTCGTGTGTGTCCCGAGCGAGGTGACCGGCGTCGAGCGCCGCGCCGTCGAGGACGCGGCCATTCGCGCCGGGGCGCGGCGCGTGTACGTCATCGAGGAGCCGCTGGCGGCGGCGATCGGAGCGGGGCTGCCGATCACGAGGACGTCAGCCTGCATGGTCGTCGACATCGGCGGCGGGACGACGGACGTCGCCGTCATCGCGCTGGGCGGCATCGTGGCCGCGCGCAGCCTCCGCCTCGGCGGCGACGACCTCGACGAGGCGATCATCGCCCACCTCAAGGCCGACTACTCGCTGCTGCTGGGAGAGCGGAGCGCCGAGGACATCAAGGTCGCGGCCGGTTCCGCCTACCCGTTGGGTCAGGAGCTGAGCGCCCGGGTGCGCGGACGCGATCTCGCGACCGGCCTCCCGAAGACCGTGGACGTGTCGTCGGCCGAGGTCCGCCGGGCCGTCGAGGAGCCCGTGCTGCGGATCGTCGCCGTGGTCCGCGAGGTGCTCGACGTCTGCCCACCCGAGCTGGCCGGGGACGTGCTCGACAACGGGATCACCCTCACCGGCGGCGGGGCCCTGCTGCGCGGCCTCGACGAACGCCTGCGCCGCGAACTGGGTGTCCCCGTCACCGTCGCCGACGACCCGATGCACGCCGTGGTTCGCGGCGCCGGCACGTGTGTCGACGACGTCGATGCCCTCGAGCAGGTCCTCGTCGATGCCCGCCGCTTCTGATCGGGGCTCCCGAGGACGCCGCTGGCTCGTGTCCCTGGCCGTCATCGCGGTCGCGCTCCTCCTCCTCGACATCGCCGCGCCCTCGGCGACGGCACCCGTCCGTCGGGCGGCCGGGACGGTGTTGGGGCCCGTCGAGCGTGCGCTGGCGCCGGCCGACGACGACCTGACCATGCTGCGTCGGGAGCGCGACGCCCTCGCCCAGCAGTTGCGGGAGGAGCGACGCACGGCCACCGAAGGGGGCCAGCTCGCCGACCTCCTCGCCGCGCCGCACGTGGCCGGGAAGGACCTGCTGCCGGCGCGCGTCGTCGCCGTGGGCGCCGTCGGGGCGAGTGGCCCCGAGCGGGTCACGATCGACGTCGGTTCACGGGACGGCGCGACGGTCGGCCTGGCCGTCGTCACCGACGTCGGTCTCGTCGGACGTGTGGTGTCACTCTCGCGGTGGACCAGTGACGTCGTCGTGCTCGGGTCCGGGGACCTCACCGTCGCTGTCCGGGTCACCCCGGCGGCCGGCAAGCGCTCTGGCCTCGGCAGCCTTCGGGCGGGCACGGGGGCCAGGGGAGTGCCGCGCGAGGCCGGCCAGTTGTCGGTGTCGCTCGTCAGCGGCGCGAGCCTCAGCGTCGGTGACACCCTCGAGACGCTCGGCAGCCCGGACGGTCACCCGCTGCCGGCCGGCATCCCCGTGGCCCGCGTCGTGCGGGTCGACGACGACCCGGGCGCGATCACGCCGCGGGGCGCGGCGGCACCGCTCGTCCCCCTCGACGCCCTCGACGTCGTCGGGGTCGTGCTGACCGTCCCGCGTGGGACACCGCGCCCCACGACGACGGGCGGCGCATGATCGGCCTGCGTTGGCCGCTGCGCGTGGCCCTGCTCGTGCTGGCGGCCCTCACCGCGGCCATGCTCGGCGCGCGGGGGCTCACCGTGCTGCCGCACCTCGTCCTCGTCGTGGTCGTTGCCGTCGGACTGACGTCCGGGACGACCGCCGGGGCCACGGCCGGACTGGCCGGTGGCCTCGTCGTCGACCTCCTTCCGCCAGGCGGCAGCCCGCTCGGGTTGACGGCTCTGGCACTTGGCGCCGCCGGGGCGCTGGCCGGGCGCGGGCGCCGCATCGAGGGTGCCCCGCTCGTCTGGATCCTCGTCGTCACGGCGGGCGCCCTGGGGATCGTCGTCGCCCTCGACCTGCTCCGCGCCGGTCTGGCCGCGGTGCCCGTCGCGTGGGCCGACGTCGCGGTTCGCTGCATGCTGACCCTCCTGCTCGCGGCGCCCGTCGTCCCCTTCCTCATCCGGGTGGACCACGCCCTCGCCGAGCGGCGGCTGGCGTGAGCCGGCGCGTACGGCGGCGGGAGGGCATCACCCGATGGGGGTGGCGGCGCCGCCGTGCCAGCCGGGCCATCGCGGGACGCTGGCCGCGGCGTCACGTCGACACCGGCGGGCGCCGAGGCCGGCGCTGGTCGGCGGGGGCGACCGCGCGCGCAGGGAAGGACGGGGGAGCGCAGGCCGGTCTGCACGTCCGTCTCTTCGCCTTCACCGGCATCCTCGCGCTGCTCTTCGCCTCACTTCTCGGGCGGCTCGGCCAGGTCCAGTTCGGCGACGGCAGCGACCAACTCGCCGTCGTCGCCGAGACCCGGGAGATCCTCACGCCGGCCGTGCGTGGCCGGATCCTCGACCGGCACGGGGTCCCGCTGGTGGACAACGCGTCGCAGACGGTCGTCACCATCGATCGCTCCGTCCTCACGACCGCGCCGGACCAGGGTCGGGCGCTCGTCACCCGCGTCGCTCGCGCGCTCGACGAGTCCGCGGCCACGCTGTGGGACCGGACCCGCCTCTGCGGGACGGAGGGCGCCGCGCCACCCCCGGCCTGCTGGGGCGGATCGGCCTATGTGCCCGTTCCGGTGGCCACCGGCGTCGACGCGCGGGCCGCCCTCGCGCTCGTCGAGGACCCTGAGCGCTACCCCGGCGTCGCGGTGGAGGCCACCCCGGTACGTCACCACCCCGCCCCGAAGGGGGCCAACGCCGCCCACCTGCTCGGTTACCTCACCCGCGCGACGGCGGAGGACGTCCAGGACACCGCCAGCGGGATCACCGACCAGGACCTGGTCGGGCGGGCAGGCCTCGAGCAGCAGTACGACGAGGTCCTGCGCGGCACACCGGGACGACGCGTCGTGACCGTCGACGCACGCGGCCTGGTGACGGGGGAGGTCTCGCGCGTCGAGCCCGTGCCCGGTCGCGACCTTCGCACGACCATCGACGCCTCCGTGCAGGCCGCGACGGAGGACGCACTGGCCGACGCACTCCAGGGCGCGCGCACCCGCGGCTGGAAGGCCGACTCGGGTGCCGCGGTCGTCATCGACACCACGGATGGTGGGGTCGTGGCGATGGCGTCGGCGCCGACCTTCGATCCCGATGTCTGGACCGGCGGCATCTCCCAGCGGGACTACGACCGCCTCACCGACGAGCGGGCCGGTACCCCACTCGTCTCGCGGGCGACCTCGAGCCTCTTCCCGCCGGCCTCGACCTTCAAGGTGATCTCCCTGCCGGCGGCCGTCGCGGCCGGCCACTCCCTGGACGGTCGCTACGACTGCGCCTCGTCCTACCGGATCGGGGACCGCCTCTTCCGCAACTACGAATCGCGCGCCCACGGCGTCATCTCGTTGCACCGGGCCATGGAGATCTCGTGCGACACCGTCTTCTACGCCTTCGCCCACGAGGAGTGGCGCGAGCAGGGCGGGCTCGCCGGCGATGACGACGGCGACGTCTTCATCACGGCCGCCCGGGAGGCGGGCCTCGGGAGCGAGACCGGCGTCGACCTGCCGGGCGAGGTCTCGGGCCGGGTGCCCGACCGCAGTTGGAAGAGGGCCACGTGGGAGGCGACGAAGGAGGACACCTGTCGCCGGGCCAGGACCGGCTACCCGGAGGTCGAGGACGCGGCCCGAGCCACGTACCTCAAGGCCCTCGCGAAGGAGAACTGCACGTCCGGCTTCCAGTTCCGGGCCGGTGACGAGGCGAACCTGTCCATCGGCCAGGGAGACCTCGGCGCCACACCCCTGCAGATGGCGCAGGTCTTCGCCTCGATCGCCACCGGTGGCGACGTCCGGACGCCGCACGTCGGTCAGGCCGTCGTCGCTGCCGACGGCAGCCGGGCGCCCGCACTCGAGGCGAGCACCCGACCGGGGATGAGCATGTCTCCCGCGACCTTGGCCTACCTGCGCCGGTCCCTGCGCGCCGTCGTCACCAACGGCACGGCGAGGGCCGCCTTCGCCGGCCTCTCGACGGACTGGCCGGTGGCCGGGAAGACCGGCACGGGGGAGGTCTTCGGCCACGAGGACACCGCGTGGTTCGCCTCCTATGCCCCGGCGGACGACCCGCGTTACGTCGTCGTGGTGACGATCGCGCAGGGCGGAACGGGTGGCGAGACCGCGGCGCCGGCCGCCCGACGGATCCACGAGGCGCTCCGGCGATCCGCGTCCTGAGGACCAACCTCCGGGGCGGCACCGTCACCGTCTAGGCTGGCGCCATGGCTGACTTCGATCTCGTTGTTCTGGGTGCAGGTCCTGGTGGTTACGTCGCGGCGATCCGAGCCTCACAGCTCGGCCTGAAGGTCGCCGTCGTCGAGAAGAAGTACTGGGGCGGTGTCTGTCTCAACGTGGGGTGCATCCCCTCCAAGGCGCTCATCAAGAACGCCGAGCTCGCGCACACGCTGCAGCACGACAAGGCGAAGTTCGGCATCGAGGGCGACGCCACGATGTCCTACGGGCCGACCCACAAGCGCAGCCGTCAGGTGAGCGACGGCATCGTCAAGGGCGTCCACTTCCTGATGAAGAAGAACAAGATCACCGAGATCGACGGCTGGGGGACCCTGACGTCGGCCACGTCGATGGACGTCGAGCTCAACTCCGGTGAGAAGCAGACCGTCACCTTCGACAAGTTGATCATCGCCACCGGCGCCGTGACGCGCATGCTCCCGGGCGTCGAGGTCTCGCAGAACGTCGTGACCTACGAGGAGCAGATCCTCTCCGAGGAGCTCCCGGGCTCGATCATCATCGCCGGCTCGGGCGCCATCGGTGTCGAGTTCGCCTATGTCATGAAGAACTTCGGCGTCGACGTCACCATCGTCGAGTTCCTCGACCGGATGGTCCCCACCGAGGACGCGGCCGTCTCCAAGGAACTCCTCAAGCACTACAAGAAGCTCGGCGTGAAGGTCATGCTCAGCACCAAGGTCGAGGGCGTCGAGGACACCGGCTCCGGCGTCAAGGTCACGGTCAGCCCCGCGGCCGGTGGTGACCAGCAGGTCCTCGAGGCCGACAAGCTGCTCTCCGCGATCGGGTTCGCGCCACGCACCGAGGGCTATGGCCTCGAGTCGATCGGTGTCGAGCTCACCGAGCGCGGCGCCATCAAGATCGACGAGTTCATGCGCACCAACGTCCCGAACGTCTACGCCATCGGCGACGTCACGGCGAAGATGATGCTCGCCCACGTCGCCGAGGCCATGGGCGTCGTCGCCGCCGAGACCATGGCCGGCGCCGAGACGATGCCCATCGACTTCGACATGATCCCGCGGGCGACCTACTGCCACCCGCAGATCGGGTCCTTCGGTTACTCGGAGGAGCAGGCAAAGGAGAAGGGCTACGAGGTCAAGACCGCGA
The DNA here is from genome assembly GCF_050271985.1 of Janibacter zhaoxuefangae. Classification (GTDB taxonomy): domain Bacteria; phylum Actinomycetota; class Actinomycetes; order Actinomycetales; family Dermatophilaceae. Next base: position 1,728,169 of record NZ_CP189849.1, on the reverse strand, counting down.
CCTTCCCGTTCTCGGCCAACGGCAAGGCGATGGGCCTGGGTGACCCGGTCGGCTTCGTCAAGGTCGTCGCGGACGCAAAGTACAACGAGATCCTCGGCGCTCACATGATCGGCCCGGACGTCACCGAGCTCCTGCCGGTGCTCACGCTCGCGCAGAAGTGGGACCTCACGGCCGACGAGGTCGCCCGCAACGTCTTCGCCCACCCGACCTTGTCGGAGTCGGTGAAGGAGGCCGTCGAGGGCATCGCCGGCCACATGATCAACCTCTGACGAGCGATCGAGGGTTTACCCCCGGCCCGTGGACCCCTCCGGGGGTCCACGGGCCATTTCCGTGTCCGATCCCTGGCCCCGGGTGCCGGACAGATCCCACGCAATGGGGCGCCTTCGACCTACCGGTCGTTTCCGGCTGGCCCGTTGGGTGGGGTCCGGAGGGGCCCGGCAGTTGACCCCATCGGGCGGTATCCCCGTGTGCCACACCGGAACAGACTCGGAAGCGTCCCGAGGCGCACCAGGCGCCGTGACAGGCGGGCGTCGCCTCGTGCGCCGCACCGTCGGGACCGACCTCGGACGACCGCCCGGGGCCCTCGTCGCACAGGGGAGTCAGGTTCATGAAGACACACATTCCGGGAGGTCGGCGTCGTGCCGTCTCCCTCGCCGCGGTGGCCGCACTGGCCATGGGTGGCCTCGGTTTCGCCACCTCGGCGGGCGCCGCCATTCCGGGCCAGGAGACTCTGGACGGCAGCAGCTTCGAGATCGACAGCACCGTGCTCGTGACGCAGACCGTCAAGGGCAAGCAGGTCCAGGTGCCGACGAAGGGCGCCAATCTCAAGGTCGACAACATCGGTCGGCTCGACTGGGCCACGCCCGGTCTCGACGGCACGATCGGCGCGGACGCGCCCAGCGGCTCGGGTGACGACTCGTTCACCCAGGGCACGAAGGAGGACACCGAGGTCCCGGTCATCGAGAACGGCTCGATCCCGCCGAACAAGTCTGACCTGTTGAACTTCGGCGTCTACCTCGAGAAGACCACGGAGGGGCGCCAGTTCCTCAACATGTTCTGGTCCCGGGTCCAGGAGCCGAGCGGCACGACGAACATGGACTTCGAGTTCAACCAGTCGGAGGAGCTCACCGCCAACGGCGTCACCCCGGTCCGCACGGCGGGGGACATGCTCATCCAGTACGACCTGTCGCAGGGTGGCACCAACCCGCAGCTGTTCATCTCGCGGTGGCTCGCCAGCGACTCGACGGGTACCTGTGAGGCCTCCTCGGCCAAGCCGTGTTGGGGCGCCCGGTCCAACCTCTCGGCCGCCGGCGACGCCGCCGGCTCGATCAACAGCGAACCGATAGCGGCCGCCGACTCGGCCGGACTCGGCGCGCTGAGCGTGCGGACCTTCGGCGAGGCCCAGGTCGACTTCGACGCGCTGACGGGTGGCATGAACCGTTGTGTGCTTCGGCTCGGCCTACCTCAAGAGTCGCTCGTCCGACTCGTTCACCGCGGCGGCGAAGGACTTCATCGAGCCGATCCCGACCGGCATCAGCAACTGCGGCAAGGTCATCATCCGCAAGGTCACCGACCCGACGGGTGCCACCGGCACGTGGGACTTCACCCCCGACTTCACCATCGATCCCGGTGTCGCCGTCGGGGACCCGGGACCGGCCGCGGCCTTCGCCCTGGGCGACGGCGACGACAAGCAGTTCACCAACGTCCTCATCGGAGACGACCTCACCGTGACGGAGACGGAGGGCAACGGCTACGACCTCACCGACATCGACTGCTCGGCGAGCGAGGGAGTCGAGCCCACGACGGACCTGGCGACCGGCCGGGCGAGCTTCGACATCGACGACCCGAGCGACGTCGTGGACTGCACGTTCACGAACACCGCGCGGGGCACCATCGTCATCCAGAAGGTCATCACGGACGGGTTCAAGGCGGCCCCGGACAGCCAGGCCTTTGCTTTCACGAGCACCAAGCTCGGGCCGTTCCAGCTCACCCCGACCGGCACCGGCGCGGCCGGCCTGGCCTCCACGTCGTTCACCGACCAGGCTCCCGGCGGCTACGCCGTCGCCGAGACGGTGCCGACGAGTTGGGACCTGACGGGCACGGCCTGCACGAGCACGGAGGCCGGTGACGCCAGCACGGTGGGCGCGATCGACCTCGATCCGGGCGAGACGGTCACCTGCACCTTCACCAACGCGGTGGAGAAGGGCGGCCTGCTCATCACCAAGCTGCGCAAGCACCAGGCGAGTGGCTCGGGTTGGCACCCGCAGTCGGGCGTGGACTTCACCACCACGGGCGGATCCACCCCCGAGGCGGGCGTCGCCAGCACGACCGGTGACGCGGGCACGGTCTGCATCCCCGGCCTCCAGGTGAGTGCCTGGGCCGGCGACTACACCGTCGCCGAGACGGTGCCCGACGGATACCACGCCGTCGACGCCGACGGCAACGCCATCACCGACCTCACCCAGACGGTGGCCGTCACCGACGCCGACTGTGGTTCGGACGGCGTCACCGAGGTCACCTTCCACAACATGCCGCTGACCGATGTCAGTGTTTCCGTGGACTCCCAGGTCCCCGGCGGCACGGCATCGACGATGGCCTGCGTCGAGGGCACCGACCCCACCGCGGACGCGATCGCCGAGGGCGCGACGTCCACCGAGGCCGGGGCAGGGCAGGGCGACGGGTCGATCACGGCCGACGACCTGCTGCCCGGGACGTACACCTGCACCGTCGTCGTCGACCCGTGAGGTCGGAGACGCAGTGACGCTCGAGGGGCTCCCGTCGTCGCCGACGGGAGCCCCTCCCGTGGGTGCGTGGTGCCACCGTCGGGGTGGTCCGCACCGATTAGGGCGGCCCGCCGGGCGCTGCTAACCTTGGATCTGCCGTGCAATCGGCCGCGGACAGAGAGCGCCCAGGTGGACCTGCCCTGGAGCACCGCGCAACACAGATGAAAAGGAGTCGGTTCATCCATGCCTTTGGACACTGACGTCAAGAAGAAGATCATGACCGAGTACGCCACGGTCGAGGGCGACACCGGCTCCCCCGAGGTGCAGATCGCGCTCCTGACCCAGCGCATCCTCGACCTCACCGAGCACTCGCGCGAGCACAAGCACGACCACCACAGCCGCCGCGGCCTCCTGCTGCTGGTCGGCCGTCGTCGTCGCCTGCTGCGCTACCTCGAGACCACCGACATCGAGCGCTACCGTTCGCTGATCAAGCGACTCGGCCTCCGTCGATAAGACATCCGACAAGGAGCGGTTCCCGTCCGGGGGCCGCTCCTTGCCGCATGACGCGCCAGCCATGGATGGCCCGCGCGTGGGGCACAGCCCCAAAGGAATGCCCGTGCACAACGACGATGCACGCGGTTCGTTGAGAACAGAAATGGAGGACCCAATGGAGGGTCCAGAGATCACCTTCGCCGAAGCCACCATCGACAACGGCTCATTCGGCACCCGCACCGTCCGGTTCGAGACCGGGCGCCTCGCCAAGCAGGCCGGTGGCTCCGTCACCGCCTACCTCGACAACGAGACCACGCTCCTGTCCACGACGACCGCCGGTCGGACGCCGAAGGACCAGTTCGACTTCTTCCCCCTGACGGTGGACGTCGAGGAGCGCATGTACGCCGCGGGTCGCATCCCGGGCAGCTTCTTCCGGCGTGAGGGCCGTCCCAGCACGGACGCCATCCTCACCTGCCGCCTGATCGACCGCCCGCTGCGCCCGACCTTCAAGAAGGGTCTGCGCAACGAGGTCCAGGTCGTCATCACCGTCCTGTCCGTCCACCCGGACCACCAGTACGACGTCCTCGCCATCAACGCGGCGAGCGCCTCCACGCAGATCTCCGGTCTGCCCTTCTCGGGCCCGATCGGCGCCGTCCGCGTCTCGCTCATCGACGACCAGTGGGTCGCCTTCCCGAACTTCTCGGACATCGAGCGCTCGACCTTCGACATGGTCGTCGCCGGCCGCGTGGTCGAGGGCGGCGACGTCGCGATCATGATGGTCGAGGCCGAGTCCACCGAGTCCACGTGGAACCTCGTGAAGAACGAGGGCAAGACCGCCCCGACCGAGGAGATCGTGGCCGAGGGCCTCGAAGCCTCCAAGCAGTTCATCAAGGTCCTCTGCGAGGCGCAGGCCGACCTGGCGAGCAAGGCCGCCAAGCCGGTCGAGGAGTTCCCGATCTTCCTGGATTACCAGGACGACGCCTACGCCGCCGTCGAGGCCGAGGTCGCCACCGCGGCCGCCGAGGCACTCACCATCGCCGGCAAGGCCGAGCGCGAGGACCGCCTCGACGTCATCAAGGACGAACTCAAGGCCACGCTGGGTGGCACCATCGACGCTCCGGGCCCGTTCGCGGGTCGCGAGAAGGAGATCAGCGCCGCCTACCGCGCCGTGCAGAAGAAGCTGGTCCGCCAGCGCATCCTGCGCGACAAGGTCCGCATCGACGGCCGTGGGCTCGCGGACATCCGCGCCCTCTCCGCCGAGGTCGAGGTCCTGCCGCGCGTGCACGGCTCCGCGATCTTCGAGCGTGGCGAGACCCAGATCATGGGTGTCACGACGCTCAACATGCTCAAGATGGAGCAGCAGATCGACTCGCTGTCGCCCGTCTCGCGCAAGCGCTACATGCACAACTACAACTTCCCGCCCTACTCCACGGGTGAGACGGGTCGCGTGGGCTCGCCCAAGCGCCGCGAGATCGGTCACGGCGCGCTCGCCGAGCGGGCCCTCATGCCGGTCCTGCCGCCGCGTGACGAGTTCCCCTACGCCATCCGCCAGGTCTCCGAGGCACTCAGCTCCAACGGGTCCACCTCGATGGGTTCGGTCTGCGCGTCGACGTTGTCCCTGCTCAACGCGGGTGTCCCGCTGCGGGCGCCCGTCGCCGGCATCGCCATGGGCCTCGTCTCCGACGTCGTCGACGGCGAGACCCAGTACGCGGCCCTGACCGACATCCTCGGAGCCGAGGACGCCTTCGGCGACATGGACTTCAAGGTCGCCGGCACGCGTGAGTTCGTCACGGCCATCCAGCTCGACACCAAGCTCGACGGCATCCCCGCCTCGGTTCTCGGTGGCGCGCTGACCCAGGCCCGCGAGGCCCGGCTGCACATCCTCGACGTGATGAACGAGGCCATCGACGCTCCGGACGAGATGGCTCCGACCGCCCCGCGGATCATCACGGTCCAGGTCCCCGTGGACAAGATCGGTGAGGTCATCGGCCCGAAGGGCAAGATGATCAACCAGATCCAGGAGGACACGGGCGCCGACATCTCCATCGAGGACGACGGCACGGTCTTCATCGGCGCGGTCGACGGTCCGTCGGCCGAGGCGGCCCGCAACGCGGTCAACGCCATCGCGAACCCGCAGATGCCGGAGATCGGCGAGCGCTTCCTCGGGACCGTCGTGAAGACGACGACCTTCGGTGCGTTCATCTCCCTCCTGCCGGGCAAGGACGGCCTGCTGCACATCTCCGAGGTGCGCAAGCTCGTCGGTGGTAAGCGGATCGACGCCGTCGAGGACGTCCTCGGCGTGGGCCAGAAGGTGCAGGTCGAGCTCAAGGAGATCGACCCGCGCGGCAAGCTGAGCCTGGCCGCTGTCGTCGCCGACGAGTCCGGCTCGGACGACGCTCCGGCGGACGCTCCGGCAGACGCTGCCCCCGAGGCCGCCCCGGCCGATGCCCCCGTCGACGCGCCGGCTCAGGCCGACGCCTCCGAGGAGGGCACGGAGGACGGTGAGCGTCGCGAAGGTGGCCGCAACCGCAGCCGTCGTCGTCGTGGCCCCCGCAACGGTGGTGGCTCGAACGAGTCCGGCGCCCAGGGCGGCTCGGACGAGGGCTGACGCCTGAGTCGGGCCCTCACGGGCCCGACTCACCCGGCATGACGAAGCGGCCCGGTCCCCATCTGGGGGACCGGGCCGCTTCGGTCGTCAGCCACTCGGGTGGCCCACGGTGCTCAGGCAGCGTGCGCGCTACGGGTGCGCGTGGGTTGATCGACGACCCAGCGCATCTCCATGTGGACGTGGCCATTGGCGTCTGTCCGGGGAACCCAGAGTGCATGCGGACGGGTGGTCGCCTTTGACCGCTTCATCGGCTTGATGTTCTCCATGGGGAGACCTCCTGTCGTTCCTACGTTGAATCAACTATAACAGAAAGTGAACAGAAGGTGAACGACCCTGCCCCTCGTGTTCACCTTGGCGCTGGAGGGCGGCCTGTTGGGTGGGTCGAAGTCGTCCCTCTAGGCTGGGCGGGTGACTGAGACGACGACGCAGGACGGCGCCAGCAGCGGCGCGAGCACGAAGGTGGCGGTCATCGGTGCCGCGGGTCGGATGGGTTCGCAGGCCTGCCGGGCGGTGGAGGAGGCGGACGGCCTCGAGCTCGTCGGCCGCTTCGACGCCGGGGACGACCTCGGCGACCTCGGGGGAGCCCAGGTCGCGATCGACTTCACCATCCCCGACGTGTCACCCGCGAACGTCGCCCACTGCATCGAGCAGGGTGTGCACGCGGTCGTCGGCACCACGGGCTGGTCCGCCGACCGACTGGCGACGCTCGAGCAGCAGCTCGCGGAGCACCCCGAGGTCGGCGTGCTCATCGCGCCGAACTTCGCCATCGGCGCGATCCTCATGATGCGGTTCGCCCAGGAGGCGGCGCGCTTCTACGAGTCGGTCGAGGTCATCGAGCTGCACCACCCGGACAAGGTCGACGCGCCCAGCGGCACCGCGGCCCGCACGGCCGATCTCATCGGCGACGCGCGGCAGGCCGCCGGCCTGGACGCCGTGCCCGACGCGACGACGCACGACCCCGACGGCGCCAGGGGTGCCCGTGTCAACGGCATCCCCGTGCACGCCGTCCGCCTCCGCGGCCTCGTGGCCCACCAGGAGGTCCTCTTCGGCGCGACGGGGGAGCAGCTGACCATCCGGCACGACTCCTTCGACCGGGTCTCCTTCATGCCCGGCGTCATCGCCGGCGTCCGCGGCATCCTCGATCGCCCCGGCCTCACCGTCGGGCTGGAGCACGTCCTCGGCCTGGACTGAGCCCGGGCCGCCCGCTCGAGGCCGGCTCGGTCAGCCCCAGCCGAGGGCGCGCAACGCCGCCGCCACGGCAGCGGCAGCCACGACCACGACGAGGAAGTTGGCCCGCAGGATCAGCAGCACGATGGCGACGCCCACGCCTGCGGCCCGGGCGTCCAGAGCCCACGCCCCGCCATGACCCGTGAACGTCTGCACGGCGATCAGTGCCGTGAGCAGCGCGACGGGCAGGAGCGTGATGACGCGGGAGGTCCGGGGGCCCTCGACGAGGGTGGCCGGGACCAGATAGCCGGCCACCTTGAGCGCGAAGGCGAGTGCGCACGCGAGCAGCACGGTCGTCCACAGGGTCATCGGGGCCACCTCACGGCGTCGGGTCCGCGCCGGGGAAGGTGCGCGGGTCGCTGGGGTCGGATTTCTCGAGCACACCCTCGTGCCGCCCCGGGTGCCGCAGTCCGACGAGGACGGCGGCGAGGGTGGCCACGAGCACGGGCACGCCGACCGGCAGCGCCGGCGCCGTGACGAGCGCGAGGAAGGCGGCAAGCACGGCGGTCGCGACGGCGTCGCGACTGCGCAGCCGGGGCCACAGGAGCCCGCAGAAGGCGGCCGCCGCGGCGGCGTCGAGACCCCAGGTCGCCGGATCGCCGAGGGCGTTGCCGACGACGGCCCCGAGGAGGGTCATCAGGTTCCACAGGACGAAGACGGCCGCGCCCGTCCACCAGAACCCCACCCGGCCCAGGGCGCGATCGGACTGGGCGACGCCGACCGCGGTCGACTCGTCGATGGTGAGGTGCGCCGCGAGCAGACGGCGCCACCCGCCGACCTCGAGGAGCCGTGCCGTCTGGAGGCCGTAGATGCCGTTGCGGACGCCGAGCAGGGTCGAGGTGGCGACGGCCGCGACGGGGGCTCCGCCCGCGCCGAGCACTCCGACGACGGCGAACTGCTGCGACCCGCCCGAGAAGAGGAGCAGGGACAGCGCCATGGTCTGCAGTACGTCGAGGCCGGCCGCCACCGAGAGGGCGCCGAAGCTGATTCCGTAGGCGCCGGTGGCGACCCCGACGAGGAGGGACTGGCGAGTGACCTGACTCCGATCCGCGGGGGTGGCCCCCGCGGTCACGGCTCGTCCGGGTCGAGCAATGACGCGACGAGCCGGACCTCCCGTGCCGTGTCGCCGGCGGGGGAGACGATGCGGTCGCGGTAGGCGCCATCGGGCTGGAGGCCCGAGGCCCCGAGGAAGGCGCGCGTGGCCTCGTGGTCGTGGAGGAGCCAGGCGTGCATGGTCGTCGCACCCGCCTCGCGGAGGATGTCGACGCAGGCGTTGAGCAGGCGCGAGCCGTGCCCCTGGCGGCGGGCGGCCGGGTGCACCCCGAGTGCGAGCACCTCGGCGGTGGCGGAGTCGGCGTCCGGGTCCTGGGTCGGGCCGACGGCGGCGAAGCCGACGACCTGATCGCCCGCGCACGCAACCATGAGGCGGTGCACGCCCGCAGGCGGGTTGGCGAGCGACTCGCGCCATGCCTTCGCGAAACTCTGCGGCTGGAACGTCGCGAGCACCTCGGCGGGGACCGTGGTCGCATACGCCTCGCGCCAGACCTCGGCCTGCACGAGGCCCACGGCGGGGGCGTCGGTGACCGTGGCCCGGCGAACGCTCGCGTCGGCCAGTGGACCGGGCGCCTGGGTGTCGTGATCGTGGGCACCGTGGGCGTGGGCGCCGTGGTCGTGCGAACCGTGGTCGTGTCCGTGTGTGTCGGTCATCTCAGGCTCCCTGGAATCGCGGTGTGCGCCGCTCGGTGAAGGCGCGCTGCCCCTCGGCGAGGTCGCTGCTCGACCACGCCCGGAGGAAGGCTTCGTCGAAGGCGGCCCGGTCGCCGTGCCACCCGAGATCGAAGCCGATCTTGCTGCCGGCCTGGCTCAGCGGGGCCAGCCCGACGGTCGACCGCGCGAGTGCCCGCGCGTCGTCCAGGGTTCCCCGCTGCTGGGTGAAGCCAAGACGCCAGGCGTCGTCGGCGTCGAGGACGCGTGCGGCGAGCACCATGGCGCGCGCCGCCCCTTCGCCCCAGAACCGCGCCACGCGGTCCATCGTCCACGCGTCGACCATGAGACCGAGCTTGGCGACGGGGACGGCGAAGCGGGCGTCGTCGGCGACGACGCGCAGGTCGCACGCCACGGCGAGCTGCATACCCAGCCCCATGCACGAGCCGGAGATCGCGGCGACCGTCGTGATCGGCACGGTCGCGAGGTGGTCCAGCACCTGGGCGAGCCGGCGGGTGAAGGACACGTCCTCGAGTTCGGTGAGGTCGGCACCGGCGCAGAAGTGCCCGGCGGCGCCGGTCACGATGAGGGCGCGGGCGCCCTGCGAGACGCTCTCCCGCACGTGGGTGTGGAGCTCCTCGAGGGACTCGAGGTTGAGGGCATTGCGCCGCTCGGGTCGATCGATCGTCGTCACCGTGGCGACGTGGTCATCGAGGGCGAAGTGGAGGGGCACCCCGCGAGTCTAGGCGGGCTCCCAGGCGGCCGCGCCGACGGTCCGGCAGGCAGAGTGTGACGCGCGTGGGCCGATATTGCTGGTTTCTGTCACATCTGCCCATACTGGAGGCATGGCAGGCAACGGCGCCCTCCCGGACCTCGACGACCCGATCAACGCGATCGAGGCCGGCACCTTCGACGACCTCCTCGACGCGGACCTGCGGATCGAGCCGCGCGACGAGATGCCCCAGGCCTATCGCGAGTCGCTGATCCGGCAGATTGCCCAACACGCCCACAGCGAGATCATCGGGATGCAGCCCGAGGGGAACTGGATCACCCGCGCACCCAGTCTTCGTCGCAAGGCGATCCTCATGGCCAAGGTGCAGGACGAGGCCGGGCACGGGCTCTACCTCTACAGCGCCGCCGAGACCCTCGGGGTGGAGCGCGCGGACCTGCTCGACCGCCTTCACACGGGGCGTCAGCGCTACTCCTCGATCTTCAACTACCCGACGCTGACGTGGGCCGACGCCGGCGCCATCGGGTGGCTCGTCGACGGCGCCGCCATCATGAACCAGGTGCCGCTGTGCCGCTGCTCCTATGGCCCGTACGCCCGCGCCATGGTCCGGGTCTGCAAGGAGGAGTCCTTCCACCAGCGGCAGGGCTTCGAGATTCTCTGGGTCCTGGCGCGCGGGACGCAGGCTCAGCGGGACATGGCCCAGGACGCCGTCGACCGGTGGTGGTGGCCGTCGCTGATGATGTTCGGCCCGCCCGACACCGGGAGCGAGGCGAGTGGAGGCCACACCGAGCAGTCCATGCGCTGGGGGATCAAGCGTTTCGCCAACGACGAGTTGCGGCAGCGGTTCGTCGACATCAGCGTCCCGCAGGCCCAGCGGCTCGGGCTGACCCTGCCGGACCCGGACCTGCGGTGGGACGAGGAGCGCGGGCACTGGTCCTTCGGGGAGATCGACTGGAGCGAGTTCCGGCGCGGCGCGTGCTCGCGGGCGACGGGCCGTGCAACGCCGAGCGGGTCGCCGTCCGTCGGGCCGCGCACGAGGACGGTGCGTGGGTGCGGGAGGCAGCCACCGCCCATGCGGCGAAGGTCGCCCGGCGGGCCGGGCAGGGGAGCGCGGCATGAGCGAGCGCGACTGGCCCCTGTGGGAGGTCTTCGTCCGACCCAAGCGGGGCATGAGCCACGGTCACGTGGGATCGCTGCACGCGCCGGACGCCGACCTCGCACTGCGCAATGCCCGCGACGTCTACACCCGTCGGCAGGAGGGCGTGTCCATCTGGGTCGTGCCGTCGGCCGACATCACGGCGAGCTCGCCCGACGAGAAGGCGTCCTTCTTCGACCCGGCCGCCGACAAGGTCTACCGGCACCCGACCTTCTACGACGTGCCCGACGACGTGGAGTACCTGTGACCACCCCACGAAGTTCTCCGCTCGTCCCTCGCTCCGATACTTCGCGGGGACCCCGGTCAACCCCCACGAAGTTCTCCGCTCGTCCCTCGCTCCGATACTTCGCGGGGACCCCGGTCAACCACCCCACGAAGATCTCCGCTCGTCCCTCGCTCCGATACTTCGCGGGGACCCCGGTCAACCACCCCATCGCCCACGGCCACCGACACCCACTACGCCTACGTGCTCGGCCTCGCCGACGACGCGCTCATCTACGCCCAACGGCTGGGGGAGTGGATCACCCGGGCGCCACAGCTCGAGGAGGACCTGGCCCTGGCCAACGTCGGCCTCGACCTCCTCGGTCAGGCCCGCTCCCTGCTGACCCACGCCGGCGAGCTCGGCCGCGAGGGCGCCACCGAGGACGACCTCGCCTACTGGCGGGACGAACGCGCCTTCCGCAACGTCCACCTCGTGGAGCAGGAACGTGGCGACTTCGCCGACGAGATGGCTCGGCTGCTCTGGTTCAGTGCCCAACGGCTGGCGCTGCACACGGCACTGACCTCCTCGGCGGACTCTCGCGCTGGCGGCCGTCGCAGCCAAGGCCGTGAAGGAGGTCGCCTACCACCGCGATCACGCCGCGCAGTGGGTCGTGCGCCTCGGGGACGGGACAGAGGCGTCGCGCACCCGGATGCAGGCGGCGCTCGAGCGCGTCGCGCCGTACGTGGCCGAACTCTTCGACGACGACGAGGCGTCCGTCGCCGCCGCAGAGGCCGAGGTCGGGGTCCTTCCGTCGTCGCTGCGCGCCGAGGTCGACGACGTCGTCGCGCGGGTCCTCGTGGCAGCCACCCTCGATCAACCGGCCGAGCCGACGTGGCGCTCCCGCGGTGGCCGGAGGGGAATCCACTCCCGGCCGATGGGCCATCTCCTCGCGGAGATGCAGCACCTGGCCCGCTCACACCCGGGGGGGCGACGTGGTGACCGGCGCACCGGCGCAGCACATCGCTCCGCTCGACGCGACCCGCGTCGAGGCGGTCATCGCCGCCGTCCCTGATCCCGAGATCCCCACCGTGACCATCGCCCAGTTGGGGGGATCCTGCGGTCGGTGACGCCGGTGCCGGGGGCAGACGCGGTCGATGTCGTCATCACCCCGACGTACTCCGGGTGTCCCGCGATGTCCGCCATCGAGCAGGCCGTGGTCCACGCGGCGGCGGCGATCGGCGTCACGGCGCGCGTGCACCTGCGCCTCAGCCCGGCGTGGAGCACCGACTGGATCACCGTGGACGGGCGGCGCGCCCTGGCCGCCGCCGGGATCGTGCCGCCGGGTCCGGCGCCGTCGCCGGGTCACCGGGCGGCTGTGCTCCTGACCCTCGGCGAGCGCAGGGTGGCCTGCCCGGGGTGCGGGAGCCTCGACACGGAGGAGGTGGCACGATTCGGAGCGACCGCCTGCAAGGCACTGCGTCGCTGTCGCGCGTGCCGGGAACCCTTCGAGGAGTTCAAGTCCCTCTGATGTCCACCACCGCCTGATGTCCCTCCTCGTCCCGTCCACGGGGACCCGCCGGCCGACCTTCCACTCGCTTGAGGTGGTCGACGTCGAGCGGCTCACCGATGCCGCCGTCGCGATCACCTTCGCGGTGCCCGATGACCTGGCCGGCCAGTACCTGCGGTTCGAGGCCGGGCAACACGTCACGCTGCGCGCCGACCTCGGCCATGGTGAGGTCCGCCAGTCGTACTCGATCGCGATGTCCCCGACCCGGGCTCGGGAGACCGCCACGTTGCGGGTGGGCTCGGCCCACGTCCCGGGCGGTCGCATGTCGACGTGGCTCAACACGGTCGTGGCCGTGGGGGACCGGATCGACGTGATGACGCCCACCGGTGGCTTCCACAGCCCCCGGTGCGGCCCCGCGAGTCCCGACGGCACGTGGCCATCGCCGCCGGCTCGGGGATCACCCCCGTGCTCGCGATCGTCACGGACATTCTCGAGCGCGAGCCGCTCTCCGCCGTGACGTTGCTCTACGGCAACCGCGACACCCGCAGCATCATGTTCCTCGAGGACCTCGAGGACCTCAAGGACGCCCACCCAGAGCGATCCAACTCGTGCACGTCCTCTCCCGGGAGCCGCGCGAGTCCGAGCTGCTCTCGGGCCGGCTCGACCCGAACCGCATCAGTGCGCTGCTCGCCGCGTTCGCCCCGGTGGCTGACGTCGACGAGTTCTACCTCTGCGGTCCCCAGGGCATGGTCGAAGGAGCCCAGTCGCTCCTCGCCATGGCCGGGGTCGCCACCGACCGGGTGCACCACGAGGTCTTCCACGTCGCCTCCCAGGAGGGGCGGGCCGCCCAGGTGGTCATCGACGAGGGCGCACCGGCCGAGGCGGTCGTCACCGTCCGGCTCGACGGTCGGCGCACCCGGATCGAGATGCCGACCCGCGCCGAGTCGATCCTCGACGCGACGCTGCGCCAGCGGCCCGACGCGCCGTATTCGTGCACCGGAGGGGTGTGCGGCACCTGCCGCGCCCGGGTCGTCAGCGGTGAGGTGTCGATGGACCGCAACTACGCCCTCGAGGCGGACGAGATCGCCCGCGGGATCGTCCTCGCCTGCCTGCCAGGCCCACCCCGTCAGCGACGAGGTCGAGCTGGACTACGACGAGTAGGCGCTCGCGTCAGACCCGCTCGTAGGTGACGAAGGCGATCCCGTCGCCGGGCTCCCGACTCACCTCGCGCCACTGCTCGGGGTCGATCGCCGGGAAGGTGACCGAGCCCTCGGGGGACTGGTCCACCTCGGTGATCACGAGCCGCTGTGCCCACGGCATCGCCTCGCGGTAGACCTGACCGCCGCCGCACACGAAGACCTCGTCGCCGGGTCCGGCCAACGCCAGGGCGTCCGGCAGCGAGTGGGCGGTCTCGACGCCGGGGCGGGTCCAGTCGTGCTGGCGCGTGACGACGATCGTGCGTCGTCCCGGCAGCGCCCGGCCGATGGAGTCGAAGGTCGCCCGTCCCATGATGAGGGCGTGCCCCACCGTCGTGGCCTTGAAGAAGCGCAGGTCCTCGGGCAGGTGCCAGGGCATGGCGGAGCCGTCACCGATGACGCCGTTGCGTCCGACGGCGGCGATCATCGTGAGGCGCGTCATGGGTTCTCCTCGCGCTCGGGCCGGCTCAGACGGCGATGGGGGCCTTGATCGAGGGGTGCGCCTGGTAGCCGACGAGCTCGAAGTCGCCGAGGTCGTAGTCGTCGATCCGGTCGCGTGGGGTGATCCGCATCGTCGGCAGCGGGAAGGGCTCGCGGGTGAGCTGCTCACGGGCCTGGTCGAGGTGGTTGCTGTAGAGGTGCACGTCGCCGAGGGTGTGCACGAACTCGCCGGGCTCGAGGTCGGTCAGCTGCGCGACCATCATCGTCAACAGGGCGTAGGACGCGATGTTGAAGGGCACGCCGAGGAAGAGGTCGCCGCTGCGCTGGTACAGCTGGCAGGACAGCCGGCCACGCCCCCCTTCCTCCGTCGGCGGCGCGACGTAGAACTGGAACATCGTGTGACACGGCGGCAGCGCCATGTCGTCGACGTCGGCCACGTTCCACGCGGAGACGATGTGCCGGCGGCTGTCCGGATTGCTCCGGATGCTCTCGATCACCTTCGTGATCTGGTCGACGTGACCACCGTCGGGCGTGGGCCACGAACGCCACTGGTGTCCGTAGACGGGGCCGAGATCGCCGTTCTCGTCCGCCCACTCGTCCCAGATGGTGATGCCGCGCTCGCGCAGCCAGGCCACGTTCGTGTCGCCCCGCAGGAACCACAGGAGCTCGCCGATGATGGAGCGCAGGTGCAGCTTCTTCGTCGTGACGACGGGGAACCCCTCGGCCAGGTCGAAGCGCATCTGGTGACCGAAGACGCTGCGCGTCCCGGTCCCCGTGCGGTCGGACTTGTCCACCCCGTGGGTGAGCACGTGGTCGAGGAGGTCGAGGTAGGCGCGCACGTTCCGAACCTACACCGGCCCGCCGACGCCGGACCCGACCGGTAACCTGCACCCATGCCTGCGACTTCCCCCTTCGGCCGCCTCATCTCGGCCATGGTCACGCCCCTGCATGCGGACGGCAGCGTCGATCTCGATCCGATGCCGCCCAGCGCCTCGCCGCGCATCTCGTGGATGCCGGGCACGACGGACTCGTCGTCAACGGCACGACGGGGGGAGTCACCCACCACGACCGACGCGGAGAAGGCGGACCTCGTCCGCGCCGTCGTCGAGGCCGTCGGCGATCGGGCCCGCGTCACCGCGGGGACGGGCACCAACGACACGGCCCACACGATCGAGCTGACCCGAGCGGCGGTGGCCGCGGGCGCCGACGGCGTCCTGCTCGTCACCCCGTACTACAACAAGCCGCCGCAGGCTGGCATCCGGGCGCACTTCACGGCCGTCGCCGACGCCGCGGACGTGCCCGTCATGCTCTACGACATCCCCGGTCGCTCGGGCGTTCCGATCACCACCGAGTCGCTCATCGCTCTCTCGGCGCACCCGGCCATCACCGCCGTCAAGGACGCCAAGGGCGACCTCTGGGCCGCGACCGAGGTCATGAGCGCGACGGACCTCCTCTGGTACGCGGGCGACGACGCCGCGGCGCTGTCCCACCTCACCCAGGGTGCGCACGGTCTCGTCGGTGTGACCACCCAGGTCGCGCCGACGGTCTACGCGGACCTCTTCGCCGCCCTCGACGCCGGTGATCTCGCCTCGGCTCTCGCGACGCACCGGCGCCTCGTGCCGCTGGTCAACGCGGTCATGAACCTCACCCAGGGGGCCATCAGTGCGAAGGCGGCCCTGCGCGAGCTCGGGATCCTCGAGTCCGCGACGGTCCGGCTGCCGCTGGTCGAGGCCACCGACGACGAGGTCGCGGCCCTGCGCGCGGCACTGGAAGGACTGGACCTGCTGTGAGTCACCCGCACCCCGAGTTGGCCCTGCCTCCCGCCCTGCGCGACGGCGCCGTCCGCGTGGTCGCCCTCGGCGGGCTCGGCGAGGTGGGACGCAACATGGCCGTCATCGAGCACGCCGGTCAGCTGCTCGTCATCGACTGCGGGGTGCTCTTCCCCGACGACCACCACCCGGGCATCGACCTCATCCTCCCCGACTTCTCCTACATCGAGGATCGCCTCGACGACGTCCAGGCGATCGTGCTCACGCACGGCCACGAGGACCACATCGGCGCCGTGCCCTACCTCCTGAGGCTCAAGCGCGACATCCCGCTCGTCGGCTCCCAGCTCACGCTCGCGCTCATCGAGGCCAAGCTCAAGGAGCACCGCATCCAGCCCTACACCTACGGGGGGTGAAGGAGGGCATGCGCGAGACGTTCGGGGTCTTCGACTGCGAGTTCGTCGCGGTGAACCACTCGATCCCGGACGCTCTCGCCGTCATGGTGCGCACCCCCGGCGGATCGATCCTCCACACGGGCGACTTCAAGATGGACCAGCTGCCGCTCGACGGCCGGCTCACCGACCTGCGTGCCTTCGCCCGGCTCGGCGAGGAGGGCGTGGACCTCTTCATGACCGACTCGACCAACGCCGAGGTCCCGGGGTTCACGACGCCCGAGCGGGAGATCTCGGCCGCGATCGACAAGGTCTTCCGCGACGCCCAGCGGCGCATCATCGTCGCCTGCTTCTCCTCCCACGTCCACCGCGTGCAGCAGGTGCTCGACGCAGCGGATCGGGCTGGCCGCAAGGTCGCCATGGTCGGCCGCTCGATGATCCGCAACATGGGGATCGCCGCAGACCTCGGCTACCTCAATGTGCCGGACCGGATCCTCGTCGACGTCAAGAAGTTGGCCGACTATCCCGACGATAAGGTCGTGCTCATCTGCACCGGTTCGCAGGGCGAGCCCATGGCGGCGCTGTCCCGGATGGCCAACCAGGACCACCGGATCGACGTCGGTCAGGGTGACACGGTGCTCATGGCGAGTTCGCTCATCCCCGGTAACGAGAACGCCGTGTACCGCGTCATCAACGGGCTCATGCGGCTCGGCGCGGACGTCGTCCACAAGGGCAACGCCAAGGTCCATGTCTCCGGTCACGCCAGCGCGGGCGAGCTCCTCTACTGCTACAACATCGTCAAGCCGGCCACAACGTCATGCCCGTGCACGGCGAATGGCGCCATCTCGTGGCGAACGGTGACCTCGCCATGGCCACGGGTGTGCCGGCCGCGAACGTCGTCCTCGCCGAGGACGGCGTGGTCGTCGATCTGCACGAGGGGCAGGCGCGCATCGTCGGCGCCGTCCCGTGCGGCTACGTCTATGTCGACGGGTCGAACGTCGGGGAGAACTCCGAGGAGATCCTCAAGGACCGGCGGATCCTGCGTGACGAGGGCTTCATCTCGGTCATCGTCGTCATCGATGCGCAAACGGGGAAGATCGCGGCGGGCCCGGAGATCACGGCCCGAGGCTTCGCCGAGGACGCCGAGATCTTCGAGCAGGTCCGGCCCAAGATCGAGCAGGCGCTCGCCGACGCCACGGCCAACGGGTCGAAGGACGCCTACGAGCTGCAGCAGGTCATCCGCCGCGCCATCGGCGGCTGGGTCGGCGGCAAGATCCGTCGCCGTCCGATGATCATTCCCGTCGTCATCGAGGCCTGACGGCGCTCACGCTCGAGAATGACCTCAGGTCGTGCCGAGGTGCACGGCCGCGAGCGACGTCAGGGCAATGAGCCAACTGACGAAGCTGCCGACGAGGAAGTACTCGGTGACGGCGTCGATCCCGACGCCGGTGACGGTCTGGCTGTCGTTCTGCTTGGCCTGAAGTTCGGGGAAGCGGATGAGCCCCCCTTCGCGGCGATGACGATGCCCGCGGCGGTGACCTGGCCGGCGAGCCCGAGCCCGAGGATGAGGATGCGCTCCATCGGTCCGAGCAGTCGGCCGCCCTTCAGGCTGTCCGAGGCTTGCGGCTCACCGCTGGGCCGGATCGCCCCGACGGCGCCCAGCACGAGTCGGACGATGACGTTGCCCGTGCTCAGTTGGAGGGCGACGAGGGCCATGAGGAGCAGCGCGCGCCCCGGGTCGAGCCCGGGCGCGAGCCCGGTCCACCCGAGCCAGTGGGCGAAGGGGCCCCGCACGGGTGAGGCGTGACCCGACCAGAGGAGGAGGAGGGCGAGGATCCCGACGCCGAGCGCGGCCAGCGCCGCGAGGTCGGCGCCGAATGCCCGCAGCGCCCGACCGGACAGGACAACCCAGGCGACGGTCGTGACCGCGGCCACGACGAGCAGGGTGATGTCCCCGGCGGTGGCGAGGTCGGTGAGCGCGCCGAGGATGGCGACGGCCGCGACCCCGACGAGGGCGGCTACGCCGGTGGCGGCAGGACGGGTCATCCGGCCGGTGCGGGCCAGGTCGGCCAGCGCCACGGACAGCAGGAGGACGCTCAGGATGCTCACACCGACGATCCAACCACGGTGGGCTGACAGCGCACGGGGTCGCGAGAGTTCACGGGCCGCGAGGCCTCAGCGTGGGGGGCTCAGGGTCGGGAGCTCAGGGTCGCGAGGGTCGGTCGCGCCAGTCGGTGGCCGCCAGTCGGGCCTCGGCCCGGGCGATGAGATCGAGCCCGTGTCGGGCCGCGCGCTGCGAGACGGCCGACGGGCTGATGGCCACGCGTTCGGCGATCTCCGCCTTCGTCCGTCCCTCGAGCAGGCCCGCGACGATGGCACGCGAGCGGTCGTCGAGGTCGTCGAGGAGCAGGTCCCGGAAGGCCACGGCCGCGTTGACCGCGTCAGGCCCCGGCCCGGCACCGGCCACGACAGTCCGGACGGCCGCGGTCACCCGGTCGGTCTCGGCCTCCTTCGCGGCACCGATCGCCTCGCGGGCGGCCCACCACGCGGGGCCGTCCTGGGTGCGTCGGGCCGCGTCGAGGATCGTCACCTCACCCCAGGCGAGTCCGCACCGGAGATCCGCCAGGGGGAGGAGCCCGAGTCGGATCCGCAGCGCCGCGTCGATCGCCGCACCGATGGTCCCGAAGGCGCCCTGGAACTCGTCGCCGACGGTGATCGCCAGCGGTTCGACCGGGGACAACTGCTCGTTGACGAGATCGAGTTGCCGGGTGAGTCGTTCGTGCAGGGCGGGGCGATCCGCCACCGGCGAGCCGATGACGTCACCGATGAGGGTGGCGACGAGCGAGGTGGAGGTCATGGCATCTCCTTCATCGGACGCCAGATGAAGCATCCACCGGTAGAGACTACCAAGATTCAGGTGAAACCTTCATCGGAGGCTCGACCACAGGCTTCTTCCCGGCGGGGTGCTCACCAGGGGAGGGGGATGGCGGCTTCCTCGGGAGCAGCCGCGGGGACCCAACCCTGGCCCTCGACGTGCAGCCACTCGTGCCGCGTGCCGTCGACCGCGAGTTCGCGCACCGCGGCCACGAGCCGGGTGACGTGCTCCTGGGTGGTGCCGAGACCGGCGCTGATCCGCACGGCCGTGGCCGGGCCCCCTTCGAGCAGGGCGTCGACGAAGGGGTGCGCGCAGAACTTGCCGTCGCGCACGCCGATGCCGTGCTCGAGCGAGAGGGCCGCGGACACGAGGGAGGAGTCGAGGCCGTCGATCGTCAGCGTGACGACGGGCAGGCGGTCGACCTCGCCCTGGAAGAGCGTGTAGGTCGTGACGCCGGGGATCTCGTCCAGTTCCGTCAGCAGCCGGTGGCCGATGGCGTCCTCGTGCGCCTCGATCTCCGCGCGGTGGGCGGTGAAGGCGGAGCACGCCGCGGCGAGGGCGACCGCACCGAGCACGTTGGGGCTGCCCGCCTCGTGCCGTGCCGCGCCGCGCTGCCAGGTCGTCGAGCGCTCGGTCACGGAGGACGTCGCGCCGCCGCCGGCGAGGTAGGGCTGTGCGGCGTCGAGCCAGTCGCTGCGGCCCACGAGGACCCCAGCGCCGTAGGGCGCGTAGAGCTTGTGTCCGGAGAAGGCGAGGTAGTCGGCGCCCAGGGCCTCGAGGTCGATCGCCTTGTGCGGGGCGAGCTGCGCGGCGTCGACGGCGACGCGGGCGCCGGCCTCGTGGGCGATCTCGGCGAAGCGCTCGACGGGCCAGAGCTCGCCCGTGACGTTGGAGGCGCCGGTGAGGACGACGAGGCGGTGCCGGGCGGGCACGGCCTCGAGCGCGTCCTCGAGCAGGATCTCTGCATCGCGCAGGCTGCCGGGGACGGGCAGGCGCACGGTGCGACGCTCGGGCCAGGGGAGGAGGGTCGCGTGGTGCTCCGTCGAGAAGACGAAGACGACGGTCTGGCGGGGGAGCGCCTTCGCAAGCAGGTTGAAGGAGTCCGTCGTGTTACGCGTGAAGATGACGGTGTCGTCGTCCCGGGCCCCGACGAACCGGGCGACCTCGGCGCGAGCGGCCTCGTAGTGGGCGCTCGTCACCTTGGAGGCGTAGCCGTTGCCGCGGTGGACCGACGAGTAGGTGCGGGTGGCCACGTCGACGGCCTGCTTGACCGTCGCGAGGGCCGGGGCCGAGGCGCCGTGGTCGAAGTTCGCGTACTCCACGCGGTCCCCGTCGAGGGTCTCGCAGAGCAGGCCGGCGGAGACGACCTCGGGCACCTGCCCGGTCGTGGTCACGGAGTGCAGGTGGCTGGGGGCGGCCTTGCGAGCCCGCTCAGGGAGCCGCCCGGTGGAGTTGAGGTTGGCGATCGACATGTGCTGTGCCTTCCGGTCCGAGGGACCTCCTGACACAGGACGTCCGCGCTTGCCGAACGCCACTGGCGCACGGCCAGGTCGTCACCCGGAGCACCCCACCGCGGAAGGAGGGTTGCTGGCCAGCAAGCCGGGGCTGTGTGCTGGCACTCATGACCTTGACGACGAAGATAGCGACTTCGCTCGGCACGGGCCAGCCGTCGCGGGCGACCTTCCACGATGCGAGACAGGGGCTCCGGGGGCGCCGTGCCGCCCGAGAACCGAGGGAGCGGCAATTCGCGCCGTTACGCGTGTGACGCGTGTTTCTGGCGGGGCTGTGACGTAGCGTGCCCAACATGGCCACCCGTCCGTCCACATCCACGCGCGCCCGCGGGTCCTCGTCGACCCGCCCCGGCGGCCGCAAGCAACCCGCCCGCCGCTCGCCCCAGAAGCGCAAGCCGGCCGGTGGCGGACTGCCCCTGCCCCTGCGCGCCGTGAAGGGCACGTGGCTCGGCGTGGCCGGTGCCGCGGGAGGCGCTGCCCGCCGTGTTGGCACGAGCGCGGGCGAGATCGAGCCCGAGCACCGTCGTGACGGTTGGGGCCTTCTGCTCGTCGCCCTCGCCGTCGTCTTCGCCGCTCGCGAGTGGTGGGGCCTGCCCGGCGCCGCCGGTGACGTCATCCACGCCGTGGCCGCGGGCACCTTCGGCCGCGTCGCCTACGCCATGCCACTCGTCCTGCTCGCCCTCGGCGTCCGCCTGCTGCGCACCCCGCGCGAGGAGGCCGCCGACGCGCGCGTCGGATTCGGCACGACCTTCCTCGTCTTTGCCACCTGCGGCCTGACCCACATCGCCAAGGACATCCCGCAGCCGCCGGACGGGGCGGGCCCCATGCGCGACGCCGGCGGGATCATCGGCTTCCTCGCCGCCGACCCGCTCGCGGCCGCACTGACCCCGTGGGGCGCCGGGATCCTGCTCGCCCTGCTGGCCGTGTTCGGACTCCTCATCCTCACCGGCACGCCGATGCACATGGTTCCTGAGCGCATCGCCCAGGCCCGTGCCGACCTCATGCACCGCCCGCACCACGACCAGGACCTCGCGTCGCTCGACGCCCCGGCCCAGGCCGTCACCAAGGCCCGTCGCCGCCGCCGGACCGACCTCGACGACCTCGACGGCGCCCGCAACGGTGACCGCGCCTACGACCAGGCCGCCGAGGTGGCCCGGGCCGAGGAGGAGGCCGAGGCCGCCGCCGCGGCCAAGGCGCAGGGGCCGCGTCCGGGGGAGAAGCGACCCACCGCCCCCGGTGTGCTCGCCCCGGGTGCCACGTCGACCGCGGCGTCCGCCGCGATCACCGATGTGTCGGCCAAGGACGAGGGCAAGCTCGAGCCTCCGCCCACGCAGCAGCTGCCCAAGCGCGTCGAGCAGCTCGCCCTCGCCGGCGACATCCAGTACTCGTTGCCCGACAGCCAGGTCCTCAAGCAGGGCGCCCCGCACAAGGAGCGGTCCGCGGCCAACGACGCCGTCGTCGAGTCCCTGACGCAGGTCCTCGACGAGTTCGGCATCGACGCCCAGGTCACCGGCTTCACGCGCGGCCCGACGGTGACGCGCTACGTCGTCGAGCTCGGTCCCGGCGTCAAGGTCGAGCGCGTCACGGCGCTGAGCAAGAACATCGCCTACTCCGTCGCGTCGGCGGACGTCCGCATCCTCAGCCCGATCCCCGGCAAGTCCGCCATCGGCATCGAGATCCCCAACGCCGACAAGGAGATGGTCTGCCTCGGCGACGTCCTCCGCAGCGGCGTCGCGCGCAACAACGACCACCCGATGGTCATGGGTGTCGGCAAGGACGTCGAGGGCGGCTACGTCATCGCCAACCTCGCGAAGATGCCGCACACGCTCGTGGCCGGTGCCACCGGCTCGGGCAAGTCGTCCTTCGTCAACTCGATGATCACGTCGATCCTCATGCGGGCCACCCCGGACGAGGTCCGGATGGTCCTCGTCGACCCCAAGCGGGTCGAGCTCAACGCCTATGAGGGCATCCCCCACCTCATCACGCCGATCATCACCAACCCCAAGAAGGCGGCCGAGGCGCTGCAGTGGGTCGTGCGCGAGATGGACATGCGCTACGACGACCTCGCGCTCTACGGCTACAAGCACGTGGACGACTTCAACAAGGCCGTCAAGGCGGGCGCGGTCAAGCCGCTCCCCGGCAGCGAGCGGGTCATCCAGCCCTACCCGTACCTGCTGGTCATCGTCGATGAGCTCGCCGACCTCATGATGGTCGCGCCGCGTGACGTCGAGGACTCCATCGTCCGCATCACCCAGCTCGCCCGCGCGGCCGGCATCCACCTCGTGCTCGCGACGCAGCGTCCCTCCGTCGACGTCGTCACCGGTCTGATCAAGGCGAACGTCCCGTCCCGGATGGCCTTCGCGACCTCGTCGCTCGCCGACAGCCGCGTGGTCCTGGACCAGCCCGGTGCGGAGAAACTCCTCGGTCAGGGCGACGCGCTCTTCCTGCCGATGGGTGCGAGCAAGCCGATGCGTGTGCAGGGCGCCTGGGTCTCGGAGTCCGAGGTCGCGGCCGTCGTCAAGCACGTCACCGAGCAGCTCAAGCCGATGTACCGCGAGGACGTCGCCGTCGTCGCACCCCAGAAGCACATCGACGAGGACATCGGCGACGACCTCGACCTGCTGCTGCAGGCGACCGAGCTCGTCGTGACGTCCCAGTTCGGCTCGACGTCCATGCTCCAGCGCAAGCTGCGCGTGGGCTTCGCGAAGGCCGGCCGGCTCATGGACCTGCTCGAGTCCCGCGGCATCGTGGGACCGTCCGAGGGGTCCAAGGCCCGCGACGTGCTCGTCAAGGCCGACGACCTGCCGGGGACGCTGGCGGTGCTGCGCGGTGACGAGCCGCCCGCCGAGATGTCTTCCGGCCCGACCGTCGATGACGTTGCGGACGAGGGCCCCGACAGCTGGACGGACGAGACGACCGAGGTCCCGGCCAAGCAGCCGGGCCGGTACGACGACGACCCGGTGGCGCGGTCCCTCGAGGGCCGCGAGGTCGTCGAGGAGAGCGACGACGACGCCTGGTCGCTCACCGGTCGGGACTGACCCTCGCCGCACGTGATCACCTCAAGCCCCTGAGCACCTCAGGGGCTTGAGGTGATCAGGCCCCTGCGGAACGCTGCCCCGAGATGCTCAGACCCCGAGCTGCTCGGCGATGTCGTCGACGAACTCGCGGATCTCGTCCACGCCGATGATCGGGCCACCCGCGAGCAGGCCGTCGTTGCCGAGCAGGACTGCCCCCGGTGTCGCGTCGACGCCGAGGGCTCGGGCGGCGGCCCCGCCGTCGCGCACCGCGTAGGGGTGAGCGGCGGGATGGTGCTCCGCGATCTCGGCGAGGTCGTTGCGGAACGCGACGCGGACGTCGATGGCGGACAGCCGGGTGACGATCTCCGGCAGCTCCTCGAGGAGGACGAGGCAGGATCGGCACGTCGTCGAGACGAAGAGGAGCAGCTGCGCCCGTTTGGCGGCGAGCACCGACAGCGGGACCTCGGCGCCACCGGGCACGGTGACGGGGACGGTCGGGATCGGCGTCCGGACGTAGTCCTCGGGATCGATCTCCCCGGCGTCCATGGTGGTTGCGGCCTCGGGGTTGGACGACGCCACGTCCGAGGCGGCGGCGATGCCCACGGGGACACCGGCCGAGGCGCGTTCCGTACCGAGGAGCCACGCCAGCGTCGCGACGAGCACGGCCACGCCGAGCGAGGCCCACCCGGCGCCGGACAGGGATGCGAGCTCCGCGACGACGGACCTCGCGCCACCCAGCGTCCGGGCCAGGGCAGCGAGGGCGAGGACCACGAGCAGGACGTTGCGGACGACGGTCGCGCGGGTCACCTTCCCCAGCCCTATCTCGCCGAAACAGTGACAGGTGACGGGCTCGTCGAAGCTCAGTGCCCGTGCGATGACGAATGCGTAGGCAAGGAGCAGCACGACGGCGATCCCGGCCGCAGCCGTCGCCCAGGCGCCCGAGGTGAGGACGAGCCCCCCGGCCACCACCAGCTCGAGCACGGGCAGTCCCCGGGTGATGGTCGAGTGGCTCAGGGCCGCGGGCAGCCGCAGGCTCGTCACCGCGTCGGCCACGTGCCGCGAGCTACGCAGCTTGGCCACCCCTGCCGTGGCGAGGACCGGGAGGAGCGCGAGCGGGGCCAGCAGGAGGGCGTGCGACATGCGTGCAGGATAGGTGCGCGGCGACGCGGCCGAGGTCCCAGCGACCGGGCACGCCTGTCCTAGAGTGGCGGCCATGTCGACCCTGTGGCCGGAATTCCACCGAGATCTCGCCGATCAGCCCGTGTGGAAGCGGATCATGACGCGCCAACCGTCGGGGTTCCTCCTCGGGGCGCAGTTCGTCGCGATGGTGCTGATCCCCTACCTCGAGGACGTCAAGCACGGTCGCGTCGCGATCTCGGTCGTGAGCTTCCTCATCGTCATGCTGGCCCTTTTCACGGTCCGAACCACGCCCGCCTTGACGCGGCTCGCCGTGCTCATCGGGCTGCCAGCGCTCGTGTTCGAGGTGTGGAGTGCCGTCGACCCGGACAACACCGGCATCTTCATCGCCGCGCACACCCTGCTCGCGATCTTCTACCTGTACACGGCCTACGGACTCATCGCGTACGTCTTCGCCGACCACTGGGTGACCAAGGACGAGCTCTTCGCGGTCGGGGCCGCCTTCACGGTGCTGGCCTGGGCCTTCGCCTACATCTACCTCGTGGTGCAGACGATCTATCCCGGCTCGTTCGTCGCCTTCCAGGGGGAGGGGCAGCGCACCTTCCACGAGCTGCTGTATCTGTCGGTCGCCAACATCACCAGCGTCGGGCTGTCCGACGTGACCCCCGTGGTGGCCCAGGCCCGGGCGGTGGCGATGATCGAGCAGATCCTCGGGGTGCTCTACGTCGCCATGGTCATCTCCCGCCTCGTCGCCCTCACCGTCATGCGGCGTGGGTGACCTCGCGCGGCAACTAGAGTTGCGGCCATGACCACCACCCAACGCAGCGTCGCCCTCGTGACCCTGGGGTGCACCCGCAACGAGGTGGACTCCGAAGAACTCGCCGGGCGACTTCAGGCCGAGGGGTGGCTGCTCGTCGACGACGCGGCTGACGCCGACGTGGCCGTCGTCAACACCTGCGGCTTCATCGAGCAGGCCAAGAAGGACTCGATCGACACGATCCTCGAGGCCTCCCAGCAGCGCGACGCGGGCGGCGCACGGGCCGTCGTGGCCGTTGGCTGCCTCGCCGAGCGTTACGGGCAGGAGCTCGCGGACGAGCTGCCCGAGGCCGACGCAGTGCTCGGCTTCGACTCCTATGCGGACATGTCGTCCCACCTTCGCTCCATCCTCGACGGGCACAAGCCGGCGTCGCACACGCCCTCGGACCGTCGGCAGCTCCTGCCGCTCTCGCCCGTGGACCGACGTGACACGGCCGGCGTCGCCGTGCCCGGACACGGCGATCTGGCGCCCGAGATGCGCGAACCCGCCGCCCCGAGCGCCGCGGACGCCGCCGTGCCAGCGCCTGCCTCCGGCCCGCGCGTGATGCGCGCCCGGCTCGACGGTCGTCCCTGGGCGCCGCTGAAGATCGCCAGCGGGTGCGACCGCCGCTGCTCGTTCTGCGCCATCCCCATGTTCCGCGGGGCCTTCCTGTCGCGGCGTCCCACCGACGTGATCGCCGAGGCGCGCTGGCTCGCAGAGCGCGGCGTCAAGGAACTCTTCCTCGTCAGCGAGAACTCGACGTCCTACGGCAAGGACCTCGGAGACCTCGGGCTGCTCGAGACGATGCTCCCCGAACTCGGCGCCATCGACGGGATCGAACGAGTGCGCGTCTCCTACCTGCAGCCCGCGGAGATCCGGCCCGGACTGCTGCACGCCATGGCGACCGTCGACGGCGTCGTGCCGTGGTACGACATCTCCTTCCAGCACGCCTCCGGGCCGCTGCTGCGCCGGATGCGCCGCTTCGGCGACCGCGAATCCTTCCTCGATCTCATCGAGCGGATCCGTGCGGTGCAGCCCACGGCCGGCATCCGCTCCAACGTCATCCTGGGCTTCCCCGGCGAGACCGAGGAGGACGTCGAGATCCTCGTCGACTTCCTCGTGCGCGCCCGACTCGATGTCGTCGGCGTCTTCGGTTACTCCGACGAGGACGGCACCGAGGCCGAGGGCCTGGGGGAGAAGGTCGACCCCGACGTCATCGCCGAGCGCGTCCGTCGGGTCCAGGACCTCGTCGAGGAGCTCACGGCCCAGCGGGCAGAGGAGCGGATCGGCGAGGAGGTCGTCGTGCTCGTCGAGGAGATCGACGAGGAGACCGGTGACCTCGTCGGCCGCGCGGCCCACCAGGGCCCCGACGTCGACGGAGTGACGATCCTGACCGGCACCGATGCCGAGGTCGGCGACCTCGTGCCCGCAGTCGTGACCGGGACCGAGGGGATCGACCTGATCGCCGAGGCGTCGTGAGCGGCACGGCTCCGGTCACGCCGGTCGAGCCGAGCCCGTGGAACCTCCCCAACGCGCTGACGGTCCTGCGGATCATCCTCGTCCCCGTCTTCGGCTGGCTCCTGCTCAGCCACGGCGGCGACAGCGTTGTCCACCGGTGGCTCGCCTGCGCCGTCTTCGTCGGGGCGATGATCACCGACAAGGTCGACGGCGACATCGCGCGCAGCCGCGGTCTCGTGACCAACTTCGGGAAGGTGGCCGACCCGATCGCCGACAAGGCGCTGTCGGGGATGGCCTTCATCGGGCTGTCCGTGCTGGACGTCATCCCGTGGTGGATGACGGTCCTCGTCCTCGTGCGCGAATGGGGCATCACCCTCATGCGCTTCGCCGTCATCCGGCACGGTGTCATGCCGGCCGGACGCGGTGGCAAGCTCAAGACGACGCTCCAGGCCGTGGCCCTCGGCGCCCTGTCGGCGCCGCTGTGGACGCTCCCGCTGGCCGGCCTGTGGGAGGCGCTCGCCTGGATCACCCTCGTCGCGGCGGTCGTCGTCACCGTGGTCACCGGAGTGGACTACGTCCTGAAGGCGTACCGCCTGCGCGAGGGCAGCGACCGGACGGCCGCCAAGCGGGCCCGCTCTGGCGGCTCGACGGGGGACTGACCCGGTGACCAGGCTCGATCCCGTCGCGGTCGTCGACGCCCTGCGTGCCCGCGGCCTCACCATCGCCACGGCCGAGTCACTGACCGGCGGCGCACTGTGCGCGCGCCTCGTCGACGTCCCCGGGGCCTCGGCGGTCGTGCGCGGAGGAGTGATCGCCTATGCCACTGATCTCAAGGCCAGCCTCCTCGATGTCGATCCCGATCTGCTCGCCGAGCGCGGCGCCGTCGATGCCGAGGTGGCGCGGCAGATGGCTCACGGCGTCGTGCGGCGCACCGGCGCGGATCTCGGGATCGCCACGACGGGCGTGGCCGGGCCGGATCCTCAGGACGGGCAGCCCGTGGGCACCGTCCACGTCGCCGTCGCCGCGCCTCCGCTCGGGGAGGCGAGGCACCGCCTGGTGCTGGCCGAAGGGGGCCGCGCGGACATCCGTGCCGCCGCCGTCGACGCCGCCCTGACGCTGCTGCTCGAGGTGCTGGCCGACCTGCCTTGATCCGGGGGCAGGCGCCATCCGTGCCGTGCGGGAAGAGACACGGCTGCGCGCGGGTTGTCCGTGGCATGAGGTCACCTCGACGTCCCGAGCCGATGCGCCCCGCCTCGCGCGGCACCCTGCCACCGACACGGCGCTCCGAACACCGGACCGCCGCACGAGTGTCGGCCGCGGGTAGTAGCGTGAGTCCTGTGACCGCATCGCCCACGAAGGGAGGCCCCATGATCCTGCTCCGTCGTGAGCTCGGTGACGTCCTCCGCGAGGAGCGCACCGCGCAAGGACGCACGCTGCGCGAGGTCTCTGCCGCTGCGTCGGTCTCGCTCGGCTACCTCAGCGAGGTCGAGCGTGGTGAGAAGGAGGCCTCCTCCGAGCTGCTCGCCTCGATCTGCGCCGCCCTCGAGGTCCCCCTGTCCACGGTGCTCGGCGCCGTCTCGGACCGGGCGCTGGCCACGGAGTCGCTCAGCGCTCCGGTGACGCTCCCGGTGCGCGCCGAGGTCTCCGCCTCCGCCGCCTGAGCGGCTCAACGACGCTCAGCAGTTCAACGACGCAGCCGTTCAACGACACGGCAGTTCAACGACACGGCAGTTCAACGACGCAGGCGCAGCCCGCGCGGAGTCGCGTGGAAGCCCGCGTCGAGCAGGGCCGCAGACAGCGGATGATCCGACGACAGTGCGGACTGCCCGTCGATCGTGTGCACGGTGAGGCCGCTGAGGCGCCCGGACCGGACCGTCTCGGCCAGCGCCCGTGCCGACGCGGCGAGCGCTTCGGCTGACGGGTCCCACGTGAGGATCGTGCGTCCACCCCGCTCGACGTAGAGCACGAGGGCGCCGTCGACGAGCACGACGAGCGCTCCCGCCTTGCGGCCGGCCCGATGGCCGCGCCCGCCGTCGGGGGTCGGGTCCACCCTGGCCGGCCACGGCACGGCTGCGCCGTAGGGGTTGGCTGGATCGCAGGCCGCGAGGACCAGGCCCTCGGCGCCGCGCGCGTCCTCGACCGATGCCGAGCGGGTGGCGTCGCCTCCACGCAGCCGGTCGACGGCGCCCGTGGTGCCGAACTGTGAGGCACCGAGCGACTCAACGAAGTACCCGCGCCGCACCCGTCCCGACTCCTCCGCGGCGGCCAGCACGCGGTAGATCGCAGCGAAGCCCCCTTCGATCTCCTCGGCGGCGACGCTGCCGCGGGTGACGATGCCGTGGCGGTCGAGGAGCAGCTCCGCGCTCGCGTGGGTGCGCAGCGTCGGGTCGGATTCCGGATCAGGCAACAGGGACCAGCGCCCGGCCGCGGCCGGTGGGCCGGAGCGAAGGGGCATCGCCGGCCTCGCGGGCCGTTGCCCGTCGAGTCCGCCGAATCCGCCCAGGGCGTGGCGACGCGACCCCGATCGGCGGGCGCGCGGGGCCTGCGCGGGCCGTTGGTGTGCCGCTCGGCCGCCGGCCAACATCCCGCGAACCGGTGCGAACGTGTCGCCGGCGAGACGCCCCTTCCAGACCAGGTCCCAGAGCGCGTCGAGGACGTCGGCGTCACTGGCTGTGTGGGCGTCGCCGGCCGCCTCCACCTCGCCGAGCGGTCTCCCGCTGACGACGTCGACGAGACCGCGGAAGAAGTAGGCACCCCCGCCGGCCAGTGCGGAGGCCACGGCCGCTCGGAGGCCCTCCGCGGGGACGTCCCCCTTCGGCGGGTGCAACGTCAGATCGGCGCCCTCGGCGAGGTGGAGCGAGATCCAGCCGTCGTCGCCGGGGAGCGAACCGTGGCCCTGCCAGAGCACCTCGCCGGCGCTGGTCAGTTCGTCGAGCATCGCCGGCTGATAGTCCCGCACCCGCGCGGGCAGAATGAGGCGCTCGATGGCGCTGGCCGGCAGGACGGCGCCGCTGAGCTGCTCCACGGCCCGAACCACTCCGTCCACCCCGCGCAGCGTCGGCCCGGTGCCGGAGGGGCTCCCCACCGACTGCCACCGGGCGAGGAACCGCGCGTACTCCACGGGTTCGACGGGCTCGACCTCACTGCGCAGTGCGGCCAGGGAACGCCGCCGGATCCGCCGAAGGACCTCGGCGTCGCAGAACTCCAGTGCGCCGCCCGATCCGTCGGGCAGGAACTCGCCCTCGACGACCCGTCCCGAGGCGGCCAGCCGGCGCAGCGCCTCGTGGGCGACGGCGGGACCGACACCCCACCACGTCGCCACGGCGTGCAGGGTGAAGGGTGCGTGGGCGCGGGCATAGCGCGCCACGAGGTCGCCCAGAGGATCGGCCACGGGCTCGAGGAAGGTCGCCGGCAACCCCATCGGCAGGCTGACGCCGAGTGCGTCGCGCAGGCGTGCCGCGTCCTCGACGGCGGCGAGCCGCTCTTGTCCGGCGATGCGCACGGTGACGATGCGGCGGGCGGCCACGAGGTCAGCCAGCCACGACTCGACGTCGCGTGCGGTGTATCCGGGCGCTCTGGCCGCGAGGTCGGCTCTGCTCAGCGGGCCGAGGACGCGCAGCAGGTCGGCGACGTCCTCACCGTTCCGGCATCCCCGATCGGGGAGGAGCCGCTGCAACTCGGCCTCGGTGCGGACGATGGTGTCGGGGTCGAGCAGTTCGCGCAGGCTGAGCCCCTCGCCGCGGCCGAGCAGTTCGGCGAGCAGGGCCGGGTCGAGCGTCAGTGCGGCGGCCCGCTTCTCCGCCAGCGGGGAGTCCCCTTCGTAGAGGAACTGCGCCACGTAACCGAAGAGCAGGGACCGTGCGAAGGGGGACGGCTGCGGCGTCTCGACCTCGACGACGGTCACCTCTCGTGAGGCGACGGCGGACATCAGCGCAGTCAGCCCGGGGACGTCGAAGACGTCCTGGACGCATTCGCGCACGGCCTCGAGCACGATGGGGAAGGTCGGGTGGCCGCTCGCGACCTCGAGCAGCTGCGCCGACCGTTGGCGTTGCTGCCACAGCGGCTGTCGCCGGTCGGGGCGGCGTCGGGGCAGGAGGAGCGCCCGGGCCGCGCACTCCCGGAACCGTGCGGCGAAGAGGGCGGAGCCGCCGATCTCCCGGGTCACCAGGTCGTGCACCTCGTCGGCCTCGAGGGTCACGAGCCCGAGGAGTTCGGCGCCGATGGTGGCCCCGTCGTCGAACTCGAGGTCCGGCAGTCGGAAGACCATGCCGTCGTCGCCGTGCATCGCCTGGACGTCGACCCCGAAGCGTTCTCGCATCCGTGCCGTCACACACAGCGCCCACGGCGCGTGCAGCTGAGCGCCGAAGGGGGAGTGCACGGCGATGCGCCAGTCGCCCAGCTCGTCCCGGAAGCGCTCGAGGACGATCGTCCGGTCGTCGGGGAGGTGGCCCGTGGCCTGCCGCTGCTCGCTCAGATAGGTGAGCAGGTTGTCCGCCGCCCACTCGTCCAGTCCGGCGGCGCGAACGCGGGCCGTGGCACGCGCGGGCGGGAGCGCGGCGACCTCCCGGACGAAGGCGCCGACGGCCGCCCCGAGTTCGGCGGGCCGTCCGAGCTGGTCCCCCTTCCAGAAAGGCAGTCGGCCGGGCTGGCCCGGGGCAGGGGTGACGAGCACCTGATCGTGGGTGATGTCCTCGATCCGCCAGGTGGACGTGCCGAGGGTGAAGACATCCCCAACGCGGGACTCGTAGACCATCTCCTCGTCGAGTTCGCCGACTCGTCGCCCCGGTCCGTCGGCGGCGATGAAGACGCCGAAGAGGCCGCGGTCGGGGATGGTGCCGCCACTGGTCACGGCGAGTCGCTGCGCGCCCGGTCGGCCGGCGAGCGTGTCGCCCAGCCGGTCCCAGAGGATCCGCGGCCGCAGCTCGGCGAACTCGTCGCTCGGGTAGCGCCCGGAGAGCATGTCGAGGACGGACTCGAGGACGGCCGGGCCGAGGCCGGCGAAGGGGCTCGCTCGCCGGACCAGAGCGCCGAGCTCCGCGACGGTCCAGTCGTCGAGTGCGCACATGGCCACGATCTGTTGAGCCAGCACGTCGAGGGGGTTGGCCGGGACGTGAAGGGCCTCGATCTCGCCGGCCCGCATGCGCTCGACGACGACGGCGGTCTGCACGAGATCACCGCGGAATTTCGGGAAGAGGACCCCTCGGCTGACCGCCCCGACCTGGTGTCCGGCACGGCCGACGCGCTGGAGTCCCGACGCCACGCTCGGGGGCGACTCGACCTGGATGACGAGGTCGACGGCGCCCATGTCGATCCCGAGCTCGAGGCTGCTGGTGGCGACGACGGCTGGCAGTCGGCCCGCCTTGAGGTCTTCCTCGATGGACTGTCGCTGCTCCTTGCTGACGGACCCGTGGTGCGCCCGGGCGAGGACCGTGGCTCCCTCACCGACGCGTTCCTCGTGGATCTCGTTGAGCCGTGATGTCAGGCGCTCGGCGAGGCGACGGGAGTTCGCGAAGACGATCGTCGAGCGGTGCGCCTCGACGAGGTCGACGATGCGCTCTTCGACGTGCGGCCAGATCGAGGCGCGGTTGACCTTCGCGGGGTCGTCGGACGCCGCGTTCGGGGCAGCGAGGTCGGCCATGTCGGCCACGGGGACGACGACGTCCAGGTCCCACTCCTTCGTCGACTCCGGCTGGACCACGTCGACGGGGCGCCCGCCGGCGAGATAGCGCGCGACCTCCTCGACGGGCCGCACGGTCGCCGAGAGGCCGATGCGCTGGGCAGGCTGGGGGAGCAGGGCGTCCAGGCGCTCGAGGGAGAGAGCGAGGTGGGCTCCCCGCTTCGTCCCGGCGAGGGCGTGGATCTCGTCGACGATGACGGTCTCGACCCCACGCAGCGCCTCGCGGGCCTGCGAGGTCAGGAGCAGGAAGAGGGACTCGGGTGTCGTGATGAGGATGTCGCTCGGGGTGCGGGCGAAGGTGCGTCGTTCGTTCGCGGGGGTGTCACCGGAGCGGACGGCGACCGTCGTCTCCGGGACCGGCAGACCCAGGCGCCGGGCGGCGTGGCCGATGCCGACCAGGGGCGAGCGCAGGTTGCGTTCGACGTCGACGGCGAGCGCCTTCATCGGCGAGACGTAGAGGACGCGACACCGCCGCAGCTGCTCCTCCGGCGGTTGCTCGGTCGCCAACCGGTCGAGCGCCCAGAGGAAGGCGGAGAGCGTCTTGCCCGATCCCGTCGGGGCGACGACGAGGGCGTTCCGGCCCGTGCTGATCGCGTCCCAGGCCCCGGCCTGTGCGGTGGTGGGCGCGGGGAAGCTCCCGCGGAACCAGGCACGCGTCGCGGGGGAGAAGCGCTCGAGGACGTCGGTCATCGGTGACAGCCTGCCACTGGGCTCCGACACTGCAGGAGGGCGGACGTGGAGGCAGGGATGTCAGCGGCGGGGCTGCTGTTGGGTGATGCAGTGGATGCCGCCGCCTCGGTCGAAGAGCGGCCGAGCGTCGACGCCCACGACCTCACGCCCGGGGTAGGCCGAGCGCAGGACGTCGAGTGCACGCTCGTCCTGGGCGTCGTCGAAGGTGCACGCGACGACACCGCCGTTGCACACGAGGTGGTTGATGTACGACCAGTCGACCGGACCCTCGTCGTCGGTGAGGGTGATCGGCGCCGGCACCCGCACGACCGTCAACGATCGCCCGCGGGCGTCCGTCGCCCCGAGCAGCACGGCCTCGGCCTCGCGGCTGACGTCGTGGTCCGGGTGACTCTCGTCCTCCTGCCAGTGCAGCAGCACGACTCCCGGCTCGGCGAAGCACGCGACGATGTCGACGTGCCCGCGGGTGCCGAACTCGTCGTAGTCGCGGGTCAGGCCGCGCGGCAGCCAGAGGAAGGTGGTCGCACCGATGGTGCGAGCCAGCTCGGCCTCGATGTCGGTGCGGGTCGCGCCGGGGTTGCGTCCCGGGTCGAGCTGGACCGTCTCGGTGAGGAGCACGGTGCCCTCGCCATCGACGTGGATGCCGCCGCCCTCGTTGACGATGGGAGAGGGGATCACGTCCACCTCGGCCATCCCCGCGACGAGCGTCGCCACCTTCGCGTCCTGCTCCCACGACGCCCACGACTGGGCGCCCCACCCGTTGAAGACCCAGTCGACCGCGGCCAGTGTGCCGTCGGTGCGCACGAAGGTCGGCCCGATGTCGCGCATCCACGCGTCGTCGAGCGCAGCCTCCACGAGCGTGATGTCGTGCTCCGTCCCGTTCCCCTCGAGATAGCCACGGGCCACCTCGAGCGCCGACGGGTCGACGAGCATCGTCACGGGCTCGAACCGGGCCACCGCGCGGGCGACCGCGGCCCATGTCGTGCGCGCCGAGGTGACCTCGTCGGGGGTGTCCCCGAGGGTGTAGCCGCTGCTCGGCCAGGCCATCCAGGTGCGCTCGTGGGTCTCCCACTCCGCGGGCATCAGCGGCCCGGACGCACTGCTCATCGCCTGACGTCCGTCGCGTGGGTGACGGCGTTCGGATCGACCCGCACGTGTTCGGGGCGGATCGGCTCGGTGAGGATCCCGTAGCTGTCGGGACGGCGCGTGGACAGGAAGGGGAAGAGGTCGAGCCAGTCCTTGCGCTGGGCGAGGTCGAGGTCCGCGACGAGCACGGCCTCCTCGTCGCGCGGTGCCTGGACGAGGACACGGCCGTACGGATCGGAGATGAAGGAACTGCCGTAGAAGGTCAGCGCACCCTCGTCGCCGCACCGGTTCGGCACGACCATGAAGAGCCCGTTGGCGATGCCGTTGCCGACGATGACCTGCTGCCACAGCGGCTGCGTGTCGAAGTCGGGGTGGTCCGGCTCGGATCCGATCGCCGTGGGGTAGCACAGGAGCTGCGCGCCGCCGATGGAGTAGGCGCGTGCCACCTCCGGGAACCACTCGTCCCAGCACGTCGGCAGCCCCACCGACATCGACCCGGCGTCGCCGAGGTCCAGGGCCGTGACCGGGTAGGCGTCCTGCGGCGGACCGGCCCGGAAGTACTTGTCCTCGTAATAGCCGGCCGTCACCGGGATGTGGGTCTTGCGGGTCCGGGCGACGACGTCGCCGGCGGGGCTGACGATGATCGCCGAGTTGAAGCCGAGCCCGTCCCGGGTCCCGTCCGGTGCGTCGGCGCGCTCGAAGACGGAGGCGTGCACGTGGATCCCGAAGTCGCGGGCGGCGGCGCGCGCGAAGGTGATCGTCGGGCCGTCCTCGAGGCTCTCGGCGAGCGCGTCCGGCTCACCCTCGGGGAGCGTGTCTGCGGGATAGCGCAGCAGGGTGATCTCGGGGAGGAAGACGATCGCGGCGCCGGCCTCGGCGGCGAGCCGGACCCCTTCGCGCAGCCGCTCGACGAGCGCCTCCGGGTCCCCGTCCCACCGATGCTGGACGAGCGCCACCCGGACGGGCGGCGCCGCGGGCACCTCGACGCGGGCCAACGAGGGGAGGACCTCAGGGGCGGAGATCAACTGCACGGCAACTCCTGGTGGTGGCGCCGCGAGGATCACCCGTGGCGGTGCGTGGATTGATGGTCAGTATGCCGCTGCACGGCGTGCGAGACTGCGCCGATGCGGATCAGCACGTACTGGGAGCTCATGGACGACGAGTTCGGGACCGGCTATGCCCGCAGCCTGAGCCGCGACCACGTGCTCAGCGCCCTGGGGGAGCGCACGCCCGACGAGGCGCTCGCCGCGGGGGTGGCGCCGCGCGACGTCTGGCGGGCCTTGTGCATCGACATGGACGTGCCCGAGTCGCGCCGCTTCGGCCGCGAGCTGCGCGAGCCCAAGCCCCGCTGACGGCCGCGGCCCGGCCCCCACGGGGACCGGGCCACGACAGCGCGAAGGTCGCTCAGGCCACCGACTCCTCCGACTCCCGCCTCTTGGCCCGCTCGAGCGCGCGGGTCCGGTCCTCCTCGGAGAGGCGGGCGATCTCGGCGGCCGCCTCCTCGTTGCGGGTGAGGCACTCGCCGGACTCCGGGTCGAAGACGTGCATGAGCGCGGGGTCGAAGACGAGCTCTGCCTCCTCGCCCTCGCGCACCCGGGAGCGCGCATTGAGGTTGACGACGAGCTGCGGCTTCATCCCCTCGCCGTCGAGCTCGCGGTCGAGCTCGTCGAGCTTGGCCTGGACCGTCGGGTCCGTCTCGTACGGGATGTAGGCGTACAGATCGTTGCCCAGCCACTCGGTGACGTCGACGACGGCCTTGAAGGGGACCCCGCCCGGGACCTCCTCGAGGGTGGCGTCCTTGAAGTACTCCGGACGGATGCCGACGATGACAAGGTCGCGCTGGCTGATCTTCTCGCCGGCGGGACCGGAGACCTCGACCTCGCCGAAGGGGAGCCGGAGGCGGCCCCCTTCGACGCGGGCGGGCAGGAAGTTCATCGGCGGCGAGCCGATGAATCCGGCGACGAAGAGGTTGACCGGCTGTTCGTAGAGCTCGCGCGGACTGGCGCACTGCTGGAGCACGCCCTTCTTCATCACGGCGACGCGGTCGCCGAGGGTCATCGCCTCGGTCTGGTCGTGAGTGACGTAGACCGTCGTCGTTCCGAGCCGCCGTTGCATGCGCGAGATCTCCGTGCGCATCTGGCCGCGGAGCTTGGCGTCGAGGTTGGACAGCGGCTCGTCGAAGAGGAACGCGTCCGCCTCGCGCACGATCGCCCGGCCCATGGCCACGCGCTGGCGCTGGCCACCGGAGAGGTTCGCCGGCTTGCGCTGCAGGTGCTCCCCGAGCTCGAGCATGTCCGCGGCCGTGTTGACCTTCTTCGTCAGGTCGGCCTCGCTGAGGCCGTCCTTGTTGAGCCGCAACGGGAAGGCGATGTTCTCGAAGACGGTCAGGTGCGGGTACAGCGCGTAGTTCTGGAACACCATGGAGAGGTTGCGGTCGCGCGGGGCCAGCTCGTTGACGCGCTTGCCGCCGATGAGCATGTCGCCGGAGGTGATGTCCTCCAGCCCGACGATCATCCGCAGCAGCGTCGACTTACCGCAGCCCGACGGGCCGACGAGGATCATGAACTCCCCGTCGGCGATGTCCAACGACACGTCGTTGACGGCAGGGAAGCCGTCGCCGTACTTCTTGACGATGTTCTTGAGTTCGATGGCAGCCATCAGCTATCAACCCTTCACTGCGCCGGAGGTGAGGCCGGCGACGATCTTGCGCTGGAACAGCAGGACGATGATGATCACGGGGATCGTGACGACCACTGAGGCGGTCGCCAGTTGTGAGTACGGCGGGTTGAACGGGTCCGCGCCCACGAAGAACGACATCTGGGCCGGGACCGTGCGGGCATCCGTCGTCGACGTCAGCGAGATGGCGAGCACGAACTCGTTCCACGCGAAGAAGAACGTCAGGATCGCCGCGGTGAAGACGCCCGGTGCCGCGAGCGGC
Source organism: Janibacter zhaoxuefangae (assembly GCF_050271985.1). Classification (GTDB taxonomy): domain Bacteria; phylum Actinomycetota; class Actinomycetes; order Actinomycetales; family Dermatophilaceae. Next base: position 1,690,843 of record NZ_CP189849.1, on the reverse strand, counting down.
ACGATCACCTTCCGGAAGGCCTGCCACGTCGTGGCGCCGTCGACCTGGGCGGCCTGCTCGAGCTCCCAGGGGATCTCGCGGAAGAACGCGCTCAGGGTCCAGATCGCCAGGGGCAACGTGAAGGACATGTAGGGGATGATCAGGCCCGGCCACGTGTTGAACAGGTGGAACGTGCGCCACATGTCGAAGAGCGGCCCCACGAGGGAGACGACCGGGAACATGGCGATGGCCAGGGCGATCGACAGCACGATCTTCTTGCCCTTGAACTCCAGCCGCGCGATGGCGTAGGCCGCCAGCGTCGCGAAGATCACCGACAGCACCGTCGCGATGAGGGCGATGCCGAAGCTGTTGATCAGCGCCCGGGTGAAGTCCGGGTTCGCGAGGATGTCCCGGTAGTTCTGGAGGGTCCACTCCTTGGGGAGGAACTGCGGGCTGCCCGCCGTGGTCTCGGCCACGGGCTTGAAGGACAGCGAGAGGATCCACGCCACGGGCAGGAGGCACCAGATGAGGATCGCGATGAACCCGACCCACGTGCCGACAGTGCTCTTGTTGCCGTTCATCAGCCCTCACCCCTCGCCTGTGCGAGATCGACCCTGAATGCCTTGGTGATCAACCACGCGAGCAGCAGCACCGAGAGGAAGAGCAGCACCGACAGTGCCGATCCCATCCCGAGCTGGAACTGCTCGATGACTTGTCGGTAGGTCAGGAAGGAGGACGACTCCGTGTCCTGCGCACCGCGCGTCATGACGAAGATGTTGTCGAAGATGCGGAAGGCGTCGAGGGCGCGGAAGAGGACCGCGACCATGATGGCCGCCTTCATGTTGGGCAGGATCACCTTGAAGAGCCGCTGGAACCAGGTGGCCCCATCGACCTTCGCCGCCTCGAGCATGTCCTCGGAGACCTGAGCCAGACCGGCGAGCAGGAGCAGGGACATGAAGGGGGTCGTCTTCCAGATCTCCGACGCCATGATGGCGAACATGGCCGGCCAGTGGCTGCCGAACCAGTTCGTCGTCGGCTCGATCCACGGCAGCCACGAGAACCAGCCGTTGACGAAGCCGTTGTTGAGGCTGAAGGCGAACTGCCAGGCGAAGGCGGAGACGACGGTGATGATCCCGTAGGGGATGAGGATCGCCGTCCGCATGACGCCGCGGGCGAAGATGATCTTGTGCATCACCATCGCGAAGGCGAAGCCGATCACGAGCTCGATGGCCACGGTGACGACCATGATGATCAGCGTGTTGATGAGGTCGCCCCAGAACAGGCTGTCGGACAGGGCCTCGACGTAGTTGCTGAGACCGACGAACTCCCGCTCCTCGGGCACCGTCAGGCGATAGTTGAAGAGGGACAGGTAGAGCGCCTGGATCATCGGCCAGGCCGTGACGAGGAGCATGAGGACGACGGCGGGGGCGACGAGCTTGAGTCCGAGGCGGTTCTCCGCGATGGCACGTTCGCTCATCACCGCCTTCGTCCTCTTCGTGGGCGCCGTCTCGGGCGCGGTGGCGGTGTGGGTGCTCACAGCAGCGTCCTTCCCTGCATGACGTCCGAGAGGAACGTCGCGGAGCGCTTCGGGGTCTCCTGGGTCACGGCGTCCGCCGGGTGCCACGAGCTCTGGATGGCGCTGCTCACGTCGGCCCAGTAGGGGGAGACGCTGCGCGGGGCGGCGGCGTCGACGCTCTCCTGGAAGAGCTGGAGCAGGTCGGCCGGGTAGGCCTCCTTGAGGTCGGCCTGGTCGTAGCCCTCGGCGCTCGCGGGCATGTTGCCCGTCTGCAGGGCGTAGGTGCCCTGGTTCTCGCCGCTGGTGAGGCACTCGACGGCCTTGAGGGCCTCCTCGACGTGGTCGGAGGCCTTGTTGACCCCGATGCCGATGCCGCCGAGCGGCGGCGCCGACTCCGTGCCCTCGACCGTCTGCGGGTAGCGCGCCCAACCGAGGTCCTTGGCGATGGCCTCGTCGGCCTGGTTGGCGCCCCAGACGAACGTCCAGTTGACCTGGAAGGCGCCCTTGTCGCTGACGAAGGGGACCGCGACAGTGCCCTCGTTGGACACGGACAGGTCGGACTCGGCCGCCTTCGACGACGCGAGGTCCTCGATGACCTGAGCGGCTGCGCGACCGGCGTCGGAGTCGACGTCGATCGTGGCGTCCTTCCCCTTCTCGGTGTCAGAGAGGATCGAGCCGCCGGCACCGGCGATGAGGGCGTTGATCCACACGGAGTAGCCCTCGTACTTGTTGGCCTGCACGCCGACGGTGCCGTCGTTCTTGTCGGAGGCGTCGATGATCTGCTTCCACGTGACGGGTTTCGTCATGTCGAGGCCGGCCTTCTCGGCGAAGGACTTGCGGTACCAGAGGACCTGGGTGTTGGCCCAGAAGGGGGCCACGACCAGCTGGTCCTCCCACGTCGCCGCCGCGGTCGGTCCCTCGAGCGACTGCTCCTTGAGGGACGTCTGGAGGTCGGCCGGGAGCTCGGCGAGGTAGCCGGCGTTGGCGAACTCTGCCGTGAAGGGCGGGTCGAGACTCATCAGGTCGATCGCGCTGTCGCCGGCGGCGAGGCGTCGGGCGAGCTGGATGCGCTGCTGTCCGGCGTCGCTGGGCAACGTCTGCGTCGTGATCGTGTACTCGTCGGTGCTGCAGGCCTCCGCGATGCCCGGCTGGCCGTAGGGGCCCTCTTGATCGGCAGGGGGAGCGGGGTCGGGGTTGATGTACCAGATCAACTCCGGGGGGCCCGAGCTCTCACCCCCGCAGGCGGCCAGTAGTCCCACGCTCGCCATGGCGATCGAGAGGACGGCGGATGTGCGTCGTCTGGACAACGTGACTCCTTTGTCTCGTCCTGACCGGCGCCTGCCCCCACCCCGGGACCGGCGCCCTGTGCGGTTCACCTGACCGCGGTGTCCCGTTCACTCACCCTGCCACGGGTCACGCTGGAAGGCGAGAGCAGCGATGTGTCAGTTGGGCCTTCACCTGCACGTCCGCCAAGCGCCCCGACGGGAGTCGAGGAAGGGCACGTGGCCGGATGGTCGGCGTGTCGCACGCGTCGTGCGCGGCAATCGAACACGTGTTCGGTAATGTCATCCACACGAGCCGGCGACGACGGACCCCCGTCCACAGCCTCATGGCAGTTGCGAACGCTGTCGGTGCCTGCTCGTAGCGTCTGATTCGACCTCGCAACGAGACCAACAGCGAGTCGGGTCGCCGGTGGACGCGCTCGACAGCGACACGAACAGGCAGGTGTGACATGGCCGCAGCGCCGACGATCAACCCCAAGAACAACGCCAAGGCGATGAGCCCCGAGGACAAGCTGGCCAGCGCCAAGCTCCAGGCCGTCGAGGCCGTCCTCGGACAGATCGAGAAGTCCCACGGCAAGGGCGCGGTCATGCGCCTCGGAGACGACATCCGTCCGCCGATCGCCGTGATCCCCACGGGCAGCATCGCGCTCGATGTCGCTCTCGGCATCGGCGGCCTGCCGCGCGGTCGCGTCGTCGAGATCTACGGCCCGGAGTCCTCGGGCAAGACGACGGTCGCCCTGCACGCCGTGGCCAGCGCCCAGCGCGCCGGCGGCATCGCCGCCTTCATCGACGCGGAGCACGCGCTCGACCCGGAGTACGCCAAGGCGCTCGGTGTCGACACCGACGCGCTCCTCGTCAGCCAGCCGGACACGGGGGAGCAGGCGCTCGAGATCGCCGACATGCTCATCCGGTCGAACGCGCTGGACATCATCGTCATCGACTCCGTGGCGGCGCTCGTGCCCCGCGCGGAGATCGAGGGCGAGATGGGTGACAGCCACGTCGGACTCCAGGCCCGACTGATGTCGCAGGCGCTCCGCAAGATCACGGGTGCGCTCAACACCTCGGGCACGACGGCGATCTTCATCAACCAGCTCCGCGAAAAGATCGGCGTCATGTTCGGCAGTCCCGAGACGACCACGGGTGGCAAGGCGCTCAAGTTCTACGCGTCCGTGCGTCTCGACGTTCGCCGGATCGAGACGCTCAAGGACGGGAGCGACGCTGTCGGCAACCGCACCCGCGTCAAGGTCGTCAAGAACAAGGTGTCGCCGCCGTTCAAGCAGGCCGAGTTCGACATTCTCTATGGCCACGGCATCTCCCGCGAGGGCGGCCTCATCGACATGGGTGTGGAGCAGGGCTTCGTCCGCAAGGCGGGCGCCTGGTACACCTACGACGGCGACCAGCTGGGTCAGGGCAAGGAAAACTCGCGCAACTTCCTCAAGGACAACCCCGAGTTGGCCGACGAGCTCGAGCGCCGCATCAAGGAGAAGCTGGGCATCGGCAAGCCGCTCGAGGTCGTGAACGAGATCGCGGACGTCCCGGTCGAGTTCTGAGTTCGGCATGACGCAGGACCCCGCGGGCGATGGTCCGCATCCGCGGTCGGCTGACGCCGAGCCCGATCAGGCTGCCTTCGCGCGCCAGATCGTGCTCCGTCAGCTGACCGCGGCGCCGCGCAGCCGCGGCCAGCTCGAGGAGACGTTGCGGCAGAAGAACTGTCCGGACGACGTCGCCGCCGCGGTGCTGGATCGGATGGAGGAAGTAGGCCTCGTCGATGACGAGGCCTACGCGGGGATGCTCGTGCGTTCCCAGCAGCAGGGCCGCGGGCTAGCCCGGCGGGCGCTGGCCCAGGAGCTCCGCAAGAAGGGGGTGGACCCCGAGACCGCGCAGCGTGCGCTGGACGAGGTCGACCCCGAGGCCGAGCGTGAGCGCGCCCGCGAGTTGGTCGCCAAGCGGCTGCGCTCGATGAGTGGCCTCGATGTCACCGTCCAGACACGGCGCCTCGCCGGCATGTTGGCGCGCAAGGGGTACCCGTCCGACGTCGCCATGGCCGTCGTGCGCGAGGCCGTGCGCGAGGCGCCGGAGCACCAGCGCGACTGAGACGTCGGATGGTCAGTCCGTGGGCGTCGCCCTCGGTGGGTGCGGGTTGGCGAAGGCGGCCGAGATGACGACCCCGAGGGCGAGGGCGATCGCGGGGACGAGCAGGGCGTCCGACATGGCCGCGGAGAAGCCCTCGGCCACCTGCGGGGGGAGCACCTGGCCGGGCTGCTGCAGCGCCGCGCCCTGGCCGGCGCCGACTCCGGGCAGGTGCGCACTGAGTCGAGCCTCGATGACGGCGGCGATGGCGGCACTTCCCAGGACCGCCCCGACCTGCCGGGTCGTGTTGTAGATGCCGGCGCCGGCACCTGCGGACGCCATCGGCAGGTTGCGCGTGGCGGTGGCGCTGAGCGGAGCCCACAGGCACGCGCTGCCCGCGCCGATCAGGGCCATCGGCAGGAGGATCTGCCAGACCGGGCTGTCCGTGCTGAGGACCCGTGACGTCCACAGCATGGCGGCGGCGCTGAGGATGAACCCGACACCGGTGATGAGTCGCGGGTGGACCCGGTCAATGAGTTGACCCACCGGGCGCGCGAGGAGGAAGGCCATCACGGCCATCGGCACGAGGAGCAGCCCCGATTGGGTGGGCGACCAGTCGCGCACGACCTGGGCCCACAGCATGAAGGGGAAGGCCATTGCCGTGATGGCGAACGCGACCAGCGTGATCGCGGCATTCGCCAGCGAGAAGTTACGGTCCCGGAAGAGCGTCAGGGGCATGAGCGGTTCGCGTGTGACCACGGTCTGCCACCACAGCAGCAGGGCGAAGGCCCCGAGGCCCACGCCGATGAGCAGCGGGACGGACACGAACCCGGTGATGGTGCCCCAGTCGTAGGTCTCGCCCTCCTGGAGCCCGAAGACGATGAGGAACATCGCGATGGCGGACAGGGCGACGCCGATCCAGTCGAAGCTGTGCGCGTGCGTCGTCAACTGCGGCACGAGGCGCCACGCCGCGACGAAGGCGATGACACCCACCGGCACGTTGACGAAGAAGATCCATTCCCACCCCGGACCGTCGACGAGCACGCCGCCGAGGATGGGACCGACGAGCGTGGCGATGCCGGCGGTGGCGCCCCACAGCGCCATGGCCGCGCCGCGGCCGGTGGCCGGGAAGGTGCGCGTGATGACTGACATCGTCTGGGGCGTCATCAGTGACGCGCCCAGGCCCTGGGCCACGCGGGCCAGGATGAGGCCCTCGATGGAACTGGTCAGGCCGCACCACAGAGAGGCCAGTGTGAAGAGGGTCAGCCCCACCAGATAGACGTTCCTCGGGCCGAGGCGGTCACCCAGGCGGCCGGTGATGAGCAACGGCACCGCGTAGGCCAGCAGATAGGCGCTGGTCACCCAGATGACCTCACCGACGTCGGCGCCGAGCCCCTCCATGATCGCCGGGGTGGCCACGGACACGATCGTCGAGTCGACGAGGATCATGAAGAAGCCGATGACGAGAGCCCAGAGGGCGGGCCACGGGCTGATGTCGGAAGGAAGGTCGGTCGCGTCGCTGGTCGGCATGTCGGTCGGCGCGTTCTTCGGCTCATCGGCCGCGGAGATGCTCACGCTCAAGGGGAACACACCCGGCCCGGGGGCATTCCGCAGGCTGTGTCGTCCGGGCATGGGGACGGCCCACGGCCACCGCGGGGGGGAGCGGCGACCGTGGGCCGTGTTCAGGGGGTGACGCTCACGGCGTCACCGAGCCGGTGAGGCTCAGGCCTCCTGGCGGATGGCCGAGACGTCGAAGCTGAGCTTGACCTTGTCGGAGACGAGGACGCCGCCGGTCTCGAGGGCAGCGTTGAAGTTCAGGCCCCAGTCGGTGCGCTTGATGGAGGTCTCGCCCTCGAAGCCGACGCGCAGGTTGCCGTACGGGTCCTTGGCGGAGCCGGTCTGCTCGAACGGGATCGTGACGGACTGCGTGTTGCCGTTGATCGTCAGGTCACCGGTGATGTCCCACTCGTCGCCGTCGCGCTCGACCTTGGTGGAGACGAAGGTGATGTCCTCGTAGTTGGCAACGTCGAAGAAGTCGGGCGTCTTGAGGTGACCGTCGCGCTGCTCCTGGCCGGTCGTGACGCTGGCGGCCTTGATCGTCAGGTTGACGGAGGAGTTGGCGGGCGTCGCGGTGTCGATGACGGCGGTGCCGGCGAAGTCCTCGAACTTGCCGCGGACGGTGGTGACCATCGCGTGGCGGGCCGAGAAGCCGATGTAGGTGTGCGTCGGGTCGATGACGTAGTTGCCGGAGATGTCGTCGACGGCGGTGGTGGCGGGGTCGAACGTGTCGACGGCGGCGGCGGGAGCAGACGAGCGGGAGAAGAGGCCCATGGTGGTGTCCTTCGTGTCAGGGGATGATCTGCGAACCAGATCGTTGAACTTTCAACAACTATGATGCCGCATGTGTTCCTGTATGTCAAGGTGGACGCTAACCTCGGGGGCGTGTCGCCGCCCGTTGACTACCTCCTGGCCATGGCCGGACCGTCGCGGACGCCCCGGACGAACCGTCATCTGGCCTACCTGCTCGCGTTCGTGGCGGGCCTGCTCAACTCGGTGGGTTTCGTCGCGGTCTCCGTCTACACCTCGCACATGACCGGCCTGACGGCCTCGGTGGCCGACCAGCTCGTCCTCGGCGACCGCCGTCTCGTCGTTCTCGGCGTGCTCGCACTGGTCTCCTTCGTCGGCGGCGCCGCCGTGTGTGCGGTCCTCTTCAACTGGGCCCGCCGACGGCAACTGCGGAGCAAGTTCGCGCTCGTCCTCCTCCTGGAGGCGGCGCTCATCCTCGCCTTCGGCGTGTTGGCCGATCTGCTCCGCTGGGAGCACCGCGCCTACATCTTCGTCGGCCTGCTCGCCTTCATCATGGGTCTGCAGAACGCGATCATCACGAAGATCTCCGACGCCCAGATCCGCACGACGCACGTGACCGGCATGGTCACGGACATCGGCATCGAGCTCGGCAAGCTCAGCTTCCGGTCACGGCGGGACGGACTCGCGCCCGTGGTGGGGGACGTGGCGAAGCTTCGCATGTTGAGCGCCCTCGTCGGGTTGTTCTTCATCGGAGGCGTCGCCGGGGCGGCTGGCTACCTGTGGGCCGGCTTCACCCTGCTCGTCCTACCGGCCATGGCCCTCTTCCTCGTGTCCTCGGGACCGCTGGTCGACGACGTGCGCCATGGCCGGGGCGGGGAGACGGTGCAGCGCATGGCGACGTGGGCGGCGCGGCGCGAGGTCGACTGACGCCCACCCCGAGTTCGGGACATCAGCGGTCCATTCCATGGGGTGAGCGGCCCACATGCCCGTGTTGGGGAGATCAGCGGTCCATTCCTCGGGATGCGCCGCGCCCACACGCGCGCAACGCCAACGGAATCCGTCATTCAGCACCGGCAGCGACTAGCGTTGGGCAGATGGAGCCGACACCCGTTCTGCCATCCCCTCGGCGCACACCCCCCCGCCGGCGGTCGTCCACGTTCTCCGCCGGGAGCGTGATCTGGTGAGCGACATCTTCGAGGACTATCCGCTGGGTGCGGCCTGGGACGAGATGCTCGCCGACGCCGACACGGCCCGCGAGCCCTACACCAACGTGCACTCGGTCCTGCGCTCCATGGACAGCCAGACGATCCGCGAGCGCGCGGACACCGTCGCCCGCACCTACCTCGACCAAGGTGTGACCTTCGACCACGCCGGTGAGGAGCGCCCCTTCCCTCTGGACGTCGTGCCGCGTGTCATCTCCGCGGACGAGTGGGACCACGTCGAAAGCGGTGTCTCCCAACGCATTCGCGCCCTCGAGGCCCTGCTCGATGACGTCTACGCGTCCGAAGGTGAGATGCCGCGCGCCGTGCACGACGGCCTCCTGCCGTGGGAGCTCATCGCCTCCTCCAGCCACTATCACCGCGCTGTGGTGGGCATCCGTCCCGCGAACGGGGTGCGCGTCCACGTCGGCGGCATCGACCTCATTCGTGATGAGGAGGGCCGCTTCCGAGTCCTCGAGGACAACGTCCGCGTCCCGTCGGGTGTCAGCTACGTCATCGCCAACCGGCGCGCCCTCACCAACGTCATGCCCGAGTCGTTCTCCGCCCTGCGGATCCGGCCGGTGCACACCTACCCGCGCATGCTCCTTTCCGCGCTGCGTGCCGCGGCGCCGGACGGCACGACGGACCCGACGGTCGTCGTGCTCACCCCCGGCGTCTACAACAGCGCCTACTTCGAGCACGCCCTGCTGGCCCGACTCATGGGCGTCGAGCTGGTCGAGGGTCGTGACCTCGTCTGCTCCGGTGGCGAGGTGCGCATGCGCACGACGAAGGGGGAGCAGCGCGTCGACGTCATCTACCGACGGATCGACGACGACTTCCTGGACCCGGTGCACTTCCGCCCCGACTCGATGCTCGGCGTGGCCGGGCTCGTCTCCGCGCTGCGCGCGGGCCGCGTCACGCTCGCCAACGCCGTCGGCAACGGCATCGCCGACGACAAACTCATCTACAGCTACGTGCCGGACCTGATCCGCTACTACCTCGACGAGGACCCGATCCTCGCCAACGTCGACACCTACCGCTGCAACGAGCCCGACCAACTCAAGGAGGTCCTCGACCGCCTCGACGAGATGGTGGTCAAGCCCGTCGACGGCTCGGGTGGCAAGGGCCTGGTCATCGGTCCGAAGGCGGACGGCCCCACGTTGGACCGACTGCGCGAGCAGCTGAAGGCCGACCCACGCGGCTGGATCGCCCAGCCGGTCATCCAGCTCTCGACGGTCCCGACCTTCATCGACGGCCGGATGCGTCCGCGCCACGTCGACCTGCGTCCCTTCGCCGTCAACGACGGCGACGAGATCCGGGTCCTGCCGGGCGGACTGACGCGCGTCGCGCTCCCCGAGGGCGAGCTCGTCGTCAACTCCAGCCAGGGCGGCGGATCCAAGGACACGTGGGTGCTTGCCCGAAGCGGCGAGGAGGAGCGAGAGGCCGCCGAGGGCGGCAAGGCTCGCGAGATCGTCGTCATGTCGGCCCCGGCGGCGCCCACCCCCGGAGCGGCCGACCCCGAGCTGCACCAGCAGGAACAGCAGCAGCACCAGGGTCCCGACATCGAGGGCCCGAAGACCGACAGCACCCACGGAGGCGATGCCTGATGTTGAGCCGGATCGCCGAGTCCCTCTTCTGGATCGGTCGCTACGTCGAGCGCGCCGACGGGACGGCGCGCATCGTCGATGTCCTGCGCCTGCAGGACCTCGAGGACAGCCGTCTGCACGTCGAGAGCGCGTCGCACATGGTCCTCACCCAGATCATGGGTCTGGAGGTCGGCGAGGAGCCCGTCGGCTACCGCGACGTCGCCGAGCGGCTCGTCCTCGACCGCGACCACCCGAGCTCGATCGTCGGGTCCATCTGGGCAGCCCGCGAGAACGCGCGCCGTGCCCGCGAGACCCTCTCGACCGAGCTGTGGGAGGCCATCAACATGTCGTGGCACCAGTGGGTCGCGCTGGGATCCACGCGCGTGACGGCCCGCCACCTCTCGTGGGTGCGTGAGCGTGCCGCCCTCATCGGCGGCATCGCGGCGTCGACGATGAGTCACGACGAGGCATGGGACTACTTCACCCTTGGACGTTCGCTCGAGCGGGCCGACATGACAGCGCGCCTCGTCGCGACGGGCGCCCTGCCCCGGGAGGGCGAGTCGGCGTGGTCGACGGTGCTGCAGAGCTGTGGCGCGCACCAGGCCTACCTGCGGACCAACCGCGGTCTCGTCGAGGACGACCGTGCGGCAGCCTTCCTCGTGCTGGATCGGCGCTTCCCGCGCTCGATCGTCTTCGCGCTGACGGAGGCCGAGGCATCGCTCGCCCGGCTCGCCCCGACCGCCGACCGGATCGGCTTCTCGGACGAGGCCGTGCGTCAGCTCGGCCGGATCCGCACCTCCCTGGAGTACCGATCCTTCGTCGACGTCCTCGAGGAGATGCCCGCACACATGGACAGCGTCCAGAGCGCCATCAACGAAGCGTCCGATGCCATTGCCCGCCGCTACTTCCAGACGGGCACCGCGCCGGCCTGGACGGAGGAGCTCGCATGACCGACCTGCGCCGCTACCGGATCCTGCACAAGACCGTCATGGCCTATGAGGGCAATGCCCTGGCCTCGCACAACGAGCTGCGGATGACGCCGCTCACGGAGCCCGGTCAAACGACCCTCGAGAACCGCATCCGTGTGCGCCCGCTGACGTGGAGTCACGTCTACCGGGACGCCTTCGGCACGCACGTCATGGCCATCGAGGCCCTGACCGAGCACGGGACTCTCGACATCGAGGCCTCGAGCACGGTCGAGCGCATCGCGCTGCCGGCGGGCGGTGGGCAGACCATGACCTGGGAGGGCCTGGCCGAGCCTGCCGTCCGGGACCGCCACGCCGAGTGGCTCGCCCGCACGCCGCGAACCACTGCCGGCGAGGCGCTCCGCGCACTCGCCGAGGAGGCGAAGGGCGACCGCTCGCCCCTCGAGGCCGCTCAGGAGGTCGCGCAGCGGGTGCACGACACCCTCGAGTACCGGGTCGGCGTCACCGGCGTCGCCTCGTCGGCCGACGAGGTCTGGGAGGCGGGTAGCGGCGTCTGCCAGGACTTCGCCCACGTCACCGTCGCGGCCCTGCGCGTCCTCGGCATCCCGGCCCGCTACGTCGGCGGCTACCTCGTGCCCCGGGCCGAGCTCGCCGTCGGGGAGTCGTCCACCGGCGAGAGTCACGCGTGGGTCGAGTGCTGGGTGGGGGAGTGGGTCCAGCTCGACCCGACAAACAACCGGCCCGTCGGCATCGACCACGTCGTCGTGGCGCGTGGCCGCGACTACGGCGACGTGCCCCCGATGAAGGGCGTCTACTCCGGTCCCGAGAGCGTCACGCTCGACGTGTCGGTGACGTTCACGAGGCTCAGCTAGACGGACGTACCCTTGGGGGGCCATGACGACGCTGCACACCGACCCCACGCCCACCCCCTCGGGGGACGTCGACGCCCGGCGCACCTATGACGTGCGCACCCACGGGTGTCAGATGAACGTCCACGACTCCGAACGACTCGCCGGCCTCCTCGAGACCGCCGGCTATGTCGACCTCGCGAGCGTGCCCGAGGCCGAGCGCCCGGCGGCGGCGGACGTCGTCGTCTTCAACACGTGCGCCGTGCGGGAGAACGCCGACAACAAGCTCTACGGCAACCTGGGTCAGCTCCGGCCGGCCAAGGACCGCAACCCGGACATGCAGATCGCCGTCGGCGGCTGCATGGCGCAGAAGGACCGCGACACCATCGTCACGCGGGCGCCGTGGGTCGACGTCGTCTTCGGCACCCACAACATCGGCTCCCTGCCGGCGCTGCTGGACCGGGCGCGGCACAACAAGGAAGCACAGGTCGAGATCCTCGAGTCGCTCGAGACCTTCCCCTCGACCCTGCCCACGCGGCGCGACTCCGCCTACAGCGGTTGGGTCTCCATCTCGGTCGGCTGCAACAACACGTGCACCTTCTGCATCGTGCCGGCGCTGCGCGGGAAGGAGGCCGACCGGCGCCCCGGCGACATCCTCGCCGAGGTGCAGGCCCTCGTGGACCAGGGCGTCATGGAGGTGACACTTCTCGGGCAGAACGTCAACAGCTACGGCGTCGAGTTCGGTGACCGCCTCGCCTTCGGCAAGTTGCTGCGCGCCTGCGGCGACATCGAGGGCCTCGAGCGCGTCCGCTTCACCAGCCCCCACCCGGCCGCCTTCACCGACGACGTCATCACCGCCATGGCGGAGACGCCGAACGTCATGCCCAGCCTGCACATGCCGCTCCAGTCCGGTTCGGACAAGGTGCTGCGGGACATGCGCCGCTCCTACCGCAGCGCGAAGTTCCTCGGGATCATCGAGAAGGTCCGGGCGCAGATCCCCGACGCCGCCATCACGACCGACATCATCGTCGGCTTCCCGGGCGAGACCGAGGCCGACTTCGAGGAGACGCTGCGCGTCGTGCGCGAGTCGCGCTTCTCGTCGGCCTTCACCTTCCAGTACTCGATCCGCCCCGGCACGCCCGCGGCGACGATGGACGACCAGATCCCCAAGGAGGTCGTGCAGGAGCGCTACAACCGCCTCATCGCGGTGCAGGAGGAGGTCTCCTGGGCGGAGAACCGGGCGCAGGAGGGCAGGACCGTCGAGGTCCTCGTGGCGACCGGGGAGGGCCGCAAGGACGCCGCCACCGCGCGCCTGTCGGGCCGAGCCCGCGACAACCGCCTGGTCCACTTCGCCGTCCCCGAGGGGGCGGAGCGCCCGCGCCCGGGCGACGTCGTCACCGTCGACGTGACCTACGGCGCGCCGCACAACCTCATCGCCGACTCGGCTCTCGAAGGGGGCACCTGGGCCGTCCGTCGCACGCGCGGCGGCGACGCCTGGGCCGCCAGCCAGGAGCAGCCGGCGGGCAAGCCCGCCGTGACCCTGGGCCTGCCGGGCATCGGCCGACCCGCAGCGCCGGCTGCGTCCTCGGTCCCGGCCTGCGCCGTTCCGCCCGCGGGCTGACGCGCTGACGCACGAGGCCCCCGACCGAGCCGGTCGGGGGCCTCGTGCGTCTGTCAGTGGAGCATCACTCGCCGATGGCGCCGTCGGCCGCCTCGCGACCCTGGTCGATCTGCTCGTCGAACGAGCCGCCGGTCTTGTCGGACAGGAAGTCGCCGGCCTTCTCGAGGCCCTGGTCGCTGTACTCCTCGATCTTGTCCGCGTGCTCGTTGGCCAGGTCCTGGATCTTGTCCGAATGCTCGTTGGCGAGGTCCTTGGCGCTGTCGAAGATGCCCATGGAGAAACTCCCTGTCGATCGATCTGCTGGCCCGGGCGGGCGCTCGGGCGCCTCCACCCTGACCCACCGGACGGGGAGGTGCAAGTGATCGGCCCGGCGCTTTGCCAGAATGGCCCCATGCCCGTTCGTCCCATCACCGTCACCGGGGAGCCCGTGCTCCACCGCCGCGCCGAGCCCGTCACCGACTTCGGTCCGGATCTGCGCCGCCTCATCGCCGACATGTACGAGACCCAGGACGCCGCCCACGGCGTCGGTCTTGCCGCGCCGCAGATCGGCGTGGGACTGCGTGTCTTCACGTGGCAGATGGACAACGCCGACGGCGTGCCGGCGCAGGGGCACCTGATCAACCCCTACGTGAAATCCTCCCGCCCCGCCGACGGCGAGCCCGACCGTGACGAGGAGTCCGAGGGCTGCCTGTCCGTACCCGGTCTCTCGTTCCCCCTTCGCCGTGGTCTGTCCACGAGCGTGAGCGGCGTCGACATGGACGGCAATGAGATCGCCTTCGAGGCGACCGGGTGGTTTGCGCGGTGCATGCAGCACGAATACGACCACCTCAACGGCTTCCTCTACGTCGATCGCCTCAACGAGCGTTGGTCCAAGCGGGCCCGCAAGGCCATCAAGAAGGAGGGCTGGGGCGTGCCCGGCACGACGTGGATGCCCGGGGTGGACGTCGACCCCTTCGGGCACGACGACGAGGACTGATCCCATCCCCTTCGCCAGCACCGGCTCGCTCGCCAGCCCGAGCACCGCACCGGTCGTCGCCGTCGTCGGCCCGACCGCCAGCGGCAAGTCCGACCTCGGACTCGACCTCGCCGAGGCGCTCGGCGGTGAGGTCGTCAACGCCGACGCCATGCAGCTCTACCGCGGCATGGACATCGGCACCGCCAAGCTGCCCGTCGCGCAGCGCCGGGGGATCGCCCATCACCTGCTCGACGTCCTCGACGTCACGCAGGAGGCGACGGTCGCCCGCTACCAGGCCCAGGCGCGCGAGGCGATCGACGACATCCTCGCCCGCGGCCGTCGGCCGATCCTCGTGGGTGGCTCAGGCCTCTACGTGCGCGCGGCGCTCGACGTCCTCGAGATCCCGCCGACCGACCCGGAGGTGCGGGCCGCGATCGAGGCACGCGAGGCCGCCGAGGGTGCCGACGTGCTGCGCGCCGAGCTGCGCGAGCGCGACCCGGAGGCCGCGGTCGCCATCGAACCCAACAACGTCCGCCGGATCATCCGGGCGTTGGAGGTCATCGAACTGACGGGGCGTCCCTTCTCGGCGACGATGCCGACGCGCACCTTCCTGCGGCCCACGGTCATGGTGGGACTCCAGCCCGACCGGGCCCTGCTCTACGAGCGGATAGGTCAGCGTGTGCACGAGATGGTCGACGCGGGGCTGGCCGATGAGGTGTGGGCCCTCGACGCGGCCGGACTGCGGCAGTCGCGGACCGCCGCCCGGGCGCTCGGCTACGCGGAGGTGCTCGCCCTCCCCACGGGCTCGCGGATCACTCCGGCTGTGGCGGAGGACATCATCGTCAACACCCGCAGGTTCGCCCGGCGTCAACTGGCCTGGTTCCGTCCCGAGCCCCGCGTGCACTGGCTCGACCCGCACGCGCCCGATCTCACCGCCCGGGCCCTGGACGTGATCCGGGCGATCGATACGGCGCCTCGATGACCGATGATGGATGCATGAGCGACCACGTCCCCTTCACCCCGACCGATGACGCGCGCGACGGCGTGCGGTTCACCCAGGGGCTGCGTTTCACCAAAGGACATGGCACGGAGAACGACTTCGTTCTCGTGCCCGACCTCGAGGGCACGCGCGACCTCAGCGCCGGTGACGTCGCGCGGCTCGCCGACCGTCACGCCGGGATCGGCGGCGACGGGGTGATCCGCGTCGTGCCGACCCGTGCGGCGCAGGAGCCGGACGTCGCCGCGCAGGCCGAGGTCGCGGCGTGGTTCATGGACTACCGCAACGCCGACGGGTCCATCGCCGAGATGTGCGGAAACGGCACCCGAGTCTTCGCCGCCTACCTGCGGCGGGAGGGGCTCGAGACCGCCGACGAGTTATTCATCGCCACCCGTGCGGGCACCAAGCGCATCCGATTCGAGGGTGACCTGGTCGCCGTCCACATGGGGCAGTGGCGGTTCGCCGACGAGGACCGCGCCACCGCCGACGGCTTCGACGCCCTCGTGCACGTCGACGACGAGACCCAGCCCTACTCCGCGCTGAGCATCGACATGGGCAACCCGCACACCGTCGTCGCCCTGCCGCCCGACGTCGATCTCGCGGGGCTGGACCTGCTCGACGCGCCGGTCGTCAATCCGCTGCCCCCCGAAGGGACGAACGTCGAGTTCGTGCGGGTGACCGGTCCCGGGGCCCTGTCGATGCGTGTGCACGAGCGCGGCGTCGGCGAGACCCGCTCCTGCGGCACCGGGGTCTGCGCGGCCGCCCTCGCCAGCGCCTACTGGGCCGGCGAGAGCGAGCCGAGCACCGAATGGACCGTTCAGGTCCCCGGTGGGCAGCTCACCGTGCGACCGCTGCCCGGCCGCGAGGTCGAGCTCGTCGGGCCCGCAGTCCTCGTCGCGGACGGGCACACCACTCTCATCTGATCGCGCCGGGTTACCGGTTGGTCCAAGATGCGGGAGCGGCCGGGTCGTCCTAGCGTCGATGCATGGCAGCCAAGAGAGGTACCTGGACCCTGGCCGCGGTCTGCGCCTCGAGCCTCGCGCTCGTCGCCGGCACGTCGGCCTCCGCAAGCCCCTCCGCCACCACGGCCGCAGGGGCACCGACAGCGAAGGGCACGAAGCATCCGCCGGGCCAGGACCTCCCCAAGGTCCCCGTCATGTACGGCGGCGGTGGTGCGGTCGCCTCCGTGGACCGCGACGCCAGCCAGGTCGGGATCGACGTGCTCCGCAAGGGCGGCAATGCCACCGACGCCGCGATCGCGGTCGCCGCGGCCGTCGGCGTCACGGACCCCTACGCCTCCGGCCTCGGCGGCGGCGGGTTCTTCGTCCACCGAGACGGGAAGACCGGCACGGTGGAGACCATCGACGGGCGCGAGACCGCGCCGGCCACCTTCACGGAGGACGTCTTCCTCGAGGAGGACGGCACCCCGATGGACTTCGAGACGGTCGTCAACTCCGGCCTCTCGGTCGGCGTCCCCGGCACGCCCGCGACGTGGGATCTCGCCCTCAAGCGCTACGGCACCACGTCGCTCAACCAAGCGCTGCGTCCAGCCGAGCAGCTGGCAACCAAGGGCTTCACCGTCGACCAGTACTTCCACGACGCCACCCTCTCCAATGCCGAGCGGTTCTCGATGTTTCCCGAGACGGTGGACACCTTCATGCCGGGCGGTGAGGCACCCGCAGTCGGGTCGACCTTCACCAACCCCAACCTCGGCAAGGCGCTGCGCGCCGTCCGGACGAAGGGGGTCGACGCCCTCTACGAGGGCGCCCTGGGCCGGGCGATCGTCGCCGAGGCGCAAGACCCGACCACCGCCCCCGGCGTAGAGGTGATGTCGGGCCAGATCACCATGGAGGACCTCGCCGACTACGAGGCACTCGTGCGCGAGCCCACGCACACCGACTACCGCGGGCTCGACGTCTACGGCATGCCCGTGCCCAGCTCCGGCGGCATCGCCGTCGGCGAGATCCTCAACCTGCTCGAGTCCTACGAGAAGCGCACCGGCAAGAAGGTCGCCGACCTCAGCACGGCCGACTACCTGCACTGGTTCAGCGAGGCGTCGGCGACCGCCTTCGCCGACCGCAACCGCTACATCGGTGACGTCGAGGGCGTCCCCACGGAGGAGCTGCTCTCGCAGGACTTCGCCGACGAGCGGGCCTGCCTCTTCACCGAGGACGCGGCGCTGCCGCGGCCGGTCCCCTTCGGCACTCCCGACGGTGACTACGCCGGCTGCGCCGACGCGGCCGCAGGCACGACGAAGGTGCCCGGGGGAGAGACCCACACGACGAGCCTCACCGTGGCCGACAAGTGGGGCAACCAGGTCGCGTACACGTTGACGATCGAGCAGTACGGCGGATCCGGCATCACGGTCCCCGGCTACGGCTTCCTGCTCAACAACGAGCTGACGGACTTCAACTTCGCGCCCGTCACCTCGGGGGTCCCGGACCCGAACCTGCCGGCCGCGGGCAAGCGGCCGCGCTCGTCGATGAGCCCGACGCTCGTCGTGCGCGACGGTGAGCCCTACCTCTCGGCGGGCAGCCCCGGCGGCGCGACGATCATCACGACGGTGGCGCAGATCCTCACCGGCTACATCGACCGCGACCTCGAGCTGGTCGACGCCGTGGCCGCGCCGCGACTGTCGTCCCGCAACGGTCGGGAGAACGCGGAGGCGGCGATCTTCTCCGGTCCCGACGGTGACCACCTGCGGTCCCTCGGGCACGTGCTCTCGCTGCAGGAGGTCATCGGCAACGGCTCCGCCATCCGGGTCCACGCCGACGAGTCGCCACTCACCTTCACGTCGGCGGCCGAGACGACCCGCGCCCAGGGTGGATCGGCCATGGTGGTCGACCCGCAGTGAGTTGAGCCCGCGTCGAGCGGGACCGACGCGCGTCAGTCCCGCTCGACGACGAGCACGCGGAACCCCTTGCTCGTGGCCCATCGCCCGACGGTCAATCCGTCCGGGAGGTGGGCCTCGAGCCACTCCTGGAGCGAGTCCGAGCCAAGGTTCTTCTGCACCACGAGGAAGGCGCGACCGCCCGGCGCCAGCCGCGGCAGCCAGGTCAGCATGAGGTCGTGCAGGACGGCCTTGCCGACGCGGATCGGCGGGTTGGACCAGATGACGTCGAAGGTCGCCCCCTGCGGGACCTCGTGCGCCTCGACCGCGTGGATGCCGCCGAGACCGAGGGTGGTCGCGTTGCGCCGCGTGAGGTCGAGGGCGCGACGGTTGACGTCGACGGCCCACACCTGCGCCGCGGGGGCGAGCAGCCCGAGCGTCAGCGCGATGGGTCCCCAGCCGCAGCCGAGGTCGAGGAAGGTGCCCTCGGTCGGCGGGTCGGGGACCTCGGCGAGCAGGATCCGCGTCCCCTTGTCCACGCCCTGCGGGTTGAAGATGCCGGGCGCGACCTCGACGTCGACCCGTCGACCGGCGAGCTCGACACCGATCCGGCGGCGTTCGCCGTCGCTCGCGGGGTCCGCCGTGAAGTAGTGGTCGCCGCCGCTCTCGTTCGTGCTCACGCGGGCCAGACTAGGTGGTCCCGCGTGGCGGGTCAGCGGGTGTCGTCGTTGACCCAGTCGAGGGTGCGGGTGACCGCCTTCGCCCAGTTGCGCAGCAGGCGCTCCCGCTCCGCCGGGTCCAGGCGCGGGCTCCAGCGCCGGTCCTCGGCCCAGTTGGCGGTGATCTCGTCGGTGGAGGCCCAGTGGCCGACGGCGAGCCCGGCGGCGTAGGCGGCGCCGAGCGCCGTCGTCTCGGCCACCTTCGGCCGGACCACGTCGACACCGAGGATGTCCGCCTGGAACTGCATGAGCATCTCGTTGGCGACCATGCCCCCGTCGACCTTGAGCTCGGTGAGGCGCCCGCCGGCGCGTTCGGCGTCCTCCTGCATCGCGTCGAGCACCTCGCGGGTCTGGTACGCCGTGGACTCCAGCGCCGCCCGGGCGATGTGGCCCTTGTTCGCGAAGCGGGTGAGTCCGACGATGACGCCGCGCGCGTCCGGGCGCCAGTGCGGTGCGAAGAGGCCGGAGAACGCCGGCACGAAATAGACGCCGCCGTTGTCCTCGACACTCAGCGCGAGCTGCTCGACGTCCGGGGCCGAGCGGATGATCCCGAGGTTGTCGCGCAGCCACTGGACGAGCGATCCGGTGACGGCGATGGAGCCCTCGAGGGCATAGACGGCCGGCTCGGTGCCGAGGCGGTAGCAGACGGTCGTGAGCAGGCCCGCCTCGCTCGTCACGATCTCCGTGCCCGTGTTGAGCAGCATGAAGTTGCCGGTGCCGTAGGTGTTCTTCGCCGTGCCCGGCCGCAGACAGGCCTGGCCGAAGGTCGCGGCCTGCTGGTCTCCGAGGATGCCGGCGACGGGGACGCCGTCGAGGATGCCGGGCTTGCAGGTGCCGTAGACCTCCGAGGACGAGCGGATCTCCGGGAGCATCGCCATCGACACCCCCATGGCCGCACACGTCGCCTCGTCCCAGGTGAGCGTCCGCAGATCCATGAGCATCGTCCGCGAGGCGTTGGTGACGTCGGTGACGTGGATGCCGCCGTCGTCGGCGCCGCCCGTGAGGTTCCACAGGACCCACGTGTCGATCGTTCCGGCCAGCAACTCTCCGGCCTCGGCCCGCTCGCGGGCGCCGTCGACGTGATCGAGGATCCAGCGGATCTTCGGGCCGGAGAAGTAGGTCGCCAGGGGCAGGCCGCAGATCGGCTTGAAGCGCTCCGGCCCGCCGTCCGTCGCGAGCTCGTCGACGAGTGCCTGGGTGCGCGTGTCCTGCCAGACGATGGCGTGGTGCACGGGCTGACCGGTGGTGCGATCCCAGACGACGACGGTCTCGCGCTGGTTCGTGATGCCGACGGCGACGATCGCGGCGCTGTTGAGGTTGCCCTTGCCGAGCGCGCCCCCGATGACGCGGCGGGTGTTCTCCCAGATCTCGAGGGCGTCGTGCTCGACCCAGCCGGCCCGCGGGAAGATCTGGGCGTGCTCGAGCTGGTCGCTGGCGACGAAGCGACCGTCGTGGTCGACGACGACGGCGCGGGTGCTCGTCGTGCCCTGGTCGATGGCGAGGACGTAGGTCGGCTCTGACATCCCGCGATTGTCGCCGATCCGGAGGGTGCGCGGGCGCTCCGGTCCCTGACCGGACCCACTCGGCTGGTTCAATGGGCCCGTGCCCACCCCAACCAAGCTCGATGCCGACCTGCGAGCGCGCGCCTGGGCCCGCCTCGCCGAGGACTCCTTCGACGTGCTCGTCATCGGTGGTGGGGTGACCGGCGCCGGCGTCGCCCTCGACGCCGCGACGCGCGGGCTGAAGGTCGCCCTCGTGGAGCAGCGCGACTGGGCCTCGGGCACGTCGTCCCGCTCGAGCAAGCTCTTCCACGGCGGCGTCCGCTACCTCGAGCAGCTCAACTTCGCCCTTGTGCGTGAGGCGCTGAAGGAGCGCGAACTCATGCTGACCCGGATCGCGCCGCACCTGGTCAAGCCGGTCTCCTTTCTCTACCCGCTGACCCATCGGGTCTGGGAGCGGCCGTACGTCACGGCCGGTCTGACGATGTACGACCAGATGGGCGGCGCCCGCTCCGTCCCGCGCACCAAGCAGCTGAGCAAGCGCGGCGTGCACAAGCTCGCGCCGGCCCTGCGCGCCGACTTCCACGAGGGCGGGCTGCTCTACCACGACGCCCAGGCGGACGATGCTCGCCACACGATGACCGTCGTCCGCACGGCCGCCGCCTACGGGGCCACGGTCCTGTCGTCGGCGAAGGTGACGGGGCTGGAGCACGCGGGGGAGCGGGTCGTCGGCGCCACGGTCATGGACGTCGAAACGGGCGCCGAGGTGAGCGTCGATGCCGCGGTCGTCATCAACTGCACCGGGGTGTGGACCGACGACATCCAGCGCATGGCCGGCGGTCGCGGCCGCTTCCACGTCCGCGCCTCGAAGGGGGTCCACATTGTCGTCGCCCGCGACCGGATCAACAGCGAGACCGGCCTCATCCTGCGCACGGCGAGCTCGGTCCTCTTCTGCATTCCCTGGGGCACCCACTGGATCATCGGGACGACGGACACCGACTGGGATCTCAGTCGGGCACACCCGGCCGCGACCAAGACGGACATCGACTATCTGCTCGCCCAGGTCAACGAGGTGCTCACGACGCCACTGACCCACGACGACATCCAGGGCGTCTATGCCGGGCTGCGGCCCCTGCTCGCGGGGGAGAGCGAGGAGACGTCGCAGCTCAGCCGCGAGCACGCCGTCGCCCGACCCCAGCCCGGGCTGATCTCCATCGCCGGCGGCAAGTACACGACCTATCGCGTCATGGCCGCGGACGCCGTCGACACCGCACGCGAGGACCTGTCGCCCGGTGTGCCCGACAGCGTGACCGAGCACATCCCGCTCGTGGGGGCCGAGGGGTATCAGGCCCTCGTCAACCAGCTCGACACCCTGGCCCGCAGACACGAGATGCCGGTTTGGCGGATCACCCACCTGCTCGACCGCTACGGCTCCATGGCCACCGACCTGCTGCAGCTCGCGGCGGAGCGCCCCGAGCTGCGGGAGCCCCTCACCGGGGCAGAGGAGTACCTCGCCGTCGAGGTCGTCTACGCCGCGAGCCACGAGGGGGCGTTGCACCTGACCGACGTGCTGACCCGGCGGACGCGGATCTCCATCGAGACCCCCGACCGCGGGACGCTCGCGGCGCCGCACGCCGCGCGCCTCATGGGTGAGGTCCTCGGCTGGGACGAGGCCACCATCACGCGCGAGGTCGAGAGCTATCGCCGCCGGGTCGAGGCCGAGCTCGAGTCGCAACAGATGACCGAGGACGAGAAGGCGGACGCCATGCGGACCGAGGTCATCGACATCCGCACGCGCGCGCACGGCTGAGGCGCGGGGAGTAAAGCGGTCGCCAGCGGCGTTCCGTCAGTGCGATCCTTGGAGGAACATGACTGACCGTTCACAGCACCTTTTCGACCACAAGGCCTCTGCCCTCGCCGACGAGGACGGGTTCCTCGTCGACGACCTCGGCACCGATGGTGACCAGCTCGAGCGCGAGGAGCGCGCCGCACTGCGCCGCGTCAGCGGCCTCTCCACCGAACTCGAGGACGTCACCGAGGTCGAGTACCGCCAGCTCCGGCTCGAGCGTGTCGTGCTCGCCGGGGTGTGGGGTGAGGGCACCGTCGAGGACGCCGAGAATTCGCTTCGTGAGCTCGCCGCCCTCGCGGAGACCGCCGGGTCCGAGGTTCTCGCGGGCGTGCTGCAGCGACGCCACCGGCCCGACCCGAGCACCTACCTCGGCTCCGGCAAGGCGATCGAGCTGCGTGACATCGTCATCGCGGAGGGCGCCGACACCGTCGTCTGTGACACCGAGTTGGCGCCGAGCCAGCGGCGCGCCCTCGAGGACGTCGTCAAGGTCAAGGTGATCGACCGGACGGCCCTGATCCTCGACATCTTCGCCCAGCACGCCAAGAGCCGTGAGGGCAAGGCCCAGGTCGAGCTGGCCCAACTGCAGTATCTGCTCCCGCGCCTTCGTGGTTGGGGTGAGTCGATGTCCCGGCAGGCCGGTGGTCAGGCCGCCGGCGGTCAGGGCATGGGCTCGCGTGGTCCCGGTGAGACGAAGATCGAACTCGATCGCCGCCGGATCAACACCCGCATCGCCAAACTGCGGCGTGACCTCGCCGGGATGAAGACGCACCGCGATACCAAGCGTGGCTCCCGGCTGGCCAGCCGCACGCCCAGCGTCGCCATCGCCGGCTACACCAACGCCGGGAAGTCGACGCTGCTCAACCGGCTCACCCACGCCGGCGTGCTCGTCGACAACCAGCTCTTCGCGACCCTGGACACGACCGTCCGCCGAGCCGAGACCGCGGATGGGCGTGAGTACACGCTGACCGACACCGTCGGCTTCGTGCGCGCCCTGCCGCACCAGCTCGTCGAGGCCTTCCGGTCGACGCTCGAGGAGGTCGCCGACGCCGACCTGTTGCTGCACGTCGTCGACGGGAGCCACCCCGACCCCGAGGGCCAGATCAGCGCCGTGCGGGCCGTCCTCGCCGACGTCGACGCCACCGACGTCAAGGAGGTCATCGTCGTCAACAAGGCGGACCTGGCCGACCCGGAGGTCCTCGATCGCCTGCGGCTGCACGAGAAGTACTCCATCGCCGTCTCGGCGCGCACGGGCGAGGGCATCCCCGAGCTGCTCGCGCTCATCGCCGAGGAGTTGCCCCGTCCGAGCGTCGACGTGAACGTCCTCGTGCCGTATTCGCGCGGCGATCTCGTCAACCGCATCCACGAGGAGGGTGAGGTCCTCGACAGCGAGCATGTCGGCGAGGGCACCCGCGTCGTGGCCCGCGTCAACGGCGACCTCGCCGCCGAGCTGGGCGCCTTCGCCGGCTGACCGCCCGTCCTCCCCTTCGCTCGCCTCCCCCGCACGCCCCCTCTGCCCACCCGCACGCACCCTCTGCCCCACCAGTATCGGGTCACCCGATACTGGCAGCGTTACCCGACTTCGCATGTCGGGTGAAGCGCGCGTTTGTCGGGTGAAGCGGTCTTCGGGTCGACTCGGGCGACTGCCGGAGGCCGACCAGACGGCACGGCCGGGCGCTGGCACACTGTCGCGATGACCCCGGCACCCAGGCCCGATTCCCTCGTCGTCACGCGGCTCGACGTGCTGAGTGACGAGGAGCGCGATGAGGTGCTCGGCCTGTGGTGCGCCGTGAACGACGCGGGTGGCGCCGTGGGGTTTCTCCCCGGCGCCTCCCGGGTGGAGGTGGCCGCGACACTCGCGGTGCACGAAGGGGAGATGGCGGAAGGGCGCCAATTCGCCTGTCTGCTGCGCGACGACGAAGGTCGCATCCTCGGGCTGGGGTGGTGGACTCGCAGCCGCAACCCTCTCGTCGGGCACGTTCGGATGGGTCGTCGCATCATGACCGACCCCACCTTTCGCCGCAGAGGGTTGGGCCTCCGGCTCATGGAGGGCATGCACCGCCTGGCGCGCGAGGACGGGGGCGTGGTCGCCACCCTGGACTACCGAAGTGGTACGGGGGTCGGAGCGTTCTACGAACGGTGCGGCTACGTCGAGGTCGGCCGCATCCCACGGTTCATTCGCGTCGCGCCGGGCGACGAGCGGGACAGCGTCCAGTTGGCACGGTCACTCGATGGACAGCCGCTCACGGCGGACGGCCGGCGCTGACGCGTCGATCCGCTCTTGCTTCACCCGACAAAGGCGCGCTTCACCCGACATGCGAAGTCGGGTAACGCTGCCAGTATCGGGTGACCCGATACTGGTGGGGCAGACGGGGCGCGAAGGGGGAGGGGCAGACGGGGCGCGAAGGGGGAGAGGCAGACGGGGCGCGAAGGGGGAGGGGCCGAGGGGTCAGAGGTCGCCGAGGACCTCGTCGGTCGTGCGCACCGTCATCTGCGGCTCGTAGAGGCCCATGACGGTGAGGGCCGCGGCGTGGTTCTCCGCGGTCGAGCCGGCACAGGCGTCCTTGACGACGGTCACGGTCGCGCCGGCGTCGGTCGCGGCGAGCGCCGTCGCGATGACGCAGCAGTCCGTCGCGACCCCGGTGAGGACGAGCTGCGGGTGCTCGCCCGTGATCGCCGTCAGCTCCGGCCCGTACTTCCCGAAGGTCGTGACGTCGAGGGTCGGCCGGTCGGTCAGGCCGACGGCCTCGGGCACGAGGTGGAAGAGGGGATCGTCGTCGGGCCGGTCCGCGAAGGTCCACCGCTCGAAGTACGGGCCCCACGAGCCGGGGTGCTCGTCGCCGGGCACCCAGCGCGTCACGATGGTGCGTCCCGCGAAGGCCTCCGCGAGCCGGGTGATCTCCGGGATGGCGTCGGCGAACATCGGCGAACCCCACTCGGAGGCCTGGTCGGCGAAGATGCGCTGCGGGTCGATGACGAGCAGCCAGGGACCGCCGTCGGCGCCCTGCGACCCGGCGCTCACATGGCCTCCTGGCGACGCACCTTCGCGCGCCGCGCCACGTAGGTGACGACGAAGCCGAGGACGAGCGCGAGGAGGACGCCGAGGTTGGCGTAGGGCCAGGCGCCGTCCCAGTAGGGGCCGGCGGGGTCATCGACCCACGTGCCGAGGCCGAGGGGCTCCAGCAGGTAGCCCTGCCAGTTGTTCCACGAGGCGTCCGTGGCGAAGCTGTTGACGACCAGTCCCCAGCCGATGACGGACGCGACGATCATCGTGCCGATCGAGACCCAGTCCACCGCGCCGTAGCGCCCGCGAGCGTCGAAGAGGGCCGCGTCGTCGTAGTCCTCACGGCGCAGCGCGATGTCGGCGATCATGATGCCCGCCCAAGCGGCCAGCGGGACGCCGAGCGTGATGAGGAAGGACTGGAAGGGGCTGAGGAAGGACTCGGCGAAGAAGACCACGTAGATCGTGCCGAGGGTGAGGATGATGCCGTCGATCCCGGCGGCCGCGGGGCGCGGGATCTTCACGCCGAGGCTGAGCAGGGTCAGGCCGGAGGAGTAGATGCCCAGGACTGCGCCGCTGACGAGCGCGAGCACCGAGGCGATGAGGAAGGGGACCAGGAACCACGTCGGCAGGATCGTGCCGAGGGTGCCGATCGGGTCGGTGACGATGCCGGCGCTCAGCTTCTCGTCGGAGCCGGCGAGCAGGAGGCCGTAGAGGACGAGCACGACGGGTGCGAGGGCGCCGCCGATGGTGTTCCACAGGACGATCTGCGATCCGGCGGCCTCACGGTGCTGGTAGCGCGACCAGTCGGCGGCGATGTTGATCCAGCCGAGGCCGAACCCGGTCATGACCATGACGAGCGCGCCGACGACGGCCTGCATGGGCCCGGACTCGAGGGCGGTGACGGCCGACCAGTTGACGTGGTCGAGCGTGAGCAGGATGTAGGCGATGGTGGCGATGCCCGTCAGCCAGGTGAGGACCGACTGCATCCGCATGATGAGGTGATAGCCAGCGACCGAGGCAGTCACGATCAGGCCCGCGATGACGAGCATGGCGATGACCTTGACGGCGTTGCCGTGCGCCCATCCGAGCTGACGGAAGATCGTCGCTGTCGCCAACGTCGCCATGATCGCGAGGAAGGTCTCCCAGCCGATCGAGACGAGCCAGCTCACGACGCCTGGGAGCTTCTGCCCCTGCACGCCGAAGGCGGCCCGGGACAGCACCATGGTCGGCGCCGAGCCGCGCTTGCCGGCGATGGCGATGATGCCGCACAGCAGGAAGGACACGACGATGCCGATCACGGCGACGGCGACGGCCTGCGCGAAGGAGATCCCGAACCCGAGGACGTAACTGCCGTAGGAGATGCCGAAGACGGAGACGTTGGCCGCGAACCACGGCCAGAAGAGGTCACGCGGCCGCGCGGTGCGGGCCGACTCCTCGATGATCTCGATGCCGGTGGTCTCGATACCGCCCCGCTTGACGGCCTCGAGGCCGCTGTCGCCGGGAACGTCCGTGTGGGTGCTCATCCCATGAATGTCCCACAGGACCAGCGTTTTTGGGCGTGACGCGCCGGGCGATCCGCGCTCGCGGCAGCCCCTCAGAGCCGGCGCAGGGCGGTCGCCAGGACGACGGGTTCGCCGGCAGCGTCGGAGGCGTCGAGGTCGACCGTGGCCTCGATGATCCAGTCGCCGTCGCCCTCGGGGTCGGCCAGTGTCTGGCTCACGAGCCAGAGGCGGTGATCGCCCTCGGGGTCGCGCTCGCCCGGTCGCGGGCCGTGCTCGGGTGTGATCCGCAGGTGGTGCGGCCCGCGCGCGTCGGCGTCGGTCCCGATCCGGTCGTGTTCGTCCCAGTAGGCGCCGAGCGCCTCGTCCCAGGCGGCGCGGTCCATGAGGATGTCGCGGGGCGGGTCGACGAGTTCCGCCTGCTGCTGCTCGAGGGCGGCGAGCCCGGCGAGGTCGTCGCGTGCGGCCAGTTCGACCCGGCGCCACATCGCGCCGCGCACCATGACCCGGAAGGCGCGCTCGCGCTGGGTGATCGGGCGCGGCGGGGGCGGAGCCTCGTGGTGCGAGACCGCCGCGGCGGCGGCCGCCACCGAGGCCGGATCCGTCAGCGCCTCCCACTCGTCGAGCAGCGAGGAGTCGGTCTGACGCACGGTCTCGCCGAGCCACTCGACGAGGTCGTCGAGCTGCTCGGTCCGGTGCTGGTCCGGCACGGTCTGGCGAAGGGTGCGGTAGGCGTCGCTGAGGTAGCGCAGCACGAGCCCTTCGGAGCGGGCCAGCTGGTAGCGACCGACGAAGTCGGTGAAGGTCATGCCCTGCTCGTACATGTCGCGCACGACGGATTTGGGGACGAGCGCGTCGACCGGCAGCCACGGGTGGCTCTGCCGATAGGTCTCGAAGGTCGCGGTCAACAGTTCCTGCAGCGGCTGCGGCCAGGTGACCTCCTCGAGACGCTCCATCCGCTCCTCGTACTCGATGCCGTCCGCCTTCATCTCGGCGACGGCCTCGCCGCGGGCGGCGTACTGCTGCGCCACGAGCACGGGACGCGGTGCCTCGAGGACGGCCTCGATGACGGAGACGACGTCGAGGAAGTGGGTGGGGGACTCGGGGTCGAGCGTGTCCAACGTGGCCACGGCGTAGAGCGCCAGCGGCTGGTTGAGGGCGAAGTTGTCCCGCAGGTCCTCGGTGAGCGCCACCGTCCGGCCGTCGGCGTCGGGCTCCGGCAGTCGGACGAGCACCCCGGAGTCGAGCAGCGAGCGGCCCAGGCTGATCGCGCGCTTGGCCAGCTTGGCCTGGTTGCGGGGGTGTTCGTGGTTGTCGCGGGTCAGCCGGCTGAGGACGGGGACGGCATCCTCGGGGCGGGCGACGACGTTGAGGATGGTCGAGTTGTCGACGCGCATGCGGGACATGAGCTGCTCGGGTGGCGCCGTGACGAGCTTGTCGAAGGTCTCCTCGGTCCAGACGACGAAGCCCTCCGGCGGTTTCTTCCGCTGGACCTTGCGCAGCTTCTTCGGGTCGTCGCCCGCCTTCGCCAGCGCCTTGGCGTTCTCGATGGTGTGTTCGGGCGCCTGTACGACGACGCTGCCCGAGGTGTCATAGCCGGCGCGTCCCGCCCGCCCCGCGATCTGCTGGAACTCGCGCACGCGCAGCACGCGGTGCTTCGTCCCGTCGAACTTCGTCAGGCCGGTGAAGAGGACCGTGCGGATCGGCACGTTGATCCCGACGCCGAGGGTGTCGGTGCCGCAGATGACCTTGAGCAGCCCCGCCTGCGCGAGCTGCTCGACCAAACGCCGATAGCGGGGGAGCATTCCGGCGTGGTGGACGCCGATCCCGCGGCGCAGGAGCGCGCCGAGGGTGCGCCCGAAGCCGGCCGCGAAGCGGACGCCGGCGAGTCGCTCGGCGACCTCCGCCTTCTCCTCCTTCGTCAGGACCGAGAGGGTGCGCAGGGACTGGGCGTGTTCCGCGGCGTCCTTCTGGGTGAAGTGGACGACGTAGACCGGGGCCTGCTTGGTCGTGAGCAGCTCCTCGAGCGTCTCGGTGAGCGGCTCCATGGACCACGTGAAGGAGAGCGGCACGGGCCGCTCCGCGTCGTCAACGACGGTGGTGGACCGGCCGGTCCGCCGGGCCAGGTCGTCGACGAAGAAGGTGACGTCGCCGAGGGTGGCCGACATGAGCAGGAACTGCGACTTCGTCAGCTCCAGCAGCGGGACCTGCCACGCCCAGCCGCGCTCGGGCTCGGAGTAGTAGTGGAACTCGTCCATGACGACGAGGCCCACGTCCGCGTCGGCGCCCTCGCGCAGCGCGATGTTGGCCAGGACCTCCGCCGTGCAGCAGATGACGGGCGCATCGGCGTTGACCGAGGCGTCGCCGGTGAGCATGCCGACGTTGTCGGCGCCGAAGACCTGACACATCTCGAAGAACTTCTCGCTGACGAGGGCCTTGATCGGCGCCGTGTAGAAGGCCACGTCGTCGCGAGCCATGGCGCCGGCGATGGCGGCGATGGCCACGAGCGACTTCCCCGAGCCGGTCGGCGTCGCGAGGATGACGTGGTCGCCCCCGAGGAGGGCGAGGGACGCCTCCTCCTGATGGGGATAGAGGGCCATCCCGCGGGTCGTGACCCACGAGGTCACGGCCTCGAGTACGGCGTCCTCGGACGCTCCGGTGGGTACGTCGAGGGCGGGGGTCGGCATCGTCGAACTGCTGGCTGTCGTCATGTCCGCCCCATCGTCGCAGGCCGGGAGCGCGTCGGGCGAACGCGCGGGTTGGGGCTGTCCGGGTTGGCATGACCGGCGAGCGCTGCCAGAGTGGGCGGCGTGGCCGACAGCGATGAGCAGACCCAGCCCAGGACCGCCGAGCACGCCCGACTGAGCCAAGCCCCGCGGGGCGAGGACGAATGGCGCCTGTGGGGGCCCTATGTCTCGGGCCGCCAGTGGGGGACCGTCCGCGAGGACTACTCGCCCGACGGCGAGGCGTGGGACTTCTTCCCCTTCGACCACGCGCACACCCGCGCCTACCGCTGGGGTGAGGACGGCATCGCCGGCCTGACCGACCGCTACGGGTTCCTCAACGTCGGGCTCGCGGTCTGGAACGGCCAGGACGACCGCCTCAAGGAACGCCTCTTCGGCCTCTCCGGACCGGAGGGCAACCACGGTGAGGACGCGAAGGAGTACTGGTGGCACCTCGACGCCACCCCGACGCATTCCTTCGCCGAGTACCTCTACCGCTACCCGCAGGCCGCCTTCCCCTACGAGCAGCTCGTGGCCGAGAACGCGGCGCGCGGCTTCGGGGACCCCGAGTTCGAGCTCACCGACACCGGCGTCCTCGCCGAGGACCGCTTCTTCGACGTCGTCGTCCGGCACGCGAAGGCGACCCCGACCGACATCGTCATCGAGATCGAGGCGACCAACCACGGTCCCGAGGCGGCGCCCCTGCACCTCGCGCCACACGTCTGGTTCCGCAACACGTGGTCGTGGGGGCGTGACGAGCGCTATCCGCACATCACGGCCGGCGGCGACGACTCCCACCCCACGCTCGTCACCGACCACGATTGGCTCGGTCGCTACCACGTCGTCGCGAGCGAGGGGGCGCGAATCCTGCTGTGCGACAACGAGACCAACCAGCTGGCCACCTTCGGCACCGAGGACGACCAGCCGGAGCACCCCAAGGACGCGATCAACAACGCCATCGTCCACGGCGACGAGTCGGCGCTCGCCGCCGGCACCGGGACGAAGGCGGCCTTCTGGTGGCAGTTCGACGCCGTGGCGCCGGGGGAGAGCGTCACCGTGCGCCTGCGCCTCGTGCGCGAGGACGGTCTCGGCGGTGCCCCGGCCACCCTCGACGACGCCGCCGACGTGCTCGGTCGCGCACGCCACGAGAGCGACGAGTTCTACGCCGCGGTCATCCCGGCCGACATCGGCGACGAGGACCGCCTCATCGCGCGCCGCGCCTTCGCCGGCCTGATGTGGTGCAAGCAGCTCTACCGCTTCGACGTGCGGGAGTGGCTCGACGGCGACCCCGGTCAGCTGCCCGCGCCGCTCGAGCGCCGCCGTCCCGAGCCGGAGGGGCGCAACACCTCGTGGTCGCACCTGGCCCTGGCCGACGTCATCTCGATGCCGGACGAATGGGAGTACCCCTGGTTCGCCACGTGGGACCTCGCCTTCCACTGCGTGGCCCTGGCGCACGTCGACCCGGCCTTCGCGAAGGAGCAGCTCGTCCTCATGTGTCGCGAGTGGGCGATGCACCCCAACGGCCAGATGGCCGCCTACGAGTGGAACTTCTCGGACGTCAACCCGCCCGTGCACGCATGGGCGGTCTGGCAGGTCTACTCCCTCGACGGCGCCAAGGACCACCACTTCCTCGTCCGCGCCTTCACCAAGCTCCTGCTCAACTTCGGCTGGTGGGTCAACCGCAAGGACAGCGACGGGTCCAACCTCTTCGAGGGCGGCTTCCTCGGGATGGACAACATCGGCCCCTTCGACCGGAGCCAGCCGATGCCGGACGGGCAGCGGCTCGAGCAGTCGGACGCGACGAGCTGGATGGCGTTCTTCTGCCTCAACATGCTGCGGATCAGTTGGGAACTGGCCCGGGTCGATCCGGCCTGGGACGAGACCGCCACGAAGTTCCTCGAGCACTTCCTCTCCATCGCCGACGCCATGGAGAACTTCGGCACGACGAACATCTCCCTGTGGGACGACGAGGACGGCTTCTTCTACGACTCGATCGTCGACGACAGCGGCACGCAGACGCGGATCCGGATCCGCTCCATGGTGGGTCTGCTCCCGCTCATGGCGGTCGCCGTCGAACCGGACTGGGTTCCGGCGGAGCTCACGGACTTCACGGCGCGCCTGCAGTGGCTGCTCCAGCGGCGACCGGAGCTGACCGAGGGCGTCGTGCACACCGAGTACGAGGGCCAGCCCGACACGACGCTCTCGCTCCTGCCGCCCGATCGCCTCGGCCGCGTGCTCGCGCGCATGCTGGACGAAGGGGAGTTCCTCGCCCCCCACGGGATCCGCAGTCTCTCCGCCGCCTACCGCGACGGGACGAGCGTCACCATCGCGGGCGAGGACCTGCCGGTGCGCTACGCGCCGGCCGAGTCCGAGAACGGCATGTTTGGCGGCAACTCGAACTGGCGCGGCCCGGTCTGGTTCCCGGTCAACGTGCTGCTCACCGATGCCCTGCGCACGTACGCGGTCGACATGGCGCGTGAATTCACCGTCGAGTTCCCGACCGGCTCGGGCCAGCAGACCCCGCTCAGGGAGGTCGCGCTCGGACTCGAGCAGCGGTTGATCAGCCTCTTCCGGGTCGGTGACGACGGCCGGCGCCCGAGCGACCCGCGGCACGTGCCGACCGGGCCGCTGTGGCAGGCCCACCCGACGTTCAGCGAATATTTCGACGGCGACACCGGCTCCGGCATCGGCGCCAGCCACCAGACCGGCTGGACGGCCCTCGTCGCCCACCTCATCCTGACCGCCCACCGCGACATCCGCATCGAGAGGGAAGACAACGCATGAGCAGCGACACCAGGACCCCGACCGGCTCCCTGCAGGACAAGGTCGTCATCGTCACCGGCGGCAACAGTGGCATCGGTGAGGGCATCGTGCGCGAGTGCGCCGCCCAGGGCGCGAAGGTGGTCATCGACTATGTCGGCAACGCCGAGTACGCCGCGCAGATGGTCGATGAGCTCGGCGGTGCCGAGCGCGCCATTGCCGTCAAGGCCGACGTCAGCAAGGTCGCCGACCTCACCATGCTCGTGTCCACCGCGGTGGAGACCTTCGGTCGCCTCGACGTCATGGTCAACAACGCCGGCGTCGAGTTCGGCGAGACCCTGCTGACCCTGACGGAGGAGAAGTACGACCTCCTCATGGCCATCAACCTCAAGGGGGCGACCTTCGGTACGAAGCTCGCGGCCGAGCAGATGATCAGGCAGGGTGACGGCGGGGTCGTCATCAATGTGTCCTCGACGCACGAGGACTGGCCGATGCCGAGCGACCTGGCGTACTGCGTCAGCAAGGGCGGCATGCGCATGCTCACGCGCAACGCGGGCGTCGAGCTGGGGGAGCACGGCGTGCGCGTCGTCAACATCGCGCCCGGTGCCATCGACACCCCGATCAACGACGAGGACACCCCGGCCGAGACGAAGGCCCTCGAGGCCGCGATCCCGCTCGGCTACATCGGCACACCCCAGCAGATGGGGCAGCTGGCGACCTTCGTCGCCTCGGAGGCGGCCCGCTACATCACGGCGACGACGATCTTTGCCGACGGCGGCCTCATGCAGAAGCCGGGCGCGGTCTGAGCGGGGTCCGACGTCGTCGGCGGCAGCGCCTAGGGTGATCCGGTGAGCCGACCCGATCTCGATGCCCTCCTGCACGTCGCCG
This sequence comes from Janibacter zhaoxuefangae, assembly GCF_050271985.1. GTDB lineage: Bacteria > Actinomycetota > Actinomycetes > Actinomycetales > Dermatophilaceae. The sequence continues at coordinate 1,657,788 of NZ_CP189849.1, read as the reverse complement.
TGGCCGGGGTCGGTGGCCACGAGCGTCCCGGGCAAGTCGAGATGGCGAAGGCGGTCGAGACCGCCGTCGACACCGGCACCCACCTGCTCGTGCAGGCGGGCACCGGCACGGGCAAGTCCCTCGCCTACCTCGTGCCCGCCGTGGCACACGCGATGAAGGTGGGCAAGCCCGCCGTCGTCGCGACCGCGACACTGGCGCTGCAGGCGCAGATCGTCGACCGCGACATGCCCCGGCTGGCCGACGCGCTCGCCGGACCCCTCGGTCGGCGCCCGACCTATGGCCTCGTCAAGGGGCGGCGCAACTACGTGTGCGCCCACAAGCTCGAGGGTGGCTTCCCCGACGACGACGAGGGTCTCTTCGGCGTCGGCGAGGCGGACGCCCAGGCGGGCTGGCTCGGCAAGGAGATCGTCCGGCTGCGGGAGTGGGCCGAGGAGACCGAGTCCGGCGACCGCGACGAACTCGTCCCCGGCGTCAGCGAGCGCGCCTGGCGACAGGTGTCGGTGACGGCCCAGGAGTGCCTCGGCAGCACGTGTCCGCTCGTCGCGGAGTGCTTCGTCGAGCGCAGCCGCGAGGCCGCCAAGGGCGTCGACGTCATCGTCACCAACCACTCCTTCATGGCCATCGACGCCTTCGAGGGCCGGCAGATGCTGCCGGAGCACGACGTCCTCGTCATCGACGAGGCCCACGAGCTCGTCGACCGCGTCACGTCCACGGTCACCGACGAACTGACCGGGTCGATGGTCGCCTCCGCGGCCAAGCGCGCCCGCCGACTGGCGGACTCGACCGAGGCCGTCGACGACGCGGGGACCTTCCTCGAGAGCGTCCTCGAGGACCTGCCCGAGGGTCGGCTCATGGCCGGGCTGCCCGACTCGTTGGCGTTGGCGCTGGCGCGGATTCGTGACACGACCCGCACGGTGCAGACCGAGCTCAAGCCCGAGAAGGGCGAGCAGGCCGACGGCAATCGGCAGGTCGCCCGCGCCGCGATCGACGACATCCACGAGACGGCGGCCCGCATCCTCGAGGACCGCGAGCTCGACGTCGTGTGGATCAGCAACGACCCGCGCCGGGGGAGTGTGCTGCGGGTGGCGCCGATGTCCGTCGCGATGCTCGTGCGCGACAAGATCTTCGAGGAGCGCACCGTCGTCCTGACCTCGGCCACCCTCGAGCTCGGCGGCAGCTTCGACGCCGTCGCCGGCACGATCGGCCTGCGGGGCGAGCGCTCCCCGGAGTGGACCGGCCTCGACGTGGGCAGCCCCTTCGACTATCCCGGCCAGGCCATCGCGTATGTCGCTCAACACCTGCCGCCACCGGGCCGCGACGGGCTGAGCCCCCAGTTGCTCGACGAGATCGAGGCGCTCATCCGGGCGGCCGGCGGCCGCACGCTCGGCCTGTTCTCGTCGATGCGAGCGGCGAAGGAGGCCACCGAGGCCATGCGGGAGCGGTTCGCCCAGAAGGGGGCCGAGGGTGACATCGCCTTCCTCTGTCAGGGCGAGGACCAGATCACGACCCTCGTGCGCCAGTTCGCACGGGACCCGGCGGTGTGTCTCTTCGGCACGCTCACCCTGTGGCAGGGAGTCGACGTGCCGGGGTCCTCGTGCCAGCTCGTGCTCATCGACCGGATCCCCTTCCCGCGTCCCGACGACCCGCTGAGCTCGGCGCGCACCCAAGCCATCCAGCGGATGGGCGGCAACGGGTTCATGGCGGTGTCCGCCACGCACGCGGCACTGCGTCTCGCGCAGGGCGCCGGCCGCCTCATCCGCCGCGGTGACGATCGCGGGGTCGTCGCCTTCCTCGACTCGCGCATGATGACCGCGCGTTACGCCGGCTTCCTGCAGCGCTCGCTGCCGCCCTTCTGGCCGACGACGGACCGCGACCTCGTCCTGGGCGCACTCGCCCGGCTCGACGAGACGGCGCCGGCGCCCCTGCCCGTGGCGGAGCCCGCCAAGCGCGGGCTCACCGGGGCCTTGCCCGTGGCCGCGATGGAGGGGACCGCCGGGGCCACCGGCGGCGACGGCGCCGAGCACCCGCGTCCCGTGGCGTCCGCTCCGCCGCGGGCGGACGCGCCGCGCACGGCCGTCACCCAGGGGCACGCGTGGAGCGACCAGGAGGACGAGGAACTGCGCGACGGCGTCGAGCTCGGCCTCGGCCTTGAGGAGCTCGCGGAGTCGATGGAGTTGCCGACCGAGGTGATCGAGGCCCGGCTGAGCGGGCTCGGGCTGACCCTCGGCGACGGCGGCACGCTCGACCTCGGCTGAGGAGCTGGTCGTCGGACACGCGGTCACCGCCGGTCAGGCGTCGCCGGGTCCTGGGTCGTCGGTGCACCGTGGCAGGCTGGGGCGCGTGACCGACACCGTCGACGTGGCCCACCGAGTGCCCCCGCTCGTCCTCATCCAGGGACCTGAGGGCGTCCTCGCGGATCGGGCCGTCGCACAGCTGATCGATGACCTGCGGGTGGCCACCCCCGACGTCGAGGTGATCCACCTTCAGGCAGACACCTACGAGGCGGGCGAGCTCATCACGCACGCGAGCCCGTCCCTCTTCGGTGAGGACAAGGCGATCGTCGTCCACGACCTCGACGAGGCCCCGGACGAGTTGCAGACCGACCTTCTCGATCTGCTCGCGACGTCGGCCGACGACATCACCCTCATCGTGCTCCACAAGTCCGGCAACCGCGGCAAGAAGGTGCTCGACACCCTCAAGAAGGCCCGCGCCCGCCTCATCGAAGCGCCCGCCATCAAGTCGGACCGGGACAAGGCCGACTTCGCGGCGCACGAGTTCCGGCGCGCGCGCCGGAAGGCGACCGGCGAGGCCGTGACGGCGCTGATCGAGGCCGTCGGCAAGGACGTGCGCGAGTTGGCGTCGGCGTGCCAGCAACTCATCGACGACACCACCGGGGTCATCGATGCCGACGTCGTCATGCGCTATCACGGGGGCAAGGTCGAGGCGACGGGCTTCCAGGTCGCCGATGCCGCAATCGCCGGCAACACCCACGAGGCCCTGCGCCTGCTGCGGCACGCCTTCGCCGTCGGCGTCGACCCCGTGCCGATCGTCGCCGTGCTGGCCAGCCAGCTGCGGCAGTTGGCGAAGGTCGGCGCGGCTGGCCGGGGCAACTCGGCCACCATCGCTCGCGACCTCAAGATGGCTCCGTGGCAGGTCGACCGCGCCCGTCGTTCGCTCTCCGGGTGGGACGGAGCGGCCCTGGGTCGGGCCATCCAGGCCGTGGCCGCGGCCGACTTCGCGGTCAAGGGCGGCGGCGCGGCGAAGGGCGGCCGCTCCGACCCGTACTACGCCGTCGAGAAGGCGGTGCTCACCATCGTGGGGGAGCGTCAGGGGACGGCCGCGGGCGTCGCGCCCCGCTGAGTCCGGCCCGGCGGGGCCACGGTTCGTGGCGCCGGCCGGGGTCTGTGTGTGGCGGGTCGGCCGTTTTGGGCCGTTGGCGCCGCGCTGGTACCGTTGTCCCTTGCGTGCGCGCTCAGGTCGTGCGCGCATGCAGGCATGACCCAGCCCGTCTCTCCCACGGTGTCCCCACTCCGGTCCCGAGGCGGTCTGCCGCCCTCAAACGGCAACCCGACCACCATCAAGAAAGAACTCCTGTGGCAAACATCAAGTCCCAGATCAAGCGCGTCAAGACGAACGCGATCCGCACCGAGCGCAACCGCGCCGCCAAGAGCGAGCTGCGCACGTGGATCCGCAAGGTCCGCGAGGCCGTCGAGTCCGGCGACGCCGACCAGGCCAAGAAGGCCCTCGTCCTCGCGTCGAAGAAGCTCGACAAGGCCGCCGGCAAGGGCGTCATCCACGCCAACCAGGCCGCCAACAAGAAGTCGGCCCTGGCCAAGAAGGTCGCCGCTCTCTGAGCGTCACCCTCTGCTGACCTGACGAGGGGCCCGTTACCGATTCGGTGACGGGCACCTCGTCTGTCCCGGGGCGGGTCAGGCGCCCCAACGGCTCCGGAGCGCGGCGGCGACCTCGTCGAACCGCTCGCGCGACAGGATGGCGCCCTCGCGGCGCACCGTCGACGGGTCGATCCGCAGGATGCGGTGCACGCCCACCTCGCTCGGCCTCCCCTTCCTGTCCCAGTCGCCCGAGCCGATGTCGACCCACTCGCGACCTTCCGATCGCTCCTGCTCGGCGTCGCGGTCGTGGTCGCGGCTCGTCAACGGCAACGCGAGGAGCCAGCCGCCATCACGCCCGATGAGCAGCACGGGTCGGTCCTTGCCGCGTGAGTGGTCCTCCTCGTAGGGGACCCACGTCCACACGACCTCGCCCGGATCGGGCTGACCGTCGGGGTCGGCCACGTAGGTGACCTCGGGTCGGCCGGTGAAGTCGCCCGGGTAGGCGGCCCCGCGGGCGGCCTCGACCCCGGTCGGTCGCTGGGAGCGGGCTCGCCCAGCGGCCGCGTCGGGCACGATGCCCGTCGGGATGTGCCGTCGCGCCCGCGGCGTGAGCAGTCGCAGGGCCGCGTTGAGGGCGCGTCGCATCATGATGTCCACGCTAGGTCAGGCGTCGACTCGCGGCGCCGGCTCCGGCGCCGTCCACCCCGAGCGGTGTGGTCGGAGCAGGATGCGTCCCGGCTGAGACCGATCCCGCAGGGCGTGCGCCCGCCACGTGAGCACGGGGTGGGTCGACGTCGCGTTGCCGAGCCAGACGAAGAACCCCTTCTCCGTCTCCGCGCGGTCGGCGAGCGCGTTCACGTCGACGGTCCGGTTGAGGTACTTGCCGCCTGCGAGCGTCCCGATGGCGCCCGGGCTGCCGTGTGCCCGATAGCTGTAGCCGAAGTTGTCGGCCGTGTACTCCTGCGTGCGGCTCAGGGTCGATCCCACGAAGGGGATGAACTGGCTGCCGAAGGTCGCCAGGAGGCGCCAGTAGCTCGTGTGACCGGCGGCGATGTGGCCGACCTCGTGGCCGATGATGAAGGCGAGCGCGTCGGGGTCGCGTGTGCGGCCGCCCACCTCGAAGAGGTCGCTGTAGATGAAGATGAAGCGGCGGTAGCCGTGACCGGAGGCGGCGGCGTTGATCGCGCCGTTGCCGAGCACGACGTAGGCGTCGGGGATGCGGGCGAGCCCGTAGTGGTTGGCGGCGTCCTCGACCATCGCGTACGCCTCGGGGTACTGGGTGGGACTCACCTTGACGCCGTTGGAGCGCAGGCGGGCGAAGATCTGGCCGCGCGCGAACCAGATGAGGATCGGCGCCGCGATGAGGAGACCGGCGTAGACGTTCGGGTCACGCCCCTTCCCGAAGGCGATGACCACCTCGAGCACGGCCCAGGCGAGGACGGCGGCGTTGAAGATGATGGCGCCCGCCAGCCACGGGATCTCATAGGGGTGCCAGAGGGAGGCGCGGATCTCCTTGCGTCGCTCCTCGCGCTGCGGGTCCTGGCTCAGCGCCTTGGGGCCGATCCACGTGGACCCACTCGGGGGCAGCGGCTGGGCGCGGTCCGTGGGTGGCGTGGGGGCGTGGGGGGTGTGGCTCATCGGGGTCCTCATCGATCGACGGCGTGGCCTGGCTCGAGCCTACGTTCCCGCTCCGGGGCTCGTGCGGGGGTGCCGGCCGCCTCCTTCTCCACATGCCGAGAGTCGGCCATCCGTGGCCTCACGCAGACGTGAGACGGCAGATTGCCGACTCTCGCCGGTGAGAGCTGACGCCCGGCACATCGGCCTTTGGCCTCGCCGGTGGTGGGGGAGCGGTCGTCGGCGTGGGAGACTGGCCGTTGATCGTTTTCCCCCGTCACAGATGAGGTATGCCCGACCGTGTCACCCATGGCCCGCAACGCGCTGCAGCCCAACGCGACGCCGCCGGACCTCATCCGGAACTTCTGCATCATCGCGCACATCGACCACGGCAAGTCGACGCTGGCCGACCGCATGCTCCAGAAGACGGGCGTCGTGGACGACCGCGCCATGCGGGCGCAGTACCTCGACCGGATGGACATCGAGCGCGAGCGCGGGATCACCATCAAGTCCCAGGCCGTGCGCATGCCGTGGGAGCTGGACGGCCGCACCTTCGCGCTCAACATGATCGACACCCCCGGGCACGTCGACTTCACCTATGAGGTCTCCCGGTCGCTGGCCGCGTGCGAGGGCGCCGTCCTCCTCGTCGACGCCGCGCAGGGGATCGAGGCACAGACGCTCGCCAACCTCTATCTCGCGATGGAGAACGAGCTCACGATCATTCCCGTGCTCAACAAGATCGACCTGCCCGCCGCGCAGCCGGAGAAGTTCGCCGAGGAGCTCGCCGGGCTGATCGGCTGCGAGCCCGAGGACTGTCTGCGGGTCTCGGGCAAGACGGGTGTCGGTGTCGAGGAGCTGCTCGACCAGATCGTCACCCAGCTGCCCCCGCCGAAGGGCGACCCGAACGCGCCCGCTCGCGCCATGATCTTCGACTCCGTCTATGACACCTACCGCGGCGTCGTCACGTATGTCCGCGTGGTCGACGGTGCGCTGCACCCGCGCGAGAAGATCGCGATGATGTCGACGAAGACGACCCACGAGCTCCTCGAGATCGGTGTGAGCTCCCCGGAGCCCACGCCGTCCAAGGGGCTCGGGGTCGGCGAGGTCGGCTATCTCATCACCGGCGTGAAGGACGTGCGCCAGTCCCGCGTCGGCGACACCGTCACCAACGCGGCGAAGCCGGCCACGCAGGACCTCGGCGGCTACCGCGACCCCAAGCCGATGGTCTTCTCCGGGCTCTACCCGATCGACGGCTCGGACTACCCGGACCTGCGGGATGCGCTCGACAAGCTCAAGCTCAACGACGCCGCGCTCGTCTACGAACCGGAGACGTCGGCCGCGCTCGGCTTCGGTTTTCGCGTCGGCTTCCTCGGCCTGCTCCACCTCGAGATCGTCCGCGAGCGCCTCGAGCGCGAGTTCGACCTCGACCTCATCTCGACCCAGCCCAACGTGGTCTACGAAGTGGGGATGGACGACGGCAAGCAGCTCGTCGTCACCAACCCCAGCGAGTTCCCCTACGGCAAGGTCGTCGAGGTCCGCGAGCCGGTCGTGCGCGCGACGATCCTCGCCCCGAGCGAGTTCATCGGCGCGATCATGGAGCTGTGCCAGGGCAAGCGGGGCACGCTGCGCGGGATGGACTACCTCTCCGAGGACCGCGTCGAGATGCGGTACACGCTGCCGCTCGCCGAGATCGTCTTCGACTTCTTCGACCAGCTGAAGTCCAAGACCCGCGGCTACGCCTCCCTCGACTACGAACCCGACGGTGACCAGGCCGCCGACCTCGTCAAGGTCGACATCCTGCTCCAGGGTGAGGCCGTCGACGCGTTCAGCGCGATCGTCCACAAGGACAAGGCCTACGGCTACGGCACGATGATGGCGAGCAAGCTCAAGGAGCTCATCCCGCGCCAGCAGTTCGAGGTGCCCATCCAGGCCGCCATCGGCGCCCGCATCATCGCTCGCGAGAACATCCGGGCGATCCGCAAGGACGTCCTCGCCAAGTGCTATGGCGGTGACATCTCGCGCAAGCGCAAGCTGCTCGAGAAGCAGAAGGCGGGCAAGAAGCGGATGAAGAACATCGGCAGCGTCGAGGTGCCGCCGGAGGCCTTCGTGGCGGCGCTCTCCTCCGATGACTCGGCGGTCAAGGACAAGAAGTGATCAACGCCTACGACCTGTATCGCAGGTTGGCCGACAAGCCCTTGGGCAAACGGGCGTTCTCCGTCTTCTACGCGCAGGCGGCGCCCTACTTCCGGACGGTCCGCCCGCGCATCGTCGACGTGCGGCCCCACCGGGCTGAGGTGACCATCCGCAAGCGCCGCGCCGTGCAGAACCACATCGGCACCGTGCACGCCATCGCCGTGTGCAACGGGCTCGAGGCGGCGATGGGTCTCCTCTGCGAGGCCACGACCCCCGCCGACAGTCGGTGGCTGCCGAAGGGGATGGACGTCGCCTACCTCGCGAAGTCCACCACCGACCTCACCTGCATCGCCGAGACCGACCCCGCCGACTGGGCCATCGGGACGGGCGAGGTGCCGGTGCGTGTGCGTGCCGTGCGCGCCGACGGCGTGACCGTGGTCGAGGGCGTCATCCGCGTGCACCTCAGCGAGAAGCCCGCGAAGGCGTCCGCGACCGCGCGTTCCTGACGGTTCGGCGAGTCAGCCGGTCATACGGTGAGCCGGACCCGGAGTCGCTCGAGGTCCCCTTCGTCCCAGCCCTGCTCGACGAGCCAGCCGGCCGCGCCGCCATGGCGCGCGTCGAGGGCGCCGAGGATCCGCTCCATCGTCTCCGGTTGCGGGGTCTGCTCGTCGATGCTGCGACCGACGAGCCCGGCTCGGTAGGGCTCGACGTCGCGCAGGCGCTCGATGATCTGCTCGATCCGCTCGGCCGTCCGGGTGTAGTCCTCGATGATGACCTCGTCGGGCACGCCCGCGACAGCGAGCGCGAGCGCGACGACGGTGCCGGTCCGGTCCTTGCCCGCCGCGCAGTGCACGACGGCTCCGCCCGTGCTGCGGCTGATGACGTCGAGGGCCCCGGCGACCGAGTCCGGCCGGTGAGCCAAGTAGCCGAGGTAGTGCTCGGCCCAGTAGTTCTCCTCCGAGCGATCGGCGCCGTGCTGGGTGTTGACCCACGGCATCGCCAGGGCCTCCTGGGCGGTGACCTCCCGGACGTCGTCCCGCAGGAAGCTGTGGTGGTGGTGCGTCAGATCCGTCTCGGTCAGCGGGCCGGGCCCGGTGAGGGTCCGCTCCGTGTGGCTGCGCAGGTCGATGACGTCCGAGATGCCGAGCTCGGTGACGAGGTGGCGGACGTCCGTCTCGGACAGGTCCTGGAGGTTGTCGCTGCGGATCAGCCGCCGTGGCGCGATCCGCCCGCCGTCGCGTGTCGGCAGCCCCCCGAGATCGCGCATGTTGACGACGCCGTCGAGGGTGATCCATCCGCTGTGCGCATCCACGGGGCCAGCGTACGGTGACGGACTCGGTGGCTGGGAGGATGACCCCATGGCTCCCAGCGCACTGCCCGACGGCGACCCGGCACCCCCGACGGGGGAGTTGCCCGGTGACGCGTTGGCGACGCTGGGGAAGCGGCCGTTCGGCGTCTACGTGCACGTCCCCTTCTGCGTCGTCCGCTGCGGCTACTGCGACTTCAACACCTACACGCTGCGCGAGCTCGGTGACGGCAGCGCCCCGGGCGCCTCGGTGGACACCTTCGCTGAGGCGGCGTCGGCCGAGATCCGGTTCGCCGGGGGCGTCCTCGGCTCGGACGTTCCGCCGGTCTCGACCGTCTTCGTCGGCGGAGGTACCCCGACGATGCTCGCGTCCGCCGACCTCGTGGCGGTCCTCGACACGATCCGGGCGACGTGGGGCCTGGCCGCGGATGCGGAGGTCACGACCGAGGCCAACCCGGACTCGGTGAGCACTGCCTCGCTGCGCGAGCTCGCGGAAGGGGGCTTCACCCGGGTCTCCTTCGGCATGCAGTCCGCCGTCCCGCACGTCCTCGCGATGCTGGACCGCACCCACGACCCGGCCAACGTCGAGCGGGCCGTGGCGGCCGCGCGGTCGGCCGGGCTGCAGGTGAGCCTCGACCTCATCTATGGCACACCGGGGGAGAGCCTCGCCGACTGGGAGACGACCCTGCGCGCGGCCCTCGCCCTCGAGCCGGACCACGTCTCCGCGTACGCGCTCGTCGTCGAGGAGGGCACGAAGCTCGCGGCCCGGGTGCGCCGCGGGGAGGTGCCGATGCCGCTGGACGACGACGAGGCCGACAAGTACGAACGGGCCGACACGCTGCTGGCCGCGGCCGGGTACGACTGGTACGAGGTGAGCAACTGGGCGCGACGGCCGGACGCGCGGTGCCGACACAACCTCGGCTACTGGGACGACGCCAACTGGTGGGGCGTCGGTCCGGGCGCCCACTCGCACGTGGGCGGGGTTCGGTGGTGGAACGTCAAGCATCCCGCCGCCTACGCCCGCCTCCTCGCCGACGGACGGTCGCCCGCGCACGGGCGCGAGGAACTGACGTCCGAGCAGCGGCACGACGAGCGGGTCCTCCTGGCGGTGCGTCTCGCGCAGGGGCTGCCCCTGACCGACGTCCCCGACTCCGGTCGTCGCGCCGTCGCCGGGCTCGTCGCCGACGGGCTTGTCGACGGTCCGGCCGCCCTGGGCGCCGGCGCGAGTGAGCGTCGCGTCGTGCTCACCCGCCGCGGCCGACTGCTCGCCGACACCGTGGTGCACCGCCTGCTGTCCTGACCGCCGGATCGCCCTCGGGTGTCTGAGCGCCGTGCTGTCTGAGAGGCTGTGCGGGACCACGCGACCCTTCGCCCGACCCTGAGAGGTAACCCTCATGACGACGACCCCCCGCACCGCCATTGTCACCGGAGCCGCCCGCGGCATCGGCGCCGCGACCGCCCTTCGCCTCGCCGCCGACGGTCACGCCGTTGCGGTCATCGACCTCGACGAGGAGGCCTGCGCCGCGACTGTCGACCAGATCACCGCGGCCGGGGGCCGCGCGATCGCGGTCGGCGTCGACGTCTCGCAGGCCGACCAGGTCGAGGCCGGGGTCGCGCGCATAGCCGACGAGCTGGGCGCGCCGACGATCCTCGTCAACAACGCCGGGATCATCCGCGACAACCTCCTCTTCAAGATGACCCAGGACGACTGGGACGCCGTCATGAACGTGCACCTGCGCGGTGCCTTCCTCATGACCAAGGCGGTCCAGGCCCACATGACCGCGGAGAAGTTCGGCCGCATCGTCAACCTGTCCTCGACGTCCGCCCTCGGCAACCGGGGCCAGGCCAACTACTCCGCCGCGAAGGCCGGGATGCAGGGCTTCACCAAGACGCTCGCGATCGAGCTCGGCAAGTTCGGCGTCACCGCCAACGCGATCGCTCCCGGCTTCATCCAGACCGACATGACGGCCGCGACGGCCGAGCGGATGGGTGTCTCCTTCGAGGACTTCCTCGCCCACGCGGCGAAGGCGATCCCCGTCCAGCGCGTGGGCCAGCCGGAGGACATCGCCGCCACGGTCTCGTTCCTCACGAGCGATGAGGCGGGCTTCGTCTCCGGTCAGGTCATCTACGTCGCCGGCGGGCCGAAGGACTGACCATGCGCACCTTCCATGGGACGGCCGAACTCGAGCAGGCCGCGGGACAGCACCTCGGCGTGAGCGAGTGGCACACCGTCACCCAGGACCAGATCGACACGTTCGCCGACGCGACCGGCGATCACCAGTGGATCCACGTCGACCCCGAGCGGGCCGCCGAGGGCCCCTTCGGCACGACCATCGCGCACGGTTACCTCACCCTGTCCCTGGTCCCGCTGCTCGTGCAGCAGATCTACCGGGTCGAGGGGATCACGATGGGGATCAACTACGGGTCGGACAAGGTGCGGTTCCCTGCGCCCGTGCCGGTGGGCTCGAGAATCCGTGGCGGCGCCGAACTGCTCTCGTGTGTGCGCGGGCCGCAGGGCGTCCAGGTCGTCACGCGCGTCACCGTCGAGATCGAAGGAGGCGGCAAGCCCGCCTGCGTCGCGGACGTCGTGACGGTGCTTGTCGACTGAGCCGTGCTCATCACGGACGGGGCTCGTCGACAGGCAATGCCTGCCGACGAGCCCCGTCACTGCACGAGCGCCTTCACTGCACGAGCGCCTTCACTGCACGATGCGGATCAGCGCACCAGCCGGAGCGTCATCGGCGGGTCGTACCACTCGCCGTTGTTGGCCTTGATCGCGCCGAGCAGGTGCACGACGAAGGCGTAGACCCACATGAGCGCGAAGGTCAGGAAGCCGATCAGGACGAACATGAGCGGGATGGAGATCAACAGGCCGATGGCCATGGTGATCTGGACGTTGAGTGAGTTCGCAGAGTGCTGGCGCACGAACGGGCCGCGGTCCTTGTAGACGAGGTAGATCACCAGGGGAGCCAGGAAGCTGAGCACCCCGGCACTGAGGATCATCAGGACGAGCGCGCTCAGGTGGGACGCCATACCGATCCGGCGCTCGTCCTCGGGCGAGAGCGGCTGCGCCATGGCGGGGTTGGCGTAGGGCGCAGGCGGCATCTGCTGCCAGCCCTGCTGCGGGTCGTTGTTCTGGGTCATGGGCCCCTCCGTCGTCGGTCGTGCGGTCTGCCCCTCAGTCAACGCCAACTGGGCCGGGTTTGTGCCGCGGACGCGCGACAACCGGGGTCCGTCCGAGGGGTCGGTCAGGGTCGACCCTGACCCGGCTCCGTCACGAAGTCGATGAGCTCTTCGACGCTCGCCAACAACGACGGCTCAAGGTCGGCATAGCTCCGTACCGTGCCGAGGATCTGCTTCCAGGCCCGGGCGATGTCCGCCTGGTCCTCGTGGGGCCAGCCGAGGTGGGCCGCGACGCCGTGCTTCCACGACTGACCGCGGGGGATGACGGGCCAGCGCTCGAGACCGATCCGCTGCGGACGCACGGACTGCCACACGTCGACGTAGGGGTGACCGAGGATCTTCACCCCGGACGCGAGCCGGTGCCGGCGCGCCGCCTCGACGATGCGCGTCTCCTTCGTCCCGGGCACGAGGTGGTCGACGAGGACGCCCATCCGCCGACCGGGGCCGGGCCGGAAGTCGTCGATGACGGTGCCCAGGTCGTCGACGCCCTCGAGGAGCTCGACGACGATGCCCTCGACGCGCAGGTCGTGACCCCAGACCTTTTCGACGAGCTCGGCGTCGTGCCGGCCTTCGACGAAGATCCGCGACGCGCTCGCGACCTTCGCCGGGGCATCGTGGACGGCCACCGACCCGGAGGCGGTGCGCGTCGTGGCGGCCTTGGCCTGGGCGAGGGCGGCCTTCGCGGTGGCCGTCGGCGGGGTCAGCGTGACGGGGGCGCCGTCGACGTGGAAGCCCGGGCCGAGTGGGAAGGCGCGGACCTTGCCGCGACGGTCCTCGAGGTGGACCACACGCATGCCGCCCGCCTTCTCGACGCGGACGACGGCACCGACCCAGCCGGTCTCGACCTCCTCGACGACGAGACCGGTCACGGCCTCGAGTGGCTGGGAGGTCGGGCGCGTGCCACGCCGCCAGTCGCCGGCGAGGACGTCGTGTCCATAGCGGCCCGACGAAGGGGACCCTGCGCTGCTGCCATACCGATGAGTCACCGCGGCAGCGTAGGTCGCACCGCCGAGCTGGCGGCTCAGGCTCGCCGGGGGAGTGCCGGACACCGGTCCGCGCCCGGCGACGTCGTAGACTTGGCACTCGATGGCGGCGAGTGCCAACTCGGCCGGCCGCCACCTTCCGGGCCACATGAGGAGAGGTGACGATGAGCGACGAACGCCGCATGGAGGTCCTGCGAGCCATCGTCGAGGACTACGTGCAGACCTCGGAGCCCGTGGGGTCGAAGGCGCTCCTGGACCGGCACCGCCTCGGCGTCTCGGCCGCGACGGTCCGCAACGACATGGCCGCCCTCGAGGACGAGGGCCTCATCGTGGCGCCGCACACGAGCGCGGGACGCATCCCCACCGACGCGGGCTATCGCCTCTTCGTCGACAACCTCTCGACGATCAAGCCGATGAGTCGCGGTGAGCGCAGCGCCATCTCCGAGTTCCTCCTCGGCGCGGCCGACCTCGACGACGTGCTCGCCCGCACGGTCCGACTGCTCTCGTCGTTGACCAACCAGGTCGCCGTCGTGCAGTACCCGTCCCTGACGACCTCGACGGTGCGCCACATCGAGCTCGTCCCGATGGGCGGCGGCCGGCTCATGGTCGTGCTCATCGTCAACTCGGGCCGGGTCGAGCAGCGCGTCATCACGGCCGACGAGGACCTGACGACGCCCGCCGGCGAGCAGCTCCTGGGGCGCGTCCGGGCCACCGTCAACGGCACGTGCGTGGGGCTCCGGCTCGCCGAGGCCTCCGCCGCGCTGCGAGGCACCCCCGAGGACGCGCAGCCCGGCGACCGAGCCGTGCTCGCCCAGGTCGTCGAGGCGCTCGACGGGGCCCTCGCCGAGGAGCGCGAGTCGCGCGTCATGCTCGCGGGGACGGCCAACCTCGCGCGCCGGCCGGGCGACTTCCCCCTGACGCTCGAGCCCGTCCTTGATGCCCTTGAGCAGCACGTCGTGCTGCTCAAGCTGCTCAGCACCGTCGGCCAGGACTCCGACCTCGTCTCCGTGCGGATCGGCCACGAGAACCCCGTGGCCGGGCTGCGTTCGACCTCGATGGTCACGAGCGGCTACGGGCAGGGCAGCCAGCTCGTGGGCGGTCTCGGCGTCGTCGGTCCGACGCGCATGGACTACCCGACGACCATGGCCTACGTCCGGGCCGTCGCCACCTACGTCTCGCGGATTCTCGCGGAATGACCACCTGACCTCGATCGTTTGACCCCGTGCGGCACCGGCGCCGCCCCGTGAACTCACCCGTCCATCGCACGCCCGCAAAGGAAACCCGTTGAACGACTACTACCAGGATCTCGGCGTCTCTCGGGACGCCAGCCCGGAGGAGATCAAGCGCGCCTACCGCAAGCTGGCTCGCACCCTGCACCCGGACGTCAACCCCGGCCCCGAGGCCGAGGAGAAGTTCAAGAAGGTCTCGCAGGCCTATGACGTCCTCGGTGACGCGGCCAAGCGCCAGTCCTACGACGCCGGCGCCGACCCCTACGGCGGCGGCGGCGCGGCCGGCTTCGGCCAGGGGTTCTCCTTCAGCGACATCATGGAGCAGTTCTTCGGCCAGGCGGCCGGCGGACGCGGGCCGCGGCAGCGCTCGAGCCGCGGCCAGGACGGCCTCGTGCGCCTCGACATCGACCTCGAGCAGGCCGTCTTCGGCGGCGAGCGCGAACTCACCATCGAGACGGCAGTGCTCTGCGAGACGTGCGACGGCGACGGTGCCCAACCGGGCACCGGCCGCACCACGTGCGAGGTCTGCAAGGGCGCGGGCGAGATCCAACAGGTGCAGCGCTCCTTCCTCGGCCAGGTCATGACGAGCCGGCCGTGCACGGCCTGCAACGGGTTCGGCGAGATCACCCCGAGCCCCTGCTACGACTGCTCCGGCAACGGGCGCGTGCGCACCCGCCGGACCATGACCATCCGCGTCCCCGCGGGCGTCGACTCCGGCACGCGCATCCACCTCTCCGGGGAGGGCGAGGTCGGCCCCGGCGGCGGACCTGCCGGCGACCTCTACGTCGAGCTGGCCGTGGCGCCGCACCCCACCTTCCAGCGGCGCGGCGACGACCTGCACGCGTCGGTGCAGGTGCCGATGACGGCGGCCGCGCTCGGCACGACGATGAACCTCGACACGCTCGACGGGCCGCGGGACATCGAGATCAAGACGGGCACGCAGCCGGGCGACACGATCACCCTCAAGGGGCTGGGCGTGACGCACCTGCGCTCCACCGGACGTGGCGACCTGATCATCCACGCCGACGTCCGCACGCCCACCCGGCTCGACTCCGAGCAGGAGGAACTGCTCCGCCAGCTCGCCGGCGTGCGCGGCGAGGAGCAGCCCGACGGCAACCTGACCCACGCGGACAACGGCCTCTTCGGCAAGCTCCGCGGCGCCTTCAAGACTCGCTGACGGGATCGACCGTGACCCTGCCGCTCTTCCACGTCGACCCCGCCACGCTGGCCGGGGCCGAGGTCGGCGCGAGCCTCGTCCTCGACGGGCCGGAAGGTCGCCACGCCGCCACGGTCCGTCGGATCGGGCCGGGCGAGCAGGTCCTGCTCGCCGACGGCACCGGCCGACGCGTCACCGCCGAGGTCACCGCGGCGGGGGAGGGCGCACTCGACCTGCGGGTGCGTGAGGTCGCGACGGAGCCGGAGCCGAGCCCTCGCTTCGTCATCGTCCAAGCGCTGGCGAAGGCCGGCCGCGACGAGGACGCGATCGAGGCGGCCACCGAGATCGGCGCGGACGAGGTCGTGCCGTGGCAGGCCGCCCGCTGCATCGTCCAGTGGCGGGGTGACAAGTCGGCGCGGGCCCTGCGCAAGTGGGAGTCGGTCGTCGCCGCGGCCGCCAAGCAGGCCCGCCGCAGCCGCGTGCCGCTCGTCGCCCAGCCGGTGACCACGGCGGCCCTCGCGCGGCGGATCGCCGACGGGGCGTCCGCCTTCGTGCTGCACGAGGACGCCACGGTGCCGCTCGCCGGGGTCACCCTGCCCGAAGGTGGCGACGTGCTCGTCGTCGTCGGCCCCGAGGGTGGCATCACCCCCGAGGAGGTCGCTCAGCTCGAGGCCGCCGGGGCCGTCGCCGTGCGCCTCGGTCCGACCGTCCTGCGCTCCTCGTCCGCCGGACCGGCCGCCCTGGCCGTCCTGTCCGCGGCCTCCCGCTGGCGCTGACGCCAGCGTCGATGTCAGGGTGGCGGACATGAGCACCGACTGCCTCTTCTGTTCCGTCGTCGCGGGTGACATCCCCGCCGACGTCATTGCCGAGTCCGAGCACAGCGTCGCCTTCCGTGACATCAGCCCGCAGGCGCCGACACACGTCCTCGTCATCCCGCGTCGCCACGTGCCCGATGCGGCGTCGCTGGCGGCCGCGGACGCCGCGGAGACGGCCGATCTGCTCACCCTGGCCGCGTCGGTCGCCGACGCCGAGGGTCTGGGTGACGGCTACCGTCTCGTCTTCAACACGGGGGAGCGGGCCCAGCAGACCGTCTTCCACGCCCACCTGCACGTCCTGGGCGGCCGCGACTTCACGTGGCCGCCGGGCTGATCGGCCCACGGTCCACCGCCTGCCGGGGCCGTCGTCGACGGCGCGTGGCCTGCGCCGGTGCCCATACACTGGAGACAAATGACTGACGCAGATCATCCGTCCCGTTCCCTCGCCGCGACCGAGCCCCCCGAGCCCGCGGCGCACACCATCACGATCCCCGAGTCGGTGCCCATGGTGGGCCTGCTGGGGCCTCACGACGAGCTGCTCCGGACCATGGAGCGCCAGTTCCCGCGCACGGACATCCACGTGCGCGGCAACGAGATGCACCTGTCCGGCCCGACCGCCGACATCACGGTGATCAGCACGCTCGTCGACGAGTTGCTCGAGGTCATCGCCGTCGGACAGCCGCTCAACCGGGACGCGGTGGAGCGGTCCATCCAGATGCTCCGCACGACCGGGTCGCAGCGCCCCGCGGACGTGCTGACGATGAACATCGTCTCCTCCCGCGGCCGCACCATCCGCCCGAAGACCCTCGGGCAGAAGGAGTACGTCGACGCGATCGGCTCGCACACCGTCGTCTTCGGGATCGGGCCGGCCGGCACGGGCAAGACCTACCTCGCGATGGCCAAGGCCGTCGCTGCCCTCCAGGCGAAGGAGGTCAACCGGATCATCCTGACGCGCCCGGCCGTGGAGGCGGGGGAGAAGCTCGGCTTCCTGCCCGGCACGCTCAACGACAAGATCGACCCCTATCTGCGGCCGCTCTACGACGCGCTGCACGACATGGTCGACCCCGAGTCGATCCCGCGGCTGATGGCATCAGGCACGATCGAGGTCGCGCCGCTGGCCTACATGCGTGGGCGCACCCTCAACGACGCCTTCATCATCCTCGACGAGGCGCAGAACACCTCGCCCGAGCAGATGAAGATGTTCCTCACCCGCCTCGGGTTCGGCTCGAAGATGGTCATCACCGGTGACGTCACCCAGGTCGACCTGCCCGGCGGCACCCAATCCGGCCTGCGGGTCGTGCAGGGAATCCTCGGCGGCATCGAGGACGTCCACTTCGCCAACCTGGACGCCAAGGACGTCGTCCGCCACCGTCTCGTGGGACAGATCGTCGAGGCCTACGCCCAGTGGGACGCCGTCATCACGCAGCAGGGGAGCAACCGGTGAGCATCGACGTCCTCAACGAGAGCGACCACGAGATCGACGAACTCGAGTTCGTCCAGTGCGCGCGTTACGTCCTGTCCGAGATGAAGGTGCACCCGCAGGCCGAGCTCTGCGTGCGCTTCGTCGGCGAGGACGTCATGGAGACGCTCCACGTGCAGTGGATGGACCTGCCCGGCCCGACCGACGTCATGAGCTTCCCCATGGACGAGCTCAAGCCGGGGCGCGAGGGTGTCGAGCCGCAGGAGGGCATGCTCGGCGACATCGTCGTGTGCCCGTCCGTCGCGGAGAAGCAGGCGACCGAGGCAGGCCACGCGCCGCAGGAGGAGATGCTCCTGCTGCTCACCCACGGCATCCTCCACCTGCTCGGCTACGACCACGCCGAACCCGACGAGGAGAAGGAGATGTTCGAGCTGCAGCGTCAGCTCCTGCTGACCTTCCTCGCCGGCCGGGGGCGTCCGACCGACCGATGAACGGCTATCTCATACCCCTGGCGTTGTCGAGCGTGCTGCTCGCCTTCGTCCTCACCCTCGCCGAGTCCTCGATCCAACGGATCTCGACCGTGCGCACCGAGGAGTTGCTCGACGAGCGACGTCCCGGCGCCGAGTCGCTGACCCGGATCGTCGGCGACAAGGCCGCGTACATCTCGGTCCTGACCTTCCTGCGCGCCGTGACGGAGGCGGGGGCAGCCGTGCTGCTCACGGTCGCGGTGACGATGCGCATTGAGGACGACGTCAAGGCCGTCCTCGTGGCGATCGCCATCATGGCCGTGGTCTCCTTCGTCGTCGTTGGTGTGTCTCCCCGCACGCTGGGGCGCCAACACAGCGACGGCGTCGCGCTGGCCGTGGCCCCCTTCGTCGTCCAGCTGCGACGCGTCCTCGGCCCGCTGGCCCGCCTGCTCGTGACCCTCGGCAACGCGGTGACGCCCGGGCGCGGTTACCGCGACGGACCCTTCCAGTCCGAGTCGGAGCTGCGCGGCCTGGTCGATCTCGCCGGGGACGAGGCGCTGATCGAGGCCGACGAGCGGGAGATGATCCACTCCGTCTTCGAGCTCGGCGACACCCTCGCCCGCGAGGTGATGGTGCCGCGCACGGACATGGTCTGCATCGAGATGGAGAAGGTCGGCCGGCAGGCCGTGTCCCTCTTCCTGCGGTCCGGCTTCAGCCGGATCCCCGTCGTCGGTGAGGGGTCGGACGACATCCGCGGGCTGCTCTACTTCAAGGACGTCGCGCGGCGTCTCAACGACGATCCCCAGTCGGCGGAGCTGCCCGTCGAGCACTTCATGCGGCCGATGCCGTACGTGCCGGAGAGCAAGCCCGTCGATGACCTGCTGCGGGAGATGCAGCGGGACCAGACCCATTTCGCCGTGGTCATCGACGAGTACGGCGGCACGGCCGGTCTCGTGACGATCGAGGACATCCTCGAGGAGATCGTCGGCGAGATCGCGGACGAGTACGACCGCGAGGCCCCCGGGATCGAGGACCTCGGCGACGGCCGCTGGCGCGTGCCGGCGTCGCTGCACGTCGACGACCTGCGCGACGAGTTCGACGTCGACCTCGAGGAGGAGGATGTCGACACCGTCGGTGGGCTCATCGCCAAGACGCTCGGCGTCGTGCCGATCCTCGGCTCACACTGCGAGGTGGCAGGCTTGTCCCTCACGGCGGACAAGATGTCCGGTCGGCGGCATCGCATCGCGTCGGTCATCGTCGAGCGGCTGCCCGAGATCGACGTGCCGGAGCCCGCACGCGGCCGGGAGTCGCGCCGCGACGCCGCGGACCAGAGCCACAGGGAACGAGAGGGAGCCACATGAGCACCGACCAGACCGAGGGTGACACGCCCGCGGGCGCCGCCCCTGAGAAGCCCTACGCCGCGGGCTTCGCCTGCCTCGTCGGCCGTCCCAACGCCGGCAAGTCGACGCTGACCAACGCCCTCGTGGGGGAGAAGGTCGCGATCACCTCGTCCAAGCCGCAGACCACCAGACACACGATCCGCGGCATCTCGACGACCGTGGACAGCCAGCTGATCCTCGTCGACACCCCGGGGCTGCACAAGCCGCGCACCCTGCTCGGGCAGCGTCTCAACGACCTCGTGCGCGAGACCCTGCTCAACGTCGACGTCGTCGGGTTCTGCCTGCCCGCCGACCAGAAGATCGGCCCGGGTGACGCCTTCATCGCCGCCGAGCTCGTCGAACTGCAGCGGGCCAAGCGGGTCCCCGTCGTGGCCATCGCGACGAAGATCGACACGGTCGACCGGGACCGCCTCGCCGAGCACCTCATCGCCATCGACCAACTCGGTTCGTGGGACTCGATCATCCCGTGCTCCGCGACCTCCGGTGAGCAGGTCGCCGAGGTGCGGGAGCTGTTGGCGAGCTCACTGCCCCCGGCCCCCGGCCCGCTGTACCCCGCCGACGTCCTCACCGACGAGCCCGCGATCGTCATGATCGCCGAGCTGGTCCGGGAGGCGGCCCTGGAAGGGGTCCGGGACGAACTCCCGCACTCGCTCGCCGTCGTCGTCGAGGAGATCGTGCCGCGCGAAGGTCGCCCCGAGGACCGGCCGCTCCTGGACGTGCGAGTCAACGTGTTCGTCGAGCGCGACTCGCAGAAGGCGATCATCATCGGCCGCGGTGGGTCCCGCCTGCGGGAGGTGGGCACGAACGCCCGCACGGGCATCGAGCGCGTCCTCGGTAAGAAGGTGTTCCTCGACCTGCACGTGAAGGTCGCCAAGGACTGGCAGCGAGACCCCAAGCAGCTCCAGCGCCTCGGTTTCTGAGTCTCCGCATTTGAGTCATCGGGCGGTCTGCGGCAAGGTGGAACGCTGGACCGGGTGCCCTCATGGGCGCTGTCCGGCCGCGCAACGATGCAGCAGTCACCATGCAGAACTGACCGATCGACTACGTAACGATGAGGAGTGGGGCGGGCCACGTGCGCCGCCCCGACACAAATGAACAGTCCCAATCATGACCAGATCCGCAATGTCGGACCCGGTGGAGCGGCTCGCCTGACCGGCGACTCCGCCGCCCTCGACATCGAGCCGCACCCGGCCCTCGAACCCGCCGCCAGCGAGTTGACGCACGACGTCCCCGGGCGCCTGGACACCGTCGTCTTCGGTGTGACCGCGCTCCTCTCCCTCGCCTTCGTCGCGTGGGGCATCGTCGGCACGGCGTCCCTCTCGAACGCGTCCGCGAGCGGCCTCGACTGGGTCGTCACCAACACGGGTTGGTTCTTCTCCCTCGTCGCGAGCGGCTTCGTCGTCTTCGTGATCTGGCTGGCCGCGAGCCGCTACGGCAACATCCCGCTGGGCGGGGACGACGAGGAGCCGGAGTTCCGGACGATCTCCTGGATCGCGATGATGTTCTCTGCGGGCATGGGCATCGGCCTGATGTTCTACGGCGCCTCCGAGCCGCTGTCCCACTTCGTCACGCCGCCGCCCGGCACGGGTGAGGCCGGTAACTCGGCCGCCGTGCAGACGGCCATGGCGACGACCCTCTTCCACTGGAGCCTGCACCCGTGGGCCATCTACGCCGTCGTCGGCGTCGCGCTGGCCTACGGCGCCTTCCGCAAGGGCCGCAAGCTCACCATCAGCGCCGCCTTCACGTCGCTCATCGGCAACCGCCAGGCCGACGGTCCCGGCGGCAAGGTGATCGACATCCTCGCCATCTTCGCGACCCTCTTCGGCTCGGCCACCTCGCTCGGCCTCGGCGCCCTGCAGATCGGCTCCGGCCTCGAGATCGTCGGCTGGATCGGGACGACCGGCAACCGCGTCCTTGTCGGCATCATCACCGTGCTCACCATCTGCTTCATCATCTCGGCCGTCTCCGGCGTCGAGAAGGGGATCCAGTGGCTGTCGAACACCAACATGGTGCTCGCCCTGGTCCTGGCCGCCTTCGTCTTCATCGTCGGTCCGACCATCTTCATCCTCAACCTCGTCCCGACGACCCTCGGCGCCTACTTCGACCAGCTCGGCCAGATGGCCGCGCGGACGAACGCCTCGGGCGGCGATGGCATCAAGACCTGGCTCTCGGGTTGGACGATCTTCTACTGGGCGTGGTGGGTCAGCTGGACCCCCTTCGTCGGCATGTTCATCGCCCGCATCTCGCGTGGCCGCACCATCCGACAGTTCGTCACCGGCGTGCTCCTGGTCCCGAGCGTCGTGAGCCTCATCTGGTTCGCGATCTTCGGCGGCGCCGGGATCAAGATCCAACAGGGTGGCACCGACCTGGCCGGTGCCGGGAGCGCCGAGGGCACCCTCTTCGCGCTCCTCGACACCATGCCGTGGGCCGGCATCACGTCGGTCATCGTCATGATCCTCGTCGGCATCTTCTTCGTGTCCGGCGCGGACGCGGCGTCCATCGTCATGGGCACCCTGTCGGAGAACGGCACGCTCGAGCCGAGCCGCTGGGTCGTCATCTTCTGGGGCGCCGCCACCGGCGCTGTTGCCGCGATCATGCTGCTGCTCGGTGGTGACGACGCGCTGGCCGGTCTGCAGAACGTCACGATCATCGCCGCGCTGCCCTTCGTCGTGGTCATGGTCGGTCTCGCCGTGGCGCTCATGAAGGACCTGCACACCGACCCGATGGTCGTGCGTCGCCGCTATGCCGTGGCCGCGATCGAGCAGGCCGTCGTCGCCGGCGTGACCGAGCACGGTGACGACTTCGTGCTCAGCGTCGACCAGACCGCGCCCGGTGAGGGCGTGGGCAACCTCGTCGACCTGTCCGAGATGGACACGTCCTACGGGGGCAACGGACACATGTCCGGGGCGGACCCTGCCGAGGCACCGATGACGGGGGCCACGCCGCGAGGCTGACCGCCACATCGTGAGCCGGCCACCAGGCCGCTGACCGAGCCGATCTATCCTTGGCCCATGCGAATCGGAGTGTTTGGTGCCACAGGACAGGTCGGCTCGGTCATGCGCGAGCTCCTCGCCGAACGGGACTTCCCCGTCGACGAGATCCGCTACTTCGCCTCGGCGCGGTCGGCGGGCACCACGCTGCCGTGGGGCGAGCAGGAGATCACCGTCGAGGACTCGGCCACGGCCGACTTCTCCGGGCTCGACATCGCCCTGTTCTCCAACGGCGGCACGGCGAGCAAGGAGCTGGCCCCGAAGGTCGCCGCGGCAGGTGCCGTCGTCGTCGACAACTCGAGCGCGTGGCGCAAGGACCCCGAGGTCCCGCTCGTCGTCTCCGAGGTGAACGCGGACGACCTCGACACCATCCCGAAGGGGATCGTGGCCAACCCGAACTGCACCACGATGGCCGCGATGCCGGTCCTCAAGCCGCTGCACGACGCGGCAGGCCTCGTCCGTCTCACCGTGGCGTCCTACCAGGCCGTGTCCGGCTCGGGCGGCGCGGGCGTCCAGGAGCTCGACCGCCAGGTGTCCGGTGCGTACGAGTCCGGTGACGTCACCGGACTGGCGCTCGACGGGCGCGCGGTCGAGGTCCCCGAGGCACGGATCTACGCGGTCCCGGTGGGCTTCAACGTCGTCCCGCTGGCCGGGTCGATCGTCGACGACGGCTCGCTGGAGACCGACGAGGAGCAGAAGCTCCGCAACGAGTCCCGCAAGATCCTCCACGCCCCGGAGCTGCGCGTCTCGGGCACCTGCGTGCGGGTGCCGGTCTTCACGGGGCACAGCCTCGCCATCCACGCCGAGTTCGACCGCGACCTGTCGCCGGAGCAGGCGCTCGAGCTGCTCGCCGACGCCCCCGGCGTCGTTGTCACGGACGTCCCCAACCCGCTCGAGGCTGCTGGTCGCGACGAGGTCTTCGTCGGCCGCGTCCGGGTCGACCAGTCCGCGCCGGAGGGCAAGGGGCTCGTCCTCTTCGTCGTCGGTGACAACCTGCGCAAGGGCGCGGCCCTGAACGCGGTGCAGATCGCCGAGGAGCTCGTGCGGCGTCGCGGCTGACGGGCCGAAGGGGGCCGGTCACCCGGTCAGCCGGGGGCGGATGTCGTTGTGTCGGATGGCATCTGCGGGCGGGTCCAGATCCTGAGCCGCCTTCCCCGGCTCCGTCATGGGGGTCTACGGTGGTGGCATGCGCTCGGAGCGACTCCTTCTTCGTTGCCGCGGCGAGGCCTGACGACACGGCCCCCTCGTCGCGGAGTTCGTGGTGCCGACTCGCCCCACCCACCAGCGACGAATCGAGAACGACGTGATCCACCCCCAGCAGCCGACGACCATGCCGATCGGCAAGTACCAGCCGTTCCAAGACCAGATCGCGGTCCAGCTGCCCGACCGCACGTGGCCCGACAAGGTCATCACCAAGGCCCCGCGCTGGTGCGCGGTCGACCTTCGTGACGGCAACCAGGCCCTCATCGACCCGATGAACGCCGAGCGCAAGCTGCGGATGTTCCAGCTCCTCGTGCAGATGGGCTACAAGGAGATCGAGGTCGGCTTCCCGTCCGCGAGCCAGACGGACTACGACTTCGTGCGGGAGCTGATCGACGGCGGCCACATCCCCGACGACGTGACGATCCAGGTCCTCACCCAGTGCCGCGACGCCCTCATCGAGCGGACGTTCGACGCCATCGCCGGCAGCAAGCAGGCCATCGTCCACTTCTACAACTCGACGTCGGTGCTCCAGCGGCGAGTCGTCTTCGGGACCGACGAGGACGGCATCGTCGACATCGCGCTCCAGGGCGCCAGGCTGTGCCGGAAGCTCGAGGAGACGATCCCCGACACGGCCGTCTACTACGAGTACTCGCCCGAGTCCTACACGGGCACCGAGCTCGAGTTCGCGGTCCGGATCTGCAACGAGGTCATCGATGTCATCGATCCGACGCCGGATCACAAGATGATCATCAACCTGCCCGCGACCGTCGAGATGGCCACGCCGAACGTCTACGCCGACTCCATCGAGTGGATGTGCCGGCACCTCGCGCGACGCGACTCCATCGTGGTCTCGCTCCACCCGCACAACGACCGCGGCGAAGGCGTGGCCGCGGCCGAGCTCGGTTACCTCGCCGGTGCGGACCGGATCGAGGGCTGCCTCTTCGGCAACGGTGAGCGCACCGGCAACGTCGACCTCGTCACGCTGGGCATGAACCTCTTCAGCCAGGGCATCGACCCGGAGATCGACTTCTCCGACATGGACGAGATCCGTCGGACCGTCGAGCACTGCACCCAGCTGCCCGTGCACGAGCGTCACGCCTGGGGCGGCGACCTCGTGTACACCGCCTTCTCCGGCTCCCACCAGGACGCCATCAAGAAGGGGCTCGAGGACATGGAGCGCCAGTCGGCGGCCACGGGCAAGGGGATCGACGAGCTGGTCTGGGGCGTGCCCTACCTGCCCATCGACCCGCACGACATCGGTCGCAGCTACGAGGCCGTCGTCCGCGTCAACAGCCAGTCGGGCAAGGGTGGGGTGGCCTACATCCTCAAGTCCGAGCACGGTCTCGACCTGCCGCGTCGTCTCCAGATCGAGTTCAGCGGCGTCGTGCAGCAGCAGACCGACAGCAAGGGCGGCGAGGTCAGCCCAGCTCAGCTGTGGGAGATCTTCCGCGACGAGTACCTCCCCGCGAAGGCCGGCGAGTCGAACGAGTGGGGCCGCTTCACGCCGGTCAGCCACACCCTCGTCTCGGACGAGTCGGGTCGGGACCGGATCACGGCGACGATGCTCGACCACGGTCGCGAGATCACCGTCGAGGGCACCGGCAACGGACCCATCGCGGCCTTCATCGACGCACTCGCGACACTGGGCATCGACGTGCGGGTCCTGGACTACCAGGAGCACGCGCTGTCGGCCGGTGGCGACGCGAAGGCGGCCGCCTTCGTCGAGTGCGCCGTGTCCGGCCGCGTCCTGTGGGGCGTCGGTCTCAACCCCAGCATCGTCAAGGCATCGCTGACGGCGGTCCTGTCGGCCGTCAACCGGGCCGAGCGGGACGCCGACCGGGCCTGACCGCGTGGCGCACCTCGGCCCGAGGCGTGGCACCCTGTGGTCCACCCTCGGGCAGAGCGCCGTCCCCCTTCGTCCGCCCCGCCAGCCCCACGAGTATCGGGTCACCCGATATTCGCCGCGTTACCCGACTTCGCATGTCGGGTGAAGCGCACCTTTGTCGGGTGAAGCACTCGGCTGACGCGCTCGCCCCCGGTAATGGACACCTGATGTCCACAACTCGGGGGAAGGGGGCGGTGGGCGCCCAGTAATGGACACCTGATGTCCACAACTCGGCGGAAGGGGGCGGTGGGGGTCGAGTTCGGGACCGCTGATGTCCCACACTCGACTGATGGTCAGGCGCGGCGGCGGCGCCCGATGGTCCACGAGATCGCGGCGGCCACGCAGGTCGGCACGATGGCATAGAGCAGGTAGGTCCACTCGGGGCTGGGCAGTGCCGTGGCCGGCTCTCCGCCGACGAGGTGGACCACGGTGAGGACACCCAACGCCCAGACGGAGGCCTCGACGGCGGCGCGCACCAGGGCGCCGCCGAGCGTGCGGTGCTGGCTCCCGATGGGGAAGCCGAGGACGAAGCAGATGAGCGCCGCGATCAGATAGGCGACACCGGACCACATGAGGAGGGCCCCGCAGATCGCCCCAGCACGAACGCGGCAACGAATTCGACGACCTGCAACGAGCTCGATCGGTCGGCGAAGTAGGCGCCCGGCGTCGTTGCCGTGTGCGTCGTGGTCATGGTCGATCTCCCTTTTCTCGAGTGACGGAGCGTCACACCTGAGGGGAGAGTAGGGGGCTGCAGGTCCGTGCGTCGATAGTCCTGCCACGGGCTGATCGGTCCACGACCCCAGCTACGTCAGCGCACCCCGCGGACCCGGTACTGGATCGAGATGCGCGGGCCCACGTCTCGGGCCGTCTTCGGGATGGCGTGATCCCACGTCCGCTGGCACGAACCGCCCATGACGACGAGGTCGCCGTGGCCCAGGGAGAAGGTGCGCGAGTCGCCCCCACCTCGGGGCCGCAGCCGGAGCGAGCGGGCCGAGCCGACGGACAGGATGGCGATCATCGTGTCGGTGTCCCGGGAGCGACCGATCCGGTCGCCGTGCCACGCGACCGAGTCGCGCCCGTCTCGATACAGGCACAGCCCCGCCGTCGCGAAAGGCTCGCCGAGTTCGTCGCGGTAGTGCGCGGACAGGGAGTCGCGGGCCTGCGCGAGCAGCGGGTGGGGGAGCGGCTCGTCCTCGTCGTAAAAGCACGTCAGCCGGGGAACGTCGACCACGGAGTCGTACATCTGACGCTGCTCGGCCCGCCACGGGACCTCCTCGACGAGGGCGTCGAAGAGCGCGTCCGAACCGCTGAGCCAGCCGGGGAGGTGATCGACCCAGGCGCCCCGGGTCAGCGTCGTGCGCTGCAACGGGCCACCGAGGGGGGCGAGCGTGAGCTCGTCGGCGGTGTCCCAGAGCGAGCCCTGAAATGCTGCTGCCGTCATGCCGCCCATCCTAATGGAGTCATCGAACATCTGTTCGAACGCGCCCCGCCGGCGTGTCGTGCGATGGGCGCCACGCCGGAGGCCCGCCGCCGTTGTCGGTGGCCAGGGGAGAGAATGGACGGGTGCCCCTCTACCGTGACGACGCCATCGTGCTGCGCACCCAGAAGTTGGGTGAGGCCGACCGCATCATCACGGTCCTGACCCGCCAACGCGGCAAGGTGCGTGTCGTCGGCAAGGGCGTCCGCCGCACGAAGAGTCGCTTCGGCTCCCGGCTCGAGCCGGCCATGCACATCGACCTCCAGTGCTACGAGGGGCGCAACCTCGACACCGTGACCCAGGTCGAGACGCGCGCCCCGTGGGGTGACGCGATCGCGCGGGACTACCCCACGTGGACCGCGGCGTCGGCGGTCCTCGAGACGGTCGACCGGCTGACGGAGGAGCGCACGCCCGCGATCCAGCAGTACCTCCTCCTCGCGGGAGCGCTCAGCTCGCTGGCCGGTGGGGTGCACGACCCGGGACTCGTGCTCGATGCCTACCTGCTGCGGGCGCTGGCGATCGCCGGCTGGGCGCCGAGCTTTCACGACTGCGCCCGCTGCGGCGAGGAAGGCCCACACCGCGCCTTCAACGTCGCCAGCGGCGGGTCGGTGTGCCCAAGTTGTCGCCCGCCCGGATCGGCCGCGCCGGCGCCGGAAACGCTTGAGTTTCTCGCCGCGCTCCTGGCCGGCGACTGGGCCGTCGCCGACGCCAGCCTGCCTCGTCAACGCAGCGAAGGGGCCGGACTCACGGCCGCCTTCCTGCAATGGCACCTCGAGCACGGGGTCCGCTCGCTCAAGCACGTCGACCGCTCCCGGCCGCGGCCGGCGACGGTCCCCCCGGTGCCCGACGAGCCGATCGCCTTCGAACTCACCGAGCCCCAACCCACCCTTGCCGTGCACGCAGCCCACGCTGCGATCGGCACCGCCACCGAAGGTGACCGCCCATGACGTCGTACGCAGCCCCCTTCGCGCACCCGAGCGGCGCCCGCCCGCCCCAGCTCCCGGCGGACGCGCTGCCCCGGCACGTGGCCGTCGTCATGGACGGCAACGGCAGGTGGGCCAACCAGCGCGGGCTGCCCCGGACGAAGGGGCACGAGGCCGGCGAGGGCGCACTGCTCGACGTCGTGGCCGGGGCCATCGAGGTCGGCGTGACCCACTTGTCGACCTACGCCTTCTCGACGGAGAACTGGAAGCGGTCGCCCGAGGAGGTCCGCTTCCTCATGGGCTTCAACCGTGACGTGATCCGTCGGCGGCGTGACCAGCTCAACGAGTGGGGAGTCCGGATGCGCTGGGTCGGCCGCCGCCCACGGCTGTGGAGTTCGGTCATCAAGGAGCTCGAGGTCGCGCAGGAGATGACCGCCGACAACACCGGCCTCACGCTCTACTTCTGCGTCAACTACGGCGGGCGCGCCGAGATCGCCGACGCCACGAAGCGTCTGGCCGAGGACGTGCGCTCCGGCCGCCTCAAGCCCAGCGGCATCGACGAGCGGACCATCGCCCGCTACCTCGCCGAGCCCGACATGCCGGACGTCGACCTCTTCGTGCGCTCGTCGGGGGAGCAGCGCACGTCGAACTTCCTGCTGTGGCAGAGCGCCTACGCCGAGATGGTCTTCCAGGACACGTTGTGGCCCGACTACGACCGACGCCACCTCTGGGAGGCGATCGAGACCTACGTCAGTCGGGAGCGACGCTACGGCGGGGCCGTCGACGCGACGACCGCCGGCTGACCGGCGGTCCCGCCGCGGTCAGCGGCGCGTGCAGTTGGCGCAGGTGCCCACGATCTCGACGGTGTGCTCGACGTCGACGAAGCCGTGTTGGGCACTGACCGCGGCCGCCCACGTCTCCACGGCGGGGCCCTCGATCTCGACGGCGCGTGCGCACTCGCGGCACACGAGGTGGTGGTGGTGCCCGGTGCTGCACCGCCGGTAGACCGACTCGCCGTCGTCCGTGCGCAGGACGTCGACCTCGCCGTCCGTGACCATCGCCTGAAGCGTCCGGTAGACCGTGGCGAGGCCGATCTTGTTGCCGGCCTCGCGCAGCTCGGCGTGCAGCTCCTGGGCCGAGACGAACTCCGAGGTCCGGTCGAGCTGCCCCGCGACGGCAACCCGCTGCTTCGTGGGGCGTCGGGTGGCCTGGGTCATGTCGTGCTCCGTTCCGGGGTCGAGGCGGCGCCGTCCTGATCGTGCGGGCTGGCGTGGTGCTGGCCGTGCTCGTCCCAGTGATCGCCGTGGCTGGCGTGTCGGTGCCCGTCGTGCAGGTAGTCGACATGGTCGCCGTGCGGCACGGCCGGGTGCCCGCAGTCGTCCCAGTGGACGTGCTCGTGGGCCTCCGCGCTCTCGTGCGCGCGCGGCCGGACGAGGCGGACGAGGGCCAGGCCGACGGTGGCGAGCAGGAAGGCGGCGATGGTGAGCAGGACGATCGAGCCGCCGGACGGGGTGTCGGCGTAGAACGAGATGACCACACCGCCGACGGCCGAGAGCACCCCGACGATGACCGCCCACCGCACGCTGCTGCGGAAGCTGCGGCCGAGCGCCTGGCCCGTCGCGTTGGGGAGGATCATGAGCGCGCTGATCAGCAGGAGGCCGACCACGCGCATCGACACCACGACCGTGACGGCCGTGAGGATCGACAGGATGATGTTGACCGTCTTGACCGGCAGGCCCGCGGCGAGGGCGTACTCCTCGTCCTGGGCGATGGCGAAGAGCTGGCCGCGCAGAAGCGACGTCGTCAGGAGCACGATCCCGGCGAGGACGGCGAAGGTCACGAGGTCATTGCGGCTCACGGTGTTGATCGAGCCGAAGAGGTAGGCGTTGAGGTTCGCCGGCGTCCCCGTCGGCGACTTGGCGATGATGACGACACCTGCCGCGATGCCGCCGTAGAACATGACGGCGAGGGCGAGGTCACCGCTGGTGCGCCCGAGCGTTCGGATGAGCTCGATGGCGACGGCCGCGAGGACGGCGGCGACGAGTGCCGTGAGGACCGGTTCGGTGCCGGTGAAGATGCCCACGCCGACCCCGGCGAGGGCGACGTGACCGAGACCGTCGCCGATGAGCGACATCTTCCGCTGGACGAGGAAGACGCCGACGATGGGCGCGGCGAGGCCGACGAGCAGGGCGGCCAGTAGCGAGGCCCGCATGAAGTCGAGGACGAGGACGTCAGGCATGGGGTGCCTCCTGGGTGCCGGGTCCGGCCGGGTCGAACGGGCCACGACCGAGCACGGGGCGACCGGTCGGGCTGACGTCGTCGTGGTGGGCGTGCTCGTAGGCGGATGAGGGCAGGCGTGACGGCGGCCCGTCGAAGGTCACCACGCCGCCGTCGATGACGATCGCGCGGGTGACGACGTCGGCGAGCGCGCTCAGCTCATGCGTGACGACGACCATCGTGTGCCCCTGTCGCGCGAGCCTGGCCAGGACGGTCGCCAGGACCCGCTGGTGCCCCTGGTCGACACCCGCCGTCGGCTCGTCCATGAGCAGGATGTCGGAGTTGGCGGCGAGCGCGCGGGCGATGAGGACGCGTCGTTGCTGACCGCCGGAGAGGGTGGACACGTCGGCGCGGGCGTGATCTCCGAGCCCGACCTGGGCCAGCGCGTCGGCGACGATCCGTCGGTCGGCAGCGGCGTTGGCGCGCCACGGGGCCCACCACGGGTGGGCCGCCACGCGGCCGATGGCCACGATCTCCTCGGCCGTCGCCCGCACCGACGCCGCGAGGGTGTGGCGCTGCGGCACGTAGCCCAGCCGGGCCGGTTCGTGGAAGGAACGCAGCGGGGTCCCGAAGAGTTCGACATCGCCGCCGTGATGCTCGGCGAGGCCGAGCAGGCCGCGAACGAGGGTGGACTTGCCCGACCCGTTGGGGCCGAGGATCGCCACCACCTCACCCGTGGTGATGGTCAGGTCGAGGCCGCGGATGACGTCGCGATCGCCATAGCCGAAGGTCGCTCCGCGCAGCAGGATCGGCGGGACCGGTCCGGACTCGGTGCTGGTGGCGGGAGTGGCGGTCATCGGCACTGCTGTCCGCGCTCGAGGGTGGTCAGGTTGGCGCGCATGATCTCAAGGTAATCCCGGCCGGACGACTCCTCGGTCACTCCTTCGACGGGGTCGAGCACGAGGACGTCGGCCCCGGAGTCGCGAGCGATCGTGTCGACGACGTTGGTCGGTAGGAGCGTCTCGGCGTAGACCGTGGTGATGCCGTGCTCGCGCAAGTGGGCGATGGCGTCGGCGAGGTCCTGCGGTGAGGCCTCGGACTCGGGGGAGAGCCCCGTGACAGCCTCCTGGTGGAGTCCGTAGGCCGCGGCGAGGTAGCCGAAGGCGGCGTGGTTGGTCACGAGCTCGTCCTGGGCGCAGTGGGCGAGGCCGGCGGTGAACTCGCGGTCGAGGTCGTCGAGTTCGCCGCGCAGCTCCTGGGCTCGGGTGCGGTAGCCGGCGGCATGGGCCGGATCGGCCTGCGCAAACTGCTCCGCGACGTCGTCCGCGACGTCGGCGTACTTGGTGGGGTCGAGCCAGAAGTGGGGGTCGGGCGCCGCCTTCGCGCTGCCGGTGCTGGCATCACCGCCGTGGTCATGGCCGTCGTCGGTGGCCGTGAGCTCGAGGTGCGCGGCCGGGACCACGTCGTGGGCGTTGTCGAGGTCCGCGACGGCGTCGTCGACCGCGGGCTGGAAGTCCGACTGGTAGATGACCAGGTCGGCCTGGCGGAGGTCGACGAGGCTCCGGGGGCTCAGTTCGACGTCGTGCGGCTCACCGCCGGCCTTCGTCAGGTTGGAGACGCTCACCTGGTCGCCGCCGATGCGCTCGGCGAGGAACTGCAACGGATAGGCGGAGGCGACGACGGTGAGCCCGTCGGCCCCCTTCGCCTCCTCGGTCCCGGTGCCGCAGGCGGTCAGGGCGAGCAGTGAGGCAGCAGCGAAGGCGAGGGCGGGGCGGGGCGGCGGCATGCCCTCATTCAACTCTCAAATGAGAATCATTGTCAAAAACTCTGGAGGTGAGCGCCGATGAGTCAGCGGGGGAGTGCCTGCACGAGGGTGATCCCGCCGATGAGGACGAGCACGGCGATCCGCATCAACTTCTCCGGCGACGTCAGGCGGGGCCAGCTGAGGGCGAGGGTCCAGATCAGGAACAGGAGGACGACGCCGAGCAGCAGCCAACCGTAAGGGAGGAGGGCGCCGCCGACGACGAGCGCGAAGACGGCCACGACCGGCACCCAACGCGGAAGTGCGGTGATCGCACGCACCGCCGGGGCGCTGGCACGTTCAAAGGACTCACGGGCAGAGGAGGACACGAGGAGCAGCGTAGGGGGCCGCCGTGGGAATCCCGGTGCCGGGCAGGGTCACGGGCCGGATAACCTGTGCGACATGGCAAAGCAGACCTCCACCGTGGACACCGTCGTCAACCTCTGCAAGCGCAGGGGCTTTGTCTTCCCGAGCGGGGAGATCTACGGCGGCACGCGCTCCGCGTGGGACTACGGGCCCCTGGGTGTGGAACTGAAGGAGAACATCCGCCGGCAGTGGTGGAAGGCGATGGTGATCGGCCGCGACGACGTCGTCGGCCTCGACTCCTCGATCATCCTGCCCCGCGAGACGTGGGTGGCATCCGGCCACGTGGGCACCTTCACCGACCCGCTGACCGAGTGCCTGTCCTGCCACAAGCGCTTCCGCGTCGACCACATGCAGGAGGCCGTGGCCGACAAGAAGAACAAGCGTGCGGCCGCCGACGCCCAGATCGACCCGGACAGCATCCCGCTCGAGGAGCTGAGCTGCCCCAACTGCGGCACGACCGGCCAGTGGACCGAGGCCCGTGAGTTCAACATGATGCTCAAGACCCACCTGGGCGTCATCGAGGACGAGAGCGGCCTGCACTACCTGCGCCCCGAGACCGCGCAGGGCATCTTCGTCAACTTCGCCAACGTCATGGGGGCCTCCCGGCGCAAGCCCCCCTTCGGCATCGCCCAGACCGGCAAGTCCTTCCGCAACGAGATCACGCCGGGCAACTTCATCTTCCGCACGCGCGAGTTCGAGCAGATGGAGATGGAGTTCTTCGTCAAGCCCGGCGAGGACGAGGAGTGGCACCAGTACTGGATCGACGAGCGCACGCGCTGGTACACCGAGCTCGGCATCAACCCGGACAACCTGCGCCACTTCGAGCACCCCGCCGACAAGCTGAGCCACTACTCGAAGCGGACCGTCGACATCGAGTACCGCTTCAACTTCGCGGGCAGCGAGTGGGGCGAGCTCGAGGGCATCGCCAACCGCACGGACTTCGACCTCACCGCGCACAGCAAGGCGTCGGGCACCGACCTCGTCTACTTCGACCAGACGAGTGGCGAGCGCTACACGCCCTACGTCATCGAGCCGGCAGCAGGTCTGTCGCGCTCGCTGATGACCTTCCTCGTCGACGCCTACACCGAGGACGAGGCCCCGAACACCAAGGGCGGCGTCGACACCCGCGTCGTGCTGCGTCTCGACAAGCGACTCGCTCCGGTCAAGGCCGCGGTCCTGCCGCTCTCCCGCAACGCCGACCTCACGCCGAAGGCGAAGGACCTCGCCGCCGCGCTGCGCAAGAACTGGAACATCGAGTTCGACGACGCCGGTGCCATCGGTCGCCGCTACCGCCGCCAAGACGAGATCGGCACGCCGTTCTGCATCACGGTCGACTTCGACACCATCGAGGACCAGGCCGTGACGATCCGCGAGCGCGACACGATGGCTCAGGAGCGCGTGGCCCTCGACCAGGTCGAGGCCTACCTCGCGCAGCGTCTCGTCGGCTGCTGATCGCGCGGGCGAGGGCGCGCGTGAAGGGTGCGTGCACCACACGGCATGACCCGATTGCGCCTTCCATGGCAGGACGTCGCCGCCTACTGTCGATGACATGAACGGTGACCTCCTGACCCCAGCCGAGTCGACCGAGGCCCTGCCGGGGTGGCGGCGCATCCTCACGCGCATGCACCTCACCGTGCGGGCACCCGACTTCGCGACCGCGCTGGCCTTCGTCGACCGCGTCGGTCAGGCGGCGGAGGCGCAGGGTCACCACCCCGACATCGACCTGCGCTACGGCGTCGTCCACGTCGCCCTGTCGAG
Organism: Janibacter zhaoxuefangae; assembly: GCF_050271985.1. Lineage (GTDB taxonomy): Bacteria > Actinomycetota > Actinomycetes > Actinomycetales > Dermatophilaceae. The sequence goes on along the minus strand of NZ_CP189849.1, from coordinate 1,623,629 downwards.
CCACGACGTCGGCGGGGTCTCGGCGCGGGACGTGCGGCTCGGCCAGTCGATCGACGACATCGTCGTCGAACTCGGTCTCGTACCCGAGGTGTCGGCACTGGCGCGGGTCGAGATCGCCGTGGACGCGCTCGACATCCCGGCGATCAAACCCTTCTGGATCGCGGCCATGGGTTTCGGCGCGGCGGACGACGAGGAGCTCGTCGACCCGCTCGGGTTGGCACCCACTGTGTGGTTCCAACAGATGGACGCGCCGCGGGAGCAGCGCAACCGCATCCACTTCGACGTCTGCGTGCCGCACGACGAGGCCGAAGGTCGCGTGCGCCGAGTGCTCGACGCGGGCGGCGTGCTCGTCTCCGACGAGCGGGCTCCGTCGTTCTGGATCCTGGCCGATGCCGAGGGCAACGAGGTGTGCATCTGCACCTGGCAGTCGGGGCCCGAGAGCGGGCCGAACGACTGAGCGAGCCGTCGGCGCGGTGCTGACAGGGAGGAGGGGCCGATGAAGCCCCGGACCGATCCCGACTTCACCGCGCTGGTCAACGCCCTCGAGTGGGACCTGGCCCGCGAGGCCACCCTCGTCGTCGGCCCCGTCGCCGCGCACACCGTCGTTCTCGCCGCGCTGACCAGCGTGGCCGCGGAGTGGGATCTGATCGACGGTGAGGAGACGAGCGTCGTGGCCCGGCGGTTCCTGCATGCCGAGTGTGCGCGCCACATCCGGCGCGAGGCGCTTCGGGAGCGGGCACGACGGTGGCGGACCCGGCTCGGGTGGATGTGGCGAGCGGGCGAGGCCACGGCGGCGGCTGAGGCTCCGGCGCGATTCCTCCTCGACGCCCTCCCGACACGCCAACGCTCACTCCTCGTGCTGGCCCATCTCTCGGGACAAACCTCGGCTCAGGTGGCCGCGATTCTTGGCGGCTCGCACCGCCGCGTGGAGCAGGAACTCCCCGCGGCGGTGGCCGCACTCGGGGCCAGCCGACCCGGACTGGTCCCTGGCATCACCCCGGGGGACGCGCGGGACGAGGCGATCGCACAGACCCTGGCATCCCGCTTCCACCAGGAGGCGGCAGGTGTCATGGAGCGGAGGCTGGCTGACAACGCCTGGTTGGCCGCGCGACTGCGGAGAGGTCGGCACCGTGAGCACCGCCTGGAGGTCGTGGCCGCGCTGGGCCTCGCCGTGGCGCTGGTCGGGGCGCTGGGCATCTGGGCGGCCGCCTCCCGTGACGGGGGAGTCGAGGCGGCCCCGGCGCCGGACCGAATGACGTCGGCGTCGACGATCAGCTCGAGCAGACCCTCGTCGACCGGGAGTGGGACACGGAGTGGGACCAGCGCCACGGCGGCGACCAGCGCCACGGCGGTGATCAGCGCCAGCACGGACTCGCCCCAGAGGGCCGGCGATGACCTCGCGCCCCTGACCGGCACTCTCTCCCATGGCGGGGCGATCCCCTTCGTGGTCGTGCCGCGGCGGCGCGATCTCGACGACCTGCCGTGGCGGGACGTCGGGCTGCCGGCGACCTTCGACATCGGCGCACCGACGGAGGAGGTCACTGCCGGAGCGAAGCCTGTCCGCGGTCGGCGCGCGGTTGCGGCCTACCTACGACCCATTCCGGCCGGCTATGACGTCGTCATCGTCACCGAGCGCGGTCGCCGTCTCGCTTTCGTGGACCGGGTGATCCGCCGCGATGGGGCCGAGAGCCTCCCCATCGGCCAGATGTCCATCCGTCGCGACGGACGGATGGTCGCGCTCATCCAGCGACGCGGCGTGCTCACCCTCGACGTCGTCAATGGTCTGGCGCAGTGGCACGCAGTGCCCGCCGACCTCTCGCACGGCGGGTGGGGGTTCGGTCGCGAGGCCGCCTTCATCGCGTTCTCCCCGGGGAAGGTCTGGACCATCGACCCGGAGGCGGATGCAGCCCGCCGCCTGCCCCTCGGTTCCTACATGGAGCACTACCGGCTGGTGCGCCGAGGCGGGAGCGTCAGCCTGCGGTACCACGGCGGCGAGGGGCAGTTGACGGCCACCGAACCTGTCCGGCTGCCGGTGACCGCGATCGTCGGCGGGACCTTCGGATCGCTGGGCGGCTGGTCGGTCACCGGGGTGGACCTCGACCCGGCCACCCGCAGGGCGGGAGGTACGTCCTTCGATCGTCAGGCCCTCGCCGCCGTGCAGGGCGACCAGCGGCAGCGGGCGCTCCTCCTGACGCGGGAGGACCCCTTCGCGGATCTGACCCCGATGGGGTGGGCCGATGACCACACCGTCGTCGTCGCCGTCGGCCCGATGATCCTCGCCTGGGACGTCATCAGCGGGGACCTCCGCCGCGTGACGCACGTGCGGCATTCCCCACTCGGCCCGCTCGGCATCAGCCTGCGCTTGACCCCGACAGGGTGACACCGTGCCGGTCAGGAGCCGGTGGCCATCGGGCGCGTGGGATCGCTGATCCAGTCGCTCCAGGAGCCGACGTAGACGTGGGCCGCGACGCCGATCTCGTGGAGCGCCAGCGCGGTGTGCGCGGCGGTGACGCCCGACCCGCAGCTGGTGGCGACGATCCGGTTCTCGCCCGGGACCACGCCCGCGGCCTCGAACACCGCGCGAAGGGCGGCCGGTGGCCGCATCCGTCCGTCCGGCCGCAGCAGGGTGTCCATCGGCACGTTGACCGCGCCCGGGATGTGACCGGCGACCCGGTCGATCGGCTCGGTCTCCCCGCGGAATCGTTCGGGGGCGCGGCCGTCGATCAGCACGGCCGTCGCCGGCCGGTGCGCGATCCCGTCGGCGTCGAGGACGGGCAGGGCGTGCGGTCGCAGGGTGACGGTGCCGGCCGTCTCCGGGGTCGGCTCCGTGGTGGCGGTGTGGCCGGCCCTCGTCCAGGCGGCGAGACCGCCGTCGAGCACACGCACGTCCTGGAGCCCGGCCCACCGCAGCACCCACCAGGCGCGCGCGGCCGAGAGCGACGTGCCCTGGTCGTAGGTGACGATCCGGCTCGCATCGTCGACGCCGGCCCGCCGGAGGGCAGCCTCGAGGACGTCGGGGCGGGGGAGTGGGTGGCGCCCGCCCCTCCCGTCCGCAGCGACCGGGCCAGCCAGTTCGGTGTCGAGGTCGATGAAGTGGGCGCCGGGCACGTGGGCCTGCTCGAAGAGGCCTCGTCCGGCCGGGCCACGCAGGTTGTACTGGACGTCGAGGACGACGAGGCGGGCGCCTCCGGCCAGTTCGGCGGCGAGGGCGTCTGCGGTGATCAGTGCGGTGGTGACCGGTGCGGTGGAGACCAGTGCTGTCATGACGCCATCCAACCCCACCTCGATCGCCCTAGGCTCGGACACGTGACGTCGTCCCCCGTGCATCCCCGGCCGCGTGCTCGCCTCGTGCTCGTGCACGGGACTCGCCTGAGCCACACCCAGTGGGCGCTCTACGCGGACCTGCTGCCGGGGATCCAGTTGGTCACCCCCGATCTGCCGTCGCACGGGGCGCGGTCGTCGCAGCGGTTCACCCTCGAGGCGGCCGTCGCCGTCATCGAGCAGGCCATCGGCGCAGACGACGCCGTGCCAACGATCCTCGCCGGGCATTCACTGGGCGGCTACATGTCGCTGGCCTACGCGGAGGAGCACCCGCAGAGGCTCGACGGTCTCGTCCTCATGGGGGCCAGTGCCGAGCCACGCGGCGTCGGCGCCGCGGCGTACCTCGGCCTCGCCAAGCTGCTCGACCTGATGGGCCCCGAGCGAGCCGGTCGATCCGCGAACTGGGCCATGCACCGCATGCTCGGCGCGGACGCCGCCGACTCGGTGCTGGCGGGCAACGCGCCCCTCGGGTCGGTCGTCGAGGCGTGGGGCGCCGTGCTCGAGGGGAGCGGTCCGGGGCAACTCGCCGACGTCACCTGTCCCGTGCTGCTCCTCAACGGCCAGTTCGACCAACTCGGGGTGCACGCGAAGCGGTTCGTCGCCGCCGGCCGGGACATGTCCGTCACGACCATCCCGCGCGCCTCCCACCTCTTCCCGCTGACACATGCCGAGGAGACCGCGCAGGCCCTGCGCGGGTTCGTCGACGACGTCGTCGCCCGGCGCGAAGGGTGCCGGCCCGGGCTGGTGGGAGAATGACCGGGTCATGAACACGAGCACCCCAGCCCTCGCCACCAGCACGCCTGGCACCACCACCAAGCCGATCCTGCCGCCACTGCGGATCGGGCGGCACGTCATCGGCTCGCCCGTCGTCCTCGCGCCGATGGCCGGGATCACGAACCGTGCCTTCCGGCGCCTGTGCCGCGAGTACGGCACGGCGGGGTCGGCGGCCGGTGGCGTCAGCGGCGCCAACAGCCTCTACGTCTCCGAGATGATCACCTCGCGCGCCCTCGTCGAGCGCTCGCCGGAGACAATGCGCCTCATCGAGCACGACCCCGATGAGGACCCGCGCTCGATCCAGCTCTACAGCGTGGACCCGGTGACGACGGCGGCGGCCGTGCGGCTGCTCGTCGAGGAGGACCGGGCCGACCACATCGACCTCAACTTCGGATGCCCCGTACCCAAGGTGACCCGCAAGGGAGGTGGGTCCGCGCTGCCGTGGAAGAAGGAACTCTTCCGCTCCATCGTGGGCGCCGCGGTCGTCGAGGCCGGGCGCCGTGACGTCCCGGTGACCGTGAAGATGCGCAAGGGCATCGACGACGACCACCTCACCTACCTCGACGCCGGGCTCATCGCCGAAGCGGAGGGTGTGGCCGCGGTCGCGCTGCACGGGCGGACCGCCGCGCAGTCCTACTCGGGTCAGGCGGACTGGTCCGCCATCCGGCTGCTCAAGGAGACCGTCACCTCCGTGCCCGTCCTCGGCAACGGCGACATCTGGTCCGCGGAGGACGCGGTCGAGATGGTGCGGCAGACCGGCTGCGACGGGGTCGTCGTCGGTCGCGGCTGCCTTGGTCGGCCGTGGCTCTTCACCGACCTCGCGGCCGCCTTCGCCGGCACGAGCGCCCGCGTGCTGCCGTCGCTGGGCGAGGTCACGGCGACCCTGCGACGTCACTGCGAATACCTCGTCGAGTTCTACGACGGTGACGAGCTGCGCGCCTGCCGCGACATCCGCAAGCACATCGCGTGGTATCTCAAGGGGTTCCCCGCCGGCTCCAGCGTGCGCAACCAGCTCGCGCTGGTGAACTCGCTCGCCGACCTCGATGCGCTCATCGCGACGATGGATGCGAGCGCGCCGTGGCCGGGGGAGTCGGCCGAGGGGCAGCGGGGTCGGGCGGGATCGCCGCGCGTCGTGGCCCTGCCGGACGGGTGGCTCGACTCCTCGGAGCTGACCCCGGAGCAGCGCGAGCAGGTCGCCCAGGCCGAGCTGTCCGTCTCCGGAGGCTGACGATGACCGCCGGCGGGAGTGCGTCCGGCGCGATCGGTACGCCCGGCGGGACGCCCGAGCGTCCGTGCGTCCTCTTCGCCGACGCCGCGGAGTTCCGCGCCTGGCTCGAGGCGAACCACGACAGCGCCAGCGAGTTGTGGATGGGGCTGCGGAAGAAGCACGTGCCCGATCAGGGACTCACCTGGGCGGACGCCGTCCGAGTCGCGCTGTGCTTCGGCTGGATCGACTCGGTGGCCCAGCGGGTCGACGACGACATCCGCCGTCAGCGGTGGACCCCGCGCCGGCCCTCGAGCAACTGGAGCGCCGTGAACATCGCCGCCGTCGCGGAGCTCACGGCCGCGGGGCTCATGCACCCCGCCGGGCTGGCCGCCTTCGCGAGGCGGCGGGAGGACCGCTCGGGGATCTACACCTACGAGACGCGGGAGCGCCCACTGTCGGCGGAGCACGAAGCCGTCCTGCGCGCCGATGCCCGGGCGAGCACCTTCTGGGACGGGGCGACCCCGAGTTATCGGAAGCTCGCCACGAACTGGGTTCTCTCGGCCAAGCAGGAGGCGACGCGCGATCGGCGTCTCGCACAGCTCGTCGACGACTGCCATCACGGGCGGCTGATCCCACCGCAGCGCTACGGCGAGGAGCCGACGTGGGTCGGGCGCCTGCGTAGGGAGCTGGGCTGAGCCTGCCTGGTCCGGCGCTGTGGGTGCGCCGCACTAGGGTCGCCTCGTGAGCTATTCCGCCGTCGATCGTCAGCGCTGGGTGACCGAGGACCCGGCACACAAGCGCGCCGATCGTGACGACTTCGCGCGCGATCGGGGCCGGCTGATCCACAGCGCGTCGCTGCGTCGGCTGTCGGCCAAGACGCAGGTCGTGCAGCCCGGCAGCGACGACTTCGTGCGCAACCGGCTGACCCACTCGCTCGAGGTCGCCCAGATCGGCCGGGAGTTCGGCGCCGCACTCGGCTGCAACGCCGACGTCGTCGACACGGCGTGCCTCGCCCACGACCTCGGCCACCCGCCCTTCGGGCACAACGGCGAGCAGGCCCTGGACGCCCTCGCCGCCGACATCGGTGGCTTCGAGGGCAATGCCCAGACCTTCCGGCTCCTGACCCGACTGGAGCCGAAGCGGGTCCATGCCGACGGCCGGCCCGCGGGGCTCAACCTCACCCGCGCCAGCCTCGACGCGACCACGAAGTACCCCTGGTCGCGCGGGCACGGGCCCGGCGGGACTCGGAAGTTCGGCGTCTACGAGGGTGATCGCGAGTGCTTCGACTGGGTGCGCGAGCCCGCCCCAGCGGGCGCTCGCTGCCTCGAGGCGGAGGTCATGGACTGGTCCGACGACGTGGCCTACTCCGTCCACGACGTCGAGGACGCCGTGGCTTCCGGTCGGCTCGACCTGCGGCGGCTGCGGGACCCCGGGGACATCGACGCCTTCCTGGCCGTCGCCCAGGGCGTGTACGCGGCAGATCTGTCGCGGGACGACCTCGGCGCTGCGCTGGGCCGCCTCCTCGACAGTGGCATTCTCCCGACCTCCTTCGACGGCTCGCGGATCGACCTCGCCCGGCTCAAGGACATGACGTCGCGGCTCATCGGACGATTCGTCCTCGAGGTGGAGCTGGCCACCCGCGCGAAGCACGGGCCGGGCGACCTCGTGCGGTTCGAGGCCGACCTCGTCGTCCCCGACGCCGTGCGCGCGGAGTGCGCCGTCCTCAAGGCCGTCGCGGCCCACTTCGTCATGCACGCGGGGGAGCGGATGGTGCTGCTGGCCGAGCAGCGGGATGTCGTCGGCGGGCTCGTCGCGGCCTACGTCGAGCGCCCGGAGGAGCGGCTCGACCCCGACCTTCTGCCCGACTGGCGGGAAGCCGACGACGACGAGGCGAGACTGCGCGTCGTCATCGACCAGGTCGCCTCGCTGACGGACGTGCGTGCGTGGGCCCTGCACCGCGCGTGGAACTGAGTCCGCGCACAGCCGATCGGGGCGGGCACGACGCGAGCACCTAGACTCGGCGATCGGAGACGGGAGGTCGCAGTGGCGGGTCGGATCAAGGCCGAGGACATCGAGACGGTCAAGGAACGCTCGTCGATCAGCGACGTCGTGCGGGACCACGTGACGCTGCGTCCCGCCGGACCCGGATCCATGAAGGGGCTCTGCCCCTTCCACGACGAGAAGACCCCGTCCTTCACCGTCCGCGAGACCGTCGGTGCATACCACTGCTTCGGCTGCGGCGAGGGCGGCGACGTCATCTCCTTCGTCCAGAAGGTCGACCACCTCACCTTCTCCGAGGCGGTGGAACGCCTGGCCTCCAAGATCGGCATGGAGCTGCGTTACGAGGAGGGCGGCGGCCCGAACCGGGAGGGTGGGCTCGGTCGCCGCGCCCGCCTCATCGAGGCCCACCGGGCGGCGCAGGAGTTCTACGCCGACCGCCTCGTGAACTCACCCGAGGCGCGCGCCGGCCAACAGTTCCTCCAGCAGCGCGGCTTCGACCGCGCCGCGGCCGAGCACTTCGGCGTCGGGTTCGCCCCGCGCGGCGGCGAGGACCTCTCGCGGCACCTGCGGCAGAAGGGGTTCACCGACGACGAGCTGACGATCGCCGGCATCTCGGGCCGTGGGTCGCGAGGTCTCTATGACCGGTTCCGTGGCCGGCTCATCTGGCCCATCCGCGACGTCACGGGCGACACGATCGGCTTCGGTGCGCGGCGGCTCTTCGACGACGACCGGATCGCGGCGAAGTACCTCAACACGTCCGAGACCCCGATCTACAAGAAGTCGACCGTCCTCTACGGCCTCGACCTGGCGAAGAAGTCGATCTCCACGACCCGGCGGGCCGTCGTCGTCGAGGGCTACACCGACGTCATGGCGGCCCACCTCGCCGGCGTCGACTCCGCCGTGGCGACGTGCGGGACCGCCTTCGGCGTCGACCACATCAAGATCCTCCGGCGGATCCTGCGCGACGAGGCAGACCTCGCGCCAGCGCGCGTCGTCTTCACCTTCGACGGCGACGCCGCCGGTCAGAAGGCGGCCATGAAGGCCTACTCGGAGGACCAGCGGTGGGCCAGCCAGTCCTTCGTGGCCGTCGCCGATGCCGGGATGGATCCGTGCGACCTTCGCCTGCAGAAGGGGGACGCGGCCGTCCGGGCCCTCATCGACGACGCCGTGCCGATGTTCGAGTTCGCCGTCCGGACGACGCTGGCGCGCTTCGACCTGACCACCGCCGAAGGTCGCGTCCAGGGGATGCGGGCCGCGGCGCCGATCATCAACGCGATCCGGGACAGCTCGCTGCGACCCGAGTACATCCGCGAGGTCGCCGGGTGGCTGGGCGTCGAGGTCGAGCAGGTGCGCAGCGAGGTCGCCCGCGCGACGCGGATCGCCGCCCGTGACGCGACCGAGCAGCGTGAGTCCCCGGACCGACGACGTGACGACCGCTCCGCCGACGGTGGGCCCGGTCACCGGGGCGGCCCGGACACGGACCCCCAGGACCGGGGCCAGGACCTCGGCCTGCCCGCGCCGAACCTGCGCGATCCCGTGGTGCTCGCCGAGCGGCAACTCCTCCAGTGCATGCTGCAGTACCCGATGATGGTGCGCCCCTCCGACCTCGACTCGATCGAGGCGGACGCCTTCCACGCACCCGCCCACCGGGTCGCCTTCGACGCCGTCCGCACCGTCGGACTGCCCGCCGAGGGCCTGTCGCACGCGGCCTGGCTGGCCGCCGTCGCCGACGCGGCGCCGTCGCCGGCGCGCGGGTTCATCGCCGAGCTGGCGGTGGCCGGGTTGCCGACCGTCTTCGACAAGGGGACCGGCCGGCCGCCGCAGCGTTACGTCGATTCCCTCGTCGCTCGCGTCAGCGAGGTCGGGCTGACCCGGCGGATCGCCGACGCCATGTCGACGATGCGCCGGCTGTCCTCCGACGAGCACGCCGACCCTGCCGCGGCACGGGCCGCCGGTGCCGAACTGTTGGGCCTCCAGCGGCAACTCGCCGCGCTGCGCGAAGGGAGTTCGGGATGAGCCGCCTCTCCCGCCTGTCCATGGGTGGCCGCCGGGGCCACACCCTCACCCGCACGGAGTCGGTCGCGGTCACCGGAGAGGACGGCGGCGCCGTGCTCGCTTGTGCGACCGCTGCTGGCGGCGAGGTCGTCGTCATCACCCAGCACCGCTTCGTCGTCCTCGACGAGGTCGCGTCGGTGCTCACGAGCGCCCCCTGGCACCTCGTCGAAGGCGGGGCGTGGGAGTCGGACGTCGACACGCTCGTCGTGTCCTGGGTCGACGGGAGCCCCGTGGCCCGGTGGCCCATCCCCGAGCCGGGTCGGCTGCCGGAGGCCTTCCGCGAGCGGGTGCAGGCGTCGATCGTCCTGACCGAGCACCTCGACCTCGGTCCGCGCCGGCGGGTGCGTGTCGTCCTGCGGAAGGATCTGCGCACCGGCCAGCTGCTCGATCAGATCCTCCTCGGGCGGGGCGTGAGCCTCGACGACCCGGGCGTGCGGGAGGCCGCGGAGGCCACCCGACTGGCGATGTGGGAGCACGTCGGACAGGACTGACATCGGCCCGCGACGCCCTGCAGCGGGCCGGCCCGACGCGCGGTCTCCCCACGGCCGCAGCCGGTTTCGTCGGGGGCGGGATCGTTTGCTATTGTTGCGCAGCGCCGCAAGGCGCGATCCCCTGTAGCTCAACTGGCAGAGCATTCGACTGTTAATCGGAGGGTTGTTGGTTCGAGTCCAACCGGGGGAGCCACCGAGCCCCGTCCCACCTGCTCAGCAGGGGGACGGGGCTCAGTCGTGTTCGGTGTCGTCCGGGCGTGTGGTGCGGTCTTCCCGCCGCCGAAGGCTCAGTCGCCGATGGCGCTGGGGTGCTTCGCGAGCGGGGTGACCGTGATGTCCATGTACGGGAAGAGCGGCAGTGCCGAGAGCACGTCGTGCAGCGCGTCGTTCGACTCGACGTCGAAGATCGAGACGTTGGCGTACTCCCCGACGATCCGCCACAGGTGCGGCCACGCACCCGAGCGCTGGACCTCCTGGGCGTAGGCCTTCTCCCGGGCGACGAGATCCGCCTTCACGTCGGCATCCATGTCGTGCGGGATCCGCACGTCCATACGCACGTGGAAGAGCATCGATCAGGCCTTCTCCGGGTCGAGCACGAAGCCGTAGTCCACCGTGGCGCTGCCGTCGGCCTGCGCCTGCGGGTCGCAGGATCAGCTCGGGCTTGACGGCCGACGCGATGTCGTCGTCGTTGTGCTCGTCGCCGGGGAAGTAGAGCTGGGCGGTGAGCAGCTCGTGGCCGGGCGCGGAGACCTTGACGTGCAGGTGGGCCGGGCGCCAGGCGTGCCACCCGGCGGCCGCGATGAGCTTGCCGCAGGAGCCGTCCGTGGGGATCTGGTAGGGCGCGGGCTGCACGGTGTGGATGGTGAAGCTGCCGTCGTCAGCCACGGAGAAGGTGCCGCGGAGGTTCCACTCCGGCAGGCCCGGGGCGAACTGCGAGTAGAAGCCGTCGGAGTCGGCGTGCCACAGCTCGACCTTGGCGTCCGTGAGCGGGCTGCCGTCGGTGGAGGTCACCCGACCGGTCCAGGTGAGGGGAGTGCCGCCCTCGTTCTCGCGCATCGGGATGGTGCCGTCGGAGCCGAGCTCGGGAGCGTTGGGCACGTAGTACGGACCCTCGATGGAGCCCTTGTTGCCCTCGCGGTGCTCGGTGTTGACCTCCTCGACGACGTGCTCGAGCCACACGTCGAGGAAGAGGGGCCACTCGCCGTCCTCGCCGACGCCGATCATCCACGCCTTCAGTGCGTTGCACATGGCCCAGCCGCCGTTGTCCCAGCAGATCAAGCAGCTCGAGCACGAACTCGGGGTGACACTGCTGACCCGCACGACCCGCCGAGTCGACCTCACCCCTGCGGGCGAGGCCTACCTCGCGCGCGTGCGGTCCATCCTCGAGGCCGTGGACTCGGCAGGCGAGGAGGCCGTCCGCATCGGCAACGGGCTGGAAGGTCGCCTCGTCATCGGCTGTGTCGGGTCGGTCACCTACAGCCTGCTGCCGGCCCTGGCCCGCGCGCTGCGCGAGCAGCTGCCCGGCGTCGACGTCGCCTTCCGGGGCGAGATGCTCAGCCCGGACCAGGTCGACGCCCTGCGATCCGGAGCCATCGATCTCGCCCTGCTGCGGCCGCCGGGGGACGGCACGGCCAACCCGGACCTGAGCCTGCACACCCTGCGGGCGGAGCGGTACGTCGTCGCGCTCCCGGAGGGGCACGCCCTCGCCGCGCGACGCCGGATCCGGATGGCGGACCTGCGGGGCGAGGACCTCATCGTCCACTCGGGCCACGGCCGCTCGGCGATGCACGATGCGGTCCTCGCGCTGTGTCGAGACGCCGGGTTCGAGCCCGTCATCCGGCACGAGGTCGCGGAGACCTCGACCCTGGTCACCTTCGTCGCCGCGGCCCTCGGGGTGGCCATCGTCCCGGAGCCGGTGGCCGAACTCATGGTTGCCGGGGCGACCTACCGGCCGCTGGTCAGCCGGGCTCGGATGGACCTGGTCGCGGCCACCCGCAGTGCCGACGAGTCCGCCCTGGTCGCGCGCGCCCTCGCGGTGCTGCGCGGCCACGTGGGCGACTGAAGAGCGCCGCTCAGACCGCCTCGGCGCCGGGGACGGTGGGCGCGGCCGCGAGGGCCTCGCCCGCCGTGTGGCCGCGGCGGTTGATCCGCTGCTCGAGACGGCCGGCGAGCCACGTGAGGCCCCAGTTGAGGGCGATGAACATGAAGGCCACGACGAGCAGCGCGGCGAAGATGTTGGAGTGCAGGGCAGACAGGTTCTGGCCCTGCTGGAGCAGTTCCGGATAGGTGATGACCGTGCCCAGCGCGGTGTCCTTGAGGATGACGACGAGCTGGCTGACCAGGGCGGGCAACATCGCGGTCACGGCCTGCGGGATCTGGATGCTGCGCAGGACCTGACCGGGAGAGAGACCGATGGACAGCCCGGCCTCGCTCTGGCCGCGGGGGAGCGAGTGCACCCCAGAGCGGATGAGTTCGGCGATGACGGACCCGTTGTAGAGGGTCAGCGCCGTCACGACCGCTGCGAGCGGGTTGAGGCTCGACGAGAACACCCCGTTGTAGGCGTAGATGCCAAAGAAGAAGATCATCATGATCAGCACGGGCACGGCACGGAAGAACTCGACGACAGCCCCGCTGACCCACCGCACGAACCGGTTCCCGGAGAGTCGCCCGGCGCCGAGGATGAAGCCGTAGACGGTCGCTCCGATGACGGAGAGCACGGCGGCCTTGATGGTGTTCCAGAGGCCGAGCAACAGGTAGTAGCGCCACGTCGACCACGTCGCCATGGGCGACCACTTCGCGCCCGAGAACTCCCGGTACTCGTTCAGTTTGCCGACGACCACCCACAGGAGCAGGGCAGCCACGAGGACGCCGACGACGGCGAGGAGGCGGTAGCGGCGCCGCGCCTTCGGGCCGGGGTTGTCGAAGAGGACCGTGATCGTGCTCATCGCTGCACCGCCAGACGTCGCGACAGCGCCGTGAGGCCGACGCCGATGGGGAGGGTGAGCACCAGGAAGAAGCCGGCGACCAGGGCGAAGGCGGGATACGTCAGATCGGCCCGAAGCTCGACCGCCTTGCTCATCAGGGCTGCCGTCTCGGCCACGCCGATGGCGGCCGCGACGGTGGTGTTTTTGATGAGGGCGATGATGACCGACGCCAACGGTGCGACGGCGCCGCGGAAGGCCTGCGGAAGCACGACGTGGCGCAGGTTCTGGGTGAAGCCGAGCCCGATCGAGCGGGCAGCCTCGGCCTGACCCGGCGGGACGGTGTTGATGCCGCTGCGGATCGCTTCGCAGACGAAGGCCGCGTGATAGACCGCGAGGCCGATGATGGCCCAGCGCACGCCGTTGTCGACGATCGACGTCGGGCTGTCCTCGGATGCGAGTTTGATCCCGAGGTCGTAGAGCATCACGAGCAGGCTGAAGGTGAGGATGAGCGTCAGCGGGGTGTTCCGCACGATGTTGACGTAGCCGGCACCGACCACCCGGAAGAGGCGGACCGGGCTCACGCGCATGATGGCGATGATCGTCCCGAGGACGAGCGCGCCGATCAGCGAGAAGAACGCCAGCTTGAGGGTGAGCCAGAAGGCCCCCCACACATCGAACTGCTGGAAGAGGTCGTTCATCCCCTTCTCCTTCCTGGTTCGGTCGACCGGGAGGGGGCGGCTCCGGAGGATCCGGCGCCGCCCCCGTCAACTCAGTGACCGGTCACGAGCATTCGTCGAGCTTCGGCGGGTTGACCGACTCGTCGACCTTGAAGTCGGCCGGGCCGAAGTTGTTCTCCACGGCCTTGTCCCACGAGCCGTCCTCGACCATCTTCGTGAGCGCGTCGTTGACCTGCTTGCACAGTTCGGTGTCGCCCTTCTTGAGGCCGACGCCGTAGCGCTCCTCGGAGAAGGGGGCGCCGACGACCTTCAGCTTGCCCTTGTACGCCTCCTGCGCGGCGTAGCCGGCGAGGATCGTGTTGTCGGTCGTCAGGGCGTCGAGCTGCCCCTTCGAGACGAGCTCGGCGCACTTGGAGTAGCCGTCGAACTCCTGCAGCTGGACGCCCGGGACCTTCTCCTGGACGTTGGTGGCCGACGTCGATCCCGTGACGGAGCAGAGCTTCTTGCCGTCAAGGTCGTCCGGTCCGGTGATGTCGGAGTCCGCGGCGACGAGCAGGTCCTGACCGGCGATGAAGTACGGGCCGGCGAACGAGACCTTGGCCTTGCGCTCGTCGGTGATCGAGTACGTGGCAAAGATGAGGTCGACCTGGTCGGTTGCGATCAGGTCCTCACGCTGCTTGCTCGGGGCCTGGACGAATTGGACGTCCGTCTTGCCGAGCTCCTTGGCCACGTAGTTGGCGACGTCGACGTCGAAGCCGGAGTAGGAGTTCCCCTCCTTGAGCCCAAGTCCGGGCTGGTCGAACTTGATGCCGATCTTGATGCTCTTGTCGTCCCCAGCGCCGCTGTCTCCGCTGTCCCCGCAGGCCGCCAGGCCCAGGGCGAGGACGACGGTGCCCGCCGCCGCGCCGAATCGTCGCGTGTTCATGATGCTCCTCCTGGTTGAAGTTGCTCCCCACTCCGTGTGGGTCGCCGTCTTGTCGTGGTGCTGCATCGTGCTGTCGAAGGGAGCCACCGACGTCGTCGTCAGTGGCTCAAGATCTTGCCGAGGAAGTCCTTGGCGCGATCGCTCTGGGGGTTGGTGAAGAAGGCCTCCGGGGTGTTGGACTCGACGATCTGACCGTCGGCCATGAAGACGACCCGGTCGGCGGCGCGCCGCGCGAAGCCCATCTCGTGAGTGACGACGACCATCGTCATCCCGGTGCGGGCGAGGGTGGTCATGACGTCGAGGACCTCGTTGATCATCTCGGGGTCGAGGGCCGAGGTGGGCTCGTCGAAGAGCATGACCTTGGGGTCCATGGCCAGCGAGCGGGCGATGGCCACGCGCTGCTGCTGACCACCCGAGAGCTGCGCCGGGTACTTGTCGGCCTGCGCCTCGATCCCGACGCGCTTGAGCAGCTCCTTCGCGCGCTCCTCGGCCTTCGCCTTCGACTGCTTGCGGACCTTGATCGGGCCGAGCGTCACGTTGTCGAGGATCGTCTTGTGCGCGAAGAGGTTGAACGACTGGAAGACCATCCCGACGTCCGCGCGCAGGCGGGCGAGCTCCTTGCCCTCCTCGGGGAGGGGCTTGCCGTCGATCGTGATGCTGCCGGACTCGAACGTCTCGAGCCGGTTGATCGTGCGGCACAGGGTCGACTTGCCGGACCCGGAGGGGCCGATCACGACGACGACCTCACCCTTGCCGATGGTGAGGTTGATGTCCTTGAGGACGTGGAGCTGGCCGTAGTGCTTGTTGACGTCGGTGAGGACGACGAGGGGCTCGTGGGCGACCTCGGGCGTCGCGGCGGACTGCGTCATGCACAAAACCTAGCGCGCCCCGCGGGACGGGCGACCGGTAACCGGCGGCCGTGACCGGAGTGAGACCGGGAGGGTTGCCGACGATGGTGGGGCGGCTGGGGCTTGAACCCAGGACCGACGGATTATGAGTCCGCTGCTCTGACCGACTGAGCTACCGCCCCGCGCCCGGCATGAGTGGGCGGCCGGGCGTCGGGGAGCCTATCGCGCGGTCGGAGCTGAACCTGGGCTGGTCGTGGAGTGGGGCGGCCCCGCTGGATTGAACCTGTGGCCGACCGCCACGGACTGACGGCTGATCCACAGGTTCGTGCCAGCCCCGGGACAACACGGTGCCTCACCTTGGTGGAGACAGACACCCGAAGAAAGGCACACCATGGACAGCGGAGCGTTCAAGAACTACGACGCCTCGAATGCCGACCTCCCGGAGGGCACGCCGACGGCGCCGATGGCGGCCCCGCAGGCGACGGCCCCGCAGGCGACGGGGGAGCGGCGCACCCTCAGCACGCGGGCGATCGCCGTTGGTGCCGTGGGCCTCGCCGCGGCCGGCGGCTTGGCCGTGGCCGGCGCCACGATGGCCAACGCCGACGATGCCCGCACGGGCTTCGGCACGTCCAGCGAGCAGGGCGGCATGGGTGGCTACGGCTACTCCGGCGGCGAGACCGATGGCGAAGGGGGTCGTGGCGGTCACCACGGCGGTCCCGGCGGCATGGGCGAGGCGCCGTCCGGCGAGGCGCCGTCCGGCGAGGCGCCTACGGGCGAGGCCCCCGACGGGGACTGCCCGGACGGCGCTGGCGAGGCGCCGGAGCGCGGTGAGGGGCAGAGCGAGGGCACGACCGAAGGGGAGTCGACCTCCTTCGACATCTGAGTCGGTGGCCAGCAGCGGGAGGTGCCCTCGGGGTGCCTCCCGCTGTGGTGCTCCGGGGGCTCGAGGGGCGGGACGGGCGAAAAGAGTCCAACGTCAACCGGCGTGACTGCTGGTACTTGTGGTGAATCTGGTGTTTCATGGGTCCAGACAGTTCGCTGTCCCACAAATTGCGCGCGCAAGCGCGCACATCTCGGCCAGAGAGCCGGTCTCGTGAGTGCACGGCGTTGGGGAAGACGTCCATCGCACTCAAGGAGGACCGGATGTCTGCGTCAACGCACACAACCCGCGGCGTGATCTTCATCCACTCGTCGCCCACTGCGCTGTGCCCGCACATCACGTGGGCCATCGAGTCGGCGCTCGACACCCGCGTGTCCCTGGACTGGACGGCTCAGCCGGCCGGTCCCTCACTCATGCGCACCGAGATCTCGTGGACAGGCAAGCCCGGCACCGGAGCGGCGATCGCCAGCGCGCTGCGCGGGTGGGACAACGTCCGCTACGAGATCACCGAGGAGCCCAGCCCCGGCCTCGACGGCTCCCGCTGGCAGCACACCCCGTCGCTCGGCATCCACCACTCGTGGATCTCGGCCGCCGGTGACAACGTCATCAACGAGGACCGCCTGCGCGAGGTCATGACCTTGGCGGCCGGCGCCGGTGAGGCGATCGAGGACATGCTCCACGAGATGCTCGGCACCGACTGGGACGCCGAACTCGAGATCTTCCGCCACGCCGGCGAGGGCGCGCCCGTTCGCTGGCTGCACAAGGTCGGCTGACGACGGCACGAGGACCCGGACCGAGCTCTGCGAGGGAGGACCGGAGGGCCGAGGAAGTCGACAGGATGACGCAGGTCGGCTGACGACGGCACGAGGACCGGAGGCCCGAGGAAGTCGACAGGATGACGCAGGTCGGCTGACGACAGCCTGAGGGCACGACGAAAAGCTGCCGGACCCGCTGTGTGCGCGGGGCCGGCAGTTTTTCGTGTGCCCGATTCAGAGCGGGATGTTGCCGTGTTGTCCTCGCCGCTGGGGCGCCTCCGCGAGCGCCGTGGCGATCGCGGAGCGGGTGACCGCCGGCTCCACGATCTCGTCGACGACACCGATCTCGACCGCTCGGGCGAGACCACCGGAGAGCACGTCGTGCTCATCGGCCAACTCCTGCTCCACGCGGGCGCGATCGGCGTCGTCCACCTCGGCGAGCTTGCGACGGTGCAGGATCCGGATGGCGGCGACCGACCCCATGACGGCCACGTGGGCGTCGGGCCAGGCGAACACCTTCGTCGCCCCGAGCGACCGGGCGTTCATGGCGATGTAGGCACCGCCGTACGTCTTGCGCGTCACGAGCGTCACCCGCGGCACGACCGCCTCGGCAAAGGCGTGCAGCAGTTTGGCGCCGCGGCGCACGACGCCGTCCCACTCCTGCCCGACACCAGGCAGGTAGCCCGGCACGTCGACGAGGACGATCAGGGGCACCCCGAAGGCGTCGCACATCCGCACGAACCGCGATGCCTTCTCCGCGGAGGGGGAGTCCAGGCAGCCACCGAGCCGCATCGGGTTGTTGGCGATGACACCGACCGTGCGGCCGCCGAAGACCCCCAGGGTCGTCACGATGTTCGGTGCCCACTTCGTGTGCAACTCGACGACTTTCGTGTCGGTGTCGAGGAGGTCGTCGATGACGGGGTGCACGTCGTAGGCCCGCTTCGCGGACTCGGGGAAGGACGCCGACAGGTCGCGGTCCTCGACGCCGGCGGCGTCGAAGGTGCCCTGGTTGGCGAGCAGCGAACAGAGTGTCCGGCCCCGCTCGAAGGCGTGGTCGATGGAGTCCGCGAGCACGTGCACGACCCCGGAACGGCGGCCGTGGGGCTCGGGTCCGCCGAGGCGGAGGGCGTCCACGGCCTCACCGGTCACCGAGCGGACGACGTCGGGTCCGGTGACGAAGATGCGCCCCTCGGGGGCGAGGATGACGAGATCGGTCAGCGCGGGACCGTAGGCGGCGCCACCTGCGGCGGCCCCGATGACGATGGAGATCTGGGGGATCTTGCCGGACGCGCGGGTCATGATCGCGAAGACCAGACCGACGGCGTGCAGCGAGACGACGCCCTCGGGCAGCCGGGCGCCACCGGAGTGCCAGATGCCCACGATCGGCACGTCGTCGGCGAGTGCGCGCTCGTAGGCCAGGACGATGTCCTCACAGCCGGCGACGCCCATCGCGCCACCCATGATCGTGGCGTCGGAGCAGAAGGCGACGACGGGCGTGCCGTCGACGGTCCCCTTCGCCGCGAGCACCCCGGAGTCGTCGTCCGGGACGAGCAGCTCGACCGAGCCCTCATCGAGGAAGGCGGCGAGGCGCGCGTTGGGGTTGCGGGGATCCTCCTCGCGAGGAACCTTGACCTTCGTCGCGCGCGACACGGTGGCCGACGCGGGATTGGGCTGATGGGCCATCAGACGCTCCGGAAGGTGAGGGCCACGTTGTGGCCGCCGAAGCCGAACGAGTTGTTCAGCGCTGCGATGTCGCCTGCGGGCAGGACCCGGTGCTCGCCGTGGATGACGTCGAGTCTGATCTCGGGGTCGAACTCGTCGAGGTTGATCGTCGACGGAGCGAGTCGGTGGTGCAGGGCCAGGACGGTCAGCACACCCTCGAGGGCGCCGGCAGCGCCGAGCAGGTGACCGGTCATCGACTTCGTCGCGCTCACCGGCATGTGGTCTGCCTCGTCGCCGAAGGCCCGCCGGATGGCGTTGGACTCGGCCACGTCACCCACGGGGGTGGAGGTGGCGTGCGCATTGATGTGCACGATGTCGGCCGGGGTGAGGCCGGCGCTGTCGACGGCCTCGACCATGGCGCGGGAGGCGCCGGCGCCGTCCGGCTCGGGCGCGGCGATGTGGTGGGCGTCGGCCGACATGCCGGATCCGGCGAGGACGGCGTAGATGCGGGCGCCACGGGCGCGGGCGTGCTCCTCGGACTCGAGAACCATGACCCCGGCGCCCTCACCGAGGAGGAAGCCGTCGCGTCCGGTGTCGTAGGGCCGGGAGGCCGCGGTCGGGTCGTCGTTGCGCGTCGAGAGGGCCTGCATCGCGGCGAAGCCGGCGATCGGCAGCGGGTGGACGCACGCCTCGGTGCCTCCGGCGACGACGACGTCGGCGCGACCGTCGCGGATCATCGCGGCGGCGTAGGCGATGGACTCGGCGCCGGACGCACAGGCGGACACGGTGGCGTGGGCACCGGCGCGGGCGCCGAGCGCGAGCGAGACGTTGCCCGCGGCGCTGTTGGGCATGAGCATGGGGATCGAGAGGGGCAGGACGCGACGGGGACCCTTGGTCCGCAGCGCTTCCCACGCCGACACGATGGTGGTCAGGCCGCCGATGCCGCTGCCGATGGCGACACCCAGGCGCTCGGGGTCCACCTCGGGGGAGCCGGCGTCCGCCATGGCCTCACGTGCGGCGATGAGGGCGTACTGGGCGTTGAGGTCGAGCCGCTTGGTCTCGACGCGGCTGAGCACGTCCGCGGGGTCGTCCTTGATTTGCGCGGCGAAGGTGACCGGCAGGTCGAACTCGGTGACCCACTCGGCGGACAGGCTCCGGGCGCCGGACTGGCCGGCCAGGAGGGCCTCCCACGTCTGCGCGACGGTGCCGCCCAGCGGCGTGGTGGCCCCGAGGCCGGTGACGACGACGGTGGGGGTGGACATCAGGTGCTCTCCTTGGGACGGACGGCGCGTGCTGGCGAAGGGGATCGGTGGCCACGGCCGGCCGCGTGGGCCGGCCGTGGCAGCCGGATCAGGACTGGGCGCCCTGGATGTAGGCGACGGCGTCGCCGACGGTCTTGAGGTTCTTGACCTCCTCGTCGGGGATCTTCACCCCGAACTTCTCCTCCGCCGTGACGGCGATGGTCATCATCGACAGGGAGTCGATGTCGAGGTCGTCGGTGAAGGTCTTGTCAGCGGTGACCTCGTCGGGTGCCAGACCCGTCTCCTCGTTGACGATCTCGGCGAGTCCAGCGAGGATCTCCTGCTCGGTGAAGGCCATGTGCCTGCTCCATTTCTCTTCGGTGTGTGTCATCGAAAGGTGTTGCGGTGCAACGTGTTTCTGGCCCGAGATCACCCGCTGAGCCACCGGGAGACGAGTGCCCGTCAGGGCAGGACCACGACCTGGGCCGCGTAGACGAGCCCGGCGCCGAAGCCGATCTGGAGGGCGAGGCCGCCGTGCGGGGCCTCGCCCTCGCGCAGCATGCGCTCCGTGGCCAGGGGGATGGAGGCCGCCGACGTGTTCGCCGTCTCGGCGATGTCACGGGCGACGGGGATGTCCGCCGGGAGGTGGAGGGCCTTGATCATGGCGTCGATGATCCGCATGTTGGCCTGGTGGGGGATGAAGGCGTCGAGCTGGTCGGCGGTGATCCCGGCGGCGTCGAGCGCCTGCTGGGCCACCTTCGCCATGCTCCAGACGGCCCAGCGGAACACCGTGGGGCCCTGCATGCCGATGGCCGGCCAGTCGGTCGATCCGTCGCGCAGGGTCAGCCAGCTCTCCCGCTGGGTGATGGCGTCGCGCATGGTGCCGTCGGAGCCCCACACCGTCGGGCCGATGCCGGGCGTCTCCGACGGGCTGATGACGGCGGCACCGGCGCCGTCGCCGAAGATGAACGCGCTCGAGCGGTCGGTCGGGTCGGTGAAGTCCGAGAGCTTCTCGACGCCGACGACGAGGGCGTGCTCGGCCGTGCCGGTCCGGACGAGGTCGCTGGCGACGGCCACGCCGTGGCAGTAGCCGGCGCAGGCGGCCGAGATGTCGAAGGCGGGTGCCGTCAGGCCCAGCCGGGAGGCCACCTCGGGCGCCGCGCCCGGGGTCTGGAAGGGGTGGGTCACCGTGGCGACGATGACGAGGCCGATCTGGTCGGGCGTCAGCCCGGCCTCCTCGATCGCCTGACGAGCCGCGATCTCCGACATGTCGATCACGGACTCGTCCGGGGCGGCGCGGCGGCGGCTGATGATGCCCGAGCGCTCGCGGATCCACTCGTCGGAGCTGTCGATCGCGTCGACGAGCTCGGCGTTCATGACGACGCGCTCGGGACGGTAGCCACCGACACCGGAGATCCGGGAGTGGCGCAGGCTTTCCGTCGCGGCGAGTGAGGCGCGCGGGGTGATCGACCGCTGGGGAGCTTCGTGGGTGGTCATGTCACTCTCCCAGGGGGTGGAGTCGCAGGATGGGCTGGCCGGGGGAGACGGGGTCCCCGTCCTCGACGAGCCACTCGACGACCTGGCCGCCGTGCAGGGACGTCACGTCGTGGGACTCGCGCAGGGTGCTGATCCGGGCGATGACGGAGCCGACGTCGACGAGGGTCCCGACCTCGCTCGCCTCGATGGCGACGGTGCCCTTGTGGGGCGCGACGACGAGGCGCCACGTCGGGGAGTCCTGGCGGACCCCCTTCGCGCCGTGCTCCCGCACCATGCGATGCGCGGCCTCGAGGTCGTCCGGGGTCTTGAGCGCCAGCGTCTCGACGCCCTTGAGTGCGCGCTTGGCCAGGCCGGTCAGGGCGCCGGCCGGGGGGATCTCGATGAAGCCCGTGACGCCGAGGTCGCGGAAGGTCTCCATGCACAGGTCCCAGCGGACGGGGTTGCTCACCTGGCTGACGATCCGGCGCAGCACCTCGCGGCCGTCGTGCAGGACGGCGCCGTCGGCGTTGGAGACCAGCGGCACGCGGGCATCGTGGGTGGACACGGCCCGGGCGAGGGCGCCGAGCCGCTCGACGGCCGGTGCCATGTGCCGGGTGTGGAAGGCGCCCGCGACCTTGAGCGGCATGACGCGCGCCTTGGCGGGTGCGTCGTCGGCGAAGGCCGCGAGCTGGGTCAGGGTGCCGGCGGCGACGATCTGTCCGGCGCCGTTGCGATTGGCGGCGGTCAGGCCGTGCCGTTCGATGGCGGCCATGACCTCCTCCTCGTCACCGCCGAGGACGGCGCTCATGCCCGTGGGGGTCACGGCGCTGGCCGTGGCCATCTCGCGGCCACGCTCGCGGACCAGGACCATCGCCTGCTCGGCGGAGATGACGCCGGCGGCAGCCGCGGCGGTGATCTCACCGACCGAGTGTCCGGCGCCGGCCCCGACGGCGCGGAAGCCGTCGGCCGGGTGGGAGAAGAGGGCGAGCATGGAGATGAGACCGCCCGCGACGATGAGTGGCTGGGCCACCGCCGTGTCCTTGATCGTCGCCTCGTCGGAAACGGTGCCGTGGGCGACGAGGTCCATCCCGGCCGCGGCCGAGAGCCAGGTCAGGCGCTCGCGGGCGCCCGGGAGCTCGAGCCAAGGGGAGAGGAAACCGGGGGTCTGGGAGCCCTGTCCAGGGCAGGCGATGACGAGCACGAGTCCCACGATGTCCCACCGCCGCGCCGCGACCCGTGGTCGAACGGCACCAACATCACGGCGCGTTGTTGGAGGATCCCTCCAAAAGCCGTCCATGGGCGAGCGCCAGACGGATGGTGAGGGCATCGTGCGGGTCGGCCGGGTCGAAGCCGATGAGTGAGGTCACCTTGGTGAGGCGGTAGCGCACGGTGTTGACGTGGACGAAGAGGGCCCGCGCGGTCGCCTCGAGCCCGTGGCCCTCGCGGAGGTGCACCTCGATCGTCTCGCGCAGGGTGGGGGCCTGCGTGAGGGGTTCCCAGATCGCGGAGAGGAGTTCGTCGCGGGCCTGGGTGTCGCCGGCGATCGTTCGCTCGGCGATCAGGTCGGAGGCGAGGCACGGCCGCGGGGCCTGCGGCCAGGCCGGCGCGGCGCGCAGCCCGGACAGTGCGGCGACGGCCGAGACCGACGCGCGGGCGAGATCGGGCACGACGGGACCGATGACGACGGGTCCGCGACCGAAGTGGCTGCTCAGGTGGGATCCGACCTCGGCCGGGTCCTGGACGTCGCCGACGAGGCAGAGGAGGTCCGCGCCCTGGACGGCGACGAGCGTGGGATGCCCCGCGCGGGCCGCCGCGCGGCGCAGGCCGTCGACGATCGCGGCGACGTCGATGTCGCGCCCGGCGGGACGCGGCACCTGACCGGCGATGACGCAGATGTCCTGGACGCCCTGCCAGCCGAGGGCTGCGGCGCGGGAGTGGATGGCGGGGTCCACGTCGCCGCGCAGCGCCGCGTCGACGACGAGTGCCTCGAGGCGGGCATCCCAGGCGCCGCGCTGTTCGGCAGCCTGGGCGTAGACATGGGCCGCGCCGAAGGCCACCTCTCGGCTGTAGCGCAGGACGGATTCGCGGAAGGGCGCGACTTCCTCCTCGGTCGCGGCGAGTTCCTCGACGTGCGCCTCGACGGTCTCGACGACGCTTCGGACGAGGTCGAGGGTCTGGGCCAGGGTGATCGAGCGGGTCAGCTCGCGCGGGGCGGCCTCGAAGACGCTCGTGGTGTCGGGAGCGTCGTCGCGCACCCATGCGATGAAGTCGGCGATGCCCGCGTGGGCGACGCCGGACACCCATGACCGCTCGCGCGCGGGCAGCTCCCGATACCAGTGGTACTGGGTCTCCATCTGCTGGGTCGCCGCCGTCGCGAGGTCGCCCGCGCTGCGCCCGAGGCGACGTTTGGTCCCCGCCGAGATGGCGGGGGAGTGCTTGGCCATGGGAGCAGCCTAGTTGTGTCAGGTGCACAAGACCCGGCCGCCAGGGCAGGCGGCCGGGTCTCGTGTCGGTGAGTTGTCGTCGTCAGTCTGAATCCTCTCGACGGACTCCTCGGCCCTCCGGTCCTCCCTCGCTGGCGCTCGGTCGATCCTCAGGCCTTCGTCGTCAGTCTGAATCCTCTCGACGGACTCCTTGGCCCTCCGGTCCTCCCTCGCTGGCGCTCGGTCGATCCTCAGGCCTTCGTCGTCAGTCGGTCCCGAACTCCATGGCGGCCCGGTCCAGCGCCTCATCGGACTCATCCGAGGCAGCAGCGGGGTTGGAGGCGATCTGAGCCGCCCCACCCGGCTCGAGGCTGCCGACGAGGTCGCGGTGACCCACGCCGAGCTGACCCTGGGCGGCGTACAGCTCGAGCTTGGCGCGCGAGTCGGCGATGTCGAGGTTGCGCATCGTCAGCTGACCGATCCGGTCGACGGGCCCGAAGGCGGCGCCCTCGGTGCGCTCCATCGAGAGCTTGTCCGGGTGGTAGGAGAAGTTGTCGCCGCGGGTGTCGATGATCGAGTAGTCCTCGCCACGACGCAGGCGCAGCGTGACCTCGCCGGTGACGGCGGAGGCGACCCAGCGCTGGATCGACTCGCGGATCATCAGCGACTGCGGGTCCATCCAGCGACCTTCGTAGAGCAGTCGCCCGAGGCGGCGGCCCTCGTTGTGATAGCTGGCGATGGTGTCCTCGTTGTGCACGGCGTTCAGGAGCCGCTCGTACGTGATGTGCAGGAGCGCGAGGCCCGGGGCCTCGTAGATGCCGCGGCTCTTGGCCTCGATGATGCGGTTCTCGATCTGGTCGCTCATACCGAGGCCGTGACGACCACCGATCGCGTTGGCCTCGAGGACGAGGTCCACCGGGTCGAGTTCCTTGCCGTTGATGGCGACGGGTCGACCCTGGACGAAGCGGACGGTGACGTCCTCCGTGGCGATGGCCACCGACTCGTCCCAGAACCGCACGCCCATGATCGGCTCGACGATCTCGAGCGACTCGCTGAGCAGCTCGAGGGTCTTGGCCTCGTGCGTGGCGCCCCAGATGTTGGCGTCGGTCGAGTAGGCCTTCTCCGCGCTGGCCCGGTAGGGCAGGTCGCGGGCGGTCAACCACTCCGACATCTCCTGGCGACCGCCGAGCTCGCTGACGAAGGCGGCGTCGAGCCACGGCTTGTAGATGCGCAGGCCGGGGTTGGCGAGCAGCCCGTAGCGGTAGAAGCGCTCGATGTCGTTGCCCTTGTAGGTCGAGCCGTCGCCCCAGATCGAGACGCCGTCCTCCTGCATGGCGCGCACGAGCAGGGTGCCGGTCACGGCACGCCCCAGCGGGGTGGTGTTGAAGTACGTACGGCCGCCACTGCGGATGTGGAAGGCGCCGCACGCGATCGCTGACAGGCCCTCCTCGACGAGCGCCGAGCGGCAGTCGACAAGGCGCGCGAGCTCGGCTCCGTACTGACCGGCGCGGCCCGGGACGGAGTCGATGTCGGGCTCGTCGGCCTGGCCGAGATCGGCCGTGTACGTGCACGGGACGGCGCCCTTCTCACGCATCCAGGCAACGGCGACTGAGGTGTCGAGGCCGCCGGAGAAGGCGATGCCGACACGCTCACCAACAGGGAGGGAGTTCAGGACTTTGGACACGCGAACCAGCCTAGGGCCTGCCCCGTGGACGTCGTCACCCGCACCCTCCCCGTGCTGGCGCCGGTGCGGTCAGCAGGACATCCAGATGTTGTCCATTTCGTCGCGTGTGCGTCACCTCGACGTCGGACGAACCGGGATCCGCTGGCCCTAGCGTCGCGCCACATGACCCGAATGCGCATCACCCTCGCCGCCGCCCTGAGCGGCCTCGTCATCGTCCCCGCCGCCGTCGCGCCCGCCACGGCGGCCCCGCACAGCAAGGCCGACTCCTCCGCGTCGAACGCCCGGCAGTTCACCGACCCGCTGGTCATCGCGCACCGCGGCGCGTCCGGCTACCGCCCGGAGCACACGCTGGCGGCCTACGAGCTGGCCGTCCAGATGGGGGCCGACTACATCGAGCCCGACCTCGTCATGACCAAGGACGGCGTGCCCGTCGACCGCCACGAGCCGGAGATCTCCGGCACCACGGATGTGTCTGCCCACCCCGAGTTCGCCTCCCGCAAGACCACCAAGATGCTCGACGGTGTCGCGACGACCGGTTGGTTCACCGAGGACTTCACGCTCGCCGAGCTGAAGACCCTGCGCGCCAAGGAGCGCCTTGGCGCGATGCGCCCCGTGAGCCAGTCCTACGACGGCCAGTTCGAGGTCCCGACCTTCCGCGAGGTCCTCGAGTTCCGCGAGTACCTCGAGAAGAAGTACAAGCGCAAGGTCGGCATCATCCCCGAGATCAAGCACTCGACGTACTTCGTCGAGCAGGGCGTCCCCGCCGAGGCGCCGGTCGTGGACCTCGTCAAGGAGTTCCACCTCAACCGCCCGAGCGCCCCGCTGTCGATCCAGTCCTTCGAGCTGTCCAACCTCATCGAGCTGCGCGAGGAGCACGGTTTCAAGGCCGGCGCCGTCTTCCTGACGACCGTCAAGGGTGCGCCGTACGACCTCGTCGCGAAGGGGGACCCCCGCACCTACGCGCAGCTGACGTCCGCGGAGTCCCTGGGTGAGCTCAACGAGTGGATCACCGGTCTCGGCCCGGAGAAGAACGCGGTCATCGCCCGCAAGGCCGACGGCACCCTCGGTGAGGAGACGACGCTGGTCAGCGACGCGCACGCCGCCGGCCTCGTCGTCACGCCGTGGACCTTCCGCGCGGAGAACACCTTCCTCCCCGTGGACTACCGCTCGAGCACGGACCCGGCCGCCTGGGGCAACATGCACGACGAGGCGATCCGGTTCATGGAGGCCGACGTCGACGGTCTCTTCTGCGACCAGCCCGACATCTGTGTCGCGGCTCGCGAGGAGTTCCTCGCCGGGCAGTGACCCACCCGTCATGACGAAGGTCGCCCCACCCGGGATCGGGTGGGGCGACCTTCGTCATGGGCGGCGGCGATGCCTCAGGCGTCGCCACCCGCGTTGCCGGAGGTGCCGGCCGTGACGTCGAGCAGGCGGTACTGCTCGGCAGCCTTACCCGGGACGTCCTGCGCGACCCAGCCGCGCTCGGCGAGCATCTGCAGCGCCCGCACGGCCATGGACGGACCGTCGATGTGGAAGTACCGACGCGCGGCGGCGCGGGTGTCGGAGAATCCGAACCCGTCGGCACCCAGGGCCGAGAACTCCTCGGGAACCCACGGCCGGATCTGGTCCTGGACCGCCTTCATCGAGTCGGAGACCGCCACGACCGGACCGAAGGTCTCCTCGAGGCGCTGCGTGACGTACGGCTTGCGGGCTTCGAGCTCCGGGTGGAGGAACTTCTGCTCGTCGCATGCCATGGCGTCGCGGCGCAGCTCGGTCCACGAGGTCACCGACCAGACGTCGGCGACGACGCCCCAGTCGTCGCGCAGCAGCTGCTGCGCCTCGAGGGCCCACGCCATACCGACACCGCTCGCGAGCAGCTGAGTGCGCGGGGGCTTGTCGCCCAGGCCCTCGGTGTTGCCGGGGGCGTAGAGGTACATGCCCTTGAGGATGCCCTCGACGTCGACGTTCTCCGGCTCCTTCGGCTGCACGATCGGCTCGTTGTAGACCGTGAGGTAGTAGATGAGGTTGCGCTCGGGACCGTCCTGACCCTCGCTCGCGTCCTCGCCGTACATCCGCCGCAGACCGTCCTGCATGATGTGCGCGATCTCGTAGCCGAACGCCGGGTCGTAGGAGACGACCGCGGGGTTCGTCGAGGCCAGCAGCAGGGAGTGGCCGTCGGCGTGCTGGAGCCCCTCGCCCGTGAGCGTGGTGCGACCGGCGGTGGCACCGATGAGGAAGCCGCGGGTCATCTGGTCGGCGGCCGCCCAGATGCTGTCCGCCGTCCGCTGGAACCCGAACATCGAGTAGAAGACGTAGACCGGGATCATCGGCTGGCCGTGCGTGGCGTAGGACGTACCCGCCGCGGTGAAGGCGGCGACCGAGCCCGCCTCGTTGATCCCCATGTGCAGGATCTGGCCCTGCTCGGACTCCTTGTACGCCAGCATCAGGTCGGCGTCGACGGAGGTGTAGCGCTGCCCGTGCGGGTTGTAGATCTTTGCCGTCGGGAAGAACGAGTCCATCCCGAAGGTGCGGGCCTCGTCCGGGATGATCGGCACGATCCGCTTGCCGAACTCCTTGTCCCGCATGAGGTCACGCAGCAGTCGGACCCACGCCATGGTCGTGGCGATCTGCTGCTTGCCCGACCCCTTCTTCACGGCGGCGTAGGCGTCGTCGCCGGGCAGTTGCAGCGGCTTGTGGGCCACGCGTCGCTCGGGCAGACCGCCGCCGAGCTTGGCGCGGCGCTCGAGCATGTACTTGATGACCTCGTCGTCGGGACCGGGGTTGTAGTACGGCGGCTTGTAGAGGTCCTTCTCGAGAACCTCGTCGGAGATCGGGATCCGCAGGCTGTCGCGCAGGCCCTTGAGGTCCTCCATCGTCAGCTTCTTCATTTGGTGCGTGGCGTTGCGCGCCGCGAAGTGGCTGCCCAGGCCGTAGCCCTTGATCGTCTTCGCGAGGATGACCGTGGGCTGGCCGGTGTGCTGCACCGCCGCCTGGTAGGCCGCGAACACCTTGCGGTAGTCGTGACCGCCGCGCTTGAGCTTCCACCACACGTCCTCGTCGGACCAGTCCTCGACGAGCTTGCGCGTGCGCGGGTCCCGAGCGAAGAAGTGCTCGCGCACGAAGGCGCCGTCGTTGGCGCGGTAGGTCTGGTAGTCGCCGTCGGGCGTCTGGTTCATGAGGTTGACCAGGGCGCCGTCGCGGTCGGCCGCGAGCAGCGGGTCCCAGCCGCGACCCCAGACCACCTTGATGACGTTCCAGCCGGCGCCGCGGAAGTAGGCCTCGAGCTCCTGGATGATCTTGCCGTTGCCGCGCACCGGACCGTCGAGCCGCTGCAGGTTGCAGTTGATGACGAAGGTGAGGTTGTCCAGTTCGTCGTTCGCGGCGGCCTGGAGCAGACCGCGGGACTCGACCTCGTCCATCTCGCCGTCGCCGAGGAAGGCCCAGACGCGCTGGTCGCTGGTGTCCTTGATGCCGCGGTTGTGGAGGTACTTGTTGAACTGCGCCTGATAGATCGCGTTCATCGGGCCGAGGCCCATCGAGACCGTCGGGAACTCCCAGAAGTTCGGCATGAGCCGCGGGTGGGGGTAGGAGGGGAGGCCCTCGACCTTGCCGTCGACGATGTGGCTGTGCTCCTGACGGAAGCCGTCCATCTGCGACTCGGTCAGGCGGCCCTCGAGGAAGGCGCGCGCGTACATGCCGGGGGAGGCGTGACCCTGCATGAAGATCTGGTCGCCGCCGCCGGGGTGGTCCTTGCCGCGCCAGAAGTGGTTGAAGCCCACTTCGTAGAGGGTCGCGGCGGAGGCGTACGTCGAGATGTGGCCGCCGACCCCGATGTCGGGGTGCTGCGCCCGGTGCACCTGCACGGCTGCGTTCCAGCGCAGATAGGCGCGGTAGCGCCGCTCCATCTCCTCGTCGCCGGGGAACCAGGGCTCGGCCTCGACGGGGATGGTGTTGACGTAGTCCGTCGTGGTGAGGGAGGGGACACCCACCTGCATGGCGCGGGCCCGCTCGAGCAGGCGCAGCATGACGTAGCGCGCACGATCGCGGCCCGCCTCGTCGATCAGGCCGTCGAGGCTGTCGAGCCACTCGGCGGTCTCGTCGGGATCGATGTCCGGGAGACTGGTCGGGATGCCGTTCAGGATGGGACCGGCGCCGTCACGTCCAACCACGATGGTGTCCTTTCTGGGATGCGCACGTGTGGTGCGCGGACTCCTGCCATCGTCCCGTATGCGTGGTGAGCGTCACAACAGGGGGTCGGTGGGCCGACCCCGGACGCGGATCCGGCGCCTGCACCGACCAGAGTCAGGGCGCCATGCTGAGGAAGACGAAGGCCAACCCGAGCACGATGTGCAGGGAGCCGTGCAGCCGCAGGGCGCGGCCGGGGACGACGGTGAGAATGCCCAGCGCGACGGTCATCGCCAGCAGGACGAGGTGGGTCGGCGCGAGCCCGAGGTCGAGCGGGGCGTCGACGAAGAGGGTCGCGACGGCGAGCACGGGGATGGTCAGCCCCACGCTCGCCATGGCCGATCCGTAGGCCAGGTTGAGCGAGGTCTGCACCCGGTCCCGCCCGGCCGCCTTCGCTGCCGCGAGGGTCTCCGGCGCGAGCACGACGAGGGCGATGACGACGCCGACGAAGGAGTTCGGCAGGCCCGCCGCGCGCACGGTCGACTCGATCGCCGGGGAGGCGACCTTCGCCAGTCCGACGACGGCCACGAGGGAGACCAGCAGCAGCGCGAGGCTCGTCCACGTGGCGCGCGCGGTCGGGGGCTCGGCGTGATCATCCTCGAGCAACCCGCCGTGCTCGCGGTCGACCGGCAGGAAGAAGTCGCGGTGCCCCTGGGTCTGGGTGAGCACGTAGACGAGGTAGAGCACGAGGGAGGAGACGGCGGCGAAGGCCAGCTGCGCCCCGGTGTAGCGCGGGCCCGGGTCGCCGATGGTGAAGGCGGGGATGACCAGGCACAGACCGGTCACCATGATGACCGTGGCCAGGGCGGCGCCCGTGCCCTCGGGGTTGAAGACGGCCGTCCCGTGGCGTCGGGAGGCGATGACGAGGGCGATGCCGACGATGAGGTTCGTCGTGATCATCACCGCGGCGAAGACGGTGTCGCGCGCCAGCGCGGACGCGTCGTCGCCACCCGAGGACATGAGCATCAGGATCAGCCCGACCTCGATGACGGTCACGGCGACGGCCAGCACGAGCGAGCCGAAGGGTTCGCCGACCCGGTGCGCGATGACCTCGGCATGGTGCACCGCGGCCAGCACCGCGGATCCGAGCACCAGGGCGACGAGAGCGACAACCACGGTGGGCAGCCCCTTGCCCGGGTAGGTGAGGGCGAGGACGACGGCGCCCACGACGGGGGCCAGGCTCGTCCACTGCAGGAGCGGGTGGCGCGGGCTCGTGTCGACCATGGCCCCATTCTGCCGGTCGACCGCCCAGCGGCCGGGCACGCCCTGCCCGGCTCGTCCGGTGGGGCAGACTGACGACGTGACCACTCCGACGCCCGACGCCCCGGGTCGCGCAGCCCCGCCGATGGCCGCCGTCCACCTCCACGACGACGGCGATCTCGCGTGGCAGCGAGTGTCGCCGCGGTTGGCGACGGGGCGCAGCATCGTGGCCACCGCCACCGTCGTGCCGCTGATCATCGCCGCCATCGCGGCGGGCATCGTGGTCGATCACTGGGCCCTCTTCGTCCTCGCCATCGCCCTCGTCGGGCTGCTGGTGTGGGTGCTCGTCGTCGTCCGGCGCCAGGTGGCCGCGACGTCGTGGGTCGAGCTCGACGAGGACCTCGTCATCCGTCGCGGAATCATGTTTCGGCGGCTGGCGTCCCTGCCGTACGGACGGCTGCAGTACATCGACATGAACTCCGGTCCGCTGGCGCGACGGCTGGGCTACACCTCGCTGACCATGCACACCGCGTCGCCCGGATCGAGTGGGTCCCTGCCCGGCGTACCCATCGCCGAGGCCGAGGCCCTCCGCACCCGGGTGCTCGCGCGCGGGGAGTCGCAGCGGGCCGGGCTGTGACGCCCCGATCCACCGACGGGTGGCAGAGGTTCCACCCGCTGACCCCCTTCGTGCGTGGCGGCCTGATCCTTCTCGGCGTCGTCGGCTACGCCTTCTCACAACAGGTCGAGCGCTTCACCGGTGGCGGCAGCGAACCGGACGACGCGTTCCTCGGTGACCACCTCGCCTGGGCGGCGGCGGTCCTGCTGCTCGTCGTGGCCGGGGCGGTCGCCGTGGGCTGGGCGGTGTGGTTCGCGTCGCGCTTCCGACTGGGGGAGGCCTCGGTCGAGCTGCGACGAGGGCTCGTCTTCCGCGAGCACCGGCAGGTGCGGGTCGACCGCATCCAGGCCGTCGACATCACCCGGCCCCTGCTCGCTCGGCTCTTCGGACTCTCGGAGGTGCGCATCGAGTCGGCCGGCGGCTCGGACTCGCACATCTCGCTGGCGTTCCTCTCCAAGGACCGTGCGCTCGAGGTGCAGGACGAGGTGCTCGCCCTGGCCCGTCGTGGCCGGACGCCCCAGAGCGGGGGTTTCGACGGCGGGGGCCCGGTGGGTCAACAGACGGCCGATGGCGACCTGGCCGGTGCCGATCTGACCGGTGCCAGCATGCCCGGAGGGTTGGTGCGGGGGTCCGCCCGTCTGTCGACCCTGCTGCGCATCCCCGTCAGCCGGATCGTCCTCTCGCACGTCGTCCACCCCGGCATGCTCCTCATCCTGCTGCTGATACCCGCCGCGATCGGCGCCCTGTGCCTCGGGTGGACGGCGGCGCTGCCGGCGCTCCTGCCGGTCCTGATCGGTGTCGGCCCCGCCCACATCGGGTCGCTGCTGCGCTGGTGGAACTACGAACTCGGCGCGGACGACGACGTCGTCCAGATCCGTCACGGACTCACCGACCTGCACACCTCGACGGTGCCGCTGGCCCGGGTCCAGGCCCTGCAGGTCGTGCAACCGCTGTGGTGGCGTCCCCTCGGCTGGTGGCGGGTCCAGGTCAACGTGGCGGGCGTCGCCAACCTCACTGAGGACAAAGGTGCGCAGACGACGGTGCTCCCCGTCGCCACCCTCGACGAGGCGCTGCGCGTGGCCGACCTGCTCGTACCAGCCACCCACGTCGGCGCGCTCGCGACGGCACTGACGGCGGGGACGCTGCCAGCCCCCTTCGTCGTCGTGCCGCCGCGCGCGCGGTGGCTCGACCCGCTCGTGTGGCGCCGCCGCGGCTACGCCGTGACGACGGGGGCTCTGCTGACGACGCAGGGACGCTTCGGACGCCGCGCCGAGGTCGTGCCGCACGGCAAGGTCCAGTCACTGGCCCTGAGCCAGGGACCGCTCGAGCGCCGCCTCCGCCTCGCGGACGTCACCCTCGTCTCGACGGTCGGTCCCGTGGCGCCCGTCGTGCGCCACCTCGACGTCGCCGCGGCCCACACGCTGCTCGCCGAGCAGGCCGCCCGATCGGTCGCGGCGGCGAGGCTGGTTGCGCATTCGCCCCAGACCTAGTGGACTGTGCCGCAATGAACAGCACAGACGACGACCAGCGGAGGACAGACGTGAGCACGTCCGCGGCAGCGGATTCGGCCGGCCCGGCCACCAAGCTCGGCTTCGGCGTGGGCCAGGTGATCCAGGAGTTCGGCTACGACTCGGACGTGGACGACGACTTCCGCTTCGCGCTGGAGGACCTGACGACCACCGAGCTCGAGGACGAGGACTACACCGGCGCTGCGGACGGCATCCTGCTGTGGTGGCGTGACGGCGACGGCGATCTGACCGACGCTCTCGTCGACGCCCTCACGATGCTGAGCGAGGGTGGCTCGATCGCGCTCCTGACGCCGCGGGCCGGTCTCGACGGGGAGGTCGACGCCAGCGAGATCGAGGAGGCCGCCGTCACGGCGGGCCTGCACGCCTCGGGCACGGCCAAGGTCGGCGACGACTGGCTGGCCATGCGCCTCGTCTCACCGAAGACCGGGCGACGCTGACTGATCGCCGCGCGGCTGGCAGACTCCCACCCATGACCACTGCGACCGACACCAGCCAGCCGATCACCGTGGGCGACCTCGCCCCCGACTTCACCCTCAAGGACCAGAACGGTCAGGACGTCACGCTGTCGTCCTTCCGAGGCGAGAAGAACGTCGTCATCGTCTTCTACCCCTTCGCCTTCTCCGGCATCTGCACCGGTGAGCTGTGCGAGATCCGCGACAACCTCGGCGCCTTCGTCTCCGACGACGTCCAGGTCCTCGCGATCTCCTGCGACCCGATGTTCTCCCTGCGCGCCTTCGCCGACAAGGAGGGCTACTTCTTCCCGCTGCTGGCCGACTTCTGGCCGCACGGCGAGGTCGCCCAGGCCTATGGGGTCTTCAACGACAAGGCCGGTATGTCCGTGCGTGGCACCTTCCTCGTCGACACCGAGGGTCGCGTGCGCTGGTCGCTCGTCAATGCCCCCGGTGAGGCGCGTGACTTCTCGGGCTACCACGAGGCGCTGGCCTCGCTGGCCTGACCTGACAGAATGACCGTCCGGCGGGGCCCGCGCACGACGCGTGGGTCCCGCCGAGGGCCTGTAGCTCAGTTGGTAGAGCACCGCGTTTACACCGCGGGTGTCGTCGG
The DNA here is from genome assembly GCF_050271985.1 of Janibacter zhaoxuefangae. Lineage (GTDB taxonomy): Bacteria > Actinomycetota > Actinomycetes > Actinomycetales > Dermatophilaceae. The sequence continues at coordinate 1,589,693 of NZ_CP189849.1, read as the reverse complement.
TTCGAGGCCGGCCGGGCCCACATGGCAGCGACGAACGAGGCGTCAATCGAGTCCGAGAACGACCTCACTCTGGGCGAGGTCGTCGCCGAACTGGAGCGTCTCTATCCGACCGACACGGCCCAGTCGTGGGACCAGGTCGGTCTCGTCAGCGGCGACCTCGAGCAGCCGGTGCGTCGCGTCCACTTCGCCGTCGACCCCACTCTCGCCGTCATCCGGGAGGCGAGCGCGGCCGGTGCCGACCTCCTCATCACCCACCACCCGCTCCTGCTGCGCGGCATCCACTCGGTCGCCACGACGAGCGCGAAGGGGGCCGCGGTCACGGCCCTCGTCGTCGACGACCTGGCGTTGTGGGTGGCCCACACCAACGCCGACGTGGCCGACCCCGGCGTCAACACCGCGCTGGCGCGCGCGTGTGGCCTCACCGAGAGCGTCCCGCTGACCGAGCCCGAAGGTCGCCCGCTCGGGCGCGTCGGCGACCTCGCCGAACCGGTGACGCTGGCCGCCTTCGCCCAGGCTCTCGCGGAGCGGCTGCCCGAGGCACCGTGCGGCGTGCGCGTGGCCGGGCCCGCCGACGCGCTCGTCCGCCGCGTGGCCGTGCTCGGGGGCGCCGGCGACGGGGAGTTCGATGCCGTGCGGGACAGCGGCGCCGACGTCTACGTGACGGCGGACCTGCGCCATCATCCCGCCCTCGAGGCCCGCGAGGAGTCACGCGGGGGACCGCCGTACCTCATCGACGCCGGGCACTGGGCCACCGAGTCGCTGTGGCTTCAGGGCGCGGCGGACGAGCTCGCGGCGCGGATGTCGGAGCAGCGGCCCGCCGCAGGTAGGTTGGAGACTCACATCAGCACAGTGCGCACCGACCCGTGGGACTTCGTCGTCGGTGCACGTCCGCCAGGAGGCACCCCGTGAAGGCCGACCCGACTCAGCAGCTCCGGTTGCTCGACCTGCAGGCGATCGACACGCGTCTCGATCAGATCCGGCATGCGGCCACGCGGCTGCCCGAGATCGCCCGTCTCAGCGAGCTGGAGGACCGCACCGTCGCCGTGCGTGCGGACCTCGTTCGAGCCGAGACGGCACTGGCGGACATCCAGTCCGAGGTGGCGCGCGCCGAGTCCGACGTGCAGCTCGTGCGCGAGCGCATGGCGCGTGACCAGCAGCGTCTCGACTCCGGCAGCGGCTCGTCCAAGGACCTCCAGGCGCTCCAGCACGAGGTCGCCAGCCTCACTCGGCGCCAGGGCGAACTCGAGGACGTCGAGATCGAGGTCATGGAGCGCGCCGAGACCGCCGAGGCCGACGTCGCCCGCCTGCGGGCGGAGCGTGACGAGCTGGCCGGCTCCGAGGGTGAACTCGTGGCTGCGCGGGACGCCGCCCTCGCGGAGCTCGACAAGGAGAGGGACGAGTTGACGGTGCCGCGCGAGACGCTCGTCTTCCAGGTGGGCAAGGACCTCCTGGCGCTCTACGAGAAGGTCCGCGCCCACAGCGGCGGTCTCGCGGCGTCGGCCCTGCGGGCGCGCCGGTGCGGCGGCTGCCAGCTGGAGCTCAACCCCATGGAGCTCAAGCGACTGGCCGCGGCGCCCGCCGACGAGGTCCTGCGCTGCGAGGAGTGCGACCGGATCCTCGTGCGGACGGCCGAGTCGGGCCTGCCCGCGTGAGCGCTCGCCGTCGCCTGCGTGTCGAGGCCGACGGCGGCTCCCGGGGCAACCCGGGCGTGGCTGGCTACGGCGCGCTGGTGCGTGATGCCGTCACCGGTGAGTTGCTCGTCGAGCGCGCAGCACCGCTGGGGAAGGCGTCGAACAACGTCGCCGAGTACCGCGGGCTGATCGCCGCACTGGACGCCGCCCGGGCCATCGACCCCAGCGCCGACGTCGAGGCGGCCATGGACTCCAAGCTCGTCGTCGAGCAGATGTCGGGCCGCTGGAAGATCAAGCACCCGGACATGCGTGAGCTCGCCCTCGAGGCCCGGGACATCGCCGCGGACATCAGCGCCGCCGGCGGATCGGTGACCTACCTGTGGATCCCGCGCGCCCAGAATTCGGACGCCGACCTGCTCTCCAACAAGGGCATGGACGGACTGACCATCGACACCCTCGGCGACGACGTCCCGGAGGTGCCCGACGACGATCGCCTCGAGATGACCGCGGAGGAGTCGCTGCCCGCGCCGCCTCCGGCGACGGGTCGACCCGAGGGTGAGCCCACGCGGATCGTTCTCGTGCGTCACGGCGTCACCGTCTTCACCGAGCAGGGGCGCCTCGACGGGCGCGGGGGAGCGGATCCCTCGCTGAGCCCGGCGGGTCGCGCGCAGGCGGAAGGGGCCGCGCGCGCGGCCGTCCACCTCATCGCCGGTCGCGAGGTCCGGGTCGTCACGTCCGAGTTGGCGCGGGCGAAGGAGACCGGCGCCGTCATCGCCGAGGCCCTCGGGGTCACGCCGGTGACCGACGCGGCGTTCGACGAGCAGAGCTTCGGCGACTGGGACGGCGCCAGCGCGCGGGAGCTCATGGCGGGCGAACTCGACGCCTTCGAGCGCCTGCGCTCCGACCTCGACTACGCACGCCCGGGCGGAGAGAGTCACCGCGAGATGACGAGCCGGGTGGTCGAGGCCTTCGAGGCGCTCGTCGCGGGCGGCGGGACCGTCGTCGTGGTCTGCCACCGCAAGCCGATCATGGCCGTTCTCGGGCACGTCCTCGGGATCGGCGACCCGTCGCGGTTGTGGCGCCTCGCGGCCGCCCCCGGGTCGCTCACCGCGATCGAGGCCTGGCCGGGCGGGGAGGCCATCGTGGCCTTCACGAACAGGACATGACGGGGCTTCCCTTCGGGCTCGATCTGTCCACCCACGGCGGCATCGTCGGCGGTCTGCTCTACGGCTTCGTCTCGGCCTGGTTGCCGGTGCTCAACGCCGAGGTCTTCGTGGCCGGGGTCGCCGCGGCCGCGCCCCACTCCTGGTGGGGCCCGGTCATCGCGATGTCGGTGGCCCTGGCCCTCGGCAAGTCGATCCAGTTCGTCGCCCTGCGTCACGGCGGCGGGTGGCTGCTGGACCGCTGGGGTCCCCGATCTGGTGGGCCTCCGCGCACGGACATCGCCGTGTGGCGGCAGCGCGTGCGGGCGCTGGGGCGGCGACTCGTGCGCCAGCTCGACCACCCCGTGCGCGGGCCGGCCATCATCGCGCTCAGCTCGGCGACCGGCCTGCCGCCCCTGACCCTCGTCACGCCGGCCGCGGCCGTCCGGCGCACGCCCCTGTGGGTCTTCGTCACGGCGACGATCCTCGGACGCATCGGCCTGGGGCTGGTCCTCGGGCTGCCCATCGCCCTCGCGCGCGCCTGACGAGCCAGCGACGCCGCCGCGGCTAGGGTGCCCAGATGACATCGGGGACGCACGCGACCGCTGTGGTGACGCGGGGCAACGAGTCGATCAGGACGGTCGCGAACGGGATCACCCTCGTGCGCACCGTCGGCGGCATGGTGCTGGCCGTGCTCGCGCTCCACCAGGAGTCCGTGACACTGCTCGTCGCCGCCTACCTGACCTACTGGATCGGCGACATGCTCGACGGCTTCACGGCCCGGCGGCTCGACCAGGAGACGCGGATCGGTGCGGTCCTCGACATCATCTGCGACCGGGCCAACACGACGCTCTGTGCGGCCGCCTTCATCGTCGTCCAACCGGATGTCGTCGTGCCCGTCGGCATCTTCCTCGTGCAGTTCTGCGTCATCGACTTCATGCTCTCCCTGAGCTTCCTGTACTTCCCGATCAAGGGACCCAACGACTTCCACCTCGTCGACGGACCCCTGTACCGGTGGAACTGGTCGCCGCCGGCCAAGGCCGTGAACACCTCGGTCGTCATCCTGCTGTGCCTCGTGGGTCTGCCCTGGGTGGCCGCGGCCGTCGCCCTGGCGGTCGGTGCCGCGAAGGTCGCGTCGCTGGTGCGGCTGAGGCGGATCATGGCGGAGCGGCTCGGGGCGCCGTGACCATCCTGGGGGGAATGTCACTGGAGACCGCGGGGCTGCTCGGGCTGCTCGTCGCCTTCGCCTACGGGTTCGCCTCGGCCCTCGTCCCGGTCCTCAACGCGGAGGTCTTCGTCGTCGCGGCCGTGGCCGCCAACCGGGCCACCTGGTATGCCCCGGTCATTGCGCTGACCGCCGGCCAGACGGTCGGCAAGGTCGTCATCTTCGAGGCCGCGCGGCACGGCGCCTCGTGGCTGCCGACGTGGGAGCGTCGCACCGGCCTCGATGCGGAGGAACTCGCGGAAGGGGAGGAGGAGGTCGTCAAGCAGGACGCCGCCGATGCGCCCGATGGGCTCGCGACGCGGATGCGGCACACGCTGCGCCGGTGGAGTGCCCGCATGCTCGAGCTCCTGGACGGTCGGTGGACCGGAGGCGGCGTCGTCCTCGCCGCGGCCTCCGTCGGGATCCCCCCGCTCGCGGTCGTGGCCGTCGTGGCCGGTGTCCGGAAGCTCGGCGTCGTGGTCTTCACGCTGACGTGCTTCGTGGGCCGCCTCGTCCGGTTCGCCGCCGTGGCCTGGCCGGTCGTCGTGGCCGCCGGTGCGACCGGCTGAGCGGCACGTCCACACCCTGACACCGGGGACGCGCCCTCGATCGGCGCTGATTACCCTTCTCGCATGACGTATGCCGGTGACGTGACCCCCGACGAGGCCTGGCAGGCGCTCGCGACCGACCCCGAGGCCGTGCTGGTGGATGTGCGCACCCACGCCGAGTGGAGCTACGTCGGTGTGCCCGATCTGCGTGAGGCCGGCAAGGTCCTGGTGACCATCGAGTGGCAGTCCTACCCCTCGGGGGCGGCGAACGAGGCGTTCGTCGACCAGCTGCGCGAGGCTGGTGTGGCCCAGGACGCCCCCGTCTACTTCCTGTGCCGTTCCGGCGTGCGGTCCATCGCCGCGGCGAAGGCGGCCACGGCCGCCGGCTACGCCGGCGCCCACAACGTCCTCGAGGGATTCGAGGGCGACCTCGACGACGCGGGTCACCGCGCCCGCTCGGGCTGGAAGGTCGCCGGGCTGCCCTGGCGTCAGGGCTGATCGCCATGACCCACCCGACTCCCGAGCCCGCGCCCGCCGACGGCCAGCCGCGCCCCTTCGTCCCGCCGTCGCAGGGACGCACCCTCGACCCCACCGGCCTCAGCCCCGCGACGTTGGCCGTGCGCGGTGGCCAGCTGCGTGGGTCCTTCGACGAGACCTCCGAGGCGCTGTACCTGACCTCCGGCTACGTCTACACCAGCGCCGAGGAGGCCGAGGCGTCCTTCACGGAGGAGGTCGACAAGTTCGTCTACTCGCGCTACGGCAACCCGACCGTGGCCATGTTCGAGGAGCGACTGCGCCTGATGGAGGGCGCCGAGGCCTGCTACGCGACCGCCTCCGGGATGTCCGCCGTCTTCGTCGCCCTGGCGGCCCTGCTCGGTGAGGGCGACCGCGTCGTGTCGTCACGCTCGCTCTTCGGCTCGTGCTTCGTCATCCTCGACGAGATCCTGCCGCGCTGGGGCGTCGAGACCGTCTTCGTCGACGGGCCCGACCTCGAGCAGTGGCGGGAGGCGCTGTCCGTCCCGACGACGGCCGTCTTCTTCGAGACGCCGAGCAACCCGATGCAGGAGCTCGTCGACATCGCCGCGGTGAGCGAGCTCGCCCACGCTGCCGGCGCGAAGGTCGTCGTCGACAACGTCTTCGGGACCCCCGTCTTCAGCAAGCCGCTCGAGCACGGCGCCGACGTCGTCGTCTACTCGGCCACGAAGCACATCGACGGCCAGGGGCGCACCCTCGGCGGCGCCGTGCTCGGCAGTGCGGAGTTCGTCGACGGTCCCGTGAAGAACCTCATGCGGCACACCGGCCCGAGCATGTCCCCCTTCAACGCATGGGTCCTGCTGAAGGGGCTCGAGACCCTGGGCCTGCGCGTCGAGCGGCACGCAGCCAACGCCCAGGCCATCGCCGAGCACCTCGAGGCACACCCGGCCGTCGAGCGCGTCCTCTACCCGTGGCTCCCGTCGCACCCCCAGCACGAGCTCGCGCGTCGGCAGATGGGCGGCGGCGGGACCGTCGTCACCTTCACCATCCGCGGGGGCAAGGACGAGGCCTTCCGGATCCTCAACGGCCTGCGCCTGGTCGACATCTCGAACAACCTCGGCGACGCCAAGTCCCTCGTGACGCACCCGGCGACGACGACGCACCGACGGTTGACGCCGGAGGCGCGCGCCGCGGCCGGCATCACCGACGGGTCGATCCGCCTGTCGGTGGGTCTCGAGGATGTCGACGACCTCATCGCCGACCTCGACGAGGCACTCCGCCACCTCGCCTGAGCGCGCTCAGCCCTCGAGCGTCGTCCGCACGCTGGCGTCCAGCATCCACGGCCTACCCGGCTTCGCCGGTTCGGTGAGGGCGACGTCGAAGGCGGACTCGAGCACCTCGGCGAGCGCGGCCGGTGTCTTCGGCTCGCGTTCGGCCTCGAGCAGGTGACGGGCGACGAGGCCGCGGGTGTGCTTGGCCATGTGGGTGGCGCCGGGGACCCGGATCTGCACCCACATGCGGGCGGCCGTGCCGCTCGGCGTCCAGGCCGCGGCATAGGTGCTGGACCGGCAGTCGATGACCAGACCGTTGCCGGCGGCCGCCTTCATCTCGTCCTCGAGGGCGGGGCGCCAGTACCCGGCGAGGGGCCCGACCCCGGGCAGGTTGACGGCCATGGACAGGCGGTAGGGCGGGATGTGATCGGTGGGCCGGACCGCGCCGAAGAGCGCCGACACGATGACGATCCATCGGTTGGCGCGACGTCGGGCGACGCCGGTGACGCTGGCCAGGTCGAGGGCGTCGTAGAGGACTCCGGTGTAGACCCGGGAGGCCGGCAGGGCCGCGGCCGTGTCCAGGACGGTGTTGCGCGCCACCTCGTCGACCAGGCCCGGGCTGACCCCGAGCGTGGCGTGCGCGTCGGGGCCGGTGCCGACCGCCGCGAGGGCCGCGATCACCTGGGCGCGGGCCGCGGTCAGGGAGGGGAAGGAGAGCGCGTCGAGGTCGAGTGCCCGACCGCGGGGTCGGCCGGTCTTGGACTCCGACGGTGGAAGCAGGATGAGCACCGGGGCAGCCTACGAGGCGGCGTGCGACACCCCGCCCTCGCCCTGCCCGGGCGGGCCGTCGTGTGGCAGGGTGATCGGCATGCCGCAGCGAACCGTGCACCTTCGTTCCACCGACCCGCAGGCCAAGGCCCTGGCGGCCGACTCCGGGCTTGAGGCCCGCTTCGATGCCATCCGGGCGGAGTTGCACGTGCCGGCCGACTTCCCGCCCGAGGTCCTCGCCGAGGCTGAGAAGGTCGCCGCGCAGCCGCTCGACGTGCCGGAGCGGGACGAGACGGCCGTCCCCTTCCTCACCATCGACCCGCCCGGCTCCATGGACCTCGACCAGGCCATGCACATCGAGCGTCAGGGTGCTGGTTACCGGGTCCGCTACGCGATCGCCTACCTGCCCGCCTTCGTCGCACCCGGCGGCGCCATCGACGAGGAGGCGCGGCGGCGCGGTCAGACGCTCTACGCGCCGGACGAGCGTTCCCCCCTTCACCCGCCGGTCTTCAGCGAAGGGGCCGCGAGCCTCCTGCCGGACCAGGTCACGGCTGCGTATGTCTGGGACATGACCCTGGCCGCGGACGGTGAGGGCACCGCAGCCGAGGTCTATCGGGCCCTCGTGCGCAGCGTGAACCGCTTCGACTACGAGCAGGTGCAGGAGCTCATCGACTCCGGCACGGACGACGAGCGCCTGATGCTGCTCAAGGAGGTGGGGGAGAAGCGCCTCCAGATCGAGGCCGACCGCGGCGGCGCGAGCCTTCCGATGCCGGAGCAGGAGGTCGACGAGGTCGAGGAGGGCGTCTACCGCCTGCACTACCGGCCGCTCCTGCCGGTCGAGAGCTGGAACGCCCAGATGTCGCTCATGACGGGTATGGCGGCCGCCGAGATGATGCTGCACGCGCAGATCGGGATCCTGCGAACGATGCCCGCCCCGGAGAGTAACGTCGTGCAGACCTTCCGTCGTCAGGCGCGCGCCCTCGGCGTCGAGTGGCCCGCCGAGATGCTGCACGGCGAGTTCCTGCGGACGCTGGACCAGCGGGACCCCAAGCATCTGGCGCTCATCCACGAGGCCACGAGCCTCTTCCGCGGGGCGGGGTACACCCCCTTCGACGGCGACGTCCCCGAGCTCGTCGAGCACGCCGGCATGGGTTACGCCTACGCGCACGTGACGGCGCCCCTGCGCCGGCTCGTGGACCGCTTCGGGCTGGCCCTCGCCGAGGCGCTCTCCTCGGGGCAGGACGTGCCCCCGTGGGTTCGTCAGGCGTTGCCGACCCTGCCGGAGCTCATGAAGGAGTCCGACAGTCGGGCGCGCAGTCTCGAGCGGGCCTGCACCGACGCGGTCGAGGCGGCCACGCTCCAGGACCGGGTCGGCGCGGAGTTGGTCGCGCACGTCGTCGACATCACCGAGGACAAGGACGTCGTCGTCCAGGTCCTCGACCCCGCCGTCGTCGCGAAGGTCGCCGGACCGGCCGAGCTCGGGGCGGAGGTCCGCGTGCGCGTTGTCACGGCGGACATCGCGACGGGCAAGGTCGAACTGGCCCTCGTCTGAGTCGGGGTCAGGCCTGGACCGGCACCTGGTAGACGTTGTCCGCCGGGTGCCCGGTCCGCTCGTGGATCCGTCGGACCGCGTCGGCGTCGGGAGCCTCGGACAGACAGAAGACCATGCCCGATTCCGGGTCGCCCCAGGCGTGTTTGAAGGTGACGTGCTCGTCGCCCTGGATGGCCAGATCGGCCTCGTGTGCCTCGCGCAGCGCCTCCGGGGTGATGCCCTGCATCGTGGTGTGGACGTCCATGAACTCTGGCATGGTGTGCTCCCTTCCTCGTCCTTCCACCGTCCTCCCGCACCAGCGGGGCGGCAATGGCCATTCGTGACCACGGGAAGGTGGCCGGGACGGGAGTGAGGGAGAGGGTGCGGGCTGCCGTATCCTGATCCGTGGATGAGTCGGCCAGGCGGTCGCGTCAGGACCTCGGTCCTGCCGAGGAACGTCCGGGCTCCACAGGGCAAGGTGGTGGCCAACAGCCACCCGGGGCGACCCGCGGGACAGTGCCACAGAGAACAGACCGCCGGTTGCTCACGCAGCCGGTGAGGGTGAAACGGTGGTGTAAGAGACCACCAGCGATCCGGGTGACCGGATCGGCTAGGTAAACCCCACCTGGAGCAAGCTCAGACAGTGCACGTTCGAGGGCTGCCCGCCCGAGTGCGCGGGTAGAGCGCTGGAGGCAGTCGGCAACGGCTGTCGTAGATGGATGACCGTCACCGCGACGTCGGCAACGACCCGCGGGACAGAACCCGGCGTATCGGCCGACTCATCCCTCGCCCGCCAACGCGGGAGCGCGGGGTGCCTCAGTGTTCGACGCGGCGGGCCGCCTCACGGCCGGCGTAGGCGAGGGCCCCGAGGGCCAGGACGAGCAGTCCGCCCACGACCGTGCCGAGGGGGAGCACCGCGGCCACGAGGACGCAGCCGACGAACCCCACGGCGGGCACGAGCCGTGAGCGGACCGAGTCGGCCAGTGTCCACGCGCTCGCGTTCGCGATGGCGTAGTAGGTCAGCACACAGAAGGACGAGAAGCCGATGGCCCCACGGAGGTCGGCGACCATGATCACGGCGATGACGACCGCACCCACGAGGAGTTCGGCGCGGTGCGGGACGGCGTGGACCGGGTGGATCGCCGACAGTCCCCGCGGCAGGTGGCCGTCGCGGGCCATGGCGAGGATCGTGCGCGAGACGCCGAGGATGAGACCGAGCAGGGCACCGAGTGCCGCGAGCCCGGCGACGACACGCAGCACGCCTCCGGCCCAGGGCGCCCCGGAGATCTCCGCCGCGTCGGCGATGGGCGACGGGTGGCCGGCGAGCCAGCCTGCCCCGACGGTGCCGAGCAGGACGGCACCCACGAGCAGGTAGATGGTCAGCACGACTCCGAGGGCCAGCGGGATGGCGCGGGGGATGGTCCTGGCGGGATCACGAACCTCCTCACCGAGGGTGGCGATTCGTGCGTAGCCGGCGAAGGCGAAGAAGAAGTAGCCCGCACCCTCGAGGACCCCCAGAGCCGAGCCGATCCCGGGGGCGACCCCGTCGTCGGCCACGTGGGCGGGCGGCGCGACCAGCATCAGGACGACGAAGCCGAGCAGGCCTGCGAGGACGATCGCGACGAGCACACGGGTCAGGAGGGCACCCTTGCGCACACCGCGCAGGTTGAGCGCCGTGAGCGCGAGCACCGCCGCCATCGCCACGAGCTGGGCGTGGTCCGGCGCCAGGTGGTACCCGACGGTGAAGGCCATCGCCGCGCAGCTCGCCGTCTTGCCGACGACGAAGGCCCATCCGGCCAGGTGTCCCCAGAAGGGGCCGAGCCGTTCGCGTCCGTAGACGTAGGTGCCGCCCGACTCGGGGTGGAGCGCCGCCAGCCGCGCGGAGGAGAGGGCGTTGCACCAGGCGAGCACGCCCGCCACCAACAGCGACCAGATGAGGGCGGTGCTGGCGGCGTCGGCGGCGGGGGAGTACGCGACGAAGACGCCGGCCCCCAGCATCGATCCGAGGCCAATGACCACCGCGTCGGTCAGGCCGAGCCCTCGGCGCATGGCCGGCGCCGCATCGCGCGGCGTCGGCGCGCCCACGGACTCGTTCAGAGGCATGGGTTCAGCCTAGGGCGCGCCCGGCCGCCCTCGAGCCGTGGATGCGACCTGGCAGCGAAGGTAAGGCTCACCTATATTGATGTCGTGGCCAAGACGAAGCAGGTCAGCGCGAAGAAGAAGTGCTGCAAGGACGATCTCCGGTGCAAGACGTGCCCGGTCGTGCTGCTGCGTCTGTCGAAGATGGGCTACGCCGAGCGGGACGATGCGCGGCGTTACGTCGTCGACCGGAAGGTGCCGAAGAAGGCGCTCCTCGTCGCCCGCCAGCGTTGAGCGTGCGGGCGAGCCGGCTCAGTCCCGGGCAGCCATGTGGGCGGCGCCGACGATGCCGGCCTTGTTGCGCAACTGGGCGGGGATGATCCGCGTCTTGAGGTCGAGGAGCGGCAGGAAATCGTCCGCGTTCTTCGACACGCCACCGCCGACGACGAAGAGGTCGGGGGAGAAGATCCGCTCGAGGTGGCTGTAGTAGCGCTGCAACCGCTCGGCCCACTCCTCCCACGAGAGTTCCTCGCGCTCGCGGGCGGAGGTGGCGGCGCGGGACTCGGCGTTGTGCCCGTCGAGCTCGAGGTGGCCGAGCTCGGTGTTGGGCACGAGCTCGCCGTCGTTGATGAGTGCGCTCCCGATCCCGGTGCCGAGGGTCGTGAGGATGACGAGGCCCTGCTCGTCCTCCGCCGCGCCGTACTCGAGCTCGGCCACGCCGGCGGCGTCGGCGTCGTTGATGACGACGACGTCACGGCCGAGCGCCTTCGCGAACTCCTTGTCGGCCTCGTAACCGATCCACGACTCGTCGATGTTGGCGGCCGAGTGGACGACGCCGTGCAGCACGACGGCGGGCACGGTGATCCCGATCGGGATGTCGTTGCCGAGGTCGAAGTGACTCGCGATCTGACCGATGATCTCCTGGACCTGCTGGGGCGTCGCGCGCTTCGGGGTGTCGATCCGCAGACGGTCCTGCGCGAACTTGCCCTTCTTCAGGTCCACCGGAGCACCCTTGATGCCGGTGCCACCCACGTCGATGCCGAGGGCGAGGTCCTTGGTCGAGTGCTTCTTGCTCATGCTCTGTCTCTCTGTCGGATCGGACGTCGTCGTCGCGGACGTCAGGGGAGGGTGAGGATCTCGTTGCCGCTGTCGGTGATCAGGATGGTGTGCTCGAACTGAGCGGAACGACGCAGGTCCTGCGTCACGACGGTCCACCCGTCGTCCCACATCCGCCAGGACGCCGTCCCGAGGTTGAGCATGGGCTCGATGGTGAAGGTCATCCCGGGCTCGATGACCGTGTCGTAGGACGGTGCCGCATCGTAGTGCGGCACGACAAGGCCGGAGTGGAAGGCGGCGCCGATCCCGTGACCGGTGAAGTCGCGGACGACGCCGTACCCGAACCGAGCCGCGTACTTCTCGATGACCCGCCCGATGACGTTGATCTGCCGCCCGGGCACGGCCGCCTTGATCCCGCGCATCATCGCCTCGTGGGTGCGCTCGACGAGCAGCCGCGACTCCTCGTCGACGTCCCCACAGAGGTAGGTCGCGTCCGTGTCCCCGTGCACGCCGTCGACGTAGGCGGTGATGTCGATGTTGACGATGTCGCCGTCCTGCAGGGGGCGATCGTCCGGGATGCCGTGACAGATGACCTCGTTGACCGACGTGCACAGTGACTTCGGGAACCCGCGGTAGCCGAGCGTCGACGGGTAGGCGTGGTGGTCGAGGAGGAACTCGTGGCCGACCCGGTCGATCTCGTCCGTCGTCACGCCCGGGGCGATGATCGCCGCGGCGGCTTCCATGGCCTGAGCGGCGAGACGGGAGGCGACCCGCATCTTCTCGATGGTCTCCGCGGTCTGCACGTGTGACCCCGTGTAGGGCGTGGGGGCGGGCCGGTCGACGTACTCCGGACGGGCGATGGTCGCCGGCACCGACCGGCGGTCGGAGACCGCCCCGGGTTCGACGGTTGCGTTCAGGGTCGGCATACGGTGGAGTCTAGGCAGGCAACACGGCCGCACGAACATCGGCGAGTAGGAGCAACGACATGGGTTTCTGGTTCAACATCAACACCGGTCAGGTCGAGACCGACGACAACAAGGGTCCCTCCGAGAACCTCATGGGCCCCTACGAGTCCGAGGCCGACGCGCGCAACGCCATCGCGACCGCCGCGGAGAAGACCGAGCAGTGGGATGACGAGGACCGCGCCTGGGAGGGCGACACCGAGCCCGAGGAGTGATCCCGAGCCCACCACCGGGTCACTGCTTGCGGTGGACGGCCACCACGTAGCCGCCCTCGTCCGCTGAGTTCTGCGGGCGTGGCGCCCGGTCCCACGTGGACCAGTGCGCGACGAGGGCCAGGTCGGCCGCGGCTGCCGCGCGCTCGTAGTCGGCCAGCGTCGTGACGGGGCAGCCGCCGGGAAGGTGCTCGGCGTCCAACCCGAAACCGGCCACCAGCAGGCCCAGCGGTTGGAGGTGGGCGGCGATCCGGGCCAGGGTCGCGGGCAGCGTCCCGGGCGCGAGCAGGGGCACGACGTTGCCCGCCATGAGTGCGAGGTCGAAGGCCTGCGTGCGGAGGGCCAGCGTCGAGAGGTCCCCGCGGACGAAGAGGGTCGCCGGGTCGCGCTCGCTCGCCACCTCGATCATGTGGCGGTCGGCATCGACCCCGACGCAGGTGTAGCCGAGCGTCGTCAACTGGGTGGCCACTCGACCGGTGCCACATCCCGCGTCGAGGATCCGTGCCGGCGCGGGCTGCAGGGCGGCGACGAGGCGGGCCTCGCCGTGGACGTCGGCGCCCGAGGCGGCCAGATCGTCGAATCGCCGCTGGTAGGCCTGAGCTGCGTCGATCCCGCCGGACATGTCCGACCAGCGGGTGCGGATCTCGGGTTCCTCGCTCACGACGTCAGCGTAGTTCCGCCCCGGCGCCCTGGACAGCGCCTCCGCGAGGTCACTCCTCGAAGGAATGCTCCGGCCCCGGGAAGGTGCCAGCCGCGACGTCCGCGGCGTACGCCCGGGCCGCGGTCTCCAGGGTTCCGCGCAGGTCCGCGTACTGCTTGACGAAGCGCGGGTGGCGCCCGCCCCGCAGTCCCGCCATGTCCTGCCAGACGAGGACCTGGGCGTCGCACTGGGCACCCGCCCCGATCCCGATCGTGGGGATGGACAGCACCTCGGTGACCCGGGCGGCGACCGGCGCGGGCACCATCTCGAGCACGACGGCGAAGGCTCCCGCCTCCTGGAGGGCGAGGGCATCCTCGACGAGGGCGTCAGCCCCGTCGCCGCGGCCCTGCACCCGGTAGCCGCCCAGCGTGTGCTCGCTCTGCGGGGTGAAGCCGACGTGGCCCATGACGGGGATCCCGCTGCGCGTGAGCAGCTCGACCTGCGGGGTCACGGCCCGGCCCCCTTCGAGCTTGACCGCGTGCGCCAGGGATTCCTTCATGAAGCGCGTCGCGGTGGCGAGTGCCTGCTCCGGGGATGCCTGGTACGACCCGAAGGGGAGGTCGGCGACGACGAGCGCGCTGCGGGCGGCCCCGGCCACGGCGCGGGTCAGCGGGATGAGGTGGTCGACGGTGACCGGGACCGTGGTCTCGAAGCCGTAGACGTTGTTGCCGGCGGAGTCGCCGACGAGCAGCACGGGGATGCCGGCGCCGTCGAAGATGTCGGCGGAGTACTGGTCGTAGGCCGTGAGCATGGCCCAGCGTTCCCCGCGCTCCTTCATCGCCTGGAGGTGGGGGATCCGGACGCGACGGGGTTCGGCCGGTGCGCCACCGCCGTAGGGCGCGACGGACTCGGGGGCGGGGGTGGCATCGCTCATGCGGCGATCCTACGGGTGGCCATCGGTCACGAGCCGGTCACGAAAGTGCCATGCAATGGTCAAGAACGCTTGGCAATATGCCCGAACTGTCCAGACGTGTGATCTCCTCCCCGAGGCGCCCATCCGCGCCGTCCGTTTCCATGGAGGTCCACTCGTGAAGAAGTCACAGGTTGCAGGGCTCTCGGGCGCGGCTATCGCCGCGCTCGTGCTGTCTCTGGCTCCCGCCGGCGCCCAGGCCGCGCCGGTCACACCCACCCCGCAGGACAAGGTCGGCTCGTCCGCCAAGTCGGACAACCTGCCCAACCCGCTCGGTGATGCCTACGCGCAGCTGCGCCAGGAGGCCATCGAGAAGCTCGTCACCGGCGAGGCGACGACCGAGATCCGCGGTGGCCAGCGCGTCATCAAGCTCGCCGGTACGAAGGCGGCCAAGGGCAAGGCGGCCACGGAGGCGCGTTACGTCTCCTACCCCGTCGAGCGCGAGGAGGACATCTTCACGGTCCTCTCCGAGTTCGGTGAGCAGACCAACGCCACGACGGGCGGCACGCCCGGTCCGCTGCACAACCAGATCCCCGAGCCGGACCGCAACTGGGACGGCAGCGCCACGGACAACAACAGCACCTACTGGGTCGACGACTTCGACCGGACGCACTACCAGGACCTGATGTTCGGCGACGGGGAGTCCTTCCAGGACTTCTACGAGAAGCAGTCCAACGGCCGCTTCCTCGCCAAGGGTGACGTCAGTGACTGGGTGAAGGTCCCCTTCAACGAGGCGCGCTACGGCAGCAACAAGATCTCCGACGCGCAGGGCGCGTGGCCCTTCATCCGGGACACGGCCAAGGCCTGGTACGACGACCAGCTCGCGCAGGGCAAGAGCGCCGCAGAGGTCGCCGAGTACCTCAAGCAGTTCGACAAGGTCGACCGCTACGACTTCGACGGTGACGGCGACTTCGCCGAGTCCGACGGTTACATCGACCACTTCCAGGCCGTCCACGCCGGTGAGGGCGAGGAGGCCGGCGGCGGCGCCGAGGGCGAGGACGCCATCTGGTCCCACCGGTGGTACGCCTACAGCAACCAGATCGGCACGAGCGGCCCGGCGCAGAACAAGGCCGGCGGTGTCCCGCTCGGCGACTCCGGCATCTGGATCGGTGACTACACGACGGAGCCGGAGAACGGTGGCCTCGGTGTCTTCGCGCACGAGTTCGGTCACGACCTCGGCCTGCCGGACCTCTACGACACCGCGGGCGGTGACAACACCACCGGCTTCTGGACGCTGATGTCCGGTGGCTCGTGGCTCAACGACGGTGGCGACGCCATCGGCACGACGCCCGGCTACATGGGCCCGTGGGAGAAGCTCCAGCTCGGCTGGCTCGACTACGAGGTCGTCGAGGCGGGGCAGAACCGCACGGTCAACCTCGGCCCGGCCGACCTCGACGACGCCAAGAAGGCCCAGGCGGCCATCGTCAACCTGCCCGACAAGACGGTCACGACCGACTACAACACCCCGCACTCGGGCAGCTACGAGTGGTGGAGCGGCGCGGCGGACAACCTGCAGAACACGTTGAGCCGCCCGGTCGACCTGACCGGCGCGTCCAGCGCGTCGCTGTCCGCCTTCGTCCAGTACGACATCGAGGTCGACTACGACTACCTCTACACGGAGGTCTCGACCGACGGCGGCAGCACGTGGACGCCGATCGACGCCATCGACGGTCAGTCCGACTGGACCCAGAAGTCGTGGGACCTCAGCGCCTACGCCGGTCAGCAGATCGACGTGCGTTGGCGTTACGCCACCGACGGTGGACTCCACTACGACGGCGCGTTCATCGACGACATCACCCTGACGAAGGACGGCGCCACCGTCCTCAGCGACGACGTCGAGTCCGGTGACAACGGCTGGACCGCCGACGGCTTCACCCGCATGGGTGGATCGACCTCGGTCCAGGCGAGCCACTACTACCTCGTCGAGAACCGGATCTACTCCGGCTACGACACGACGCTCAAGACGGGGCCGTACAACTTCGGCTTCGGCAACACCCGCCCCGACTGGGTCGAGCGCTTCCCGTACCAGAACGGCATGCTCGTCTGGTACGCGGACGGTGCCTACGGCGACAACAACACGTCGGTGCACCCGGGCGGCGGACTCGTGCTGCCGGTCGACGCCAACCCGGCGCCGGTCATGTTCCAGGACGGCACGCGACTGGGCAACCGTCGTCAGCCCTTCGACGCGACCTTCGGTCTCGAGAAGACGGACGAGGTGACGTTCCACAAGAACGGCGTGCCGACGACCGTCCCCTCGCGTCCGGGCAAGCCGACCTTCGACGACGCCTACCCGAACAAGTACTGGACCGCGGACAACCCGTGGGCCAGCACCAAGGTCGCGGGCTCCGGCGTCAAGGTGAAGGTCACGCGTCAGACGAAGACGGGTCTCGGACTCTCGATCACCTGGTGATCGCCGGGCGCCATGCGCCCTTCCGGGAGTGACCACGGCGTCCCGATCCACCTCGGTGGGTCGGGGCGCCGTCGTCGCGACGCGGGAGCGGTCCGGGCCTACCCTGACGCCATGGAGCGCTATGACGACATCGTGGTCGGGGCCGGTCACAACGGGCTGACCGCCGCCGCCTATCTCGCGCGGGCCGGTCGCTCGGTGCTCGTCCTCGAGGCCGCCGACCGCCTCGGTGGGGCATCGATCTCGGCGCGACCCTTCCCGGGGGTCGACGCCAACCTCTCGCGGTACTCCTACCTCGTCTCGCTCCTGCCGCGGCAGGTCATGACCGACCTCGACCTCGACCTCCGCCTCATTCGGCGGCGCTATTCCTCCTTCACTCCCGTGCCCGCGGACCCCGCCCGGTCCGTGCTCGTCGACGGCGAGGACGAGGCTGCCACGGCGGCGAGCCTGCGGGCGGTCACCGGGGACGACGCGGACCACGAGGGCTGGCGCCGCTTCGGGGAACGGATGTCGCGGATCGCGGAGCGCGTCTTCGCGACGGTGCTCGAGCCGCTGCGTTCGTATGACGAGATCACCGCGCTGGTGGGCGATGACGACGTCTGGCGCGGGGTGACGCGGGAACCCCTCGGGCAGTTGATAGAGCGCGTCGCCGCCGACGACACCGTGCGCGGCATCATCGCCACCGACGCGCTCATCGGGACGTTCGCCGACCTGGACGACCCGTCACTGCGACAGAACATCTGCTTCCTCTATCACCTCATCGGTGGCGGCACGGGTGACTGGGACGTACCGGTGGGCGGCATGGGAGCGGTCTCCGGGGCGCTCGCCCGCGCGGCCGCCGCGGCCGGGGCCGAGATCCGCCCCGCGACGCGGGTCACCGCCATCGATCCCGACGGGACGGTGGAGTGGGAAGGGGGCCGCGCCCGTGGGGACGTCGTCCACGCCGCCTGCGCCCCGGCCGTGACGAACCACCTGCTCGGTGCGGCGGGGGCCGCGCCGATCCCGACCGAGGAGGCGCCCGAGGGCGCCCAACTCAAGGTCAACATGGTGCTGCGCCGGCTGCCGCGGCTGCGCGACGCCGGCGCCGATCCGGCGGCGGCCTTTGCCGGCACCTTCCACGTCAACGAGGGCTACGGCCAGTTGCGCCGGGCCCACGCGGACGCCGCGGCCGGGCGGATTCCGGCGGTGGTGCCCTGTGAGATCTACTGCCACTCCCTGTCGGACCCCTCGATCCTCAGCCCGGCACTCGCGGCGTCGGGCGCGCACACGCTCACCCTCTTCGGATTGCACATGCCGGCGCGGCTCTTCCGCGCCGACCCGGAGAGCGCCCGGGCGGCAGCGCTGACGGCGACCCTGGCCTCCCTCGACTCGGTGCTCGCGGAGCCACTGTCGGATCTGCTGCTCCGCGACGAGCACGGCCGCCCCTGCCTCGAGGTGAGCACACCCCTCGATCTCGAGGCCGCGATCGGTCTGCCCGGTGGCAACATCTTCCACCGGTCGCTCCAGTGGCCGTGGGCCGAGGAGGCGGCCGAGGTGGGCGGCTGGGGCGTCGAGACGCCGCACCCTCGTGTCCTCGTCGCGGGCGCCGGCGCGCGGCGCGGTGGGGGCGTCTCGGGCATCCCCGGTCACAACGCCGCGGCGCGGGTGCTGCGCGACTGACCCCGTCCTCGTCCACCCGGACGAGGGCCTCGCCGACCAGCGTACGGACGGACCTCGGGCGGGGCACACGCCGGGCCGGGCCACAGTGCATGATGGCCCCATGGATCGTCAGCAGGAATTCGTGCTCCGCACCATCGAGGAACGCGACATCCGCTTCGTGCGGCTGTGGTTCACCGACGTGCTCGGCACGCTGAAGTCGGTGGCCATCGCCCCCGCGGAGCTCGAGAGCGCCTTTGCCGAGGGCATCGGTTTCGACGGCTCCGCCATCGAGGGCTTCGCCCGCGTCTACGAGGCGGACATGCTGGCGAAGCCGGACCCGTCGACCTTCCAGACCTTGCCGTGGCGGGGGGAGAACCCCGGCACCGCCCGCATGTTCTGCGACATCGCCCTGCCCGACGGGACGCCGAGCATGGCGAGCCCGCGCCACGTCCTCCAGCGGACGCTGGCCAAGGCCGCCGACATGGGCTTCAGCTTCTACACGCACCCGGAGATCGAGTTCTTCCTGCTGGAGAAGGCCAGCGCCCAGGGTGCCAACCCCGTTCCGGTCGACCAGGGCGGCTACTTCGACCACGTGCCGAAGGGGACCGCCCACGACTTCCGTCGCGCGGCCATCACGATGCTCGAGTCCGTCGGCATCTCGGTCGAGTTCAGTCACCACGAGGGCGGTCCCGGTCAGAACGAGATCGACCTGCGCTACGCCGACGCCCTCTCGACGGCGGACAACATCATGACCTTCCGCACCGTCATCAAGGAGGTCGCGCTCGAGCAGGGCGTCTACGCGACCTTCATGCCCAAGGTGTGGGCCGAGCACCCGGGCTCGGGCATGCACACGCACATGTCCCTCTTCGAGGGCGACACCAACGCCTTCTACGAGGCCGGCGCGCCATACCAACTGTCGAAGACCGGGCGGCAGTTCATCGCCGGCCTCCTCACGCACGCGCCGGAGTTCACCGCCGTCACGAACCAGTGGGTCAACTCGTACAAGCGGCTCTGGGGCGGGGGAGAGGTGCCGGCTCACCTCACCTGGGGCCACAACAACCGCTCCGCCCTCGTGCGGGTGCCGATGTACAAGCCGAGCAAGGGGCAGAGCTCGCGCGTCGAGCTGCGCAGCCTCGACGCGGCGTGCAACCCCTACCTCGCCTTCGCCGTCATGCTGGCGGCCGGCCTGAAGGGGATCGAGGAGGGCTACGAGCTGCCTCCGGAGACCGAGGACGACGTCTGGAGCCTCACCCCGCGTGAGCGCCGCGCCATGGGCATCCGCCCGCTTCCCGGCAGCCTCCACGAGGCGATCGAGGAGATGGAGGCGAGCGAGCTCGTCGCGGAGACCCTCGGCGAGAGCGTCTTCGACTTCTTCCTCCGCAACAAGCGCGCCGAGTGGGAGGCCTACCGCCACCAGGTCACCCCCTTCGAGCTCGAGCGGCTCCTGCCCCTCCTGTGAGCACGCCGCGCGCGACGTCCGCCGCCGGACGCCTGGCCCGGCACGGGTTCAGCGATCCCGTGCGGGCCGCCAGCATCCTCGCCGACGACGCGCTCGCGGGGATGGGCGGCGACGACCCGACGGCGGGCCCGCTCGTCGAGGCCCTCGACGACGTCGCGGACCCGGACCAGGCGCTGCTGGCGCTCGTGCGGCTCGCCGAGCGCATCCGGGACGACCTCCCCGGTGACGTCGCCGACCTGGCAGCGGCCCTGACGGGCACGGACGACGAGCCGCGCCGGCGCCTGCTGGCCGTGCTCGGAGCGTCCACGGCCCTCGGCGACCACCTCGTGAGTCAGCCAGCCCACTGGCGCGACGTCGTCGGCGCCGTGCCCCGCACGCCGCAGGAGCGGATCGACACCGTGAGAGCGGCTGTCGCGGAGCCGGGCGATCTTGCCCCCGAGGACGCACTGCGGGTGGCCTATCGACGTGAGCTCCTGGGGATCGCGGCCCTCGACCTCACCGCCGAGGATCAGCTGGCACACCTGCCCGAGGCGGCCGCGGCCCTGGCCGATCTCGCGGAGGCCGCGCTCGAAGCAGCGACGGACATCGCGCGCGCCGAGGTCGGCGAGGAGGCGGACCGATGCCGTTTCGCCGTCATCGGCATGGGCAAGTCCGGCGGCCGGGAACTCAACTACATCAGCGACGTCGACGTCATCTTCGTCGCGGAGCCGGCCGGCGGCGCCGACGAGGCCCAGGCGCTCGAGGCGGGACGCAAGATCGCGACCGCCATGATGTCGGCCTGCGCGCGCGCCACCGCCTACGGGTCGTTGTGGCCGGTGGACGCGGCACTGCGCCCCGAGGGCAAGAACGGGCCACTCGTCCGCACGGTCGCCAGCCACAAGGCGTACTACGAGCGGTGGGCCAAGACGTGGGAGTTCCAGGCCCTGCTCAAGGCGCGACCGATGGCCGGCGATCGCGACCTCGGTGACGCGTACGTCGAGGCCGTCAACCCCTTCGTCTGGCAGGCGTCGTCCCGCGACAACTTCGTCGAGGACGTGCAGGCCATGCGCCGCCGGGTCGAGGACAACGTGCCGGCCGGCGAACAGGCCCGGCAGATCAAGCTCGGTCGCGGTGGCCTGCGTGACGTCGAGTTCAGCGTCCAGCTGCTCCAGCTCGTGCACGGGCGGCACGACCCGTCGATCCGGTCGCGTTCGACCCTCGAGGGTCTGGCGCAACTCGCCGAAGGCGGCTACGTCGGACGTGAGGACGCCGCCGTCCTCGATCACGCCTACCGGCTGCTGCGCGCGCTCGAACACCGCATCCAGCTGTTCCGACTGCGGCGCACGCACCTCCTGCCCACGGCCCCGGCCGACCTTCGCCGGCTCGGTCGCAGCATGGGGCACCGTCAGGACCCGATCCAGGACGTCGGTCAGCAGTGGCGCTCGGTGGCCCGCGAGGTGCGCCGGCTGCACGAGCGGCTGTTCTATCGGCCCCTGCTGGCACACGTCGCCCGGCTCAGCCCCTCGGAGGCGCGGCTGTCGAGCGATGCCGCACGCGACCGGCTCGCGGCGCTCGGCTTCCGCGA
The DNA here is from genome assembly GCF_050271985.1 of Janibacter zhaoxuefangae. Lineage (GTDB taxonomy): Bacteria > Actinomycetota > Actinomycetes > Actinomycetales > Dermatophilaceae. Next base: position 1,568,137 of record NZ_CP189849.1, on the reverse strand, counting down.
CCCTGCGGGTGCGATCCGCCACCTCGAGGCGCTGACCTCGGGAGTCTCCAGGCGAGCCTCGATCCAGCGGCAGCTGCTGCCGGTGATGCTGTCGTGGTTCGCCGACGAGGCCGACCCGGACGCCGGACTGCTCGCCTTCCGCAAGGTCAGCGAACACCTCGGCACGACCCACTGGTACCTGCGCCTCCTGCGCGACGAGGGTTCGGCCGCCGAGCGGTTGGCCCACTCGCTCGGACGCAGCCGGTTCGTCGCCGAACTCCTGCTGTCGGCGCCCGAGGCCGTCGCCATGCTCGGCGACGCCACCGGTCTCGTGCCCCGCTCGCGGCAGGACATCCTCCGACGGATGCAGGCGGCGGCGGGGCGCAAGGACGATGCCGAGGCCGCCATGTCCGCGGCCCGGGCCATCCGCCGCACCGAGCTCTTCCGGGTGGCCGTCGCCGACCTCTTCCGCGAGATCGACCTCGACGGCGTCGGCCGGGCGCTGACCGACATCAGCGCGGCCACGATCGAGGTCGGGCTCATCGTCGCGGCCCGCAAGATCGAGGCGGACCTCGGCCGCGAGATCGGTGCCGACCTGCTCGTCGTCGGGATGGGGCGACTCGGCGGCGGCGAGATCAGCTACTCCTCGGACGCGGACGTCCTCTTCGTCCACCGCCCCCGTGGGGGCGTCGCGGAGGACGCGGCACAACGGGATGCCGCGGCCGTCATCGGCGAGATGCGCCGGCTGCTCGGCCTGCCCGGCAGCGACCCGCCGCTGGGCCTCGACGCCGACCTGCGCCCCGAGGGCAAGGCCGGCCCGCTCGTGCGGTCGCTCTCCTCCTACCGCAGCTACTACGAGCGGTGGTCACAGACGTGGGAGGCGCAGTCCCTCGTGCGGGCCACGCCGATCGCCGGCGACCGGGTCCTTGCCGACGACTTCGTCGCGCTGATCGACCCGATCCGCTGGCCGGCCGACGGCCTCACGCGCGAGCAGGTGCGGGAGATCCGTCGGCTCAAGGCGCGCATGGAGGCCGAGCGGCTGCCGCGCGGCGCCGACCGCCGGACCCACTTCAAGCTCGGCATGGGCGGGCTGTCCGACATCGAGTGGACGGTCCAGTTGATCCAGTTGGAGCACGCCCACGCGGAGCCGGCCCTGCGGACCCCGGCGACGCTGCCGGCCCTCGCCGCGGCCGTCGAGGCCGGTCATCTCACGCCGGCCGAGGGAGACGTCCTGCGCACGGCGTGGGAGTTGGCCTCGCGCACCCGCAACGCGGGTTTGCTCTACCGCGGTCGCCCCGTCGACTCCGTCCCGAGCAACCTGCGCGAGGCGGACGGTGTCGGTCGCATCATCGGGCTGCCCCCGGCCTCCGGGCAGGAGCTCCAGGAGTCCTATCGGCGCGCGGCCCGGCACGCCCGGGCCGTCGTGGACGAACGCTTCTACGGCGCGATCTGAGCGGCGGCGGCCAGCCGCTGAGATGCGGTCGGGCCGCCCGCGGGGAGTCCTTAGAATCGTCGGCATGATGTCGACGACCGACCTGCGCGGCAGGGACCTGAACGCCCGGACACTGCGCGAGGCCCTGCCCCGCGCGGAGTACGACGTCGAGGCCGCGCTCCATGTCGTCCGTCCCCTCGTCGACGACGTCCGCGACCGCGGTGCGCAGGCGCTGTACGAGCTGGGGGAGCGCTTCGACGGGGTGCGCCCGCCGAGCCTGCGGGTGCCCGCCGAGGTCCTGACGGCCGCCCTGGATGCGCTCGACCCCGACGTGCGGGCGGCGCTGCAGGTGTCGATCGACCGAGCGCGACTCGTGCACGCCGACCAGCGCCGGACCGACACGACGACGAAGGTCGCCCCCGGCGGCACCGTGACGGAGCGCTGGGTGCCGGTCGACCGGGTCGGTCTCTACGTGCCCGGCGGTCTGGCCGTGTACCCGTCGTCCGTCGTCATGAACGTGGTGCCGGCCCAGCTCGCGGAGGTCGGGTCGATCGCCGTGGCCAGCCCGCCGCAGAAGGAGAACACCGGCGTCTTCGCCGGTTACCCCAACCCGACCATCCTCGCGGCGTGCGCGCTCCTCGGCATCGACGAGGTCTACGCCGTGGGCGGCGCCCAGGCCGTGGCCGCCTTCGCCCACGGCTTCACCGACGGCGACGTCGAGTGTGAGCCCGTCTCCCTCGTCACCGGCCCCGGCAACGTCTACGTGGCTGCGGCCAAGCGTCACCTCAAGGGCCTCATCGGCATCGACGCGGAGGCCGGCCCGACCGAGATCGCCGTCCTCGCCGACGCCACCGCCGACCCCGACTTCGTCGCCGCGGACCTCATCTCGCAGGCCGAGCACGACCCGCTGGCCGCGTCGGTCCTCGTCACGGACAGCCTCGATTTGGCCGAGGCCGTCCAGGCCGCCGTCGCGCGCCGCGCGGCCGCGACGAAGCACAGTGAGCGCGTCACCGCGGCCCTGACGGGGCGCCAGTCGGGCGTCGTCCTCGTCGACGACCTCGACGCCGGACTCGTCGTCGTCAATGCCTACGCCGCCGAGCACCTCGAGGTCATCACGGCCGATGCGGAGGCCGTCGCCACCCGCGTCCGCAACGCGGGCGCCATCTTCGTCGGCCCGGACAGCCCGGTCAGCCTCGGCGACTACGCGGCCGGGTCCAACCACGTCCTGCCCACCGGCGGGTGCGCGTGCCACTCGAGCGGCCTGTCGGTCCAGTCGTTCCTGCGCGGGATCCACGTCATCTCCTACTCGCGCGACGCCCTGCGCGAGGTCGGCCCGCACGTGGTGACCCTGGCGGGGGCCGAGGACCTGCCCGCGCACGGCGAGGCCGTCACCGCGCGTCTCGAGGCCGACCGGTGAGCGGCGCGTCGATCGCCGACCTCCTGCGCGCGGACCTGCGGGGGATGACCGCCTACGGGGCGCCTCAGCTCGAGGTGCCCGTCGCCCTCAACACCAACGAGAACTCCTACCCGGTCCCGGCCGTCGTCGTCGACGCGATCGTCGCCGCGGTCGCCGAGGTCGCCCCGTCGCTCAACCGCTATCCCGATCGGGAGTTCACGCGGCTGCGTGAGGCTCTCGCGGAGTACCTCTCGCGCGGCGGCACCCCGATCAGCGCCGAGCAGGTGTGGGCGGCGAACGGGTCGAACGAGGTGCTTCAGCACCTGCTCCAGGCCTTCGGTGGCCACGGCCGCACGGCCATGGGGTTCACCCCGGCCTACTCGATGCACTCGATCATCACGGCCACCACCGGCACCCGGTGGGTGGACGGACTGCGCGCGAAGGGGGGCGAGGCCCCCTTCGCCCTCGACGTCGAGGCGGCGGTCGCGCAGGTGCGCGAGCACCAGCCCCACGTCGTCTTCCTGTGCTCGCCCAACAACCCCACGGGCACGGCCCTGGGGCTCGACGTCGTCGAGGCCGTGCACGACGCGGCCGAGAACGCGATCATCGTCGTCGACGAGGCCTACGAGGAGTTCGCGCGCGCCGGCACTCCGAGCGCGCTGACGCTGCTCGCCGGCCGGCCCCGAATCGTCGTGACCCGCACGATGAGCAAGGCGTTCGCCTTCGCCGGCGGCCGGCTGGGCTATCTCGCCGCTGACCCCGCCGTCACCGACGCGCTGCGGCTCGTCCGCCTGCCGTATCACCTCAGCGCGCCGACGCAGGCGATCGCGCTGGCCACGCTGCGCCACGCGCCGGCCATGCTCGAGACCGTCGACGTCATCCGGGAGCAGCGCGACCGCATCGTCGAGGAGACCCGGCGACTGGGGTTCGCCCCCGTGCCCAGCGACGCCAACTTCGTGCTCGTCGGCGGGTTCGCCGACTCGGACGAGGCGTGGCGGGCGCTGCTCGAGAAGGGGGTGCTGGTTCGCGACAACGGCCTTCCGCACTATCTTCGGGTGACGGCCGGGACGCCCGACGAGACCACGGCATTCCTCGACGCCCTGTCCGAGATCGCCCCGCAGCACCGTCAGGAGAGCACCTCATGAGCGTGACGACCCACCGCACCGCCAGCCTCAGCCGCGCGACGTCCGAGAGCAGCATCGAGCTGTCCATCGACCTCGACGGCTCCGGTGTGGGGGACGTGAGCACGGGGGTGCGCTTCTACGACCACATGCTCCTCTCCTTCGCCAAGCACTCCCTCATCGACCTGACCGTCAAGGCCGTCGGTGACGTCGACGTGGACGCCCACCACACGGTGGAGGACGTCGCCATCGTGCTCGGCGACGCCGTGCGTCAGGCGCTCGGTGACAAGAGCAGCATCGCGCGGTTCGGCGACGCCACGGTCCCGCTCGACGAGGCCCTCGTGCACGCCGTGGTCGACGTGGCCGGGCGCCCCTACTGTGTGCACACCGGCGAGCCCGCCGGCCAGGAGTACGCGGTCATCGGCGGCAACTACATCGGGTCGCTGACCCGCCACGTCCTCGAGACGTTCGCCTTCCACGCCGGGATCGCCCTGCACGTCCGCGTTCTCGGCGGGCGGGACCCGCACCACGTGGTCGAGGCCCAGTTCAAGGCCGTCGCCCGGGCCCTGCGGGCCGCCGTCGAGCCCGACCCGCGCGTCGTCGGCATCCCGAGCGCGAAGGGTGCGCTCTGAGCCGTGGACACGCACGGTGATCCCGCGATGGACGGCGGGCTGCTGCTGGTCCGAGCGGACCCCGAGCACGCGATCCGTTGGGTGACGCGCGGGGTCGTGCCCGCGCACGTGTCCGGCTTCGGATCGTGGAGCGCGATCACCGCGGCGGGTCCGAGGACGCTGGCGGCGCCGCCCTACGACGATGCCCGCGAGGTGCTCGCCGCTCGTCCCCCCGGCGCGCGCACGCGCCCCGCGCTGGGCTTCTTCGTCATCGGCGGCAACGCCGTCGTGTCCGTCCAGCCGAGCCCATGGCGGGCCACCCGCCGGTGGCTCGTCTGGGTGCCGGGCAGCGGCGTCGTCCGCAGCAAGCTGCCCGGACTGCGTCCCGGCGATCTGCTCCGCGTGGCGGAGACCCGCACGCCCGAGGCCGGCCGTTCCCTCGTCGAGTTGCTCCGGCGGTCGCACGGTGACGCGATCTGGTGGCTGGTGGACCTGTTGCGGGTGCTCGGCCTGCCGGGGGAGCGGCTCCTGACCGACCCGGCCAGCGCCCAGGAGGGCGATCTCGTCGAGCCGTCGCCGAGCAACGTGGCCCGGTTCGATGCCACCGTGCGCGAGGTGCTCGCCGAGCAGGCCCTCGCCAACCGAGCAACCTTGGAAGACGAGCGATGAGCACTGGCAAGAAGGTCGTGATCCTCGACTACGGCAGCGGCAACGTGCACTCGGCCGTGCGCGCGCTGGAGCACGTCGGTGCCCTCGTGGAGCTGACCGCCGATCGCGACGCCGTGTTGGCCGCCGACGGGTTGCTCGTGCCGGGCGTGGGGAACTTCCACGCCTGCGTGCAGGGGCTGCGCGCGGTCCGCGGACCGCAGCTCATCGACCGCCGGATCAGCGGTGGGCGCCCCGTCCTCGGTGTCTGTGTCGGCATGCAGGTGATGTTCGACGGATCCGACGAGCCGTCCGACTCACCCCAGGACGGCCTCGCCGAGTGGCCGGGCCGCGTCCGGCGACTGAGCGCCGACATCGTCCCCCACATGGGGTGGTCGACCGTCCGTGCGCCGTCCGGGACGCGCCTGCTCGCGGGCATCGAGGACGAGCACTTCTACTTCGTCCACTCCTACGCCGCCGACCGCTGGGAGCTGCCCGTGGCGGACGGCTACATGGCGAAGGTCGCCCCGCACGTGACGTGGGCGACCCACGGCGCCGACTTCGTCGCCGCCGTCGAGAACGGACCCTTGACCGCAACGCAGTTCCACCCGGAGAAGTCCGGGGACGCGGGACTGCACCTATTGGAGAACTGGGTGAACGAGCTGTGACCGAGAACGTGCAGACCGAGGGCATCGCGGGGCAGACGGGAGCCGGGCCACGGCTCGAGCTGCTGCCGGCCGTCGACGTGGCGAACGGGCGGGCGGTCCAGCTGGTGCAGGGCGTGGCCGGCAGCGGGGGAGAGTTCGGCGACCCGTGGGAGGCAGCCCTCGCCTGGCAGGAACAGGGCGCCGAGTGGCTGCACCTCGTCGACCTCGACGCGGCCTTTGGCCGTGGCTCCAACGCCGAGCTGCTCGCCGACATCGTCGTCCGGCTCGACATCTTGGTCGAGCTGAGCGGCGGCATCCGCGATGCCGCGTCGCTCGAGCGGGCGCTGGCGACCGGGGTGCGCCGCGTCAACCTGGGCACGGCCGCGCTCGAGGACCCCGAGTGGACGGCGCGGGCCATCGCGGAGCACGGCGACCGCGTCGCCGTCGGTCTCGACGTCCGGGGGACGACCCTGGCCGCACGCGGGTGGACCTCCGAGGGCGGCGATCTGTGGGAGACGCTCGAGCGCCTCGATGCCGAGGGCTGCGCCCGCTACGTCGTGACCGACGTCAACAAGGACGGCATGCTTCAAGGCCCCAACCTCCAGCTCCTGCGTGACGTCTGCGCCCGCACGGACCGACCCGTCGTCGCCTCGGGTGGCGTGTCCACCCTGGAGGACATCGCCGCCATCCGTGGCCTCGTCGGCGAGGGTGTCGAGGGAGCCATCGTCGGGTCCGCCCTGTACCGGGAGGCCTTCACCCTCCCGGCGGCGCTCGACGTCGCGGGCCGCCCGTGAGTGGGGCCGACTCCTCGGGTCAGCCCTGGACGGGTCGGACCCTGCCGGCCGGTGGCTTCGAGGGGGATGAGGGCGGCGCTGACGCACGGCTGCTCGCCGCCCTCACCGGCCCGGCCGACGACCGCGAACTCATGACGGCCCTGGCGGCGGCCCGCCTGCTCGTCCCCGTCGTGGCCACCGCGGCGGACACGATCGACGTCGACGGGCACACGGTCGAGAAGGAGACGGACATGGCGTCCGTGACCCTCACCGGACCCGACGGGACCCGGGCGCTGCCCGCCTTCACCTCGATCGCGGCGCTCGCCGCGTGGGAGCCGACGGCCCGGCCGATCCCCGTCACGGCGGCGCGCGCCGCTCAGGCGGCCGTCACCGAGAGTTGTGACGTCATCGTTCTCGACCTGGCCGACGCGCACGCCCGCGAGCTGCGACCGAGCATGGTCTGGGCCCTCGCCCAGCAGCGGGAGTGGCTTCCGGCGCACGAGGACCCCTTCATCGCGGCCTCGGTCGCTCGCGCCCTCGACGGCCTCCCCGAGGTCACCGGCCACAGCCTCGGCGACGGCGAACCCGCCGGACACGGGATCCTCGCGGTGACGCTGGCCCTCGTGCCGGGACTCCCCGCGGAGCGCGTGCGCGAGCTCGCGACCGGGGTGGGGGAGCGGCTCGCGACGGACGGGGAACTGCGGGCGCGCGTCGACGGCATCGCCTTTCGGCTCGCGTGACGAGGCGCTGAACGTCCGGTTTGGCCGAAACCGCTGCCACCACGGATCATGGGGCAGTGATCCTGCGCCGCTACCGTGATGTCCTCGCCATCCCCGAGGTTCGCATGGCGGTCCTGCTCGGTCTGCTCCTGCGCACGCCACTGGCGGCCAGCTTCATCGTCCTGACCCTCCACGTCGTCGACCACCTGGGCCGCACCTACGGCGCCGCCGGGGCGGTCTCCGCGGCCTCCACCATCGCGCTCGCCGTCAGCGGCCCGTGGCGCGGTCGCCGGCTCGACAAGGTCGGGCTGCGGACGACCTTCGCTCCCTCGCTCATCGTCGGGGTGCTCGTCTGGTGCGTGGCCCCCTTCGTCGGCTACTGGGCCTTGATCGTCGCCGTGATCGTCGCGGGCCTGATGGCGATGCCCGTCTGGGCCGTGCTGCGCCAAGTGATTCTGGCGGCGACGCCCGTCGAGTCGCGCCGCACGGCCCTGTCCGTCGACTCCGTGGCGACCGAGATGTCCTTCATGATCGGCCCGGCTGTCGGCGTCCTCGCCGCGACCACGTGGGACACCCGCTGGGTGCTCCTGGCCGCCAACCTTCTCGTCCTGCTCGGCGGGTTCGCCTTGTGGCTGCTCAACCCCCGGCTCTCGGCCACCCCGCCGGAGTCGGCTGCGCAGAGTGGTCCCGCGGAGACCGCACCCGTCACCGCCGCCGGGGCGCCCGCCGCCGCGGGTGCCGGGGTCGACGAGATGACCGTCGGCGACGAGGTTCACGAGGAGAAGCCGGCGAAGGCAACACCGGCCAGGGTCCCGACCCGCTCCTGGCTGGGGCCGGCCGCGGCGGGAGTGCTCGGCGTGACGGCCGCGAGCACCCTCGTGCTCTCGGGCACCGACGTCTCCATCGTGGCGCTCATGCGCGAGCAGGGGCTGGACCGCTCCATTGCGTGGGTCATGGCCTTCTGGGCCCTGGGCTCCCTGTTGGGCGCACTCGTCTACGGGGCGCTGCCGCGCTCCCTTCCCGGGCACTGGCTGCTCGCCCTGCTCGGCCTGGCCACCGTGCCCGTGGGTCTGGCGGAGGGCGCGTTCTGGGCCTGTGTGCTCGTGATGATCTGCGGCTTCCTCTGTGCGCCCACGCTCACGGCCACGACCGAGCAGATCAGTCACCTCGTGCCCGAACGGGTGCGAGGCGAGGCCCTCGGCTGGCACGGGTCCGCCATCACCTCCGGCTCCGCCTTCGGGGCGCCCATCGCCGGAGTGGCCATCGACGCCTCGGTCCCCGCGGCGGGCTTCGCCGCGGTCGGGGCGACGGGTGTCGTCATCGCCCTGTTGGCGCAGATCGCCCTGTCTCGCCGGGACAGGCGCCGCTGACGCCCCTGTTGCCGGGCCGGTCTGCGTTGAGATGACCGCGTTGGTGAGTCAGGGCCGGGACATGTCCCGGCCAAGGCGGGCCACCCCGGCCAGCTGAGCATTTCCCGGCCCGGTCGGTTGGGCACGTGGTGGCCGCGGGCGCCACGGAGGGCGATTTCCCTTCCGCCGCGCCTCGCTGTTACTCTTCTCGACGACCGACTGACCCGCTTCGTGTGGGCCAGTGCCAAGAGAAGCTCACCGCTTCCACCCGCGTCGACCACAGGTTGCCGGGTCCCACAGGTCGCTGCTGGTGCCGGACCGCAAGGTTCGCTCGGGCGGTGGACGTGACGGTGAGGCTTCTCGCGGATGGCGAGGAGCCTTTCTTCGTCCCATGGTCCTGTCGTCGAGTTAAGGAGCAGCACATCAGCGAGCCTCGTATCAATGACCGCATCCGGGTTCCGGAAGTGCGTCTGGTCGGTCCGAACGGTGAGCAGGTCGGCATCGTGCGCGTCGAGGACGCGCTCCGTCTGGCTGCCGAGGCTGACCTCGATCTCGTCGAGGTGGCCCCGATGGCCAAGCCTCCTGTCGCCAAGCTGATGGATTTCGGCAAGTACAAGTACGAAGCCGCCATCAAGGAGCGCGAAGCGCGCAAGAACCAGGTCAACACGGTCATCAAGGAGATCAAGCTCCGGCCCAAGATCGATGCGCACGACTACGGGACCAAGAAGGGTCACGTCGAGCGCTTCCTCAAGGCCGGCGACAAGGTCAAGGTGACGATCATGTTCCGCGGTCGCGAGCAGTCGCGCCCCGAGCTGGGCTTCCGTCTCCTGCAGCGCCTTGCCGAGGACGTCGTCGAACTCGGCTTCGTCGAGTCCGCGCCGAAGCAGGACGGCCGCAACATGATCATGGTGTTGGGTCCGACCCGCAAGAAGTCCGAGGCCCGCGCCGAGCAGCGTCGCCGCCAGGACGAGCAGGCTCCCGGCGCGCCGGCACCGGCCCCGGCCGGCGAGCCGACCGCCACGGCCGACGACATGGCCAGCACCGAGGCCCCCGCCGAGGCCCCTGCCGAGGCCACGACCGAGGCCTGAGCCCTCACCCCAGTCCACCGAGCACCACCACACGAAGGAGATCGGCTCCATGCCGAAGAACAAGACGCACTCCGGTGCCAAGAAGCGCTTCCGCATCACGGGCTCCGGCAAGATCATGCGCCAGCGTGCGAACCACGTCCACAAGTTCCACGAGAAGTCGCCGCAGCACGCGCGTCGTCTCGCCGGCGACGTGGTCCTCTCCCCGGCCGACACCAAGAAGGCCAAGCGCCTCCTCGGTCTGTGATCGCCAGCCGGTCGCGCCGATGCGCGCCGGCAACCCCCTGACACCAGCAACGAACAAGGAGTACTCACGTGGCACGCGTGAAGCGGGCAGTCAATGCCCAGAAGAAGCGCCGGGTCGTCCTCGAGCGCGCCAGCGGTTACCGCGGTCAGCGCGGACGTCTGTACCGCAAGGCCAAGGAGCAGGTCACCCACTCGCTCGGCTACGCCTACCGCGACCGTCGCGCCCGCAAGGGTGACTTCCGTCGGCTCTGGATCCAGCGCATCAACGCTGGCGCCCGCGCGAACGGCATGACCTACAACCGCTTCATCCAGGGCCTGCGCGCCGCGGAGATCGAGGTCGACCGCCGCATGCTCGCCGAGCTGGCCGTGAACGACGAGGCTGCCTTCGCGGTGCTCGTCGAGATCGCCAAGGCGAACGTGCCGGCCACGGAGGCCCCCGCCTCCAAGTCCGCCTGACGCCTGACCGGTGTCGCACGTCGAGCGCCGGGAGAGCCCCACACTGACCAACCCGCGATCCGATCGGGTCGCGTCGGTCCGGGCGCTCTCCCGGCGCTCCGTGCGTGTGAAGGCGGGTCGCTACCTCGTCGAGGGCCCGCAGGGGGTGCGTGAGGCCGTGGTCCACGCCCCCGAGACGGTGCTCGACGTCTACGTCACGGACGAGGGCGCGCGCCGTCACCCCGAGATTCTCGAGCGCGCCCATGCCGAGCGGCTCTACGTGCACCCCGTCACGGACGAGGTCCTGCAGGCCATGTGCGACGCGACCTCCCCGCAGGGGATCGCCGCGGTCTGCCGCACCGAGCACCATCAGCTGGAGGACGTCCTGGCCGCCGCGCCACGCCTCCTGCTCGTCCTGACCCATGTGCGGGACCCCGGCAACGCGGGCACCGCCATCCGCGCCGCGGACGCCGCAGGCGCCGACGCCGTCCTCGTCAGCGAGGGCTCCGTCGACATCCACAGCCCGAAGGTCGTCCGCTCGACCGCCGGATCGCTCGCCCACCTTCCCGTCGTGACCGGCCTGGACGTGCCCGACCTCCTCGCGCGGCTGCGCGAAGCCGGCATCACGACCTTCGCCGCGGACGGCCGCGGGGCGCGCACCGTCGACGAGGTCGACCTCACCGTCCCGCACGCCTGGGTCATGGGCAACGAGGCCTGGGGCCTGACCGACGAGGATCGTGACGCGTGCGACGAGGTCGTGCGGGTGCCCATCCACGGCAAGGCCGAGTCGCTCAACCTCGCCATGGCCGCGACGATCTGCGTCTACGCGTCCGCGAGGGTCCGCCCGCCCGTCTAGGCTGCCGAGCATGATCTTCAGTCCGGAGCCGACGCTGGGTGGTCCGGGTCTGGCCGAGGCCGTGGAGCTCATGCCCGACGGCCTCATCATCGCCGGGCCCGATGCGATCGCCCACGCCGTCAACAGCCGCGCGGCGCAGATTCTGCTCCTGTCGCGCGAGGAGATCATCGGTCAGGACGTGCGCGTGGCCCTGCCCCTGCACGATGTCGACGGCGTGAACTGGTGGGACGTGGCGCGGCCGTGGAGCAACCACTACAACAGCCGCACCGGTCACCGGGAAAAGATGCTGCTCGGGCCCGACGGGCGCGAGGTGCTCCTGACGATGAAGTACGTGCGACCCGGGCGCGGAAAGCCGGTGCGCAGCGTCGTCCTCAACCTGCGTGACGCGGCCGCGCGGCGTCGCGCGGAAGCCGACCACGCCGCACTCATCTCCACCGTGGCCCACGAACTGCGTTCCCCGTTGACCAGCGTCAAGGGGTTCTCGGCGACGCTGTTGCGCCGGTGGGAGCAGTTCACCGACGACCAGAAGCGCCTCATGATCGAGACGATCGAGGCGGACGCCGACCGCGTCACCCGGCTCATCACCGAGTTGCTCGACGTGTCGAGGATCGATTCGGGGCGGGTCCGCCTGCACGCGCAGCCGCTCGACCTCGCCGCGGTGTTCGGCGGACATCGCGAGCGTGCCCTCTCGCAGGGGGAGTGTCACTCAGTGAGCGTCGAGATCGAGCCGGGGGCCGACACGGTCCGTGCGGATCCCGATCGCTTCGACCAGGTCCTGGCCAATCTCATCGAGAACGGCATCCGCCACGGCGGCGGCGCCATCCATCTCCAGTCGCGCCCGGGCACCGCGCCCGGCACCGTCGACGTCGTCGTCTCCGACGAGGGCGTCGGCATCCCCGCCGAGCACCGGCACCTCGCCTTCGCCCGGTTCTGGCAGACGGGCGGCCGCTCGTCGACGGGGCTGGGCCTCTACATCGTCAAGGGTCTCGTGGAGGCACAGGGTGGACACATCCGGATCGACGAACGCCCCGGCGGCGGCGCCGCCATCGTCGTCACCCTGCCGGTCGCGTCACCGGACTGAGGCAACCCGTTCGCACGGAGCTCCGGCGGCTCCCTAAACTTGCCGGGCACCCCGCCGACCTCGCGTCGGTGCGCGGCGCACCCCCACAACCGTGAAGTGGAAGCGATGTCTGGACCCAACAAGAACTACGACCCCGTCGAGGTCGCCGCGCTCGACCCGGAGGCCATCGACGAGGCCGTCGCGTCCGCGCTGGCCGCGGCCTCGGCAGCCACGACCCTCGACGAGCTCAAGGCGCTGCGCGCGGCCCATCAGGGTGACCGCAGCCCGCTGGCGCTGGCCAACCGTGAGATCGGTGCTCTGCCACCGAGTGCGAAGGCGGAGGCCGGCAAGCGTGTCGGTCAGGCCAGGGGTCGGGTCGGCCAGGCGTTCACGGCACGCCAGGCCGAGCTCGAGGCGGAGCGCGACGAGCGGATCCTCGTCGAGGAGACCCTCGACCTCACCGTCGTCGACGACGCACGGCCGATCGGCGCGCGGCACCCGATCAGCCTCATCACCGAGCGGGTCGAGGACATCTTCGTGGCCATGGGCTGGGAGATCGCCGAGGGGCCAGAGGTCGAGGCCGAGTGGCTGAACTTCGACGCACTCAACCTGGGTCCCGACCACCCCGCCCGGCAGATGCAGGACACGCTCTTCGTGGCGCCCGAGGGCTCGGGCCTCGTGCTGCGCACGCACACCTCGCCGGTGCAGGTGCGCACCATGCTGGACCGGGAGCCCCCGATCTACGTGCTGTGCCCCGGCAAGGTCTTCCGGTCGGACCCGCTCGACGCGACGCACACCCCGGTCTTCCACCAGTTCGAGGGCCTCGTCGTCGACGAGGGCATCACCATGGCCCACCTCAAGGGGAGCCTCGACGCCTTCGTCGCGCGACTCTTCGGTGAGGGCACGGTGACGCGCCTGCGCCCGTCGTACTTCCCCTTCACGGAGCCGAGCGCCGAGATCGACGTCCGCTGCTGGATCTGCAGCGGCGAGGACGACAACTGCCGCACCTGCGGCGGGACGGGCTGGATCGAGGTCGGTGGCTCGGGCATGGTCAACCGGCGCGTGCTCAGCGCCGCAGGGATCGACCCCGACCGCTACACCGGCTTCGCCTTCGGCCTCGGCATCGAGCGATCGCTCATGCTGCGCCACGGCGTGGCCGACATGCACGACATCGTTGAGGGAGATGTGCGGTTCTCCGCACAGTTCGGGATGGAGATCTGATGTACGCCCCGGTGGAGTGGCTGCGCGAGCTGGCCGACGTCGACCCGAAGGCGGACGGCGCCGCCATCGCCGATGCCCTCGTGCGCGTTGGCCTCGAGGAGGAGGACCTGCTCGGCGGTGACGTGACCGGCCCGCTCGTCGTCGGACGCGTGCTCGAGGTGACGCCCGAGGAGCAGAAGAACGGCAAGACCATCAACTGGTGTCTCGTCGACGTCGGCGACGCCAACGGCAGCGGCGAGCCGCAGGGGATCGTCTGCGGCGCGCACAACTTCGCCGTCGGCGACCTCGTCGTCTGCATCCTGCCCGGCGGCGTCCTGCCCGGTGACTTCCGGATCTCGGCGCGCAAGACCTACGGGCACGTCTCCTCGGGGATGATCTGCTCCGCCGCCGAGCTCGGCCTGGGGGAGGACCACGACGGCATCATCGTGCTGACCCAGTGGTTCCAGGATCAGCCGGAGGTCGTCGACGCGCTGGTGCCCGGCGCGGACGCGATCCCCCTCCTCGGTCTCGACGAGGAGGTCATCGAGGTCAACGTGACCCCCGACCGGGGCTACTGCTTCTCGATGCGCGGCATCGCCCGCGAGTACGCGCTGTCCACGGGTTCCGCCTTCCGCGACCCCGCCGCGATCACCGCGCTCACCGACGCCGCTGCCGGGCACGAGGTGCGTCTGGAGGACGCCCCGCTCGATGGTGTCCCCGGGTGCGACCGCTACGTCGCTCGTGTGGTGCGCGGGATCGACGCCGGCGCGGCCACGCCCGCCTGGATGCAGCAGCGCCTGACGGCCGTCGGTATGCGCCCCATCTCGCTCGCGGTCGACGTGACGAACTACGTGATGATGCTGCTCGGCCAGCCCCTGCACGCCTTCGACCTGGCGACCCTCGAGGGTCCCATCGTCGTGCGCCGCGCCCGTGCCGGTGAGACCCTCACGACGCTCGACGACGTCGAGCGCCAACTCGACCCGGCCGACCTGCTCATCACCGACGGCGGCGAGACGCCGCTGGCGATCGCCGGAGTCATGGGCGGGGAGACCAGCGAAGTTGGGCCCGGCACGACGGACGTGCTCATCGAGGCCGCCCACTTCGACCCGATCACGGTGGCCCGCAGTTCGCGTCGTCACCGCCTGACGACCGAGGCCAGCAAGCGCTTCGAGCGCGGGGTCGACCCGGCCATCACCGCCACCGCCGCCCAGCTCGCGGTTGACCTGCTCGTCGAGTACGGCGGCGGTTGGGCCGACGAGGCCGTCAGCGACGTCGGCGAGCCGGTCGCGGCCGCGCCCTTCGCGTTCGACGTCACGCACCCCTCGCGTCTCATCGGGCTCGACTACTCCCGCGCCGAGGTGCTGGACACCTTGCGCGCGGTGGGTTGCACCATCACCGAGTCCGGTGCGCAGGCTGACGCGGGCGACGGGCCCGAAGGTGGCGCCGACGTCGTCAGCGTCACGCCGCCGTCGTGGCGCCAGGACCTGCGCAACGGGCCCGACCTCGTCGAGGAGGTCGCCCGCGTCCGCGGCTATGACGCCATCCCGAGCATTCTCCCGCAGCACGGGAGCCTCGGTCTGACGCACGGCCAGCGACTGCGCCGCGTCGTCACCCGCACCCTGGCCCAACAGGGCCTGACGGAGACGCTCAGTTACCCCTTCGTCTCCCGCGAACTCTTCGACCGCCTGGGCTACGACGCGGCCGACCCGCGCCGGTCCACGGTGGAGGTCGCCAACCCGTTGCAGGATGACGCGCCGGTGATGCGGACGTCCGTGCTCGACACGCTGCTCGAAACGCTGCGACGGAATGTCGCGCGTGGGGCCAAGGACGCCGCGATCTACGAGATGGGTCTGGTGACCGCCGGCACCGTGGGCGCGACGCCGGTCCCCACCCCGGCCGCCGACGGGCGACCGGACGACGCGACCTTGGCGGCGATCCTGGCCGGCGTGCCGGCCCAGCCGCGGCACGCCGCCTTCGCGGCGGCGGGCGACCTGGCTCGCACCGGGCCCGGCGCCGCACCCCGAGCGGTCGGTGCGGCGGACGCCGTCGCCTGGGCGCTCAACGTCGGTCGGTCCGTCGGCCTCGACCTGCGCGTCGAGGCCGCTCAGGTCACCCCGTGGCACCCGGGGCGCTGCGCCGCGCTCCAGCTCGAGGACGGCACGGTCGTCGGTCACGTCGGGGAGCTGCACCCGAAGGTGATCGGCGCGCTCGGTCTGCCCGCGCGCACGGTCGCCGGTGAGCTCGACGTCGATGCCCTCATCGCGGCGACGGGCGACCCGGTCCGAGCGCAGGCACTCTCGACCTACCCGGTCGCCCGCACCGACGTCGCTCTCGTCGTCGCGGAGGAGGTCCCCGCGGCGACCGTCCTGGACGCACTGCGCGCCGGGGCGGGGGAGCAGCTCGAGGCGATCACCCTCTTCGACATCTATCGCGGCGAGCAGGTCGGCGCCGGCAACAAGTCGCTGGCGGTCCGGCTCGCCTTCCGCTCGGCCGAGCGCACCCTGACGACCGATGAGGTCAGCCAGCTCCGTGACGCGGCCATCGCGGAGGCGGCTCGCGTCGTCGGCGCCACGCAGCGGGTCTGAGTGGATGCCGAGGCGGGGGACGTGCCCGTGACCACGTCGCGAGTCGCGATCGTCACGGGTGCCTCCCGCGGGATCGGGGCCCATCTCGCCGAGGCGCTCGAGCAGGCGGGCTGGGTCGTCGAGCGCGGTTCGCGGTCGGTGGCCGAGGTCACCGACCCGACCGCCGTGGCCGCGTGGGTCCGCGACATCGTGGCGCGACGCGGACGGATCGATCTGCTGGTCAACAATGCTGGTGTCATCGACGACGAGGTCGCTCTGTGGGAGGCCGATCCCGAGCGCTGGTGGCGCACGGTCGAGATCAACGTGCGTGGCCCCTTCCTCATGACCCGCGCGGTCGTGCCGCACATGCGGGCGGCGGGGGGAGGGCGCGTCGTCAACATCAACTCCGGGGCTGCCTACCGCGGTTACGACATCTCCACGGCCTACAACACCGGGAAGGCGGCGCTCCACCAGCTCACCGTGGCCACCGACCACGCCCGTGACTCCGGGGTCCGCGCCTTCGATCTCGCCCCGGGAGTCGTCCGCACGGACATGACGCTGGGCATGGGTGCCCACGACGGGCGAACGGACTGGACCGACCCCGCCGACGTCGTCGAGCTGCTGCTGGCCATCGCCGACGGGCACCTCGACGCGTGGGCCGGTCGGATGGTCCGGGCCGGCACCGACACCCCCGCGTCCCTGGCGGCACGCGCAGCGGCCGGGCTCGACGACGATGCGCGGCGGCTCGGGCTGATCTCCTGGGGTGCGGACGACCCGCTCATCTGACCCTGGGCAGATCTGATGCGCCGGCCGGGCCTCGGGTCCACGATGGCCGTCGCAGCACCCTGCCTGCATAGATTCACCCAGTCGTGTATAGTCATGCACATGCCCACGATCGCTGTCGCCGGTGCCTCCGGCTATGCCGGCGGGGAGATCCTCCGCCTCCTGCTTGCCCACCCCGAGGTCGAGATCGGCGCCCTCACCGCCGCGTCGTCGGCGGGGAGCGCCCTCGGGGACGTGCACCCGCACCTGACGCCGCTGGCGGACCGGGTCATCGAGGACACCAGCGTCGAGACCCTCAGCGGTCACGACGTCGTCTTCCTCGCCCTGCCGCACGGCCACTCGGCGGCGCTGGCCCGGGAACTCCCCGAGGACACCGTCATCATTGACTGCGGCGCCGACTTCCGGCTCCGGGACGCGCAGGCGTGGGGGACGTTCTACGACACCGAGCACGCCGGGTCGTGGCCCTACGGCCTGCCCGAGCTGCCCGTCGGCGACGGTGTCCAGCGCGACGCACTCATCGGTCAGCGCCGCATCGCAGTCCCCGGCTGCTACCCGACCGCCGTCTCGCTCGCCCTCGCGCCCGGGCTGGCCGCGGGAGTCATCCAGCCCGACGACGTCTGTGTGGTCGCCGCCTCCGGTACGTCGGGGGCGGGCAAGTCGCTCAAGCCGCACCTGCTCGGCAGCGAGACGATGGGGGCGATGTCGCCCTATGGCGTGGGCGGGCTGCACCGGCACACTCCCGAGATCGAGCAGAACCTCGCCGGCATCCGTGGCGACCACGTGACGCTGTCGTTCACGCCGACGCTCGCGCCGATGCCCCGCGGCATCCTCGCGACCTGCACGGCGAAGGTGGTTGCCGGCTCCACGCCCGCGCAGGTGCGCGCGGCCTGGGTCGAGGCCTACGCGGACGAGCCCTTCGTCCACGTCCTGCCGGAGGGCCGCTGGCCCCGGACCTCGGACGTCGTGGGCAGCAACAACGTCCACGTCCAGGTCACGCTCGACGAGCGGGTCGGCCGCGTCGTCGCCGTCGCCGCGATCGACAACCTCACGAAGGGGACCGCCGGTGCCGCGGTGCAGTGCATGAACCTCGCACTCGGCCTGCCCGAGGGCACGGGGCTCCCCACCGCGGGAGTGGCGCCGTGAGAACCTCGACCGCCCGATTCGTTCGCTCCCAGGAGATGCCCTCATGACCGTCACCACCCCCGCCGGCTTCCGGGCCGCGGGTGTCACCGCGGGCCTCAAGGCCTCCGGCAACCCCGACCTCGCCCTCGTCGTCAACGACGGGCCCCTGCACGCGGGTGCGGCCGTCTTCACGTCCAACCGCGTCGAGGCCGCGCCCGTGACGTGGTCCCGCCAGGTCGTCAGCGACGGGCGCGTCGACGCGGTCGTGCTCAACAGCGGCGGCGCCAACGCCTGCACCGGCGCCCCCGGCTTCCAGGACACCCACGCGACGGCCGAGCACGTCGCCGCCGCACTCGGCGTCTCCGCCGGAGATGTCGTCGTGTGCTCGACGGGACTCATCGGCGAGCGCCTGCCCATGGACACCCTGCTGCGCGGCGTCGACCTCGCCGTGCCCGCGCTCGGCCGCGACGGGGGCCGGGAGGCCGCCACCGCGATCATGACCACCGACACCGTCCCGAAGGTGGCCGAACTGGTCACCGACGCGTGGTCCGTCGGCGGGATGGCGAAGGGGGCCGGCATGCTCGCGCCCGCCCTCGCCACGATGCTCGTCGTCATCACGACGGACGCGGTCGTCGAGCCGGACGTGCTCGAGGAGGTGCTGCGCGGGGCGACGGCGGCGACCTTCGACCGGATCGACTCCGACGGCTGCCAGTCCACCAACGACACCGTCCTCCTCCTGGCCTCGGGCGCATCCGGCATCACCCCGCGCCGGGAGGACCTCGCGGCGGCGGTCACCGAGGTGTGCGCCGACCTCGCGCGTCAGCTCATCGGCGATGCCGAGGGCGCGCACCACGACATCCGCATCGAGGTGCAGGGCAGCGCGAGCGTGGAGGACGCCCTCGAGGTGGCCCGCTCCGTGGCCCGCAACAACCTCTTCAAGTGCGCGGTCTTCGGCAACGACCCCAACTGGGGACGAGTCCTGGCTGCCGTCGGCACGACGCGGGCGGCCTTCGACCCGGCGCAGCTCGACGTGGCCATGAACGGCGTCGATGTCTGCCGGGCCGGCGGCGTCGGTGAGGACCGGTCGCAGGTCGACCTGACGGGCCGGGAGGTGCACGTCCTCATCGACCTGCACGCCGGAAACGAGAGCGCGACCGTGTGGACGAACGACCTCACCCACGACTACGTCCACGAGAACTCGGCGTACTCGACATGAGCGCACCCGACCCCACCGTCGGCGGCAGCCGGACGATCCGCGCCATCGACGCGGCGGCCCTGCGCGTCGCCCAGTCCAAGGCACTGACGCTCGTCGAGGCCCTGCCGTGGCTCGAGCAGTTCCGCGGGGCGCTCGTCGTCGTCAAGTACGGCGGCAACGCCATGACCGATGACACTCTCAAGGCCGCCTTCGCCCAGGACGTCGCCTTCCTGCGTTACGCGGGGCTGCGGCCCGTCGTCGTCCACGGCGGTGGCCCTCAGATCAAGACGATGCTCGGCCGGCTCGGGCTCGAGAGTGAGTTCAAGGGCGGCTTGCGGGTGACGACGCCCGAGGTGATGGACGTCGTGCGCATGGTCCTGACCGGTCAGGTCTCCCGGGAGCTCGTGGGCCTGCTCAACCAGCACGGCCCCATCGCGGTCGGTCTCTCCGGCGAGGACGGTGCGCTCTTCGGTGCGCGCCGCCGCACCGCTGTCGTCGACGGCGAGGAGCACGACGTCGGCCTCGTGGGGGACGTCGAGAGCGTCAACCCGTCGGCCGTGCGCGACATCCTCGACGCCGGCCGCGTCCCGGTCGTCTCGACGGTGGCGCCCGACCTCGACGAGCCCGGTCAGGTCCTCAACGTCAACGCGGACACGGCCGCCGCGGCCCTGGCCGTCGCGCTGGGCGCCCGCAAGCTCGTCGTCCTCACGGACGTCGAGGGCATCTACTCCGACTGGCCCGATCGCTCCTCGCTGCTGAGCCAGCTCGACGTCTCGGGCGCGCGTGAGCTGCTCACCCGCGTCGACTCCGGGATGATCCCCAAGCTCGAGGCGTGCGTGCGCGCCGTCGACGAGGGGGTGCCGCAGGCCCACGTCATCGACGGCCGGCAACCGCACTCGCTGCTGCTCGAGGTGTTCACCAACGAGGGCATCGGCACGATGATCGTTCCCGACGGACAGGACGCCACGTGAGCGCCACACAGGACTACCTCGACCGCTACGAGACCTCCCTCATGGGCGTCTTCGGGCGACCGCAGCTCGTGCTTGACCACGGCGCCGGGGTGTGGGTCTGGGACGTCGAGGGTCGGCGCTACCTCGACCTCGTTGGCGGCATCGCCGTCAACGCCCTCGGACACGGTCATCCCGCGCTCGTCGCGGCCTTGTCGAAGCAGGTTGCCGAGGCCGTGCACGTCTCGAACTTCTTCACCACGCCGGGGCAGATCGCGTTGGCCGAGCAGTTGCTCGAGGTGGCCGAGGCTCCGCAGGGTTCGGCCGTCTTCTTCGCCAACTCCGGGGCCGAGGCGATCGAGGCGGCCATCAAGGTGGCTCGCCGCACCGGTCGCACGGGACTCGTCGCGGCCGAGGGCGCCTTCCACGGTCGGACGACCGGGGCACTCGCGCTGACTCACAAGGAGGCCTACCGGGCCCCCTTCGAGCCGCTGTTGCCGGGCGTCACGCACGTGCCCTATGGCGACGTCGAGGCCCTGCGGGCCGCCGTCACGCAGGAGACGGGGGCTGTGATCCTCGAGCCGATCCAGGGCGAGGCGGGCGTCCTCGAGGCGTCCGCGGACTACCTTCGGGCGGCGCGCGAGATCACCTCCGCGGCCGGGGCTCTGCTCGTCATCGACGAGATCCAGACGGGCATCGGTCGGACCGGATCGTGGTTCGCCTTCCAGCGGGCCGGGATCGTGCCCGACGCCATCACCATCGCGAAGGGGTTGGGCGGCGGTGTGCCGGTCGGCGCCCTCATCGCCTTCGGCCCGGAGACCGCGCAGTTGCTGCAGGCCGGTCAGCACGGCACCACCTTCGGCGGGAACCCGCTGGCCGCGGCCGCCGGGCTCGCCGTCCTCGAGACCATCCGGTCGGAGGGACTGCTGGCGAAGGTCGCTGCCCTCGGCACGTGGTTCCAGGATCGGATCGGCCAGATCGAGCACCCGCTCCTGACGGGCGTCCGTGGGGTCGGCCTGCTGCAGGCCCTGACCCTCGCGGAGCCGGTCGCCGCGCACGCCGTCACGGCGGCGCGGGCGCACGGCATCATCCTCAACGCCGTCTCGCCGACGGCCCTGCGGATCGCGCCACCCCTGATCATCACCGAGGCCGAGCTGGACGTCCTCTGCGACGCCCTGCCGGCGATCCTGGACGAGGCCGCAGCGGCGGCCGCTGACGAGAGGACCCAGCCGTGACCGTGCGTCACTTCCTGCGCGACGACGACGTGACCCCCGCCGAGCAGGCGGCCATCCTGGACCGCGCCGCAGCACTGAAGGCGGCGCCCTTCTCCGACCGATGCCTCGAGGGACCGCAGGGCGTCGCGGTCATCTTCGACAAGCCGAGCACCCGCACGAGGGTCTCCTTCTCCGTCGGTGTGGCCCAGCTCGGCGGCTATCCGCTGGTCATCGACGCGGCCACGAGCCAGCTCGGGCGCGGCGAACCCATCGAGGACACGGCCCGCGTCCTCGACCGGCAGTGCGCCGCCATCGTGTGGCGCACCTTCGGTCAGGAGCGGATCGAGGCCATGGCCGCGGCGAGCGCGGTGCCCGTCGTCAACGCCCTCACCGACGAGTTCCACCCGTGCCAGATCCTCGCTGACCTGCTCACCATCCGTGAGCACAAGGGCGGCCTCGCCGGACTGACCATGTCCTACGTCGGCGACGGCGCCAACAACATGGCGCACTCCTACCTGCTCGGCGGCGCACTGGCGGGCATGCACGTGCGGATCGGGACGCCGGACAGCCACCTTCCCGACCCGGCCGTCCTCGCTCGCGCCGAGGAGATCGCCCGCGAGACCGGCGGCTCGGCGACGGTCGTCGCGGACCCGGACACCGCGTGCGCCGGGGCCGACGTCGTCATCACGGACACCTGGGTGTCCATGGGTCAGGAGGGCGAGAAGGAGGGCCGCGCCGGTCAGGACTCGCCCTTCGCCCCGTACTCCGTCACCACCGAGCTCATGGCCGGCGCCGCGGCGGATGCCATCGTGCTCCACTGCCTGCCGGCCTACCGGGGACTCGAGATTGCGGCCGACGTGATCGACGGGCCGCAGTCGGTCGTCTGGGACGAGGCCGAGAACCGGCTGCACGCGCAGAAGGCGCTGTTGTCCTGGCTGATCGAGCAGTCCCGGGGTGGGGAGACCCCGTGACGATGCCGCCGACCCGCACGGCACGCCAGCAGGTCATCGTGACCCTGCTGGGGCAGCACACCGTGCGCTCCCAGTCCGAGCTCCTCGAGCTCCTCTCGGGCGAGGGCATCGACGTCACGCAGGCCACCCTGTCGCGCGACCTGCTCGATCTCGGCGCCGAGAAGGTCCGGGTCGGCCGCTCGCTCGCCTACACAGTCCCGCCCGAGGGCGGGGACCGCACGAGCCGTCCGGTGGCCGGCTCAGCGGAGGCCAGCGACCGCCTTCGCCGCCTCTGCGAGGAGCTGCTCGTCTCCGCTGTCGCCTCGGGCAACCTCGTCGTCGTGCGCACCCCGCCCGGCGCGGCCAACTATCTGGCCTCGGCCATTGACCACGACCGGCTCCCCACGA
Organism: Janibacter zhaoxuefangae; assembly: GCF_050271985.1. Lineage (GTDB taxonomy): Bacteria > Actinomycetota > Actinomycetes > Actinomycetales > Dermatophilaceae. Next base: position 1,545,400 of record NZ_CP189849.1, on the reverse strand, counting down.
CCTTGGGCACCATCGCGGGGGATGACACGATCATGGTCATCACCACGAGCGAGGCGACCAGCCAGCAGGTCGCCGGCGAGCTGCTCGCGCTGGCGGGTGCGGCCGAGTGACCGCACGACCCAACAGCAGCACAGGCAGCAACACCAACGCCAGCACCATCAGCCAGCACCAGCACGACCACATGGCCCATCGGGCCGAAGGAGCAGCAGTGTCGGAGAAGACGTCCCCGGAAGCCAGTGCGCGCGTGAGCCTGTGGGGTGGTCGCTTCGCGGGCGGGCCCAGTGACGCCCTCGCCGCGTTGAGCAAGAGCACCCACTTCGACTGGCGGCTCGCGCCCTACGACCTCGCCGGCTCCCGTGCGCACGCGCGGGTCCTGCACGCCGCGGGCCTGCTCGACGACGTGACGCTCGAGGCCATGCTGGACGGGTTGGAGCGGCTGCGGGCGGACGTCGAGTCGGGTGCCTTCGCGCCCGCGCCGGACGACGAGGACGTGCACACCGCGCTCGAGCGTGGGCTCATCGAGCGGGCCGGCTCCGACGTCGGCGGCCGGCTGCGGGCCGGCCGTTCCCGCAACGACCAGGTCGCGACCCTCTTCCGGATGTACCTGCGCGACAGCGCCCGCACCGTGGCCCAGCTCGTGCTCGACGTCGTCGACGCCATCACGGAGCAGGCACGACGCCACCACGGCGTTCCCATGCCGGGCCGCACCCACCTCCAGCACGCCCAGCCAGTGCTGCTGAGCCATCACCTGCTCGCGCACGCGTGGACGCTGCTGCGCGACGTCGACCGGCTGCGGGACTGGGACGCGCGCACGGCCATCTCGCCCTACGGTTCGGGTGCCCTCGCGGGGTCATCGCTCGGGCTTGACCCCGAGGTCGTGGCCGCGGACCTGGGCTTCGACGGCGCGGTCGAGAACTCGATCGACGGGACCGCCTCGCGCGACTTCGTGGCCGAGTTCGCCTTCGTCACGGCGATGACCGGCATCGACGTCTCGCGACTGGCCGAGGAAGTTGTCCTCTGGGCCACGAAGGAGTTCTCCTTCGTCACGCTCGACGACGCCTTCTCCACCGGGTCGAGCATCATGCCGCAGAAGAAGAACCCCGACATCGCCGAGCTGGCGCGCGGGAAGGCCGGCCGGCTCGTCGGCGACCTCACCGGACTGCTGACGACGCTGAAGGCTCTGCCGCTGGCCTACAACCGCGACCTCCAGGAGGACAAGGAGCCCGTCTTCGACGCCGTCGACACGCTCGAGGTGCTGCTCCCCGCCTTCGCCGGGATGGTCGCGACGCTGGAGTTCAACACCGAGCGGCTCGCCTCGCTCGCGCCGCAGGGCTTCTCCCTGGCGACGGACGTGGCCGAGTGGCTCGTGCGCGAAGGGGTCCCCTTCCGGATCGCCCACGAGGTCGCCGGCGAGTGCGTGCGGGTGTGCGAGTCGCGCGACATCGAGCTGTGGGACCTCTCCGACGACGATCTCGCCGGGATCTCGGAGCACCTCACGCCGGGGGTGCGCGAGGTGCTCAGCGTCGAGGGCTCGATGGCCTCCCGCAATGCCAAGGGCGGCACGGCTCCCGACCAGGTCGCGACCCAGCTGGAGCGGCTCGTCGCCCGCCGTGACGAACTGGGGGAGTGGGCCACCCGCGCGGTCACGATCCGCTGAGGACGGCGGGGGACGTGGCCGGGACCGGGCGCCGAGTCGACCGGGACTTCTTCGACCGTCCCGTGCTCGAGGTGGCGCCCGACCTGCTCGGACGCCACCTCAGTCACGGCGGGGTGACCGTGCGCATCACGGAGACGGAGGCGTACGCGGGCGACCGCGACGCCGGATCGCACGCGTACCGGGGGATGACGCCGCGCACGAGGCCGATGTTCGGTCCGGCGGGCTTCGTCTACGCCTACTTCACCTACGGCAACCACTGGATGCTGTGCCTCGTGACCGGGGAGGAAGGTCGCGCAGCCGCCGTCCTCGTGCGCGCGGGCGAGGTCATCGACGGGCACGATGCCGCGATCGCTCGACGGGGCGACGTCCCCGACGTCGCCCTCTGTCGAGGCCCGGGCAACCTCGCCCGTGCCCTGGGGATCGAGCGCGAGCACACCGGCCGTGACTTCTGCGTGCCGGTGCTGGGGGAGCCGTGCGACCTCGTGGTCCGAGCGGGCACACCGTCGCCGAGCTCTGAGATCCGGACGGGACCCCGGGTGGGCGTGAGCGGTCCCGGTGGGGACGGCGCCGCCTTCCCCTGGCGCTTCTTCCTCGCCGGCGAACCGAGCGTCTCGGCCTATCGGCCCGGCGTCGGGCGCACCCGGCGCTGACACGGCGGACCCCTTCGCCGCCGGGGGAGCGGATGCGGCAGGCTGGGACCCGACGGTCGGCGCGACGCCGCCCATGACGAGAGGAGCAACCGTGACGGACATCATCGACGAGCTGCAGTGGCGCGGCCTGGTGGCTCAAACCACCGACGAGGCGGCGCTGCGCGAGGCACTCGCCGACGGGCCGATCACGGTGTATTGCGGCTTCGACCCGACGGCGCCGTCGCTGCACTTCGGCAACCTCGTCCAGCTGATCCTCCTGCGCCATCTCCAGCGGGCGGGGCACAAGGTGATCTGCCTCGTCGGCGGTTCCACCGGCCTCATCGGCGATCCGCGACCGACGGCCGAGCGCGTGCTCAAGACGAAGGAGACGACCGCCGAGTGGGTGGCGGGCATCCAGCGCCAGGTGCAGCCGTTCCTCGACTTCACCGGCACCTCCGGGGTGGCGCACGCGGCGCTGATGGTCAACAACCTCGACTGGACGGCGCCGATGTCCGCGTTGGACTTCCTGCGTGACGTCGGCAAGTACTTCCGGGTCAACCAGATGGTCCGCAAGGACGCCGTGGCGGCGCGTCTGGCCAGCGACGAGGGCATCTCCTACACGGAGTTCAGCTACCAGATCCTCCAGGGGCTCGACTTCCTGCAGCTGTACCGGGAGCACGGCTGCACGATGCAGACGGGCGGTCAGGACCAGTGGGGCAACCTCACCGCGGGCCTCGACCTCATCCACAAGGCCGAGGGCGCCTCGGTGCATCTCATGACGACGCCGCTGGTCACGGACTCGGCGGGCAACAAGTTCGGCAAGTCCGAGGGCAACGCGGTCTGGCTGTCCGCCGACATGACCACGCCCTACGCGTTCTACCAGTACTGGATCAACGTCGAGGACGCCTCGGTCGTCAAGCTGCTCAAGATCTTCACCGACCGCACGAAGGAGGAGATCGACGAGCTCGAGCGCCAGGTCGCCGAGGAGCCCTTCCGGCGCTCGGCGCAGAGGGCGCTCGCCGCGGACGTGACGACGTTGGTCCACGGGGCGGAGGCGACGGCTGCGGTGCAGGCGGCCTCGGAGGCTCTCTTCGGGAAGGGGGACATCAGCGCCCTCGACGCCGGCACCCTCGGCGACGCGACGGCGGAGTTGCCGGGTGCGGATCTGCCCGTGGGGACGAGCCTGCTCGACGCCGCGGTGGCCACCGGTCTGGTCGACAGCAGGAAGGCGGCCCGACGTGCGCTGGGGGAGGGCGGACTCTCCCTCAACGGGGTCAAGCTCGCCGACCCGGACCAGGTCCTCTCGGAGAGCGACTTCCTGCACGGGAAGGTCGCGCTGCTGCGTCGGGGCCGCAAGTCCCTGGCGGCTGTGCGACTTGGCTGAGGTTTCATCCAATTCGCTTGCGAGACAAGCGAATCGGCCCCATCGGCCGGCACATCCCTCTGGATGTGCCGGCCGATTTGGTCTTTCACGAGGACGTCGTCTACTGTTCTCGATGTCAGCCCGACAGGGAGGAACGGACACCACAGCAGGAGCTCCTCGGAGCACCGCGAGGCAGGCCGGTCCCACGAGCTGATCCACCTGGTCCGGTTCGGACTGGACGAGCCGCGATGAGCGGTTCGGAGCAGGTCCGAACAGGTGCTAGAGTTGGTGACTCGCCGAGAGCCAAGCGCGATCGACACCGAGCAACAGCCTTCCAAGGCCACGAGCCGGAGTTGACGCCCAAGAGCGAAGCGAGTAAGTTAGAACGGTTGCCCCTTTCACTCCCGCGAGTTTCGTGTGGGTGGGGTGCGCGTCCGATCCTTGAGAACTCAACAGCGTGTCAAAAATCGATGCCAATACCTCGTCTGTGGGTGGCGTTCTTCCTGTCTTCCTGGCAGGGGAGTGTTGCTTCATGGGTGAATATATTTCTTTGGTTGAATTGGAATTACTAGTTTTTTGCTAGTTGTTCTTGCTCAGTCAGATCTGAACCCTTCGGGTTTATTGTTGTAACGCCGCGCTTTTGGTGTGGTGGTACGCATGACATTAATGGAGAGTTTGATCCTGGCTCAGGACGAACGCTGGCGGCGTGCTTAACACATGCAAGTCGAACGATGAAGCCCAGCTTGCTGGGTGGATTAGTGGCGAACGGGTGAGTAACACGTGAGTAACCTGCCCCAGACTCTGGAATAAGCGCTGGAAACGGCGTCTAATACCGGATATGACACCAACTCGCATGGGTATGGTGTGGAAAGTTTTTCGGTCTGGGATGGACTCGCGGCCTATCAGCTTGTTGGTGAGGTAATGGCTCACCAAGGCGACGACGGGTAGCCGGCCTGAGAGGGCGACCGGCCACACTGGGACTGAGACACGGCCCAGACTCCTACGGGAGGCAGCAGTGGGGAATATTGCACAATGGGCGAAAGCCTGATGCAGCGACGCCGCGTGAGGGATGAAGGCCTTCGGGTTGTAAACCTCTTTCAGCAGGGAAGAAGCGAAAGTGACGGTACCTGCAGAAGAAGCACCGGCTAACTACGTGCCAGCAGCCGCGGTAATACGTAGGGTGCGAGCGTTGTCCGGAATTATTGGGCGTAAAGAGCTTGTAGGCGGTTTGTCGCGTCTGCTGTGAAATTCCGAGGCTCAACCTCGGACTTGCAGTGGGTACGGGCAGACTAGAGTGTGGTAGGGGAGACTGGAATTCCTGGTGTAGCGGTGAAATGCGCAGATATCAGGAGGAACACCGATGGCGAAGGCAGGTCTCTGGGCCACTACTGACGCTGAGAAGCGAAAGCATGGGGAGCGAACAGGATTAGATACCCTGGTAGTCCATGCCGTAAACGTTGGGCGCTAGGTGTGGGACTCATTCCACGAGTTCTGTGCCGCAGCTAACGCATTAAGCGCCCCGCCTGGGGAGTACGGCCGCAAGGCTAAAACTCAAAGGAATTGACGGGGGCCCGCACAAGCGGCGGAGCATGCGGATTAATTCGATGCAACGCGAAGAACCTTACCAAGGCTTGACATATACCGGAAACATCCAGAGATGGGTGCCCCCTTTTGTGGTCGGTATACAGGTGGTGCATGGTTGTCGTCAGCTCGTGTCGTGAGATGTTGGGTTAAGTCCCGCAACGAGCGCAACCCTCGTTCTATGTTGCCAGCACGTTATGGTGGGGACTCATAGAAGACTGCCGGGGTCAACTCGGAGGAAGGTGGGGATGACGTCAAATCATCATGCCCCTTATGTCTTGGGCTTCACGCATGCTACAATGGCCGGCACAAAGGGCTGCGATACCGTAAGGTGGAGCGAATCCCAAAAAACCGGTCTCAGTTCGGATTGGGGTCTGCAACTCGACCCCATGAAGTCGGAGTCGCTAGTAATCGCAGATCAGCAACGCTGCGGTGAATACGTTCCCGGGCCTTGTACACACCGCCCGTCAAGTCACGAAAGTCGGTAACACCCGAAGCCGGTGGCCCAACCCTTGTGGGGGGAGCCGTCGAAGGTGGGACTGGCGATTGGGACTAAGTCGTAACAAGGTAGCCGTACCGGAAGGTGCGGCTGGATCACCTCCTTTCTAAGGAGCATTCGGCACATAGTGTCGTAGAGCCTGGTCTGTCCCCGAATGTGGGGCAGCAGGTGCTCAGGGTGGAACATCGATTATTTGGCAGCTGATGGTGCTTCGTGGCGTCTAGTACGCCCGTCATGCTTTCTTTGGAGAGTGTGGGGGGATGGAACGGCAAGGCGGGGTGTGGTCGGCTGCTTGACACGTTGTTGGGTCCTGAGGGCTCGGACGACGGATTGATCCTGGTGGGTGTGAGCTCACGTGGGGTTGGTTTGTTGGCTGGTCTCTTGGAAGTGCGAGGCCCTGCTCGAGTTTCATACTGCCGGCGGTTGCTGGTGGGTGGCTCATCTGGGTGGGGTTGTCTCGTTTGTATGTTGAGAACTACACAGTGGACGCGAGCATCTTAATCTTTGTGGCTCAAGTTTTTAAGGGCGCACGGTGGATGCCTTGGCACCAGGAACCGAAGAAGGACGTAGGAATCTGCGATAAGCCTCGGGGAGTCGATAACCAGACTGTGATCCGAGGATTTCCGAATGGGGAAACCCGGCTGGAGGCAAGTCCAGTCACTCCCACCTGAATATATAGGGTGGGTAGAGGGAACGTGGGGAAGTGAAACATCTCAGTACCCACAGGAAGAGAAAGCAACCGCGATTCCGTGAGTAGTGGCGAGCGAAAGCGGAAGAGGCTAAACCTTATCTGTGTGATACCTGTCAGGGGTTGCAGGTAAGGGGTCGTGGGATCTTTCAGTTGTCACTGACATGACAGCATGGAGTCAGAAATTCGTGTCATAGTCGAAGGGTATTGAAAGACCCGGCATAGAGGGTGCGACCCCCGTAGACGAAATGGCTCGAACTCCAGAGAGATATCCCAAGTAGCACGGGGCCCGAGAAATCCCGTGTGAATCTGGCAGGACCACCTGCTAAGCCTAAATATTCCCTGGTGACCGATAGCGGACAAGTACCGTGAGGGAAAGGTGAAAAGTACCCCGGGAGGGGAGTGAAATAGATCCTGAAACCGTGTGCCTACAATCCGTCGGAGCCTCCTTGTGGGGTGACGGCGTGCCTTTTGAAGAATGAGCCTGCGAGTTAGTGCTCAGTGGCGAGGTTAACCCGTGTGGGGAAGCCGTAGCGAAAGCGAGTCCGAATAGGGCGTTTTAGTCGCTGGGTCTAGACCCGAAGCGGAGTGATCTACCCATGGCCAGGTTGAAGCGACGGTAAGACGTCGTGGAGGACCGAACCCACTTAGGTTGAAAACTGAGGGGATGAGCTGTGGGTAGGGGTGAAAGGCCAATCAAACTCCGTGATAGCTGGTTCTCCCCGAAATGCATTTAGGTGCAGCGTCACGTGTTTCTTACCGGAGGTAGAGCTACTGGATAGCCGATGGGCCTCACCAGGTTACTGACGTTAGCCAAACTCCGAATGCCGGTAAGTGAGAGCGTGGCAGTGAGACTGCGGGGGATAAGCTCCGTAGTCGAGAGGGAAACAGCCCAGACCACCAGCTAAGGTCCCAAAGCGTGTGCTAAGTGGGAAAGGATGTGGAGTTGCCGTGACAACCAGGAGGTTGGCTTAGAAGCAGCCACCCTTTAAAGAGTGCGTAATAGCTCACTGGTCAAGTGATTCCGCGCCGACAATGTAGCGGGGCTCAAGCACACCACCGAAGCTGTGGCATTGACATATTGCTCGGCCCTTTTGGGGTCCAGGCGTGTTGATGGGTAGGGGAGCGTCGTGTGGCGAGCGAAGCGGCGGAGTGATCCAGCCGTGGATGCCACACGAGTGAGAATGCAGGCATGAGTAGCGAATGACGGGTGAGAAACCCGTCCGCCGAATAACCAAGGGTTCCAGGGTCAAGCTAATCTGCCCTGGGTAAGTCGGGACCTAAGGCGAGGCCGACAGGCGTAGTCGATGGACATCCGGTTGATATTCCGGAACCGGCGAAGAACCGCCCATGATGAACCGAGTGATGCTAAGCGCCTGAAACCCACCGTGGACTTCGGTCCTGGTGTGGGTGGAGCGCGCGACCCGATCTCGTAGTAGTCAAGCGATGGAGAGACGCAGGAAGGTAGCCTCCGCGTGGCGATGGTAGTCCACGTCTAAGGGTGTAGGGCGAGTTGTAGGCAAATCCGCAACTCACATAGCCTGAGACCTGATAGTGACCCCGTATGGGGGAAGTAGGGTGATCCTATGCTGCCTAGAAAATCTTCTAGCGAGGTTCGAGCCGCCCGTACCCCAAACCGACTCAGGTGGTTAGGTAGAGAATACCAAGGCGATCGAGTGAATCGTGGTTAAGGAATTCGGCAAAATGCCCCCGTAACTTCGGGAGAAGGGGGGCCCGGATTCTGAAGCCCCTTGCGGGCTAGGAAGATGGGCCGCAGAGACCAGGGAGAAGCGACTGTTTACTAAAAACACAGGTCCGTGCGAAGTCGCAAGACGATGTATACGGACTGACGCCTGCCCGGTGCTGGAAGGTTAAGAGGACGGGTTAGATCCCTTTGGGGTCGAAGCTCAGAATTTAAGCCCCAGTAAACGGCGGTGGTAACTATAACCATCCTAAGGTAGCGAAATTCCTTGTCGGGTAAGTTCCGACCTGCACGAATGGCGTAACGACTTCTCCACTGTCTCAACCGCGAACTCGGCGAAATTGCACTACGAGTAAAGATGCTCGTTACGCGCAGCAGGACGGAAAGACCCCGGGACCTTCACTATAGCTTGGTATTGGTGTTCGGAATGGCTTGTGTAGGATAGGTGGGAGACTGTGAAGCATGCACGCCAGTGTGTGTGGAGTCAACGTTGAAATACCACTCTGGTCATTTTGGATGTCTAACCTCGGTCCGTGATCCGGATCAGGGACATTGCCTGGTGGGTAGTTTAACTGGGGCGGTTGCCTCCTAAAATGTAACGGAGGCGCTCAAAGGTTCCCTCAGCCTGGTTGGCAATCAGGTGTCGAGTGCAAGTGCACAAGGGAGCTTGACTGTGAGACTGACAGGTCGAACAGGGACGAAAGTCGGAACTAGTGACCCGACGGTGGCTTGTGGAAGCGCCGTCGCTCAACGGATAAAAGGTACCCCGGGGATAACAGGCTGATCTTCCCCAAGAGTCCATATCGACGGGATGGTTTGGCACCTCGATGTCGGCTCGTCGCATCCTGGGGGTGGAGTCTCTCCCAAGGGTTGGGCTGTTCGCCCATTAAAGCGGTACGCGAGCTGGGTTTAGAACGTCGTGAGACAGTTCGGTCCCTATCCGCTGTGCGCGTAGGAAACTTGAGAAGAGCTGTCCCTAGTACGAGAGGACCGGGATGGACGAACCTCTGGTGTGTCAGTTGTTCCGCCAGGAGCACCGCTGATTGGCTACGTTCGGAAGTGATAACCGCTGAAAGCATCTAAGCGGGAAGCACGCTTCAAGATGAGGTTTCCATGGACTTTTAGTCCGAGAGGCTCCCAGTAGACTACTGGGTTGATAGGCCAGACGTGGAAGTGCAGTAATGCATGTAGCTGACTGGTACTAATAAGCCGATAACTTGATACACACTTAAAAAGATTTCTGTTTGCTCGCGTCCACTGTGCAGTTCCCGAGATACAAACCTCCGACACTAGCTCGTGACTGGTTTGACATCTCCATAGAGTTTCGGCTGTCATAGCGAAGGGGAAACGCCCGGCTCCATTCCGAACCCGGAAGCTAAGCCCTTCAGCGCCGATGGTACTGCACTGGTTACGGTGTGGGAGAGTAGGACGCAGCCGGACAAACATTCCAAGAATCGCCCTCACGGCCTCGCCGTGCAGGGCGATTCTTGCGTTCCGTCCCCATGAGGACGACGATGGACCAGAGACGATCGGCCGGCATTGACGTGCCTGGCAACGATCTTTCAGTAGCGATGACCAAACAGAGGAGCACCACCGTGCCGGGACGCGACAGCGGACGACGAGACGATCGACGTGGCGGGGACAACCGTGCCCCGCGGGACGGTGGAGCCCGCTCCGGCGGTCGCAGTGGTGGTTCTCGTGAGGGAGGTTCCCGCGAGGGAGGCTTCCGCTCGAGCGACCGTGACCGCGATGCCCGTGGTGGTGGTCGTCCCGCCGGCCGTTCCGGTGGCCGTGACGATCGGGACGCGTCGCGCGGCGGGTCGGGTCGGCGCTCGGTCGAGCACGGCCAGGGTGGCGCCCAGGGGTCGGCCCGTTCCTCGGGTGCCCGTCTCGCCCCAAAGACACCCCGCCTGCCCGAGCCGGCCATTCCGGAGGGCGTGACCGGCAAGGAACTCGACCGTTCCGTCTGGCAGCAGCTGCTCACCCTGAGCAAGGAGAACGCCGAGGGCGTGGCCCAGCACCTCGTCATGGTGGCGCTCCTGCTCGACGCGGAGGACATCCCTGGTGCCACGGCACACGCCGAGACGGCCGTTCGTCGGGCCGGTCGCGTGCCAGCGGCGCGGGAGGCCCTCGGCATGGTCGCGTACCGCAGCGGCGACTTCGCGCGTGCGCTCAGCGAGTTCCGCACCGTGCGCCGGCTCAGTGGCTCCTCGCACCTGCTGCCGCTCATGGTCGACTGTGAGCGTGGCCTCGGACGTCACGAGCGCGCCCTCGACCTGGCCCGGTCGCCCGAGTCGCGCACGCTCACCATGGCGGAGCGCATCGAGCTGATCATCGTCATCTCGGGCATCCGCCGCGATCTCGGGCAGCTGGACGCCGCCGTCCTCGAGCTCGAGATCCCGCAGCTGACCGGCCCGGTCAAGGCCTGGTCCCCGCGGCTGTACTACGCGTACGCCGATGCGGTCCTGGCGACCGGGGACGAGGCCACCGCTCGTGAGTGGTTCGCGCGCGCGGCGGACGTCGATGACGACGGTGAGACCGACGCCGTGGAGCGGCTCGAGGAGTTGGACGGCGTGCTGCCGACCGACCTTCTCGAGGGCGAGGACGAGGACCTCGACGCGCGTGGCTGAGGCCGTCGTCACCGAGCCGTCGCTCATCTCGCGGTACCGCGGGATCGTCTGCGACCTCGACGGTGTGGTCTACGCCGGCCCGGTGGGCATCGATGGCGCCGTGGAGGCGCTGTCGGCCGCGGGTGTCCCCGTCGTCTACGCGACCAACAACGCCTCCCGACCGCCGTCGGTCGTGGCCGACCACCTTCGCTCGCTCGGGCTGACGCTCGAGGAGTCCGATGTCGTGACGAGCTCGACCGCCGGGGCGGGGGAGTTGGCGCGTGATCTCACGCCGGGGGACGCCGTGCTCGCCATCGGCGGGATCGGGGTGCCCACCGCGCTCATCGCCGCCGGGCTGACTCCGGTGTCCCCGGAGGAGCATCGCGCGGGTCGCGCCGTCGTGGCGGTGCTCCAGGGCTATGGACCGCAGGTGAGCGCCGGCGATCTCGCCGAGGCCGCTCTCGCGGTGCAGTCGGGGGCACGCTGGGTCGTGACCAACGAGGACCTCACCCTGCCCACCGACCGCGGGCTGGCTCCGGGGAACGGTTCCCTCGTCGCGGCCGTCCGGGTCGCCGTCGACCGGGACCCCGTGGTCATGGGTAAGCCCCATCCGCCGATCTATCTGCGGGCGGCCGAGGTGCTGGGCTGCAGTCCGGCCGAGGCCGTGGCGATCGGCGACCGGCTCGAGACCGACATCGAGGGCGCCGTCAACACCGGCATGGACGGCATCCTCGTCCTGACGGGTGTGCACGGCTGGGCCGATGCCGCCGCGGCGCCGCCGGCGCGACGTCCGAAGGCCGTCATCGCCGACCTTCGTGCGCTGCAGTTGCCGTATGACGAGCCCCAGCGTGCCGACGAGGCCTGGCGGTGTGGCGAGAGCCTGGCGACCCTGACGGCGGACGGGCTCGAGGTCGTCGGTGGCGACGAGGTCCAGCGTGGCCGGGCAGCCCTCGCCGCCGTGTGGGAGGCCGTGGACGACGGTCGGCTCACGCGCGATGAGGCCGGTGCCCGGGTGGGCGCGGCACTGAGCACGTAGCGTGTGACGAGGTGGCAGGATCGCTCGAGGTGGGCGAGAGCCGTCACCAACAGGACCACTGGCACCAGACAGCAGGAGGAAGACCATGGCCGTCGAGACCGTGCGCGGGCTCGCGCACCTCGCCCTGACCGTCACGGAGTTCGCCCTCGCGCGCGGACTCGACGTCGTGCGCAGCGTCGACGCGGTCATCGCGCCGGAGGCCGCTCTGCACGAGGCCGATGCGGACGTCCGTGCATGGGGTGAGCCGGACGAAGGGGACCTCGACGCCGCCAGCCAGGCGCTCCTGGCTCGATACGAGCCTCGGGCCGCTGCTGACGTCACCGATGGCGCGGCCGCGCCGGCCGTCAGCCGTCCCGCCACCGCCAGGCCGGCCGTCTCGCGGGCCGCCGTGCGGAAGAAGGCCGCGTCCCCCGCCACGAAGAAGGCGACCGCGTCCAAGGCCACGGCCACGAAGACGACCGCGTCCAAGGCCAAGAAGGCGACCGCGTCCAAGGCCACGGCCACGAAGGCGTCGCCAGCAAAGAAGACCGCAGCAAAGAAGTCCGCCACGAAGGCGGCCGCGACGCCGGCGAGCAGCGCATGAGCGACGAGACGCCCGTCCCCGCCGCGGAGGCCCCGGTCACCGGAGACAACCTGATCGACGCCGCTGTTGCCGAACTCGCCGACGCCCCGCTCGCCGACCTCGACGCGCAGATCGCCGCCGGCGACAACGTCCAGCGCACGCTCCAGGCGCGCCTGAGCGATCTCGGGAGCTGACGATCACCAGCAGGCTCGACGCCGAACTCGTGCACCGGGGGCTGGCGCGCTCGCGCGCCCTGGCCCGCGAGCTCATCGACGGAGCACACGTGCACGTCGACGGAACCCTCGTGACCAAGCCGGCCCGCCCCGTGACCGAGTCCTCGGTCATCGAGGTGGACATCGAGCAGCCGCGCTGGGTCTCGCGTGCCGCGGCCAAGCTCGACGGCGCCTTCGGTGTCTTCGCCGGCCTCAGCTCGACCGGGAAGCGTTGCCTCGACGTCGGGGCGAGCACCGGCGGCTTCACCCAGGTCCTGCTCGAGCGCGGAGCCGCGTCGGTCATCGCCCTGGACGTCGGTCACGGCCAGCTCGTCCCGGAGATCGCGGCGGACTCTCGGGTCACCGAACTGAGCGGCACGAGTGTGCGCGGGCTGGAGGCCGAGGCCATCGGCGGCGTCGTGGACCTGCTCGTGGCCGACCTCAGCTTCATCTCCCTGCGCCTCGTGCTGGGCACGTTCAGGACGCTCCTGGCCCCTTCTGGGGATGCCCTCGTCCTCGTGAAACCCCAGTTCGAGGTCGGGCGGGAACGTCTCGGCCGGACCGGCGTCGTGCGGTCGGCGGAGCAGCGCGAGGAGGTCGTCCTGGCCGTCGCAACGGAGGCGAGGACCCGAGGGTTCGGCCTTCGGGGAGTGGCGACAAGCCCCCTTCGCGGCGGGGAGGGCAACACGGAGTTCCTCCTGTGGCTGGGTCCCCCCGACCCCGACGGGCCCTCATGGGAGAGTTTCCGGCAGACCGTGCATTCGCTGGTCGAAGGAGGCAACCCGTGACGTCGACCGAACGACGCATCCTGCTCGTCGTGCACCCGCGCCGTGCCGAGGCCCATGACATCGCCCTTGGCGTCGTCGAGCGACTGCACGACGCCGGCATCGACGTCATGGTGCTTGCGAGCGAGATGCGTGCCTCCGCCATCGCGGGTCACCCGGGCGTCTTCCCTGCGGACGAGGACGACCCCGCGGCGGGCTGCGAACTGGTCTGCGTCCTCGGTGGGGACGGCACGATCCTGCGCGGGGCCGAGATGTCGCGAGGCGCGGACGTACCGCTGCTCGGCGTGAACCTGGGCCACGTCGGCTTCCTCGCCGAGGCCGAACGTGAGGACCTCGACGCCACCGTCGAGCGGATCGTGGCCCGGGACTACACCGTCGAGAAGCGGATGACCCTCGAGGTCCTCGCGGTCCACGACGACGACGTGCTCGCGCGCTCGTGGGCGCTCAACGAAGTGACCGTCGAGAAGGCGGCACGCGAGCGGATGCTCGAGCTCACCCTGGAGATCGACGGGCGCCCGCTGTCGACGTGGGGCTGCGACGGCATCGTGATGGCGACCCCGACGGGCTCGACGGCGTACGCCTTCTCGGCCGGCGGCCCCATCGTGTGGCCCGACCTCGACGCCATGTTGTGTGTGCCGATCAGCGCCCACGCCCTCTTCGCCCGGCCGCTCGTCGTTGGTCCCGACAGTCACATCGCCGTGGAGATCGTCCCGGGTACGGACGGCTCCGGCGTCCTCTGGTGCGACGGCCGCCGCGCCGTCGACATGCCGCCCGGCGCCCGGATCGAGGTGCGGCGTTCGCCCGTCCCGGTGCGCCTCGCCCGACTCGCGGCATCCCCCTTCACGGATCGGCTCGTCGCCAAGTTCGACCTGTCCGTCCACGGTTGGCGCGGCGAGGCCCGTCGCGAGCTTGCCGCCCGAGCGGCGCGCGAGGAGCCCCCGGCGTGATCCAGGAGATCCGGATCCAGGGCCTGGGCGTGATCGAGGACGCCACCCTCGAGCTGCACCCCGGCCTCAACGTCGTGACCGGTGAGACCGGAGCGGGCAAGACCATGGTCGTCTCCGGCCTCGGCCTGCTTCTCGGCTCCCGCTCCGACGCCGGCCTCGTCCGGACCGGTAGCGAACGCGCCGTCGTCGAGGGCTTCATCGATGTCCCGGCAGACCACCCCGCGGCCGAGCGGGTGCGGGAAGCGGGTGCGGACGCCGACTCGGGCATCGTGCTCGTGCGCACGGTCTCGGGCACCGGACGCAGCCGCGCCCACGCCGGCGGACGCAGCGTCCCCGTCGGACTGCTCGCGGAGTTGGCCGAGGACCTCGTCGCGGTGCACGGGCAGGCGGACCAGTGGCGCCTGCGCCGTCCCGAGGAGCACCGAGCCGTCCTCGACGGCTTCGGCGGCGACGAGCTGGCCGCCGCGCTCGACGATCATGCTCGTGCGTACGACGCGCTCAAGGAGGCCCGGGCCACGCTGGCCAGCCTGCGTCAACAGGATCGCGACCGCGCCCAGGACATCGAGACGCTCCAGTTCCAGCTCGCCCAGATCGAGCAGGTCGACCCCCAACCGGGGGAGGAACTGGCGCTGCGCGTGGAGGACGAGCGGCTCAGTCACGCCGAGGAACTGCGCATGGCCGCCGAACGGGCTCGGGCGCACCTCGGCGGCGATGAGTCCCAGCCGGACATGCCCGCCGTCGTCGACGCCATCGCCGCCGCCCGCGACGCGCTGGCCACGGCGGCCACCGCCGACCCCGAGCTCGCGGACCTCGAGAAGAGGGCCGTGGAAGTGGGGGTGCTCGCCGGGGAGCTGGCTGGCGATCTCGCGTCGTATGCCGCGGGGGTCGAGTTGGATCCCGCACGCCTCGCGTGGGTGCAGCAGCGCCGTGCGGATCTCGGCGCCCTCCTGCGCAAGTACGGCGAGACGAGCGAGGAGGTCATCGCGTGGAGCGGCGCAGCGGCCGCGCGTCTCGACGACCTCCTCGGCGCCGACGATCGCCTCGCGGCGCTCGAGGCCTCCCTGGCCGACCTGACCCGGGCCTGCGCCACCACGGCCGACCGGCTGACGAGCCTGCGGCAGGCCGCGGCAGCCGGGCTGTCCACGCGCGTCACCGAGGAGCTCGCCCACCTCGCCATGGGGAAGGCGGCCGTGACGGTCGCCGTCACCCAGCGCGAGGTCGAGGAGGGGGCCGGGGTGACCGTGGCGGACGGACGCCACGTGGCTCTCGGTCGGCAGGGTGTCGACGACGTCGAGATCCTCCTCGCGGCGAACCCCGGCACCCCGCCCCGCTCGGTCGTGCGAGCAGCGTCCGGTGGTGAGCTCTCGCGCGTCATGCTTGCGATCGAGGTGGCCCTCGGCGCCGCGTCGACGGTCCCGACGTACGTCTTCGACGAGGTCGACGCCGGCGTCGGCGGTAAGGCCGCGGTGGACGTCGGCGCCCGACTGGCGGCCCTGGCCGATCGCTCCCAGGTCATCGTCGTCACCCACCTCGCCCAGGTGGCCGCCTTCGCCGATCGACACCTCGTCGTGCACAAGACGACCGACGGTCAGGTCACCGCCAGCGACGTGCGCCACCTCGCGGAGGACGAACGCGCCGCGGAACTGGCTCGCATGATGGGGTCGGACCCGTCGGGCACGGCGCTCGAGCACGCTCAGGAACTCCTCGACGAGAGTGCGCGCATCCGCACGGCGGCCGTCCGCTGACCGTCCGCTGACCGTCCGGGGGCCGGGCCGCGGGCGTCGCCACCGCAGCCCCTCTGCGGCCTTCCGGTCCGCCACCTCTCGGTGTGCCGACTCGGGGGATGAGCGCCCCTCGTGGGAACATGTCCGGAACATGGCAAAGAGATTCCTGCGCAGGACACACGACGAGCCCGACCTCCCCGGCATCCACGGGGAGGTCCGTGTCGACCCCCGTACGAAGGACCTCACCAAGCGGTTGAAGCCCGGCGACATCGCGGTGATCAACCACCAGGACATCGACCGGGTCAGCGGCGAGGCGCTGCTGGCCTGCCGCCCGGCTGCCGTCGTCAACGCCGCGGCGTCGATCTCCGGCCGCTATCCCAACGTCGGGCCGGAGATCCTCGTGTCCGCCGGCATCCCGCTGCTGGACTCCGTCGGCGACGACGTGATGACCGCGGTCCGTGACGGCCAGGCGGCCCGTCTGGACGGTGACTCGCTGTACCTGGGGGACACCCTCGTGGCGACGGGGACCCGGCACGACGAGGCATCCCTCGAGTTGGCGACGACGGCCGCGCGCGCCGGACTCGCCACGCAGTTGGAGTCCTTCGCGGCCAACACCATGGAGTACATGCTCAAGGAGCGCGACCTGCTGCTCGACGGCGTGGGTGTCCCGGACATTCGCACGAACCTCGACGGTCGCCATGCGCTCATCGTCGTCCGCGGGTACCACTACAAGGAGGACCTCCAGGCCCTCCGGCACTACATCCGCGAGTACCGTCCCATCCTCATCGGCGTCGACGGCGGGGCCGATGCCCTCATCGAGGAGGGCCACCGGCCCGACATGATCGTCGGCGACATGGACTCCGTCTCGGACGCCACCCTGCGCTGCGGGGCCGAGATCGTCGTCCACGCCTACCGGGACGGCAACGCCCCCGGCGTCGAGCGCGTCGAGGCGCTCGGTGTGAAGCCCGTCGTCTTCCCGGCCACGGGCACGAGCGAGGACGTCGCCATGCTGCTCGCCGACGACAAGGGTGCGAGCCTCATCGTCGCCGTCGGGACGCACGCCACGCTCGTCGAGTTCCTCGACAAGGGACGCGCTGGCATGGCCAGCACCTTCCTGACCCGCCTGCGGGTGGGTAGCAAACTCATCGACGCCAAGGGCGTCAGCCGGCTCTACCGGACCCGCATCTCGGTCTGGTCCATCCTGCTCCTCGCTCTCGTGGGCCTCCTCGCGCTCGCCGCGGCGCTCTGGGCCACCCCCGGTGGTCTGACGCTGCTGCAGTTGCTGGGCGCGGCCTGGGACGACGTACGAGCAACGATTCTGGGGATCTTCACGTGATCGACTTCCGCTACCACCTCGTCTCCCTGGCTTCCGTGCTCATCGCACTGGCCGTCGGCATCGTCCTCGGGGCCGGTCCGCTCAAGGAGGACATCGGCAACACCCTGACGACGCAGGTGACGCAACTGCGCGGGGAGAAGGACGCATTGCGCGCGGACCTCGACGCCGCCACGAAGGTGAGCACCGCGCGCGACCAGTTCGAGGCCGAGTTGCTCTCCCGCATGGTCGCGGGCGAGCTGGCCAGCAAGCGGGTCGCCCTCGTCGTGCTGCCCGGCGCGGAGACCACGGTCGTCGACCAGGTGTCCGCCGCGCTGAAGGACTCCGGCGCCGATCTCGCCGAGCCGATCGTCGTGAACAAGAGCTGGGTCGAGGGCGCCGAGGACAAGGTCGCGGCGCGCACCGAGGTGGGCAACGCTCTCCTCGAGGACGCCAGCCTGCCCCCGGTCGGGGAGGACGGCGGCCAGTCCGTCGACTCCGTCCTCGCGGCAGCCCTGACCGGCAAGGTGTCGGCCTCCGCCCTGCGTGACCCGCTCACCACCTCCGCCCGTCGGGCGCTCTTCGACGGCCTCGTGGAGGCGGACCTCATCACGGATTCCGACGCGGTCGGCAAGCCGGTCGACGGCGTCGTCGTCATCGCCGGCACGGTCGACGAGACGGGTGACGCGGGTGTGGCACAGACGAAGAGTCGTCTCGCGCTCGCCGCGACCGTCGACCGCACGTCCGAGGGTGCCGTCCTGACCGAGGACACGACGAAGGTCGCCGACCAGGCACTCTCACCACTGGCCGTGGCGCGTGACCAGAAGGCGCTCAGCAAGGGCCTGTCCACCGTCGACGCGCCGCACCTGGCGATGGGCCAGGTCGATGTCGTCCTCGCGCTCGCCGAGCAGTTCGACGGCGGCGAAGGTCACTACGGCGTGCGTGCCGACGCCACCGCGGCCCTGCCGGGACTCGGACGCTGACATGGGGGCGCTCCGCACGCTCGCGACCGGCGCCGTCGCGGCGGCCGGCGGCGCGACCGCCTTCCACGCCCTGCGGGCAGCCTCCCCGGGCGGCCGCGAGCGCTGGGAGCGCACGAACCACGCGGGGCACACGGTCTCCCTGACCGAGGGGCCCGCCTACGTCGTGGGGGTCCTCGTGGGCGTCGCAGCCTCGGCCGCCCTCGGAGGTCCGGCCCCCGCGGCCGTCATCGCCGCCACCGGCTCGGGCGCCGTCGGCCTCGTCGACGACCTCGTCGGGGACACCGGGACGAAGGGGTTCCGCGGGCACCTGCGGGCCCTGCGCCAGGGGCGCGTGACGACCGGGTCCGTCAAGATCCTCGGCCTCGCCGCCACCGGCACTGCCGTCGCCCTGTGCGTGGACGCCGATCGTGACGGGGGAGTGCTCGCGCGTTCGTCCCGGGCGCTGCTCGGCGGTGCCGTCGTCGCCGGGGGTGCCAACCTGGTCAATCTCCTCGACCTCCGCCCCGGCCGAGCCCTCAAGGCGACGGCCATCGTCGGGACGCTCGTCGGCGCTGCTGCCGGCGGTGGAGGCGCTGCGGCCCCGGCCGCGGTGGGAGCGGCCCTCGGGCTGCTGCCGGCCGACCTTCGTCGGGAGGGCATGCTCGGCGACGCCGGAGCCAACGCCGCCGGGGCCCTCGTTGCCACGGCGCTCCTCGAGCGGAGTGGGACCCGAGCCCGGCTGCTCGCCCTCGGTGTCCTCGCCGCGCTGACGCTCGCGTCGGAGAAGGTCAGCTTCACGGCCGTCATCGAGTCGACACCGGGGCTGCGGGAGCTCGACGCCTGGGGACGTGACTGACTCCGGGCCGCCCGGGTCGGCTCAGCCCGGGTCGACACAGCCCGGGTCGGTGACTCCCACCCCCACGGCGCGTTCCGTGGCCGCGACGGCCGGACTCCTGTCGGGGGTGACGATCCTCGCGCGGATCATCGGTTTCTCCCGGTGGATCGTCTTCTCCGGGGCCCTCGGCGCGACTGCGGTCGGCACCGTCTACCAGAGCGTCAACACCATCCCCAACGTCGTCTTCGAGATCGCGGCCGGCGGGGTGCTCGCGGCCGTCGTCGTCCCGTTGCTGGCCTCCCGGGTGGCCGATGGGGTGCGCGGGCGCGACGGGGGATCGGAGGCCGACGAGATCGCCTCCGCGCTGCTCACCTGGGCCGTGCTGCTCCTGCTCCCGCTGGCCGTCCTCGTGGCCGTCCTCGCGCGGCCGTTGACGACGATGCTCCTCGGCGACGGGGCCGTCCCGGCTGATGTCGACCTGGGCGTGGACCTGCTCGTCCTCTTCGCGCCGCAGATCGTGCTGTACGGCATCGGCATCGTCATGGCGGGCGTGCTCCAGGCGCACCGGCGCTTCCTCGCCGCCGCCCTGACGCCACTGGCCTCGAGCCTCGTCGTCATCGCCGTCTACCTCGCGTACGGG
Organism: Janibacter zhaoxuefangae; assembly: GCF_050271985.1. Taxonomy (GTDB): domain Bacteria; phylum Actinomycetota; class Actinomycetes; order Actinomycetales; family Dermatophilaceae. The sequence continues at coordinate 1,525,657 of NZ_CP189849.1, read as the reverse complement.
CGCATCGTGCCCGCGGGCACCAGCAGCGGCGACCTCCGGACATCGGCTCGCTGGCTCCTCGGTCTCGGCACCACCGCCGGCGTGATCGCGCTGAGCCTCCCGCTCCTGCTCGTGGCCGCCCGGATCGGGATCCGCCTGCGGCCGCGGCTCAGCTTCCCCCCGGGCGTGGCCGCGCGGGCCCGATCCCTGGCCGGTGCCGGGCTGCTGGCCCTCGTGGCGCAACAGATCTCGGTCGTCGTGACGATGGTCCTCGCGAACTCGCGCGGCGGCGTCGGCGCCCTGAACGTGCAGCAGTACGCGCAGGCCGTCTACCTCCTGCCATATGCCGTGCTGGCCGTCCCGGTCGCGACCTCCGCCTTCCCCGCGCTCGCCGAGTCCGGCGGACGGTCCGAGGCCCACGAGGCGGGCGCCGCCACCCTGGCCCGCTCGGCTCGAGCCATCACCGCCCTGTGCCTCCTCGCGGCCGCCGTCCTCATCGTCGTCTCGCGTCCGGTGGGCGCCTTCTTCACCGCCATGGACCGCGGACGCGACCACGGGGGTGGCGAAGCGCTCGGCGGGATGGCCGATGCACTGGCCTGGTACGCACCCGGCCTCGTCGGCTTCGGGATCGCCGCCCTGCTGACCCGCGCCCTCTACGCCCATGGCCGGCCCGCCCACGCGGCGCTCGCCGTGGGTGCCGGATGGCTCGTGGCGACCGTGTGGCCCGTGGTCCTGCTCGCGCCGCACGCCGGACCCGCGGCCACGCTGCGCACCCTCGCCGTGGGATGGACCATCGGCATGACGCTCTCCGGGCTCCTCCTGGTCCTGCTCGTGCGGCGCTCGTGGGGTGCCGCGGCCCTGGCGGGCCTCGGGCGCACGAGCCTGGCGGCGGCGGCCGGCGCCGCCGTGGGCACCGTGGCGCTGCGCGCGGTCGAAGGTCGCTGGGCGACCGCGGGGCTGCTGGCCCCGGTGCTCGAGGGGATCGTCCTTGCCGTGGCCGTCCTCGTGGTCGCCGCAGGCATCCTGCTCGTCCTCGACCCGAGCAGCGCCCAGGCGCTGCGACGACTGCGTCCGGGAGGTCGCTCATGAGCCGGATCGTCATGCTCCTCGGCCGCAGCACCGGCGGGATCGGCACACACGTGAGCCAACTCGTCGCCGACCTGCGCGCCCAGGGGGAGGACGTCGAGATCGTCACCGACCCGTTGACGCGGGATCGTTTCGGGCTGGTCGACGCCCACCCGTGGTGGCCGGACCCGCGGGACCCGAAGGCGGCCGTGCGCGGGCTCCGGCGACTGCGGGCGCTGGCGGCGCAGGCGGACGTGGTCCATGCCCACGGACATCAGGCCGGGCTCGTCGGTTTCGCTGCGGTGGCCGGTCGTCGCCGGCCGCGGCTCATCGTGAGCCTCCACAACGCGGTGCTCGAGCGCGGGGGTGCCTGGCGGGCCGCCAACGCCGCACAGCGCCTCGTGGCATCCCGGGCCGCGCTCGTCACCGGCGCCAGCACCGACCTCGTCCGCGAGGCCACGGCGCATGGAGCCCGCTGGGCCGAGCTCGCTCCCGTCCCGTCACCGCGGGTGCCGGACCTGTTGGCCGACCCCGTCCTGAGTGGTCGTGAGCGCGACGAGGCTCGGGCGGGACTGCTCGCCGACCTCGGCGAGCAGCCCGGGCCCGATGTGGCGCCGGGCGCGCGGCTCGTCGTGACCATCTCGCGGATCGCTCCGCAGAAGCGCCTGGGCGATCTGCTCGATGCCGCCGCGGAGTTGACGGGGCCGGCGGCCCCCTTCGTCTGGGTCGTCATCGGGGACGGTGTCCCCGAACTCGCCGCGACCTACCGCGAACGCATCGCGGCCGAGGGTCTGCCCGTGCGCCTGATCGGCGCCGTACCGGATCCGTCACGCTGGCTGCGGGCCGCCGACGTCTTCGCACTGACGAGTACGTGGGAGGCCCGCGCGCTCGTCGTCCAGGAGGCCATGGCCGCCGGTGTCCCCGTCGTCAGCACGGACGCGGGGGGTCTGCACGACCTCGTCGACGGCGTGGGCGAGCTCGTGCGCGTCGGCGATCCCGCCGGGTTGGCCGCCCGAGTCGGCGCCCTCCTGGCCGATCCCGAGCGCCGCGCCGCCCTGCGTGAGGCGGGTCGAGCTCGCGCCGCGACGTGGCCGGACGGCAACGACACGGCGCGTCAATGGCGCCGGTGGTACGAGCAGGCCCGTGGGTGACGTAGAGTAAAAGCCCGTGGTGGCCCAGACGAAACACATCTTCGTAACCGGAGGCGTTGCCTCTTCGCTCGGCAAGGGGCTCACGGCCTCAAGCCTCGGACATCTGCTCCGCGCGCGTGGTCTGCGCGTGACGATGCAGAAGCTCGACCCCTATCTCAACGTGGACCCCGGGACGATGAACCCGTTCCAGCACGGTGAGGTCTTCGTGACGGAGGACGGCGCCGAGACCGACCTCGACATCGGGCACTACGAGCGCTTCCTCGACGTCCCCCTCAAGGGCAAGGCCAACGTGACGACCGGTCAGGTCTACAGCGCCGTCATCGCCCGCGAGCGGCGCGGTGAGTACCTCGGCGACACCGTCCAGGTCATCCCGCACATCACGAACGAGATCAAGGACCGCATGCGTGCGGCCGCCGCCGGCAGCCCCGGCGTCGCCGACGACGAGGCCCCGGACATCATCATCACGGAGATCGGTGGCACGGTCGGCGACATCGAGTCGCTGCCCTTCCTCGAGTCCGCCCGCCAGGTGCGCCACGAGATCGGTCGTGACAACTCCTTCTTCCTGCACGTCTCGCTCGTTCCGTATCTGGCGCCGAGCGGCGAGCTCAAGACGAAGCCCACCCAGCACTCCGTGGCCGCGCTGCGCCAGGTCGGCATCCAGCCGGACGGGCTCGTGCTGCGCGCCGACCGGGACATCCCGGCGAGCATCAAGAAGAAGATCTCGCTGATGTGTGACGTCGAGGCCGACGCGGTCGCCGCCTGTGTCGACGCTCCCTCGATCTACGACATCCCGAAGGTCCTCCATGCCGAGGCCCTGGACGCCTACGTCATCCGCCGCCTCGGCCTGAACTTCCGCGACGTCGACTGGGCGGACTGGGACGACCTGCTGACCCGCGTCCACGAGCCCGAGCACGAGGTCGAGGTCGCCCTCGTCGGCAAGTACATCGACCTGCCCGACGCCTACCTGTCGGTGACCGAGGCGCTGCGAGCGGGTGGCTTCCACCACGACGCGAAGGTGAAGCTGCGCTGGGTGGCCAGCGACACCTGCCAGACGCCGGCCGGTGCTCAGAAGGCGCTCGGCGGGGTCGACGCGATCCTCGTCCCCGGCGGCTTCGGCGTCCGCGGCATCGAGGGCAAGCTCGGCGCCCTGCGCTGGGCCCGCGAGAAGGGGGTGCCGACGCTCGGCATCTGCCTCGGCCTCCAGTGCATGGTCATCGAGTACGCGCGCAACGTCGCGGGTATCGAGGGCGCCAGCTCGACGGAGTTCGACCCCAGGAGTCCCGCTCCCGTCATCGCGACGATGAAGGAGCAGAAGGCGTTCGTCGAGGGCGCCGGCGACCTCGGCGGAACGATGCGGCTGGGTTCCTACCCGGCTCAGCTCCTCGAGGGCTCCGTGGCCGCGGAGGCCTACGGGTCCACCAGCGTGACCGAGCGTCACCGGCACCGCTACGAGGTCAACAACGAGTACGTCGAGCAGCTCACGCAGGCCGGCCTCGTCGTCAGCGGCACGCACCCCGAGCTCGGCCTCGTCGAGTTCGTCGAGCTGCCCAAGGACGTGCACCCGTACTACATCTCCACCCAGGCGCACCCGGAGTTCAAGTCCCGACCCGATCGGGCGCACCCGCTGTTCTCCGGGCTGATCGAGGCGGCCATCGAGCTGCAGCGGCAGTCGCGCCTCGTCGAGGTGGAGCGCACCCGGCGCACCACCGACGCGAGCACGACCACGGAGAGCGCCTCCGCATGACCCCGGCCGACGGCGACCCGCTCGGCGGACTCCTCGGGGATGTCGACGTCGACCTCGACACCGACGAGGAGCTCGCCGACCGGATCGGCGCGCGCCCCGTCCGGAGCAGCTCGGTCGTCTTCGACGGACGCATCTGGGACGTCGTGCGCGAGGAGGTGGACCTCGGCGCGGCCGGGACGGTGACGCGCGAGTTCGTGGCGCATCCCGGTGCCGTGGGTGTTCTGGCTCTCGACGACGCGGAACGTGTCCTCGTCATCCAGCAGTACCGCCACCCGGTCGGCGCCGAGGTGTGGGAACTGCCCGCGGGGCTGCTCGACGTGGCGGGGGAGGACCCCGCCGCCGCGGCGGCACGCGAGCTCCACGAGGAGGCCGACGTCGTCGCCCGACGCTATGACGTCCTGGTCGACCTGTGGTCCTCGCCCGGCGGATCGGGTGAGGCCGTGCGGCTCTACCTGGGCCGGGACTGTGCGCCGGCCCCGGAGGACGGCCGGCACGAGCGGGAGGCCGAGGAGGCCGACATGCCCACCCGATGGGTCCCGCTGGACGAGCTGCGGGACGCGATCCTCGCGGGGCGACTGCACAACTCCCTCCTCGTGGCCGGTGTGCTGGCCGCCTGTGCCGCGCGAGAGGGCGACTGGTCGTCGCTGCGCCCGGCCGACGCGCCGTGGCCGGAGCACAGGTCCCAGCGGCAGTGAGTCCGGCTGCCGGCGGGGCGACCTTCGGCGGAGGGCGGCGAGCCGCCCGCGGTGACGCGCCCTGCCCCTGTGGCGTGGGGGCGACCTTCGTCATGCACTGCGGCCCGCTCGTCGCGGGGGAAGAGCTCGCGCCAACCGCGCTCGATCTCATGCGCTCGCGCTACACCGCGCACGTGCTCGCCACGCACGGGGACCCGGCCGCCGAGCCACATCTGGTCCGGACGTGGCACCCGCGCACCCGGCCCGAGGACGTGCTGCCGCAGCCCGGGCTCACGTGGACGGGCCTGCGCATCATCGACGTCACCGACGGCGGCATCGACGACGCGACCGACGAGGTCGAGTTCGTCGCCGCGTGGCGCAGCGGGAGCGGCGCGGTGGCCCAGACCGGCCGGATGCACGAGCGCAGCAGGTTCGCGCGGCGCGCCGGGCGCTGGCTGTACGTCGACGGCGACCACCGAGACTGAGTCCGACCAACGGCCGACCCGAGGGCAGGTCAGCGGCGCCATGTCCGACCTCGCCCCGTGGTGTCCGTAGGATGACCCGAGGCCGCCGACCGCGGTCGCACCCGATCAGCAGAAGGAATCACACCCGTGCTTCGCACCCACGAGGCCGGCACCCTGCGTGCCGAGCACACCGGCCAGACCGTCACCCTCACCGGCTGGGTGGCGAAGCGACGCGATCACGGTGGTGTGGCCTTCCTCGATCTGCGTGACGCCAGCGGCGTCGCCCAGGTCGTCGTCCGCGACGAGGTGCTGGCCGAGGGCGGGGCGCACGACCTGCGCAACGAATACGTCGTCAAGGTGACCGGTGAGGTCCGTCGGCGCCCCGAGGGCAACGCCAACGCCGACCTCCCGTCCGGTGAGGTGGAGGTCGTCATCAGCGACCTCGAGATCCTCAACACGGCCGCCCCGCTGCCCTTCCAGATCGACGAGCGAGTGACCGTCGGCGAGGAGGCCCGCCTCAAGCACCGCTATCTCGACCTGCGTCGTCCGGGTGCCTCCTCCGCGGGGGAGAACCTGCGCCTGCGTTCGCGCGTCAGCGCCGCCGCGCGCCGTGTCCTCGGCGAGCGCGACTTCGTCGAGATCGAGACCCCGACCCTGACCCGCTCGACGCCCGAGGGCGCCCGCGACTTCCTCGTGCCCGCGCGTCTGGCCCCGGGCAGCTGGTACGCCCTGCCGCAGAGCCCCCAGCTCTTCAAGCAGCTGCTCATGGTCGCCGGCATGGAGCGCTACTACCAGATCGCCCGCTGCTACCGCGACGAGGACTTCCGAGCCGACCGACAGCCCGAGTTCACCCAGCTCGACATCGAGATGTCCTTCGTGGACCAGGACGACGTCATGGAGCTCGGCGAGGCGCTCCTGCGTGAGATCTGGACCCTCATCGGCGTCGAGCTGCCGACCCCCTTCCCGCGCATGACGTACGCCGAGGCGATGCGTCGCTACGGCTCCGACAAGCCGGACCTGCGCTTCGGCAACGAGCTCGTCGACTGCACCGAGTACTTCGCCGACACGACCTTCCGTGTCTTCCAGGCCGAGTACGTCGGCGCCGTCGTCATGCCCGGCGGGGCGTCGCAGCCGCGTCGTCAGTTCGACGCGTGGCAGGAGTGGGCGAAGCAGCGCGGGGCCAAGGGTCTGGCCTACGTGACCGTCGCCGAGGACGGCACGCTCGGTGGCCCGGTCGCCAAGAACCTCACCGACGCCGAGCGCGATGGACTGGCCGCCCACACCGGCGCCAAGCCGGGCGACTGCATCTTCTTCGCCGCCGGGTCCACGAAGGACAGCCGCGCCCTCCTGGGCGCGGCCCGACTCGAGATCGGCCGTCGCTGCGAGCTCATCGACACCGACGCCTGGTCCTTCCTCTGGGTCGTCGACGCGCCACTCTTCGAGCCTGCCGCGGACGCCGTCGCCTCGGGCGACGTGGCCGTGGGCGAAGGGGCGTGGACGGCCGTGCACCACGCCTTCACCTCGCCGAAGCCCGAGTTCCTCGACACCTTCGACACCGACCCCGGCTCCGCGCTGGCCTACGCCTACGACATCGTCTGCAACGGCAACGAGATCGGCGGCGGGTCGATCCGTATCCACCGCCGCGACATCCAGGAGCGGGTCTTCAAGGTCATGGGCCTGGGGCAGGAGGAGGCGCAGGAGAAGTTCGGCTTCCTCCTCGACGCCTTCGCCTTCGGCGCCCCGCCGCACGGCGGGATCGCGCTCGGGTGGGACCGCCTCGTCATGCTCCTCGCGGGGGCCGACTCCATCCGCGACGTCATCGCCTTCCCGAAGTCGGGCGGCGGCTACGACCCGCTGACCGAGGCGCCGGCGCCGATCACCCCGTTGCAGCGCAAGGAAGCGGGGATCGACGCCAAGCCGAAGGCCGACGGTGAGACGTCGACCGGGACGGGCGAGGCACCGACCGACTGAGCGAGCGGGATAGCGTGGCGGACGTGTCCGACGCACCCGACCTCTTCGCCTCCGCCGACGAGACCGCCGCCCGCTCCGGCGTGCCATCCGGCACGCCGGGCGGCGGGTCCTCGGTGACGCTCGCGCCGCTCGCCGTGCGGATGCGGCCGCGAGGCCTCGACGAGGTCCGCGGTCAGCGTGACGTCCTCCGGGCGGGCTCGCCGCTGCGGCGCCTCATCGAGGGCTCCGCCGGCACCGCCGGGCCGCTCTCGGCCATCCTCTGGGGGCCGCCGGGCACGGGCAAGACCACGCTCGCCCATCTCGTCGCCAACGCCGCCGATCGCGAGTTCGTCGAACTGTCGGCGGTGACGGCGGGAGTCAAGGACGTCCGGTCGGTGATGGAGCAGGCGGCCCGGTCCCGCGCCATGTACGGCCGTCACACGGTCCTCTTCCTCGACGAGATCCACCGCTTCACGAAGGCGCAACAGGACGCGCTGCTGCCCGGCGTCGAGAACCGCCAGGTCATCCTCGTGGCGGCCACGACGGAGAACCCGTCCTTCTCCGTCATCGCGCCCCTGTTGTCGCGTTCGGTCCTCGTCACCCTCGGGCCGCTGACCGACGAGGAGATCGCCGACGTGCTGACGGCGGCGGTGGCGGACGAGCGCGGTCTCGCCGGCGCCTTCGCGCTGGCGGACGACGCCCGTGAGCACCTCGTGCGGATCGCCGGCGGCGACGCCCGCCGAGCCCTGACCTCCCTCGAGGCTGCCGCCGGGGTGGCCCTCGACGGCCGCGCCGCGGGGGCCGACGAGGCCACGATGCCGATCGACCTGGCCCACGTCGAGCAGGCGGTCGCGCAGGCCTCGGTGCGCTACGACAAGACCGGGGACCAGCACTACGACGTCGCCTCCGCGCTGATCAAGTCGATGCGCGGATCCGACGTCGACGCGGCACTGCACTATCTGGCCCGGATGCTGGAGGCGGGCGAGGACCCGCGGTTCATCGCCCGGCGCATCGTCATCGCCGCGAGCGAGGACGTCGGCCTCGGCGACCCCACGGCCCTGCAGACCGCGGTGGCGGCCATGCACGCCGTCGCGCAGATCGGCATGCCCGAGGCGCGGATCATCCTCGCCCAGGCCGTCGTGCACAACGCCCTCGCGCCCAAGTCCAACGCCGCCTACACGGGCATCAACGAGGCGATCGCCGACGTGCGCGCCGGGCACGGCGGACAGGTGCCCGCCCACCTTCGTGGCTCCGGCTATGCCGGTGCCGAGCGGCTCGGCCACGGCAAGGGCTACATCTACGCCCACGACGCGCCCGACGGCGTGGCCACCCAGCAGTACCTGCCCGACGACCTCGACGCGCGACTGTCCGCGCGCAGCTACTACCGGCCCACGGACCGCGGCTTCGAGGAGCGGCTTCGTCCGCGCTGGGAGTGGTTGCGCTCCCGGCTGCGCACCGGCCGGTAAGGTCTGCCGCGCCCGTCCACGTAACATCTTGGTGCCGCACCGGCACGACAAAGGACACACATCTGATGGAAACCGCCGAGATCAGGCGCCGCTGGTTGGACTTCTTCGAGGCCAAGGGACACACCGTCGTCCCCTCGGCACCGTTGGTCCACGACGACCCCAACCTGCTGTTCGTCAACGCCGGCATGGTCCCCTTCAAGCCGTACTTCCTCGGTCAGGAGACCCCCGCCTGGCAGCGCGCCACGAGCGTGCAGAAGTGCGTGCGCACCGGTGACATCGAGGAGGTCGGCAAGACGAGCCGACACGGCACGTTCTTCCAGATGAACGGCAACTTCTCCTTCGGCGACTACTTCAAGAAGGACGCCATCGCCTTCGCGTGGGAGCTGCTCACGACGAGCCAGGACGACGGCGGCTACGGCCTCGACAAGGACCGCCTCTGGGCGACCGTCCACGAGAACGACGACGAGGCCGCGCAGCTGTGGGTCGAGCTGACCGACATCCCGGCCGAGCGCGTCGTGCGCCGTGGGAACACCGACAACTACTGGTCCATGGGCGTCCCAGGGCCCGGCGGCCCCTGCTCCGAGATCTTCTACGACCGTGGTCCCGAGTACGGCCGCGAGGGTGGCCCCGCGGTCGACGAGGACCGCTACATGGAGATCTGGAACCTCGTCTTCATGCAGTACGAGCTGTCCGCCGTGCGCAGCAAGGAGGACTTCGACGTCGCCGGTGAGCTGCCGCAGCGCAACGTCGACACGGGCATGGGCCTCGAGCGCATCGCCTCCGTCCTCCAGGGCGTCGACAACCTCTACGAGATCGACGAGGTCTACCCCGTCCTCGCGAAGGCGGCCGAGATGACGGGCCGCTCCTACGGCGCCCACTCCGGTCAGAACGCCGAGTCCAGCCACCCCGACGACGTCCGCCTGCGTGTCGTCGCCGACCACGTGCGCTCCGCGCTGATGCTCATCGGTGACGGCGTGACGCCGGGCAACGAGGGCCGTGGCTACGTCCTGCGCCGCATGCTCCGACGGGCGGTCCGCTCGATGCGCCTGCTCGGCTACGACGAGCCCTGCCTGCCGCACCTGCTGCCCATCTCCATGGAGCGGATGAAGGCCTCGTACCCGGAGTTGGAGACCGGCTTCGACCGCATCTCCCAGATCGCCTACGCAGAGGAGCTGGCCTTCCGCCGCACGCTCGCACAGGGCACGACGATCCTCGACGACGCCGTCGCCTCGACGAAGGCGGCTGGCGGCACCGTGCTCGGTGGCGCCCAGGCCTTCAGCCTCCACGACACCTACGGCTTCCCGATCGACCTCACGCTCGAGATGGCTCAGGAACAGGGTCTCGAGGTCGACCGCGAGGGCTTCACGCGTCTCATGAAGGAGCAGCGCGAGCGGGCGAAGGCCGACGCCAGCGCCAAGAAGTCCGGCCACGCCAACACCGAGGTGTGGCGTGACCTGCGCGCCCTCGGCGCCACCGATTGGCGCGCCTACGAGGAACTGACCAGCGAGGCGAAGGTCGTCGGACTCGTCCACGAGGGCGCCCGCGTCGAGGTCCTCGAGCCCGGCCAGCAGGGCCAGATCATCCTCGACCGGACCCCCTTCTACGCCGAGTCCGGTGGTCAGATCGCCGATGCGGGCATCATCACCGCCGACGGCACCCACCTGAAGGTGCTCGACGTCCAGCGCCCCGTGAAGGGCCTCGTCGCCCACACCGTCGAGGTCGTCACCGGCCCCGTCCGTGCGGGCTCCGACGTGCTCGCCGAGGTCGACCCCGAGTGGCGCGTCCAGGCCTGCCAAGCGCACTCCGGCACGCACGTCGTCCACGCCGCGCTGCGCCAGGTCCTCGGGCCGTCGGCCCTCCAGTCCGGTTCGTACAACAAGCCGGGCTACCTGCGCCTCGACTTCGCCTGGGGTCAGGCACTGTCGGCCGAGACGCGCAGCGAGATCGAGGAGGTGGCCAACCTCGCGGTGCGCGAGGACCTGCCGGTGTCCGCCTCGCTCATGACGATCGACCAGGCCCGCAAGGCCGGTGCGCTGGCGCTCTTCGGCGAGACCTACGACGAGCAGGTGCGCGTCATCGAGATCGGTGGCCCCTGGTCGCGCGAGCTCTGCGGTGGCACGCACGTGCGTCACTCGAGCCAGGTCGGCGCGCTGACCATGACGGGGGAGTCGTCCGTCGGCTCCGGCGTCCGCCGCCTCGAGGCCTTCGTCGGCATGGAGGCGCTGCGCTACCTCGCGAAGGAGCGGGCGCTGGTGTCCGAGCTCTCCTCGCTGGTCAAGACCAGCCCGGGCGAGCTCAAGGAGCGCGTGTCCGACATGATCACCCGCCTGCGCGAGGCCGAGAAGGAGCTCGAGGGTCTGCGCCGCGAGCAGGTGCTGGCCGCGGCCGGTTCGCTCACGGACGGCGCCAAGGACGTCGGCGGCACCACCTTCGTCGGTCACCACGCGGCCGGCGCCGGCGCCGACGACGTGCGCCGACTCGTCCTCGACACGCGCGGCAAGCTCGGCAACGACCGCCCGGTCGTCGTGGCCGTGACCGGCGACGGTGGCGGTCGCCCCGTGGTCGTCATCGGCACCAACGAGGCCGCGCGCGCCCAGGGCACGAAGGCCGGCGCCCTGGTGCGCGTCGCGGCCCAGGTGCTCGGCGGCGGCGGTGGCGGCAAGGACGACATCGCTCAGGGTGGCGGGCAGGACGCGACGAAGGTCGCGGAGGCCCTGGCCGCCATCGAGCAGTCGCTCGGGTCCGGCAGCTGATCGACGTGGCACTCCGGCGGGGACGACGAATCGGCGTCGACGTGGGCCTGGCCCGCGTCGGTGTCGCGTCGTGCGATCCCGACGGAGTGCTGGCCACCCCTGTCGCCACGCTGACCCGTGACCTCGAGGGCGCGGACGACATCGATGCGCTCGTCCGCCTCGTGGGGGAGCAGGAGGCGATCGAGGTCGTCGTGGGCCTGCCGCTGAGCCTGTCCGGCGGCGAGGGCGCGGCGGCCACGGCCGTGCGCGACTATGCTCGTGTGCTCGGTGGGCGATTGGGCGCCGTTCCGGTGCGGCTCGTCGACGAGCGGCTGACGACGGTCGACGCCCACCGTGACCTGCGGGCGAGCGGTGTGTCCGGGAGGGCGCAGCGAGCCGTGGTGGACCAAGCCGCGGCGGTGCTCATCCTGCAGGGAGCGCTGGACCTCGAGAGGAGCTCGGGAAACCCACCGGGCGAGCTCGTCCCGATGAAGCGGCGGAAGCCACGGACGAAGGATGGACGATGACTGAGCCGCACCTCCGGGACTCCATCTTCGCGGAGCGCCCCGCCCCACCGACGCGCGCCGCACGCCGGCAGTCGGTGCCGCCGAGCAAGAAGGGCCGCAGCCGCGTCGCCCTGATCCTCGGCGCCGGCGTCGTCGTCGCCGCGCTCGTGCTCGCCTACGGCGTGCTCAGCCCCCTCTTCGGCTCCTTCCTCGAGAGCAAGGACTACGAGGGGCCAGGCTCCGGCCAGGTCCAGGTCATCGTCAACGAGGGCGACTCCGGGTCGGCCATCGGCTCGGCGCTCCAGGAGGCCGGCGTGGTGAAGACGACGTCCGCCTTCGTCTCGGCCGCGGGAGCGGACCCGAAGAAGGCCGCCGCGATCCAGCCGGGGGCCTACACCCTCAAGCGGGAGATGAAGGCGACCGACGCGCTCGCACTGCTCGCCTCCGGCGAGAACCGTCAGGTGCCGCGGGTGACCATCCGCGAGGGCCTGTGGGCCACCGAGATCTACGACCTGCTGTCCAAGGAGACCGGGGTGCCGGTCAAGGACTACGAGAAGGCCGCGACGTCCTCGGAGCTGGAGCTCCCGGCCTCGGCCGAGGGTGAGGTGGAGGGCTACCTCTTCCCGAAGTCCTACGAGTTCCCGGTGAAGTCCACCGCCGTGGAGCAGCTCAACATCATGATCCGGCAGACCCTGGCGGAGTTCGAGACGCTGGGCGTGGCCGAGGCCGACCAGCGTCGCGTTCTCACCGTCGCGTCCATCGTCGAGGGCGAGTCCGGCCAGGCCGATCGCGCGAAGGTCGCCAGCGTCATCGAGAACCGGCTCAAGGACACCTCGGGCGGCACCGGCGGGCGACTCGAGATGGACAGCACGATCCACTACCTCACGAAGCAGCGCGGGGCCGCCGGCACGTCCGACGAGGACCGCGCCACGCAGAGCCCGTACAACACCTACCTCAATGCCGGTCTGCCGCCGGGGCCGATCAACAACCCGGGTGCCGCCGCGATCGAGGCCGCGGTCAACCCCGAGCCGGGCAACTGGCTGTACTTCGTCACGGTCAACCCCGAGACGGGTGAGACGAAGTTCGCGGAGTCCTACGAGGAGCACCTGCGCAACGAGGCGGAGTTCAACGAGTGGTGCCAAGCCAACTCGTGCTGAGGGCGGCGGTCCTCGGATCGCCGGTGGCGCACTCGCTGTCGCCGGTGCTGCACCGGGCGGCCTACGCGTCGCTCGGCCTGACCGGTTGGCAGTACGACGCGATCGAGGTCCGCGAGCACGAACTGGGCGATCGGGTGGCCGCCTTCGGCGACGAGTGGCGCGGCCTGTCGCTGACCATGCCGCTCAAGGAAGCCGCCTTCGCCGTGGCCGAGACCGTCACGGAGCTCGCCACGCGGGCGGGCGCCATCAACACGCTCGTGCGCCGCCCCGACGGCGGCTGGGACGGGCACAACACCGACGTGCAGGGGATCGTCGAGGCGCTCCGACCGGCCCTGGCAGAGGCCGGGCAGCCGGCGCCCCGTCACGGACTCGTGCTCGGCGCGGGGGCCACGGCGCGATCGGCCCTGCTCGCGCTGGCGGAACTCGGAGTGTCCGAGCTGGTCGTCGCGGCCCGCGACATCGCCCGGGCGCAGGCATCCGTCGGCGGCCTGGCGGAGGGGCTCGGACTGTCGACCCGGTACGTGCCGCTCGGCGAGTGGCCGGACGTCGTGGCGGATGTCGCGATCTCGACGCTACCGCCCACGGGGGCCCGGGCCGCGAGTGAGGTGCTGGTCGCACGTGGCACCGTCGGGACGAGCGCGGTGCCGGTCCTGCTCGACGTCGTCTACGCCGATTGGCCGACACCCCTGGCCGATGCCGCCACCGCGTCGGGGACCCGCGTCGTCGGGGGACTGGCCATGCTCGTACACCAGGCCGTGGCGCAGGTCGCGCTGATGACGGGCCACCGGCCCGACCCCCAGGTCCTGTTGGCTGCCGGGCAGGCTGCCCTCGCTGCGCGCGGCACGGCCTGACCGACCCGGCCGCACCGTGGACGCCCGATCGGGTCGGTCCGCCCCGCATGCGAGGATGACGCCCATGCTTCGCTGGTTGACCGCAGGTGAGTCGCACGGACAGGCGCTCGTCGCCACCCTCGAGGGCCTCCCGGCGGGGGTCGAGGTGACCACCGCCGATGTGGCCGACGCTCTCGCCCGCCGCCGGCTCGGTCACGGGCGCGGTGCGCGCATGGCGTTCGAGCGCGACGAGGTGACCTTCCTCGGCGGGGTGCGCCACGGACGGACCCTGGGCTCGCCCCTGGCCGTGATGATCGGCAACACCGAGTGGCCCAAGTGGCAGACGGTGATGAGCGCCGACCCCGTGAGCGAGCAGGCCTACGCGGCCTCCAACGACGTCAACGCCGAGCGCGAGATCGCCCGCAACCGGCCCCTGACCCGGCCGCGCCCCGGCCACGCCGACCTCGTCGGGATGCAGAAGTACGGCTTCGACGACGCCCGCCCCATCCTCGAGCGCGCGTCCGCCCGTGAGACGGCCGCGCGGGTGGCGCTCGGTGAGGTCGCCGAGCGATTCCTCGAGCAGGCCTACGGGGTCCGACTCGTCTCGCACACCGTCGCCATCGGCACGGCGTCCGTCGCGGACGGCGTGGCCCTGCCCGGTCCCGACGACGTGGCGGCCCTGGACGCGGACCCGGTGCGCGCCTTCGACGCGGCGGGTTCGGCGGCCATGATCGCCGAGGTCGACGCGGCGAAGAAGGACGGAGACACCCTCGGCGGCGTCGTCGAGGTGCTCGCCTACGGGCTGCCGCCGGGCCTGGGCTCGCACGTCCACTGGGACCGGCGACTCGACGCGCGGCTCGCGGCGGCCCTCATGGGCATCCAGGCGATCAAGGGCGTCGAGGTCGGCGACGGCTTCCGCACCGCGACCCGCCGAGGCTCGGCCGCCCACGACGAGATGGCTCGGGACCAGGACGGCACGATCCGCCGCGCGACCGGCCGGGCCGGTGGCACGGAGGGTGGGATGTCGACCGGTGATGTCCTGCGCGTGCGCGCTGCCATGAAGCCGATCAGCACCGTGCCGCGGGCCCTGGCCACGGTCGACGTCGCGAGCGACGAACCGGCCACGGCGATCCACCAGCGCTCCGATGTCTGCGCCGTGCCGGCTGCCGGGGTCGTCGCCCAGGCCATGGTCGCGCTCGTCGTGGCGGAGGCGTGCGTCGAGAAGTTCGGCGGGGACAGCGTGGCCGAGACGGCTCGAAACCACGCCTCGTACCTGGCCGCGATCCCCGAGGCGATGCGCACGTGGTGACGCCCGCCGACGAGCCGACCGGTCCCGCCCCGGGAACGGACCGCCCGATCGTCGTCCTCATCGGACCGCCCGGAAGCGGCAAATCGAGCACCGGCCGCCGCGTCGCGGCCCGGCTCGGGGCGACCTTCCTCGACACCGACGAGGCCGTCGAGACGTCGCAGGGCCGCTCCATCTCGGACATCTTCGTCGACGAGGGGGAGGCGGCCTTCCGCGACCTCGAGCGGCGTGCCGTGCTCTCGGCGCTCACGCACGAGCGCGGCGTGGTCTCCCTCGGTGGCGGGGCCCCGATGACGCCCGCGATCGCGGAGGCCCTCACCGGCCACACCGTCGTCCTGCTCGATGTCGGCATCGCGGATGCCGCCCGCCGGATCGGGTTCGACACCTCGCGACCGTTGCTGTCGGTCAACCCCCGCGCCAGCTGGATCGCCATGATGAACGCCCGCCGTCCGCGCTACGAGTCGCTCGCCACCCACCGTGTCGACACCTCCGGTCGGCGGCCCGCGAAGGTGGCCGACGACATCGTCGCCCTCCTGGGTCTCGAGGTCGTGCCCGGCTTCGCCGAATCCGCCGACACCGAAGCCGCGGACGCCGAAGCCGGGGGCGAGTCGTGAGCGAGGCGCTCACCCGGATCGCTGTCGGCGATGACTACGACGTCCTCGTCGGTCGCGGCGTCTCGGCCGCGTTGACCCAACTCGTCGCGCCCGATGTCGCCCGGGTGCTGGTCGTCCACCCGGCACCGCTGCCCGAGCTGGCCGAACCGCATGTCGCGGCCCTGCGGGAGAGTGGCCGTGAGGTCCTCGTCGCGGGCGTGCCCGACGCCGAGGCGGCGAAGACGGCCGAGGTCGCGGCCGACCTGTGGGCCCAACTGGGTCGCGCGGGGTTCACCCGTTCCGACGCGGTCGTGGGGGTCGGCGGCGGCAGCGTCACCGACCTCGCCGGCTTCGTGGCAGCGACGTGGTTGCGCGGTGTGGCCGTCATCCAGGTCCCGACGACGGTCCTCGGCATGGTCGATGCGGCCGTCGGCGGCAAGACCGGGATCAACACGGCCGAGGGCAAGAATCTCGTCGGAGCCTTCCACCCGCCCGTCGGGGTCCTCTGCGACCTCACGTCCCTCGACACCCTGCCGCGGGCCGACCTCGTCGCCGGCCTGGCGGAGGTCGTCAAGGGCGGCTTCATCCGGGACGCGCGCATCCTCGACCTCGCCGAGGCCGACCCGGCGGCGCTCCTGGACGTGCGGGGCCCCGCGCTGCGCGAGGTGATCGAGCGCAAGATCGCGGTCAAGGCCGACGTCGTCGCCCGGGATCTGCGCGAGTCATCGCTGCGCGAGATCCTCAACTACGGCCACACCTTCGCCCACGCCATCGAGCAGGTGGAGGGCTATCGGGTCAGGCACGGCGAGGCCGTGGCGATCGGCATGGTCTACGCGGCCGAGGTCGCCACGCGCGCCGGGGTCATGTCGCCCGACCTGCTCGCCCGACACCGGAACGTCCTGACGGGCCTCGGGCTGCCGACGACGTATCGACCGGGACGGTGGGACGAGCTGTTGGCCGCCATGCGCCGGGACAAGAAGACGCGCGGGGCGACCCTCCGGTTCGTCGTGCTCGAGGACGTCGGTCGTCCGACGCGCCTCGAGGGTCCGTCCGAGGACCTGCTTCGCGAGGCCTACGACGCGCTGACGTAGAGCCAGCTGGAGAACCCCGCGTTGGACAGCCCGGCGACGGCGGCCCGGATCGCCATTCCGCTGACGATCGGGACCTGTCGCCGTCTCACCCGCGAGGTGCCGTGACGGGGAGGTCTTCGTCCTGCTCCGAGGGCGCGGTCCGCGACATGATCTCGATGATCGCGGCCGCGTCCTGGTCGCCGAGAGCTCCCCAACCGGGCTCGTAGCCGTAGACCTCGCCCAGCGGGGTCGCCTTGCGGTTGCCGAGGAGGATCTCCACGTCGTCGACGGTCAGGAGTCCGGGGTGCCAGACGCCGCACGCCTCGGACACCTTGAGCAGATCACGGCGAAGGGTGCGCAGATAGTTGTCGACCCGTTGGGCCTTGAGCGTGGGGTCGAGCCCGCGCATGAGCCACGGGTTCTGGGTGGCCACGCCGGTGGGGCAGTGGTCGGTGTGGCACTTCTGGGCCTGGATGCAGCCGATGGCCAGCATCGCCTCGCGAGCCACGTGGACCATGTCGGCGCCGAGCGCAAAGGCGACGAGCGCGTTCTCCGGCAGGCCCAGCTTGCCGCTGCCAATGAACGTGACGTCGTCGGTGAGGCCGGCGCGCGCGAAGGCCGCGTACACCCTGGTGAAGGCGAGGCGGAAGGGAAGCGCGACGGCGTCGGAGAAGACGAGTGGAGCAGCGCCCGTGCCACCTTCGCCGCCGTCGATGACGATGAAGTCGACCCCGCGGGTGCGGTCGCGCATCTGGTCGACCAGCTCGTCCCAGAACTGCATGTCGCCCACGGCGGACTTGATGCCGACCGGTAGGCCGGTGGCGTCGGCAACCTTCTCGACGAAGTCGAGCATCGAGTCGACGTCGTGGAACTCGGTGTGCCGTGAGGGGCTCGCGCAGTCCTGACCCTCGGGGATGCCACGTGTCGTGGCGATCTCCGCGGAGATCTTGGCCGCGGGCAGCATGCCACCCAGACCGGGCTTGGCGCCCTGGCTCAACTTGATCTCGATGGCCTTCACCGGCGCCGAGGCCACGACCTCCTTGAGGCGCTCGAGGGAGAAGCGGCCCGACTCGTCCCGGCAACCGAAGTAGGCCGTGCCGATCTGGAAGATGAGATCGCCGCCCTGACGGTGGTACGGCGAGAGGGAACCCTCACCCGTGCAGTGCATGACGCCGGCCAGGCGCGCGCCCTCGTTGAGCGCGTGGATCGCGTTGCCCGACAACGACCCGAAGCTCATGCCGGAGATGTTGACGACCGAGCTCGGCCGGAAGGCGTGCCGCCGGCCGCGCGGCCCACCGAGCACCTTGGCCGAGGGGAGGACGACGGAGTCGGCGGTGTGCGCTCCGCTCGGCGGCGCCACGTCGGAGAAGGTGCGGTGCTTGAGGATGACGTAGCCCTCGGCCTGCTCGACGTCGTTGTCCGTGCCGAAGCCGACGTAGTTGTTCTCCAACTTCGACGAGGCGTAGACCCACGCGCGCTGGTCGCGGCTGAAGGGGCGTTCCTGGTCGTTGCTCGTGACGATGTACTGCCGCAGCTCGGGGCCGACCTTTTCGAGCAGATAACGCGCGTTGGCCACGACGGGGAAGTTGCGCTTGAGCGAGTGGGTCTTCTGCATGAGGTCGCGGGCGGCGAGGGCTGCGGTGCCGGCGGCGAGAGTCGTGAGGACGGCCTTGGTCTTCATGCCCGCAGTCTGCCCCCAATCGGCGTCCCTGGGCGACGGCGGGATGTCGTGGCGTCGCACAGCGAACGCACAGACCCTGGCGGGGAAACGGACAGCACGCGTGGGCACGATGGACACATGAGCACCCCCCACATCGCCTCCGCCCCGACGTCGGCCGCGGACGCACTGGACCACACGCCCAACCACGACCTCGGCCTGGCCGCCGACGTCCGGACGCTCATGGCTCGCCGCGGTCTGCTGCGCCTGGCCGGCGGGCTCGGCCTCGTCGCGGTCGCGGGCTGCGCGGCCGAGACCTCCACCGGCGGGGCGACGTCGGCGAGCGGCAGCGCCTCGAGCTCCGCATCCTCGCCGGCGGCCACCGGCACGGACAGCACGGACGCCACCGGCACGGTCGTCCCCGATGAGACCGGCGGCCCCTATCCGGGTGACGGCTCGAACGGCGTCAACGTCCTCGATGACTCGGGCATCGTCCGATCCGACATCCGCTCCAGCGTCGGCACGTCGAGCACGGTCGCGCAGGGCGTGCCGCTGACGATCAACCTCACCGTCACCGACTCCTCCCAGGGCTACGCGGGTCTGGCGGGCGCCGCGGTCTACGTCTGGCACTGCGATCGGGACGGCAACTACTCGATGTACTCGCAGGGGGTCGAGCAGGAGAACTACCTGCGCGGGGTCCAGGAGACCGATGCCGAGGGCTCGGTCTCCTTCACGAGCATCTTCCCGGCCTGTTACGCGGGCCGCTGGCCGCACATCCACTTCGAGGTGTACTCGTCCGTCGAGGACGCCACGAGCAGCGGTCCCATCATCAAGACCTCGCAGATCGCCCTGCCCGAGGCCGTCTGCGCGACCGTCTTCGCGGAGGAGGGGTACGACCGCAGCGTCCAGAACCTCACCCAGGTCTCCCTCACGAGCGACAACGTCTTCGGCGACGACGGCGGCATCCACCAGCTCGCCACGGTCACCGGCAGCGTGGCGAAGGGGTACACGGCCAACCTGACGGTGGGTGTCTGAGCCAGCCGGAGCAGGTGGCTCGGCCTCGGCGGGCTGGCCGTTAGGATGTCCTCCAGATCCGATCCGTGCACGGCCCCTGTCGTCGTGCCCGCCCGCACCGACGAAAGCGATTGATTCCGTGGCATCGACCAACGACCTGAAGAACGGCCTGGTTCTCAACCTCGAGGGCCAGCTCTGGTCCGTCGTGGAGTTCCAGCACGTCAAGCCCGGCAAGGGTCCCGCCTTCGTGCGCACCAAGCTCAAGTCCGTCACGACGGGCAAGGTCGTCGACAAGACGTTCAACGCCGGCACCAAGGTCGAGACGGCCAACGTCGACAAGCGCACCATGCAGTACCTGTACAACGACGGGTCCGACTTCATCTTCATGGATGGCGACACGTACGACCAGATCCACGTGAGCCCCGAGGTCGTCGGCGACGCGTCCAAGTACCTCCTGGAGAACCAGGACGTCGTCGTCGCGCGCAACGAGGGCGCCGTCCTCTACATCGAGCTGCCGGCCTCGGTCGTCCTCGAGATCACCTACACCGAGCCGGGCCTGCAGGGCGACCGCTCCACCGGTGGCACCAAGCCGGCCACGGTCGAGACTGGCGCGGAGATCGCCGTCCCGCTCTTCGTCGAGCAGGGCACCAAGGTCAAGGTCGACACCCGCGACGGTTCGTACCTCGGTCGGGTCAGCTGACCTTGTCCGCACGCACCAAGGCGCGCAAGCGCGCCATCGACATCCTCTTCGAGGCGGAGCAGCGCGGCGTGAACGCGGCCGAGCTGCTGCGCGAGCGGGTCGCCACACCCGTGACCCCCGCGCCCCTGCCGGCCTACACCGGGGAGCTCGTCGAGGGCGTCGTCGACCACTGGTCCGACATCAACGAGTTGCTGTCGACCTACAGCCAGGGCTGGTCGCTGGAACGGATGCCGAGCGTCGACCGGGCGCTGCTGCGTCTGGGCGCCTTCGAGGTCATCTACCGGGACGACATCCCGGACGCCGTCGCCATCAGCGAAGCGGTGGCGCTCGCCACCCAGCTGTCGACGGACGAGTCGCCCACGTTCATCAACGGTCTGCTCGCCCGTCTCGCCGAGGTCAAGCCGACGCTGGCCTGACCGGCACCACGCGAAGGGGGTCGACCACCGATTGGTGGTCGACCCCCTTCGCGTCCCCGCGTCAGAACGCGGTGATGACCGAACCGTCGGACCAGGTGTCCTCGATGTAGGTCTTGACCTCGGGGGAGTGCAGCAGCTCGTCGAGCTTCTTCAGGGCGGCGTTGTTCTCGTCGCCCTTCTGCACCGTGAGGAAGTTGGCGTACGGGCTGCCCTTGGCCTCCTCGACGAGGATGGCGTCCTTCGTCGGGGAGAGGTCGGCCTCGAGCGCGTAGTTGCCGTTGATGACGGCCGCGTCGACGTCGTCGAGAGCGCGCACCAGCTGAGCCGGATCGGTCTCCTTGAACTCGAGGTTCTTCGGGTTCTCGGCGATGTCGAAGAGGGTCGCGTTGGTGGCGTCCTTGCCCTCCTTGAGGGTGATGGCGCCGGCCTTCGCGAGCATCTCGAGGGCGCGGCCCTGGTTGGAAGGATCGTTGTTGATCCCGATCGTCGCGCCGTCGGCGAGCTCGTCGACGCTCTTGACCTTCGTGGAGTAGAGCGCGAAGGGCTCGATGTGGATGCCGTCGAAGTGCGCGAACTCGTAGCCGCGGTCCTTCACCTGCGCCTCGTAGTACGGCAGGTGCTGGAAGTAGTTGGCGTCGAGGGTGCCCTCGGAGAGCTGCACGTTCGGCTGGATGTAGTCGTCGAACGTCGTGATCTCGAGGTCGAGGCCGGCCTCGGCGGCGAGCTCCTTGTCGACGAACTCGAGGATCTTGGCGTGCGGCGTGGGCGAGGCTCCGACCGTGAGGGTCGTGACGCCGTCGTCACCAACGGTCGGCCCCGCGTCGTCCCCGCCATTGGCGCCGCAGGCGGACATGGCCAGGGCGGAGGCGGCGATGACCGCGGCGGCGCGGGTGGGAGTGGGGAAGGGGGACATGCGGGTTCCTTTCGATGGCCGGGAGATCGTCCCGGTGTGGGGTTGTGGGTGGGTCTGCGGGGGCGCTGGTCAGCGGTGGTCGAGCCGGCGGGCCACGAGGTCGCCGACGACCTGGACGACCTGGACGATGACGACGAGCAGGACGACACAGACGATCATCACGTCCGACTCGAACCGGTTGTAGCCGTAGGTCATGGCGACGGCTCCGAGTCCGCCCGCGCCGACCGCGCCGCCCATGGCGGTGTAGCCGATGAGGGCGATGATCGTCGTCGTGAGCCCGGCGACGAGGCCGGGTCGGGCCTCGGGCAGGAGCACCTTGCGGGTGACCTCCCACCGGGTGGCGCCCATCATCTGGGCGGCCTCGACCTTGCCGGCGGAGACCTCGCGCAGGGAGGTCTCGACGAGGCGGGCATAGAACGGGATCACCCCGATCGTCAGCGGGACGACCGCTGCCTGCCAGCCGAGCGAGGTGCCGACGACGAAGCGTGTGAACGGGATGATCGCGATCATCAGGATGAGGAAGGGGAGCGAGCGCCCGACGTTCACGATGGCGCCGAGGACCCGGTTGACGGGGGCGTTCGGGGAGATGCCGCCGGGGGAGGTGTTGACCAGCAGGACGCCGAGGGGGATCCCCAGGAGGGCCGTGAGGAGGCCGGCGACGCCGGTCATCGCGAGGGTCTCGCCGATGGCCGTCACGAGGCCCTCCCGGATGACGGGGTTGTCGAGCCAGCGGCCGTCGTCGGCAGCTGGGGCGCCCATGGTCAGCGAGGTCGCCGTCCCGAGGGAGTTCAGCACGGTGGTGGCGATGGCGCTCACGCGGCCACCTCCGGAGCGAGACCGGCGGCGGTGAGGACGCGCAGGGCTTCGTCGGTGTCAGTGGCGGACGCGAGCTCGAGCTGGATGCGACCGACCCGACGGCCGGCGATGGTCTCAAGGGTGGCGGCCGCGACCTCGGCGGGCACACCGGCCTCGCGCAGCAGCACGAGGACCCCGTCCACGGTGGAGACCGCGGCGCCGGTCTGGCCGAGGGCCACCTCGACGTGCGGCGCAGGGTCCTCGGTGAGGGGCAAGGGCGGCAGGGGGACGAGGTCGCGGTGCAGTTGGGTGGTCGGGTCCGCCACGACGTCGGCGATGGAGCCGGTCTCGACGACGCGTCCGTCGGCCAGGAGCGTCACGGCGTCACAGATCTCGCGGACCACCGAGGGCTCGTGCGTGATGATGACGACGGTGATCCCGAGCCGGTCGCGCAGGTCCCGCAGAAGCCCGAGGATCTGTCGGGTCGTGCCGGAGTCGAGCGCCGACGTGGGCTCGTCGCAGAGCAGGATGTCGGGACGGGCGGCCAGGGCGCGAGCGATGCCGACGCGCTGCTGCTGACCACCGGAGAGCTGGCCCGGGTGGTTGTCGGCCCGGTCGGCGAGCCCGACCAGGCCGAGCAGTTCGTCGACGCGCTGGCGGCGGTCCTCCGCCGACCAGCCGGCGATCTCGAGCGGGAGACCGATGTTGTCGGCGGCCGAGCGCGAGTCGAGCAGGTTCGCGTGCTGGAAGACCATGCCGAACCGGCGCCGGATCTCGCGCAGGGCCGACCCGCCGAGCGCGCTGATGTCGGTACCGTCCAGAATGACCTGTCCGGAGGTCGGCCGCTCGAGGCCGGTGAGGCAGCGGATGAGCGTCGACTTGCCCGCGCCGGACCGGCCCACGATGCCGTGGATCTGGCCGCGCGGAATGGTCAGGTCGATGCCGTCGAGGGCCGTCACGGGTCCGCGCCGCGACGCGAACTCCTTGCGCAGGCCGCGCAGGTCGAGAAGGGGGGTCGAGTCGCTCACCGGAACATAATGAAGAGTTATGTATGACATAAGCAAATCTGCCCCATGATGTGGGGTCGTCCACCGTCCGGGCCGTGTCGGGTTCGGCGGGTCGCACTGGGTAGACTCCCCTCCGACCGACATCCTTTAACGACCTGTCCCGTGAGGCAGGGAAGGAGGTCTTGACGCTCATGCGTCCCGACTTTGTTGAACCCACCGAGCCCGACGGCTCGTCCCCTTCCGTGAGTGACGGCGGCGGGCTGGCAGCCCGCGACGTGCTCAGCGCCGCCGACATCGCGCGTGCCCTGCGACGGATCGCCCACGAGATCGTCGAGGCCAACAAGGGCGCCGACGACCTCGTCCTGCTGGGCATCCCCACGCGCGGCGTCGAGCTCGCGCAGCGCCTCGCAGTCCACCTCGCCGAGGTCGAGGGGCACGAGGTCCCCGTCGGCACGCTCGACGTCACGATGTACCGCGACGACCTGCGGACCCAGCCCACCCGCGCCCCGCACCAGACGCAGGTGCCCGGCGGCGGCATCGACGACAAGGTGGTCGTCCTCGTCGACGACGTCCTCTACTCCGGCCGCACCGTTCGCGCCGCGCTGGATGCCCTGGCCGACCACGGCCGCCCGCGCGCCGTGCGACTCGCGGTCCTGGTCGACCGCGGACACCGCCAGCTGCCGGTTCGTGCCGACCACGTCGGCAAGAACCTGCCGACGTCGACCAGCGAGCGGGTGCGCGTGCGCCTGCTCGGCCCGGACGACCACGAGGGCGTCTCCATCACCGGGGGCGAGCGATGACCGGCGCGACGACCGAGGGCGCGACGACGGCGACCATGCCCCGCCACCTCCTCTCCGCGGCCGACCTCGGCGTCGACGCGATCACGACCCTTCTCGACACGGCCACGCAGATGCAGGACGTCCAGGGCAGGACGGTCAAGAAGCTCCCCGCCCTGCGCGGCCGCACGGTCGTCAACCTCTTCTTCGAGGACAGCACCCGCACGCGTTCCTCCTTCGAGATCGCCGGCAAGTGGCTCTCCGCCGACGTCATCAACATCTCCGCCAAGGGTTCCTCGGCGTCGAAGGGGGAGTCCCTGCGGGACACCGTGCGCACCGTCGCGGCGATGGGCGTGGACGCGATCGTCATTCGCCACGCCGCTTCCGGCGCCGCGCACCAGGTCGCGGGCTGGGTCGACGCCCAGGTCATCAACGCCGGGGACGGGATGCACGAGCACCCCACCCAGGCGTTGTTGGACGCCTTCACCCTGCGACAGCGGCTGGGCAACCTCGCCGGCAAGCACGTCGCGATCGTCGGCGACGTGACGCACTCGCGCGTCGCCCGCTCCAACCTGCACACGCTCACCGCGCTCGGCGCCACGGTCACGCTCGTCGCGCCGCCGACGCTCATGCCCAGCGGCGCCGCGGCGTGGGCCGAGCGCGACGGTTTCACCCTCAGCGGTGACCTGGACGCCGTGCTGCCCGAGGTCGACGCCCTGATGATGCTCCGCGTCCAGCGTGAGCGGATGAGCGGCGGCTACTTCCCGACGCCCCGTGAGTACACGATCGGCTACGGGCTGACCCGTGACCGACTGCGGACGCTCCTGGCCGCCAACCCCGACGCCGTCATCTGCCACCCCGGCCCGATGAACCGTGGCCTCGAGATCGCGGCGGACGCCGCGGACGGTGCGCAGTCGCTCGTCCTCGATCAGGTCAGCGCCGGTGTCGCCGTGCGGATGTCCGTCCTCTACCACCTGCTCGCCTCGGGCGAAGGGAGCGCCGCATGAGCGACCTTCTGATCACCGGCGCCGCCCCCCTGGGGGGGCCTGCCGCGAACGTCCTCGTCCGCGACGGCCGCATCGCCGCCCTCGGCGCCGACGCGAGCGCGCAGGCTCCGGCCGGATGCGAGAGCCTCGATGCCGACGGACTGGTCCTCCTGCCGGGCCTGGTCGACCTGCACACCCACCTTCGCGAACCGGGCCGGGAGGACGCCGAGACGATCGCGACCGGAGCCGCGGCCGCCGCGGCCGGCGGGTTCACCGCGATCCTCGCGATGGCCAACACCAACCCGACGACGGACACGGCCGAGGCGGCCGAGCGGATCCTCGACCTCGGTGTGGCCACCGGTCTCGTCGACGTCCAGCCGATCGGCGCCGTGACGAAGGGGATCGACGGCGCCGAGCTCGCCGAGCTCGGCCTCATGCACCGCTCGCGCGCCGGCGTCACCGTCTTCTCCGACGACGGGCACTGCGTTCACGACGCGCGCGTCATGCGGCGGGCGCTCGAATACGTCCGCGCGTTCGGCGGCGTCGTGTCTCAGCACTCCCAGGACCCGCAACTCGCGGGACCGAGCGCCTGCTGCCACGAGGGCGAGCTCTCGGGCCGACTCGGGCTGCCGGGCTGGCCTGCCGTGGCCGAGTCGAGCATCATCGCCCGCGACGCCCTGCTGGCCCAGCACACGGGCAGCCGGCTCCACGTCGCGCACGTCAGCACGGCCGAAGGCGTCGACGCCGTCCGCTGGGCCAAGGCGCGGGGGATCGACGTCACGGCCGAGGTCACGCCCCACCACCTCGTCCTGACCACCGACCTGCTCGCCGGCTACGACCCGGTCTACAAGGTCAACCCCCCGCTGCGTCCGGACGAGGACGTCGAGGCGCTGCGCGAGGCGCTCGCCGACGGCACGATCGACGCCGTCGCGACCGACCACGCGCCGCACGCCCGGCACGACAAGGAGCACGCCTTCGTCGACGCCGCCTTCGGCATGATCGGCCTCGAGACGGCGCTGTCCGTCGTCAGCGACGTCATGGTCGGCTCCGGACGGCTCGACTGGGCCGGCGTGGCCCGGGTGATGTCGCAGAACCCGGCCCGGATCGCCCGCCTGAGCGAGCACGGCCACGGACTCGAGGTGGGCGCGGTCGCGCACCTGACCCTCGTCGACCCG
The DNA here is from genome assembly GCF_050271985.1 of Janibacter zhaoxuefangae. Lineage (GTDB taxonomy): Bacteria > Actinomycetota > Actinomycetes > Actinomycetales > Dermatophilaceae. The sequence goes on along the minus strand of NZ_CP189849.1, from coordinate 1,499,531 downwards.
GACGCCACCCTGACCGTCGACCGCGGCGCGAGCCGCTCCCTGTCCAGCAACAACCCCTGGCACGGACACACCTTCACCGGTGCCGTCCACACCACGATCCTGCGCGGCGGCGTCACCCACCGCGCCGGGAACCCCGAGTCCGCGAGGAGCGCGTCATGAGCAGCACACCGACAGCGAAGGTCGACCACCGCGCGGGGAGCCCCGCCGTCCTCGTCCTCGAGGACGGCCGCACCTTCACGGGGCGGTCCTACGGCGCCGAGGGCGTGACGGTCGGCGAGGCCGTGTTCTCCACCGGCATGACCGGCTACCAGGAGACGCTGACCGACCCGTCCTACCGCCGTCAGGTGGTCGTCATGACCTCCCCGCACGTCGGCAACACCGGGTGGAACGACGAGGACGACGAGTCCGGTCGCATCTGGGTCGCGGGCTACGTCGTGCGTGACCCCTCCCTGCGGCCGAGCAACTGGCGCAGCACCCGCAGCCTCGACGAGGAGCTCACCGCTCAGGGCGTGGTCGGCATCCGGGGCGTGGACACGCGCGCCCTGACGCGCCACCTGCGTGAGCGCGGCGCCATGCGCGTCGGCATCTTCTCCGGCGAGGCGGCCCAGGCCCCGACCGCCGAGCTCGTCGACCAGGTCACCTCCGCGCCGCAGATGGCCGGCGCGGCCCTGGCCGAGGAGGTCTCGACCCAGGCGAGCTACATCGTCCCCGCCGTCGGCGAGAAGCGGCACACCGTCGCCGCCATCGACCTCGGCATCAAGTCGATGACGCCGAACCAGATGGCCGCGCGCGGCATCGAGGTCCACGTCCTGCCGGCCACCGCGACGATCGAGCAGATCGAGGCGACGGGCGCCGACGGGGTGTTCTTCTCCAATGGCCCCGGCGACCCGTCCACGGCGGAGCCGCAGATCGCGCTCCTGCGCACCGTGCTCGAGCGCGGCATCCCGTTCTTCGGGATCTGCTTCGGCAACCAGCTCCTCGGGCGCGCGCTCGGCTTCGGCACCTTCAAGCTCAAGTACGGCCACCGCGGCATCAACCAGCCGGTCATGGACCGCACCACGGGGAAGGTCGAGGTGACGGCGCACAACCACGGGTTCGCCGTGGATGCCCCGCTCGAGGGCGACACCGCGACCCCCTACGGGAGCGCCCGCGTCAGCCACGTCTGCCTCAACGACGACGTCGTCGAGGGTCTCGAGCTGCGCGACGCGGCCGGCGCCCTGACCGCCTTCTCCGTGCAGTACCACCCCGAGGCCGCGGCCGGCCCGCACGACGCCGCCTACCTCTTCGACCGCTTCGTCGACCTACTCCAAGGAGCCGCACCAGCCATGACCGCAGACGGCGCACGCACGGACGGGGCGCTCTGATGCCCAAGCGCGACGACATCAAGAGCGTCCTCGTCATCGGCTCCGGCCCGATCGTCATCGGTCAGGCCTGCGAGTTCGACTACTCGGGCACCCAGGCCTGCCGCGTGCTGCGCGAGGAGGGAGTGCGGGTCATCCTCGTCAACTCCAACCCCGCGACGATCATGACCGACCCGGAGTTCGCCGACGCGACGTACATCGAGCCGATCACCCCCGAGGTCGTCGAGCTCATCATCGCCAAGGAGCGCCCCGACGCGGTCCTGGCGACGCTGGGTGGCCAGACGGCCCTCAACACGGCGATCGCCCTGCACGAGGCGGGCGTCCTCGAGAAGTACGGCTGCCCGCTCATCGGCGCCAACGTCGAGGCGATCCAGCTGGGGGAGGACCGGCAGGCCTTCAAGGGTGTCGTCGAGCGCTGCGGCGCCGAGAGCGCGCGCAGCATCATCGCCCACTCGATGGAGGAGTGTCTCGCCGCGGCCGAGGAGCTCGGCTACCCGATGGTCGTGCGCCCGTCCTTCACCATGGGCGGCCTCGGCTCGGGCTTCGCCCACGACGAGGCGGACCTGCGCCGCATCGCCGGCGCCGGCCTGCGGGACAGCCCCACGACGGAGGTCCTCCTCGAGGAGTCGATCCTCGGATGGAAGGAGTACGAGCTCGAGGTCATGCGCGACCACGCCGACAACGTCGTGGTCGTCTGCTCCATCGAGAACCTCGACCCGATGGGCGTCCACACCGGCGACTCGATCACCGTCGCGCCCGCGTTGACCCTCACCGACCGTGAGTACCAGCGGCTGCGTGACATCGGCATCGCCGTCATCCGCGAGGTCGGCGTCGACACCGGCGGCTGCAACATCCAGTTCGCGGTCAACCCCGCCGACGGCCGCATCATCGTCATCGAGATGAACCCGCGCGTCTCGCGCTCGTCCGCCCTGGCCTCCAAGGCGACCGGCTTCCCGATCGCCAAGATCGCCGCGAAGATGGCCATCGGCTACACGCTCGACGAGGTGCCCAACGACATCACGGGGGAGACGCCGGCCAGCTTCGAGCCGTCCCTCGACTACGTCGTCGTCAAGGTCCCGCGCTTCGCCTTCGAGAAGTTCCCGGCGGCCGACGCGACGCTCACGACGACGATGAAGTCCGTCGGCGAGGCCATGAGCCTGGGCCGCAACTTCACCGAGGCCCTGCAGAAGGCGCTGCGCTCGATGGAGCGCAAGGGCTCCTCCTTCCACTGGGACGGCGAGCAGCCCGACGAGGCGACGGCGCGCGAGCTGCTCGCCGTCGCGATGGTGCCGACCGACGGTCGCATCGTCACGGTGCAGCAGGCGCTGCGCGGTGGGCTGTCCGTCGAGGAGGTGCACGAGGCGACCAAGATCGACCCGTGGTTCCTCGACCAGATCCAGCTCATCAACGAGCTCGCCGACGAGATCGCCGGTGCCCGCGAGTTGACCCGTGAGGTCCTGCAGGAGGCCAAGCGGCACGGGTTCTCCGACGCCCAGATCTCCTCCCTGCGCTCGATGCCCGAGGCCGTCGTGCGGGGTGTCCGGCACGCGCTCGGCGTCCGCCCGGTCTACAAGACGGTCGACACGTGTGCGGCCGAGTTCGCGGCGCGCACGCCGTACTACTACTCGTCCTACGACGAGGAGGACGAGGTCGAGAAGCGCGAGACCCCCGCCGTCCTCATCCTCGGTTCGGGCCCCAACCGCATCGGTCAGGGCGTCGAGTTCGACTACTCGTGCGTCCACGCCTCCTTCGCCCTGCGCGACGCCGGCTACGAGACCGTCATGGTCAACTGCAACCCCGAGACGGTCTCCACGGACTACGACACGAGCTCGCGCCTCTACTTCGAGCCCCTCACCCTCGAGGACGTCCTCGAGGTCGTCCACGCCGAGATGCAGGCCGGCCCCGTGGCCGGCGTCATCGTCCAGCTCGGTGGTCAGACGCCACTGGGTCTGGCTCAGGCGCTCAAGGATGAAGGGGTCCCCGTCGTCGGGACGTCGCCCGAGGCGATCCACCTCGCCGAGGACCGCGGCGCCTTCGGTCGGGTCCTCGCCGAGGCCGGCCTCAACGCGCCCAAGCACGGGACGGCGTACAGCGCCCAGGAGGCCGTGACCATCGCGGCCGAGATCGGCTACCCGGTGCTCGTCCGCCCGTCGTACGTCCTCGGCGGTCGCGGCATGCAGATCGTCTACGACGACGAGACCTTGAGCGAGTACGTCACCCGCGCGGCCGTCGCCTCGCCGGAGCACCCGATCCTCGTCGACCGCTTCCTCGACGACGCCATCGAGATCGACGTCGACGCCCTCTACGACGGCACCGACATGTACCTCGGCGGGATCATGGAGCACATCGAGGAGGCCGGCATCCACTCCGGCGACTCGTCGTGCACCCTGCCGCCGGTCACCCTCGGCGCCCACGAGCTCGAGCGGGTCCGCGTGGCCACCCGCAAGCTCGCCGAGGGCATCGGCGTCCGCGGCCTGATGAACGTCCAGTTCGCGCTGGCCCAGGACGTCCTCTACGTCCTCGAGGCCAACCCACGCGCCTCGCGCACGGTCCCCTTCGTCGCGAAGGCGACCGGCGTGCCCCTGTCGAAGGCGGCCGCCCGCGTCATGCTCGGCGCCACCATTGCGCAGCTGCGCGAGGAGGGCATGCTGCCCCCGACCGGGGACGGCAGCCACCTGCCGGCGCACGCGCCGATGGCCGTCAAGGAGGCCGTCCTGCCGTTCAAGCGCTTCCGGACCGCCGAGGGCGAGGTCGTCGACTCGCTGCTCGGTCCCGAGATGCGCTCGACGGGTGAGGTCATGGGCATCGACGACAACTTCGGTGCCGCCTTCGCCAAGAGCCAGTTGGGCGTGAGCGGGCTGCCCACCTCGGGCACCGCCTTCGTCTCCGTCGCGAATCGCGACAAGCGCGCCATGATCTTCCCGATCAAGCGGCTGGCCGACCTCGGGTTCACCATCGTGGCCACCGAGGGCACCGCCGAGGTCCTGCGCCGAAACAGCATCGAGGCCGAGGTCGTGGGCAAGCACAGCATGCGGCGAGAGGGTGAGGTCAGCATCGTCGACCGGATCCTCGCCGGCGACATCGACCTCGTCTTCAACACCCCGTCCGGGCAGGACGCCCGTGCCGACGGGTACGCGATCCGTGCGGCCACGACGGCGATGGACAAGCTCATCGTCACGACGGTCCAGCAGCTCGGCGCAGCGGTCCAGGGCATCGAGTCACGTCTCCAGCGCGCGCTCACGGTGAAGTCCCTCCAGGACCACGCGGCGGACCTCGACCTCTACGGTCGCAGGGCGGCGCAGTGAGCGTGATCGGCACCGCGGCGCGCCAGGGAGCGAAGGTCGTCCAGGTCAACGGTGAGCTCATCGCCAACCGCCGGGTCGGCGCCTACCAGCACCTGACGTTCGTGGCGCCCGGCCTGGCCGAGCTGGCGCGACCGGGGCAGTTCGTCGCCCTCGCCGTGGGCGGCGCGGGGAGCGCCACGCTGCTGCGCCGCTCCTTCTCGATCCACCGGGTCAGCCCCTCGGGCACCTACGGCGGCACCGTCGAGGTCGTCGTCGCGGACGCCGGGGCGGGCACGGCGTGGCTCACCCAGTTGCGCACCCACGAGAGCGTCAGCGTCATCGGTCCGCTCGGTCGGCCCTTCCCGCTGCCGACCGAACCCGTCCCGTGCGTGCTCGTCGGCGGCGGCTACGGCAGCGCGCCGCTCTTCTGGCTCGCCGACGAGTTGCGTGCGCGTGGCTGCCACGTCGAGGTCGTCCTCGGTGCGGCCACCGCCGATCGACTCTTCGGCCAGGTCGAGGCCCGGCGCAGCGCGGACGGCGTCACCGTCACGACCGACGACGGCTCGGCTGGGACCCGCGGCTGGGTCTCGGACGTGCTGCCCGAGATCATCACGCGCACCGGTGCCGGGGTCGTCTACGGCTGCGGCCCCATGGGCATGCTGCAGTCGATCTCCCAGATCGCCCAGGAGCACGGCGCAGTCGCCCAGGTCGCGGTCGAGGAGGCCATGGCCTGCGGCATCGGGATCTGCATGACCTGCGTCATGCCGATCATCGGGCGCGACGGCGTCACCCGGATGAGTCGCTCCTGTGTCGACGGTCCGGTCTTCCGTGGCGATCGCGTGCGGTGGGACGCCTGGCAGGACGGCATCTGCCGCGTACCGGACGACGCCCTCGGCGCCCCCGGTCGCCCCGTGGCCGAGCAGGGAGGTCGGTGATGGTCGACCTGCGCGTGGATCTCGCCGGCTCACCGCTGGCCAACCCGCTGATGACGGCCTCCGGCTGTGCGGCCAACGGCCGTGAGCTGCACCGCTTCATCGACGTCGCCGAGCTCGGCGCGTTCGTGACGAAGTCGGTCAAGGCCGATCCCGTGTCCGGTCGCGGCACGCCCCGGATGGCCGAGACGCCGTCCGGGATGCTCAACTCCATCGGTCTCCAGGGACCCGGCATCACGTCGTTCCTCGAGCACGACCTGCCGTGGCTGAAGTCGGTCGGTGCCCGGGTGGTCGTCTCGATCGCCGGCTCCACCGCCTCGGAGTTCGCCCGGGTGGCGCGCGCGCTCGTCGCCGCCGATGCCTTCGACGCCGTCGCGGCCATCGAGGTCAACATCTCCTGCCCCAACGTCGCCAACCGCGGTCTCGTCTTCGCGTGCGACCCCGTGAGCAGCCACAAGGTGCTCACCCTCGTGCGCGAGGAGGTGCCGCGCGGCACGCCCCTGCTGGCGAAGCTGAGCCCGGATGTCACCGACATCGTCGAGATCGCCGGGGCCTGCCTGCGGGCCGGCGCCCACGGCCTGACGATGATCAACACCCTGCTCGGTGTCGCGATCGACGTCGACCGGCTGCGCCCGCACCTCGCCGGCCTGACCGGTGGACTCTCCGGACCCGCCATCCGGCCCGTCGCCGTGCGCGCCGTGTGGCAGGTGGCCGCGGCCATGCGTGACGGACGGATGCCGACCGCACCCATCGTGGGTGTGGGCGGGGTGCGGACCGGGCGTGACGCGCTCGAGCTGATCGCCGCCGGAGCCACCGCCATCCAGGTCGGCACGGCCACCTTCAACGACCCGACGGCGCCGCTGCGCGTGCGCGACGAGCTCGCGGAGCTGCTCGACGGGCACGGATTCGCGACGGTCGCCGAGGTCGTCGGCATCGCCCACGAGAGGGTCACCACATGAGCGCGAGCAGCACCGGCACGGGCGCCGGGACATCGGGCCGGCCCCCCTTCGGTGAGCGACTGCGCGCCGCCATGGATGCCCACGGTCCGCTCTGCGTCGGCATCGACCCGCACGCGGCACTGCTCTCGCAGTGGGGCCTGACGCAGGACGTCTCGGGTCTGGAGCGCTTCGCCATGGTGTGCGTCGAGGCCTTCGCCGGCCGGGTCGCCGCAGTGAAGCCCCAGTCGGCGTTCTTCGAGGTCTTCGGCTCGGCCGGGGTGGCCGTGCTCGAGCGAGTGCTGTGCGACCTGCGCGACGCGGGCACGCTGACCGTGCTCGACGTCAAGCGCGGCGACATCGGCTCGACGATGGGCGCATATGCGCAGGCCTTCCTGGCCGACGACGCCCCGGCGCCGGCCGACGCCATCACCGTCAACCCCTACCTCGGCTACGAGTCGCTGCGCCCGGCGATCGATCTCGCGGCCAGCACGGGTCGTGGCATCTTCGCGCTCGCCCTGACGTCCAACCCCGAAGGTCGCGGCGTCCAGCACGCCGTCCTCGACGGGGTGAGCGTCGCCGGCTCCGTCGTGCGCGGGGCCGCCGGCGACAACGCGGGCGCCTCGGACCTGGGCCACGTCGGGCTCGTCGTCGGTGCCACCGTCGGCAGCGCCGTCCGCGATCTCGGACTGGACCTGGCGGCCGCCCGGACCCCGATCCTCGCGCCGGGCTTTGGTGCGCAGGGTGGCGATCCCGCGCAGGCCCGCGAGGTCTTCGGGGACGCCGTGGGGCAGGTCCTGGCTGCCTCGAGCCGGGACGTGCTCTCCGCAGGACCCGATGTCGCGGCCCTGGCCGGCCGCGTCTCCGAGGTCGGCGAGACGATGGCCCGCGACCTGCGGGGGAGTGCGTGACCACGCTGTCCCGTGGCTCGGCGGCCATCTGCCTCGTCGTCGGCGCGGTCCTCCTCGTCGGTGGCTGCGCGGGCGAGGACACCGACGCCTACTGCCAGGACGTCGGGGTGGTCTTCTCGAGCGCGGCCCCGGCGGCCACCCGGCTGACCACCATGGAGCGACTCGGGCGCAGCACGGACGGCCAGGAGGCGCGTGACTGGGCCGCCCTCCACGACGCCATCGAGGCGTCGAGCACGAGTGGTGGTGACCTGCTCGGCGACCTCGACGACGTCATCGTCCGACTCGAGGAGAGCATCGCGCAGCGGTGCGGATCCACGCCGTCTCCGGCCTGATCCCGTTGCAGTAGAGTCCCTGAACGAGAGAGGGAGGACCTTGTGGCACTACCCAGCCTGACCCCGGAACAGCGCCAGGCGGCGCTGGAGAAGGCGGCCGTCGCGCGCCAGGAGCGCGCCGCGGTGAAGCACCGGTTGAAGCATGCCCAGGGCTCGATCGCCGACGTGATCGAGCAGGGCCGGGAGAGTGACGTGATCGGCAAGATGAAGGTCACCGCGCTGCTGGAGTCCATGCCCGGCGTCGGTCGGGTGCGCGCCCGCCAGATCATGGCCGAGGTCGGCATCGCCGAGTCCCGGCGCGTGCGAGGTCTCGGCGCCAACCAGGTCGCCGCCCTCCTGGGGAAGTTCGAGCAGGGGTGAGCCGGCACCCCCTCTTCGTGCTGGCCGGGCCGACCGCCGTCGGCAAGGGCACCGTCGCCGCCTACGTCCGCGAGCACTTCCCGGAGGTGTGGCTGTCGGTCTCGGCCACGACCCGGGCGCCGCGTCCGGGCGAGATCGACGGCGTGCACTACCACTTCGTCTCCGATGACGAGTTCTCGCAGATGGTGGAGGCGGGGGAGCTCCTCGAGTACGCCGTCGTCCACGGTCGGGCGTCCTATGGCACCCCGCGTCGCCCCGTCGAGGAGGCGCTCAGCCGCGGGAAGCTCCCGCTCCTGGAGATCGACCTCCAGGGCGCGCGCCAGGTCCGCGAGGCGATGCCGGAGGCCCACTTCGTCTTCCTCGCGCCGCCGTCGTGGGACGAACTCGTCAGCAGGCTGGTCGGACGCGGCACGGAGACGGCCGAGGAACGGGCCGCCCGGCTTGAGACGGCGAAGGTCGAGTTGGCCGCTCAGGCCGAGTTCGACAGCACCATCACGAACGACGAGGTTCGGCGTGCGGCCGAAGAACTCGTATCATTGATGAAAGACCACTGAACGCGATCGAATCGAGAGTCCCCACGTGTCCGGAACCAAGGCGAACCCCATCGGCATCACCAACCCGCCGATCGACGACCTGCTGACGAAGTCCGACTCCAAGTACGCGCTGGTGATCTACTCCGCGAAGCGCGCGCGGCAGATCAACGCCTACTACAGCCAGCTGCAGGACGGGCTCCTCGACTACGTCGGTCCGCTCGTCGACTCGCAGGTCCACGAGAAGCCGATGTCGATCGCGCTGCGCGAGATCAACCAGGGCCTCGTCACCTCCGAACCGACCGACGCCTGACCGGCGAGCAACACCCGACCACGTGCGCATCGTCCTCGGCGTCAGCGGCGGCATCGCCGCCTACAAGGTCGCGTCGCTGCTGCGGCTGCTGACCGAGTCCGGCCACGAGGTCACGGTCGTGCCCACGGCGGCCGCGCTGCAGTTCGTGGGAGCCGCGACGTGGGAGGCCCTCAGCGGCCGCCCCGTGCGGACGGGCGTCTTCGAGGACGTGCCCGCGGTGCCGCACGTGCGCCTCGGCCAGGGCGCCGACCTCGTCATCGTGGCCCCCGCCACCGCCGACCTGCTGGCGAAGGCGGCCACCGGCCGCGCCGACGACCTGCTCACGTCCACGCTGCTCACCGCGCACTGCCCGGTCGCCTTCGCGCCGGCCATGCACACCGAGATGTGGGAGCACCCGGCCACGGTCGCGAACGTCGCCACCCTCCGGGCGCGCGGCTGCCACGTCATCGAGCCGGCCTCCGGCCGCCTGACGGGCGCCGACACCGGCCCCGGTCGCCTCCCGGAGCCCGAGCACATCGCCGCCGAGGCGCTGGCGCTCGTCGCCCGGCCGGACGGCGAGGAAGAATCCCTGCGCGGCCGACGCGTGGTGGTCTCCGCCGGCGGCACCCGCGAGCCGATCGACCCGGTGCGCTTCCTCGGCAACCGCTCCTCCGGCAAGCAGGGCATCGCCCTCGCCGAGGTCGCCGCCGCCCGTGGCGCGCAGGTGACCCTCGTCCTCGCCAACGCCGAGGCGCCGGCGACTCCGGGCGTGGACGTCATCCACGTGCAGACCGCCCTCGAACTCCAGACCGCGGTGACGGCAGCCGCCGGGGACGCCGACGTCGTCGTCATGGCCGCAGCCGTGGCCGACTTCCGCCCGGCGGTCTATCGCGACACGAAGCTGAAGAAGACCCACGACGCCGCAGACCCCGACGCCGCGCCAACGATCGAGCTGGTCCGCAACCCCGACATTCTCGCCGGGCTCGTGGCGGACCGCGGAGCTGACCCTCGGCCGCTCATCGTCGGCTTCGCGGCCGAGACGGGCGACGCCGACAAGAGCGTCCTCGACCACGGTCGGGACAAGCTGACCCGCAAGGGCTGCGACCTGCTCGTGGTCAACGAGGTGGGCGCCGACAAGACCTTCGGCAAGGACACCAATACGGTGACCATCCTGCGTCGGGGGAGCGCCGAGGCACGCGAGATCGGCCCGGCACCCAAGAGCGCGATCGCGCAGGCCGTGTGGGACGCGGCCGAGGAATCACTCGCCGACTGGGTACAGTGACGCCACTCGAGCCGTCATCAGTCAGGAGCTGCAGTGTCCGGTCGCTTGTTCACCTCCGAGTCCGTCACCGAGGGGCACCCCGACAAGATCTGTGACCAGATCTCCGACGCGATCCTCGACGCGATCCTGACGGACGACCCCCGGGCGCGCGTGGCGGTCGAGACCATGGTGACCACGGGACTCGTCCACGTGGCCGGCGAGGTCACGACCGAGGCCTACGTCGAGATCCCGCGGATCGTGCGCGACACCGTGCTCGCGATCGGCTACGACTCGTCGAAGAAGGGTTTCGACGGGGACTCCTGCGGGGTCGAGGTGTCGATCGGCCAGCAGTCTCCCGACATCGCCCAGGGCGTGGACACGGCCTACGAGAACCGCACCGGTGGCGTCGACCCGCTCGACAAGCAGGGCGCCGGCGACCAGGGGCTGATGTTCGGCTACGCGTGTGACGACACGCCCGAGCTCATGCCGCTGCCGATCTACCTGGCGCACCGGCTCTCCGAGCGGCTCACCGCCGTCCGCAAGTCCGGTGAGATCGCCTACCTCGGACCGGACGGCAAGACCCAGGTCACCATCGAGTACGACGGTGACCGCGCCGTCCGGCTCGACACGGTCGTCCTCTCGACGCAGCACGCGGACGGCATCTCCCTCGAGGGTCTGCTGACCCCCGACATCCGCGAGAAGGTCATCGCCCCGGTGGTGGCCGAGCTCGCCGAGAACGGCACCCAGCTCGACGTCGCCGACTACCGGACCCTGATCAATCCGACCGGCAAGTTCGTCATCGGTGGACCGATGGGCGATGCCGGCCTGACCGGCCGCAAGATCATCGTCGACACCTACGGCGGGATGGCCCGCCACGGCGGCGGCGCCTTCTCGGGCAAGGACCCGTCGAAGGTGGACCGCTCCGCGGCCTACGCCATGCGCTGGGTCGCCAAGAACGTCGTCGCCGCGGGGCTCGCCCGCCGCTGCGAGGTCCAGGTCGCCTACGCGATCGGTGCCTCGCAGCCGGTCGGTCTCTACGTGGAGACCTTCGGCACCGAGACCGTGCCGGTCGAGAAGATCCAGTCGGCGATCACGTCGACCTTCGACCTGCGCCCCGGTGCCCTCGTCGACCAGCTGGACCTCCTCCGGCCGATCTACAAGGCCACCGCGGCCTACGGGCACTTCGGCCGTCGCGGAGAGGTCAACGGACTCAAGGGCTTCACCTGGGAGGAGACGGACCGCGTCGACGAACTGCGGTCCGCGCTCTGATGTCGCGTGGCCCACGACGCTGACGACGGGCAGCTGTTCGGCATCGCCGAGCAGCTGCCTGCTGCCGTGCCCGTCGCGCTCACGGTCCCGGACGGGGTCACTCCCGCCGCAACCGACCCCGTGGCGGAGGTGCTCGTCGACACCGGGCTGCCCCACCTCGACCGACCCTTCGAGTACGTGGTGCCGGCGGAGATGGACGGATCGGTCCGCCCCGGTGTCCGCGTCAAGGTGCGCTTCGCCGGTCAGGACCTGACGGGCTACGTCACGGCGCGCCGGGCCCGACCCGGGCACGACGGGCGCCTCGCGGCGCTGCGGAAGGTCGTCTCGGACGAGCCGGTGCTCACCCCCGAGGTGCTCGCGGCCGCCCGGGCCATCGCCGACCGGTACGCAGGCACGGTGGGCGACGTGCTGCGGCTGGCCATTCCGGCACGCCACGCGCGGGCGGAGAAGGCACTGCCGATCGACGCTCCCGCGTCGACCGAGGAGCCAACCGCGGCGTCGGACTCCGGCGAGCCCACGTCCGCATGGTCTGCCTACGTCGGCGGTGAGGCCTTCCTCGCCCGGGTCGCCGCCGGTGAGGGACCGGAGGCGTCGTGGCTGGCCGCCCCGTCCGCCGCGGAGCCCGCAGGGGACTGGCCCCGGGCGATCGCCGAGGCGGCCGCCGCCGCGTTGCGCGGCGACCGCGGCAGCGTCATCGTCGTCCCGGACCACCGCGACGTCGACCGGGTCGCCGCCGCCCTCGCGGACGCCGTGGGCGAGACCGCCTTCGTCCGGTTGACGGCCGACCAGGGACCGCAGGCGCGCTACACGGCGTGGCTCAAGGTCCTGCGCGGTCACGTCCGCGTCGTGCTGGGGTCCCGGGCCGCGGCGCTGGCCCCGGTCGCCGGGCTCGGCCTCGTGGCGTGGTGGGACGACGGTGACGACCTGCACGACGAACCCCGTGCGCCATATCCCCACGTGCGCGAGATGCTGCGGATCCGGGCCCGGTTGAGCGGCGCCGCCCTGCTCTCGGGCGGCTTCAGCCGGAGCACGGAGGTCGCCGCCCTCGTGCGTGACGGGGAACTGCGCACCGTCGCGGCACCCCGGACGGTGCTGCGCGAGCGCGCCCCTCGCATCGTCGTCGCGGGGGAGGGCATCGAGCGCGAGCGCGACCCCGCGGCTGCCACGGCCCGGATCCCCTCACAGGCCATGCGCATCGCCCGCGAGGGCCTTCGCACCGGTCCGGTGCTGCTCCAGGTCCCGCGGCGCGGCTACCTGCCCTCGATGAGTTGCGCGGGGTGCCGTCGCCCGGCACGCTGCCCCCGCTGCTCCGGCCCCCTCGCGCTCGAGCGGCCCGACGCCCCGCCGCGCTGTCGTTGGTGCGCCCACGAGGTGCGGGCCTTCGAGTGCCCCGCGTGCGGCGACCCCCGGCTGCGGGCCTCCATCATCGGGGCGCGGCGCACGGCCGAGGAGATCGGGCGTGCCTTCCCCGGCATCCCCGTGCTCCGGTCCGGGGCCGGCGAGGTCCTCGCCACCGTCGGCGACGCCCCGGCCCTGGTCATCTCGACACCGGGCGCCGAGCCGGTGGCCGAGGGTGGCTATGCGGCGGCTCTGCTCCTCGATGCCTGGGCCGTCCTCGACCGTCCGAGCCTCGACGCGGCGGAGGAGAGCCTGCGTCGCTGGCTCGCGGCGGCCGCCCTCGTGCGCGGGACCCGCGCCGGGGGCACCGTCGTCCTGTGCGGGGCACCCGACCACGTGAGCGTGCCGCCCGTCGAGGCCCTCGTCCGCTGGGACCCCGCGTGGTTCGCCGAGCGCGAGCTCGACGAGCGCGTCGAGCTGTCCCTGCCGCCGGCCAGCCGCTCGGCCCTCGTGCAGGGACCGCGGCGGGCGCTGGACGCGGCACTGTCGACGCTGTCCCTGCCGTCGTCGGCGGCCACCATCGGGCCGCTGCCGGTGACGGGTCACCGACCGGCCGGCCGACCGGACCCGGCGCCGGGGGAGGAGCCCTATCGCGCCCTGCTCACGGTGCCGCTGGCTGATGCCGACGCGCTCGGCGGCGCGCTGCGCGACCTTCGTGCTCGCCGTAGTGCACGCAAGGAGGCCGACGCGCTGCTGGTGCGCATCGACCCGGCCGACTTCGGCGCGTGAGGCGCGGGCCACGCCACCTCCTAGGATGGACATCCCCCGCAGTCAGCCGCTCCGGCGGCGTCCGACCCGACAGCCCCCGACCCCGACAGGTGGACCATCGCGTGTCAGTCCAGTCCATCCGACTCTTCGGTGATCCCGTCCTCCGCACCGAGGCGGCCGCCGTCACGACCTTCGACAAGGAGCTGCGGCGCCTCGTCGAGGACCTCACGGACACGATGCTCGAGGCTCCGGGGGCCGGGCTGGCGGCGCCGCAGATCGGGGTGGGTCTGCGCGTCTTCACCTACAACGTCGACGGCACCGTCGGGCACCTGATCAACCCCGACCTCACGCTGTCCGAGGAGGAGCAGTGCGGCCCCGAGGGGTGCCTTTCCTTTCCCGGACTGACCTACGACACGCGCCGGGCGCTGAGTGTCGTCGCCCGTGGCATGAACATGTGGGGCGAGCCTGTCGTCCTCGAGGGGTCGGACCTCCTCGCGCGGTGCGTCCAGCACGAGACGGACCACCTCGACGGCATCCTCTTCATCGACCGGCTCGACGACGAGCAGCGCCGACTGGCCATGCGCGCCATCCGTGAGGCGGAGTGGGCCGGGGCCACGCCGCCGACGGTGCGGGTCAGCCCGCACGCCACCTTCGGACGGGCCCGGTGACGGGCATGCGCGTGGTCTTCGCCGGCACCCCCGAGGTCGCCGTCCCCGCACTGGAGGCCCTGCTCGCCAGCCCGCACGAGGTCGTGGCCGTCATCACTCGCCCCGACGCCCGCTCCGGGCGCGGTCGGAGCCTGCACGCCTCACCCGTCAAGGAGCGCGCTCTCGCCGCGGGTCTCGAGGTCCTGACGCCGTCGAGCCCGAAGGACCCCGACTTCCTCGCCCGACTGCGCACGATCGCCCCGGACGCCTGCCCCGTCGTCGCCTACGGCGCCCTGCTCCCGCCGGAGGCGCTGGACATCCCGACGCACGGGTGGATCAACCTGCACTTCTCGCTGCTGCCCGCGCACCGGGGTGCTGCCCCGGTCCAGCACGCGCTCATCAGCGGCGACGACCTGACCGGCGCGAGCACCTTCGCGATCGAGGCCGGACTCGACACCGGCCCCGTCTACGGCGTCATGACCGAGCGGGTCCGGGCAACAGACACCGCGGGCGAACTCCTCGACCGACTGGCCCAGGGAGGCGCCGGCCTCCTCGTCGCCACGCTCGACGGCATCGCCGACGGCAGCCTCGCTCCGGTCCCGCAGTCGACCGAGGGGGTCTCGCTCGCCCCCAAGATCGGCGTCGACGACGCCCGCATCGACTGGAGCCGCCCCGCGCAGGCCATCGACCGACTGGTCCGTGGCTGCACGCCCGCCCCGGGCGCCTGGACCACCTTCCGTGGCGAGCGGGTGAAGGTCGCTCCGCTCACCACCGCGAGCGCCGACGTCCTCGCGGCGGCTCTGCCGGGCTCCGAGACCACCCTCGCCCCCGGGGAACTCGCCGTGACGAAGCGGGCCGTGCTCGTGGGCACCGGTTCCGCGGCCCTGCTGCTCGGCCTCGTGCGGCCGCACGGCAAGAAGGAGATGCCCGCACCCGACTGGGCCCGAGGGACCCGGATCGCCCCGGGCGAGCGGTTCGACGACGTGACCGACGAGGAGACCACCCATGGCTGACGACCGACGACCGCCGCTGGGTCGCCCGAATGGCTCGGGCAACCCGCGGGGAGCCCGCCCCGGCCGCTCCGGGGGACGACGCCCGGACTCGCGTCAGCGACCGTCGGAGCGGACCCGGACGACGGACCCGGCCCGGCTCACCGCGTACGAGGTGCTGCGTGCCGTGGCCGACGGCGCCTACGCCAACCTCGAGCTGCCGAGGCTCCTGCGCGCCCACCGGGTGCGCGGGCGCGACGCCGCCTTCGCCACCGAACTGACCTACGGCGCGATCCGCCTCAGCGGCTTCTACGACCGGATCATCGCCGTCGCCGCCGACCGACCCGTCGCCCGCATCGACGCCGCCGTGCTGGACACGCTGCGGCTCGGCGCGCACCAGCTGCTCGGCATGCGCGTCCCCGACCACGCAGCGGCCGACCAGACCGTCGGTCTCGCGCGTCAGGTGAACGGCGCCGGCGCGGCGGGCCTCGTCAATGCGGTCATGCACCGCATCACCGAGCGCTCCCGCGAGGAGTGGGAGGCGCTCCTGCTCGAAGGCATCACCGACGGCACGGCCCGGTTGGCGATCAGCGAGTCGCACCCGGAGTGGGTCGTCAAGGCGCTCCGTCAGGCGCTCCTGGGGCATGGAGCCTCCACGCCGGAGAGCGTCGAGGGCGACCTTGCCGCCCTGCTGGCCGCCCACAACGCGCCACCGCGGGTCGCCCTCGTGGCCCGGCCCGGTCTGGCCGAGCTCGACGAACTGCTCGACGCGGGCGCCGTCGCCAGTGACATCTCGCCCGTCGGTGCCGTGCTCGAGGGCGGCGACCCGGGCGCCATCGCCGCGGTCCGCGACGGTCGCGCGGCCGTCCAGGACGAGGGTTCCCAGGTGTTGGCGCTCGCCCTGGCCGCGGTTCCGCTCGAGGGGGCGGCCGCGCAGGCCGAGCACCCTCGCTGGCTCGACCTGTGTGCGGGCCCCGGCGGGAAGGCCGGCCTGCTTGCCGCCCTGGCCCTCCAGCAGGGCGGCGACCTCGTCGCCAACGAGGTCAGCGAGCACCGCACCGAGCTCGTCCGCAAGACGCTCGCCCCGGCCTCGGCCGCCGCGGCCACCGCCGGTCGGACGCTGACGATCCGCACGGGTGACGGCCGCGTCGTCGGCGAGGACGAGCCCGAGGCCTATGCCCGGGTGCTCGTCGACGCGCCGTGCACCGGACTCGGTGCGCTGCGTCGCCGTCCCGAGGCGCGGTGGCGACGGACGCCGGGTGACCTCGTGGACCTCGGCCCGCTGCAGCGGGCCCTACTCGCGAGCGCGTTGGACGCGTGCGCGCCGGGCGGCGTCGTCGCCTACGCCACGTGCAGCCCGCACCTGTCCGAGACCACCTTCGTCGTCAAGGACGTGCTCAAGAAGCGCCCCGACATCGAGCTCATCGACGCCCGGCCCTACCTTCGCGGTCGGGACGGGGAGCAACTCCCCGCACTGGGCGAGGGACCGACGGTGCAGCTGTGGCCGCACGTCCACGGGACCGACGGCATGTTCCTCGCGCTCATGCGCCGCCACTAAGGTGGCCGCCGTGCAGATCTCCCCGAGCATCCTCTCGTCCGACTTCGCCCACCTGGCCGACGAACTCGACCGCATCTCGTCGGCCGACTGGGCCCACGTCGACGTCATGGATGGCCACTTCGTGCCGAACCTGACCCTGGGACTGCCCGTGGTCGAGTCCCTCGTCGCGGTCAGCCCGATCCCGCTGGACTGCCACCTCATGATCGACGACCCGGACCGCTGGGCCCCGGCCTACGCCGAGGCGGGCGCCAAGAGCGTCACCTTCCACATCGAGGCCGCCAAGGACCCGGTCACGCTCGCCCGCACCCTGCGCGCTGCGGGAGCACGGGCGTCCATGGCGCTCAAGCCCGGGACCCCCTTCGCGCCCTATGCCGACCTCCTGCCCGAGCTCGACATGGTGCTCGTCATGACCGTCGAGCCCGGCTTCGGCGGGCAGTCGTTCATGGCCGACCAGATGCCGAAGGTCGCGCAGGTCCGGGAGGCCGTCCGGCGCCATGGTGGTGAGGTGTGGGTGCAGGTCGACGGGGGAGTCTCCGCCTCGACGATCGAGCAGTGCGCCGATGCCGGCGCGGATGTCTTCGTCGCGGGCTCGGCCGTCTATGGAGCGGACAACGCGGCCGACGCCGTCGCCGAGTTGCGCGCCCTCGCCACGAACCACAGCCACTGAGAGGGCGGCTCACATGTCAATCCTCGAATGGATCTACGGGTCGGGCATCGACCTCGGGCAGTACCGAATCTCGACGATGGAACTGATCGGGGTCCTCTTCGGCCTCGCGTCCGCCGTCGGCGGCATGCTCCGGCGCGTGTGGGCGTGGCCCATCGGCATCGTCGGCAACGTCATCCTCTTCTTCGTCTACATCTGGGCCACGATCCAGTTCGACGACCGGGCGCCGCTCTTTGGTCAGTCCGGGCGGCAGGTCTTCTTCATCGCCACGAGTCTCTACGGCTGGTGGCGATGGCAGCAGGTGCGGTCCACCCGCGGCGTCCAGGACGAGCACGCCATCACCCCGCGCTGGGCCTCGTGGCGCGAGCGAGCCCTGCTCATCGCGGGCTGGTTGGCCGCGGTCGTCGTCGTCCAGGCGATCTTCCGCCGGCTCGGCGCCGGCTGGCCCGCTCCGGACTGGTACTTCTGGTGCGACGCCTGGATCTTCGTCGGGTCGTTCATCGCGACCTTCGCCATGGCGCGTGGCCTCAACGAGTTCTGGCTGGCGTGGATCGCCGTCGACATCGTCGGCGTCCCGCTCCTGCTGCACAGCAACTACGTGCCGACCGCGGTCATGTACGCCTTCTACGCGGCGTTCGTCATCTACGGGTTCGTCGTGTGGATGCGTGCGACGCGGGCGGAGCGTCCGGACCTCGAACCGGCCACGGGCCGCGGCGGCTCGGCAACTACGCTGACCCCGTGAAGACCTTCGACGAGTTGTTTGCCGAGTTGACCGAGAAGGCGGTGACCCGCCCCGAGGGTTCGGGCACCGTGGCAGCCCTCGACGCCGGCACTCATGCCATCGGCAAGAAGGTCGTCGAGGAGGCTGCCGAGGTCTGGATGGCAGCCGAGCACGAGGGCCGCGAGCGGACCGCCGAGGAGATCAGCCAGCTGCTGTACCACCTCCAGGTCCTCATGATCGCCAACGACATCTCGCTCGACGACGTCTACTCCCACCTCTGAGGTTCCCGTGCTCCGCATCGCCGTGCCCAACAAGGGCTCCCTGTCCGAGCCTGCCTCCGCCATGCTGCGCGAGGCCGGCTACCGCACCCGCCGCGACTCCAAGGAACTCGTCCTGTCCGACCCGGACAACGACGTCGAGTTCTTCTACCTGCGCCCCCGGGACATCGCCGTCTACGTCGGCTCAGGCACCGTCGACGCCGGCGTCACCGGCCGGGATCTGCTGCTGGACTCCGGCTCCGAGGCCGAGGAGATCATGGCGCTGGGCTTCGGCGGCTCGACCTTCCGCTTCGCCGGGCGACCGGGCGAGGCCGCGACCGCGGCCGACCTCGACGGCATGCGGGTCGCCACGTCCTACCCCGGACTCGTCCGGTCGCACCTCGCCGAGCACGGCGTCAGCGCCGAGGTCGTGCGCCTCGACGGTGCCGTCGAGACGGCCATCACGCTCGGTGTCGCCGACGCCATCGCCGATGTCGTCGAGACGGGCGCGACCCTGCGCAGCCAGGGGCTGGCCGTCTTCGGCGACCCCATCCTGCGCAGCGAGGCCGTGCTCATCCGTCGGGCCGACTCCCCGCAGGAGCAGGCGATCCGGGTCCTGCACCGCCGCCTGACCGGCGTCGTCACGGCACGCCACTACGTGATGCTCGACTACGACTGCCCCGCGGAACTCGTCGAGCGCGCCTGCGCGCTGACGCCGGGCCTCGAGTCGCCCACGGTCTCGCCGCTGCAGAACAAGGAGTGGAGCGCCGTGCGCGCGATGGTGCCGCGCACGCGGACCAACGCGATCATGGACGAGCTCTACGAGCTCGGTGCCCGGGCCATCCTCGTGACCGACATCGCCGCCTGCCGGCTGTGATGCGCACCTTCCGATCGCGGCGCGCTCGGGTGGTCTCGATCGTCGTGATCGTGGCCTCGCTGCTCCTCTTCGGTGGCGTCGCGGTCCTCATGCCGTCGATGGGCCCGGGTGCCTGGGGTCCCGCGGACCGGGTGGCCATGCTCGCCATCGGGGTGGGCATCGGCATCCTGATGAGTCGCTATGCGACCATCCACGCCACGGCGAGCGACGCCGGACTCACGGTGCGCAACCTGGCCGGCCCGCGGACCCTCGCCTGGTCGGAGATCGACGAGGTCCACTTCAGCGGTGGCATGCCGTGGGTGCGGCTGCACCTGCACGACGGCGACGAGTTGGCCGTCATGGCCATCCAGAAGGCGGACGGCCCGAGCGCACGGGAGGATGCCCTCGAACTGGCCACCCTCGTGCGTCGCGGTCACGACCGCGGCTGACGGGGGGACCGGGCGCCCTTCGGGAGTCAGTCCTCGTCCGCCGGAAGGATCGTCCGATCGAGCACGAGATCGGCACGCTCCGCCGCGCCGTCCGCGCCGAAGTGAGCATCCTCCTGGGCCGCCCACACGTCCCACCAGGGCGCGAAGCCGGGGTCGCGCGCCAGACCGCGGCTGCGCCGCAGATCCGCCGGCGCGTCCACCCACAGGCTGGCGCTGACGAAGGGGGCCACGGCCCTTGCGAAGGCACCGCACCCCTCGACGACGAGGAGGGGAGCGCGGGGGACGACCCTGGCCGCGCCTGGCCCGCTGGCCCAGCGGTCGGCATCCCAGTCCCAGCGCCGGTGCCACCCGACGACGCCGCGGGCGAGCGGCGCGAGGACGCCGTCGTGCAACAGGTCCACGGAGGCGGCGAGTCCGCCCCACCCGGGGACGAGGTCGTCCATGTGCAGCACCGGAGCCGCCAGGAGCGGACCGATCCGGTCCGCCAGCCGGGTCTTGCCGGAACTGCTCCGACCGTCGATGGCGATGATCGTCACGGCGCCGCAGCGCGGGCCGCGAGCCTGCGCCAGTGATGCGAGCGCGGCGGAGCACCGGCGCGCCTGGTCGGCTGCGCGCTCGGTCGGCGGCTGGGGTGATGACACAGCGGGCACCCTACGTGGACAGCCACGAGGACGGGGTCAGCGCGTCGCTACCCTTGGCCCGTGAGTCTCGCCGTGCGTGTCATTCCCTGCCTCGACGTCGATGCCGGCCGCGTGGTCAAGGGCGTCAACTTCACCGACCTGCGTGACGCAGGCGATCCCGTCGAGTTGGCCCGGGCCTACGGTGCCCAGGGTGCCGACGAGTTGACCTTCCTCGACGTCACGGCGAGCAGCGGGGAGCGGGAGACGACCTACGACGTGGTCTCCCGAACCGCGGAGCAGGTCTTCATCCCGCTGACCGTCGGCGGGGGAGTGCGGACCGTGGAGGACGTGGACCGGCTGTTGCGGGCGGGGGCGGACAAGGTCGGCATCAACACGGGAGCGATCGCGCGGCCCGAGGTCATCTCCCAGATCGCGGCCCGCTTCGGCGCGCAGGTGCTCGTGCTGTCCGCGGACGTCCGACGTCGTCGGAATGAGGACGGCACCCTCACGGGCGGGTTCGAGGTCACGACGCACGGGGGTCGGCGCGGCAGCGGACTCGACGCCGTCGAGTGGTGCGCCCGGGCGGCCGAGCTCGGCGCGGGGGAGATCCTGCTCAACTCGATGGACGCCGACGGGACGAAGGCGGGCTTCGACCTGGAGCTGATCCGGGCCGTCCGGGCCGAGGTCGCCGTGCCGATCATCGCCAGCGGAGGTGCGGGTGCCCTGGAGCACTTCGCCCCGGCCGTGCACGCGGGAGCGGACGCCGTCCTGGCCGCGAGCGTCTTCCACTTCGGCGAGTTGACCATCCCCGCGGTCAAGGACGCGCTGGCTGCCGACGGCCTGCCAGTGCGTCGGGGCACGGCCGGCTGAGTCCGGCCCCGACGCGTCGGACGTCGACAAGGCTCAGCGGTCAAGGGGACTCAGCGGTCAAGGGGACTCAGGCGTCACAAGGACTCACACGTCGAGGCGGCTGTCGAGGACCGCGGCGATCTGCTCCTCGGTGCCGCGGCACTCCACGTGCGCCACGCGCTGACGACCGAAGGCGAAGAGGGTCAGCTCGGACGGCGGACCGGCCAGGACGACGGTGCCGAGGTCGGTCGCGCCCTTCACGCTGGTGCGGGCGGTCCCGCTGTCGAGCACGATCCCCGTCCGGGCTCGGCGGAAGAGGAAGCGTCCGCCCTTCGTGAGCATCGCCCACAGGGCCCGCTCGAGTCCGGGGTCGACGTCCCGCGCCGTCCAGTCGCGCTGGGCGCGCAGGACGTCCTCGTGGTGGACGTAGAACTCGGCGGTGTTGACCAGCTCGTCGGCGCCGGGGACCCACGCCGTCGGCCACCAGCCGGGAGGCCCCTTCCGGACCCGCTCGACGAGGGAGGGCCACGCCGTGCCGGTGGCCAGCTGGGAGATGGCGGCGTCGGTCCGGTCCGCGAGGAGCGGCACGAATGTCCCGACGGCGTCCAGCGGCCGGCTCTCGCGGATGACGAGGTGCGCGGCGAGGTCCCGGGTCAGCCACTCACCGGAGAGGGTCGGGGCCGTCGGCCCCACCCGGTCGAAGGTGTCGCAGAGGGCTGCGCGTTCGGCGGCTGCGTGATCAGTCATGCGACCCAGTATGGGCGCGAGGGTCGTCGGTGCCCCGTGAGAGGCTTGCCCGGTGTCGGACTCCTCTGCCTCAACCCTGCGCCGGAGCCTGCGCATCATCGCCCTCGGGGTGCGGCAACGACCCGGCAGTTTCGCGCTGTCCGTCTTCGGCAGCGTCCTCTACGGCGTGGCCACGACCATGTCCGCGTGGGCCGTCGGCCATGTGACGCGCGCCTACGTCGAGCCGGCAGCCCGGTCGGGTGAGGCGAGCACCGCGTCCGTGTTCGCCGTGCTGGGGATCGTCGGCCTCGTCGTCCTGCTCACGACGATCGGTGTCCTCTTCCGCCGGATCGCCGGCGCGATGACCACCTTCGGGGTGGCGGCCGACTACCGGCGCCGGGTGACCCGCCAATACCTGCGGCTGCCGTTGTCGTGGCACCACCGTCACCCGTCGGGGCAGCTGCTCTCGAACGCCAACGCCGACGTCGAGGCGACCTGGAACGTGTTCATGCCCCTGCCGATGGCGCTCGGCGTCATCGTCATGCTCATCACGGGTCTGGTCCAGATGGTCCTCGTCGACTGGACCATGGCGCTCATCGGGCTGGCCCTCTTCCCGGCTCTGCTCGCCGCCAACGCGGTCTTCCAGCGGATCATGTCCCCGCGCGTGACCCGCGCCCAGCAGCTTCGGGCCGATGTCAGCGAGGTGGCCCACGAGAGCCTCGAGGCCGCCCTCGTCGTGAAGTCGATGGGCCGCGAGGAGCACGAGACGGCACGCTTCGCCGAGGTCAGCGACCGACTGCGCGAGGCCAACGTGCTCGTCGGGCGCACTCGGGGCACCTTCGATCCCGTCATCGAGGCCATCCCCACGCTCGGCACGCTGGCCATGCTCGGCATCGGTGTCCAGCGCGTCGCCAGCGGGTCGCTCGAGGCGGCGGACGTGGTGCAGATGGCCTACCTCATCTCGGTGCTGGCCTTCCCGGTGCGCGCGCTCGGCTGGGTGCTCGGCGAGCTGCCCCGCACGGTCGTGGGCTGGGACCGCGTCGAGGCCGTGCTGCTGGCGAAGGGGGCCATGACGCACGGTGACGCCGTGCTGGCGAGGGAGAGTCTGGACCTGAGGTTCGACGACGTCTCCTACGAGTACGAGGCGCGCCCGGTCGAGGGGGTCACGGCCCGGACGGCTGCGCTGACCGACGTCTCGTTCACGGTCCGTCCCGGATCCACCGTGGCCCTGGTCGGTCCCACCGGCTCCGGCAAGTCGACCCTGGCCTCGCTCGCCGTGCGCCTCATCGACCCCACCTCGGGGGTCGTCGCGATGGGTGGGACGGACCTGCGTGATCTGCGGCCGGGTCAGGTGAGCGGTGCGGCCGCCCTCGTGCCTCAGCAGACCTTCCTCTTCGACGACTCGGTGAGGGACAACATCACGCTCGGCGAGGAGATCCCCGAGGACCGGATCCGGCGCGCCCTGGCGGTCGCTGGGGCGGACGGGTTCGTCGGGCGACTGCCGGACGGCATCGACACCATGGTCGGTGAGCGCGGTGCGAGCCTGTCCGGCGGACAGCGTCAACGCATCGCCCTCGCGCGTGCCCTCGTGCGCGAGCCCGAGATCCTCGTCCTCGACGATGCGACGTCCGCCGTCGACCCGAGCGTGGAGCAGGCGATCCTGGGGCGGCTCCGCGAGTCGAGCGCCGACACGACGGTCCTCGTCATCGCCTATCGCCTGTCGACGATCGCCCTCGCCGACGAGATCCTCTACCTCGAAGGCGGCCGCCTCCTCGATCGCGGCACGCACGCCGAGTTGCTCGCCCGCTCTCCGGGGTACGAGCGACTCGTCACGGCCTATGCCCGGGACGCACAGCAACGCGCCGACGATCTGGCCGCCGAGCTGGGCGACGACGCGATCCGCACCACGGGACGGGAGGTGGCCCCATGACCGCCGACGCGACCACCACGGTGACCGACGACGTGACGGAGGAGGCGACGCCGCAGGGTCTGCGGGGGACCAAGCGCTCGACGTGGGCCACGGTCCGCCGCGGGTTGGAGCTCTCGCCCGAGCTGACCGACGGTCTCGCGCTCACCCTCGTCCTGGCAGCGGTCTCCACCATCGGCCGGGTCATCGTGCCGATCGTCGTCCAGCAGGCGATGGACCACGGCATCCTCGCCGAGGGCGGCCCCGACGTGGCCCGGGTGTGGCTTCTCGTGGCCGCGGCAGCGGTCGGCGTGGTGATCACCGGCGTCGCGGCGTACGCGCTGACCGTCCGTCTCTTCCGAGCCTCCGAGGCCGGGCTGCGCACCTTGCGCGTGCGCGGGTTCCGGCACGCCCACGACCTGTCGGTCCTGACACAGAGTCAGGAACGCCGAGGATCGATGGTCGCTCGAGTCACGAGCGACGTCGACACGATCTCCCAGTTCGTCCAGTTCGGCGGCATCATCCTCATCGTGAGCCTCGGGCAGATCGCCGTGGCGACGCTGCTCATGCTCGTCTACAGCCCGATCCTGACGGCCGTCGTCTGGGTCTGTTTCGTGCCGCTGCTCCTCATCCTGCGCCGCTTCCAGCGCTCCCTCGGTCGGGCCTACACGGCCGTCCGTGAGCGCGTGGGGGATCTGTTGGCAGCCGTGTCGGAGTCGGTCGTGGGTGCGGCGACGATCCGGGCCCACTCTGTCGAGCCGCGGACGGAGCGACGGATCGACGAGGCCGTCGAGGCCCACCGACACGCTGCCGTCCGGGCCCACATCCGGTCGTCGATCGCCTTCTCCTCGGGCCAGTTCATCGCCGGTTTCACGCTGGCCGTCGTCCTCGCGGTCGGGACGGTCCTCGCAGCCCAGGGCCGGGTGACACTCGGCGAGCTGCTCGCCTTCCTCTTCCTCGTGGGTCTCTTCACCCAGCCGGTTCAGCAGGCCACGGAGATCCTCAATGAGCTCCAGAACGCCGTCGCCGGGTGGCGTCGCGTCATCGACATCGTCGACACCCCCGCAGACGTGGCCGATCCGGGACCGGCCGGCGTGGTGCAGCCGCGGGGACCGATCACCGTCACCGTCGAGCACGCGACCTTCGCCTATCCCGGCGGTCCGCCCGTCCTGCACGACGTGTCGCTGGAGATCCCGCCGGCTCGCCGGATCGCCGTGGTGGGGGAGACCGGGTCGGGCAAGTCGACCCTCGCCAAGCTCGTCACCCGACTCATGGACCCGACCTCCGGGCGGGTGCTGCTCGACGGCGTCGACCTGCGACGGATCCGCTTCTCGTCGTTGCGCGAGCGCGTGGTCCTCGTCCCGCAGGAGGGGTTCCTCTTCGATGACACCCTGGCCTCCAACATCCGCTTCGGTGCCGAGGGCCTCAGTGACGAGGCCCTGCTCGGGGCCGTCAGCGCGCTCGGTCTCGACGACTGGCTCGCGTCCCTGCCCGCGGGACTCGACACGCCGGTGGGGCAGCGCGGTGAATCGCTCTCGGCCGGCGAGCGCCAGCTCCTGGCACTCATCCGCGCCCACCTGGCCGATCCGGACCTGCTCGTCCTCGACGAGGCGACCTCGGCCGTGGACCCCGCCACCGAGGTCCGCATCCAACGCGCCCTTGAGGGGCTCACCCGGGGCCGGACGTCGATCGCCATCGCCCACCGGCTCTCCACGGCGGAGGCGGCGGACGAGGTCGTCGTCGTGGACGCCGGGCGGATCGTCCAGCGGGGCCCGCATCGTGAGCTCGTCGCCCAGCCCGGTGCCTACGCGGACCTCCACGCGTCGTGGGTCGCCCACCAGGGTGGCTGACCCCCGGGTCGGTCACGTCGGTCCGTGCTGTCCGTCCGCGCTGTCGGTCCGTGCTGTCAGCCCGCGGTGTCGGCCGGTGCGCAGCTCGGTGTTGGACGTCGGCGGTCGGTCCCTCGGGCCGGACGGCACAATGGGGCCGTGAGCACTTCCCCCAGCCCCCTCGACCCTGACATCGCCGCGCGCCTCAAGCGGGACAGCGCCGGACTGGTCGCGGCCATCGTGCAACAGCACGACACCCGCGAGGTCCTGATGCTCGGCTGGATGGATGACGAGGCCCTCCATCGGACCCTCACCGAGGGGCGGGTCACCTACTGGTCCCGCAGTCGTCAGGTCTACTGGCGGAAGGGCGACACCTCCGGCCACGTCCAGCACGTGCGCTCCGTCGCGATCGACTGTGACGGCGACGCCCTGCTGGTGACCGTCGACCAGGTCGGTGCGGCCTGCCACACCGGCGATCGCACGTGCTTCGAGGCCGGCGACCTGCGTGCCCAGGTGGCCACGGCGTGAGCGCGACGCCGGACACCACACGCACCGACGGCGGTGCCGTCCCCGACCTCGGCTACGGCCGGACCTGGCCGGATCTCGACGCCTTCACCGTCCTCGCCCGCGACCGGCGCGTCATCCCCGTCGTGCGCCGGCTCATGGCGGACGGCGAGACCCCCGTCGGGGTCTACCGCAAGCTTGCCCAGGACCGTCCCGGCACCTTCCTCCTCGAGTCCGCGGAGCACGGTGGCGTGTGGTCCCGCTACTCGATCATCGGGGCGGCGAGCAGCGCCACCCTCACCGAACGGGACGGCGAGGCGCTGTGGCTCGGCACGCCGCCCGTGGGAGTGCCGACCTCCGGCAGCCCGGTCGAGGCCCTGCGCGACACCGTCGCCGCCCTCGCCACCGCCGCGATTCCCGGTCTGCCCCCGCTGACCTCCGGGATGGTCGGGGCGATCACCTATGACGCCGTCCGGCGCTGGGAGCGGGTCCCGGACGAGACCGAGGACGAGTTGCGCCTGCCCGAGCTGGGGATGGTGCTGGCCACCGATGTCGCCGTGCTGGACCACACGGACGGGTCCCTGTTGCTGATCGCCAACGCGATCAATTACGACGCGAGCGACGAGCGCGTCGAGGACGCCCACGCCGACGCGGTGGCGCGTCTCGACGCCATGGTGGACCGGCTCGCCGAGACGGCGCCGAGCACGGTGGCCACGATCGACCCGGACGAGGCAGCGCGAGCGCTGACCGAGGTTCGGGCGAGCGTCACGCAGGCCGAGTACGAGCAGATGGTCGAGTCGGCGAAGGAGGACATCCGCGCAGGCGAGGTCTTCCAGGTGGTCCTCTCGCAGCGGTTCTCCATGCCGTGCCCGGTGGACGCCCTCGACGTCTACCGCGCCCTGCGCTCGACGAACCCGAGCCCGTACATGTACCTCTTCCGGCTGCCCCACCCGGACGGCTCGACCTACGACATCGTCGGCTCCTCACCCGAGGCGCTCGTGAAGGTCACGGGGCGACAGGCGATCACCCACCCCATCGCGGGGACCCGCCCCCGGGGGAAGTCCCCCGAGGAGGACCAGTGGCTCGGTGAGGACCTGCTCGCCGACCCCAAGGAGCGCTCCGAGCACGTCATGCTCGTCGACCTCGGCCGCAACGACCTCCAGCGGGTCTGCCTCGCCGGCACGGTCGACTGCGTCGAGTTCATGAACCTCCGCCGCTACAGCCACGTCATCCACCTCGAGTCCACCGTCGTCGGACAGATGGCGCAGGACGTGGACGCCTACGACGTGCTCGTCGCGACCTTCCCCGCCGGCACCCTCTCGGGCGCACCGAAGCCGCGGGCGCTCGCCCTCATCGAGCACTACGAGGGGACACGCCGGGGTGTGTACGGCGGCGTCGTCGGCTACCTCGACTTCCACGGCGACATGGACATGGCCATCGCCATCCGCACCGCGGTGCTGCGGGAGGGCTGGGCGCACGTTCAGGCCGGCGCGGGCATCGTGGCCGACTCGGTGCCGAACCTCGAGCACGCCGAGTGCACGAACAAGGCGGCGGCCGCCCTTCGCGCCGTCGCCGCCGCCCGCGGGATGTCGACGATCGGGACCACCGCGACCGGGACGACGAAGGTCGCCCGATGAAGCGCCTCACGTCGAAGGCCGGGGTGGTCCTCCTCGCCGTCCTCGGCGCAGGACTCGTCATCATCAGCGGCCGGCAGGTGTGGCTGACCGGCACGGTCGAGGACAGCGTCCTCGGGGCGAGCCGAGTCGAGGCGCTGGGCACCGACGCCGCGCAGGGCGCCGTGGCGCTGGCCCTCGCCGCCCTGGCCGCGGCCGCGGCGACGGCAACCTCCGGTCGTGTGCTGCGGTGGGTGACCGCCATCCTGCTCGCGGCGTCGACGCTCGGCCTGGGCGTCGTCGTCACGCGGGCTCTGCTCGACGCCGATGCGATTCTGGGCCGGGAGGCCGCGGAATCGACCGGTCGGACGGGGGTGCTCGAGACCGACGCGAGCGCGACCGCCTGGCCGTGGGTCGCCCTCGCGGGAGTCGCCGTCCTCGTCGTCACGACCGCGGCCATCGCGTTCGGCGCCCGTCGGTGGGCGGGACTCTCGGAGCGTTACGAGGTCCCGTCCGGCACGGGGTCACGCGGTGAGCGCGTCGGCAGCGAATGGGAGCGACTGAGCGCCGGTGACGACCCCACCGACGACGCCGACATCGACCCCGACATCGACCCTGACCTCGAGGCCCACAGCGACCCGGACACGCGCCCCCGGGGCTGAGCCCGACCAGCATGAGGGCACGACGGGGGAGCGCGCGGGCTCGCGGTTAACCTTGGCCCCATGCCCACCGTGCTCGACGCCATCATCGACGGGGTCCGCGAGGACCTCGTCCCCCGCGAGGCGTCCGTCGCCCTCGCCGACCTCGTCCGGATCGCCGAGGCCCAGCCGCCCGCCCGCGATGCCGAGGCGCTCCTGCGGTCCCCGGGCCTGGGCCTGATCGCCGAGGTCAAGCGGCGCAGCCCCAGCAAGGGCGATCTCGCGGAGATCGGTGACCCCGCCGCCCTCGCCGCGCAGTACGCGGCCGGTGGCGCGACGGCGATCAGCGTCCTGACCGAGCAGCGCCGCTTCGGCGGCAGCCTCGCCGACCTCGACGCCGTGCGGGCCGTCGTCGACGTGCCCATCCTGCGCAAGGATTTCACCATCGGCGAGTACCAGATCTGGGAGGCACGCGCCCACGGCGCCGACATCGTCCTGCTGATCGTGGCGGCGCTGGACCAGCACCAGTTGCAGGACTACCACGACCTCGTCCGCAGCCTGGGCATGACGGCCCTCGTCGAGGTCCACGACGAAGGGGAGACCGAACGCGCCCTGGCCGCCGGCGCCCGCGTCGTCGGCGTCAACGCCCGCAACCTCAAGACCCTCGACGTCGACCCGGCCACCTTCGGCCGGCTCGCGCCGCTGATCCCCGCCGACGTGGTGCGGATCGCCGAGTCCGGGGTGCGCGGTCCGGAGGACGCCGCCGCCTACGCCGCGCAGGGCGCCGACGCGCTGCTCGTGGGGGAGGCCCTCGTGACGGGCTCCGCGCCCGCCGCCGCGGTCGCCGAGCTCATGATGGCGGGTCGTCGATGAGCACCGCCGACCAGAGCGCCGACCAGACCGCCGGCCGCTTCGGCGCCTTCGGCGGACGCTACGTCCCCGAGGCGCTCATCCCGGCGCTCGACCAGCTCGACGAGGCCCGCAAGACGGCCATGGCCGACCCCGAGTTCCTCCGGGAACTGGAGGAACTGCAGCGCACCTACGTGGGCCGACCGAGCATCCTCACCGAGGTGCCCCGGTTCGCGAAGCACGCCGGGGGAGCGCGGATCTTCCTCAAGCGGGAGGACCTCAACCACACGGGCTCGCACAAGATCAACAACGTGATCGCCCAGGGTCTGCTGACGAAGCGCATGGGCAAGCGTCGCGTCATCGCCGAGACCGGAGCGGGGCAGCACGGCGTGGCCACGGCCACCGCCGCTGCCCTCATGGGACTCGAGTGCACCGTCTACATGGGCAAGGTCGACACCGAGCGTCAGGCCCTCAACGTCGCCCGGATGCGGATGCTCGGCGCCGAGGTCATCGCCGTCGAGCACGGCAGCGCGACCCTCAAGGACGCCATCAACGAGGCCCTGCGCGACTGGGTCACCAACGTCGAGCACACGCACTATGTCCTGGGCACGGTCACCGGGCCACACCCCTTCCCGGAGATGGTGCGTGACTTCCACCGCATCATCGGGGTCGAGGCGCGTCAGCAGGTGCTCGACGTCACCGGACGCCTGCCCGACGCAGTCATCGCCTGCGTCGGCGGGGGCTCCAACGCGATGGGCATCTTCCACCGCTTCCTCGAGGACGACGGGGTCCGACTCATCGGCGTCGAGGCCGGCGGCGAGGGGATCGGGACGGGCCGTCACGCGGCACGGTTCGCCACGGCCGAGCCCGGCGTCCTGCACGGCGCCGCCAGCTACCTCATGCAGGACGAGGACGGCCAGACGCTGGAGACCCACTCCATCTCGGCGGGCCTGGACTACCCGAGCGTCGGTCCGGAGCACTCCCACTTGCGCGACATCGGCCGGGCCGAGTACCGGTACGCCGTGGACGGCGCCGCGATGGAGGCCTTCCGGCTGCTCTGCCTCACCGAGGGCATCATCCCGGCGATCGAGTCGGCTCACGCGCTGGCGGGCGCCCTCGAGGTGGGCCGCGAGCTCGGCTCCGACGCCTTGCTGCTCGTGAATCTCTCGGGCCGCGGGGACAAGGACATGCACACCGCCGCCGAGTGGTTCGGCCTCATCGAGGACGGCGCCGGCGATGGCCAGGACGAAGGGGACCATCCGGTCCCCACCGGGACCGGCGGCGCCGAGACCGCAGGGACCGACGACGTGGACGCTCCGGCGCCCGACGCGGGGATCGAGGAATGAGCGCCATGGCAGCAGACCCGACCACCGACAGCACGGCGACCCCGTCGCGCGGTGTCGGTGACGTCCTGGCGCAGTGCCGGCGCGAAGGCCGCGCCGCGCTGATCGGCTACCTTCCCGTCGGCTTCCCCGACGTCGAGACGTCGATCCGCGCCATGGTGGCGATGGCCCGCGCCGGGGCCGACATCGTCGAGGTCGGCATCCCCTACAGCGACCCGCTCATGGACGGCGCCGTCATCCAGACCGCGGCGACCCGCGCGCTCGCCGGCGGCGTGCGCGTCGAGGACGTCTTCCGGGCCACGGCAGCGATCCGTGAGACGGGCACGCCGCCGGTCGTCATGTCCTACTGGAACCTCGTGCTGCGGCGCGGCGTCGAGCGGTTCGCGGCCGACCTCGCCGCCCACGGCGGCGCCGGCATCATCACGCCGGACCTCGTGCCTGACGAAGCGGGGGAGTGGATCGCCGCGAGCGGGGCCCACGGCCTGGACCGGATCTTCCTCGTCGCTCCGAGTTCGACGCGCGAGCGGCTCGAGCGCGTGACCGGCGAGTGCCGCGGCTTCGTCTACGCCACCTCGACCATGGGCGTCACCGGCGCCCGCAGCGAGGTCGGCAGTGCCGCGCCCGCGCTCGTCGCACGGGTGCGCGAGGTCTCCGACACGCCCGTGTGTGTCGGGCTCGGCGTCTCGACCCGGCAGCAGGCCGCCGACGTCGCGTCCTTCGCCGACGGCGTCATCGTCGGCTCCGCGCTGGTGCACACCCTCTTCGACGAGGACCCCGAGGCCGGCATCGCCGCCCTCGAGGAGCTCACCCGTGAACTCGCGGCTGGCGTCCGGGAGGGACGATCGTGAGCGCGGCCCTGCCTGCGTCCATCCCGAGCCCCACCGTCGGTGCCATCCACCTCGGACCGCTCACGATCCACGCGTACGCCCTGTGCATCCTCGCGGGGATCTTCGTGGCCGTCTGGGTGACCCAACGACGACTCACGGACCGGGGAGGGCCGGAGACGGCTGCCCTGGACGTCGCGACCTGGGGTGTCCCCTTCGGCATCGTCGGCGGCCGGATCTATCACGTCATCACCTCGCCGCAGGCCTACTTCGGCGAGGGCGGTCACCCCATCGACGCCCTCAAGATCTGGGAGGGCGGCATGGGCATCTGGGGCGCCGTCGCCCTGGGCGCCCTCGGCGTGTGGATCGGCGCGCGTCAGGCCGGTGTCTCCTTCCTCGACGTCTGCGACTCGGCGGTGCCCGGCGTCGCCCTGGCCCAAGCCATCGGCCGCTGGGGCAACTGGTTCAACAACGAGATCTACGGCCGCGAGACCGACCTCCCGTGGGGCCTGGTCATCCACGACTGGGACATGGGCACGGGGCGTGCGGTGCGCGATGCCGCCGGCGACCCCGTCGTCCTGGGCACCTTCCACCCGATGTTCCTCTACGAGTCGATCTTCTGCCTCGTGCTCGCGATCTTCCTGCTGCGGCTGGACTCCCGCCGGGTCCTCGCGAAGGGGCAGGTCATGGCGGCCTACATCGCGGGCTATCCGGTCGGCCGGATCGTCTTCGAGAACATGCGTACGGACGCCGCCAACACGATCCTCGGGCTGCGCGTCAACGTCTGGGTCTCCGTGGCCGTCTTCCTCCTCGGGGTCGGTCTGTGGATCTGGGCCGGTCGCCGTCAGCGACGGATCGCCGCCGAGTCCGAGCCCGTCCCCACGTCCGCCTGAGGCCGGATTTCGCATGTCCGCGATGTGAGATATTCGCGACCATGTTGTGGACACCCCTCTGATATCCTCCCCTCACCTCGCGTGGCCGTTGCCGTCCACGTCCGCTCTCGCGCTGCGGCGCCATCGATGACCAAAGGACGGTGAACTCCCGTGTCCCCCACGCGTTTCTCCGCACTTCCCGAAGACACCGGGCTCTACCGCCGGGCCAACGAGCACGACGCCTGTGGCGTCGCCATGGTGGCCACCATGCGGGGCACGGCCGGTCACGACATCGTCGCCCACGCGCTGCAGGCACTCGTCAACCTCGAGCACCGCGGCGCCACGGGTGCCGACCCGCTCGTCGGCGACGGCGCCGGGATCCTCTCGCAGGTCCCCGACGAGTTCTTCCGCGCCGTCGTGTCCTTCGACCTGCCCGAGGCCGGTGGCTACGCCGTGGGTACGGCCTACCTGCCCGCCGACGAGCACCGTCGCGGTGAGGTCGTGCGCGGCGTCGAGCAGATCGCCGCAGAGGAGGGCCTGACGGTCCTCGGCTGGCGCGACGTGCCCGTCGACCCGAGCATCGTCGGCCAGGCCGCGCGCGACTGCATGCCGTTCTTCCGCCAGGTCTTCGTCGCGCCCATCGCCGACGGCGTGCGCGGCCTCGAACTCGACCGACTTGCCTTCGCCCTGCGCAAGCGGGCCGAGCGCTCCCTCGAGCTCTACTTCCCCTCGCTCTCGTGTCGCACGATCGTCTACAAGGGCATGCTCACCACGGGCCAGCTGGAGCCCTTCTACCCGGACCTGTCCGACGAGCGCTTCGCCTCCGAGCTCGCCCTCGTGCACTCGCGCTTCTCGACGAACACCTTCCCGTCCTGGCCGCTGAGCCACCCGTACCGCCTCATCGCGCACAACGGTGAGATCAACACCGTCAAGGGCAACCGCAACTGGATGCGGGCCCGCGAGTCCCAGCTCGTCTCCGACGTCATCCCCGGTGACCTCGAGCGACTCTTCCCGATCTGCACCCCGGACGCCTCGGACTCGGCCTCCTTCGACGAGGTCCTGGAGCTGCTCCACCTCGGCGGGCGGTCGCTGCCGCACAGCGTGCTCATGATGATCCCGGAGGCGTGGGAGAACCACGCCACGATGGACCCGAAGTTGCGCGCCTTCTACGAGTACCACTCGCTCTTCATGGAGCCGTGGGACGGACCGGCGTGCGTCACCTTCACCGACGGCACGCTGGCGGGGGCGGTCCTCGACCGCAACGGGCTGCGCCCGGGCCGCTACTGGGTCACCGACGACGGCCTCGTCGTGCTCGCCTCCGAGTCGGGCGTGCTCGACCTCGACCCGGCGACCATCGTCCAGAAGGGGCGCCTGCAGCCCGGCAAGATGTTCCTCGTCGACACCGCGGCCGGCCGGATCGTGCCGGACGAGGAGATCAAGGGAGCCCTCGCGGCCGAGCAGCCCTACGAGGAGTGGCTGCACGCCGGCCTCATCCAGCTCGAGGACCTGCCGGAGCGTGAGCACATCGTGCACACCCCGAAGTCCGTCGCGCGCC
This sequence comes from Janibacter zhaoxuefangae, assembly GCF_050271985.1. Lineage (GTDB taxonomy): Bacteria > Actinomycetota > Actinomycetes > Actinomycetales > Dermatophilaceae. Next base: position 1,465,689 of record NZ_CP189849.1, on the reverse strand, counting down.
GCCAGCAGACCTTCGGCTACACCCACGAGGAGGTCAAGATCCTCCTGACGCCGATGGCGACGGCCGGCGCCGAGGCGCTCGGATCGATGGGCACGGACACTCCCATCGCGGCGCTGTCGGACAAGCCGCGGCTGCTCTTCGACTACTTCACCCAGCTCTTCGCGCAGGTGACGAACCCGCCGCTCGACGCGCTCCGCGAGGAGCTCGTGACCTCGATCGGCTCGGTCATCGGCCCCGAGGGCAACGCCCTCGTGCCGAGCTCCACCCACGCGCGTCAGGTCGTCCTGCCCTTCCCGGTCATCGACAATGACGAGCTGGCCAAGATCACCCACATCAACGCCGACGGCAACCTGCCGGGCTACCCGACGGTCGTCGTCCGCGGTCTCTACGACGTGACCGGGGGAGAGGCAGCCCTCCGCGCCCGGCTGCAGGAGATCTTCACCGAGGTCTCGTCCGCGATCGCGGCCGGCTCGCGCTTCATCGTCCTGTCCGACCGCGACTCGGGCCGCGACCTCGCGCCGATCCCGTCGCTGCTGCTGACCTCGGCCGTCCACCACCACCTCATCCGCGAGAAGACCCGCACCCAGGTGGGTCTGCTCGTCGAAGCCGGTGACGTCCGCGAGGTCCACCACGTCGCGCTGCTCATCGGTTACGGCGCAGCCGCGGTCAACCCCTACCTCGCCATGGAGTCCGTCGAGGACCTCGTGTGGCGCGGCCAGCTCCAGGGCGTCACCGCGGAGAAGGCGGTCGCCAACCTCATCAAGGCCCTCGGCAAGGGCGTTCTCAAGGTCATGTCCAAGATGGGCATCTCCACGGTCGCCTCCTACCGCGGTGCCCAGGTCTTCGAGGCCATCGGCCTGAGCCAGGAGCTCGTCGACGAGTTCTTCACCGGCACGATCTCGCAGCTCGGTGGCGTCGGACTCGACGTCATCGCCCGCGAGACGGCTGCCCGGCACGCCGCGGCCTACCCGCCCGAGGGCATCCCGCTGCCGCACCGGACCCTCGACGTCGGTGGCGAGTACAAGTGGCGTCGGGAGGGTGAGCCGCACCTCTTCGACCCGGACACCGTCTTCCGTCTCCAGCACGCGACGCGCAACCGCCGCTTCGACATCTTCAAGCAGTACACGCAGCGCATCGACGACCAGTCGGAGCGACTGATGACCCTGCGCGGGCTCTTCGAGTTCGGCGGTCGGATCCAGCGCGAGCCGGTGCCGATCGAGGAGGTCGAGCCGGTCAGCGAGATCGTCAAGCGCTTCAACACCGGTGCGATGAGCTACGGCTCGATCAGCCAGGAGGCCCACGAGACGCTGGCCATCGCCATGAACCGCCTCCAGGCCCGTTCCAACACGGGCGAGGGCGGCGAGGACCTCGAGCGCCTCATGGACCCCGAGCGTCGCTCGGCGATCAAGCAGGTCGCCTCCGGCCGCTTCGGTGTGACATCGGCCTACCTGACCAACGCCGACGACATCCAGATCAAGATGGCGCAGGGGGCCAAGCCCGGCGAAGGTGGCCAGCTGCCCGGCCACAAGGTCTACCCCTGGGTCGCCAAGACCCGGCACAGCACGCCGGGCGTCGGGCTCATCTCTCCGCCGCCGCACCACGACATCTACTCGATCGAGGACCTGGCGCAGCTCATCCACGACCTCAAGAACGCCAACCCCAGCGCGCGCATCCACGTGAAGCTCGTGTCCGAGGTCGGCGTGGGCACCGTGGCGGCCGGCGTCAGCAAGGCGCACTCCGACGTCGTGCTCATCTCGGGTCACGACGGTGGCACCGGAGCCTCGCCGCTCACCTCGCTCAAGCACGCCGGCGGTCCCTGGGAGCTCGGCCTGGCCGAGACCCAGCAGACGCTCGTGCTCAACGGGCTGCGCGACCGGATCGTCGTGCAGGTCGACGGCCAGATCAAGACCGGCCGTGACGTCGTCATCGCCGCCCTGCTCGGGGCCGAGGAGTTCGGCTTCGCCACGGCGCCGCTGGTCGTCAGCGGCTGCATCATGATGCGCGTCTGCCACCTCGACACCTGCCCGGTCGGCATCGCGACGCAGAACCCCGAGCTGCGTGCCCGGTTCTCCGGCAAGCCCGAGTTCGTCGAGACCTTCTTCGAGTACATCGCCGAGGAGGTCCGTGAGCTGTTGGCGTCGCTCGGCTTCCGCAGCATCCGCGAGGCCGTGGGTCAGGTCTCGGCGCTCAACACCGCCAAGGCGATCAAGCACTGGAAGGCGCAGGGCATGGACCTGACGCCGATCCTCACCGAGATCGCCCCCGCGGACGGCAGCGCCCGCTACAACACCCGGACGCAGGACCACCACCTCGAGGCGGCCCTCGACCACGAGCTCATCGCCCTCGCCGAGCCGGCGCTCCAGGACGGTGCGCCCGTCTCCGGGTCCGTGGCGGTGCGCAACGTCAACCGCACGGTCGGCACGATGCTCGGTCACGAGGTCACGCGCCGTTACCCCGAGGGTCTGCCGGACAACACGATCGACGTGACCCTCACCGGGTCCGCCGGCCAGTCCTTCGGCGCCTTCGTCCCGGCCGGCATCACGCTGCGCCTCGTCGGTGACGCCAACGACTATGTCGGCAAGGGCCTCTCCGGCGGTCGCATCGCGGTGCGCCCCGGCCCGGGCACCGCGCTGGTGGCCGAGGAGAACGTCGTCGCCGGCAACGTCATCGGCTACGGCGCGACGACGGGCGAGATCTACCTGCGTGGTCGGGCCGGCGAGCGCTTCTGCGTCCGCAACTCCGGCGCGACCGCCGTCGTCGAGGGCATCGGTGACCACGGGTGCGAGTACATGACCGGCGGTCGCGTGCTCATCCTCGGTCCCACCGGTCGCAACTTCGCGGCGGGCATGTCCGGCGGTGTCGCCTACGTGCTCGACCTCGACGCGGCCCTCGTCAACCGCGAGATGGTCGATGTCAGCGAACTGCGCGACTCCGACGTGAGCGTCGTGCGTGACCTGCTGGAGGCCCACCTCGAGTGGACCGAGTCGGCCGTCGCGCAGCGTCTGCTCGACGACTGGGAGACGAGCAGGGCCCGCTTCTCGCTCGTGCTCCCGCGCGATTACCAACGTGTCCTCGACGTCCGCTCCCAGGCGGAGACCGAGGGACTCGACGTCAATGGCACTGAGGTCTGGGACCGGATCATGGAGGCATCCCGTGGGTGACCCGCAAGGCTTTCTCAAGACGCGCGAGCGCGAGCTGCCCAAGCGGCGGCCCGTGCCGGTCCGAATCAGGGACTGGAAGGAGGTCTACGAGGAGCAGGAGCGAGGCGAGCTCCAGCGTCAGGCCGGTCGCTGCATGGACTGCGGCATCCCCTTCTGTCACTCGGGCTGCCCGCTGGGCAACCTGATCCCGGAGTGGAACGACATGGCGTGGAAGGGGGACTGGCGCACCGCCATCGAGCGGCTGCACGCCACGAACAACTTCCCCGAGTTCACCGGGCGCCTCTGCCCGGCCCCCTGCGAGACCGCATGCGTCCTGGGCATCAACCAGCCCGCCGTGACGATCAAGCAGGTGGAGGTCACGACGATCGAGCAGGCGTTCGCCACCGGCACGGTCGAGCCGCAGACCCCGGAGCGTCTGTCCGGCAAGACCGTCGCCGTCGTCGGCTCGGGCCCCGCGGGCCTGGCTGCCGCCCAGCAGTTGACGCGTGCGGGTCACACCGTGGCCGTCTTCGAGCGGGCCGACAAGCCCGGCGGTCTGCTGCGCTACGGCATCCCCGAGTTCAAGATGGAGAAGTCCGTCGTCGAGCGGCGGATCAACCAGATGTCGGCCGAGGGCACCCGCTTCCGCAACAACGTGGAGGTCGGCAAGGACATCACCGGCGAGCAGCTGCGCAGCCGCTACGACGCGGTCGTGCTCGCGCTCGGGGCCACCGTGCCCCGCGACCTGCCCGTGCCGGGACGCGAGCTCGACGGTGTCCTCCAGGCCATGGACTTCCTGCCGCCCGCCAACCGGGTTGCGCTCGGCGAGGAGGTCGAGGGTCAGGTCACCGCCGAGGGCAAGGACGTCATCATCATCGGTGGCGGTGACACGGGTGCCGACTGCATCGGCACCTCGATCCGTCAGGGCGCCCGCTCCGTCACGAGCCTCGAGATCATGCCCCAGCCGGGGGAGGAGCGCCCGGGCAGCCAGCCCTGGCCGACCTACCCCATGCTCTTCCGCATCGCCAGCGCGCACGAGGAAGGCGGCGAGCGTGTCTACGCCGTCAACACCACGGAGATCGTCGGCGACGAGCAGGGTCGCGTCGCGGGTCTGCGCCTGACCGAGGTCGAGCGCACCGACGCCGGCTTCGAGCCCGTGGCCGGCACGGAGCGCGAGCTCCCGGCGCAGCTCGTGCTGCTGGCCATGGGCTTCCTCGGCCCGCAGGGCGAGGGCGTCGTCGAGCAGCTCGGTCTCGAGCGTGACGCGCGCTCCAACATCGTGCGCGACAGCACCTACATGTCGAGCGTGCCCGGCGTCTTCGTCGCCGGCGACGCCGGCCGCGGTCAGTCGCTCATCGTGTGGGCCATCGCGGAAGGTCGCGCGGCCGCCCACGGCGTCGACGCCTTCCTCATGGGGTCCTCGTCGCTGCCGCGCCCGATCAACCCGACGGACCGGCCGCTCACCGTCTAGCAACCGAGCCCTCCCTGCGACGGGGCCCACGCCGACACGGCGGGGGCCCCGTCCGCTCTGTGACCCGCGTCACGGGTGATCGTCGTCCGCAGATAGGGTTGCGGACATGCGGAGAGCCAAGATCGTGTGCACCCTCGGACCTGCCGTCGCGACCCCCGAGAGGATCCTCGCTCTCGTCGAGGCGGGCATGGACATCGCCCGACTGAACCTTTCCCACGGGGAGCACGCGGACCACTACGAGCGCTACATGGACGTCCGGCGGGCCAGCGACGAGACCGGCCACGCCGTGGGCATCCTCGCCGACCTGCAGGGTCCCAAGATCCGCACCGGCCGCTTCTCCGGCGGCCCGGTCCAGGTCGCGACCGGTGACGTCTTCACCATCACCATCGATGAGGTCGATGGCAACGCCGAGCGCGTCGGCACGACCTACAAGGGTCTGCCCGGCGACGTGCGCCCGGGCGACCGCATCCTCATCGACGACGGGAAGGTCGCCCTCGTGGCGACCGAGGTGACGGACACCGACGTCATCACCAGCGTCGTCGAGGGCGGGACGATCTCGGACAACAAGGGCATCAACCTGCCCGGCGTCGCCGTGAGCGTGCCCGCCCTCTCCGACAAGGACAAGGACGACCTGCGCTGGGCGCTGGAGTCGGGTGTCGACATGGTCGCGCTCTCCTTCGTCCGCAGCGCCGACGACCTCCAGGACGTCCACGCGATCATGGACGAGGTGGGCCGCCGCGTGCCCGTCATCGCCAAGATCGAGAAGCCGCAGGCCGTGGACAACCTCCAGAGCATCGTCGACGCGTTCGACGGCATCATGGTGGCCCGCGGCGACCTCGGCGTGGAGTTGCCGCTCGAGGAGGTGCCGCTCGTCCAGAAGCGCGCCGTGGAGCTCGCGCGCGCCCAGGCCAAGCCGGTCATCGTCGCGACGCAGGTGCTCGAGTCGATGATCGAGAACTCCCGACCGACGCGCGCCGAGGCCTCCGACGCCGCGAACGCCGTCCTCGACGGCGCCGATGCACTGATGCTCTCGGGCGAGACGAGCGTCGGCAAGCACCCCATCGAGGCGGTCCGCACGATGGCGCGGATCATCTCGACGACGGAGCTGCACGGCATCGACCGCATCCCCGAGATGGACTCGGCGCCGCAGACCAAGGGTGGCGCGGTCACGTGGGCGGCCGCGGAGATCGGCAAGTTGCTCGGCGTGAAGTACCTGATCACCTTCACCCAGTCGGGTGACTCGTCCCGCCGGATGTCGCGCGTCCGCACGCACATCCCCATGCTTGCCTTCACGACGCAGCAGGACACCCGTTCGCGGCTGGCCCTCACCTGGGGCATCGAGACGTTCCTCGTGCCGCCGGTGAGCCACACGGACCAGATGGCGATGCAGGTCGACGAGTTGCTCCTGTCGGCTGGCCGGGTGACCGAGGGCGACCTCGTCGTCATCGTGGCGGGGTCACCGCCCGGCATCCCCGGCTCGACGAACGCGTTGCGGGTCCACCGGATCGGCGACGCCAAGAACCGGGTCGCGCCGGCCTACGGGGAACTCCGCTGACGCGGGACCGCCCATCGTCCTGTGATCACCTCGCAGGTATGCTGTCCGCGCACCCGGCCGGGGTGGTGGAATGGCAGACACGGAGCACTCAAAATGCTTTGCCCGCAAGGGCGTGCGGGTTCAAGTCCCGCCCTCGGCACGTCCGCCGGTCATGTCCGGCACTAATCGACGATCAGCTGCAAGGACACACATGACCTCGAGCGAAGCCCCCGAGTCCGGCCGTAAGCGCATCGTCGTGGCCGAGGACGAGGCGCTGATCCGCCTCGACCTGGCCGAGATGCTCGAGGACCACGGCTACGAGGTCGTCGGGCAGGCATCCGACGGTGAGCAGGCGGTCGCGATGGCGACGAGCCTCTCGCCCGACCTCGTCATCATGGACGTGAAGATGCCGGTCATGGACGGTCTCACCGCGGCCGAGCAGATCGGCAGCCAGCGGCTGTGCCCGGTCGTCATGCTCACGGCCTTCAGTCAGACCGAGCTCGTCGAGCGTGCGCGCGACGCCGGCGTCATGGCCTACATCGTCAAGCCCTTCACCGCGGCCGACGTCACCCCGGCCATCGACATCGCCCTGTCGCGGTGGTCCGAGGTCCAGGCGCTCGAGGCCGAGGTTGCGGACCTCGGTGAGCGGCTGGAGACGCGCAAGGCCGTCGAGCGCGCCAAGGGTGTACTCATGAAGAAGCTCAAGATCACCGAGGCCGAGGCGTTCCGGTGGATCCAGAAGACGGCCATGGACCGGCGTCTGGGCATGAAGGAGGTCGCTGACGCGGTTGTCGCGGGGATGGAGAAGGCCTGACCTCGACGGTCAGCCCAGCATCACCACGAGCTGCGTGAGCAGCGGCGCGACGAGCAACGCCGGGAGCAGGTCTCCCACGGGCACGTCGCGGATCCGCAGCAGTCGGAAGGAGATTCCGACGAGCAGGAGGCCCCCGGTGGCCGTGAGCGCACTGATGTGCGCGGCCGGCAGGAACGACCCGAGCGCGACACCGAGCAGCGTCAGCGCACCCTGGACGACGCCGACGGACAGCGCTGAGAGCAGCACCCCGACGCCGAAGGACGCCGCGAAGGCGATGGCGGCGAAGCCGTCGAGGACGGACTTGAGGGTGAGCTGCTCGATGCCGGTGCCGAGACCATCGGACAGTGACCCCAGGACCGTCAGCGGTCCGACGCAGAAGAGCAGCGTGGCCGTGAGCCACCCCTCGACGAAACGCTCCCTGGCGGCGTGGTGATCGCCCGACCCGTCAGCGGGCACACGTCCTCGCGCCAAACGGCGCTGGAGGGACCCCGCGAGCGACTCGAGTCGGGGCTCGATGCGCAGTAGGGAGCCGGAGATGCCGCCGATGATGACGGAGCCGAGGACGATCAGCACGGCTCCGGAACCGACGGCGTCGGTCAGTGCCGTGTCAGTGACGGCGAGCGCCGAGAGGCCCGCCATGAGCAGGGTCGACAGGCCGAGGGCGTCGGTGACGACGGAACGCGTGCGGTCCGGCAGCCGGTGGCCGAAGGCCATGCCCAGCAGCGACCCGATGATGACGGTGACGACATTGAGGACCGTGCCGGCACCGGTGAAGTCCAGGCCCACCTGATCAGGCGCCGGGCGGGGTGTCGCGCAGCAGGCAGGTGATCCGGGACGTGCACAGGCGCTGACCCTCGTCGTCGGTGATGACGATGTCGTAGGTCGCGACGCTGCGGCCGCCGGAGATCCGGGTGGCCACGCCCGTCACGTGACCCGTGCGCGCGGCGCGGTGGTGGGTCGCGTTGATGTCGAGCCCGACGGCGATCCGACCTTCGCCCGCGGTCAGGGCCGCGCCGACGGAGCCGAGCGTCTCGGCGAGGACGACGCTCGCGCCGCCGTGCAGCATCCCGTAGGGCTGGGTGTTGCCCTCGACGGGCATGCGGCCGACGAGGCGCTCCGGGGTGACCTCGGTCAGTTCGATGCCCATGGTCTCCGCCAGGGCGCCGCGGTTGGCGTTGACGCTGGTGAGGAAGTCGGTCTGCGTGCTCATGCTTCTCCATCGAGGGTGTCGTCCGGCGGGGGTGGCCGGTGGCCAGTCTGCCGTGCGGAGTGCATCGCCGTCGGACCGGGGTCATAGGCTGGCGACCGTGAGCCGACTTCTGCTGCTGGATGGACATTCCCTCGCCTACCGGGCCTTCTTCGCACTCCCCGCGGAGAACTTCTCGACGTCGACGGGGCAGCACACCAACGCGGTCTACGGCTTCACTGCCATGCTGATCAACGTGCTCCGCGACGAGGAGCCCACGCACGTTGCGGTGGCCTTCGACGTCTCGCGGCAGACCTTCCGCACCGAGGAGTACGCGGACTACAAGGCGGGACGCTCGGCCACGCCGAACGAGTTCAAGGGCCAGATCGCCCTCCTCCAGGAAGTGCTCGACGCCCTCCAGATCACCCACGTCTCGCTCGACGGCTATGAGGCCGACGACATCCTCGCCACGCTGACGACGCGCGGCCGCGAGGCCGGCATGGACGTGCTCATCTGCTCGGGTGACCGGGACGCGCTGCAGCTCGTCTCCGACACGACGACCGTGCTGTATCCCAAGAAGGGCGTCTCGGACCTCGCCCGGATGACGCCGGCGGCGGTCGAGGAGAAGTACGGGGTGCCCCCGGAGCGCTACAGCGACCTCGCGGCGCTCGTGGGCGAGCAGAGCGACAACCTGCCAGGGGTGCCGGGCGTCGGCCCGAAGACGGCTGCGAAGTGGATCACCGCCTTCGGGGACCTCACCGGGATCGTCGCCGGCGTGGACCAGATCACGGGGAAGGCGGGGGAGAGTTTGCGCCAGCACCTCGACCAGGTGCTGCGCAACCGCCGGCTCAACGCGCTCGTGCGCGACCTCGAGTTGCCCGTGGGGCTCGAGGACCTCGAGCGCCGCTCGTGGGACCGCGAGCGGGTGCACACCCTCTTCGACAGCCTCGAGTTCCGGGTGCTGCGCGACCGCCTCTTCCAGACGTTCGACACCGACGAGAGCGAGGCCACGGGCGGCATCGAGGTGGACGGCGCCGTCCTCGGCACGGACGAGGTGGCCGGGTGGCTCGACGAGCACGCCGGTGTCGGCAGCACCGTGGGGCTGCACGTCGTCGGTTCGTGGGGGCGTGGCACGGGTGACGTCTCCGGTCTGGCGATCGCCTCGTCCGACGGTCCCGCCGCCTTCGTCGACGTCACGACGTTGGGGCCCGACGCCGAGGGGGCGGTCGCCACCTGGCTCGCCGACCCGGAGCGACGCAAGGTGCTGCACGACGTCAAGGGGCCTCTGCACGCGCTCGGCGCGCGGGGGTGGGACCTGCAGGGCGTGGCCACCGACACCATCCTCGCCGCGTACATCGTCAAGCCGGACCAGCGCTCCTACGACCTGGCCGATCTCGTCGTGCGCAATCTCGGGCACGAGTTGCGCGCCGAGGCGGCCGCGACGGGTCAGGACACCCTGGACTTCGCCGCGGATGACGACGCCGAGAGCGGGGAGGCCATGGTCCGGGCACGGGCCGTGCTCGAGCTGGCCGAGGTCCTCGACGGGCAGGTCGAGGCCGCCGGCGGGACGGCGCTCCTGCGGGACGTCGAGTTGCCCGTCGCGCGCGTGCTGGCCGCCATGGAGCGCGTCGGCATCGCCGTCGACGAGGAGCAGCTCGTCGGCCTCGAGGCCGACTTCGCAGCGAAGGTCGCCGCGGCGCAGCAGGACGCGTGGGACGCGATCGGCGGTGAGCAGATCAACCTCGGCTCCCCGAAGCAGCTCCAGGTCGTCCTCTTCGAGACGCTGGGCATGCCCAAGACGAAGCGCACGAAGACGGGTTACACGACCGACGCGGACGCGCTGGCGGACCTCTTCGCCAAGACCGAGCACCCCTTCCTCGAGGCGCTGCTGCGCCACCGTGACGCCACCCGGCTGCGGGTCACCGTCGAGGGGCTCCAGCGCTCGGTGGCCGACGACGGCCGGATCCACACGACCTACCAGCAGACGATCGCCGCGACGGGCCGCCTCTCGTCGACCGACCCCAACCTCCAGAACATCCCGATCCGCACCGAGGAGGGCCGACGCATCCGCGAGGTCTTCGTCGTCGGGGACGGCTTCGAGACGCTCGTGTCCGCGGACTACAGCCAGATCGAGATGCGGATCATGGCCCACCTCTCCGGGGACGAGGGCCTCATCGAGGCCTTCCGCACGGGGGAGGACCTGCACCGCTTCGTCGGTGCCCGCGTCTTCGGCGTCGAGCCGCAGGACGTCACGCCGGCGATGCGCTCCAAGGTCAAGGCGATGTCCTACGGCTTGGCGTACGGGTTGTCCGCCTTCGGCCTGTCCCGGCAGCTGTCGATCCCGACCGACGAGGCGAAGGGGCTCATGGACGAGTACTTCGAGCGGTTCGGCGGGGTGCGTGATTACCTGCGCGAGATCGTCGACCGGGCCCGCGCGACGGGCTACACCGAGACCATGCTCGGACGCCGGCGGTACCTGCCCGACCTCGGCAGCACGAACCGTCAACGCCGCGAGATGGCCGAGCGGATGGCGCTCAACGCGCCCATCCAGGGCAGCGCCGCCGACGTCATGAAGGTCGCCATGCTCAAGGTCGACGAGGCACTGCGCACGTCCGGTGCGTCGTCCCGGACGCTGCTCCAGGTGCACGACGAACTCGTCGTCGAGGTGGCGCCGGGGGAGCGCGACATGGTCGAGGAGTTGCTCCGCCGCGAGATGGGTGCGGCGGTCGAGATGGACGTGCCGCTCGACGTCAGTGTCGGTGCGGGTCGGTCGTGGCACGAGGCCGCACACTGACGGACCCGCCGACGGCCGTGGCGACCAGTGAGGTGGCAAGGAAGGTCGTCGCGACCTCGCCGACGCTGTCGTGACGCCACAGGACGACGACGACGGTGGCCAGCAGGACCGCGGCCCAGACCAGGTGCGCGACGAGGTGCCGCCCGCGGGCGGCACCCCAGAAGACGAGCACCTGTGCCAGCGCCCAACTGCCACCGAGCATCGTGAAGACCGGAACGAGACCGGCCAGGTGGGTGTAGGACGGGCCGCCGACGACACGGATCAGCGGCTCGCTCAGAAGTGCCGAGGCTGCCACGCCCACGATGACGATGCCGGTCGTCGCCGTGAGGGCGACGATCAGGGGGCGCCGGCCCTTGGCGCGTGACATGTGGGGATACAGCACGGTGGCGATGAAGGCGGGCCCCCAGAAGGAGGCCTTCGCAAAGAGACTGAGGACGGCATAGGCGCCGGAGTCCTCGCCGCCGAGCACGTGCCGGGCCACGGGGGTGTCGATCGTCGACGCGACGAGCAGGGCCGAGGTGCCGGCCATTCCGGCGAGCACCCGGCGGACCTGCGTGGTCACGTCGGCATGGAGCATCCGGCCCAGATGCGTTCGCACGAGCAGGAGCACCCCCGCCGCGAGAATCCACGAGGCGGCGGCAGTGAGGGCCATCACGCCGTTGACCCCCCAGCCGAGCGACGCGGCGAGCGCGCCCCCCGTCGTGCGGGCAGCCGAGGCGAGGGCGTAGACGACGCCGAGCGCGACGAACCGCTCGGCACCCTGGAGGCTGCCCTGGACAGCCGCGGTCAGGCACGTCGGCAGCATCGAGGCGGCGACCAGCAGGACCGGCAGGGAGCTCTCGAGGTGGAGCACCGCCGAAATCGCGGGACTGAGGAGCGCCACGACGACCGTGACGACGAGACCGACGAGGGTGCCGGTCCGCAGCGCCGTGGCGTGTCCGTCCGGACGCCCCAGGGCCACGCGCCACGCGCTCACCAGCTGGGTCGACAGCGCGGCCACTCCGGCGATGATGACGAGATTGAGCAGCGAGGCCACCGCACCCAGGGCGTCGGCGTCGAGTTCACGGTTGAGAACGAGGAAGAGGCCGTAGCCGAGGACGTTGGCCACGAGCGTCCCCGCGCCCACGGCGCTGGCTCCCAGACCCGTCCGAGCGCGCGGCACGACCGCGGGCTCGGTCACGGCAGGGGGCAGCGCCGGCCCGGGATCGTCAGTTCTCATCCAGCGCTACATTAGTACCCGCAGGTAGCCCCGACGATGGAGTGATGTGAAGAGCACCGAGTCCCGCTCGCTACGGCAGCGCGCGGTTCAGGTGCCCATGGAGCGCCTCGTTCTGGCCGCCTTCACCGTCGTCATGGCGGTCATCGTCTTCGGGAACGACGCCGGCGTCTTCACTCCGGACACCAAGCCGGAGATGTTCCTCAACCCCGTCGACACGATGCGGGGATTCGCCTCGGCGTGGCTCGACACGCCGAACCTGGGCGCGAGCAACTACAACGCCGGAGTCGCCCCGGTCACCGCGCTGTTCGCCGCCTTCGACGTGGTGGGCCTGCCCGCCTGGGTGACGATGCGACTCTGGCGCCTGGGCCTCATCCTGCTGGCTGCCTTCGGCGCCCGGCTCGTCGTGCGCCACCTGCTGCGCCGCGACAGCGACACGCCCGGACTCGCCGTCGCGGGCGTGGCCGGGGCCATCGCCTACGCGGTCAACCCCTACGTCGTCGTCGGCGGCGGCACGACGCCGACGATGCTGCCCTATGCGCTGCTCCCCTGGCTGGTGCTGTGCTGGTTCCGCGGCTTCCGCGCGCCCTCGTGGCGGTGGGCGGCAGCCTCGGCACTGGTGCTCGCGGCCATGAGCGGGATCAACGCCGGGGTCGTGCCGTTGATGCAGTTGCTCGTGCTCGTGCCCGTCGTGGTCCACGCCGTCCTGATCGAGGGGCATCGTTTCCTCACCGTGGCCGGCGTCGTGCTCCGAACGGGAGCGATCTACGCGCTGCTCTCGGCCTACTGGCTCGTGCCCGCGCTCGCGGCGCTGGGCCTCGGGACGTCGATCGCGGAGTCCACCGAGTCGACGGCCGCGATCAACACGGCGAACTCGTTCACGGAGGTCCTGCGCGGTCTGGGGATGTGGACGCTCTACGGCGCCGACGGCAACGGCTCCTTCGACCCCGGCCGCCTGTCCTACGTCACCGGCCCGGTCGTCATTCTGCTGACGTTCGGTGGGCCCGTTCTCGCCGGGCTCGGGGTGCGCCTGTCGCGCTCGCCAGCGCGACTCTTCGGGGCGACCGCGGTCCTCAGCGGCGCGCTCATCATGGTCGGCACCTTCCCGAACTCGGGCACCAGCGCCTGGGGGTCGGCCATCGGCGCCGCCCTCGAGAGCGTGCCGGGGCTGATCGCCTTCCGGACGACGAACAAGGTCGGAGCCGTCCTCGAGTTGGGACTGGCCGTCCTCATCGCCCTGGCGGCGAGGGCCATCGTCCCCCGATTGAGCACGTCCGCGCAGCGGTGGGGCGCGGCGGCAGCGAGCTCTGCGGTCCTCGCGGGCTCCTTTGCGCCCGCCCTCAGCGGCGATCTCTTCTGGGTCCGGATGGACGTGCCCGACTACTGGCAGGAGGCGGCGGCGGACGTCAACGAGCGTGCCGATGAGAGCCGCGTGCTGATGGTCCCCGGGACGGGCGTGGCCGGGTACTCCTGGGGGTACGAAGGTCCGGACGAGATCGGCCCCTCCCTCTTCCACCGCCCCTTCGTCTTCCGGAGCGCCTGGCCGTCCGGGGGTCGGTACTCGGCGACCCTTCTCGCCGGCGTGGACCGGAGGCTCCAGCAGGGCACCCTTCCCGCCGGCACCCTGTCCGCCCTCGCGGACTACATCGGAGCCGGCGACGTCGTGGCCCGGTACGACACCGACGGGTCCGACATCGACGGGGGCGCGCGCGTCGAGGCCCAACTCGACGACGACACCGGACTGGGACCGGCGCGCGAATACGGCCCGGCGAAGGTCGCCCACGGCGCGTCGGCCCCGGCCGTCGTGCGCCCGGTCACGGGCATGGACCGGACGACGTCGGTCGCCGTCCGGTCGCCGGGTGGCTCCCTGCTCGTCGACGGTGCGGGCACCTCGCTGGCGTCCCTGCAGTCGGCCGGTCTGCTGCAGAGTCGTCCAGCACTGCTCCTGGCCGGTTCGCTCGACGACGAGCAGCTCGCGGAAGCCGTGCGCGACGAAGCGCGCGTCGTCCTCACGGACGGCAATGCGCGCCGGGAGTGGAGCAACACCAACCCCGCGGGGACGGGCCCGCTCGTCGGGGCGGCGGTCGACCCCGGTTCCTCCCGGGCACTCTTCTCGGCGGCCGATCAGACCGTCGCCCGGCTCCGGGGCAACGCCTCCGTGACCACCAGCGGGGACGGCATCCTCTTCGGGCCCTACGCGTTCGGCGACGTCAGCCAGGCCTTCGACGGGGACCGGACGACAGGATGGCGGTTCGGCAACTTCGGCTCCGGGGTGGGCAACGCGCTGACCCTCACTCCCCGGAGCCCGGTGCCGCTCGGGACGATCCAGCTGCACCCGATGCATGGGGAGTTCAACCGGATCACCGAGGTCGAGGTCACCGCCGTCGTCGACGGTGAGCCGCACACGCAGACCGTCGCCGTCACCCCGTGGAACTCCTTCCCGGTCGACGTCGAGGTCCCCACCGGTCCGGTGTCCCGCCTGACGATCGCCGTCAGGGGCGTCGAAGGGATCGGGAACGGCCCCGTCGGCTTTTCGGAGATCTCCGTCCCCGGCATCGAGATGGATCGTGTGGCGGCGTTGCCGACGCGCCTGATCCGTCGCCTACCGGCCGCGGCGGAGGCCGCCGGGGTAGCCCTCGTCGACGTGCCGATCGACGTCGCCCTGAGCAGGGAACGTGGCGAAACGTCCGGCTTCGGCGTCGAGGAGCCCGTGCTGGAGCGGGAGTTCGCCCTCCCGGACACGCGGCGCTACCGCGTCTCGGGGATGGTGCAGCTCGCGGACGGTGCGTCCGACGACGCCCTGGACGCGCTCGCCGGAGCGAACGACGACGTCGTCGCGACGTCGAGCTCGCGGGCCGGGAATGCGTCACGCAACCGCGCCTCCATGGCCCTCGACGACTCCGGTGGTGAGGCGAACCTCGAGACGGCGTGGCAGCCGGGCGGCCCGGTCGTGGGGGAGTGGATCGCCGTCGACTTCCCGAGCCGCCGACTGCGGGACTTCACTCTCACCCAGGCCGAGGGCGGCGGTCAGGCCGTGCGGGCACTGGTCTCCGTTGACGACGGCGAGCCCTTCGAGGTCGAACTCACGGCCGGCCGCAATCGCATCTCCCTGCCCACGGCGCAACGTGCCCACCGGGTGCGAGTGCTGCTGACGGAGAAGCAGGGCTGGGGACCGGTGCGGATCTCCGACCTCGGCCTGCCGCGGGTGACGTCGACCGACGCGCAGGCGGATGGTTGTGTCCCGGTCGCAACGATCGACGGCCAGCGCATCGAGGCCGACCTCGATGGGGACCACGCCGCGCTGCTGGACGGGGAGGCCGTGCCCTTCACCGCCTGCGGCCCGACCCCGACGATCGACCGGGGGGAGCACCGCGTGGCGGGCGTGGCGACCTTCGCCCTCAACGACCTCCATCTGTCGTCGGACGCGGAACCGCCGGTGCTCACGACGGCACCCGAATACGAGGTCCTGCGTCACGACGCGTCGTCGATGGACGTCCGACTGACGTCGGGCTGCTTCCCCTGCCTCGTCTCCTCGGGGCAGGCCCACGATGATCGGTGGACGGCGACGCTGGCTGGTCGGGACCTCGGCTCCCCCCTGGTCGTCGACGGCTTCGCTGCCGGGTGGCGCGTGGACGCGCGACCGGGCGAGATCGTCAGGATTGCCTTCGCGCCCGCCCGGACCGGCCGTGTCGCCTGGGCGATCAGCGGCGTCGCGCTGCTCGCCTGCCTCGGCCTCCTCCTCGTCGGCCCCCTGCGTCGTGTCCGGCGCCGACAGCCGTCCGCCCGAGACGCGGAGCGATCATGAGGTCCGCCCCGGCCCGCCGCACTGCGGCCGCACCCCGCCCGTCCTCGGTGTTCCTCGCCGCGTTGGCGGTGGTGGCCGTCTGGGCGACGGTGGGGCCGGCCCCCGCGGTCCTGATGGGTGGTTTGCTTCTCGCCCATTGGTGGGCCGGGCCGAAGCGACGACTGTTGTCGACGGCAGCCGTCGTCCTGGTGATCTCACTCCCGGTGCTGTGGTTTCTCGGCTCGTCGGTGCCTCTGACCCCACCGGCGACGCGGATCAGCGACAATCTCGTGGCCCACCAAGCCGGTGGGCTCGCCATCTGGACCCTGTTCCTGGCCGCCTGGGTCGAGGTCCGCTCCGGAGAAAGTGACGCCCCATGACCCCCATGGACCCTTCGCGCCTCTGGCTGGTCCGGCTCCTTCGGATCGGCGCGCTCGTCCTGCTCGGGATCGGCATCGCCCTGTGGGTGACGCCCGTCAATTCGCTCGGGGGCAACCTCATCCCCGTCGGCTGCGGATCACCCGCGACGCCGGAGACGGAGGAGTTGGTGACGTACTTCTGCAAGGAGCCGGTCAACGAGGCGCGCACCCGGGCCGTCGCCCTGGCCGCCGCCGCGGGTGGGCTCCTCCTGCTGAGCGAGGTGGGCGTGGCCCGCTGGGGACGGCGTGCCTGGCTCTCGGGCGTGGCCGTCGCGGCTCTCGCGGCGCTCCCCGTCGCGGCGCTGTCCATCGCCGCCTTGTTCACCACCGTCGGCGGGAGCGCCGCCGACGGCACCCTGATCCGCTGCGGCACCCCCATGGAGCCCGCCCGGGACAAGATCTCCACGATGGTGTGCGGGGACCTGGCCGGTCGACGCAAGGCCCTCGCGCTCTCGGGATTGGGCCTTGCGGCCGTGGCACTCGTGGGCGGTGGGTACGTGACGCGTGGGCGACCGGACGCCGACGATGACCGTCTCGACGGCGACAGCGACGGCGCACCGGCGGAGGCCGTCGTCGACCACGATGAATCGAAGGGACCCGAGGCATGAGTTTCGAGGACTACTACAAGGGGAACGTCACCTACATCTCGCGGATCGATCCCCGGCTGCGCAGGATCATCGAGATCGTCACGAGCAGGAGGCCGGAGTCACTCCTCGACATTGGGTGCGGACGCGGGTTCCTGTTGGAGAGGCTCGCGGATGCGGGTCTGACCGGCCTCGCGGGCATGGACGTCTACGACGACGTCGCCAGCGACCGGTTCGCGTACGAGCGCGGCGACGTGACGCGTCGCCTGCCGTTCGGGGACGCGTCCTTCGAGTGTGTCGTCGCCGGCGAGATCATCGAGCACGTCCCCGACCCCGACAGCTTTCTCCGCGAGATCCGCCGGGTCCTGCGACCGGGCGGCACCCTCGTCATCTCGACGCCGAACATGGTCTCCTGGGCCAACCGGGTTCTGGTCCCGCTGGGCGTGCAACCGCTGGGCACGGAGACGAGCAGCGAGATCGCCCTCGGTCGGCGGCATCGCGTCCTCGGCCAGGGGAATCAGGTCCAGGGCCACCTCAAGGTGTTCACCTACCGGGCGCTGACGGAGATCCTCGAGCGGTACGGATTCGAGGTCCGTGCGCGCGAGGGCGTCCCGGCCTTCTTCCCGAAGCCGATCGACCGCTTCGATCGTTTCGTCTCGCGGCACGCGCTGCCCGTCGCGTCCGGCCTCCTCTACGTCGCGACGGCGCCGGAGGGGGAGTGGCCCAGGCCTCCGGCAGGCCGCCGACACGAGGGATGTTGACGCCGCCGAGCTGCCCGGCGGCACCCGGCGATCAGGCCTTCGTCCGCTTGGACCAGTCGATGGCCGGCACCTCGACGAATCGGTAGGACACGGCACCGAGCGCCGTCGAGATGACACCCAGGATCGCGATCCAACTCACGAAACCCATGGGTCCGGGGTGGATCGTCAGGTGATTCGCGGCGATGACCGTCACCGGCAGGTGCCAGAGGTAGATGCCGTAGGACCATCGACCGACGGCGACCATGGGCCGCGTCGAGAGAGCCTGCGCCAGCGGGTTCTTCCCTCGACCCATGAGCAGGGCCACGAGCAGGAAGGCGGCGAGGGCGAGGTCGGCGACGGTCCGGATTCCCCGCTCCTGCGGGGTCAGCGGCGTCCATCCGGGCGCTCCGACGACGGGGCTCAGCAACACCACGAATGCCACCAGGGCCCCCGCGGCAGGCAGCCACCAGCGGGACGCCAACGCGGCCAGGCGGGGGGAGCGTCCGGCGCTCGCCACGATCTGGACGTGGCGCACGGTCGCGCCGACGACGAAGCTGGCGAGGTGGGCGGGGAGCCACATGGGGTAGGTCAACTTCTCGCTGAGGCTGTGGTCGCCCGTGGCGAGCCAGACGTCCCACGCGATCGTCGTCAGCGTGGCACCGAGCAGTACCGCGATGATGGGCCGCAGGGGCCGGCCGGGCCACACCCGACGTCCGAGGAGCCCGAGCAGGGCGCCGATCGCCGGCAGCGCCACGTACCAGCTGAACTCCGTGCCCATGCTCCAGAGATGCTGCATGGCGGGCCGGAGACCATCGCTGCGCAGCCAGTTGGTCAGGGTCAGCGCCCTGACCCAACTCCACAGACCCTGGGGCTGGGACGCGGGATAGATGATCGCCACGACGGCCAGGAGCACGAGGTAGGGGGGAAAGATCCGGGCCAGCCGGCGGCGGGCAAAGGTCCGAAGATCGGGCTGTCGCCCTTGTCCCAGCGACCACTTGGACCATGGGGCAATGAGGAGATAACCCGAGAGGACGAAGAGCGCGATGGGGCCATAGCCCTGGATGCCGACCGACGGATAGGCGGTGTACCCGGCACCGTGCACGAGGACGACCAGGAGGCAGGCGACACCGCGATAGCCCGTGAGGGCGTCCATGTGCTGGGTCGCGCCGCTCTGCCCGCGCACGGACTGGTCGGCGAGAATCTCGGGGCTGCTGGCGGACACGTTGGCATTAGAGCACGACCCCTCGGCGGTCGCGGGACTTAGGCTCCTGTGTCATGACACGCACGCCGCCCCGGGGGCACGCCGCCCGGGCGGTCGTTCCGCTGCTCGTGGCGGTCGTCCAGGCGGTGGTCGTGCTCGGTCCGGCCCTCGGCCGTGGAGTGGCCATCACGCACGACATGCCGTGGTCCCCGGACCCTCGGTGGACCGCCTTCGTCCTGGGCATCGACACCCCCGCTCCGCGCGCCGTCCCGAGCGACGCTGTCGCCGTCCTGCTCGGGACGGTCCTCGGCGCCTCGCTGGCACAGCACCTCGTGTTGTTGGGACTGTTGATCGGGTTGGGGCTCGGCGCGTCGGCGTTGGTGGTCGAGGTGCTGCCCCGCGCCGGCACGGCTGCTCGCTGTGCGGCCGTGGTCGCGGCCGTGTGGAACCCCTTCGTCTCCGAGCGACTGCTCGTCGGCCAGTGGGTCGTCATCCTCGGACTCGCCGTGCTCCCGTGGACCCTCCGGGCCGCCCTGCGGTGCGTGCGGGGCGAGCGAGCCGGGCACGAGGTCCTCACCACCCTCGTCCTCGGGGGCCTCGGTGGCGCGAACTCGCTGGTCCTGGTCGGGGGAGCGGCCGTCATGGTGCTCGCGGTCGGCGCGCTCTCGGAGCGATCGTGGGGGTTGGCCCGGGTCGCCGCGCTCGCCGCACTGGTCACCGCGGGCGTCGGCGCGGCATGGATCCTCCCGTCGCTCGCGTCGTCGCCGACGAGTGACGTCGCAGGCGTGCACGCGTTCGGGCCCGTCGCGGACTCTCCCGTGGGCGTCATCGGGTCGTTGCTCGGTGGCGGGGGATTCTGGAACGTCGCCACCCACCCCGAGCCCCGAGACCAGCTCCTCATCGGGGTCGCATCGGCGGCCGTGTGCGCTGTGGCCGTTCTGGCGCTGATGTCGTCGACCAGGGGTGCGGCGCGTCGGTGCCTGGCGGGGGTGATTCTGGTCTTCGGGGCGATCGTCCTCTGGAGCGCGATTCCCGCGGCGTCGACGAGCTGGGCGGCCCTCGTGGCCGGGCTCCCCGGCGGCGGGCTGTTGCGTGACAGTCACAAGTTCGTCGGGCCATGGGTCATCTGCGCAGCGACCGGGCTCGGAGTGCTCGTGCAGCAGTGCCTGCGTCGCATCCCGACAGGTCTCACCGGGCCGGTGGTCGGCCTCCTCATCGGCCTGCCGATCGTCCTGTCGCCACAACTCGTGTGGGGCATCGGTGGCAGGCTCGACGCCACCGTGGTCCCCGCGAGTTATCGCACGGACATCCGGGCCGTCAACGAACTGCCCGCCGGCGACGTGGGTCTCCTCCCGTGGAGCCAGTACCGACGCTATGACTGGAACGACAGCCGGGTCTCGCTGACCCTGGCGCCGCGGATGATCGACGAGGTCGTCCTCTACGACGACTCGCTGCCGCTGCGCTCGGGGAGGATCGGCGGCGAGAGCGTTCGCGCCGCGGGGGTGTCGGTGGCCATCGAGTCCGGCACCGCTCCGGCCGAGGCGCTCAAGGACGCCGGGGTGCGCTACGTGGCGGCGGAGCTCGGCACGACCCAGGACGTCGACGTCCCCGCCCTGCGAGCCATGGGCCCGGCGGTCGTGGACAGCCCGCAGTGGCTCGTCGTCGAGGTCGCCACACCGGCCGCGAGCGGATCAACCACCGGGGCGGTGATCGTGACCGGGTGGGTCGTGACGCTCCTCACCGCGATGGCGGTGGGTGTCGGCACCGCAATCGCCGCGCGCCGACGCCGTGCTCTGCTAGCCTCTGTTCCATGACTAGTGCTCTCGCCGCTGTCGGCGCCGTCGTGACCGGCGCCATCCTTGCCCTGTTCACCATCGTCGGTGGCGTGTCGGCCGTGACGCCCGCGGCGAACGGCCCGGAGAAGTCGGAGACGGTCGTCGTCTACGACGCCCCCTGAGTTTCGCCCGGACTCGATCCGCGCGCGCAAGGCCCTGCAACGTTCGACGTTGCAGGGCCTTGCTGTGCCCGCGGGGCAGCGCGCCCGACGGTCGCCGGGCGCGGGGATCATCGGGTCAGCGACCCGGCCCCGGCGTGGACGCCACGCGCTCGAGGAGCCGCTCCCACCGATCGACCGTCTCGTCCCAGTGGAAACGGCGCACCCACACGCTGACCTCGTCGCTCATCCGCTGACGGACGTCGTCGTCCTCGATGAGCGTGCGCAGAGCGGCGGTGTACTCGCCCTGTCCACCGTCGACGAGGAGTCCCGTGACGTTGTGCACGATCGAGTCCTGCGGTCCGCCCGCCTCGGTGAAGGCGACCGTGGGCGTGCCGTGCACGCCGGCCTCGACGACGACGAGTCCCCACCCTTCCTTGAGACTCGGCAACGCGTGCACCCACGCCCTGGCCAGCAGTTCGTGCTTCTCGTCCTCCGAGACGTGGCCGTGGAACGTCACGTGCTGCGAGATGCCCAACTCCCGGGCGACGTCCTCCAGATGCGGGCGTGACCAGCCGGAGCCGACGACGTCCAGGGTGATGTCGGGGTGATCGGCCCGGAGGTCGGCGATGGCGCGCAGGGCGACCTCGACCCGCTTCTGCGGGACGAGCCGGCCGAGGACCATCACCGAGGGGTGGAGCGAGCGCCGACCCTCGCCGAGAGGGGCGGCGTCCGTGCCGTTGTGGATCACCTCGATGCGTTCCGCATCGATCCCCAGACCGATCAGCTCCCGACGGGTCGAATCACTGACGGCGACATAGGGGGTGCGCCGATAGACCACGGGCGCGAGCCGTGACTCGAGCAGCCAGCCCACGTGGCTCAGACGCGGCCCGAAGAGGACCGGCCACTGTTCCTTGTGGACGTGGTGAACGAGGTTGACGACGGGCTTGCGCCGGGTCAGTGGACTCAGGTACGGGACGCCGTTCTGCACATCGACGACCACGTCGACGTCGTACCGGCGGATCAGGTGAGCGACGATCGAGCGGGCGTAGATGTCGAAGCGTCCACCCTTGCGGATGTACCGGACGCCGTCGACGACCTCGTCCGCCAGCCCGCCAGGATACGCCGCGGTGCGGAAGGTGACCTCGTGTCCTCGGGCCGCGAGTCCATGCGCGACGGTGACGAGGTACTTCTCGGCGCCACCCGCCTCGGGATGCTGCATGTCCCGCCAGTTGAGCATGAGAATGCGCAGGCCCACGATCCACCTCGTTCTGATTCCGACGTCGTCGTCGCGCTCAGGCAACCCGCCCGCGAGGATGGTTAGATGCCCCCATGCGAACCGTGCCGAGCGAGAGATACCGAACAGTAGCAAGGTCCGCCCGCCTCTTCCGATCGTTCCTCGTCGAGCAGACCGACCCCGAGCGGTTCTACACGGACGTCGCCGATGACACGATCACGCTCATCACTCGCCACGAGGCGCTCGACGGTCGCACGGTTCTCGACGTCGGTGCCGGGCAGGAGCAGTTCGGCCGGCGATTCGTCGACCGGGGTGCCCGGTACGTCGCTGTCGACCTCGAGCGCGAGTCGCTCGATCCGGGGCCGGGCCACGGCGCGGTCGTCGGTCGGGGCGAGCACCTGCCCTTCCCGGACGCCTCGTTCGACATCGTCATGTCGAACAACGTGATGGAACACGTCACCCAGCCCGGAGTCCTCGGTGCGGAGATGCTGCGTGTCGTCAAGCCCGGGGGACTCGTCTTCATCTCGTACACGGTCTGGGCCTCACCCTGGGGTGGACACGAGACCTCCCCGTGGCACCTCCTCGGTGGGCACCGCGCGCGCCGCCGCTACGAGCGAGTCCACGGTCACCCCCCGAAGAACCGCTTCGGCGAGACGATGCACGCCGCGACAGCCGCTGGTGGTCTGCGGTGGGCGCGCAGGCAGGAGGGCGCGGTCCTGGTGGAGGCAGCGCCGCGCTACCACCCCGACTGGGCCGACCCGCTGCTGAAGGTGCCGGGCCTACGTGAGGTCCTGAGCTGGAACCTCATGCTGGTGCTCCGCCGCACGTGAGGAACCGAGCGCTGCCCGATGGGGCCACGCTCGCCGCACTCATCACCGTGTGGGCGGTGGCGTGGTCCGTGACTCCGGGCCGGATCGCCGAGGACACCAAGAACGACCTCTACGTCAATGCGTGGGGATTCCTGGCCCGGTCCCTCCACCTGTGGGACTCCCAGGTCAGCTGGGGCGGGCTGTCGAACCAGGGCTACGGCTACCTCTTCCCCATGGGTCCCTTCTTCGCCCTCGGCAGTGAGGTGGCGCCGGTCTGGGTGGTGCAACGACTGTGGTGGGCGCTCCTGCTCTCCGCCGGCCTGATCGGCATGATCGGACTCCTGCGCGCCCTGGGTGCCGGGCCCCGGCACGTGCCCGTCATCGGCGGCCTCGCCTACGTCCTCGCGCCTCGGGCCGTGTCCTCGATCGGCGGGCTGAGCGCGGAGATCCAGCCCCAGTTGTTGGCACCGCTGGTCCTGTGGCCGCTCGTCCTTGCCACGTCTGGGCGGATGTCCACCGGGCGCGCCGCCACCCTGAGCGGTGTGGCTGTGCTCTTCTTCGGCGGCGTCAATGCCACTGCGGCCGTGTGTGCGCTGGTGCCGGCCGGGCTCTGGCTCGTCACCCGTCCCCGGTGGTGGGCTCAGCCGATCACGTGGGCCTGGCCGTCGGCCGTGCTGGCGGCCACGGCCTGGTGGCTGGGACCGCTGCTGCTCATGGGCCGCTACTCGCCGCCCTTCCTCGACTGGATCGAGACGGCACGCGCCGTCATGTTGCCCGTGGGGATGCTCGACGTCGTGCGGGGGACGACGCACTGGCTGGGACACGTCGCCACGCCCGGAGGGCCATGGTGGCCGGCCGGTTTCGAGATCGCGACGTCCCCGTGGCTCATCGTGCTCACAACGGCGGTGTCGGCGATCGGCCTGGGCGGACTTGCCACCCGTGACGTGCCGGAGCGTCGGTGGTTGTGGGCCTGTCTGATTCTGGGTGGGGTGACCCTGTCGCTCTCCCATGCCGGCGCATTGGCTTCCCCTCTCGTCGACGAGGCGCAGGCGGCGCTCGACGGGCCGCTGGCCCCCCTTCGCAACATCCACAAGGTGGACCTCCTCGTCCGGTTGCCCCTGGCCGTCGGCCTCACGCATCTCGTCGGCAAGGCCCTCCGCTGGAGGCCCGCCGTCGCCTGGCTGCCCACCGGGGCCGTTGTCGGGGTGAGCCTCATGGTCATCGCCGCAGCGGCACCCGCCTTCTCCGGGGCCATCGCCGTCCGAGGAACCTTTGAGGACATGCCGCAGCACTGGCGCGACGCCGGGCGCTGGCTGGATGCCCACGAGGCCGAGGGGCAGGCGCTCGTCGTGCCGGCAGCGAACTTCGGTGAGTACTCGTGGGGGCGGACCATCGACGAGCCCCTGCGGCCCCTCACCGATGCGTCCTACGCCGTGCGCGACGCCGTGCCCCTGGCTCCCGCCGGCACGATCCGGCTGCTCGACGAGATCGAGAGACGGTTGCAGACGGGACGTTCGCTCGACGGAGGGGCCGAGGTGCTGAGTGCCGCAGGCACCCACTTCGTCATCGTCCGGAACGATCTGTCGCCGACCGAGTCCGGCCAGCCGCCCGTGGCGCTGGCCCGTTCCTCGGTGCGCGCGACGGCGGGTGTGTCCCTGGTGAAGGCCTTCGGTACACCGTTCATCGACGCCTCGGGAGCCCGTGTTCGACCCGTGGAGATCTACGAACTCCCCGGCCGTACGGCCTCCCCGGTGGAGGTGTGGCGGGCCGCCGACGTCACCGCGGCCTCAGGCGCCAGCGAGGACCTCGCGGCGCTGGCCGAGTCCGGTCTCGCCACCGGTCCCGTGCTCTTCGACGGCGACCGGAACGACTTGCTCGACCCGACCCGACGCGTGGAGACGGATGGCAACCGGGCGAGAATCCGCTGGTTCGGGGCGCCCCGCGGGCAGGACGGGACGAGCACCCTGACGTCGGACGCAGCGAAGGGGGCCCCCGACTATCACGTCTGGAGCGACGGATCCCTGCGCACGACGACGACCTACACCGGCATCGAGGACGTCCGCGCGTCGTCGTCCATGGCCGACGACCTCGGGTTCGGCGGCCTTCGACCGGCCCGTCGTCCCTTCGCCGCACTCGACGGCGACACGACGACGGCCTGGCTGGCCATGTGGGACGAGCGCCCGAGGTTGACCGTGCGGCTCGACGGGTCGACGGCGATCGACGAGGTCGTCGTGGCCGGGGCGGACGGCGTCAGCGCCGACGGCATCAACCCTGCGGCACCCACGCGGGTGGCGGTTCGCGCCGATGACGTCGTCGTGACGGCGAGCCTGACCGGTCGTTCGACCCGTGTCGGGCTCCCTCGGGGCCGGTACTCGTCGGTGTCGGTGGAGATCCTCTCGACGGAGTCCGGCACGCCGGCCGAGGGCATCACGGGCCTGTCGGAGGTCACGATCCCGGGAGTGGCGCCGCGCGAGCTCCTGCAGCTCCCCGCAGCGAAGACCGACGCCCCGGTCGAGGGCATCCTCCTCGGCCAGGGGCTCCGCGGTCGGGACGGATGCGCGACGGACGCGGGCGAGTTCGTCTGCCTGGGGACGGCCGCTGCGCAGCCCGAGCAGTCGGGGGACATGGGGCGGTCGTTGACGGGGTCGTTCGCGGGCTCCTGGACGCTGCGCGGGACGCTCACACGCGACTCGACCAGCGCTCCCACGGCGCTGACGCGGGGGAAGGGCGTCTCCGTGGAGGCCAGCAGCGCACGTAGTGAGTCCGTCATGGCGCAGCCGGCGGCGATGCTCGACGGTGACGCCCGTACGGCCTGGAGCCCGGCCTTCGGTGACGACTCTCCCGAGCTGGAGATCGGACTGGGACGCGAGACGTCCATCACGACCTTGCGCTTCCGGGCGCGCGACGGCTGGGTCCGTCGGGCGGCACCAGCCGTGGTCATCGACGTCGGCGGCCGCGAGTACACGCGACGACTGCAGGCGGACGGGACGGTCGAGATTCCGCCGACGACCGGAAGGGTCCTACGGCTGACATTCGTTCGCGTCCCGGGGACCGATGCGGCCCCGGCGCCCCTGGCGGCCCTCGAGCTCGAGGAGTTGGACATCGAGGGCGTCGAGCCTGATGCTCCGGACGAGACGATCTCCGCAGCGTGCGGGGAGGGACCTCGCGTCGTCGTCGATGGGCGCACGGCGCGCACCCGAGCCACGATGAGCCGGGATGCCGTCCTCGGCCTCGGGACCGGGACCTGGGAGGCCTGTGGCGACGTCACGTTCGGCGACGGTCTCACCCACACGGTGACGGTCGATCGGTGGCAGGGGCTGACGATCGCGTCGGCCGCACTACGTCCCTCGGAGCGTGCATCCCGGGACGTCGCGATCCCACTGGGTCGCGATGCGACGCTGTCCGACGAGACACCGTGGGAGGGCACGATCGCCGCGTCGGGCGAGGACCGCGTGCTGGTCATGGACCAGAACGCCAACGCCGGCTGGGAGGCTCGACTGGGGGAGACGCCGCTCGAGCCGGTGGTCATCGACGGCCGGCGGCAGGCCTTCGTCCTGCCCGCGGGTGGCGCCGGGGACATCGTCATCGAGTTCGGACCAGACCGGACCTATCGCGTCGTCCTGGCGATCGGCGCGGTGGCGGCGCTCGGCCTCCTCGGGTGCGCCATCGTCGTCGGGCGAGGGGCACGGTCGCGATCACGTGCTCCACAACACGCGTTGAGGGCCCCCGAGACGGCGCGCGCACCGGCCCGATGGGCAGCCGGTGGGTGGGTCGTCGTCGGGGTGGCGGGAGTCCTGGGGGCGGTGGTCGCCGGGGTCCCCGGCCTCGTCGCGGCCCTGTTGGCGGGCGTGGCCAGCCGTCTTCTCGGCCGCACCGCGCCGACGTGGAGCGCGCCCGCCATCGTCGTCGGCACACTGACCCTGTGCGGGCTCCTTCAGGCAGTCGTCAGCCCGGGGTCACTCGGCCCGGCCTGGCTGGAGGGCGGCATCCGGTTGGCGATCATCGCCGTGGTGACGATGGCCGCCCTGGCGGCGCCGGGCAAGCAGGCGCGCGACGCCACGTGAGGCCGGCAGTTCGACGAGGTGCAGACTGAGGAAGCCCAGGAACAGGGTGATGGGAACGCCGATCGCCAGGAGCGGGGACAGTCCACCCCGGAAGTAGGCAACACCGCTGAGCGCGAAGAGCGCGGTGAAGACCGGTAGGTGCCAGAGGAAGACGCCGTAACTGATGCTGCCCAGCCAGCGAGCCACCGGATGGGCCAGTGGGTGGGTAGGGCTCGAAGGGGGAGCCAGCACCACGGGGACGAGCAGGGCGCCGGCCATCACCGTGGCGCAGAGGACCCTCATCAGGAGGGTGAACCCGTAGGCGGGCTGGAGGTCGAGCGGACCCGCCAGCGGGGTCGTCGCCGCGAGGTAGCTCGCGGCCGCCACGGCGGTGCAACCGACCCGGTCGCGGGCGCGTCGAGCGAGCGCCGCAGCGAGGGGGTGATGGGGCACGGCGAGGGCCTCGGCACACACCATGCCGATGAGGAAGTGGGGCGCGCGCCACGGCAACCAGCGCTCGAGGAGCAGGTCCTCGCCGTAGCTCGCCGGGCCCGTGAGGAGAGGAATGAGGGACATCACGACGAGGGCTGTGGCGAGGACGGCCATGGGACCGTTGGGCCTGCGGCGACGGAGCCACCCGAGGAGCATGACGACGAAGGGGAGCGCCGCATAGAAGCTCAGTTCGGTCGCGATGCTCCAGGCCTGCCCGAAGGCCGGGATGGCCCCGTCCGGGACATAGATCTGGATCCCCAGCGCGTTGAGGACCGAGGACCGGGGCTCGGGGTCGACGATCAGCACGACGACCGCGAGCGTGAGCCAGTAGGCCGGCAGCACGCGCGCGGCACGCCGGGCGGCGTAACCGCGGAGGTCAAGGCGGCCCGTCCGGGCCGCGGTGACGGTGAGCCCCCGATAGAGCAGGAACCCGGAGAGTGCGAAGAACAGGGACACCCCGTAGTCGCCACGGGCGAAGAGCCGACCGACAAGGCCGCCGGACGCGCCGAAACCGGTCATGAAGGCACCGTGAGTGAGCACGACTCCGGCGACGGCCAGGCCGCGCAGACCGTCGAGCGCGGGCACCGTGGACAGCGCTGGTGAGTGCGTCGTCTCCGGTCCGGTCAAGGTCATGAAGGCTGAGGATAGAGGAGGCGTTCGACACGCCATGACATCCGAGCGGGCGGGGCGTACTCACTGGTACTGTTCAGCAATTCCGCCCCATGAGACAAAGGTGTCCAGCAGATGCGCAGAATCGTCGGCCTAGTTTTGATGGGCCTCGCAGGCTTCCTCGTGATGACTGCCCTCCTGGCCCTCGTGTATGTCCCGGGGGCGCTGAAGAAGACCCCCCTGGATGTCGACAGCACGACTCGTCTCGCGGGTAACGCGTCCGTCCTGCCCACGGGGGAGGCGAGCCCGATCAAGGCCCTGAGCCGCACCGTCAGCAACGGCGAGAAGTCCGATGGCGACGTCGTCGTCTTCGACACCTTCACGTGCCTCATCGCCGACCCCGAGGGTGACGCACCGGACTGCGTCGACGAGTCGGACCCCGACAAGCGACTCGTGTCGGCGACCCAGGAGACCTTCGCGACGAACCGGAAGTCGGCGGTCGCGGTCAACGACGAGAAGTACATCGGCGACGGTGTCGCACACGACGGTCTCGTCAACAAGTTCCCCTTCGACGTCGAGCAGAAGACCTACCCGTTCTGGGACGGCGTTCTGGCGCACACGGTCGATGCCACCTTCGACGGTGTCGAGAAGATCGACGGTCTCGAGACGTACCGCTTCGTGACCGATGTCGCCAACGAGTCCGCTGAGATCTCCAGCGGAGTCAAGGGCACCTACTCCTCGCTCAAGACGATGTTCATCGACCCGGTCACCGGCTCGATCATCAAGCAGAGCGAGAAGCAGTCCCGCTCGCTCGAGGACGGCACCAAGGTCCTCGACATGGACCTCACCTTCACCGACGAGACCGTCGCGGCCAACGTCAAGGCGGCCAAGGACAGCGGCTCCCAGCTCGGGCTGCTCGGGAAGCTCCCGCTCATCACCGGGCTCCTGGGGCTCCTGTCGGGTCTGGCCGGCTTCTTCCTCTGGCGCGGCGCCCGTCGTCAGGACGAGGTCGACACCTACGACTACGACCGCGGCTACGCCGACACGACCACCGATCGCGTGTCGGACGTGCGGAACGACGCGGACGACACCTCGCTCGATGTCTTCAACGAGCGTGCCGACGGTGACGGCACCGTGCGGCGTTCGGACCTGCACCGACACTGACGCTCACCACGCGACGAGGCCCGCCACCCCTTCACAGGGTTGGCGGGCCTCGTCGTTGTCCAGACCTGACGCGTTGAGGGGTCCTTCGGTCACGGCTTGGTGGCGACATAGATCGCCGTCCCCGGCATGAGCTCACCGCGAAGCGGCGACCAGCCACCCCAGGCCTCGGTGTTCCGTTCCGGCCACTCCGGCTCGATGACGTCGACGAGCCGGAGCCCCGCAGCGGTGATCTCACGCACGCGATCGCCGAGCGTCCGGTGGTGCTCGACATAGGACACTCGCCCCGCCTCGTCGACCTCGACGTAGGGGGTCCGGTCGAAATAGCTCATCGTCACGGTCAGGCCCTCGGCGTCAGGCACGTCCGGTAGCGCCCACCGGAAGGGGTGCGTCGTGGAGAAGGCCAGACGGCCGCCCGGCCTGAGGACTCGGGCCGCCTCGCGCAGCAGGCCGGCCGAGTCGGCGACGAAGGGGAGCGCGCCATAGGCCGTGAAGACGATGTCGACGCACTCGTCGGCGAAGGGGAGTGCGACGGCATCGCACTGGGCGAGGGGGACGGCGTCCTCGGGACGGCGTGCGTTGATCTCGGCACCGGTGGCGAGCATGCGGCCCGACAGGTCGGTCGCCACGGCGTGCGCCCCACGCGACCGGACCCAGCGGGAGCACTGCCCGGCGCCGCCCCCGATCTCGAGGACCACCTTCCCGCGCAGGTCGCCGAGCACGCGGAGCTCCTCTTCGGTCCACCCCTCGGGGCCCCACACGAAGTCGCCGTCCCCGAGGAAGGACCCGTGTTCCTCGTAGTAGTCCTCCGCCTCCGCATCCCACCATGCGCGGTTCGCGGCGGCGGTGAGGGCGTGGTCGACGGGTGCTCGTCCATGACTCGACTGGGGGATGTCCACGCGGACATCGTGCCGTCAGACCCTCGGATCGGGCGAATGCCACCGGCGGGGGAGCGGCGAGGCGCATGCTGACAGAAGCGTCCGTCGGGGGCGGCGGCGCCTCACAGGAAGGCGTGGGCCATGACTCGGACAACGGAGACGCGGACGAGGACGGGTGGGCCGCGAGCCCATGCCCTTCGACGGCGGATGGCGGCCCTGACCTTGGCCGTCTCCACCGCCGTGGGGATGGGCGCCGTCATGGCCCCGAGCCAGGCGGCCCCGAGCCAGACCACCGCGGGAACGACCGCGTGCAGCACCAACTGGGGATCGTGGGCGAAGTCCAAGCCGACCTACTCGTGGTCCCAGGTGCTGCGGGTGCGGGCGGGCCGGCACACCTGCTACGACCGCATGGTCGTCGACCTGCGGGGGACTCTGCGCGGTTACGACGTCCGGTACGCGCCGGTGTACACGGAGGGGCAGGGGACCAGGGTGTGGCTGCGCGGCGCCGCGGATCTGCGAGTGATCGTTCGGGGCCCGGCCTACGACAGCACGGGGCGTCCGACCTACGACCCTCACCCCAGGCTGAACGCGGTCGACGTGACCGGCTTCCGCACCTTCCGGCAGATCGCCTTCGCCGGCAGCTTCGAGGGGCAGACGACCTTCGGCGTCGGGACTCGGGCGCGCCTTCCCATGCGTGCTTTCATCCTCCGGACGGACGGCGGCTCACGGCTCGTCGTGGACGTCGCGCACACATGGTGACCCCTTTTGACCGACCGGTTGCGGCACGAGTAGGGTTATCGCGCGCACGACTGTGTGGCGTGCGCTCGAAGTGTCCAACACGATTCCATCTGTCCATCATCGGAGTTCCTACTACATGACTGCCAGCACGGTCGCCAAGACCGCCCCCCAGATCGCTGTCAACGACATCGGTTCTGAGGAAGACCTCCTCGCCGCCATCGAGGCGACGATCAAGGATTTCAACGACGGCGACATCGTCGAAGGTCGCATCGTCAAGGTCGACCGGGACGAGGTCCTGCTCGACATCGGGTACAAGACCGAGGGTGTCATCCCCTCCCGCGAGCTCTCCATCAAGCACGACGTCGACCCGTCCGAGGTCGTTTCCGTCGGTGACGAGGTCGAGGCCCTGGTTCTCCAGAAGGAGGACAAGGAAGGTCGCCTGATCCTGTCCAAGAAGCGCGCCCAGTACGAGCGCGCCTGGGGCACCATCGAGAAGGTCAAGGAAGAGGACGGCGTCGTCACCGGCACCGTCATCGAGGTCGTCAAGGGTGGTCTCATCCTCGACATCGGCCTCCGCGGCTTCCTTCCCGCGTCCCTCGTCGAGATGCGTCGCGTCCGCGACCTCCAGCCGTACGTCGGCAAGGAGATCGAGGCCAAGATCATCGAGCTCGACAAGAACCGCAACAACGTGGTCCTGTCGCGCCGTGCGTGGCTCGAGCAGACCCAGTCGGAGGTCCGCACGACCTTCCTCAAGGAGCTCCAGAAGGGCCAGGTCCGTTCGGGCGTCGTGTCCTCCATCGTCAACTTCGGTGCGTTCGTGGACCTCGGCGGCGTCGACGGTCTCGTCCACGTCTCGGAGCTGTCCTGGAAGCACATCGACCACCCGTCCGAGGTCGTCGAGGTCGGCACCGAGGTCACCGTCGAGGTGCTCGACGTCGACATGGACCGCGAGCGTGTCTCCCTGTCGCTGAAGGCGACGCAGGAGGACCCGTGGCAGCACTTCGCGCGGACCCACGCCATCGGTCAGGTCGTGCCCGGCAAGGTCACGAAGCTCGTTCCGTTCGGTGCGTTCGTTCGCGTCGACGACGGCATCGAGGGCCTCGTCCACATCTCCGAGCTGGCCGAGCGCCACGTGGAGCTGCCGGAGCAGGTCGTCACCGTCGGTTCCGACATCTTCGTCAAGGTCATCGACATCGACCTCGAGCGTCGTCGCATCTCGCTGTCCCTCAAGCAGGCCAACGAGACCGGTGGATCCATCGAGGAGTTCGACCCGACGCTCTACGGCATGGCCGCGGAGTACGACGACGAGGGCAACTACAAGTACCCGGAGGGCTTCGACTCCGAGACCAACGAGTGGCTCGAGGGTTACGAGTCGCAGCGTGAGGTCTGGGAGAAGCAGTACGCCGAGGCGCACGCCCGTTGGGAGGCCCACAAGACGCAGGTCGAGGAGGCCCTCAAGGCCGACGCCGAGGCTGCCGCCGGTGGCGGCGAGGCCCCAACGTCCTACTCGTCGGACTCGTCCCAGCAGGCCGCTCCGTCGACGTCGTCGGCTCCGAGCGCTCCTGTCTCCGAGGGCACGCTGGCCTCGGACGAGGCGCTTGCCGCTCTCCGCGAGAAGCTCACGGGCAACTGACCCTGAGTTCCTCCACGCACGAAGGGGGCCCCGCACCGATCACGGTGCGGGGCCCCCTTCGTCGTCGACGGGCTGTCTCTGCCGTCTCCTAGGATCGGCACATGTTGACGATCGGCCTCACGGGTGGCATCGGTTCCGGCAAGTCCACGGTATCCGCACGCCTCGCGGAACGCGGCGCGGTGGTCATCGACGCCGACAAGATCGCGCGCGAGGTCGTCGAGCCCGGCACGGCGGGCCTCGCCGCGGTCGTCGCCCGGTTCGGGTCCACGGTTCTCGGCCCGGAGGGGGCGCTGGATCGACCGGCCCTCGGTCGCCTCGTCTTCGGCGACGAGGGCGCCCGTGGTGACCTCGAGGGGCTCCTGCACCCCCTCATTCGCGACCGCACTCGCGAGCTGCTCGCCGACGCCGGCCGCGAGGCCATTGTCGTGCACGACGTCCCGCTGCTCGTGGAGAAGCACATGGGTGCCGACTACCACCTCGTCGTGGTCGTCGGTGCCGACGAAGGGACCCGCCACGCGCGTCTCGTCCGGGACCGGGGCATGGGCGACGCCGACGCCTGGGCCCGGATCCGTGCCCAGGCCAGCGACGAGGAGCGCCGCGCGGCCGCCGACGTGTGGCTCCCCAACGAGGGAAGTGTCGAGGAGCTCCTCGCAGCCGTTGACCGGCTCTGGGACGAGCGCCTCGTCCCGTACGAGGACAACCTGCGGGCCGGCCTCCGCCGCACCCGCGAGCCCGTCATCACCCTGCACGAGCCGGACCCCACGTGGCCCCAGCAGGCCGCTCGGATCCTCGCCAGGATCGGGCACGCCGTGGGGGAGCGGGCCGTGACGCTCGACCACATCGGCTCCACCTCGGTGCCCGGCCTCGTGGCGAAGGACGTGATCGACCTCCAGTTGGGCGTCGCCTCGCTCGAGGACGCCGACGAGGCGACCTTCGTCCAGGCTCTGACGGCGGCGGGCTACCCGCGGGTGGGGCACGTGGCGCAGGACAACCCGAAGGCGGCCGACGGCGAACCGCAGGTCTGGCCCAAGCGGTTCCACGGCAACTCCGATCCCGCGGTCGCGGTGCACCTGCACGTGCGCGAGGTCGATTCACCGGGTTGGCGTTGGGCGCTGCTCTTCCGCGACTGGCTCATCGACGACGCGGCCGCCCGGTCCGACTACGAGGACGCCAAGCGGCAGATCGAGGCGAAGGGCCTGTCCATGGAGCAGTACGCGCAGGACAAGGAGCCCTGGTTTGACGAGGCACACGAGCGGGTCGAGGCGTGGGCCCAGCGCACGGGCTGGAGGCCGGTGCGTCGCCGCGAGGGCGCTACCTGAGGTGCCTTCCTACCGCGTGGCCATCGACATCAAGGACATCCGCCCCGGGGTGGCTCCCGAGAGCCTGCTGCCGAGCGCGGAGCGGCTCCTCGCCCGGACGCACCGCGTCGAGGACCGGAGCGTCGAGCTCGTCCGGATGCAGCCCCAGATCCACCTGCGCTTCCTCGTCCCGACGACGTCGGACGCCGAGGAGGATGACGAGGCCGAGGGGGTCGTCCGGCGGCTCGTGGCCGATCTCGCGGCGCTGGCGACCTGTGGCGCCTGGGTGCTGCGCCGTGGTCCGGGCGGACACTGGCGGCAGATCCGCGAGGGCTTCGCGGACCACAGCGCGCAGGAGGTCGATGTCGATTTCTGAGGTTGTCGGTGGGCCCGCCTACGCTGGAGGGCATGCGCCCCACGACTGACCTGAAGCGGAGAGTCGCCCCCTTCGAGGTGATCTCCGAGTACACGCCCAGCGGCGACCAGCCGACGGCGATCGCGGAGTTGACGAAGCGCATCACGTCGGGTGCGCAGGACACCGTCCTCCTGGGCGCCACGGGCACCGGCAAGTCGGCGACGACGGCCTGGCTGATCGAGCAGGTGCAGCGCCCCACGCTCGTCATGGCACCCAACAAGACCCTGGCGGCCCAGCTGGCGAACGAGTTCCGCGAGTTGCTGCCCAACAACGCGGTCGAGTACTTCGTCTCGTACTACGACTACTACCAGCCCGAGGCCTATGTCCCGCAGACGGACACCTACATCGAGAAGGACTCCTCGATCAACGACGAGGTCGAGCGTCTGCGGCACTCGGCGACGAACTCGCTGCTGACCCGACGCGACGTGATCGTCGTGGCCTCCGTGTCCTGCATCTACGGCCTCGGCACGCCTCAGGAGTACGTCGACCGGATGGTCCCGCTCCGGGTCGGCGAGGAGCTGGACCGCGACATCCTGCTCCGGAAGTTCGTCACGATGCAGTACACGCGCAATGACCTGGCCTTCACCCGCGGCACCTTTCGCGTGCGCGGCGACACGGTCGAGATCATCCCGATGTACGAGGAGCTCGCCGTCCGGATCGAGTTCTTCGGTGACGAGATCGAGGCCATCCAGACCTTGAACCCGCTGACCGGCGAGGTCGTGCGGGACGAGCAGGAGATGTATGTCTTCCCGGCCTCCCACTACGTCGCCGGCCCTGAGCGCCTGGAGCGTGCCGTCAACGGGATCGAGGCCGAGCTCGAGGATCGCCTCAAGGTCCTCGAACAGCAGGGCAAGATGTTGGAGGCCCAGCGGCTGCGCATGCGCACGACCTACGACATCGAGATGATGCGTCAGGTCGGCTCGTGTTCCGGCATCGAGAACTACTCCATGCACCTCGACGGCCGCACTCCCGGCTCGGCGCCGAACTGCCTGCTCGACTACTTCCCCGAGGACTTCCTCCTCGTGCTCGACGAGTCGCACCAGACCGTCCCGCAGATCGGTGCCATGTACGAGGGCGACATGTCGCGCAAGCGGACCCTCGTCGACCACGGCTTCCGACTGCCCAGTGCCATGGACAACCGCCCCCTGAAGTGGGAGGAGTTCCTCGGCCGGATCGGGCAGACCGTCTACCTGTCGGCGACCCCGGGCGACTACGAGATGGCGAAGGTGGGCGGCGACGTCGTCGAGCAGGTCATCCGCCCGACTGGACTCATCGACCCCGAGATCATTCTCAAGCCGACGAAGGGGCAGATCGACGATCTGCTCCACGAGATCAACGAGCGCGTCGCGAAGGACGAGCGCGTGCTCGTCACGACGCTGACGAAGAAGATGGCGGAGGACCTGACGGACTACCTCCTCGACAAGGGTGTGCGGGTTCGTTACCTGCACAGCGACATCGACACCCTGCGCCGCGTCGAGTTGCTGCGCGAGCTGCGCCTGGGGGAGTTCGACGTCCTCGTCGGCATCAACCTCCTGCGTGAGGGGCTCGACCTGCCCGAGGTGTCGCTCGTGAGCATCCTCGACGCCGACAAGGAGGGGTTCCTCCGATCGGCCCGGTCGCTCATCCAGACCATCGGTCGTGCCGCCCGCAACGTGTCGGGTCAGGTCCACATGTACGCCGACAAGATCACCCCGTCGATGGAGCAGGCCATCGACGAGACCCGGCGCCGACGTGAGAAGCAGATCGCCTACAACGAGGCCAACGGCGTCGACCCGCAGCCGCTCCGCAAGAAGATCGCCGACATCACGGACATGCTCAACCGCGAGGACGCGGACACGGAGTCGCTCATCGGCGGGTCCGGTCGGTCCCAGTCCCGCGGCAAGAACGACCGTGGTGGTCGGGGTGCGATGGCGGCGGACACCGGTACCGCCCGCGAGAAGTTGGCCGGGATGGCATCCGCCGACCTGGCAGACCTCATCCAGGAGCTCACGGCGCAGATGCACCAGGCGGCCACGGAGCTGAAGTTCGAGCTGGCTGGACGCCTGCGCGACGAGATCGGCGACCTCAAGAAGGAGCTCCGCCAGATGACCGAGGCGACACGCTGAGACACCCCGGAGTTGTGTGGGGCACCGACGCCTGAGAAACTTCCCGGGTGGAGGGGAGTATCCCCAAGGCGGCGATTCGTCATCACGGCATGCTCTGGGTCAGAGCGCGCCCGGGTCGTCGGTCCGTCTCTGGACGGGAGAGACCTCCGGCCACTGACCCCTACGGTGACCGGAAGGTACTTTTCACGTAATGGACATTCAACTCTGGCAATGGCTGCTGACCATCGGTGTCGCGGCTGCCGTACTCATCTTCGACGTCGTCATGATCGCGCGACGTCCGCACGTCCCCAGCACGCGCGAGGTCTCGGTCACCCTGCTCGTCTACATCGGTGCGGCGATCGCCTTCGGCGTGTGGGTCTGGGTGAGCCACGGTGGGCAGCTCGCGGGTGAGTTCTTTGCCGGTTGGCTCACCGAGTACTCGCTCTCGGTCGACAACCTCTTCATCTTCCTGCTCATCATGAGCAAGTTCGCGGTGCCGAAGGCCTACCAGCAGACCGCGCTCATGATCGGCATCATCATCGCCATCGTCCTGCGCGGCATCTTCATCGCGCTCGGCGCCGCCGCGATCAACCAGTTCAGCTGGGTCTTCTACATCTTCGGCGCGTTCCTCATCTACACCGCCATCAAGCTCGCCAGCGAGGGCGAGAGCGACGACGACGAGTTCGAGGAGAACCGCTTCCTCAAGTTCGTCGAGCGTCGCCTGCCGGCCACCAAGGAGTGGAACTCCAACAAGCTCTTCACGGTGGAGAACGGCAAGCGCCTCATCACGCCGATGTTCATCGTCATCCTGGCGCTGGGCACGACCGACCTGCTCTTCGCTCTCGACTCGATCCCGGCGATCTACGGCCTCACCAAGGAGCCCTACCTCGTCCTGACGGCGAACCTCTTCGCTCTCATGGGACTCCGTCAGCTCTACTTCCTGCTGGGCGGGCTCCTGCAGAAGCTCGTGTACCTCAGCATCGGACTTGCCGTGCTCCTCGCCTTCATCGGCGTGAAGCTCATCCTGCACGCGCTGCACGAGAACGAGCTCCCGTTCATCAACGGTGGCCACCACGTGTCCGTCCCGGAGATCCCGATCTCCGTCTCGCTCGGTGCCATCGTCGTCATCCTCGGCGTGACCACCGTCGCGAGCCTCTGGAAGACCAAGCGCGACGAACGCCTGGGCATCGACGCCTGACCCCAGCGACCGGCAGTAGCCGTCAAACCGCGCCTAGGACCCCGCCGATTCGGCGGGGTCCTTGCGTGCTCCGAGGACGAGCGCGCTGGCGGTGACGACGAGTCCCATGCCCACGAGTTGGACGGGGGAGAGCCGCTGGTCGAGCACGATGAGGCCGGCGAGGGCGGCGACAGCGGGCTCCAGGCTGAGGAGGATGCCGAAGACGGCGGGCGCGAGCCTGCGGAGGGCGAGCAACTCGAGCGAGTAGGGCAGCACCGAGGACAGGACGGCGATGCCGAGCCCCTTCGCCAGGACGGTTCCGTCCCACGCGTCTGTCCCGTGGACGATGAGGTCCCAGATGCCGAAGGGGGTCACGACGATCGTCGCGACGACCAGGGCCCATGCGAGGCCCTCGAGCTGGGGGAAGGCGGCCCCGGTCCGCCCGGAGTAGACGATGTAGCCAGCCCAACAGGCTCCGGCGGTGAGGGCCAGGGCGATGCCCGCCCAGTCGAGGTCCGCCAGCGGGGTGGTCAGCGCCTGGGAGATGAGGAGGACCCCGAGCGCGGCGGCGGCGACGGCCACCAGGTCGCGCGGGCGTCGGGAGAGGGCCACGGCGAGCGTCAGCGGACCGATGAACTCGATCGTCACGGCGACGCCGATGGGCAGGTGCGCCAGCGACCCGTAGAAGGAGAAGTTCATCGCGCCGAGGAAGGCGCCGAAGGTGATCACGGTCGCCCACGCCGCCCGAGAGTGGCCGCGCCACCGCGGTCGGACGACCGCCCCGAGGATGAGAGTGGCCAACCCGAGGCGCAGGACGACGGAGCCCGCCGCGCCGATCTGGGGCACGAGGGTGGCCGCCAGTGCGCCGCCGAACTGGACGGAGACGACGGCGCCGAGCACGAGCAGCAGAGCCGTCGAGGCCGTGGGAGTGCGGGTCACGCCGACAGACTAGGCGGGTGTCGGCGTGGGCTGGTCGCCGGTGCGTCGGCGCCGTGGCGCAGGTGAGTAGAACGCGTCATGGCGCTGCGGGGCTGCACGGGCCACTCTGGGGACATGAGACAAGCCATCACCCCGGAAAACCAGCGGTGGCTGGGCGACCAACTGCGGGTCTGGCGGGCCGAAGGCTGGATCGACGAGGAGGTCGCCGATCGGATCGGTGGCAGCTACGAGGTCGTGTCGGGGCGGCGCCTCAACCTGGCGCGCTTGTTGCTGTCCCTCGGTGGTGTCTTCGTCGGGGTCGGGGTCATCTGGCTCGTGGCCGCGAATCTCGATGAGCTCTCGGCGATGGTGCGTCTCGCCGCGGTCTTCGCGCTGTTCGTGGCGGCACTGATCGGAGCCGAGGCGCTGGCCGATCGCCGCGAGCACCGGGGGACGATCCCGTCGCCCGTCGTCCACGCACTCCGGTTGGTGACCTCCCTGCTGCTGGGCGCGGTGATCTTTCAGGCGGCGCAGTCCCTGCAGGTGCCGGCCTACGAGCCCGCACTGCTCGGGCTCTGGTCGATCGGCTGCCTGCTCTACGCCCACCTCATGCGGACGGCCACGCCCCTGCTCGTGGGGCTCCCGGTCGGCTTCGCGTGGGCACTGTGGGCGCCGATGGTGGAACACGGGAGTTGGTTGACCTTCGTCGTCGCGATGTTCGCGGCCGCGCTGCTGGCGACGTCAGTCGCGCAGCTGCCCCAGCCGGCACCGTCGTTCACCGCGTGGTGGCGCGAAACAGGCGCCGCGTCGGCGCTGGCGGGCCTCTTCGTCGCGGCGATCCCGTCCGCCGAGCCCGACGGCTTCGGGGTCGGCCTCTCGCTCGCGCTGGTGTTGGCGGGCGCGGGGGTGGCGCTCGCGTTGGCCCTGTGGCGCGGCCGGGACCGTCGCGAACCGGCCGTCGTCGTTCTGCTCGGCGCCTTCGCCGTCCTGTTGGTCATCTGGGAGGCAGGTCAGGACGTCGAGAACGTCGACCTCGCCAGCTGGGCGCACGCCGCCCTCGCCGTCTCGATCTACGTCGTGGCCGCCCTCGGTGTCGCCTACCTCGGCATCGTGCACGACAGCCTCCGGCTCACCCTCATAGCCACCGCGGCCTTGGTCGTCTTCACGACGTTCCAGGCTTTCGCGGCCTTCGGGCAGATCATCCAGGGGGCATGGTTGTTCCTCCTCCTCGGCCTGGTCCTCGCCGGCAGCGGCTATGCCTTCGACAGGGTCCGCCGCGAGATCGCCGCCTCCGTGGAAGGGGACGCACGATGAACCGCACGCGCATCGCGATCATGGTGGCGGCGGGCCTGCTGCTCCCGGCGATCGGCGTCGCACCACAGCTCCAAGCCCGCGTGGTCGGAGACGAGTACGCCGTTCGAGTGGCACCGGTCGACCCACTGGATCCGTTCCGCGGCGCCTACGTCGATCTCTCCTACCCGGACCTGACTCGACAGGGCCCCAATCAGGAGGAGGGGCAGGGCGGGGACTTGGGCTCGATGCCCGAGGGTGACGAACGTGGGCCGGTGTTCATCACGCTGCGCCAGGACGGCGAGGTGTGGGTGGCCGACGACTACCTCCGTGCGCGCCCCGAGGCCGGCCCGTACCTGGCCTGCAACGACTGCGGCTGGAGGATCCACTGCGGCATCGAGAGTTGGTTCCTCCCGCAGGACGAAGCACGTGCGATGCAGGACGAGGTGTCCGATGGCGACCTGATCGCCACGGTCCGGATCGATTCACGAGGTCACGCCGCGCTGATCGACATCACCTGATCGCCGTTCACCAGCCGCGCTCGCGCCACTTCGCCAGGTGTGGGCGCTCGGCACCCAGCGTCGTGTCGGTGCCGTGTCCCGGATACACCCACGCATCGTCGCCGTAGACGTCGAAGACGCGTGTCGTCACGTCCTCGATGAGCGCGGGGAAGCTCTGGCCGGCATTCTTCGTGTTGCCCACACCCCCGGGAAAGAGGCTGTCACCGGTGAAGAGATGGACGTGCCCGTCCGGGTCGTCGTAGGCGAGCGCGACGGAGCCCGGTGTGTGGCCGCGCAGGTGGATGACGTCGAGAACGATGGCTCCGAAGTCGATGGTGTCGCCGTGGCGCAGGCTGTGGTCCGGAGGCAGCGGCAGACCCGCCGCGTCGTCGGCGCCCGCGTAGGTCTCGGCGCCGGTCTCGCGCGCGATCTGGTCGAGTGCCCGCACGTGATCGTGGTGCTGGTGGGTCGTCACGAGGTGCCGCAGGCCGTCACCGCTGCCGTCGGCGATGAGGCTGCGGATGCGGTCCGGCTCGTCCGCCGCGTCGATCAGCAGTTGCTGGCCCGTCGTGGCGCAGGTCAGGAGATAGACGTTGTTGTGCATCTCCGAGACCGCCATCTTGCGAATCGTCAGGGCAGGGAGCCGCCGGACCGACACGGGGCCGCCCGGACGGACATCGGGGTCGTACGGCGCGGCGTCGTCCACGGCGTCTTTCATCGTCAACCTCCCTTCGGCAGGGTGGGCAGGGCTTCGGAGGTGACGCCCGAGACGTCCTGACGGGCGAGCCACGCGAGGAGCCCGCTCGCTCCGCCGGACACGAGCGGACCGCCGCCATGGACGCTCCACTCCCGAGCGGTGGCTCCGGTCGCGTCCGTGACAGCGAGGGCGAAGGCCGGGCCGGGCGTCGAGGCCTTCAGCCGCGCCACCTCCTCGCCGATGAAGGCCATGGCGAGCTCGTCCTCGACGTCCTCGAAGTCGAACCCGGCCTCGAGGTCGGCGTGGTGGTAGACGACCTCGCGCAGGCGCATGAACGGCACCCGACGGACGGGGAAGGTCGCCCCGCCGGGCGTGCGCGGCACGGCCACGTCGTCGTGCTCGGGGCCGAGCAGGCGCAACTGCGCCCGGGCCGCCTCGGCGGTGTCGCGCAGGTCGGCGAGGGCCTCCGGTTGGGGACGCGTCGCCCCGGCCTCGATGTCGGCGTCCCGCTGCGTCTGGCTGCTGTACATCAGTGCGGGCCGACCTGCGGCGACGTCACCGGCCACGCCGCCGAGGGCGTCGGCGTTGCGCGCCAGGTGGGCGAGGACATGGCCGCGCGACCACCCGGGGCAGCGGGTCGGAGCCCGCAGATCCTCGGGTCCGGTCAGTCCCTCGACCGTGGTGATGAGCCGGGCGGTGTGGGACGCGATGGCCGCGTCGAGCTGATCCCTGTCCA
This sequence comes from Janibacter zhaoxuefangae, assembly GCF_050271985.1. GTDB lineage: Bacteria > Actinomycetota > Actinomycetes > Actinomycetales > Dermatophilaceae. The sequence continues at coordinate 1,424,158 of NZ_CP189849.1, read as the reverse complement.
TGCCACGACGTTACTGCGCCGGGCCCGACTCCGCCGTGGCCGCGCGCGAGGTGGCTCCGGCCGCCCGTGCCTCGGCATCGCGCAGGGCGTACGCGGCGCCGATGAGCGTGAGGTGCGAGAAGGCCTGCGGAAAGTTGCCGGCCTGCCGGTCCCCTTCCACGTCGTACTCCTCGGCGACGAGGCCGACGTCGTTGAGGAGCCCGACGAGTCGGTCCATGAGCTCCCGAGCCTTCTCCACCTGATCGGTGACGGCGTAGGCCGTCACGAGCCACCACGAGCAGGCGAGGAAGGGGTGCTCGTCCCCGGCCAGCCCGTCGACTCCGGACTCGGTGCGGTAGCGCAGCAGGAAGCCGCCGCGCATGAGGTCGCGTTCGACGGCGGCCACGGTGCCGAGCACGCGAGGGTCGTCGGCGGGGAGGAAGCCCACGATGGGGATGAGGAGGAGCGACGCGTCGACCTCGTCCGTGTCGTAGTGCTGGGTGAAGGTCTGCTTGGCCTCGTTCCAGCCGCGGTCGAGGACGTCGTCGCGCACCCGCTCGCGCAGGTTGCGCCACAGCTCCACCTCGCCCTCGTAGCCGTGAATCTCGACGGCCCGGATCGCCCGGTCGAAGGCGGCCCACACCATGACCCGCGAGTGGGTGAAGTGCCGCAGGGGACCGCGGATCTCCCACAGGCCGTTGTCGGCCTGGTCCCAGTGCTCGGCGAGGTTGTTCACGAGCGCCCGTTGGACGGCCCATGACTGCTCCGACTCCCGCAGACCCTGCGCGCGGGCGTCCTCGAGCGCGATCATGACCTCGCCCAGGACGTCCGTCTGCTTCTGGTCGACGGCGCCGTTCCCGATCCGGACGGGCTTGCTGTCGGCATAGCCGGGCAGGTGGTCCAGCTCGCGCTCGGGGAGATCGCGGCCACCGTCGACGGCATACATGATCTGCATGTCCTCGGGGTCGCCGGCGACGGCCCGCACGAGCCAGTCACGCCACAGCTTGGTGGCGCCGACATAGCCCGACTTCAGCAGTGCCTCCAAGGTCAGCGACGCGTCGCGCAACCAGCAGTAGCGGTAGTCCCAGTTCCGGACCCCGCCGAAGTCCTCGGGCAGGCTCGTCGTCGGCGCCGCGACGATGCCGCCCCGGCGCGTGTCGGTCAGCAGCCGCAACGTCAGCAGGGACCGGACGACCTCGGCCCGGTAGGGGCCCTCGTAGGTACAGCGGGCGGCCCAGGTGGACGACGTCTCGTAGGTGGCCTCGATCCGCGAGTGGATGTCCAGGGGTGGCGGGATCGGCTTGTAGGACGCGAACCAGGTCGTCGAGAAGTTGTAGTGCTCACCGGCGCGCACCGTCCATTGGTCACGGTGGTGGCCGTCCTCGGGGTGGGGCAGACGGCTGCCGCGCAGGACGAGCATGTCGTTGCCGGCGATGGCCGTGATGACGTCGTGGTCCCGCGCGTGGCCGGGGGAGTGGGCGACCCACGGGCGAATCCGCCCGTAGCCGAGCCGCACGGTCCACTCGTGACGCATCTCCACCTCGCCCTCGAGGCCCTCGACGACGCGGATGACGTCCGCGCGGCCATCGCCCAGCGGCATGAGGTCAGTGACCTTGACGACGCCGGTGGCAGTGCGGTGCACGGTCTCGAGAATGAACGAATCCCCGCGATAACTGCGGGTCGTCGTGGCCTCACCCACGGGACCAATGAGCCACCGGCCGTGCTCGGGCGTCCCGAGGAGCGCCGTGAAACACGACGGCGAGTCAAAGCGGGGGAAGCACAGCCAGTCCAGGGAGCCCTCGCGGCTGATCAGGGCCGCGGTCTCGGTGTCGCCGATGACGGCGTAGTCCTCGATCGGAGTCGTCATCGGTGAAGCCTAGACGAGCCGACGGGCTGGCCGGCAGCGGTCGCCGGATTGGCTGTCGGTGGGCGCACCTAGCATGGACACCGTGACTTCTGCACCCTCCACGCCTCGCCCCTCCCGCCACGTGCACGACCAGCTGATCGTCCGTGGCGCCCGGGAGCACAACCTCAAGGACGTCTCCGTCGAGCTGCCCCGCGACTCGCTCGTCGTCTTCACGGGCCTGTCGGGATCGGGGAAGTCCTCGCTCGCCTTCGACACGATCTTCGCCGAGGGGCAACGTCGCTACGTCGAGTCGCTGTCGTCCTATGCCCGGCAGTTCCTCGGGCAGATGGACAAGCCCGACGTCGACTTCATCGAGGGGCTGTCCCCGGCGGTCTCCATCGACCAGAAGTCCACGAACCGCAACCCGCGCTCGACCGTGGGCACGATCACCGAGGTGCACGACTACCTGCGACTCCTCTTCGCCCGGGCCGGCCGGCCGCACTGCCCCGTCTGTGGCGAGCCGATCACGCGTCAGTCCCCGCAGCAGATCGTCGATCGCCTCCTCGAGCTCGAGGAGGGGACGCGCTTCCAGGTCCTCGCCCCCGTCGTCCGCGCGCGCAAGGGGGAGTACGTCGACCTCTTCGCCGAGCTGCAGACGAAGGGGTTCGCCCGGGCCCGCGTGGACGGCCAGGTCGTCTCCATGACCGAGCCGCCGACCTTGGAGAAGCAGGTCAAGCACACCATCGACGTCGTCGTCGACCGCCTCGTCGCCAAGGGCGCCGCGACGGCCAAGCAGCGGCTCACGGACTCCGTCGAGACCGCGCTCGGTCTGGCCGGGGGCGTCCTCGTCATCGACTTCGTCGACCGTGACGCGTCGGACCCCGCGCGCGAGCGTCGCTACTCGGAGCACCTGGCCTGCCCCAACGACCATCCGTTGGCGATGGACGAGATCGAGCCGCGCTCCTTCTCCTTCAACTCGCCCTTCGGCGCCTGCCCCGTCTGCACCGGCATCGGGACCGAGCTGGAGGTCGACCCCGAACTGCTCGTCCCCGACGACGACCTCACCCTCGCCGAGGGAGCGATCGCGCCGTGGTCCCAGGGCACGACGTCGGCCGAGTACTTCCAGCGGATCATGAGCGCGCTCGGCGACGACCTCTCCTTCGGGATGGACACCCCGTGGCGCGCGCTGCCCGAGCGGGCGCGTGAGGCCCTGCTCTACGGCAAGGACCACAAGGTCCACGTGAAGTACCGCAACCGCTACGGGCGCGAGCGCTCCTACTCGACCGGGTTCGAGGGGGTCGTCCCCTTCATCAAGCGGCGCCACGCCGAGACCGAGTCCGAGTGGAGTCGTGACCGCTACGAGGGCTATATGCGGGAGATCCCCTGCCCGACGTGCCGCGGCACCCGGCTGAAGCCCGAGTCGCTGGCGGTGCTCATCGGTGGGCGCAGCATCGCCGACGTCTCCGCGTTGTCCATCGCCGAGGCCGCCACATTCCTGCTCGAGATCGACTTCTCCGAGCGCGAGCGGCAGATCGCGGACCGGGTCATCAAGGAGATCAACGCGCGGCTCGGGTTCCTCCTCGACGTCGGGCTCGAGTACCTGTCGCTGGATCGGCCGGCGGGCACGCTGTCCGGCGGCGAGGCTCAGCGCATCCGGCTCGCCACGCAGATCGGTTCCGGGCTCGTGGGGGTGCTCTACGTCCTGGACGAGCCGAGCATCGGTCTGCACCAGCGCGACAACCATCGGCTCATCGAGACGCTGACCCGTCTGCGTGACCTCGGCAACACGCTCATCGTCGTCGAGCACGACGAGGACACCATCGCCACGGCGGACTGGATCGTCGACATCGGCCCCGGGGCGGGGGAGCACGGCGGGCACGTCGTGCACTCGGGCTCGGTGCAGGGTCTGCTCGAGCACGAAACGTCCGTGACCGGGCAGTACCTCTCGGGTCGCCGGGAGATCCCGATCCCGGACGTCCGGCGTCCCAACGACCCCGAGCGACAGGTCGGCGTCGTCGGTGCCCGCGAGCACAACCTGCACGGCGTCAACGCCCAGTTCCCGCTCGGCAACCTCGTGGCCGTCACGGGCGTCTCGGGCTCGGGCAAGTCGACCCTCGTCAACGACATCCTCTACAACGTGCTGGCCAACAAGCTCAACGGTGCGCGACGGGTGCCGGGTCGGCACAAGACCGTCACCGGCCTGGAGCACCTCGACAAGGTCGTCCACGTCGACCAGAGCCCGATCGGGCGGACGCCGCGGTCGAACGCGGCGACGTACACGGGTGTCTTCGACAAGATTCGTCAGCTCTTCGCGGAGACGACCGAGGCGAAGGTGCGCGGCTACCAGCCCGGCCGGTTCTCCTTCAACATGAAGGGGGGACGCTGCGACGCGTGCTCCGGCGACGGCACGATCAAGATCGAGATGAACTTCCTGCCGGACGTCTACGTCCCCTGCGAGGTGTGCCACGGCGCGCGCTACAACAGGGAGACGCTCGAGGTCCACTTCAAGGGCAAGACGATCGCGGACGTCCTCGACATGCCGATCGAGGAGGCCGAGGAGTTCTTCGCCGCGGTGCCTGCCATCTCCCGCCACATGAAGACGCTCAACGCCGTGGGTCTCGGGTACGTGCGCCTGGGGCAGCCCGCGCCGACGCTCTCCGGTGGCGAGGCACAGCGCGTCAAGCTCGCCAGCGAACTCCAGAAGCGATCGACGGGCCGCACCATCTACGTGCTCGACGAGCCGACCACGGGGCTCCACTTCGAGGACATCCGCAAGCTCCTGCTGGTCCTGCAGGGCCTCGTGGAGAAGGGCAACACGGTCATCGTCATCGAGCACAACCTCGATGTCATCAAGAGCGCCGACTGGGTCGTCGACCTCGGACCCGAGGGTGGGTCCGGGGGCGGACGCGTCATCGCGACGGGCACGCCCGAGGAGGTGGCCCAGGTCGCCGAGTCCCACACGGGGCGCTTCCTCGGCCCGATCCTCGACCGCAGTGCACGGGTCAGCCGGTCGAGCCTCTCGCCGACCCACCTCGTGGGGGAGGGCCCGGCCAAGAAGGCAGCCAGCACGAAGGCCGCGGCACCCAAGGCCACGGCCAAGAAGACCACCGCCACGAAGGCACCGGCCAAGAAGGCCGCCGCGAAGAAGACAGCGGCCACCCAGCAGCCGGCAAAGGTGACGGTGTCGAAGAAGGCAGCGGCCGCTGCGCGTCGCGCGAAGCGCGCAGGTTGATGAGCGCGAAGCGCGCAGGTTGATCAGCGCGAAGCGCGCAGGTTGATCAGCGAAGACGGCAGCACCAGCGACATGACGAGAGGGCCGCGGGGTCGAAACCCCGCGGCCCTCTGTCGTCCCGGCCCGAAGGCCGGACCTGCTCAGCCTTCGCCGAGGTAGGCCTTCCGGACGTCGTCGCTGCGCAGCAGCTCCGGCCCGGTGCCCTCAAGCACGATCTTGCCGACCTCGAGGACGTACCCCTTCGTCGCGAGGCGGAGCGCGGCCTGCGCGTTCTGCTCGACGAGCAGGATCGTCGTCCCCTGCTCCTGCAGGGTCTTCACCGTCGACATGATCCGCTTCATCATGATCGGCGAGAGGCCCATGGAGGGCTCGTCAAGCATGAGCAGCTTGGGGCGGCTCATCATGGCTCGGCCCATGGCGAGCATCTGCTGCTCACCACCGGAAAAGGTCCCGGCAGGCTGCTTCGAACGCTCCCCGAGGATCGGGAAGAGTTCGTAGGCGGCCTTGAGGTCCTTGTCGATGTCCTTGTCGCTGCGGGCGAACGCGCCGAGGAGCAGGTTCTGCTCGACGGTCATCCGAGGGAAGATCCGTCGCCCCTCGGGGGAGTGCGCCAGACCCAGCTGGAGGATCTCGTGGGCGGCGACGTTGTCGATCCGCTTGCCCTGGTAGAGCACCTCACCGCCGCTGGGACGGAGCAGACCGGAGATGGTCCGGAGCGTCGTGGTCTTGCCCGCGCCGTTGGTGCCGATGAGGGTGACGACCTCGCCCTCCTCGACGGTGAAGGAGATCCCCTTGACCGCGACGATCTTGCCGTAGGAGACCTCGAGGTCCTTGACCTCCAGCATGGGGCTCACTGCGTGTCCTCCTGATCGTCGTTGGCGCTGAAGGTCGCGTCCATCTCGAGCGGCGCGATCTCGTCGTCGTCATCGTCCTCCGGGGCCCCGATGTAGGCCTCGATCACCCGCGGGTCGGACTGGACCACCTCGGGGCTGCCCTCGATGAGGACCTCCCCGCGCACGAGACACAGCACCCGGTCACACAGCGTGAAGATGAACCGCATGTCGTGCTCGATGACGACGACGGCAAGCCCACGGTCGCGGATCCGGAAGATCAGCTCCATGCACTGCTGTGTCTCGAGCGGGTTCATGCCGGCCGTGGGCTCATCGAGCAGGAGCACGGTCGGGTCCGTGGCCAGGGCCCGGGCGATCTCCAGACGGCGCTGATCACCGTAGGAGAGGTTGCGGGCCAGGTGGTGGGCGACCTTCGTGAGCCCGACGAACTCGAGCAGCTCGTCCGCCCGCACGGACGACTCCTGCTCCTCGCGCCGGAACTTCGGACCCCGCAGGATCGTCGTGAGCGGTCCGGACGTGGTCCGGCAGTAGCGGCCGACCATGACGTTCTCGTGAGCCGTCATGTTGCCGAAGAGCCGGATGTTCTGGAAGGTGCGGGCCATACCGGCCATGACGACCGCCCGCGGCTTCGGCGGCAGCTGCTCACCGTTCAGCCGCACCGACCCACTCGTGGGCTGGTACATGCCGGTGAGGCAGTTGAAGAAGGTCGTCTTGCCGGCGCCGTTCGGGCCGATGAGGCCGACGATCTCGCCCTCATGCACCTTCATGGCGACGTTGTTGACGGCCGTCAGGCCGCCGAACTTCATCGTGACTCCGTCGGCCTCGAGGACGACGTTGCGCGGGGGCAGGGCGTCGGTGCTCGTGACCTGCGTGGGTGCGGCGGTCATTTTGCGGCCTCCAGTTCGTCCATGGTGGTGGCTGTGGCGAGCTCTTCATCGTCGTCGTGGAACTCGAGCTGGCGACGCTTGCTCGCGACGAGCCCCTCCGGACGGAAACGCATCATGACGATGAGCAGCAGACCGAAGATGAGCAGGCGGTACTCGGAGAAGAAGCGGAGCTTCTCGGGCATGAGCTTGAGGATGACCGCGCCGACGAGGACGCCAGCCACGGTGCCCATGCCGCCGAGGACGACGGCCGAGAGCAGGAACGCGGACTCCAGGAAGATGTACTGGTCCGGGGAGACCGCGACGTCGCGGTGCGCCTTGATCGTGCCGGCGAGACCGGCGAGGAAGGCACCACCGGCGAAGGCGAGGAGCTTGAGGCCGAAGGTGTTGACACCCATGGCCTCGGCGGCCCGCTCGTCCTCACGGATGGCGACCCAACCACGTCCGATGCGGCTGTTGTTGAGCCGCGTGAACACCAGGATGATGAAGGACAGCAGCACCAACAGCAGGAAGTAGTAGTTCGAGTCCGCCCCGAGCGTGACACCGGCAATGGTGTGCTCCGCGCCGAAGTCGAACCCGAACATGTTGAGGTGCGGGATGGCGGGGATGCCGTTGGGTCCGTTGGTGAGATCCGGCCCGTTGTTGCCGTCGAGGTTGAACATGGCCAGTCGGAAGATCTCACCGAAGGCGAGCGTCACGATGGCCAGGTAGTCACCCGACACGCGCAGCGTGGGGGAGCCGATGATCAGACCCAGGATCGCCGAGACGCAGCCACCGATGAGCATCGTCACCAGGAACGGGGGAGTCCAGTCGATGGTGGCGAAGGCGGAGGCGGACAGCATCGCCGAGACGTAGGCGCCAGCGCCGAGGAAGGCGATGTAGCCGAGGTCGAGGAGGCCAGCGAGGCCGACGACGATGTTGAGGCCGATGGCCGTGGCCGCAAAGACCAGCACGGCCGCCGCGATCGACATCGTCGCCTGGGAACCGCCGAGGGCGAACGGGAAGAGGAACGCCACGGCGAAGGAGGACAACGTCAGCACGTGCCGGTGGCGCGAGGCGACCGATCCGAACCAGGTGAAGAAGCCCGCCCGTGCGAGGGCGACGATGATGCCGGCCACCGTGACGAGGAAGAGGACGAAGACCCACGGGTCCTCGTGCTCCAGCGCATAGGCGGCCGCGAAGAGGGCCACCGCGAGGGACACGACGATGACGAGGATCTCCGCCCACCCGGGCAGCTTCACCCGGGTGATGTCGTCCAGCTCCCGCTGCGGCAGCAGCGTGGCGCCGACGAAGAGGAGCAGCGCGCCGACGAGGGCGACCCAACCGCCTTCGTTGACGTTGACGAGACCGGCCGTCTCGGTTGCGATGGCCACGAGCGAGAGCACCGCGAAGCCGAGGGTCCACGCCCCGAGGGCCCGCAGGCCGAGGGTGGCGTCGAGCCAACGCCGCAACCGGGACAGCACACCCAGTTCGACGAGCGACAGGACGAGTCCGGTCACACCGAGGAACAGGGCGAAGAGCTGGAGCGACGCGGGGTAGAAGCGGATCGAGATGTCGTCCAGGACGCGGTCGTCAAAGGACCACGAGAGGAAGGCGGAGACGATGAGGAGGACCGAGCCGGCGGCGGTGAGCAGCCGGGCGCGCGGCGCCTGGGCGACGCGGGTCTCCTCGGAGAAGTCGGGCAGGAGCTTCATGCGCGATCGACCACCTTCGCGCCCATGATGCCCTGCGGGCGGAACACGAGGACGACGATGAGGAGCGCGAAGGCCCACACGTCCTTCCACGACGAGCCGCCGAAGTCGCCGAGCACGCCGGGCAGGTTCTGGGAGTATTGGGTGGCGAGGGCCTCGACGACGCCGAGGACGAGCCCGCCGACGACGGCTCCCTGGATGTTGCCGATGCCTCCGAGGACGGCCGCGGTGAAGGCCTTGAGGCCGGCGAGGAAGCCCATCCGGAACTCGATGTTCGCGTTCATGAGGCCCTGCGCGACGCCGGCGATCGCGGCGAGAGCGGCACCGACAGCGAAGGCGATGACGATGATCCGGTCGACGTTGATGCCCATGAGGCGCGCGGTGTCAGGGTCCTGGGAGACCGCCTGCATGCCGTGGCCGGTCTTCGTCTTGTTGACGAACCACCAGAGGCCGGCGGCGCAGATGATGAGACATCCGATGGTGAAGAGGGCCGGGCGCTGGAGCGTCACGCCGCCGACGTCGATGGCCGTGCCGGTGACGACGTCGATCTGCGGGAAGACGAGGCGCTGCTTGGCGCTGGGGAAGTCCACGAAGGGGATCCGGTTGTAGAACAACCGGACGAACTCCTGGAGGAAGACCGAGATGCCGATGGCCGTGATGAGGGGGGCCAGTCGGGGCGCTCCGCGCAGAGGCCGATAGGCGATGCGCTCCATGAGGACGGCCGTACCGACCGACGCGACGATGGCGCCGATGATGATGGCCGGGAGGATGAGGATCGAGGTCGACCCCTGGAAGAAGAGCAGGTACGTGCTGAGGGCGCCGAACGAGCCGATCATGAAGACCTCGCCGTGGGCGAAGTTGATCAGCTGGATGATGCCGTAGACGACGGTGTAGCCGACGGCGATCAATGCGTAGAGCGAGCCCAGCGCCAACCCGTTGACGAGTTGTTGGGCGAATTGGTCCACGTGGGGCCTCCTGGGGTCATGCCGGGTCACGGCGGTCAGGTGGTCGGGGAATGCGCCCGGGGCGGACGTTGCACTCCCGGGGTGCGGCCCAGGGCGAGGGCCGCGATACGACGAAGCGGGGGCAGGGTGACTCCCTGCCCCCGCTTCGTCAGCGGGTCACCACTGGATCACTTGAACTCGTCGGTCTTCTCCGGCGCCCACTTGCCGCCCTTGACGGCGTAGGCGGTCAGGATGCGCGTCGTGTTGTCGCCGAACTCGTCGAAGGCGACCGCACCGGTGGCGCCGTCGAACTTCACGCTGGCCATGGCGTCGATCGTGGCCTGACGGGCGTCCTCGGCGGACGTGGCGTCCTTGAGGCTGACCTTCAGCGCGTTGATGATCGAGTTGGCGGCGTCGTAGGCGTAGGCGCCGTAGGCCTCGTACGGGTCCGAGTAGCCGGCCGCGTCGTAGTCCTCGACGAACTGCTGAGCGGAGTCCAGGTCCTCGACCGGGGCGCCGACGGAGGTGGCGAGGTCACCCGTGGAGTTCTTGCCCGCGAGCTTGATGAACTCCGGGGAGAAGATGCCGTCGCCGCCCATGAGCGGGACGTTGAGGCCGGCGGCCTTCATCTGCTGGGACAGAGGGCCAGCCTGCGGGTACTCGCCGCCGTAGTAGACCGCCGCCGGCTTCTTCGCCTTGACCGAGGAGACGACGGCGTTGAAGTTCGCGTCGTCCGGGTTGATGGTCTCGGCCGCGACGATCTTGCCTCCCAGCTTCTCGTACTCCTCCGTGAAGGCGGAGACGAGGCCCTGGCCGTACGTCTTCTTGTCGTGGATCGTCGCCAGTTCCTTGATGCCGGCCTCGTTGTAGAGGTAACGAGCGGCGAAGGGGCCCTGGATGGCGTCGGTGGTGCAGGTGCGGAAGTAGTTCGCGTAGGAACGCTTCGGTGCGTTGGCCGCGTCGGCGCCGCGTGTCAGGGACGGGCCGGTGTTGGCCGGGGAGACCATGACGATCTTGGCCGTGTTGAGGACGGGCTGGACGCTCTCGGCGACGGAGGAGTTGAGGGTGCCGACAACGCCGATGACGTCGGAGTCGGACGCCAGCGCGGAGGCGGCGTTCTTGCCGACCTCGGGCTTCGCCTCGTCGTCCTGGGCGTCGACCTCGAGGGTCCAGTCGCCGAGGTCGCCGGACTCGTTGGCCTGCTCGACGGCGAGCTCCACGGAGTGCTGGATGCCGAGACCCAGAGCCGAGAGGTCACCGGAGAGGGGGCTGATGACACCGATCTTGGCGACCTTGCCGCCGTCGGCTGAGTCATCCGTCGTGCTGTCACCACCGCGGGTGCCGCAGGCGGAGAGGACGAGGGTGGCGGCGAGCAGGGTGGCGCCGGCTGAAATGGCTGAACGCTGGGGCACGTTTCCTCCTGGGTGACATGGGCGAAGTGCCCGGCCCGCAGGTGTTGCGGGCAAACGCACAGTAGTCACGGACCGTTGCCCTGACCACGGGTGTTCGACCCCTTGTGTCCGTCCCGTTATGAATCGGCTCGGAACGCCCTCGTGCAACAGGGGGTGCAGACTGGGGTCATGACCTTCCCGGATCGTGACAGCCTGCCTGCTCGTCGTGCCGTACTCTGCGGTGCCGGCATCGCCTGCGTGACGGGGCTGACCGCCTGCGGCGGGGGCGGCGCCACCACGGCGACGAAGGCGGCCTCGAGCGCCGCGTCGAGTGCCTCGGGGACGAGCATCGATGTCGGTGACACGGCGATTGGCGGCGGGGTCGTCAAGGGTCAGGTCGTCGTCGTGCGCACGGCGAAGGACGAGTACAAGGCCTACAGCGCGATCTGCACGCACCAGCAGTGCGTCGTCGCTCGCGTCGAGAGTTCGACCGTCTTCTGTGACTGCCACGGCAGTCAGTTCGACGGCGCCACGGGCAAGCCCACGCAGGGACCGGCGACAGCACCACTCGTGCCGCTCGACGTCACGGTGACCGACGGCACCGCGACGGTCGCCTGACCGTCGCACGTCCCCACCCTGCGCCTTCCACCCCCCGCGCTTCGCGTCGTCCCTGCGGCCATGTGGCCTGTCGGCGGCCCGACATAGGGTGGACGTGTGGCTGACCCGTCGACCTACCGCCCGGCACCGGGCTCGATCCCGACGGATGCCGGCGTCTACCGCTTCCGGGACGACTCGGGCCGAGTCATCTATGTCGGCAAGGCGAAGTCGTTGCGACCCCGCCTCTCGTCCTACTTCCAGGACGTGTCGGCCCTGCACCCCCGCACGGCGACCATGGTGCACACCGGCGCCAGCGTCGAGTGGACCGTCGTGGCCAACGAGGTCGAGGCGCTCCAGCTCGAGTACGCGTGGATCAAGGAGTTCGATCCCCGCTTCAACGTGAAGTACCGCGACGACAAGTCGTATCCCTACCTCGCGGTGACGTTGGGGGAGGCGTACCCACGGGCCCAGGTGATGCGCGGAGCGAAGCGGCGGGGGACGCGCTATTTCGGCCCCTACACGCACGCGTGGGCGATCCGCGAGACGCTCGACCTACTGCTGCGCGTCTTCCCCCTGCGCACCTGCTCGAACGGGGTGTTCCGGCGTGCCGAGCAGGTCGGCAGGCCCTGCCTCCTGGGCTACATCGACAAGTGCTCGGCGCCGTGCGTCGGCCGCGTCAGCGAGGAGGAGCACCGCCAGATCGCCGAGGACTTCTGCGATTTCATGGCGGGTGACACCGGACGGTTCGTGCGTCGGATCGAGCGGCAGATGCATGAGGCCAGTGAGCGCCTCGACTTCGAGCAGGCCGCGCGCCTGCGCGATGACGTCCAGGCCCTGACGAAGGCGCTCGAGCGGTCCGCCGTCGTGCTGCCCGACGGCACGGACGCGGACGTCTTCGCCCTCGCGGATGACCAGCTCGAGGTGGCGATCCAGGTCTTCCACGTGCGCGGCGGGCGCGTCCGGGGACAGCGGGGCTGGGTGGCCGAGAAGGTCGCCGAGAGCGTCGAGGAGGTCGTCGGCCACCTCCTGCAGCAGGTCTACGGCGGCGAAGGGGGAGAGAGCGTGCCGCGCGAGGTGCTCGTCCCGATCCTTCCGCCGGACGCGCCGTCGGTGCGCGACTGGCTCACCGAGCGTCGCGGTTCCCAGGTCGACCTGCGGGTTCCCCAGCGGGGCGACAAGCGCGCCCTCATGGAGACCGTCGAGCGCAACGCGACCCAGTCGCTCGCTCGGCACAAGGTCGCGCGCGCGGGTGACCTCACGGCCCGGAGCAAGGCCCTTGAGGAACTGCAGGAGGCTCTGGAACTCGACGAGGCGCCGCTGCGGATCGAGTGCTACGACATCAGCCACGTGCAGGGGACGAACGTCGTCGGCTCGATGGTCGTCTTCGAGGACGGGCTCGCGCGCAAGAGCGAGTACCGCCGGTTCATCGTCCGCGGTCGAGGTGATGGCCAACCCGTGGACGACACCGCCGCCATGCACGAGGTCCTCACACGCCGTTTCCGCCAGCGACCCGAGGACGTACCGGAGGAGAGCGCCGCCGCCGAGGTGGAGCGCTCGGGTCCGGCCGCGGTCGACCCCGACACCGGGCGGCCACGCCGGTTCGCCTACCGCCCACAACTCGTCGTCGTCGACGGCGGTCTGCCGCAGGTCAATGCGGCCCGGACCGCACTCATGGACGCCGGCGTGAGCGACGTCGCCGTCGTCGGCCTGGCCAAGCGGCTCGAGGAGGTGTGGGTGCCGGGGCAGGAGTTCCCCGTCATCCTGCCCCGCACGAGCGAGGGCCTCTACCTGCTGCAGCGCGTCCGCGATGAGGCGCACCGGTTCGCCATCACCTTCCACCGACAGCGACGCAGCAAGGCGATGACGACGAGCGCGCTCGACGGCATCCCCGGCCTGGGCGCCACGCGACAGAAGGCGCTGCTGAGACACTTCGGGTCCCTCAGGCGAATCCGGGCAGCCTCCCCGGAGGAGCTGACCGTCGTGTCGGGGATCGGTCCCACCCTCGCCGCCACGATTGCGGCAGAGTTGGCCCGGGACACCGAGACGGCGCCCGTGGTCAACCTCATGACGGGCGAGGTCCTCGACGACGGGCACGACGCCGGAACGATCGACAGCGAGCGGAAGGGAGAGAGCACCGATGGTTGACCCAGGGGCCGAACCGGAGATCCTCATCGTCACGGGGATGAGCGGAGCCGGACGCACGACGACCGGCAACGTCCTCGAGGACCTCGGGTGGTACGTCATCGACAACCTGCCGCCCCAGCTGTTGCAGTCCCTGGCGGACCTCGCCGACACGGCGCTCCGGGACCGCGCGGAGCGACTGCGTTACGCCGTGGTCGTCGATGTGCGGGCCCGCAGCTTCTTCGGTCATCTCAGAGCCGCGATGGACGAGATGCGCCACCGTGGGTGGCGGCCCAACCTCGTCTTCCTCGACGCGACCGACGAGGCCCTCGTGCGCCGCTTCGAGTCCGTGCGCCGCCCCCACCCGCTCCAGGGGGACGGTCGTCTCCTGGACGGCATCCAGGCCGAGCGGGCCCAGCTCGAGCACCTGCGGTCGATCGCGGACGTCGTCATCGACACCTCTGGGCTCAACGTCCACCAGCTCGCCCGCAAGCTCTCGCCCATCTTCAGCCCCGCGGGGCGGCACCGCCTGCGACTGGCCGTCGTGTCGTTCGGTTTCAAGTACGGCGTCCCGCTCGACGCGGACTTCGTCTTCGACATGCGCTTCCTCCCCAACCCCTACTGGGTACCCGAGCTCCGCAACCACACGGGCAAGGAGACGGAGGTCGCCGAGTACGTCCTCTCGCGGGACGGGGCCTCCGAGTTCGTCGAGCGGGTGGCCGCCCTCTTCGAGCCGGTGACGGCGGGCTACGTGCGCGAGGAGCGTCGCTACGTCACGATCGCCGTCGGCTGCACGGGCGGCAAGCACCGCTCGGTGGCCATGGCCGAGGCCATTGCGGCCCGGCTCGCCACGTCGACCATCTCCTCCTTCGTCGTGCACCGCGACCTGGGGCGCGAATGAGGTACCCCCGCGTCGTCGCCCTCGGCGGTGGCCACGGACTGTCCGCGTCGTTGTCCGCGCTACGCCTGGTCGTCGAGGAGATCACGGCCGTCGTCACCGTCGCCGACGACGGTGGCTCCAGCGGTCGCCTACGGGACGAGTTCGGCGTGCTGCCGCCGGGGGACCTGCGGATGGCTCTCGCCGCGCTCTGCGACGACAGCGAATGGGGGCACGTCTGGGCGGACGTGCTCCAGCACCGCTTCGTCGGGGACGGGCAGCTGTCGGGACACGCCCTCGGCAACCTGCTCATCGTCGCGCTCTGGCAGCAGCACCAGGACCCGGTGCGCGGCCTCGACCTCGTCGGCCGGCTGCTCAACGCGCGCGGTCGGGTGCTGCCGATGGCGGCAGTGCCCCTCGAGATCCGGGCGACCGTCGCCGGCGCCGATCCGGCAGCCCCCGACGCGGTGACCGAGGTCCGCGGGCAGGTCCAGGTCGCCCGGACGAAGGGGAAAGTCGTGTCGATCTCGATCGACCCGCCGCAACCCCCGGCCTGCGACGAGAGCGTCGCGGCGCTGCATGCCGCGGACTGGGTGGTGCTCGGGCCCGGCTCGTGGTTCACCTCCGTCGTGCCGCACCTGCTCGTGCCCTCCCTCCGGGAGGCGCTCGTCGAGACCCGCGCCCGTCGCCTGCTGGCGCTCAACCTCGAGCTGGACACCGCCGAGACGACCGGGTTCACGGCCGCCCGTCACCTCGAGGTCATCGCCGAGCACGCCCCCGAGCTGCGGATCGACGTGGTTCTCGTCGACCCGTCGGTGGTCGACGACGAGGCGAGCCTGCGGGACGCGGCGCGGGCACTGGGAGCCGAGCTCGTCATCAGTCAGGTCGCCCAGGCCGGCCACCCCGGCACCCACGACCCGTTGCGTCTCGCGGCCGCCTTCCGAGACATCCTCGGGTGACTTCCCTGGAGGCCTCCGGCCGGACGACACGCCGACGAGTGGCAGGATGACCGCATGGCGATGACAGCGAAGGTGAAGGACGAGCTCAGCCGTTTCGAGGTCACGAAGACGTGCTGCCGCAAGGCCGAAGTCGCCGCGATCCTGCGATTTGCCGGCGGCCTCCACATCGTCGGTGGGCGGATCGTCGTCGAGGCCGAACTCGACACCGCGATCGCCGCCCGTCGACTGCGTCGGGACATCACCGAGCTCTACGGCCACCCCACCGAGCTGCTCGTCCTCGCGCAGGGCGGTCTGCGCCGTGGCAGCCGCTACGTCGTGCGGGTCGCACAGGAGGGGGAGGCCTTGGCCCGGCAGACCGGTCTCGTCGACGGACGCGGTCGCCCGGTGCGAGGACTGCCGCCGAAGGTGGTCGGCGGCTCGGCGTGTGACGCGGAGGCCGCGTGGCGTGGCGCCTTCCTCGCGCACGGCTCACTGACCGAGCCCGGACGCTCCTCCGCCATGGAGATCACCTGCCCCGGCCCGGAGGCCGCCCTGGCCCTCGTCGGTGCCGCACGCCGCCTGTCCATCCAGTCCAAGGCACGCGAGGTCCGCGGCGTGGACCGCGTCGTCATCCGCGACGGTGACGCCATCGGCGCCATGCTCACCAGGCTGGGTGCGCACGAGGCCGTCATGGCGTGGGAGGAGCGCCGCATGCGCCGCGAGGTCAGGGCCACGGCCAACCGCCTCGCCAACTTCGACGACGCCAACCTGCGCCGCTCGGCACGGGCCGCCGTCGCCGCCGGCGCCCGCGTCCACCGGGCGATGGAGATCCTCGGCGACGAGATCCCCGACCACCTGCGCGAGGCCGGCTCGCTCCGTCTCGAGCACAAGCAGGCGTCCCTCGAGGAGCTGGGTCAGCTCGCGCAGCCGCCGATGACCAAGGACGCCGTCGCGGGGCGCATCCGCCGGCTCCTGGCCATGGCGGACAAGCGCGCGGCGGACCTCGGCATCCCCGACACCGAGGCCGGTCTCAGCCCCGACCTGCTGGACGGCTGACCGGCCGGCGGACCTCCCGTGACCGTCGGCGGGAGACGCAATAGGCTGGCCCCGGTAGAGCAGCCGCGCACCGCGCGGCACCACCCATCGGGAAGGCAGCACCAAGTGACTGTTCGCGTTGGCATCAACGGCTTCGGCCGGATCGGCCGCAACTTCTTCCGTGCCGTGCAGGCGTCCGGCGCCGACATCGAGATCGTCGGAGTCAACGACCTCACCGACAACAAGACGTTGGCCCACCTCCTCAAGTACGACTCGATTCTCGGCCGCCTGCCGGAGGACGTGACGTACACCGACGACAGCATCACCGTCGGCGACCACACCTTCGCGGCGTCCGCCGAGCGTGACCCGGCCAACCTCAAGTGGGCCGACCTGGGCGCGGACGTCGTCGTCGAGTCCACCGGCTTCTTCACGGACGCCACCGCGGCCCGCGCGCACCTCGACGCCGGCGCCAAGAAGGTCATCATCTCGGCGCCCGCCAAGAACGAGGACGTCACCATCGTCATGGGCGTCAACCACGAGTCCTACGACGCGGAGAAGCACCACATCATCTCCAACGCGTCGTGCACGACGAACTGCCTCGCCCCGATGGCCAAGGTCCTCAACGACGAGCTCGGCATCGTCAAGGGCCTCATGACGACCATCCACGCGTACACGCAGGACCAGAACCTGCAGGACGCCCCGCACAAGGACCTGCGTCGCTCGCGCGCCGCGGCCCTCAACATCGTCCCGACCACGACCGGCGCCGCGAAGGCCGTCGCGCTCGTGCTCCCGGAGCTGAAGGGCAAGCTCGACGGCTACGCCCTGCGCGTCCCGGTGCCGACCGGTTCGGCCACGGACCTCACCTTCGAGGCGTCCCGCGAGACGACCGTCGAGGAGGTCAACGAGATCGTCAAGAAGGCGGCCGAGGGTCCGCTCAAGGGCTACCTGACCTACACGTCGGACGAGATCGTCTCCAAGGACATCGAGACCGACCCGGCGTCCTGCATCTTCGACTCCGGCCTCACCAAGGTCATCGGCAACCAGGTCAAGGTCGTCGGTTGGTACGACAACGAGTGGGGCTACTCCAACCGCCTCGCCGACCTGATCGTCCACGTCGGCGCCAGTCTCTGACCCGCATCACCTGACCCGGAAGGCACCACCAGCGTGAAGACCGTCAACGATCTGGGGGACCTGCGCGGCAAGCGCGTCCTCGTCCGCTCCGACCTGAACGTCCCCCTCGATGGAGAGACGATCACGGACGACGGGCGGATCCGCGCCTCGGTGCCGACCATCCGGGCACTGTCCGAGGCGGGCGCACGCGTCATCGTGTGTGCCCACCTCGGGCGGCCCAAGGGGGAACCGGACCCCCAGTACTCGCTCGCGCCGGTCGCCGTGCGGCTGCGCGAACTCCTCGGCCGTGACGTCGCCTTCGCGACGGACACCGTGGGGGAGAGCGCGAAGGGGGCCGTCGAGGCCGCCGGCGACGGCGACGTCGTGCTCCTCGAGAACCTTCGCTTCAACGCGGGCGAGACGGCCAAGGACGAGGACACCCGCGGCGCGTTCGCCGATGAACTCGCCGGCCTGGCTGACGCCTTCGTCTCCGACGGCTTCGGTGTCGTCCACCGCAAGCAGGCCTCGGTCTACGACGTCGCCACCCGCCTTCCCGCGGCCATGGGCGACCTCGTGCACACCGAGATCGAGGTCCTCCGCCGGCTGACCGAGGACCCGGAGCGCCCCTACGCCGTCGTCCTCGGTGGCGCCAAGGTGTCGGACAAGCTCGCCGTCATCGACAACCTCCTCGGTACGGCCGACCGCCTCCTCATCGGCGGCGGAATGGTCTTCACCTTCCTTGCCGCCCAGGGTCACGAGGTCGGCAAGAGCCTCCTCGAGGCCGACCAGGTGGACACGGTGAAGGAGTACCTCGAGCGAGCCGCAGCCGACGGCGTCGAGATCGTCCTGCCGGTCGACATCGTCGCGGCCACCGCGTTCGCCGCCGACGCCGAGCACGACGTCGTGCCAGCCGACGCCATCCCGGCCGACCGCATGGGTTTGGACATCGGTCCCGCGTCGTCCGCGCTCTTCGCCGAGCGACTCGCGGACTGCCGCACCGTCTTCTGGAACGGCCCGCTCGGCGCCTTCGAGATGGCTCCGTACGCCGCGGGCACGAAGGCGGTCGCCGAGGCGCTCGTCGCAGCCACGGCCCGTGGCGCCCTCACCGTCGTCGGTGGCGGCGACTCCGCCGCAGCGGTCCGCCAGCTCGGCTTCCAGGACGACCAGTTCGGTCACATCAGCACCGGTGGCGGCGCCTCCCTCGAGTACCTCGAGGGCAAGGAACTGCCCGGCATCGCCATTCTCGAGACGACGGAGGCCTGAGATGGCGACGAGCGGCCGCACCCCCCTGATGGCGGGCAACTGGAAGATGAACCTCGACCACCGTCAGGGCACCCACCTCGTGCAGAAGCTCGACTGGACCCTGCGCGACGCCAAACACGACTTCGGCGCGGTCGAGGTGGCCGTGCTCGTCCCCTTCACGGACCTGCGCAGCGTGCAGACCCTCGTCGAGGGCGACAAGCTCGCCCTCCGCTACGGCGCGCAGGACCTCTCGGTCCACGACGCCGGTGCGTACACGGGTGAGATCAGCGGCGCCTTCCTCGAGAAGCTTGGCTGCACCTACGTCGCGGTGGGCCACAGCGAACGACGCGAGTACCACGCCGAGGACGACGCCGTCGTGGCCAAGAAGGTGGCCGCGGCCTATCGCCACGGCCTCGTCCCGATCCTGTGCGTCGGGGAGGGTCTGGAGATCCGACAGGCGGGCACGCACGTGGAGCACGTGCTGGCGCAGGTGACCGCGGGACTGGCCGAGGTCACGCCGGAGCAGGCTCGCACCGTGGTCATCGCCTACGAGCCCGTCTGGGCGATCGGCACCGGAGAGGTCGCCACCCCGGAGGATGCGCAGGAGGTCTGTGCGGCAATCCGGACGCGGCTGGCCGAGCTGTACTCGGGCGGCACCGCCGACGGCATCCGCATCCTCTACGGCGGATCGGTCAAGCCGGGCAACGTCGCGTCGATCATGGCGGGCGAGGACGTCGACGGCGCGCTCGTCGGCGGAGCCTCGATCGTCGTGGACGACTTTGCGTCGATCTGCCGCTACCAGAGCCACGTCACGGGCTGACGCG
Source organism: Janibacter zhaoxuefangae (assembly GCF_050271985.1). Taxonomy (GTDB): domain Bacteria; phylum Actinomycetota; class Actinomycetes; order Actinomycetales; family Dermatophilaceae. The sequence continues at coordinate 1,404,596 of NZ_CP189849.1, read as the reverse complement.
CTGCAGCACGCAACCGTGCTGCTGCCCTGAACGCGCCGCTGCACTGATGTCTCGCCGCGACAGGTATCGTGTGCCGAGCACCGACGAAGAAGAGGTAGTCACACCGTGGACGTTGTACGCACTGGGCTCCAGGTCCTCCTGGTCATCTCCGGGCTGTTCCTGACCCTGCTCATCCTCATGCAGAAGGGCAAGGGCGGTGGCGTCTCCGACATGTTCGGCGGTGGCATGAGCGCCTCCCTGGGCAGCTCGACCGTCGCGGAGCGCAACCTCATGCGCTTCACCATCATCATCTCGCTCATCTGGGTGACCTCCATCGTCGGCATCGGTCTCATCGACCGGTTCGACGTCTGAGCGGGGGAGACAGCAATGGCAGGTGGTAATGCGATCCGCGGCAGCCGTGTCGGTGCCGGACCCATGGGCGAGGCCGAGCGCGGCGAGTCGGCTCCCCGAGTGCACGTGTCCTATTGGTGCGCCAACGCGCACGAGACTCGCCCCAGCTTCGCTCAGGAGCCCGGCCTGGTCATCCCCGAGGAGTGGGACTGCCCGCGGTGTGGTTTCCCCGCCGGGCAGGACAAGGACAACCCGCCCTCGCAGCAGAAGGCCGAGCCCTACAAGACCCACCTGGCCTACGTGAAGGAACGCCGCAGCGACGAAGAGGGAGCGGCACTCCTCGAGGAGCGGCTCTCCGAACTGCGCGACCGCGGCCTCATCACCTGATCACTCAGGCGGTGACGCCCTCCGCCGCGTCCCGGTCGACGAGCCACAGCGTCGCCTCCGTACCCATGACGAGCGCGGCGCTGCTCCGGTCGGCTGCGGCGAGCTCGAGCCCGTCCGTGACGGCACCGGCCTTGTCTCGTCCCGCCACGAGGAACCACACCTGACGCGATCGGCACAACCGTGATGCCGTGAGGGACACCCGGGTCGGCGGCGGCTTGGGGGAGTCGTGCACGGCCACCGTGTCGCCCTCCGTCAACTGAGCGGGGTGACCCGGGAAGAGCGATGCCACGTGCCCGTCGGGGCCGACTCCGAGCAGGACCACGTCAAACGCATCGACGTCCGCCAGTGTCCCGGCGTAGGCGGCCGCGCTCTCCTCGGCCGAAGCGGAGAGGTCGGGGCCGGCAACCCGGTGCACATTGCGCGGCACCAGTCCGAGTCCCGACAGGCCCGCCTCGTCGTTCTGGACGTCGTTGCGATCGGGGTCCCCGGCCGCGAGGTAGCGCTCGTCTCCCCACCACACCTCGACGCGCGTCCAGTCGACGGCCGACCGGCCGGGAGTGGCGGCGGCCGAGGCCAGGACCGCCGACCCCATGGAGCCGCCCGTCAGGACGAGACGGGCGACCCCACGGCGGGACTGGGCGTCGACGAGGGCCGTGACGAGCCTGGCCCCGACGGCGTCCGCGAGGGACTGCTTGTCGGGGTGCTCGACCAGCCGCACGCCGCCCATGGTCATTCCTCGTCCTCAGCCTTTCGAGCGGCGGCCTTCGCCGGCGCCTTCTTCGCCAACTTGGTGGTCGCGGCCTCGTGGACCGCCTCCGGGTCGGCTCGATCGCTCGGCTCGTCGGCCTCCACCATGGCGCTGCTGCCCCGGGCGTCGTTCTCCCGAGCCAGCCGATCCGCGATCCGCTTGGCCTCCGCGGGGGTCAGCATGTCCCCTTCGGCGGCGACCTCGCTGGCCGTCTTCGAGGGCAGCGTGAGCAGTGCCAGACCCTTGGTGACCGTCGCCTCGTAGACCTCGTCGGGATCGAGACGGCGCAGTTCGTCCGAGAGGCACTCGGCGTCGCTGCGCGGCGGCAGGGAGATCTTGCGATCCGGGTGGCCCTTCTGGACCAGCGTGGCCGTGTTGCCCTCAGGCCGGACGAGGTCGATGGACGACGTCCTGCGCTCGAGGTGCACGGCCACGATGCCGCTGCCCGCACGCGAGCGAGCCCGCGTGACGGGGCACCGAAGGTACTCGGCGAGCCAGGCGGCCAGCAGGTCGGCCGACGGGGAGTCGGAACCACCCGCGACCGTCGCCGAGAGGACCGGCTCGAAGGGCGCCTGGTCGAGCGCCGCGGCGAGCAGGCCACGCCAGAGCGTGATCCGCGTCCACGACAGGTCGGTGTCACCGTCGACGTAGGTGTCCCGCCGACGCTTGAGTTCGGCCTTGGGCGACTTCGCCCGAGCGGCGTCCGTCACGCGTCGCTGGCCCATGGCGCCGATGGCGTCGGTGGACGGGTTGCGCGGGGCCTCGTGGGGCCACCACACGACGACGGGGGAGTCGGGCAGGATGAGCGGGGTCACCACGGCCCGGCCCTGGCCGGCGAGGGCGCCGTAGAGCCGCAGCAGGACGACCTCGCTGGCCCCCGCGTCCCCGCCGACCCGGATCTGGGCGTCGAGGCGAGCGGCGCCGCGCTTGTTGGCGGTCACCACGGTGATGATGCGACACGGGTGCTGGTGGCTTGCGTCGTTGGCGATCTCGACGACGTCGTCCACGTGCTCCTCATCGGTGACGATGATGAGCGTGAGGACGCGACCGAGGGCCATCGACCCCACGTCGTCGCGCAGTCGCACGAGGCGCTTGCTCACGGCCACCGTGCTGGTGCTCGGCAGGTCGATGATCACGGCATCCTCCAGTGACGGCCGTCGCGGGCCATGAGCTCGTCGGCGCCGGGCGGACCCCAGGTGCCGGAGGTGTACTGCTCGACCGGGCCACGATGGCGGTCCCAGTACTGCTCGATCGGGTCGAGGATCCGCCAGGACTGCTCGACCTCCTCGTGCCGCGGGAAGAGCGGCGGGTCGCCGAGCAGGACATCGAGGATGAGTCGTTCGTATGCCTCGGGGCTCGACTCCGTGAAGGCGCGGCCATAGCCGAAGTCCATCGTCACGTCGCGCACCTCCATCTGGGCGCCGGGCACCTTCGCGCCGAAGCGCATGGTGACGCCCTCGTCGGGCTGGACCCGGATGACGATGGCGTTCTGCCCGAGCTCCTCGGTCGCCGTGTCCTCGAAGGGCAGGTGCGGCGCCTTCTTGAACACGACGGCGATCTCGGTGACGCGCTTGCCCAACCGCTTGCCGGTCCGCAGGTAGAAGGGGACGCCGGCCCAGCGGCGGGTGTCGATCTCCAGCTTGACGGCCGCGTAGGTCTCGGTCGTCGACGAGGCGCCGACGCCCTCCTCCTGGAGGTAGCCGATCACCTTGTCGCTGCCTTGCCAGCCGGCCGAGTACTGGCCGCGGGCCGTGGACCGGCCGATGTCCGACGGGATCCGGACGGCCGAGAGAACCTTCTCCTTCTCCGTGCGCAGGTGGTGGGCGTCGAAGGAGACCGGAGCCTCCATGGCCGTCAGCGCCAGCAGCTGGAGCAGGTGGTTCTGGATGACGTCGCGCGCCGCGCCGATGCCGTCGTAGTAGCCGGCCCGGCCGCCGATGCCGATGTCCTCGGCCATGGTGATCTGCACGTGATCGACGTAGTGGCTGTTCCACACCGGCTCGAAGAGCTGGTTGGCGAAGCGGACGGCGAGCAGGTTCTGGACCGTCTCCTTGCCGAGGTAGTGGTCGATCCGGAAGACGGAGTCCGCCGGGAAGACACCCTCGACGATCGCGTTCAGTTCGCGGGCGCTCTCGAGGTCGTGCCCGAAGGGCTTCTCGATGACGACGCGGCGCCACGAGTCACCCGAGGCGGCCGAGAGGCCCGAGCGCTCGAGTTGCTGGCAGACGACGGAGAAGAACCCCGGCGGGATCGAGAGGTAGAAGGCGTGGTTGCCGCCCGTGCCGCGCTGCTCGTCGAGCTCGCGCACCGTCTCGGCCAGCAGGTCGAAGGCGGCGTCGTCGGAGAAGTCACCCGGGACGAACCGGAAGCCCTCGGACAGGCTGCGCCACACGTCCTCCCGGAAGGGGGTGCGGGCGTGCTGCTTGACCGATTCGTAGACGACCTTGCCGAAGTCCTGGTCCTCCCAGTCGCGTCGGGCGAAGCCGACGAGGGAGAAGCCCGGCGGCAGGAGGCCACGGTTCATCAGGTCGTAGATCGCCGGCATGAGCTTCTTGCGGGCGAGGTCGCCCGTGACGCCGAAGAGGACCATGCCGCAAGGGCCAGCGATGCGGGGGAGTCGCTTGTCGCGGGGATCCCGCAGCGGGTTGCTGCCCGCGGTCACCGGTGCCGGCTTCATGCGGTACCTCCCGCGGTCAGTGCCGCGATGACCGCGGCCAGGCCGGCGTCGTGCTCCGTGAGGTGCAGGTGCAGGACGGGGCGGCCGTGGTCGGCGAGCACCGAGGCGTCACCGGCGGCCTGGGAGGCGATGAACTCGCCGAGCGTGAACTCGCGACCGGGGATGGCCAGGTCCTCCTCCGGCGCCGACGTGATCTGCAGGTACACACCCGTGCCCGGGCCGCCCTTGTGGTACTGGCCCGTGGAGTGCAGGAACCGCGGCCCCCACCCGAAGGTGACCGGACGCCCCGTGCGGGCCGCTAGGGTCGCCCGGGTGCCGGCGAGAGAGTCGTCTCCGTGCCGGTCGAGGTAGGCCATGACGGCCACGTAGCCGTGCTCCGGGCCCAGCGTCGCGAGCAGTGCGTCGATGGCGTCCGCCACCGTGCTGGCCTCGCCGAGCCACGCACCACCGAGCGCGGTGATCTCGACGGCGCCGTCGACGGCTGCGGGGTCGGACTGGTCCGACGTGCCCGCCTCGAGGAGCGCACGGGAGGCCTTCTTGGCGCTCTCGACGTCGGGCTGGTCGTAGGGGTTGATGCCCAGGAGGCGTCCGGCGACGGCCGTGGCGACCTCCCAGAGCAGCAGCTGCGCACCGAGCGGACCGCTGACGGCCACGGCCGAGTCGCCCACCGCGTCGGACTCGGAGTCCTCGTCGTGCACGAGGCGGGCGAGCGTGACGTCACCCGCGCCACCGACGACCTCGGGGTCGTCGACGGAGGCGACGACCACGGGCAGGATGCCGGTGCCCTGCTTGCCGGTGCTCTCGGCGATCAGCTGCTCGGCCCAGTCGGGGAACCCGACGAGCGTGGAGCCGGCATCGACGAGCACGAGCTTGTCGCGCAGGGGAGAGGTGCCACCGATGGCCGCGCCGAGGCGCAGGCCGGGGTTGGACTCGTCGTCCTCGCGGAGGAACTCCGCGGCCGTCTCGGCGTCATCGAGGAGAGCCTCGATGTCGGCGCCGGCGAGACCGGAGGGGACGAGCCCGAAGGCGGTCAGGGCCGAGTAGCGCCCGCCGACGTTGGCATCCGCGTTGAAGACGGTGTACCCCGCGGAGCGTGCCTGCTCGTCGAGGGGGCTGGCCGGGTCCGTCACGACGACGATGCGCTCGGTCGGGTCGATCCCGGCCTCGGTGAAGGCGGCCTCGAAGACGCGTCGCTGCGAGTCCGTCTCGACCGTGGAGCCCGACTTGCTCGACACGACGACGACGGTGGTCGCCAGCTCGGTGCAGGCGGCTCGCACGACGTCGGGGTGCGAGGAGTCGAGGACGACGAGCGGCAGACCCTCGGTGCGACAGATGACCTCGGGCGCGAGGGACGAGCCACCCATGCCGCACAGGACGACGCGGGTCACCCCCTTGGCGCGCAGGTCCTCGCGCAGCGAGGCGATGGACGCGACGAGCGGACGTGACTCCGTGGCGAGATCCACCCAGTTGAGTCGGATGGATGACTCGGCCTCGGCGTCCGGGCCCCAGAGGGTGGCGTCCTTGGCGAAAAGTCGGCTGGCGAAGGACTCGGCGACGAGTCCCGGCACGGCGGCCGCGACGGCGTCGGCCGCGGCCCCCGTTGCCGAGACCGCGACCGAACTCACTTCGAGGCCTTCTTCAGTTCGGCCTCGACGCCGCCCAGCAGCTCGTCCCAGGCGGCCTCGAACTTCGAGACGCCCTCCTTCTCGAGTTGGGTGGTGACGTCGCCGTAGGAGACACCGACGCGCGCGAGGGCGTCCAGGACCTCGCCGGCCTCGGCGTAGCCGCCCGTGACGGTGTCACCGGTGACCTCACCGTGGTCCTCGACGGCCAGGAGCGTCTTCTCCGGCATCGTGTTGACCGTGTTGGGCGCGACGAGCTCGGTGACGTACATCGTGTCGGAGTAGTCGGGGTTCTTCACGCCGGTCGAGGCCCACAGCGGGCGCTGCTTGTTGGCGCCCTCGTCGGCGAGGCCCTGCCAGCGGGGCGTCGAGAAGACCTCCTCGTAGGCCTGGTAGGCCAGGCGTGCGTTGGCCACGGCGGCGCGGCCGCGCAGCGCGAGGGCCTCGTCCGTGCCGATCTGCTCGAGGCGCGTGTCGATCTCGCTGTCGACGCGGCTGACGAAGAACGACGCGACGGAGTGGATCGTGGACAGGTCGCGACCCTTCTCGTGGGCGTGCTCGAGGCCCATGAGGTAGGCGTTCATGACGCCGCGGTAGCGGTCGAGGGAGAAGATCAGGGTCACGTTGACGCTGATGCCCTCGGCGATGACCTCGGTGATCGCGGGCAGGCCCTCGACCGTGGCCGGGATCTTGATGAAGAGGTTGGGGCGGTCGACGGCCGCCCACAGCTCCTTGGCCTGGGCGACCGTGGCCGCCGTGTCACCGGCCAGACGCGGGTCGACCTCGATCGAGACGCGGCCGTCGACGCCGTTCGTGGCGTCGAAGACGGGACGCAGGACGTCGCAGGCCTCGCGCACGTCGGTGGTCGTCAGGGCGAAGACGGCCTCGTCAACGGTCTTGCCGTCGGCGGCGAGTTCGCCGACCTGGTCGGCGTAGGCCTCGCCGTCACTGAGGGCGGCCTGGAAGATCGACGGATTGGTCGTGACGCCGACGACGCCGTGGGTGCTCAGCGACTCCTTGAGGGCACCGGAGCGGATCCGGTCACGGGAGAGGTCGTCGAGCCAGATGGAGACGCCGTTGTCGGCGAGGTCCTTGATGGCGGTGCTGGGCATGTCAGTTTCCCTTCGCAGCGGTGATGCTCTTGCGGGTGGCGGCCACGACGGCGGCCGCGGTCACCCCGAACTCGCGGTAGAGCGTTTCGTAGTCGGCGGAGGCGCCGAAGTGGTCGATGCCGATGACCTGGCCGGCGTCGCCGACGATCTCGCGCCACCCCTGGGTGGCGCCGGCCTCGACGGAGACACGTGCGCGGACGGCCTTCGGGAGGACCTTCTCGCGGTAGGCGGCCGACTGCTCGTCGAACCACTCACGGCACGGCATCGAGACGACGCGCACGGAGAGGCCCTTCTTCTCGAGCTCGGCGCGCGCCTCGACGGCGATCGCGACCTCGGAACCCGTCGCCACGATGATGGCGTCGAGCTCCTCCTTCGATCCGTCGAGCAGGACGTAGGCGCCCTTGGCCACACCGGTCGCCTTGGCGGCGACCGAGCGGTCGAAGACCGGCACGTTCTGACGGGTGAGCGCGACGCCGGCCGGTCGAGCGTTCTTGAGGATGGCGAGCCACGCCTGGGCCGTCTCGTTGGCGTCCGCGGGCCGGACGACGTCCAGACCGGGCATGGCCCGCAGCGAGGCGAGGTGCTCGATCGGCTGGTGCGTCGGGCCGTCCTCGCCGAGGCCGATGGAGTCGTGCGTCCACACGAAGGTGACCGGCGCCTGCTGGATGGCGGCCAGGCGGACCGCGGGGCGCATGTAGTCGGAGAACACGAGGAAGGTGCCGCCGTACGGGCGGGTGAGACCCTCGAGGGAGATGCCGTTGAGGATCATGCCCATGGCGTTCTCACGGATGCCGAAGTGCAGCGTGCGTCCGTACTCGTCGCCGGGGAAGGCCTTGGTGGCCTTGCCCTTCGGGATGAAGGAGGGCTGGCCGTCCATCGTCGTGTTGTTGGAACCGGCGAGGTCGGCCGAGCCACCCCACAGCTCCGGCATGACGTCGGCGAGAGCGGACAGCACCTTGCCGGACGCCGCCCGGGTCGCCATCCCCTTCGCCTCGTCGGCGGGGAAGGTGGGCAGCGCCTTGGCGAGGCCCTCGGGGACGTCGCCGGCCACGAGCCGGTCGAGCAGCGCGGCGCGCTCGGGGTTGGCCTTGCGCCAGGCCTTTTCCTTCTTGTCCCACTCCTTGTGGGCGGCCTTGCCGCGCTTGACGACCTGACGCGTGTGGGTCAGGACCGGACGCTCGACCTGGAAGGTCTTCGTCGGGTCGAAGCCGAGCAACGACTTCGTCGCGCTGATCTCGTCGTCACCCAGGGCGGAGCCGTGCGAGGCGCCGGTGTTCTGCTTGGTCGGGGCGGGCCAGGCGATGATCGTGTGCAGCACGATGAGCGTCGGACGCTTCGACGTGCGCGACTTCAGGCAGGCGGCATGGAGCGCGTCGATGTCCTCGACGTACGCGTGGCCGCCCTTGCCGTCGGCGGCGTTCTTGCGCCAGTCGACGTGGACGACCTCCCAGCCGTAGGCCTCGTAGCGCTTGCCCACGTCCTCGGAGAACGAGATGTCCGTGTCGTCCTCGATCGAGATCTGGTTCGCGTCGTAGATCAGGGTGAGGTTGCCGAGTTCCTGGTGGCCGGCGAGCGAGGACGCCTCGGAGGCAACGCCTTCCATGATGTCGCCGTCGGAGGCGAGGACCCACACGTGGTGGTCGAAGGGGCTCTCGCCCGCCTCCGCCTCCGGGTCGAGCAGGCCGCGCTGGCGGCGCTGCCCGAAGGCCATGCCGACGGCCGAGGCGAGACCGGACCCGAGGGGGCCGGTGGTGATCTCGACGCCCTTGGTGTGGTGGACCTCGGGGTGGCCGGGGGTCAGGGAGCCCCACGTGCGCAGGGCCTTGAGGTCGCCGACCTCGAGGCCGTAGCCGTTGAGGAAGAGCTGGACGTACTGCGTGAGGCTGGAGTGGCCGCACGAGAGGACGAAGCGGTCACGGCCGAGCCACGTCGGGTCGGACGGGTCGTGGCGCATGACCTGCTGGTAGAGCAGGTAGGCGGCGGGCGCCAGGCTCATGGCGGTGCCGGGGTGGCCGTGGCCGGCGTTCTGCACGGCGTCGGCGGCCAGGAGGCGGGCCGTGTCCACGGCGCGCACGTCGACGTCGGTCCAACCGGCCTTGCGTGCGATGGGGCGCTCGAGCGAGGGGGAGCGCTCGAGTGCGGGCTTGCTCGAGGTGGTCCTCGTGGTTCCCCGGCCACCCCCCGCGGACGCGGCGGCCTTCTTGCTGGCGGCCTTGGGCTTGGTGTCGGCGTCGGTGCTCACGGGTGCCTCTTTCATCTGGGCGACTGCGATCGTCGGCAAGCCTAGTGCGCGACGTCACACGACTCACAACGTGGTTGTGGCCCGCCATCGCGATAACCGGCCGCCGTCCGGACCGGTGCGCCGCAGCGATAGACTGCCCGGTGCTCCTCCCATCCCCGAAGCAAGAGACGCCGAGGCCCGTAGTGACTGCAGTCGAGTCGACGCGCGATGCCACACCGCTCGCGCGGCCCAGCTGGCAGCAGAAGGCGCTGGGCTATCTGGCCCTGACGAAGCCGCGCATCATCGAGCTGCTGCTCGTCACGACCGTGCCCGTCATGTTCCTCGCCGCACGCGGCGTCCCCGACCTGTGGCTCATCGTCGCCACGCTCATCGGTGGGTCCCTCAGCGCGGGCGCGGCGAACACCTTCAACTGTGTGTACGACCGCGACATCGACGCCGTCATGCACCGCACGAGCAACCGGCCCA